>CBDCAE010000014.1:0-362198 GCA_965213825.1 Capsulimonadaceae bacterium
ACAACCAGGAAGTCCAGCCGTTTGCAGTCGGCAGGCCGAGGCAGGCGGCGGCGACTTTATGGATCGAGCCGCGGTGACCGCCTGCCGACACCGTGCCGTCGGCATGGACAATCGCGCTGACGCTTGTACCTTTGAGCCGAAGCGCCGCGCCAATCGGAAGCCGCCCGCCCTCGACGAAGCTCACAAACGGCACACGCGGCTTTGGCCCGCCAAGCAGCACCCCGCCCTCATCGGCGCTGGTGAGCAGCGCCGGGGGTATATTCGCTAGCCTCGCCTCGGCGACCTCCACATACGCCGCTTCTCGATCAATCGTGATGATAATTGCGGCCTAGGCGCTTCGCCACCGCCGCCGTTGTTCCGGTCCCGCAGAAAGGGTCCAGAA
Organism: Capsulimonadaceae bacterium; assembly: GCA_965213825.1. Lineage (GTDB taxonomy): Bacteria > Armatimonadota > Armatimonadia > Armatimonadales > Capsulimonadaceae > JANXMY01. The sequence goes on from CBDCAE010000014.1 coordinate 383, forward strand.
CAATGTCGTTGGGGTTGGTCGTGGCGGCGATGACCCGGTGCAGCAGAGCTTCCGGCTTCTGGGTCGCGTGCGCTTTTTTGCCGTCGCGGATTTCCCGCTCACCGCCGGTGCAGAGGGGAATATGCCAGTCAGAGCGCATCTGCTTGTCGTCGTTGCCCGCCTTCAGCGCATGATAGTGGAACGTATATTTTTTCTGGTCCACCGACTTTTTTGCCCACAGCAACGTTTCATGGGCATTGCAGAACCGAGTCCCGTGCATTTGCGGCGTCGGATTGAGCTTCACCCACACGACATCGTTCAGCACCCAGTAGCCGACATCCATTAAAACAGCCCCAACCCGGTAGATGTTGTGGTAGGAGCCGATGACCCAGAGTGTTCCGGTGTCTTTCAGCACCCGCCGGGCGGCGGTCAGCCAGGCACGGGTAAACGCATCGTACTCGGCGAACGATTTAAATTTGTCCCAGGGATCGGTGACGGCGTCCACTTTGGTCATGTCGGGCCGCCACAAATCGCCGCCAAGCTGCATGTTGTAAGGCGGGTCGGCGAACACTAAATCCACGCTTTTGGGCGGCAGGGCGTTCATCACATCCACGCAGTCGCCCAGGATCACTTGGTTGAGCGGCAGTGCGGGGACAGTTTTGGCAACAGCTTTTTTAGGGGAACGAGTAGACATAGGCACGACATTGTACCACGGCGGACTCAGGAAAACAATGGCCGGAGACTCAACCAAGAAGCCACGCACTGAAGTGCATGGCTGAGGAGCCTGCGCCCACTTGCCTTGCTCTTCTGTCCGCAGGACAGCCAGCCGAAGGCTCCTCACCCTAATAAAGCCTTAGCCCCGGATTTCAATCCTGGGCATACTTCGCCAGCAGTTCCCGTTCCTGTTCTCGCGACAAGCCGACCTTCAGCGGCACATCTGCCGGGCGCGTCTTGTCCCACGCGAGCGTGTCCCCGATGGTCTCGGCAAGCGGACGGAACGTCAGCCCCTGAGCCACAGCTTTGGCGATGCTTGCGGTCATTAGGCCCGCCATATCGGAACTTGCCGGAACATAAAACGGCAGCAGGCGGGTTGAGTCGGCATCGTTCTCTTTCAGAAGCGCATCGGAAACCCAGCACAGGCAGGCATCACTGCCGCTGACCATCCGGCATGTTTCTAAAGTCTTGCCAAGCGTCAGGGAATAATCCGGGCCGGTCGCATTATAAATCCCTGTTTCTTCCCGCTCCACCAGCGAAAGCGTCCACTCAGCCAGGTCACGCGCGTCAATGACTTGCAGCGGCTGCTCCGGAGTACCGGGAGCCAGCACATCGCCGCCGGCGGCGACGCGGCGCGGCCAGTAGGTGAAACGGTCAGTCGGGTCGTAGGGGCCGACAATGAAGCCAGGCCGGATCATCAAAGCGCGGCCTGGAAACGCTTCTTCGACAGCATTTTCGCACGCGACTTTCAGCGGTCCGTAAGTCTCCCCCGTGACTTCTTCGGTGCCTGCATCCTGGAGGCCCCCCAGCGGAGCGGTTTCGTCTTGATCGGGCGTTTCGAAGGCGGCATACACGGAAATCGTCGAGATAAACACATAGCGAAAGACCGTCTCAGCGAGCAGATCGGCGGCCTGCTTGACGATGCGCGGGACATAGCCGCAGGTATCAATGACCGCGTCCCAGGTGCGCCCGCGCAGAACTTCTAGGGCGTCGCCGTCTCGGTCTCCGGTCAGATGCTCGGCGCTGGGAAACAAGCCTGCGCTGCTGCGGCCTCGATTGAACAGGGTTAGCTCATGGCCACGTGCCAGGGCCGCTTCCGCGAGATGCCGTCCGACAAAATGGGTTCCGCCGATAATCAGTATCTTCATGTCAATTCCTTCGGGTAAAATAGAGCCATGAGTGTTTTAGATCATGTGCTGGAAGTGAATGCCGAGTTTGCGTCTACCTATGACACCGCGCGAGCAACCGCGCCGGTCACGCGGAAGCTGGCGCTGGTCGCCTGCATGGATTACCGCATTCCACTCGAGCAGGCATTTGGCCTGAAGCCCGGCGATGCGTATGTCATCCGCAATGCCGGCGGGGTCGTCACCGAAGATGTCATCCGTTCTCTGCTGGTCGCGCATTACAAATTGGGCGTGGAAGAGTTTCTGGTCGTCAACCACACCAAGTGCGGAATGCAGACATTCCGGGACGAAGACCTGCGCGAAGACATCCGCCGCCGCCGAGGGACCGACTCCATCGCCCCGGAACAGTTCCACGCATTTCGGGATTTGGATGACCATGTCCGCCAGCAGATCCAGCGCATCAAATCTCACCCTTGGATCCCCAGCCATATCCCCGTCAACGGCTGCATCTACGACGTGCATACCGGCAAACTGACCGTTGTCGCCCTGGACGATGCCCTCACCCGGCCCCTGCCGACTGTTGCGCTACCGAGCCTGCTCTAAAAAGGCGGCTAGATGGGGAGGCTGTAAAGAACATTTTCCAGGGAAAAGCTGATGTGTCTGCTGTCTGGGTTCCACTGGAAGTTTCCAATTTGCGACCCGCTCCATGTCCCCAAATGACGCGGCGACCCGCCGTTTGTCGGGAACACCGAGAAATCCGCCGATTTTCGCTCCGGGGCGCTGCGCCTCCAGTTGATCAGGGAAGGCTGGGCGGAGAGGCAGATCCAGAGGAAATTGTCGCCCGCCGGCGACAGCAGGATCGCGCTGGAGCCGCCGGTGGGCGTCTGCGGAAAGGCCACCGAAAACTTCCGTGCCAATGCCTGCGGAGAAGCAAGCGAGACCTCCACAAACGGCAGCGGCGGCTGAACGACACCCTCCGGGGGATTCAGGTATGTCGTAGGATCGCAGGCGCTCAAAATGACTTTATCCGGCGCGGCTGCCCCGATAATTTTATAGGACCCCATGTTCGTTAGGGAAATGTACCGAACGCTGGGTGGGTCAATACCAACCACGGCAAGACGCAGGGCAGGGCGAGCTGCGATATAGCCCGGCCGGCCTCCCAGGCTCCGCATGGGGCCGGCAGAAGGCACAGGAGGTTTCCTTGAAGCGGCAAGCGCCAAGCCCCGGCCGAGATCTGTCATCCAGTGGCGACTATCCGGCATCCAGCGAAAGGAAGGAATACCGCCTGGAATGTCTGGATACCAAAGGGTTTTGCCGTCGGCACGCCGGACCGCGCAGAGGGAGGCTAGCACCTCCATATATTGTGATCCATTATAACGTAGCTCCTTCGGCACGACCATCGGCAGCTCTTTCGGGACTGACGACAGCAGCCATTTCCCGTCTGGCGAGGCGAGGTTGACCATTTGAGGCGACGGCTGAAGTGCGGACAGTCCCGGCGCTGGCTGGTCCTGTTTCGTGTCAGTGTCATAAACAGCCGCCTTCAGCCCCGGCGCGGAGCCGCCGCTGAAGTGTAGCAGCTCATGGCGAGTCAGCCACAAATAGGGGGCGGCGCTCGGCATACTTGTCAAAGCCGAAACAGGGTCATTCGGCTGGGTGCTAAGCTGCCAGTGCTGAAGGGAGACAATCCGGGTGAGCCGGTCCAGCGAGCCGGAGCCTCGGTACAGACGCACAGAAAGCCAGGCAAGCGCAATTATCAGCGCAAGAACAAGGGTCGCGGCTCCCTTTTGCTTTTCGGTCATAGATCATTTTCTCCCTACTCTACCGCCAAAATCAAGCACTTCAAGTACTCGGACTCAGGCGCGTCGAGAAGCACCGGATGGTCGGCGGGCTGACCTCGGCCTTCAATCATCTTCAGCGTCCGGCCGGCGTCACGCGCCGCCGTTTGGACAATTTCGCGGAACTCCGGCGCGGAGAGATGATGCGAGCAGGAGCAGGTCACGAGGACGCCGCCGGGGCGCAGGAGGCGCAGTGCCACCCGGTTGATTTCGTTGTAGCCGCGCATGGCCCCGTCACGGCTGCCCCGGTTTTTGGTGAACGCGGGCGGGTCTAGGACAATCATGTCCGTGCGGTAAGATTTGGCTTCCAGCGCCCTCAAGTAGTCGAAGACATTTTCGGTGACGACCTCATGCGGTATGCTCGGTCCAGACAGCGCCCACTGACGCTGATTGAGCGCGTTGAACTCCGGGCTGATTCGACATCCACCACACTGTTTGCTCCGGCATGGGCCGCCCGCAGGCCGAACAGGCCCGTGTACGAGAAGCAGTTCAGCACGTCCCGCCCCGCCGCCTGCTTCGCCGCCGCTTTTTGATTTTGAATTTGGTCCAAGAAAAGGCCCGTCTTCGCCCCTGTTTTCAGATCGGCAAGCAGCGTCGCGCCGTCATCATGCAGCGTTAGGTCATCCGGCGGCGGGTCTCCAAACAGTGCCCCTACCCGCGCGTCCAAGCCTTCGAGCTTCCGCACCGCGCTGTCCGAGCGCTCGTAGATGCCGGCAGGCGAGAACTGTTCCGCCAAAGCAGCGACAATAACCTCCCGCCAGGGTTCCAGACCCAGCGCCAAAAACTGAACCACCAGAAACAGGCCGTACTTGTCCACGATCAGCCCCGGCAGACCATCGGCCTCACCGTGAACCAGCCGGAACGCTTCCGGAAGCGTCCCGTTCTGAGCATAATGTGCCGCGCGATACGCATGCGCCTGCTTCAGCCGCGCCGCCCAAAAGCCGGCGTCCACGGCGACGTCCCGCTGCCGGGACAGATAGCGCACGGCGATCTTGCTTTTGTGATTGAGGTAGCCCGCGCCGAGCGTCTTGCCGCGCGAGTCCAGCACCCGCACGACGCCGCCATTCGAAAAGCCTTCAGGCGGACCGGTCGCGATCTCGTTATCATAAACCCACGGGTGGCGCAATCGCTCTGGCCGCTGGGGTTTCAGTTTTACTGTGGGAAGTGCCATGCCCCTATTGTACCTTACGCGCAGGCGCGGTATCATGTTGGCATGACACTCACGGGAATAGACGTGCTGGCGCAGAATAAGTTTCGGGCACTGGCGGGAAACCGGGTCGGGCTGGTGACGAACCACACCGGGTTGACCCATACCGGGCAGCCGGCGATTGACGCACTTTTTCACGCGCCGGGCGTTCGGCTGGCCGTCCTATTCGGGCCGGAGCACGGCATTCGCGGCGACTTCGATCAGCCTTTGGTCGCGGACAGCACGGACGCGCAGACAGGCTTGCCGGTCTACTCGCTGTACGGCGCACGAACCCAGCCGACAGGCGAACAGCTAGAAGCTGTGGATGCACTTGTTTTTGACATCCAGGACATCGGCTGCCGCTTCTACACTTACCTCAGCACCCTGCTGTGTGTTCTGGAAGCCGCCAACACGCATCAAAAACGTGTGGTTATCTTAGACCGCCCCAATCCCATCACGGGGTCGCACACCGAAGGGCCGCTCGCCGACAGCGACAAGCTGGCGTTTGTCGCCTGCCACCCCGTTCCCATTCGGCACGGGCTGACCCTCGGCGAGATGGCCCGCCTGCTCCACGCCGAAAAGCAGATGACGTGTCCGTTGGAGGTTGTCAAATGTCAAGGCTGGGGGCGCGGCGACTGGTACGACCAAACCGGCCTCCTCTGGACCAACCCCTCGCCGAATATGCGCCGCCTGCCTGCCGCCGCGCTGTATCCCGGCGTCGGCCTTTTAGAGTTCACCAATGTCTCGGTCGGACGCGGGACTAATACGCCGTTTGAGATGTTCGGCGCTCCCTACGTTGACGCCCGCACGTTTGCCGCCGCGCTGAACGCTGAAAATCTGCCCGACGTCCGCTTTATCCCCGTCGAGTTCACCCCAAGCGACAGCGTCTTTGCCACCGAGAAGTGCGGCGGCGTCCAAATTCTGCTCACCGACCGGGACGCGCTCAACGCCGTGCAAGTCGGCTTGACACTGGCGTTGACGCTGCGGCGTCTGTACGACGAGTGGCAGCCGGAAAAGCTGAAAACGCTGCTGGTCAACCAGGTGGCTTATGAGAGCATCGTGGCCGGGAAGTCCTACGCCGAGATTGCGGCAGGCTGGGCAGGGGATTTAGAAGAGTTCAAAGAGCGTGTGCGAGGATTTAGGCTGTACGAGTAAGAACCGGCACTGGAAGTGCCGGTCTACTTTTGCGTGAAAGTCGAAGCGACTAAGGAAAGAAGTAGGAGTGCATCGCGCAGTCTTCTCCCTAGTCGCGGAGCGACTTTCACTCAACAGTAGACCGGCACTTCCAGTGCCGGTTCGAAGTTTTACTTCTGCTTCTCACACAAATACCGGCTTTACCAGCAGCGATACTGTGTACAAAACGCCGAAGATCAGATGCGCCTGCGCTGTCAGCGGGACATTGATTGTCTTATAGGCTTTGACGAGAAGCGGCGCGGCCAGCAAAGATGCCAAACTCCATATCGGCAAAAAGCGTATCAGCACGCCGGCCACGACAAACGCCAGCGGGCCAAAGAGAAGCACTTGCAGAAGTATCAGCCCCAGACGCGGCGGCAGCAGAGTAGCAAGGGTCAACACATGAGCCGCCCGGTCGTCAGGGGCATCGCGCAGGTTGTTCGCGTGCAGGATGCCGTCTACCAGCAGCGAAACCGGAACCGCGTAAAGCGCAACCAGCAGCCACTGCTGTGTGGTCAGCGAATTGCTCTGCACGCCATAAGCACCCAGCGTGATCCCGACGCCAAATGCCAGAATGATCAGAAAGTCGCCCAGCGCATAGCGTTTTAGGAACGCCGGGTACAGAACCGCACAGCCGAGGCCGACCAGCGCCAGCGGCACGACAACTGCCGCATGGTTTCTAAGAAGAAGCAGACCGCAGACCGCCGCCCCGCCGAGCAGCGCCAGCCCGAAGCCCAGCGTTTGTGAGCGGGTCATCAGGCTTTGGGTCAGAACACCGGAGCCATGTTCGGGCTTCGTGTCCACGCCGTTCACAAAGTCAAAGTAGTCGTTAATCACATTTGCGCCGAAATGCGCCAGCACTGCGCCGAGCAGCACCAGCACAAACGCCAAGAGGTCAAAGTGGCCGAGTCCGCCGTTCGCATAGCCCCGTGCGGCAAGCGCCGTGCCGAGCAGGACGGGAACCACACTGGCGGGAGCGGAATAGGCACGGGTCGCCTGAAAGAGAGCGGCAGAAGAAAGAGCGGTAGAAGTCATACGACAAGATACCCGAATTTGCAGATGTACTTCTGCCGTGAGTCATTGCCGGTTTAAAAGACCCGTATCTTAGGCGAAACGCCCTAGCACCATGCGTTGAAGCGCATGTCTAATCAGCACAGACGCTACGAAGTACCTCTTCGCGGGCCTCGGATTTTCGGCTTCGTTTGTCCTCAGCCCCACGCCTTCCAAATCTGCCAGTGCAGAAGCGGTGGGTTTGCGGCGTCTGCGCCCCCTAACCGTGTCCTTTAGGACATGGTTCTGGCTTTGCCGTTCAGCAGCCGGGGCAGTCTTTTTGCCGATTCTAACTCCGCCTGATGCAAAAACGGCCACGCTTCTTTGTCACCAGCGCGGTCGTGCCGCTTGGACTGCCAGCGCTCATGATAACGCCACGTTATGACTACAGGAACGCTGACTGCGGAACGAACGAGAAGAGAGACTTCCGGGTTCAGCGCAAAGATAAGCAGAATGCAAAACGCGGCGATTAAAAAGACAGAGCCGTCCCAAAGGCGCGTCGGCCAGCCGTACTCTTGATCGGATTGCAGGAACAAAACAGCCTGAGCAGTCTGCCGCCGCGCCGAATGGTCAAGCCGCCATTGTTCCGTCATCTTCTTAGGCAGAGATTCCTCGCAGAGAGAATCCAGGACTTCCCAAACCTCCGAAAGCGCTCGGTCCTTCTTGTTGAACTGAAGCTTTCCGAACCTGTCTTCATACTCATCGCTTGTCAGCCTGCCGCTGATGAACTGACGCACCAACTGTGCATATTCGCGTCGCGCTTTTCGGTCAACCATTAGGCAGCCCCCTGGCGCTATTTTACCTCACTTGACACCCTCCCCTGCACAGCAGTATACTGAATAATATGCATCAGGCATTCCAGACGAGGAGTTGAAAACTCCTCGCTAGGAGAGGCACTCTTCGAGTGGAAGAGCGCTGATGTTTACGCTCTCAATCTTCCGTCCGGCAGGACGCTTAACCTAGCGTGGAGTTTTCAACTCCACGCATACACTCTTGACGAATTAGGCACAAAGACACAATGGCGCTGGACGAGAAATACGACTTTCATGCAGTCGAAACGAAGTGGCAGGCGAAATGGGCCGAGGCAGACCTGTATCGTGCCAAGATTGACCACTCCAAGCCCAAGTATTACGGGCTGGAGATGTTCCCCTACCCATCCGGGTCCGGGCTGTCAGTCGGGCATTTCAAGAACTACGCCCCGACCGATGCATTTCTGCGGCTGAAGTCCATGCAGGGCTTTAATGTCCTGCACCCGATGGGCTGGGATGCGTTCGGGCTGCCCGCTGAGAACGAAGCGCTGAAGCGGCAGGTCAACCCCGGCCCGATGGTGCGGGAGTTCGCGGCAAATTATAAGCGGCAGATCAATTTGATCGGCATGGCCTATGACTGGGACCGGGAGATCAATTCCAGCGACCCGGCTTACTACAAATGGACCCAGTGGATATTCTTGCTGCTGTATAAGCAGGGGTTAGCCTGTCGCCAAAATGCCCCGGTGAACTGGGACCCGGTGGAAAACACGGTGCTGGCGAATGAGGAAGTGGTCAACGGGCGCGGCTGGCGTTCGGGCGCACTGGTCGAGAAGCGCTATATCCCGCAGTGGTATCTGAAGATCACGGCCTACGCCGAGCGTCTGCTGGCGGGCCTCGACACGACCGACTGGCCGGATGGGGTCAAGCAGCAGCAGCGGAACTGGATCGGACGCAGCGAAGGTGCGGAGGTGACATTCGCGGTGGAACCCACCCCGGTTCGTCCCTCACCGACCCTCCCGAAACGGGAAGGTGAAGAGTTTGCGAGCACAGACACTGGAGACTCTTCCCCTCTCCGCTTCGGGGAGGGTGGCGAGGAACGAGCCGAGAGGGGTTCCATCACCGTCTTCACGACCCGGCCCGATACACTCTGGGGAGCAACATTCTTGGTCCTGGCCCCGGAGCATCCCCTAGTAGACGCGCTGACGACGGACGAACAGCAGAGCGCGATCCGCGCGTATGTGACGCGGGCGGGGCGCGAGACGGAGATGGACCGGCAGGCGGAAGGGCGCGAGAAAACCGGCGTCTTCACCGGCGCGTATGCCGAGAACCCGGTCAGCGGTGAGCGTGTCCCCATCTGGATCGCCGACTATGTGCTGATGGGCTACGGCACCGGCGCGATCATGGCGGTCCCCGCGCATGACAACCGGGACTTTGACTTTGCCCGCAAGTTCGGCCTGCCGATTATCCCCGTCTATCAAGAGCCGGGCGCAGAAGTAGACGGCGCAGCGATGACGGCGGCGACGACTGACAAGGGCGTTCTGGTGAACAGCGGGCCGTTTGACGGTCTTGCCTACAGCAAAGAAACCGTAGCAAAAGTCGCGGCCTGGCTGGAAGGACGCGGGCAGGGCAAGCCTGTTGTCACTTATCGTTTTCGTGATTGGCTGGTCTCGCGGCAGCGCTACTGGGGGGTTCCGATCCCGATTATCCACTGCCCGGTTCACGGCGAAGTCGCGGTCCCCGAAGATCAGTTGCCGGTACTGCTGCCGGCGGTCGAGAACTACAAGCCGACCGGGACCGGCGAAGGGCCACTGGCGGCGATAGCAGAATTTGTCGAAACGAACTGCCCCGTCTGCGGCGGACCGGCGAAGCGGGAAACAGACACGATGGCCGGGACTGCCTGCTCGTCCTGGTACTTCCTGCGCTTTGCCGACCCGCACGACGCCGACGCCCCATTCTCGCGGGAAGCCGCCGATTACTGGCTGCCGGTAGATACCTATGTCGGCGGCGCGGAGCACGCGGTCAGTCACCTGCTGTACTCACGCTTCTGGACCAAAGTGCTATTCGATGCCGGCCTGATCGGCTTTGAAGAGCCGTACAAACGCTATCGCAATCAGGGCATGATGCTGGCCTACACGCCGGGCCGCAAAACCGGTGCGGATGAGAATGCGGAGGACGGCGATGAGAAAATTGACGACTGGAAGGCCATCAAGCCTGATGAGCTGTCGCGCTTCGACTCGTCGGAGATTATCTACCGCTGGGCAAAGATGTCGAAATCCGCCGGCAACATTGTCACACCTGACGAAGCCGCCGAGCGGTTCGGTGCGGACAGCCTGCGCGTCTACGAGATGTTCGTCGCCCCGTTTGACGAAACGGTCCAGTGGAGCGAGGAAGGCATTCGCGGCTCGGCCAAGTTTTTAGCCCGCGTGTACCGCCTCGTCGCCCAGTTCAGCGAAGGCTGGACCCCAGACTGGCGGCAGAGCGCCTACGCAGCCTCCGGCAAAGACCGCGACCTGCGGCGCAAGACACACCAAACGCTGACGCGCGTTTCCGATGACCTCGAAAACTTCCGCTTCAACACGGCGGTTGCGGGCCTGATGGAATGGACCAATGCGATGTACGAAGTCGCAAATGCGTTGCCGTCCGGCACGCACTCAGCGGCACTCGACGAAGCGATTGAGTATTTTGTTCTGGCGCTCGCGCCGTTCGCGCCCCATTTAGCCGATGAGCTGTGGACGTCCGGCCTCGGCCAATCAGGCTTTCTGTACCATCACCCGTGGCCGCAGGCCGACCCGGAAGCCGCCAAAAACGACGAGATCACGCTGGTGGTGCAGGTCAACGGCAAAGTACGGGACAAGATCACCGCGCCTGCCGATTTAGACCAGGCTGCTTTGCAGGCCCTTGCCCTTGCCAGCCCGAAAGTGGTGGAAGCACTGGGCGGGAACGCACCCAAAAAAGTCATCGTCGTGCCGGGAAAACTGGTCAATGTGGTGGTTTAGCGGCAGTCATCAATGAGCGGAAAAGACGAGGAGTTGAAAACTCCTCGCTAGGAGGAGCGTTCTGCCGAACGAAAGAAGTAAAACGTCGGCTTCTTTCTCTTCCACTCGAAGAGTGCCTCTCCTAGCGAGGAATTTTCAACTCCTCGTCTTCTCACTCGCTCGTCATTCCGCTCACGGAGGAACTATCTTATGCAGGATGCGCGTGTGCGCGGCGCACTTCTTTTTATCTGCCTCGTCTGCCTAGTGGGCAGCGGCTGGGTGCTGCTGCACGGACGGCAGACCGCCCCGCCGCCGATTGTGTTTTCAGCCCCGCCTGTCGTAGTGACCCCGGCAGCGGCGGCAGGCGCGGCGGCACCGACGCTTGCGGCCCCGCACCCGACCCGGCTGTTCGTGGATGTCGCCGGCGCGGTCCGCCGCCCCTCGCTGTATGTGCTGCCGCGCGGCAGCCGGGTCATGCAGGCGCTGTTGGCTGCCGGTGGCCCGACAACGGAAGCCGACACCGATGCCGTCAATCTCGCCGAGCCGGTCACGGACGGCGAAAAAGTCTTCGTGCCAAAGAGAAGCGCGGCACCGAAAGCAGCGGCATCTTTGGAAGCCGGCCCGGCTCCAGCAGCAAAAGCGCTGGCAGCGTTAGTCGGGACCGTGCCGAAGGTAGGCAAAAGCAGCGCTAAGAGCGCAAGCGGCAAAATCAGCGCGGACTCCGGCGAGCAGATCGGACTGAACTCGTCCACTCTGGAACAGCTTGAGCGCCTGCCGGGGGTCGGGCCAAGCATGGCGGCAAAAATACTTTTGTATCGCCAGCAGTCCGGCGGCTTCGCGAAAATTGACGACCTTTCGCTCGTGCCGGGCATCGGCCCGAAGAAGCTGGCGAAGCTGACGCCGTTTGTCTCGCTGAACTGACAGCGGCGCGATAACTTCAGATCGTAAGAGGCGGCTCCGGCTGTGCCGGATGAACAGTCGTGATGCCCGTCTCGCAGCAGGCATCAAGAATACTGCTGAGGATGTCTTTCACCTGCTGCTTGGAAGGCTTGTCCACCACAAAGGGAGGGTTCCACCGGAAGGTTCGCTCTGCGTAAGCCACCACAAGGCGCTGCCTGCCCTTTGCTGCAAACGGCAAGATGCAGCCGCCGACGATAAGAGCCAGTGCCCAGCCGTAGGCCCGCACCGGGACTGCCGTGCTTGATGCGAGGCAGGAAATGCCGATTGCAATGCCTGCAAGAACCATCAGCACGGCAAACGCATAGGATCCGTAGGGGCGCACATTCTGAATGCTAACGGCTTTAATGTCCGACTTTGGGACGCGCTGGAAAAACGTAGAGTCGCCTGAAACAACGAACTTCCGCGCTGGCAGGTACAAGGCTTGGTCGCTGACGGCAAAGTGGAACGGCTCGGATTTTTGTGAGGGCTGGAACCGAACATCGAGCAGAACAATCTCGCCCGGTTCCGGTTTGAGCAGGTAAGACATTGGCAATGACCTTTTCGGTTTTCATTTGAGATAGTCGTCAACAAGATTGTGGTTTCTGACGAGGACATCTTTACTAAGTGACATTTGAGGAGTGTGGTATGTCCGTGACGGCGATTTCCCCGATTGACGGGCGGTATGAAGCACAGACGGCGGCGCTAGCGGCAGAGTTTTCCGAGGCAGCACTGATCAAGTACCGGGTGCGGGTAGAGATCGAATGGCTGCTGTTTCTCTCGGAGCGGCTGGAAATCCCTGAAGTACGGGGGTTCACCGGCACCGAGACAAGCTATCTGCGTTCATTGGTCGCGGCCTTCAATGCGTCCGAGGCCGGTCTGGTGCAGCAAATCGAGCAAACGACGCGGCACGATGTCAAGGCGGTCGAATACTACTTGCAGGAAAAGCTTAGGCCGACGACGCTGGCCGATGTCATTTCGTTCATCCACTTCTGCTGCACGTCGGAGGACATCAACAATCTCGCCTATGCCCAGATGCTGCAATCGGGCATTACCGAAAAATGGCTGCCGCTGGCGTATAAGATGGTCAGCCGCGTGGCCGAGATCGCGGGGGAGACCCGCGCCGTCGCGATTTTAGCCCGCACCCACGGACAGCCGGCATCGCCGACAACTTTGGGCAAAGAGATGGCGGTCTTCGTGCATCGCTGGCGGCGGCAGCTCAAGCAGATCGAGGCAATAGAATATCTCGGCAAGTTCAGCGGCACAGTCGGCAACTACCACACACACTCCATCGCCTACCCGCATTTAGACTGGGAAGCGCTGGCGCAGGCATTTGTGGAGCGGCTGGGCCTGACTTGGAACCCGCTGACGACGCAGATTGAGTCGCACGATTATATCGCAGAGCTGGCTCATGCCCTGGTCCGGTTCAACACAATTTTGCTTGGCTTTGACCAGGATGTTTGGACTTATATCTCGCTCGGCTACTTCAAGCAGCGGGCTGTCGCCGGGGAAGTCGGGTCGTCCACGATGCCGCACAAAGTCAACCCGATCAACTTTGAGAACTCGGAAGCCAATCTTGGTGTCAGCAATGCGCTTTTAGTGCATCTCGCGGGCAAGCTGCCGGTGTCCCGCTTGCAGCGGGACCTCACCGATTCGTCCGCGCTTCGCAATCTCGGAACCGCCGTCGCGCATTCTTACCTCTCGCTGAATGCGACCCTGCGCGGCTTGGGAGTGCTGGACGTGAACATGACTGCTATCGCGCGTGACTTGAACCCCGCTTGGGAAGTGCTGGCCGAGCCGATCCAGACAGTCATGCGCCGGGTGTCCATGCCGGGCGCGTATGAGCGGCTGAAAGAGCTGACACGCGGGGCAGGCATCACGCAGGCAGGCATTCAGGAGTTTGTTGAAGGCTTGGATCTGCCCGACGCCGACAAGCAGAGATTGCTCCATTTGACGCCTGCGACTTACACAGGACTGGCGGAGCAGCTTGTCGAACATATTTTGCCGCCAAGCAAATAGCCGTGGTATAATGAAAGTGGAGCAAGGATTTTATGGCGCAGGTGAGAGTATATGTAACGCTGAAGCCGTCTCTCTTGGACGCGCAGGGAAAAGTCGTGCAGGGGGCGCTCGCACAGCTCGGCTACGCGAATGTCGAGGACGTGCGGATCGGCAAGTATGTCGAAATGACAGTCGAAGGCGGCCCGGAGATTGACGCCCAAGTGCGGGAGATGTGCGGGAAGCTGCTGGCAAACCCGGTCATTGAAGACTACAAATACGAGGTAATCGCGTGAAGTTCGGTGTCCTCAAATTCCCTGGCTCGAATTGCGACCAGGATGCTTACCACACGCTCCGCGACGTGCTGGAACAGCCGACCGAATATCTGTGGCATCAGGACGCCGACCTCAAAGGCGTGGACTGCGTCGTGGTCCCCGGCGGCTTTTCCTACGGCGACTACCTGCGCTGCGGCGCGATTGCCCGCTTCTCGCCGGCGATGATCGCGACGCAGGAGTTTGCCTCGCGTGGCGGTTTGATCATTGGTATGTGCAACGGGTTTCAAATCCTGTGCGAGTCGCATTTGCTGCCCGGCGCTTTGCTTCGGAACGACAATCAGAAATTTGTCTGTAAGCAGATTCATCTGCGGACGGAAAATTCCGACACGCCGTTCACGAATGCTTTGACTGAGGGCCAAGTCCTGCAAGTGCCGATTGCCCACGGCGAAGGCAAGTATGTTTGCGACGACGACACCTTGCGTGAACTTTCAGGCGCAAGCCGCGTCTTGTTCCGGTACTGCACCTCAGAGGGGACGCTGACCGATGAGGCTAATCCAAACGGTTCTTTAGACCATATCGCCGGCATTGCCAGTGCCGATTTCAACATTCTGGGCCTCATGCCCCACCCCGAACGCGCCTCAGACCCCGCTCTCGGCTCGGGCGATGGCCGGGCAGTCTTTGAATCACTGCTGCGCTTCTGGCGGTAAGCACAGCGCTCTTCTCGCACCCAGATCAATGCAATCATAGAACGTATTAGGAGATGAAATGAAAACTGTTGATGTTCTCTTGTATGATGGAGTGGATGAGCTGGATTTCTGCGGTCCTTATGAAACGCTGGCGTCCTGCCGACGTGTCATAGATGGCAAATGGAGCGACAAGCCCGCGTTCCATGTCCAGACGGTTGCGGATGGGCGGAAGACCGTGCAGTGTTCGCATAAGCTGTGTGTCCTGCCGGATAAGTCACTCGCGCAGGCATTTGAGGCCGATATTATTATTGTCCCCGGCGGCCCCGGCGCACGGCAGGAGAACCTGCCGCTGCATATTCTGGAGTTCCTCATGCGCTCCTGCGACTCCGCGGAGATCATTGCCTCAGTCTGCACCGGCGCGTTCATCCTGGCAAAGACCGGCATGGTAGACGGCCACCAGATTACAACCCATGCCGCGCAAACCGAGGCATTGGCAAAGCAATTCCCCAAGGTGCGTGTCGTCAAAGGCCCGCGCGTCGTCAACGGCGGCGGAATCTTCATGTCGTCCGCCGGCCTGTCCGCAGGCATTGACTTAGCGCTTGCGATTATCGCCCGGTATGAAGGCAAGGAAACTGCCCAGCTCGCCGCGAAGCGTTTGGAATGGCCTGGTAACTGGGCCGAGTCCAGCCTCCACACGGCTTCTGCTCCCGCCGCAAAGGCTGCCCCCGACAAAGCCGCTCTGCCAGCACGCCGCTAAGATTCGACACCTAAGATTCGACACCCAAAAAGAGCGGCAAAGCTTAAGCCCTGCCGCTCTTTTCTGTTTTGCCGTCATGGTTAATCGGGATGACAGGATTCGAACCTGCGACCCCCGGGCCCCCAGCTCGGTGCGCTAACCAAACTGCGCTACATCCCGCCTTGCTGCGCGGCGAACGAGTTAGTATAGCAGACTGCATTGCCTTCTGTCAAGGACATTGACAGCTTGGCGTCTTACGGTCATAATAAGAAAGCAGCACTTGGACAGGTGCCGGAGTGGTCATAACGGAACTGTCTTGAAAACAGTCGGGGGGGCAACTCCCCCGTGGGTTCGAATCCCACCCTGTCCGCTGAGAGACCTACCACCTTGCTTCGCAGGGTCCTTCCTTTAGGAAGGATACAGAATGCAGACGTTGGGGCGTTGCTTGCTGCGCCCTCTGGCTTTCAATCTTCTCCTAATCCTTCCTTTAGGAAGGGCCACAGCGAAGCGTTGCAGTAGGTCAGAAAGTCGGGGTACTCCATGAAACTTACCGTCATACTGGAAGAAGGCCCAAACAACTGGGGTGCATATACCCCGGACGACATCGGCAGCGTTGTCGTGACCGCCAAGACATGAGAAGAAGCCATCAAGCAGTTTCGTTCTGCGCTAGACTTTCACCTGCGAGATATGCGTGAAGATGGTCTGCCGACACCGGACGTGACAGAACTGGAAATTCGTGAAACTGTTGCCGCTTGAACAGCAAAGAAGCCGCAGAAGGTAAGGCAGCAATGGCAGACAGCATAACCAAGGCGCAAGTTAAAGATTTTGTGGAGGCGGCGCATGGCGATCTGCCGAAAGTTCAGCAGATGCTGGAAGAAAAGTCGCAGCTTCTTGGAATGCCCAGCGGCAACGAAACCGCATTGGGGGCAGCCTGCCAGATGCGCCGCGTAGACATCATCCGGTATCTTCTTGAGCAAGGGGCAGAGATGAATATCTCCGTGGCCTGCGTTTTAGGGCTAACTGACCGCGTCACGGATTTTCTCGCGGATGATCCCCTGCTGCTGGATAAAGGTGATAAGCAGTCTCATAACAAGCACCCCGTCTACTTCGCCGAGCATCAGCCGGAAACGCTGGCGCTGCTGAAAAGCAAGGGGGCGAAGTAGCACAACTTCCTCTTACATAAGGAACCGGAGCATCATGCTCCGGTTTTTTTTTGTTAGAAGCACTACAATTTGTGGTACAATCTTGGGTGCGGTCATTCTGCCGCATCACGAAAGAATTAACCCCGTTCGTATGCCAGCCTCCTGCAATCAAGCAGTACCAGACCAAAGGAGACCCCGGATGCAGACTCGCTCGACCTATTATAGCCGACTGTATAGCAAAATTTTCTTTCGTACAATAACGCGCGGACTGAGCGGCGCTCTTGCGCTTTCTCCCCTGTTGTGCGCCGCGCCCGGTTTCGCGCAGACAAGCGCCACCGTCACTATCAGCGCGAATACGCCGCTTGGCGCGATTCCCAAAACCGCCGTCGGCGTCAACACCGCCGTTTGGGACGGCAATCTCTTAGACACGGCGGTCCCAAACCTTCTCGGTCAGGCCGGCATTACGGTCCTGCGGTTTCCCGGCGGCTCGACCGCCGATCAGTACCACTGGCAGACAAACAGTACGACCGGCGGCGGCTATGTGAACCCCAACAACACATTTGACGCTTTTACGGGTGTCGCCGCGCAAGCCACGGCCGCACCGATTATCACAATCAACTATGGCTCGAACGCCTCTGGCAGTGCCGGCGGCGATCCGAATGAAGCGGCGGCCTGGGTGGATTACGCAAACAACGCCAAGCACTACGGCATCAAATACTGGGAAATCGGCAACGAGATTTATGGCAACGGCGAGTACGGCTCGGCCTGGGAAACGGATTTGCATGGGGACCATTCGCCGTCAGCGTACGGAACCAATGTCGCCGCATTTGCCGCCGCGATGAAGGCCAAAGACCCGACCATCAAAGTCGGGGCAGTGCTGACTTCACCGGGGGACTGGCCGGATGGGCAGTCGCCAGACTGGAACTCGAATGTCCTGGCTGCTTGCGGGACGAAGATTGATTTTGTGGTTGTCCACTGGTACGCCCAGCAGCCAGGGGCTGAAAGCGATGCCAACCTGCTTTCCAGCACCAGCGCACTCGCCGCCAAAGTCGCCAAAGTCAAAGCGCTGATCGGCCAGTACTGCGGCTCGAATGCCGCCAACGTCCAGATTTTCGTCACCGAAACTAACTCCGTCGCCTACAATCCCGGCAAGCAGACGGTCAGCCTCGTGAACGGCCTGTTCGCGGCGGATAATGACATGACCTGGCTTGAGAACGGCGTCGCCAATGTGGACTGGTGGGACCTGCACAACAGCAGCAATGGCGGCAACAGCAGCGGCAGCCTGTATGGCTCGGCAAACTACGGTGACTACGGCATCCTGTCTGATGCCACAAACGGCGAACCGGTTGCCAACATGCCGTTCGCACCCTATTATGGCCTTCAGATGCTGGCCCGCCTCGGCAAGCCGGGCGACCAAATGGTTTCCGCATCGTCCTCGCAGAGCCTGTTAGCTGTCCATGCCGTCAAGCAGGCCGGCGGCAGTCTGGCGCTGCTGCTCATCAACAAAAGTCCGAGCAACGCCGTTGCGGCGAGTATCTCCGTTTCCGGGTTCACGCCAGCCGCCGCCGCCACGGTCTATTCTTACGGTCCAAACAGCAGCGCAATTACGTCGGCGTCCGGCAGTGCCGGCAGCAGCTTCACCCAGACCGTACCGGCTTATTCGATGGAGACAGTAATCCTGACGCCAGGCAGCGGGACACCGCCGCCTCCCTCACCCCCGCCGCCTGCTCCGACAGCCCCCGTTTGGAGCGCCACCGCCACGGCATCCCCGACCACCATCGCACCCAGCGCATCTTCGCAAATCGCAGCGTCGGTTAAAGACAGCGGCGGCGCGTATGCCAATGCGATTGTGGATTTGGAAGTCTACAACAGCGCCGGTACGAAAGTCGGCCAGCAGTATTTCTCGAACCAGGGCTTTGGGGCAGGCGCGTCCAATACTTACACTTGGAACTGGCCCGCGCCATCGGCGACGGGCGCGTACCATGTCTCAATCGGCGTTTTTGCGGCGGGCTGGAGCAGTAATCTTTATTGGAACCCGAACACAGTATCCATCAGCATCGCCGCGCCGGTGGTGCCGGACACTGCGCCGTATAACTTCGAGAGTGGAACGCAAGGATGGGCGTCATCGGGCGGCATGATTTCAAGTGTTTCCACGTCATCCGCTCAGGCGTTTGCCGGAACACACTCGCTGGCGCTTCAGTTTAGCGGCTCTCATGCGGACACGCAGCAAGTCTTCGTGTCTGCCCCGGCGACTCCTGCCGGCAAGACCGTGACACTCCACGTCTGGATCCCCGTAGGCAGCGGCATCACTGCCGTTCAGCCATATGCCCAGCAGGGCAGCAGCGACGGCTGGCAATGGACGGGCAATTACCTGCCTGTCTCCAGCCTGAAAGCCGGTGCCTGGAACACACTGACGGTGGCTGTTCCCACAAACGCCGCGACGCCGCTGTATCAGTTAGGAATTCAATTCTTCACCGGCGGTGCCTGGTCCGGCACCTGCTATGTGGATACGGTAAGCTGGCAATGATAGCCACTTAAGCCCCCTCGGCATAAACGCTCCGGAGCATCCTGCTCCGGAGCGTTTTGCTGTTAAGGGGGAGGGGGCTTGATACCGGCGGATCTATGGATACACATCGAGCGTTGTCTTCCGGTGGGCTTGGCCGACCGTCGGTCCTTCCCCGTTCACGATATGGGAGATCTCGGTTCCAGGCTGCCCTGTAATCCAAACCACAATGATATGTTTTATAGCAATCCCCGGCAGCGCGGGAGCTTCGATGGCATTAAGACAAGTCGTCTCCGTGCGCGTGAAGACCCCATAAATCCCCAGCCCCCAGGCTTCGTGATGCATGACCCCAGCCGCCACTTTGTAGGATGCATACCCGTTGACCCCCTCATGCTGCCACTCGCTTTGAGACGGAGCATCATAGGGCAGCTCGGATTGGTAGAAAAAGACCCGGCCCTTCTCGCCGTTCCAAAGCGTCTGATACTCCTGGAAATGCTCCACGAACAAGCCGTACATCGTCACGCCGTCGCCGTTCACGACCAGGCCATTCGCACAGCGATTGCTGCTCCAATCCGCGCCCGCCCCGTGGTCTGCCCGCCAGAGCCAGATATTATCCCCCACTACGTCCCGGCTCTCGATTTGCAGGCAGGAGGCGGCAGTTCCGGCTGTCGCACCGCCCACGCGGCAGCACAGGTCGTAGAGGAAGGTAGGATTCTGTGCATGGCTGCGGCGACTTCCCGGTGTTCCAACCTGCACCAGCGAAGCGGAGCGGGTGACACCGGCGTCCACAATCAGCCCGCACACAGAGACGCCGTCAACATCGGAGACGGCAAGGGCCGGTTCTCCCCGATCCTGCACAAGTGTTGCAAAGCCCAGCCCCAGGATAATCGTGTGGGGCCGCGTCACACGCAGGCTGGCGTCTAAATGGTAGATACCCGGTGTCAGCAGCAGATGCCGCCCTTTGTTCAGCGCGGCATTGAGGGTGGCGGCGGTGTCTTTGCCGGGATGGGCCAGGTAAAAGCGGTCCAGTGGCACGGCAGTTGCCGGGGTCGGCCCGGCGGCCCAGCTTGTCCCGGTCGTGCCGTGGGGCTGCCAGGCAGGAACCATGACAGCATAGCGGCCCTCGGCATCAACGGAAAGATAAGGCTTTTCCCGGATTTGCGGTGTTTGGGCGACTACAGTATAAGGCAATGCCGGCCAGTCGCCGGCAGGGGGGCGGGTAACCCCCACAAAGGTCATGTTCCAGTTGTGGCCGACCCACCGGCCCCAATCGTCGTTACGGGAAAACCACTGCTGCTGCGTCCCTGAGTTTACCTGGCCGTCAATTCGCGAGTCGGCCAGGTAGCCGCCACTGGACCAGCCGCGATCCCAAAGGTCGAGATCTCCATGGATATGGATACGGCGCAGGGACGTTCCCTGGGAAACAGCCCAATGCAGGGGTGACGCAGTGCTGGGGATCACGCTGAGGTTCTCACAAGAACGCCAGAAATTACAGGTGGCATTGCCGTCTCCCAGCCAGTTGGCATCCGAGTGGACGCCGCCGGTGATCGCAACATCGTCCGGCGAGCGCCCCAAGCCCAGTACCTGCGTATAAAAACCAACATTGACGTCCAGTTGATACTGTCCCGGCTTGAACAGGACCGCATACCGGCTCGTGCCGAACTGATTGCGCTCCTGCTCCTCGAAGACACTGTTCAGACGGGTCTGAATAGCAGACATTGGCTGCGACGGATCAAAGATGAGAACATTCGGGCCGAAATCGGGCGGCGATACGGGCAGCGGCAGTGTCTGACCGGGCGTACACAGCAAAGCCAGCGCAGCAGCGAGAATAAGTGTCATCAGCCCAGACCACTGGCGGGTCAATTCCGTCAAAGATAAATTGTCCCAAGCGGCAAGTACCATAGAAGTTCCTTCCCTGTCCAAGCCGCTTCTTTGCCAGCTGTGCCGGGTACTTTCCACGCGGACACCCGACTTACCTTCTCGGCAGCAGCAATCCATGCCGAAGCACAAAAAGGCCCGAAGCATCCTGCTTCGGGCCTTTTTGTCTCGGCTTTCAATCAAGCGATTGTCGGCTCGATGAACTCTTCTTCGGGAACCTGGGCTTCCGCAGACGCCGGAGCGACCGGATTATGCTCCCCTTCCAAGCCCAGCGGTGCGCCGAGGCGGAAGATGATGCCGCGCTCTTCGTCATAGTCCACGACAACAGTGTCGTTCGCGTTGAACTTGCCGAGCAGGATTTCCTCGGAAAGCGGGTCTTCCACCAGGCGCTGAACGGCACGGCGCAGCGGCCGGGCACCGTACTGCGGGTCGAAGCCTTCGCGGGCCAGGAACCGCTTAGCGGGATCCGTGACCTCAAAGTCCATGCCCTTTTGGGCAACCTGCTTGGAAACCCGGTCGAGCATCAGCGTGACGACTTCGTTGATCTCATCGGCAGACAGCGGATGGAAGATAATCGTCTCATCCACGCGGTTCAGGAACTCTGGCCGGAAGACGCGCTTCAGCTCGTCGGTAATGCGTCCCTTGATGCTGTCCATCTGCCGGGAAATCTCTTCCGCTGACTTCGGCCCGGTGTCCGTGCGCCCGAATCCCATCTCGCGCTCGCCCTGAATGGAGCGGGCACCGATGTTCGAGGTCATAATCAGGATGACATTCTTGAAGTCAATCACGCGGCCATGCGAGTCGGTCAGACGGCCATCCTCCATGACTTGCAGCAGTATGTTGTAAACTTCCGGGTGCGCTTTCTCGATTTCGTCCAAAAGCACGACCGAGTACGGGTTGCGCCGGACGGCTTCCGACAACTGACCGCCTTCGTCATAGCCGACATATCCGGGAGGCGCTCCAACGAGACGCGAGACTGCGAAGCTTTCCATGTACTCAGACATATCGATCCGAATCAGGTTGTCTTCTTTTTCAAACAGATACGAAGCTAACGCCCGCGCCAATTCTGTCTTGCCAACACCCGTCGGCCCTAAGAAGATGAACGAGCCAATAGGGCGCTGAACATCCCGCAGTCCGGAGCGGGAGCGGCGGACGGCTTTCGAGATCGCGACAATCGCTTCGTGCTGGCCGATGATCCGCTTGTGCAGCTCTTCCTCCATGCGGAACAGCTTCTGCGTCTCGGCTTCCACCAGACGCGCCACAGGGATGCCGGTCATGGAGAAAATGATGCTCGCGACTTCATCTTCGTCTACCGTCTGCTTGGCATCCTTTTTGGTCTCCTGCCAGCCTTCTTCCAGTTCCTGTACTTTTACTTCCAGCTCACGCTTGCGGCCCTGCAAGTCATACGCCTTCTCGTACTGCCGGTTGTTCGGCAGGCCGTTCAGCTCTTTTTGGATCGCATTCAGCTCGATTTTCGCATCGCGCAGGTCCTGGGGCGGCATTGCGCCGCGCAGGCGGACACGAGATGCGGCTTCGTCAATGACGTCAATCGCTTTGTCCGGCAGGAACCGATCCGAGATATAGCGGTCGGACAGCCGGGCGGCGGCGTCCAGCGCCTCGTTCGTGATCTCGACCTTATGGTGCTGCTCGTAGCGCGGGCGCAGTCCCTTCAGGATTTCAATCGCATCGTCTACCGACGGCTCTCTGACCTGGATAGCCTGGAAGCGGCGCTGAAGCGCGGCATCCCGCTCAACATACTTGCGGTATTCGTCCAGCGTCGTGGCACCGATGCACTGCAATTCGCCGCGTGCCAGGGCCGGCTTCATGATGTTTGATGCATCAATCGCGCCTTCCGCCGCGCCCGCGCCGACCAGAGTGTGCAGCTCATCAATAAAGAGGATAATCTCGCCCTGCGCTTTTCGCATCTCCTCCATGACCCGCTTCATACGCTCTTCAAACTCGCCTCGGTACTTGGTGCCGGCGACCAGCGCCGCGAGGTCAAGCTGGATCACCCGCTTGTCCTTGAGGAAGTCGGGGATGTCGCCCATGATGATCCGCTGAGCCAGACCCTCGGCAATGGCGGTCTTGCCGACGCCCGGCTCACCCAAAAGACACGGGTTGTTCTTCATGCGCCGTGAGATAATCTGAATGCAGCGCTCGATTTCGTTGGCGCGTCCGATGACCGGGTCCAGCTTCTCGTTCCGTGCCAGCTCGGTTAGATCGCGCCCGAACTCGTCCAGAGTCGGGGTGCGTGTCTTCGCCGCCTGTGTCCGCGATCCGGTTCCCGTGCCGCCTTCGCCGCCACCTTCTTGGAGGTGCATCACTTCGCGGCGGGTCCGGTCAAGGTCAACACCAAGCTTCGATAAGACGCGGCCTGCAAGCCCCTCGCCTTCCCGGATCAGACCGAGCAGCAGATGCTCCGTGCCAATGTAGTTGTTGTTAAGCTGCCGGGCCTCATCGTAAGCCAGGTCAATCACCCGCTTCGCGCGGGGCGTGAGCTGCATATCCTGCCCTAAGCGTCCGTCGCCGCGTGCGACCTGCCGCTCGATCTCCGAGCGAATACGTCCCAGGCTGACGCCGATCCTATCCAAGATACGGGCCGCGACGCTGTCGTTCTCGCGCACCAGCCCCAGCAGTAAATGCTCAGTCGAGACATAATTCTCGCCCAGCCGGCCCGCTTCTTCCTGTGCGTAAAACACGACCTTGCGTGCGCGTTCTGTAAATCGCTGCCACATATTGCTTCTCCCGTAGTTCTGTTACACTTGCTGTCTGCGTATTTTATTGCGTATGAGCGCCGGACGGCGCGTTTCCTCGTAAAACGTATACTGGGCCTTCTCGCCGGAGACGAACTGGGCGCCCATGCGAAGCGACGACAGCAGCTCATTGAAAATCCGGTTGGTCACACCCGTAGCAATTCCAAGCTGTGCGCCAAGCCGCAGAATTGAAAGAAGCGCCATCGAATCGCCCGCCGACAGCCGCTCCGCATTCTTCAACTTTGCCTGGGCATTCTCGACTTTACTCTCTATTACTGAACGCTGATCGCACCAAAGCAGTTCCCTTGCCGCCTGCTCATCGGTCAGCAGCAGGGTCGCCGTCGCCGCCAGCCGCGTCAGCAGCTGCCGCTCCGATTTGCCCGTGCTGACGGCGTTTGAGATCTGGTACACATCCCCTGCGGACGCGCTGCCTTCGCCGTAGGGACCGCGCACCGCCGCCCCCAGCGTTCGCGCCGCCGCCATCGCGCCTTCGATTTTGCCCGACAGCGCCAGCCCCGGCAGGTGGGCCATGACTGAGACCCGTAAGCCCGTTCCGCAATTTCCCAGCGACGAAGTAAGATACCCATAATGCGGATGGAACGCATACTCCAAATGTCCACCGAACTGGTCATCTAATTGATCGGCGATCCGCCACGCCGCATCTATTTGCAGCCCCGGCAGAATGGCTTGCAGCCGCAGGTGGTCTTCCTCGTTGACCATGACACTGACCGTGTGCTTGTCGTCTACTAAGGCCCAGCGGTTCGGCCCAGCCATTGCGTGAGGGACACTAATCAGATGGCTATCCACGAGCGCCGCTTTGTCTGCCTCAGTCAGCTTCCCGACTTCCACTGCCCGCAGACTGACCTGCCCTTTATCCCGCCGCTTGGACGCCGCTAAAACCTGCTTCGCCACCGCCTTCAGCTCCGCGTCGCTCGCCCGCCCCGGAAATGCCGCGGAACTCAGGTTCCGCGCCAGCCGGACACGGGTAGACAGAATAACGTCCGCCTCCCAGCCGGTTTCTCCCGCCCATGCCGGGGGGTTTGGCAGTGCTTCTGGTTCAAGCCGCGTTTTTGCCGAGGTGACGGATCTCACCGTGAATCTCCTTCAGCGCCTGCTGCACTTCCGCCGCAAACGCCGCGTAGCACTTCGCGCACCCCATCTGCCCCTGTGAGTAAAGCTCGCGCCGGGCCATGCCGCATTGTGGGCAGGCTTCGCTGCCTGATATAGGCTCAGCCATCTTTGACATAGTTGTTTTTGCTAATTGTTGTGACACCATTTTACCCGAAAACGGCCCGGAAGTTCAGAAACTAAATCGCTGGTGTCCCTGTCGTTTGGGTCAGCTCGCGGAAGGCGGCAATGAGCTGTTTTGTGATAGGGCCAGGCTTGCCGTCACCGATGTCACGGCCGTCGAAGTGGACGGCGGGGATGACTTCCGCCGCTGTGCCGGTGAGGAAGATTTCGTCGCTGTTATACACATCATACTGAGTCATAATCGGCTCAGTGACGGTGTAACCGGCGTCCTGGGCTAGACCAATCACAGTGTCGCGGGTGATGCCCTGCAAGATACCGATGGACGCGGGGGGCGTGGAAATCGCGCCGTTTTTGATGAGGAAGATATTGTCGCCGGTCGCTTCGCCGACATAGCCTTCACGGGTGAGCATCAGGCCCTCGCCCGCGCCCTGACGGTTCGCTTCGGCCTTTGCCATGATGTTGTTGATATATTTGCCGGTGCATTTGACACGCGGGTCAATCACATCCGGTGACGGCAGGCGCGTGGAAACCGTGGCGACGATCAGGCCATTCTCGTACATCTCGGCGGGATACAGGGCAAGCTGCTCGCAGGAGATATACACATTGGCGTCGCCTTTAATATGCTTCGGGTCCAAGCCCAATCCTGTACCGCGCGTGACCGTGACGCGGACATAGCCGTTCGCGTGGCCGTTTGCCTTGACGGTTTCTAAGATAGACTCACGGGTGACTTCCAGCGGCGCAGGGATGACGATGTTCAGTGCTTTGGCCGAGAAGTACAGCCGGGCGACATGCTCATCGAGCTTGAAGACGCGGCCGTTGTAGACCCGGATGCCTTCAAACAGGCCGTCGCCGTAAAGCAGGCCGTGGTCATAGAAAGGAATGACCGCTTCTTCTTTTGGTGTCAGCACACCGTTCATAGACACAAATTGCTGCACAGGCGTCACTCGCTTCTTGTAAATTGCATTCAGTTAGAATGAGGTTAGTATAGCACGGAGAGCGCGGAAAGGCAACATGGAAGCGAGCCTAAGCGAGCGGGGTGGGTTCTGGGTATTATAACCATTATGTCAACAACAGAAGATGAGGCGGCTGTCGAGGTACTGGAAATCACGCGGCAGATGCTGGACGCGATGTATTCAGCGGACCCGAAAGTGCATCGGAAGCACAGCGCGGAGGATATGTCGTCGTATGAGTGGTACATTGCGCCGCAGCGCATTGACGGGCTGGACTTCCATCTCGCGCTGATTACCGGCGGCGGCAACGGGACCTCGTCACGACTGGACATGCTGACTCCGCGCGTCCAGGTCTACGAAAACACCGCGATTGTGAACTACACACTGCTGAAAACGACGCTCGACAAGGACGCGCCGCCGCAGTTTTCGACCATGAACGAGACGCGGGTGTTTGTGAAGCTGGACGAGGTGTGGAAGATGGTGCATCTGCACAAGTCGCCGACGTAGGGGTCTCCCCAGCCCCCAACAATGGGGGAGCCAGAGTGGGACGCACAGGCCGTTCGTTTCGTATTGCTCCCCTATTATTGGGGGCTGGGGGGACCCCTACCGAATGCTCGCCCGCTCGACAGGTGCCGGCGCATGGGCGACATTTGTTACACTCGCCGGTACCTGAAGCGAGCGCGATCCGACAACAGAGGCTTTGTACAGGCCCGACGGCAGGACACCAAATCCCAGCGTCGCGATTGCCGAGAGGATCAGCGCGGCGGTGGCACCAGGCGAAAATCCCCAAATTCCTGCTGGGTACTGACGCTGGGCGGGCTGGAAATACATCGTGTAGACGATCTTGAGGTAGTACGCTGCACCGACGACGCTTGCGACCAGGCCGATGACCGCGAGGCTGTACTGCTGGGCATGGACCGCTGCGATGAAGACGTAGAACTTGCCGAAGAAGCCGGCAGCCGGCGGAACGCCTGCCAGTGAGAACATGAACAGGGCCATCAGCGCCGCTGCCCAGGGCTGAGACTGGGCCAGCCCCTGCAAGTCCTCAATGTTATTCAGCTCATCCCCGCGCCGCGCCAGGAGAATCAGGACGCCGAACGCGCCGAGGTTCATAAACGTGTAGGCGAGGATGTAGAACAGAATGCCCGCGTAGGCTTCCGTGCGGATGGACGGGTCAAGTGAAGCGGCGGCGGAGCTTCCCGCCAGCAGGCCGACTAGAATATAGCCGGCGTGGGCAATAGATGAATAGGCCAGCATCCGCTTGATATTGGTCTGAACGATCGCGACGAAGTTGCCGATCACCATTGTGAGAATTGCCAGCACCCACAGAACATCATGGAAGATAGAGGACAGCGGCAGCAGGACGATCGCGACCCGAACCAGCGCGGCAAACGCACCGCATTTCGCCCCGGCAGACATAAACGCCGTCACCGAAGTGGGAGCGCCTTCGTAGACATCCGGCGTCCAGGAGTGGAACGGCACAATGGCGGCTTTGAACGCAAGTCCGATCAAAAGCAGCGCGAAGCCGGCAACGGCATAGGAGGACGTTAAAGATGCCAGCGGCACGGTCGTCAGCGTGTCCAAACGGGTTGTTCCCGTCCCGCCGTAGACCAGCGCGATGCCGTACAAAAAGAACGCCGACGAGAACGATCCCAGCAGAAAGTACTTCATCGCCGACTCTTCTGAGCGGGCTTCGGTGCGGGCAAACCCGGACAGAATGTACAGCGCGATAGACAAGACTTCCAGGCCGATAAAGATGGTAATCAGCTCACGCGAGGTCGCCATCAGCATCGCGCCGGAAGTCGAGAACAGAAGCAGAGCGTAGTATTCGCCGTAGTTGATGCCCTTTTGCTGAATATATTTCTCGGACAGCAAAACGGACAAGGCGGCGACAATCACCAAGATCGCCTGAAACGCCAGCGCGAAATCGTCGGCGACCACGGTTCCATTGAAGGCAGTGGTAAGCGATGCGCCGCTTTTGTCCCAGAGAAAGACGCAGGCAACGGCAGCAACGGTAAGGCCAATCAGCGAGACAACAACGCACCAGCTTTTGCGGTCACGCGGCAGGAACAAATCTACCATCAGGACGGCCATTGCCGTGATAATGACAATTAGTATCGGCGAGACGGCAAGAATATCGGCGGAGGTAACGGGCAGGGCTGGGGTCATTAGGGATGAATGCCTTTCGGCTGCGCTGCGGCAGCGGCGACACGAGGCGCGGCGGGCGCGGACGCCGTATGGGTATCCGCCGGGGCAAAGGGGTCCACATAGACCGGCTGGGTCTGAGCCATAACGGTCGCCACTGAGGGGTTGACTTTAGCCAGCGTTGTCGGGGTCGGATACACGCCCAGCACAAAAATGAGAACGACAAGCGGAAAGAGCGCCCACTTTTCGCCGCGTGTCATGTCCGGCAGCTTTTGGTTGGCTTCGTTGTCCAGCTTGCCGTACATGACACGCTGGAACATCCAAAGCATATACACCACCGACCAGATGGCAGCAGTTGTCGCAAATCCGGTTGCCCACGGGTGGGTTTGGAACGATCCCATGAGAAGAAGCAGCTCACCCGTAAAGCCGCTGGTAAGCGGCAGCGCAACCGACGACAGCGTCGCAATCAGAAAGACCACTGTGAACATCGGCATCACCGCGGTTAGGCCACCGAAGTCACCGATTTGATGGGACTGACGCCGGGAATACAGCGCCGCCACTAAGATGAAGAGCGCCCCGGTCGTGATCGTATGGCTGACCATCTGCACGACCGCCCCGGACAGGCCGATGCTCGTCAGCGCAAAGATGCCCAGCATAATGACACCGATGTGCGACACCGACGAATATGCGAGGAGCCGCTTGAGGTCAGTCTGCATTGCCGCGACCAAAGCCGCGTAGATGACGCCGATGACGGCCAGCACGATAATTACCGGCGCACAGGCTTTGACGGCGAAGGGAAAAAGCGGCAGGCAGAACCGAATGAAGCCGTACAGGCCCATTTTGAGGGCGACCAGCACAATCGTCCCGCCTGTCGGCGCTTCGGAGTATGCATCGGGGACCCAGGAATGGAACGGAAACACCGGCGCTTTAATCCCAAATGCAAGGAAGAAACCGACAAACAGCAGAACGTCGGTGACCTGCTTTCCGGAGAATAGGCCCGTGACGGGACTGACGTGCTGCTGCAAGGCTGGCAGATCGAACGTCGTCGAGCCGCCTAAGAAATAAAGCGCCATGATCGAGACCAGCATCACCATCGAGCCGGCCATTGTATACAAAAAGAACTTGACGGTTGCGTAGACCCGCCGCTGTCCGCCCCAAATCCCGATGATGAAGTACATCGGGATCAGCATGCCTTCCCAGAACAGGTAATACAGCACCAGGTTCAGGGACAGGAACACGCCCAGCACGGCAGTTTCCATCACCAGCATCCAGGCGTAGAACTCACGGCTGCGCGTGTTGATCTCCTTGAACGACACGCCGACCGCAAACGGGAAAATCACCGTCGTCATCAGCACCATCAGCAAAGAAATGCCGTCCATGCCGAGGAAGTAGTTGATGTGAAGCGACGGTATCCATGAGGCCATATCCACAAGCTGAAACTGCGGCCCATGCGGCGCATACTGAGCATAAGCCAGCAGCGAGACCGCCAGCGCAGCCAGCGTTCCGCCGAGCGCGACCGATTTGATCGCCTGCACGTTGTCTTTTGGGATCAGCCCGACCACCAGCGCAAACAGCGCGGGCAGGAACACCAGCCCCGTCAGCAGCCCCCCAAAACCTGTCATTGTTTCAGTCATTTAATGCACAAATCCTGCCGCGCGAGAGGCGACATAAACTAAGATCACGAGAATGCCGACGACCATCGAAAACGCATACGAGCGGACAAAACCGTTCTGCGTCTTGCGGATACGCTGCCCCGACCAAGCAGTCACAGCCCCGACCCCGTTGACGATGCCGTCAATGCCGCGTACATCAAAGGTCAGCCACAGCCAGTTTGCAAGCTTCTTGCCGAGCTTCACAAACCAGAAGTTGTAGGCCTCGTCCACGAAGTATTTGTTCAGAATGGCCCAGTTGTACCAGCCCGCGCTGAGTAAGCGATGGTTCGCGCGGACTTCGGGCCGCATCAGCTCATTGTTCGTTGTTGCACGGTAACGCATGATGCAGTAGCCGATGACAAGGACAATGGCAATCAGTGTGCCCACGCCCAGTGTCGTCTCCATGTGCTCATCGTGAACTGGGTTTAGGTAGCCCGGCGTTGAAACGGATGGTGCAAGGAAGTTAGCAAATGTGTCAAACTTCAGCACGGCCCAGCCGGTTATCGTAGACAGCACAGCGAGAATACCAATGGGAAGAGTCATCGCTAGGCTTGACTCATGGGCATGAGCAGCGGCTTCGGTGCGCGGCTTGCCGAAGAACGTCTTCATAATCATGCGGAACATATAGAATGCCGTCAAGAGTGCAGTAAAGACCCCAACGCCCCAGAACAGCCAGTTTCCGGTTGGCAGTGTCTGCCAGGTGAACCACAGAATTTTGTCCTTGCTCCAATAGCCTGCGAACGGGATAATGCCGGAGATTGCGAGTGTTGCGGCCAGCATTGAAACTGCGGTGACACGGATATGAGGGAACAGTCCACCCATGTTCCGCATATCCTGTGGGTCGGTCGGGTCTGGCCCTACCGTACCGCCGGTTTTCTCGTCAGCGCTGTCGCCATGCTCAGCATGAGCGGCGTTCGTGTGGCCCTCTTTCTCATGCTGAGCGTGCATTGCGTGTTCGACCGCGTGGATGACGGAGCCGGAGCCTAAGAACAAACACGCTTTGAAGAACGCATGGGTCATCACATGGAACATACCCGCTGCGAAGACGCCGGAGCCGCAGGCGGCGAACATATAGCCAAGCTGAGAAACGGTCGAGTATGCCAGCACCCGCTTGATGTCGTTCTGCATCAGGCCGATGGTCGCGGCAAAGAACGCGGTCGAGATGCCGATGACGGCCATCGTGACCATCGCGATGTCGGACAGCTCAAACAGTGCATGGGTGCGGGAGACCAGGTAGATGCCGGCAGTCACCATCGTCGCGGCATGAATCAGCGCGGACACCGGCGTCGGCCCTTCCATCGCGTCTGGGAGCCAGGTATACAGCGGGATCTGCGCGGACTTGCCCGTGCAGCCCAAAAAGAACATCAGCAAAAGTGTCGCGATGACTGCGCCAGAGGCCGCCTGCGCCAGCATCGGCGCGGCCTGCGTGATGCCCATCACGGCGCTCTGCCCGGTCACAAAGTCCAGTGTCCCAAAGTAGTGGAACACAAAGAACATGCCGATCAAGACACCGACATCGCCAATCCTGTTAACGATGAACGCTTTCTTCGCCGCGTCCCCCGCCGACTTCTTCTCGTAAAAGAAACCGATCAAGAGGTAGGAACAAAGGCCGACACCCTCCCAGCCGATGAACAGGCCGAGAATGTTGTTGCTCATCACCAGCAGCAGCATGAAGAACACGAACAGGTTCAGGTAGGTAAAGAACCGCTGATACCCTTTGTCTTCCGCCATGTACGACGTCGAGTAGAGGTGGATCAATCCACCTACACCCGTGATAATCAGCATCATCAGCACCGACAGGGGATCAATCAGCAGCTCATAGTTGACGTTGAAGAAGTGAATGCCCTGCGCGTCGGTCGGGATATTCATCCAGGGTGCGAGATACACCGTCGCCTGCTTCTGCCCGTCCGGCGCTCCGGTGACGTGCAGGAACAGCAGTACGGCCACGGCAAATGATGCGAACACAGCGACCGTACCAATAGCACCCGCCACAACCTTCGGCAGCGGCTTTCCCGTGAGCGGCCCTAGAACGCCATTGATTAAGAAGCCGAGCAGCGGAAATAATGGGATAAGCCAAGCGTAAAGTAAAGAAGAATCAGAATGCGGCATGAAAACTCCAGATCGCCCCCCAGCCCCCAATTCTGGGGGAGCCAGAAAGTGAGGAGATGGAGGGGCCTAATCTTGTTCCCCCAGGATTGGGGGCTAGGGGGTCTAGCCCTTCATCAAATCAATTTCGTCCACACTGATAGACGTTCGATTGCGAAAAATCGAGACCAGGATGCCCAGGCCGACCGCGACTTCCGCCGCAGCGACCGCCATCACGAAAATCACCATCATTTGCCCGCCGAGGTCGCTCTTGTAACGCGAAAACGCTACAAATGTCAGATTTACGGCGTTCAGCATCAGCTCGACGCACATAAAAATCACAATCGGATTGCGCTTGACTAAAACGCCAACGACGCCGATAGTGAACAGCAAAGCACTCAAAATTAGGTAGTAATCGAGCGGGATGGATTCAATCATAGCAGGGAACTAAATCCTTTTCTTCGCCAGCATGACGGCACCGACAGCGGCGACCAGCAGCAGGATCGAGACAATCTCAAAAGGGAATAGCCAGTCGGCGGTAAAGAGCTTGAGGCCGATCTCGCTAGGTCCGACAACCGCCTCCGGCAGCATCTGCGGCTTGACGGGAACCGAGGCAATCACAAATGCCAGAACCAAAATAACACCAATCGCTGCCAGCACGGAGATCGGCTGCTGCGGCTTCAAGCGGTCTACGACTCGTTCCGGCGTACCAAGGTTCAAGAGCATGATGACGAATATAAACAAGACCATAATGGCCCCGGCATAGACGATAATCTGCACAGCCGCAATAAAAACCGCGTGGAGTGACAAAAACAGTAGGGCGACTGAAAACAGGACCAGCACCAAAAACAGGGCGCTTCGGACCGGGTTATCGGCCAGAATCATGCAGATGCCGCAGACGATGGCGATGGCGGCAAGGATGCCAAAGAGGACAAGTTGAGCTGTCATAGATAGAGCCTCGGCAAGAACCCGGCACTGGAAGTGCCAGGCTATTGTTGAGTGAAAGTGTCTCCGACACTAAAGAATGGTAATCGTAATCTTGTCCGCAGTCGCGGAGCGACTTTCATTCAAGAGTAGCTTGGCACTTCCAGTGCCAGGTCAGGTTAGCGACTAAACCGCCGTCGGGTCAGGCACCAGCATCATGCCTTTTGTGTAGATCGTGTCTTTGCGATTATCTTCCGCCAGCTCGCAGATGTCTTTAAGCTGGATCGCCTGTGTCGGGCAGGCTTCCTCGCAGTAGCCGCAGAAGATGCACCGCAGCATATTGATCTCATATTGGGCGGCAAACCGCTCGCCCGGCGAAACCCGGTTTTCTTCCGTGTTCTCCGCCGCGACAACGAGAATAGCATTGGCGGGGCAGGCGCCCGCACAGAGCGAGCAGCCGATGCATTTTTCCATGCCGTTTTCGTAGCGGTTCAGCACATGCCGCCAGCGCGAACGGCGCGGCATCGGACGCCGCACTTCCGGGTACTGGATCGTGACCCGCTCCTGCTTGGAGTAGCCGCGCGTGATCCCCATGCCGGTCAGCGGGGCTTTCACCTCGCTGGCAAGGGCTTTTATGTCGTCCATTAAACTCATGGAATTCAGTCTTTCTAACGTAGTCCTCAGAAGCATAGGAATTCGTTCCCATTCTTCTTCCGCTCCGCGCTAATCATACCTACTTGGTGAGTGCAGCGTCAATAACATCCGCTTCGCGCTCGCTTCTGGCGTCAGGAAAGCCACCGATTTTCGCGTCGGGCGGCAGGGTTTGTGCGCCATAGCCGGGGTTCTCCGCCACCACGCGGTACGGCTCGGCTCCAGACGACAGGCGGATGGTTTCGGCGCGTCGGGAGTTCGTCGTGAACAGCTTAGACGGCTTGGAACCCGCGAACAGGAACAAGATGATGCCGCTGACGACGACCCAGGCAATCAGCGCAACCCAGTAGCTGACGGCCAGCGCGACCGCCAGCAGCAGAATGTTGACTAATGCAATCGGCAGGATGCCCTGCCAGCCGAACTTCATCAGCATATCGTAGCGCAGACGCGGCAGTGTAGCGCGTATCCAGATAAAGAAGTACAAACCCGCTAGAATCTTGACCGTGAACCAAACGACAGGAAGCAGGGAATTCACAATGTCGGTCAGTACCGGAATGCCCCAATGGGTAATGTCGCGTCCCCCGACCAAATTGTAGTTGTACAAGTTGACGATGCCCTGCGGCAGTTGATTCAGCCATGGGATCGGCGCTTTGTAGCCGCCGAAGAACAAAGTTGCGGCAATCGCGCTGACCACAATCATGTTCGCGTACTCGCCCAGGAAGAACGTCGCGAACTTCATGGACGTGTATTCGGTATGATACCCGGCGACAAGCTCCGTTTCGGCTTCCGGCAGGTCAAACGGTGCCCGGTTTGTTTCCGCCAGCATTGAAACAACGTAAATTAGCGTAGCGACAAAGCCGAGCGGGAAGAATTTCAAGACATTCCACTCCGGGAGCGCAATCCCGTAGTGTGTCAAAGTCGGCGAGATTTGGTAATATCCCTGCTGCTCGACAATAGTGTGCATGGTCAAGCTGCCGGTCATCAGGACGACTGAGATAATCGCCAGGCCCATGCCGATCTCATAAGAGATCATCTGCGCCGAGGAACGCAGGCCGCCAAGCAGCGAATACTTGTTGTTGGACGACCAGCCCGCCAGCACAACGCCATAAACGCCCAGCGACGAGCAGGCAAGGATGTACAGGATGCCGATAGAGACGTTTGGTGCAACCGCCCCCCAGGTCCGGCTCGGCCCCCAGGGGATGACCCCTGCTGTAATCAGCGCCGGGATCAAAAAAATCATTGGTGCAATGACGAACAGCGTCTTGTCCACGTTGGTCGGGTTCATGTCCTCTTTGAACAAAAGCTTCAAGCCGTCGGCGATTGTCTGCAAAAGGCCGAATGGGCCGACACGGTTTGGACCCTGACGCTGCTGCATCCAGCCGAGCAGACGCCGCTCCCACCAGACCAGCGGCGGCACGGCCAGCAGAATGCCGAAAACGCCCATCAAAACGCGGGCGACGACGCGAACAGCCTCCACCCAGGCGTACTGGGTAGGGATATTCGGCGTGTAGAAAAAGAGGTGCGCGAACAAAGCTAATGTCATTTATGCAGTTGCCTTTGCGATTTCGCGGGCCACATCACGCGGCGAGAAATAGGGAACCGGCTTGCCGAGACGGGACATCAGCTCAGCGACAATCTGCCAGTCCGGCTTTGACTGCCCGCGCGGCTCGACGGCCTTCTTAAACTTCTGGCTCCGGCCCTCGATGTTTGTAAATGAGCCGTCTTTCTCAATAAACGAGCACGCCGGCAGGAACACATCCGCCTGCTTGCCGATCTCGGTCATAAACAAGTCCTGGACAATCAGAAACGGCACTTTCGCCAGCGCGGCTTGGACCAGCTCTTGGTCTGGAAACGCCAGCAGCGTTTCCGAACCCATTACGTACAGCGTTTTGATCGTTCCGGCGACGCAGCCTTCCAAGATGCCGCGTGTGTCGAGACCCGGCGCGGCGGGCAGTGGTCCACCCCAGAGCGCTTCCAGCTTCGGGGTCGCGCCGTTGCCGACCGCTTTCATCGCCGGCAGGCGATCCGGCAGGACACCCATCTGAATCGCACCCCAGCTATTGTTGTCCGGCAGAAGCACATTCAGCTTCGCGCCCGACGCCGCACACGACGCTTTCAGGAACTCGATCTCGGCAGCCGGCAGTGCGTACCAGGCCAGCACGACCGTCTCCGGTCCGGCGGCAATGGCTTTCGCGACTTCCGGCGACCGTGCGTTGTCGTTTTTGATATACTCCGCGCCGCCTTTAGAGATAGCCTTGTAGATACGGAGCCACAAGACTGGAAGGTCGTCATCAACTTGTGTACCGACAGCAACAATCTTCTTGGCTTCCCCGACTTCCGCAATCGTGGTCTGCATCGGCAGGATCGGGAATGGGAACGCCCGGTGGTCTAAGTTGTTCGTCCCCAGCGCTGTACGGAACAACCGCTGGAACAAATACAGGTCTTCATTCGATGCTCGCGTGGAGCCAATACCCGCCACCGAGTTCGGGTCAGCCGCCGCCGCGTCTTTCAGGGCCTTCGCCGCCGCCCCAAGCGCATCGTCCCAAGTCACTTTCCGAAGCTGCGACGCATACCGCTGCTGCGGCTCTTTAATGCGGTCGCTGCTGTTGACCCAGTACTGCTCGAACTTGCCTTTATCGCAGGTCCATTCCTCATTCACATCCTCGTTCAGCCGAGCATTGACCCGCATCAGCTCCCCGTTGCGTGTCTGCACCGCAACGTTGCATCCAACCGCGCACATCGAGCAGATGCTGTCCTGCGACTGAAACTCCCAGGGCCGAGCCGCGAAGCGGTAGGTACGTGATGTCAGAGCGCCGACCGGACAAAGCTCAATCGTGTTGCCGCTGAACTTGGACTTGAAGCCTTCCGGTGAGAACGGCGAGATCACGGACGAGTTGCCCCGATTCTCAATCGCCAGCTCGCCGTCGCCGGAGATTTCTTCGGTGAAGCGCGTACAGCGGGCACACTGAATGCAGCGCTCCCGGTCTAATACCACATAATCCGAGATCGGCACAGCCTTCGGAAAATGCCGCTTTTCGTCGATAAAGCGCGTCACGCCCGGCCCGTACTGGTAAACCATGTTTTGCAGCGGGCATTCGCCGCCCCGGTCGCAGACTGGGCAATCGAGCGGATGGTTGATCAGCAGGAACTCCAAAATGCCATTCTGCGCCTGCTTAACTTCCGGTGAGATCGTGTCCACGACCATTCCTTCCGCCACGGGGACGGTGCAGGCGGTCTGGATTTTGTTCATCTTCTCGATTTTGACCAGGCACATCCGGCACGCACCGGCCGGTTTGAGGCGCGGATGGTGGCAGAAGTACGGGATGTCCGCCCCGGCCTGAAAGGCCGCCGTGATGACCAGTGTGCCTTTGGGAACCGAGACAGCTTTGTTGTCAATGACGAGATTGACCATATCCACCGGCGGCTTCTCCGCCGTCGTCCCCTGAGTTGTTTTAATTGTCGTTTCCGCCATGCGTATTTTCTCTTAGTCTAACTCTTCAGTTTAAGGCTATTTAGCCTTACTCATGCCCAGCCGCAACTAGTTTCCGATCCGACAATTCTATCTCCGGCTTGCCGTCGCGGTCTACCCAGATGCCGCAGGGACTGCTGCCGGGCGCAGGAGCGATCTCAAATTCCGTTCCGTCCATGCGAAGAACCGGCTGGTAAAACTCTCCCATTTGCTCGGCGCGGTCTTCCACATAGTGCCCGATCAACGCCCGGCGGAACCGGCTCTTGCTGACATTGGGAAAGCTGCCGTGAACCAGCGAGCCGTTGAAAAACAAAACGTCGCCAGCTTCCATCACAACCGGAACCGCCTCAACGCCATCTGGGATCGGTACAGTGACATCCGTGAAGCTTGCACTCGTATCTGCTTCGGTTGTGCAGAGCATCGGCCAGCGGTGGCTGCCGGGAACAACCTGCATACACCCGTTCTCCTCATCAATTGCTTCCAGTGCCATCCAGGCTGCCATACAGGTCCCTGGCTTCGCCCGCAGATAGAAGTTATCCTGGTGCAGCGCCTGACCCCGCGCCCCTGCCGGCTTGAAGTACAGCATGGTCTGCACGGCCACCGGCGCGGTTTCCAGAAACGACGAGAGGCAATCATTGAGGCGACTGTCCAGCAGCCAACGGCGGGTCTCATCATCCCACCGGTGCATGTGGATCATGCGCGGAAAGGACTGAAGCGGGTCATCGGCTTTCTGTGTCTGCGAGGCCATATCGCCAGGCTTTGCGCCTTGCGCCCGGAGCGCCATGAAATGCTCCCGGTAGAAAGCGGCTTCTTCCTGCGAAAACAAGCCTTTCACAACCACATACCCGTTGGCGTCATAGAACGCTTTGTGCTCGCCGCTGACCATGGTCAATCTCCTCGACTGCCGCTAAACTGCCGCCATCTGCAAGGGTGCAAAGGCC
The DNA here is from genome assembly GCA_965213825.1 of Capsulimonadaceae bacterium. Lineage (GTDB taxonomy): Bacteria > Armatimonadota > Armatimonadia > Armatimonadales > Capsulimonadaceae > JANXMY01. Next base: position 38,140 of record CBDCAE010000014.1, read on the forward strand.
CGCTTCTTGCCGCCGGCGCCGTTCCGCACCAACTCTTCGTACTCATGCCGGAAATACTTCAGCGCCCCAGACCCGCCTGCCATGCCGACGAGCGGCCACACGGCAGCGTCACCAAGCGGGCAGAATGAGCGCCCCGCAATATTGTTGCAGATGTCGCTGAGGATGTCAATATCTTCGTAGCGCCCGCCGCCTGCCATAATCCGGTCATGGATCTTAACCAGCCAGGATGTTCCCTCGCGGCAGGGCGTACACTTGCCGCAGGACTCATGGGCATAGAAGTGCATCAAACGAGTCATCATCGCAGGAACATTGACAGTCTGGTTGTAGACCATCAAGGCCCCGGAGCCGAGCGCCGAGCCGACTTTGCCCAGTGACTCGTAGTCATACGGCGTGTCCAAAGCATCTTCCACCAGCAGCGGAACCGACGAGCCGCCGGGGATCATAAACTTGAACGGGATGTCGTCCTTCATGCCGCCGCAGATGTCGTAGATAATCTCGCGGATCGGAGTCCCCAAGACGATCTCAATATTGCCGGGCTTGTTGACGTGACCGCTGACTGTGACCAGCTTCGTGCCGCGCGACGCCGGCCCCTGCCCCGGCGTCCCAGTCCCGTACTTGCCATACTCCGCCCCGCCGACATTGATAATCGGCACAGCGGTTGCGATCGTCTCGACATTGTTTACAATCGTCGGCGACTTCCAGACACCTGAAACAACCGGCAGCGGCGCGGCCGGCGGCTTGTGCCGGGGCATTCCGCGCTCGCCCATCAGCGACGACATCAAAGCCGTCTCTTCGCCGCACTCGTAGGAACCCGCCCCCATGTGGACATGGATGTCCAAATCAAAGCCGCTGCCGAAGATGTTCTTGCCCAAAAATCCTTTCGCGTAGGCTTCTTCGATGGCTTTCTCCACCTGACGCGCCGGGTGCATATACTCGCCGCGCACATAGATGTAGCAGACGTTCGACCGAATGGCATACGCCGCGATAATGCAGCCTTCAACCAGCATGTGCGGCATGTGGTCCATCAGGTCACGGTCTTTTGCCGTCCCCGGCTCGCCTTCGTCCGCGTTGATGACCAAGTAATGCGGCGCATCCCAATTTTTCGGAATGCCGTTCCACTTAATAAATGTCGGGAAGCCCGCGCCCCCCCGCCCGCGCAAGCCGGAGAGCTTGATCTCATTGATAATCGCGTCCTGCTCCATCGTCAGCGCCTTTCGCGCGGCGTTGTAGCCTTCATGCGCGAGGTAGACGTCCATCGTGTCATAGCCCGGCACATCGCGGTACTTGGTCAGAAACTTAACTTGTTCGGTTGCCATTTGAGTTTGTTGGCTTTCTAAATTCATCGCAAAAGCTGGCTTTACACAGCAGAAAGAAGACGTTCCTGGCGTGCTAAGTTTGCTTCAAGCCTTTCGGCGGTAAGCTGAGACAGCAGTTCTAAAAGTAGTTTTCTGAGCTGGTCGCTCGCTGCAATCTCCCGATAGAGTTCCGGTGTGCTGATTTGGTTGACTCTCCACTCCAAAGGCTTGTAGGCAGCGTAAGCCTCGAAGAAAGACTTCTTCAAGAGCAAATGCGCTTCCGCCAGGCGACTGCCCTGCCACTCCCGTATGTATTCAACCCCAGAAGCATGGGAGTAGACATAAGAAAAGTAGGTGCTGAGGTCAGGAACAAAGTCGTGGAACCGCTTTGCCGTTTTTGGTGTTTCTTCCACTGCTTCCTGAAGCGTCTTTCGGCAATCTCCGTAAGGAAACGGCTTATTGAGTTCTTCGGCAAGCGACATGACCTGCTCTGACAGAAGGTTGATGTTATAGGTTGTCATTGCTTTGACTAAACACGACCGAAAGAAACAATTTCCCCAGCAGGAGTCATATCAACGTATCGAATGATATAACGGTCTGCTTTTTCCCATCGTCTGACTCCCGGAGTTGGTCCGATAACAGAGCGACTTCGCCCTGTCCTGTTTCTTGCGAAATCCACTGCCTGGCGCAGATACTGATCTATACTCCCTGCGCCCACATCCGAACCATGTTCCGTAAAGTGGTAGCGTATTGAAGCAAGGCGCGTCCCCTTGACCGGGTCAACGATCCAAACGCCTACAAGTTGTTCTTCTGTCATTGGTACGGAAACTCCTACTTGGTGTTTCCTGATATAAAAACAGCTTGTATTTTATTGGGTTTTTGATTAAGCGACTTTTGCAGCCAGCTCCTCTAGAATTTTGTCGGTCTTCTCAAAGTCTAAATCCTCGTAGTATGTTGCGCCGACCATCATGCAGGGGGCATTGGCACAGGCACCGAGACACTCTGCGCCGTTGAGCGTGAACTTGCGGTCGGCAGTGGTCGCGCCTTTGTCAATGCCGAGCTTTTCGCCGATGTGGTCGATCAAGGCGTCAGCCCCGACAGCCATGCAGACGATGTTGTGGCAGACTTCTAAATGGTACTTGCCGACCGGCGCCTTGTTGTACATCGTGTAGAAGGTGGCGACGCCTTCCACTTCGGCGGGCGCGAGTTCCAGAATGTCGGCAATCTCGCGCATGGCTTCGCGCGGGACCCAGCCTTCGTTTTCTTCCTGCGCCAGCCAGAGCGCAGGAAGCAGAGCGGCCTTCTTGGTCGGGTACTTCTTCAGAATGGCGTTTAGCTTGAGTTTTGCTTCTTCGGTAAACATGGTTAGCGGTCAATGTCTCCCAGAACAATGTCAATCGAGCCGATGATGGCGACCACATCAGCAATCATGCGGCCCTCGGCCATCTTCGGCAGAGCCTGCAAGTTGTTGAACGACGGGCCTTTGATTTTGACGCGGGCGGGTTTGTTCGAGCCGTCGCTGTAGATGTAGTAGCCTTTCTCGCCGCGCGCGCTCTCGACGCAGGCATAGGACTCGCCGACCGGCGGATGGTAGCCTTCGGTAAACAGCTTGAAGTGATGGATCAAAGACTCCATGGACGTATCCAGCTCGGCACGGGGCGGCGGGGCAATCTTGCGGTCCGAAGTCATCACGGGACCGCCGGGAACGTCTTTCAGCGCCTGGACCAAGATGCGCTGGGACTGCTTCATTTCTTCCATGCGGCAGAGGAAGCGATCGTACACGTCGCCTTTCGTGCCGGTCGGGACATCAAACTCAAACTGCTCATAGCCGGTGTAAGGATTCGCCTTGCGGATGTCCCAGGCAACGCCGGAGCCGCGCAGGGATGGGCCACTCAGGCCCCATGCGACCGCGTCCTCGGCGGAGATGACACCGACGCCGCTCAGGCGCTCAATGAAGATCGGGTTCTTTGCGATCAGCCGGTTGTACTCGTCCAAGCGGCGCGGGAAGTCGGCGACAAAGCGGTTGACCTTGTGGAACCAGCCTTCCGGCATATCGCCGCGCAGGCCGCCGGGGCAGATCCACGAAGTCATCATGCGGACGCCGGACATCATTTCCTTCATGTCCAGGATCTGGTCGCGCTCGCGCCAGGTGTAGAAAAACAGGGTCATCGCGCCGATGTCTAAAGCGTGCGTTCCGAGCCACAGCAGGTGTGACGCAATCCGCTCCAGCTCGTTCAGGATGAGCCGCAAACGCTGGGCGCGGGGCGGGATCTCGCAGTCAATCAGCTTCTCGACCGCCATCGAGTAGGCCAGATTATTCATCAAATTGGAAAGATAGTCTTCCCGGTCCGTGATAGTTAGCGCCTTGTAATAGGTCATGTTCTCCATGGTCTTTTCGAGACCTGTGTGGAGGTAGCCGATGTGCGGCGTCGCCTTCATGACGTTCTCGCCGTTCAGCTCGACGACGAGGCGCAGGACGCCGTGCGTGGACGGGTGCTGCGGCCCCATGTTGACGATCATCAAATCGCCGTCGTCGGTCTGAACCCGCTCGGCGTCGATCCCCGCACCCATGCGCTGGATGACCGGCTTGTCCATTTCCGGCTTCTGTAATAAATCGCGCTCAATCAGTGCCATAGGTCTTATTCTTTCTACTGGCCCCGGACATTATGTGTAAACTCAATTTCCTCGCCGCCAAGCGGGAAGTCTTTTCGCAGGGGATGCCCCACCCAATCGTCGGGCATGAGTATTCGGCGCAGGTCGGAATGGTTGTTGAACGCAATGCCGAACATATCGTACACTTCGCGCTCGTTCCAGTTCGCGTTCGGCCAGACCCCTTCGACGGTGTCAATCGCCGCGTCATCTTCGCTGACCTGGGCTTTCAGGCGCAGACGCCCAAATGTGCCCATAGAATACAAATTGTAGATGACCTCAAAGCGCATTTCGGCTTCGTCATCTTCATCCATGATGTCCAGTCGATCAAAGCAGGTGATGTCCGACAGGTAATTGTAGTTTGTTTCTTTGGCATCCCGCAGCATCTTACAGATGCCGACGACATTGTCCCTGTGAATGACAATCGTCTTCTCACCGCGAAATAAACGTGTCTGCACCACCGATCCGGGAAACTGCTCCTGAATGAGCCGCAACTCAACGCAGTCATCGGGGTTCAGGTCCACCCATTCGTCAGGCCGCTTCGTTTGTATCTCGCGAAGCTGTAGGTCGGTCGGGGTCAATCCTAAACGGACATCATAATCCATAATGAAACCTAGTTCCTAGCCAAAGCACCTCTAACGGCGGTCACTGAAGTGCTCGCGGTCAATCTTTTTCTGAAGCTGATTGATCGCATAGATCAATGCGTCCGGGTTCGGCGGGCAGCCCGGCACATAAATGTCGACCGGCACAATCTGGTCCACACCCTGCAAAATGGCATAGTTGTTGAAGACGCCGCCGCAGGAGGCACAGTCGCCCATCGAAATAACCCACTTCGGCTCCGGCATCTGATCGTAAATCTGCCGCAGCACCGGTGCCATTTTCTTTGAGACGCGGCCCGCCACAATCATCAAATCGGCCTGACGCGGGGAGGCGCGGAACGCTTCCGAGCCAAACCGGGCTAGGTCATAACGCGAGTTCGTGCTGCCCATCATTTCAATGGCGCAGCAGGCGAGGCCGAAGGTCGCCGGCCAGACCGAGTTACGACGCGCCCAGTTGACCACTTTATTCAGCGGCACGGTCAGAACGCCAAGATTTTGCTCTACTCCCATTCAAACGCACCTTTTTTCCAAACATAAATATACCCAACAAACAGGATCACAATAAAGCTGACCATCTCATACAAGCTGAAGCGTTGCAGCAGCGAGTGGTAGCCCCATTTCGTAAATGTCACTGCCCAAGGGTAGAGAAAGACCGTCTCAATATCGAACACGATAAAGAGCATCGCAATCAGGTAAAACTTAACCGGGAATCGCTCCCGCGCCGAGCCGACCGGCGTAACCCCGCACTCATACGGTGCCAGCTTCGCCGCCGATGGCTTCTTGGGTCCGAGTATCCAGGACAAGCCGACCAAAGCGCCCGCGAGGGCAATGGCTACAAACAAGAGAACAATCAGCGGCAGGTAATCGGAAATATGCGGTGTGGGCGACGGCGCGATAGGAAGCATGTCGTTCCCCTTCTCAGAATGCAGAGACAGTGTAAAAACAAAGGACAGGCGAGGCAAGTTCCCCTGCCGACATTACTTGTGAATTATGTCACAAGCCCCTCTGTTTGTCAATGGGCGCGTCAACAAAAGCTAGCATTGAGCCTTTGTGTCAGTATGTGCCGATACTCGGCTTCCTCAAACCAAAATGGACCGACTTCCGCGTACTTCTTCAAGTCCGAGGTCGTGGGATCATAATCGTTCTCGTAGCCGAACCCGCGCCACACAATTAGTCCATCCGCTTCTTCAACCTGGGCTGTAATTGCTCCGCAGCCGATGTCGCCGCACTCCGGGCAGACGTAAATCATGGCACGGCCTGTTTCTAAAAGCGAGGCTCTTTTTAGCAGTAGTACGTTTGCACTATCGGCTTCATATTCCGACCAGCCCCGGCCCAGACAGCCAATCATGTCCCCACATTTTAGGATTTTGCCCAACGACTGCCCATCAATCACGAAGTCCAAATATATTTGCTCTGTTCGACCGCCTCCGCCTGACCGGGTACGCCAAACAAGCGTGAGCTGCGAAGTTCGTTTTGTCATAATTTGTACCATGCCGTAAATGGCACGGCAATGGGGCGCGAACGCCGCAAACCCACTGTTTCGCGGGGCTAAGATTCGGTTGCAGTCACCGGCATTTAGTCGCGGAGCGACTTTCATTCAATAGTAGCCCGGCACTTCAGTGCCGGGTTCCTACGCCGTCGTCCCTTGCATTCTACCGTTGTCAATCACGAACCACTCATGGAACACGATGGCAAGAAAGAACTCTTCGCCCGACACCCGGTCACAAACCGCCATGCGCCCGGCGCAGAACATTTCGTCTTCCGGGGCAGGGTAATGTGTCGTGTCTTTCAGAAACACCGTCAGGCTGTCGCCGGCACGGCTGACAATGCTTCGCAAAATCGTGATGTTTGGGTTGCGTTCTCGCCCTACCGGCAGCAGAATAGGAGATCCGGCGGCTGACAAAAACTCAGGATTGTAGGTAGTCAAAGTAGAGTTCCAATCTTCTGGTCCTTCGTGCTTTTCAATGATGCCATCCCATTGATAAGCGCGGATTTTGCTGACGGCCTCGGCGGAAAGATCGGCAACGGTGAGCATGATAAACCTTTCGCATGAAATGGCGAGTAAGGAGGGCGAACACGAGGTTCGCCCCTACCGGGTCAGAATGCGGGACGGGATGTAGGGCGCGAACCTTGTGTTCGCCCTTCTTAATGGTGTTCGCCCTTCTTGATGGTGTTCGCCCTTCTCCTCTGCCTTCCCCTATCCTACTCTGGGTCGTAGTTCAGGACGGGGGCGAGCCAGCGCTCGGCTTCAGACAATTCCATTTCCTTGCGGCGGGCGTAGTCTTCGACTTGGTCACGCTCGATCTTGCCGAGCGAGAAATACTTGGCCTCCGGGTGCGAGAAGTAGAAGCCGGAGACGGACGCCGCCGGGGTCATTGCCATGCTCTCGGTCAGATGGATGCCGGCGGCTTTCTCCGCGCCGAGCAGGTCAAAGAGCGTCCGCTTCTCCGTGTGGTCCGGGCAGGCGGGATAGCCGGGCGCGGGGCGGATGCCCCGGTAGCGCTCTTTAATCAGGTCCTCCGAGGTCAGGTTTTCGCCGCAGCCATAGCCGCTGTCTTCGCGGGCGCGTCTGTGCAGGTATTCGGCGAAGGCTTCGGCTAATCTATCAGCCAACGCGCTGACCATGATGGCATTGTAGTCGTCTAAGTCTTCCTTGAACTTCAGTGACAGCTCTTCGACACCAAGGCCCGCCGTGACCGCAAAGCCGCCTAAATAGTCAGCCAGCCCGGTTTCTTTGGGCGCAATGTAGTCGGACAGCGCTTTATTGGCATGGTCGCCCGACTTCTCACCCTGCTGGCGGAGCGTGTGGATGACGCTGAGAACTTCCGTCCGCGTGTCGTCGGTGTAGAGTTCAATGTCGTCACCGATGGAGTTGGCTGGGAAGAAGCCATAAACGCCGCTGGCCCGGATTGACTTGTCGGTGACAAGCTGGGACAGCAGCGCCTGCGCTTCTTCATAAAGCTTGCAGGCGCTTTCGCCGACCACGGCATCGTCAAAGATTTCCGGGTAGCGGCCATGCAGCTCCCAAGCCCGGAAGAACGGAGACCAGTCAATGAACGGCACTAATTCAGACAGCGGCAGGTTCGTGACGGCGCGTGGGCCAGTGAAGCTCGGCTTCGCGATGTCCTCAGCCCGCCAGACAATCGGCGTTTTGTTCGCACGAGCGGCAGCAAGCGTGAGCGTCTTCTTATCGCTGCGCTTTCCCGCGTGCTGATCCCGCGCGGCCTGCTGCTCCTGCGTGATCGTGTCGACATAGGCGGCTTTCAGGTCGTCTGAAATGAGGTTAGAAACGACGCCGACGGCCCGTGAGGCGTCTAAGACATGGATGACAGGATGCTTGTAGAACGGCGCAATTTTCACTGCCGTATGAACCCGGCTGGTGGTCGCGCCGCCAATCAAGAGCGGCACGGTGAAGCCCTGCCGCTCCATTTCGCGGGCCACATGAGTCATCTCATCGAGCGACGGCGTGATGAGGCCGCTGAGGCCGATCACGTCTACGTTTTCCTCGCGGGCCTTTGTCAGTATCTTCTCGGCGGAGACCATGACACCCATGTCAATGATCTCATAGTTGTTACAGCCCAGCACGACGCCGACAATGTTCTTGCCGATGTCATGCACGTCGCCTTTGACGGTCGCCATCAGGACTTTGCCCTGCGCCCGCGTATCGCCGGACAGTTTCTTTTCTTCTTCCATGTACGGCAGCAGCACGGCGACGGCCCGCTTCATCACGCGGGCACTCTTGACGACTTGCGGCAGAAACATCTTGCCCGCACCGAAGAGGTCACCGACGACGTTCATGCCGGTCATCAGCGGCCCTTCGATGACTTCCAGCGGCTTCGGGTACTTTTGCCGGGCTTCCTCAGTGTCCGCTTCAATAAAGTCCGTGATGCCTTTAATCAGCGCATGAGACAGCCGCTCCTCGACGCTCTCCGAGCGCCAGGCTTCCGCCGTCTTCTCGCTGACGACCGCGCCTTTGACTGTGTCGGCATAGGCCAGCAGACGGTCGGTGGCATCGGCACGCTTGTTAAACAGCGTATCTTCCACCAGTTCCAGCAGGTCCGGCGGGATTTCGGCGTAGACGCCAAGCTGCCCGGCATTGACAATGCCCATGTCTAGCCCGGCCTGAATGGCGTGGTACAGAAACGCTGTGTGCATGGCCTCGCGCACGACGTTGTTGCCCCGGAACGAGAACGACAGATTGCTGACGCCGCCGGAGACATGGCAGCCGGGCAGGGTCCGCTTGATCTCGCGTGTGGCTTCAATAAAGTCGACAGCATAGTTGGAGTGCTCCTCAATGCCGGTTGCAATGGTCAGAATATTTGGGTCGAAGATAATGTCTTGTGGTGGGAACCCAACTTCTTTGGTCAGTATATTGTAGGCACGGGTGCAGATCTCCACTTTACGGTCTTTGGAATCGGCCTGGCCCAACTCGTCAAAAGCCATGACGACGACTGCCGCGCCGTAGCGCCGAATGAGCTTTGCCCGCTCTTTAAACTCTTCTTCGCCGGACTTCAAGCTGATGGAGTTGACAATCCCCTTACCCGGCAGGCACTTCAATCCCGCTTCAATGACCGACCATTTGGAGCTGTCCACCATGATCGGCACCGGGTTGATGTTCGGCTCCCCTTGAACTAGATTCAAGAAGCGGGTCATCGCCGCCTCTCCGTCGAGCATCGCCTCGTCCATGTTGACATCTACGACTTGTGCGCCCTGATCCACCTGCTGCTGGGCGATGGTCAGCGCGGCCTCGTAGCTGCCCTCTAAAACCAGCTTCTTGAACTTCGGCGACCCGGTGACATTCGAGCGCTCGCCGACATTGACAAACCGGACTTCGGGCCGCCAGGGGAACATCTGCGTTCCGTTCAGCAGGGTTTGAACTGGGGCCGGCGATGGGACGCGCGGCGGACAGTCTTTGACAGCCTCGGTATAGGCGGCGATAAACTCTGGGGTCGTGCCGCAGCAGCCGCCGATGATGTTCAGCCAGCCGTTCTCGGCCCACTCCCGGATAGACGGCACCATCTGGTCCACCGTGAAGCTGAAGCCCGTCTCAGACATCGGGTCAGGCAGTCCGGCATTCGGGTACGCACTCAGGAAGACCGGCGCGATCTGCGACAGCTCTTCCATAAAAGGCCGCATGAGGTCCGGCCCGAACGCGCAGTTCAGGCCCACCGACAGCAGCGGGACATGGGAGATGGAGTTCCACATCGCCGCGACGTTCTGACCGGACAAGTTGCCGCCCGCAAGGTCGGTCAGCGTCAGCGACGCCATAATCGGGACATTTTTGCCAGTGTCGTCAAAGAGTTGCTGAATGGCGAACAGCGCGGCTTTGAGGTTCAGCGTGTCAAACGTCGTCTCACACAGCAGCAGGTCCACGCCGCCCTCTAAAAGCGCTTGCGCCTGCTCATAGTAGGCGTCCCGAAGCTCATCAAAGTTGACGTTCCGCTTTTCCGGGTGGTTCGAGTCCACCATGACCGTCGCCGAGCGTGTCTGCGGGCCGAGAGCACCCGCGACAAAGCGCGGCTTTTCGGGCGTTGAGTAGGCGTCGGCGGCACTCCGCGCCAGACGCGCCGCCGTGTGGTTCATCTCGACGACGAGGTCTTCCATGCCGAAGTCGGCCATGGAGATGGAACAAGCATTGAATGTGTTGGTTTCAATAATGTCCGCGCCGGCGGCGAGATACGCCCGGTGAATATCTTCAATGACATCCGGCCGGACCAGCATCAGCGCTTCATTGTTGTTCTTTAAATCCAGCGGATGATTTAAGAACCGCTCGCCCCGGTAATCCGGCTCCTCAAACTTGTGGCGCTGGATCATCGTCCCCATCGCCCCGTCCAGAATGAGAATGCGCTCTTTCAGCAGTTGTTCAATATCAGCCATAATCTTATTTCGCTTCTAAAATTGTCTAATCCGCCCAATTTTCGCAGTTCAGTCCCGGAACCCGCCCAAAGTCGCGCAGGTTGCGCGTGATGACCGTCGCGCCGGCCTCCAGCGCAATCGCCGCAATGCGTAAGTCCATCTTGCCGACATTCAACCTCATCGCCGAGAGCGCTTTGTAGCGAACAATGGCAGGCTCAGAGAAGCCAATAATACGCATTCCTGACAGCACCCGGACAGAATTCGCCAATTTCTCATAGACGGCAGCGAGATCTTTGTCTGTTTTAGCACGACCCAAATAAGTCTGCCAGCCGGTTATCTGTTCCTCAACATTAATTACTGTGACTGCAAGTTCCGACGAAGAGGCTACAGCAAGCCGGCGCAAGATTTTCAAGTCTTTTCGTTCCAGCAGCGACAGTGTAACCGTGTCCAGTATGTTGAGGCTCATAGCGCATTCGGGTCTTCATCCACAGAGCGGCGGTAGTCTTGAATTGCCTGCTGCCATTCGGCAAACATTTGATCATCTTCGAAGATGCCGATAGCCGGAAGCCAGGGATGGTTCTCTGCTTTCAATTTCGCCAGCAGTTGTTCCACTGTCATGTTTTCGACAGAGAGATCAGCCTCTGTTTTATCGGGAGTTTGTTTGCTCATAATTTTGGTTTCTAAGATCTACAAGGTACTCAATAGGCTGGGTCTTCCTCAACTTGACGCCGGTATTCTCGCGTTGCAACTAACTACTCGTGCGTCAAATCGTCATCAGGAAGAGTCCCGGCATACTGTGCCAGTGGATGTCCGCTTGCTCTTGCTTCCGCAACTGCGCGTTCAGAAGCAATCTTTTCTTCTTCTGTCATCGGCGGCATTGGGGCTGGGTAAAGTATCTCGACTTTTGTGTCCATACTGCTGATTATAGCACAAATGCGTTCTCGGTAATCTTTGGGCCAATCTTGACATCAGGCCGCGTGTTCGCTATACTAACGCCAGAGATTTTGCGAGGAGAACCGGAATTTGGAGCAGACTGAAAAGCCGTATGTTATCGGCGTGGATTTAGGCGGGACAAATGTCCGGGCGGCGGTGATTGACCGGAAAACCGAGCGGATTGTCGCACGCGGGGAAAACATCTCGTCGCAGGCGCTGGAGGGCGTCGCGCAGACCTCCGGGCAGATCGTACTGGCGATTGAAACAGCTTTGGAGGCCGCTTCGGCGCAGAAAGAGCAGGTGCTGGGGGTCGGGGTCGCCGTGCCGGGCCATGTCAAAGCCAAAGAGGGCCTTGTCATGTGGGCACCGAACTTCAAGGACCAGTGGAAGCGCGTTCCCATTGCCCATCTCGTCGAAACCCTCCTCGGTATCCCCGTTCGCATCGGCAACGATGCCAATCTTGCCGCTTTGGGAGAGTTCCGCTTCGGCGCGGGCAGACCGGTCCGCCACCTGATTATGATTACGCTCGGCACCGGAGTTGGCGCGGGGATCATTGTGGATGGCAAGCTGCTCGACGGCGCGGACGGCGGCGCGGGCGAGGTCGGCCACATGATCATTAACCCCGGCGGGCGCGGCGGCAACACGGCCTTCGGCACGGTTGAGGGCGAAGCGCAGCGCGACGGCATCATCGAGCGGGCGGCCCGCAAAATCCAATCGGGCCGCCCCACCACACTTGGAAAGCGGGTTGATTATGACCGCTTCGCGCTGACGCCCGCCATCATCGCCGAAGAAGCCTTGAAGGGTGACGCGGTCGCACTGGAAGTTTACGAAGAGACAGGCTACTACTTAGGAATCTGCGTCGCCAATCTCATCAACTTGTTCAACACGCAGATGATCGTGGTCGGCGGCGGCATCGCCCAGGCCGGCGACATTATTTTGGACCCCATCCGGCGCACCGCGACGGCCTGCGCGATCCGCTCGATGTCTCGCACCTGCGAGATTGTCCCCGCCGAGCTTGGCGACAATGCTGGGGTTCTCGGCGGCGCGGCCATGATCTTACAGGAAATTGCCGGCGAAGTTTAAATGAGTGTCTAGACCGGGCAAAACTTCACAGCACGATTTTTGGAGGTACCCTAAATGGACGAGACAAAGACAGAAACCCACGAGCTTCCCGGCGGCACGGAAACGAAAAGCGAGAGCCACAGCGAGACCCCCGATGGCGAGAAGATGGAAATCAGCGAGAACGTCACCGAAGATACGGTCAAAGGCGAAGAAGCCAACGAGATATAATTACAAAGCAGCCCTGGTTAACTGACCGGGGCTGCTTTTTTATTCCACTTTGCGTTATGGCTTGACCATACCCCAGCGGATTTGGACGCCGTGCCAGCTTGTCATCACGGCGATTTGGTTTAGCGCAACTTCGTAAATTGCTGGCCAGGAGAAGACATGGCCGAACGAATTTGGCGGCGGGGTCGCCAACAGCCAGGTCGCGCCGTAGTCGTCGCTGTACGAGATTTGGTTCTCGCAGGAAGTCACCACAAGCCGCCCGCTTTGGAGAGAGGTTACCCAGGGACCGGCGTGCTGATTAGGGATCGGCGTGCCGATGCCGGGCAGCCAGGCAATTCCGTCGCGGGACGTTTTGAAGTAGACATTTGCATCGCCGATGCCGACGACTTCGTAGACCGCCGCGTACTGGTCGTTCTTGAGGCGTGTCACCACCGGCATTCCGGGCCGCTGCCCCCCGCCGCCGACCTGCGCGGCCAGGACAATGACCGCTCCCCACGTCTTGCCGCCGTCCCGCGAGATTTTTTCCGACACAATTTGGCTATAGGCCGGAGTTCCCGCGGAGCGAGTTTCATCGGCATAGACACACGCCAGCGCCCTGTCTTTCGTGATAAAAAAATGCGGCTCCCACAGCCCCTGTGACGGCACGCCCGCGGTGTAAGTTACTTCGCTTGTCGCGACCTGGCTTAAAAACGCCCACGTCCTGCCGCTGTCCGTACTTTGGTACACCGGCAGATAGTAAGACTCGGCAGCGCCCGGTGTGTGGCTGAGGACAACTGAGCGCCCCGTCAGCAGAAGCGTCTTGTTCGGAAGCTGAATGATCTCGCCGTTGTCGAGGTCACGCCCTGTCTCGGCAACTGTCGTGATCGGCGTCCAAGTGTGCGCGTTGTCATGGCTGATTTCAAGCTGCCAGACTGCATTAGGCTTCGGGTACAGGTTATCCACGCCGAGCCAGTCGGTCCCGCCTAACGAGATCATCCGCCCCCACCCCGCGTCGGCGACCGCAGTTGTTTCGCCCCAGACAAACGGCGGCGGGGGTGTCTCGGCGCGAAGTGGGTGAAAAGAGGCAAGAAGACAGACAAAGAGGATGAGAATGGATCGGTTCATGGTGATTGTTCTTGTGCGAGAGCGATTTAGGTTCACGGGGTTGAACCCCCGTGCTTCGAACGGGAAAATCCCCGCCTTCGCGGGCAACACAGAGCGCGAACGGAAACAAAATTTTCGCCCGCGCAGGCGGGAGCTTGCACTTCAAAGCCCTACCGTTCGAGGCAGGCTCTAGCCCTTGAACGGCGCGGGCAGCGGCCCATTCGCGCACTCAATCTCCCCCGCTTCTTCCGGCGTCAGCCATTTTGCATGGCCGTCTATGTAAGAGTAGTTGCCGCCGCCCGAATGCAGGGTGTTTCCGTTGAAGTCTCGACCGCAGGATGTTGAGACCGTGCGAAAGTAATGGTGTACGCCATCATTATCGCTCCAATATGCCTCCATGTTAAGCCAGATCGTGGAGGACGCGGCTAACGTAGACTCGTGCTTGCCGCGTAAGATTACTACGCTTGGTGGACCAGGCAATCTTCCGTTCAGCCGCACGATGTTGTATTCATAATCCATGCTCGCTTCCGGCAAAAAATTCACATCGGTATCAGTCGCGTCCACATTGCCATTAGGCTGGTCTGGACAGCGAAACACTTGCAAGTTCTTGACATAGGGGAAAATTGCAACGGGCCAATTCGCATATAAGTCACGCCGCTGGCCGCTGCTCGCCCAGCGAACGTCTACGGGATAAGCACCATTGTTATCCTGCACATACTGCTGCATGGCGACCGCGATCTGCTTCAAGTTGCTCTGGCAGACCGTCCACCGCCCGCGCTCGCGTACCGTGGCAAACACCGGAAACAAAATTGCCGCGATGACCGCGACAACTACGATTACAGTGAGCAGCTCAATCAGCGTAAACCCATTCCGCGCTTTGTTCTTGACGTTCATGCTGCACCCCCGACTTGTGATGCTGTTTTATAACGCGAGCGCGGACACTTTGGGTTCGGCGCGGAAGGAGTATCACCGGGCAACTTCCACGACTCGGCTTTGAGATGTCGCATATTCGGCTTTCCATTTCGCCAAGTCACTTTCTTCCACAAGTTCCGAGGCTTGCCGGACACGCGCCAGCCAGTACCAGAAGTCATAGTCAGGCTCAGACGGTGCGACTGAGAGAAAACCGGTCCAATGTGTTTCTCCGTTTTCCCAGCCGCTTGCCTTGATTGTCAGCAAGCCATCTTCGTGGAGAACATTGTACTTCGGGCTGAAATAGCGGCTGCCGCCGCCTAAATTGCTTTCATAGTACATTGCCTATTTTTCCTACTCTTCAAAGCCCATAGCCAACATGATTTCGTCGACCTCTGCTTCCAAAATTGGAGCTAAATCCTGCCACTCCTGGGAAGTATACCGCGAAAACCAGCCACCTTGTTTGCCGAACACGCCTGCCGCTTGGGCCTGCTGAAAATGGATGAGTTCTTCTACCAGTGCGGCCAGCTTGGCGTCGGCCATTTCTGAGCGTGATAGGTTGATAATCTTAGTGGCGGCATTGAATGAAGCAAAACCGCGTATGATTTTCGGCGCTTGGAACCTGCCGCCCTCGGCTTGAAACGCGGCGGCTTGTTGTTTTACATAAGCAAGTATGGCTGGTCGGGCCGACAAAGGATATTGGGTAAGATTGCGCTGTGATCCCAGCAAAGCGCTCAGGTCATGTGAGCGCATGAGTTTCTCCTACAGATTGACGCCGTTGATTTTGAGGTGGAACTTGCAGCCTAAAAAGTCGGCGGCGCGGCGGCAGAGGACCATTCTTAACACGAAAATCTCGAAGTATTCGGTTACGCTGGCGTGGGTGGTGTCAATTTCAAGTTCCAAAATGATGGCTTTTGTCTCGGCGTTGACATGCAGATAAGACTTCTGGACGGCGGAGTTCACGCGGTCGTGGATGTCCCATTTGACTGGGTCTTTCTCCTGAACCCGTGAGAAATGGACATCGGATTTGTCGGCGATGATGACGGCGGCGGAGACCGGGGAGATCGGCAGGCCGTTCGGCTCCTCGTGGTTGCCGACCGCGCCGATGACGGTGGCGATCTCGCCGGGGGCCATGCCCCGGTCGGTCAGGATCGTATAGGACATGAGCGCTCCGGCTTCGACATGGCCGATGCGGTTTACAACGCAGCCGATGTCGTGCAGGTAGCCTGCAATAGCCGCTAATTCCCCTTCCCGCTCAGGATGGCTCAGGTTGGTCAAGATAGTCCGGGCGATGGTTGAGACAATGCCGGCATGCCGGTGTCCATGCTCGGTGTAGCCGATGGCCTGCATCTGCTCGTTGGCGCGGGTAATGTAGGTGCGGACGCGGGTGTCATGCCGGACCTCTTTCAGCGTCAGGAGCGCCGGGTCGGAAACGGGTTTCGGCGCAGCGGCCGGTTCGATGAAAAGTTCTTGTGTCATAATCGTGTTAAAGTTTGGGGCATCAATGCCCCGGATGTGATGCGGACGGAGCCGCCGTGGTCGGCGGCCCAGGTAATGCCGACAGTCGCCGCGCCGTCGCGGTCGGTCTGCACGGTTGTTTGGTCGGCAGCGCCGCCTGTCACCTCGATTCGAACCGGGGCTGAAGCCGGCGGCTTGCCGTTCTGGTCTGTGATGCGGACAACAAGCTGGCTGCGGTTCGTCAGGCCGAACGGGTCGGGCGCAAGGCGGCATTGCAGGGTATAAACTGAGGCTGGCTCGGTCTTGCCGATGACCGTAATGGGAACAGTCAGCAGATGGCCTTTGTAGAGTGCTGAGACTGTGCCGGTTCCAGGTGCCGCTGCAATAAGATACCCCTTTTGGTTGACAAACCCGATGCCCCCGGTCGCCGGTCCCGACCAGAGAATGCCGGGCTTACTGCCGGGAAGCAGATGGGGGCCATCCTGGACCCGGAGCGGCACGGCAGAACCAACCCGGAGCGGCGTCTTGGGCAGGACAATTTGCGCGAGCAGTGCGCCGTCTGCACTTGCGCCGTCTTCTCCGGCTTCAGCTTCGCGTGTTACAGACGGCAGCGCCGGTGCCGTCTTCTGATAGGCGCGGTCGCTGTAGACAAGCAGCATGTCGGCGACAGGACGTTCGGAGCCGTCGCTGCCGGGGCTGCTCACGGTCAGCCCGTCGGCGGCTAGCGTCGTCGAGCCGCCGCCGTCCAAATTAATCGCATTCCATGCCCCATAACGTTTGAGGATCGCGGCCATGCCGGCGAGCGAGACGCCTTTGGAAAACGCCTGCCGGCCATCCACGGCGACCAAGAACAGATGCCGGCCATCGCGGCTCGTGCCGACCGCCGTGCGCGGGTTCAGGCTGGTTGCAAACCCGGCGTCAAAGCCTTCTGCTGCCCAGTCTACCGCAATCTGCCCGTCTACCAGCAGCCGTGGCCCGCCGCCGACCGCCGATTGAACGCCTGCCCAGACATACGCGGCGCGGTTCAGCCCCGCACCCGCCCGTGATGGCAGATCGCCGCGTGTGCGCGGGAGTGTCGCCACTTGCAGCGCTCCCAGCGTCTGCCCGGCCGGGGCGACCGCAAGAACAAAGCTCACCGGGTCGCCGGGACGCAGGTGCCGGGCTAAAAAGTCCGCGCCCGTTCCCGGCCCACCGGAAATCACCATTCCGTCCGCCGGGATGATCTCGGTCGCGCCGCCCTGCACACTTTCTACCCGTGCCACGCGCCCGGTCATCAGTTTGTTGGCTTTAACGGGCAGGTTGACACCTTCAATCACCGCTTCCACGCCGCCGGACTTGTTGGAAGTTGTCTGCCCGTAGACAGGGCTGTAGACCACAATTTCATTCGGGGCCGTCGAGCGGTCAATCCCGCTGACATAGCTTCTCGCCCCGTCGGCGGCCTGCAAGTCGCCGAGAAAGCCAAGCGTATCGAAGCGAACCGTGCCGTCCGCCGCGACTCCCAGCGTCACGCGCGGTCCGCTGCCGCGTATCCCTAAAAACGGCTCCGAGAACAGCTCACCGTCCCGAATGCCGATACCGAGCGGGTCGCCGGTGTAGGGGAAAAAGTCGGCATTCACCGCCGCGACTGCACCCCAGCGCCGGGCCAGCCGCGAGACATCCTCACGTCCGTGGGTGGCATCCGGCGCATTGACTTTGTCCTGCCCGATACCCACTCCAATCCGCACCCCCGGCGCGTCCAAGTCCACCGACACGACATCAATAACTAGTGGCGTCGTCCGGTCAATCTCCTGCGTCAGCGTCACCCCCGGCGCAAGCTTCTTGACCGTCGTATCGGCATGAGCCGTACCTGCGAGAGTGACCAGAGCAAAGAAAGAGAACAGAGTTCGTTTTAGCAAAAATGGCATATGACAAATTGGCCGGAACAACCCGGATTGGAAATCCGGGTCTTCTGCAAAGCGATTGTCTGCCTTCGCAGACATCAGAAAAGAACAGTCCATCGGGTAAATCTTGTGTCTGCGAAGGCAGACAATCGCACTTCAAAAGCCCTGGTCTTCAGACCAGGGACAAACGCCGATGCTTCTAAAACTTTGCTCCCATGCTTGTTAGGATTGCGCGTGTTTCCTCTCGAAGCCCTTTGATCTCGGCCTTCAACTGCTCGGTCTCAGCCTTTTCCCGGTCTACCTCGCTTTGGTCTCTTGGTTTGGTCAACTCCGCCAGCTCCTGCATCAGCAGCTCAAACTCGGCTTCATATTCTGTGGCTGTCTGCGGCGCGGTCTGCACGGAAAGTGTGCTTGCCATTAGTTTATTATTGATTAATTCCTGACTTGTTGTACATCTTCATCTGATTTTGCAGTTCACGTCCGGCTTTATGTTATTTGACGGTCGTTATATGGCTCTCTTATTTTGCGGGCGAGAGAAGTTACAGACCAATAGACAAGTGAAGCGACAGCCATCACGCCAAGTGTGACGCCAGCGCCAATAACGCCATCGGAAACTCGGCCATGAGCCTGATAATAATCATGTTCGCGAACTATGATAAGCACAACGCCAATACAGAGGACAGCCAGCTTGATGTATGGGTTCTTGATCATGGTTTTATTCCTCACGGCAAGGACGGATGTTAGCTTTCTCGGTATTGTACCACTTCCGCCTATGCTTCGGGCAGGAGGTCTTCGGTTGCGCCGGTGTCGCTCCAAATGAGCTTGGCGTCTACTAATCCCGGTGCGGCGGCGAGGCGCAGGGACTGAACGCCGGTCAGCTCGCTGCTTGTGCCGTCGGCGCGGAGGCCGAGGCCGAGCCAGAGGCCGTCGAAGGAGCCGTCCTGCTCGCAGGTGACGACAATGCGGCGGCCCCGCGCAATCAGCTCGACCGTGCCGGGAAACAAATTGGTCGCCTGCTGGTCGCGGCTGCCGGTGAGGCTTGTCTTGTAGCGGGACAAGACGGCGGCGACGGAGCCGTTTTGCCCGTTTTGGTCGGGTGCGATAATCTCGACGCTGAGGCTTTCGACTTCGCCGGTTGGGACGGGCTGGCCGTTCAGGAAAACGAACAAGTCGGCAGACGACGGGCCGCTGACGATAATCTGGGTCAGACCGCTCTGAAGCTTCGCGACTTCCGACGCGGCAGGCAGATTAGATGGGGCCGGCGCCGAATTGTTGGATTGGCCGAACATAAATGGGGTTCTCCTGAGACCTACCTTCCTTGCTTTGCAGGGTCCTTCTTAAAGGAAGGATGAGGAGCAGAGGCAGAGGGGTGTGTTTGACAATCCGAATCCTTCCTTTAGGAAGGACCACAGCGAAGCGGTGCGGTAGGTCATGCTACAATCGTATAAGTGATGACTTCGTCAGTTGCGAGGAAGTGCGGCTTGTAGACCGACACAAAAGCTTTCACGACATCGTCTAAAGCATTCACGTCCACATAAACGTCTACGACACGGTTTGTGACATCCTGCCCATTGTACCAGACACGGGTCGCTTCGGGGTCTCCCATCGGGTGGTAGTTTTCCAGCACGATTTCGTGGCCGGGGAACGTCAATGTCAGCTTGCCGGGCAGAATGTCTAAAGCGTCGTCGGGATTGTCTTGAGGCCGGACAACGGCGGTCAGAGCCGTGCCGTCGTAAATCCCTCCTTGCATGGGATTGTCGTACTCGTCGCGGCCTGCCTGGATCTCGACAAAAAGCTGGGCGGCCGATACTTCAACGCCGTTATTGTAAAGCGTCGTGTTGTCCCAATCGCCACCGGTCTGAAAAATCATGTCGTTCATGGTGTGTCTCCTTTAGGAACCCACCCCGCTCGTCCCTCGCGTCCCCTCCCGAAGCGGGAAGCGCCGGAGCTTCAGTCAAGGCAGTTTCTTTTAACTCTTCGCCTTCCCGTTCCGGGAGGGCAGGTACTTGTGCCGGGTAGGTTCTTAACGATGCCGACCGCCGCCGAAGGAGCGTCCGCCGCCGAAACTCCCACCCCCACCGCCGAATGATCTGCTGCCGCCAGAGGAGCCGCCGCCGAAACTCCCGCCGCCGAATGATGGGCGTGGGGTACTGACACCTCCACCGCTGAAACCGCCGCCGCCGAACGCGGAACGGCTGCCGAAGCCGCCAGAGGACGGAGCGGAGGGTGCAGGTGCTGGGAACAAGCGCCGGCCTGCGCCGAACGAGCCGCCGAAGCCGGACGGGGCGCGACCAAATGACCCGCCGCTGCCGGCTGGGCGCGGAGCGCTGCCGCCGAACGAACGGGTGCTGCTGCCGAAGGATCCCCCGGAACGAGTGCTGCCGAAGGAGCGAGTGCTGCCGAATGTTGAACCCGCGCTGCCGAAGGCCCGCCGCCCGCCGAAGCCGCCGGAATTGAATGAGTTGCGTGACGCTTGATTGTAAACCGTCCGGTTGACCACGCGCATTGGCGCATACCCGTAGGGGTGACCAGTATAGTATGAGTGGTACGAGTTCCAGCCGTAGTACGGCGAGCCGCCAATGAGAAAATGCAGGCCGATCATCGGGCCAATGATGGAATACGGGCTG
The DNA here is from genome assembly GCA_965213825.1 of Capsulimonadaceae bacterium. Lineage (GTDB taxonomy): Bacteria > Armatimonadota > Armatimonadia > Armatimonadales > Capsulimonadaceae > JANXMY01. Next base: position 58,716 of record CBDCAE010000014.1, read on the forward strand.
TTGCCATAGTAGCCGCCGTAGTAGGACATGCCGGGATACCAGCCCATGCCGCTGAATGCAGACCAGCTTGGGGCAAGACCGACGTAAACAGGATTGGAATACGCATAATTCTGCGGGAACGGATACCAGTGCGCTCCCGGCTGGGCGGCGTTGTCTAAATAGGCGCCCGGCGGAACAAACAAAGTCGGAAATTGGCCGGAGTTGACGAAGTACATCTGGCCGTTTTGAGACTGCCCGAACTTCATCACATACATATTTTGATTGGCAAACGGAACGACAATGGTTCCCTGCGGCGAGTAAAGCTGATAGCCGCCCTGGTCAAAAACCGCCCGCGTGATCTGCACCTGCTGGTTCACGGGAACTTCGGTCCAGTTGTACGCGCCGCTCTGCCCATTGCCGGTTTGCCCGCCGCCGTTCTGGGCTGCATACTGGTCATTTTGGTCCATCGGCTGCGAGATCGTGACCGGATTAGCCGGCGGGGCCATCATGACCGGCGGAGAATTGTGCGAGCAGCCGGACAGCAGCGTGGCTGCGCCGGCAGACAAAAGCAAAATCGAAGTCAGTTTCACAGGGTTTCTCCTCGGTGTGTCGTCGCTACACTGTTCTACGACACGGGGCGGCGAAAAAAGTTGCACTTTGAGCGGTGTTTTACACCCAAACCCAGCACGTTTTCGGGTATAAAATACATAGAAACCAAGCAAACAGATCTTAGAAGTGAAGAAAAGAAGTGAAAGAAACCAAAGAGATTGAGCCGCTGGCCGGCGAAGTCTGCCCGCAGTTCATCCGGTGCGGCAAGCCCGGCTGCCGCTGCCAGAATGGACAGCCACACGGTCCCTACCATTACCGAATTTGGCGTGAAGGCACACGGGTTCGCAAAGTATACGTGAAGGCGACCGAGGTGGAAGAAGTGAAGGCCGCCTGCATACTGCACCGCTCTATCACCCGCCACCTGCAAGATGTCAGGCAGACCAAGCAGCACCTGACCCAAAGTATGCACCGAGAATGGCGGCGCACCCGGCGCCTGATGGACACTTCAAACACCCAGCTGGATTAATAAGGCCATTACCGGACTGAACCGCAGATGCCCCGGCGAGTATCCCTGACGTCGCAACCTGCGAACCGGGCGAGTTTGTAATCGTAGTAGTGACAGCAGCAGGAGCGGCGATCAGTGCGGCCTCGGGCCGCTCAAGCTGCCCATCGTGCGGGCATAGCGCTCCGAGGCGGCTTCGCGGTCTGCCGGCTCCGACAGGGCACTGCGCCCGTCGTGTACCAGGCGGGCCTGCCGGCGCAGGGCTTCCCGGTTTTCTTCTCCACTTGCCTGCGCGGCGACCACTTCCAAGACGACCAGCAGGTGCAGAGTCACCGCCAGACTGCTGCTTCCGTACTGCCGGATCGGGTCAAACGCCGAGTTGACCATCTCCGGGAATAACAGAGGACGGGCGGCAATCCGCAGGACACCGCCGTCATCATAGCGGCAGGGTGAGGGGACCGGGCGGGTCGCCAAGCGGGACAGCGCTTCCCCCATCCGGTTCAGGCAGCTCATCGCCGTGAATGGGTCGTTGATACCCGGCGACAAGGCCCGCGAAGCGACTTCGACTAATTGGTCCATGCCAAAACCGGCGTCCGCCGTCATGGTTCGACTCGGCCCCAGCGTAAAGGCTTTGTTCAGCTTCTCGCAAAAATCTTTTGGCAGCGGCGGCGCGGCATACAGCTGCGCCAGGGGCGCTCCCTCGGTGGCAAAGGCACCAGGGCGATGCATAATTTCCAAAAAGCCGCCTGCCGCCTGCGCTAGGACTATCAAGCGATCTTCATTCACGCTTTGAACGTAGCCGCTGCACCTCGCAGCAATCGGCACGGGCGGCAGCGTGGGCGCATCCCGCTCGCTCGGCGTCAGGCCGCCGCTTGCCTGGCCCAGCGTGACTGGGTAAAGCCGGTCAATCGCCTCATTCAGCTCCTTTGAGACGGAAGCGATGACGTGCGAGGCTTGAATGGAGGCCGACACATGGTTAATAAAATAAATCAGCACACCAACGCTCGCCAGCGCCAAAAAGACCCCCATAGTGACCGAAAAGTTCGGCACGAACACATCAGTCTGATCGCCTCGGATGGTCCGCAAAATCAGCAGGCAGTAAACAAATGTGCCGATAAACGTGCCCAGCACGATCTGGTTTCCCGTATCGCGCAGGAAGCCGCGCAGCAGGCGCGGGCCGAACTGCGACGACGTGAGACTCAGCGTCGCGATCGTGATGGAGAACGTCGTTCCCGCCACGGTAATCACTGATGAGGCGACAGTAGACAACACGGAGCGAGCGCCCGACGCGCTGCCGGCATAAATCCAGGCGTAGCCCGTCAGCGAGGAAAAATTCAGACGCCGGTCCAGCGCCAGAAGCCCATAAGACAGCACAATCGCCGCCGCCGTCATCAATGACGGCACGAACCAGTAGCTGCCGCGCAGCGCCTCCCAAAAGCTCGACAGAAACGATTTCATGCACGGTTTTCTTCTGCTTTCCTGCTGTCCCAGGCCCGCTCCGCCAGCGGCTTGATTGCAAAGCTGTTATTTATGAAGTTTCAATAATCTCGACATTGGCACGTGGGACGGTCACGACCGAGCCGTCGGCGAGTTTTGCTTCGAGAACGCGCACCGACGCGCCGGAACCGATCACGGTGAGCTGCGGTGGCAGGGCGGCAACCGACGCCAGCTTGCCGAAGTACGGCTCGCGGATAATCCGAATCGGTGTGCCGATTGCCAGATTGCCCTCGTCTTCATTGCTTGCCGGCACGGCAGCGGTGGACGCGCCGAGCGGGACAATGACTTCAGGGCGGATGACGCCTGCCCGTATCTGTGTCGCCCCGTTGATGGACGCAGATTTGCCTTCCAGTGACTTCAGCAGCTCGAATGTCCGGCGGGCCATCGCGATTGTGCCGAAGCCTTCCGTGATCACGAGCGTCACGTTGATGTTTTCGTGGCCTGTAATCGCGACTCCGATATCATAGCCTAAAAACTCAATCAAGTCTTTGTCAATAATGCCGCCGACGACGATGCCCGTCACGCCGACCTCGGATGCTTTCCGCAGAGCCGCGCCGGAGATGTTCGCCCCGCCGATAATGATCTTGCCCGCCAACGCTTCGGTAATCTCGGCTTCGATCAGATCGCTTTCCGGCGACGTGGACACCATTTGTATCACCCCTACCCGCTCGCCGCCGATGCCGAAGATGCCCTGAATCAGCGCTCCTTCGGTCTGCACGATCACGCCTTCGCCAGGCATGGTTTCGGCGATCATCCCCGACAAATACGCTGTCAGGTTGATCGGCAGAGGGGCCTGCCGGACGCCGACATTGCCGGAAACGCCGCTGATGGTCTCGACCGTGCCGCCGACCGGGGATTTGGCTTCGGACTTGAACATGCCGAAGAACGCTTTGGTCGCGCCGATCACCTGCCCTTTTTCCACGGTGTCGCCTTCCTTGACGCTTAAAATGCCGGGCATTTCGTCGGCGTCAATCCCAAGCAGCGCGGCAACTTTAACCGACTGCATCAGGCCCGGCAGTGACGCGCGGGCGACAATCGTATCGGGCGTAACGGTCTGGCCGGCCTCGACCAAGACTTCGCCCTTCAGAGGCAGGCGGCGCGTACGCTGGATAATCGTGTGCGGGCTGACCTTCAGCCCCGGCGTGTAAGCGGTTCCCAAATAAGCTCCTTGTAAGAACCCACCCCTGCTCGTACCTCGCTTCCCCTCCCGAAGCGGGAAGGGTAAGAGATAGGGATGTTCGGCCCTATCGAAATACTCTTTCCTGAACTCCGGCCCTCCCCGCTTCGGGAGGGGAAGCGAGGTACGAGCAGGGGTGGGTTCTAATGCCCCGGCGCGAGCCGGAACTTTTCAATGACTGCGTGGGCTGTGCCGACATCCTGCCAGCCCAGCACGGTCGTTTCCTTGTCTTCCAGGTCTTTGTAGATGTCGAAAAAATGAACGATTTCTTTGAGGATATGCGCGGGCAGATCGCTTAAATGCTCAATGCCCTCAAAGCGCGGGTCGGCGGCGGCGACCGACAAAATCTTCTCGTCGGGGCCTTTTTCGTCGCGCATCATCAGGACCCCCAAAGGCCGGGCGGCGATGAGGCAGCCGGGAAACGTCGGCTGGGTCGTGATGACGAGAATGTCCAGCGGGTCGCCGTCTTCCGCTAGCGTATCGCAGATCCAGCCGTAGTCGAAGGGGTAAAACAGCGGTGAGTACAGTGTCCGGTCGAGTTTAAAGACGCCCAGCTCATGGTCGAACTCGTACTTGTTGGATGATCCCTGCGGGATCTCGACAATCATGTTGACGATGACCGGGGCCTGGTCGCCGAGCGGCAGATCGAGATAAGTCATAAGGGATTTCCGTAAGATGAAAACAAACAGCGCGATTGCTCTTATTTCACCATCCACCCGCCGTATTCCTGCTTACCCTAGCTCCGCCGTGAGTGTCACCCGCGCACCGTCCGCGTACAGCCGCGTCAGGTCACTTTGAAGCAATGCGACAAACTCAGCGTGCTGCCCCAAATTGCCGAATAGATCTGTCAGCGCCAGCAGCGGGCGTGGGTCGGTGCCACTCTGCCGCGCAAGTGCCGTCAACTCGGCAGCGCGGGGGTCATCAATCAGGTACGCTTGGCCCTGCTCGTCAGTCCCTGTCAAGTAGCGCAGCCAGCCGGCCAGAGCAAGCGTCATAAGGCGATGGGAACGACCTGTCTGGAGGGCTTTTTGCAGAGACGACCGCAGGTACTGCGGGAATTTTGGCGACCCGTTCAGGCACAGGCGCGTGATCTGGTCTTTAATAGCCGGGTTGTCGAAACGCACCAGCAAAGTGGCTTTGTAATCAATTAAATCAATGCCTGGCACGGGCGGCAGCAATGGCGTGACTTCGTCGTCCATGAACCGCTGAATGAACGCGCGGAACTGCGGGTCGGCCATCACGGCAGGGACAGTTTGGAAGCCGGCCAGAAAGCCGAGGTAGGCCATCGCGAAATGGCTGCCGTTTAGAAGCGATAGCTTCATGGCTTCATAAGGCGCGACATCTGGGACAAACTGCGCGCCGACTTCTTCCCAGGCGGGACGGCCATCGCTGAACTCGTCTTCAATGATCCACTGCTTGAACGGCTCGCAAACAACAGGCCAGGCATCGTCAATGCGAAACTCCGCGCGGACTAGCTCGCGGTCGGCATCGGTTGTCTGCGGCGTGATCCGGTCTACCATGGAATTGGGGCAGGCAACGTTTTGCGCGATCCAGTGGGCTAAATCTGTGTCCGGCGCAGACGCCAGCAGGGCGCGTTTGGCAGCGTCGCCGTTGCCCGGCAGGTTGTCGCAGGACAGTACGGTAAAAGGCTTCACGCCGCTGTCACGGCGAGTGCAGAGCGCATCTGCAAGATATCGGAAGACATTCTGCGGCTGGTCCGGTTGCGGCGCGTAGCCGCCTTCCGTGATTGTCAGCGAGACAATGCGTGTCTCAGGCGCAGCCAGCACGCCGCGAAACGCCGCTTCCTCTTCCGGGGCAAACAGATACCGGACCAGCGAGCCGATGACCCGCGCCCGGTCTCCTTCCGCATCGCGGGTGACAAGCGTGTACAGGCAGTCCTGCGGGACAAGTGCGTCCCGCATCGGCTTGTCTTCCGGGCGCAGGCCGACCCCGCAGATACCCCATTCTTTCGCCCCGCCCTTCGCCATCAAATCATCCACATAGACCGCTTCGTGCGCCCGGTGGAAGCCGCCGACCCCGACATGGACAATGCCGGGCATGACGCTTTTTCGGTCATAAGCCGGCACGGCGACTCCGGCGGAAAGTGTTGGCAGCATGCCCTGGCTTAATGGTGTCATGGCGTGATTATACCCGCACTGGGTCTACTGAGACGCGAAAATGGGTACAAGCATTAGGATATGCGCCCACTCATCAGCGAACGCCGCTTTAACCGCCTTTTGACCCGTGCCGCTTTCTTGCCTTTGCTGCTGATGGCTTTGCTGTCGGCGCTCCTGATTGGGCAGATCGTCACTCTGCTGCACGCCTTTGAGTGGGTGAGTCACACCGACACAGTCATTGCTCAGGCGAACATCACGCAAAAGCTGCTTCTGGACATGGAAACCGGCAAACGCGGCTATATGCTCACCAGAAACCGAGGTTATCTTGCGCCCTATCTCGATGCGAGCGGCCAGGTTCCTGCCGCCCTGGATCAGCTTACGACGGACTTGCGGGGAAACGACGCGCAAAGGCAGCGTGTTGCCGTTCTTCAGGGGCTGTATACCCAGTGGAGCGGCTTTTCGAAGACCCAAATCGCTCAGGCCAAGCCGGGGCAGATGATGAAGCAGAATTATGACGGAACCGGCAAGATTTTAATGGATCGGATGCGCGGGCAGTTTACGGCACTTATCGCAACCGAGGAGCGCCTTCGCGCCGTGCGAGAGCAGGACGTTCACCGGACTGCTTATGGCGTCATCGGCTCGGCGCTGCTGGCTGCTCTGGTCGGCGGCGCTCTGCTTGCATTTTTGTCTCGGCGTCAGCTTCTCAGTCTTTCTGGAGAGTATGCTGAAGCAACCGAGGAACGCGCTCGGCTCGGCCGTTACAATCAGCTGCTGCTGGATTCAACGGGTGACGGTATTTACGGCATTGACATTGAAGGCCGCTGCACTTTTCTGAACCAAACCGCCGCGCGGCTGCTCGGCATCTCGCCGAGCGATGCCCTGGGCCGGAATATGCACGCACTGGCGCACTACAGCCGTGCAGACGGCTCGGCGTATCCGGCGGAAGACTGCCCGATTTACCGGGCGCTACAGGTCCGGCAAAGCTGCCGCGTGGAAGACGATGTTTTTTGGCGAGCTGATGAAACTTCATTTCCAGTCGAATACTCCTCGGCACCCATCGTCAGCGACGGCAAAATGCACGGCGCGGTTGTGACGTTTGCCGACATCACCGAGCGTAAGCTGGCCGAAAAAGAGCTGCGGGACGCCCGCGATGCCGCCGAAGCATCGAGCCGGACGAAATCACAGTTTCTTGCCAACATGAGCCACGAGCTGCGGACGCCGATGAACGCCATCTTGGGCTATTCCGAAATGCTGCAAGAAGAAGCCGAAGAAGAAGGATTAGAGAACTTCGCCCCGGATTTACAGAAAATCCAGAACGCCGGCAAGCATCTCCTGGCGCTGATCAACGACATTTTAGATTTATCCAAAATCGAAGCCGGCAAAATGGAACTGTACCTGGAAGAGTTTTCGCTCCCGGACACAGTCGCCGATGTCGCCGCGACGGTACAGACGCTGGTCACCAAAAAGAACAATCGTCTGGAAGTCTCCTGTACGCCCGACGTCGGCATGATGCGCGGGGACCTCACCAAAGTTCGCCAGTCGCTGCTGAACTTACTGTCAAATGCGGCTAAGTTTACCGAAAATGGGACGATCCTGCTTCAAGTCAGGCGCGAGAACGGCGATTACGTATTTGATGTGATAGACACCGGCATTGGGATGACCCCGGAGCAGACCGCCGGACTGTTTGAGGCATTCTCGCAGGCGGATGCTTCCACGACGCGCAAGTACGGCGGCACGGGTTTGGGTCTTGCGATCACGCGCCGCTTCTGCCGCATGATGGGCGGGGACGCAACCGTGCAGAGTACGCCCGGTGCCGGCTCAACGTTTACCATGCGTCTGCCGGTCATCGTGCCGCCGCTGCACGACCCGGCGGCGGGGGAGGGTGAGACGCTGCCAGCCGCTGGGATTGCCGTTGACGGGCGTCGAGGAGACGTTGTTGTCGTGATTGACGACGACCCCTCAGCGCGAGAGTTAATCAGCCGTTTTCTGGCGCGTGAAGGCTATCACCCGGCAGCGGCGGCAAGCGGTGAAGAAGGATTGCGCCTGGCGCACTCTCTGCATCCGGTCGCGATCACGCTGGACGTGATGATGCCGGGGCTTGACGGCTGGACTGTCTTGCAGCGCTTGAAAGCCGACCCGGAAACGCAGGCGATCCCAGTTATCATGCTGACCATGGTAGATGATAAAAACATTGGATTTGCGCTCGGCGCGGCGGACTACATGACCAAGCCGATAGACCGCGCCCGCCTATCCGCAATTCTCAGCCGCCACCGCTGCGCCGACCGCGACAATGGCTGCCGGGTACTGCTGGTGGAAGACGATGACACAACCCGCGATATGATGCGGGAACTGCTGGAACGCGAAGGCTGGGGGGTGGACGAGGCCATCAACGGGCGGGCGGCACTGGACCGTCTGCACGGCTCCTGCCCCGATTTAATCCTGCTTGATCTGATGATGCCGGAGATGGACGGCTTCGAGTTCTCGCACCGCCTGCGGGAACGACCGGAATGGCGAGACATTCCTGTCGTTGTCCTGACCGCACGCGACTTAACCGAAGAAGACCGGCAGCGGCTGAGCGGAGACGTGGAAAAAATTGTTCAGAAGGGGCTGTGGGACCATGCCGCCCTGCTGTCTGAAATGCGCCGGCTGGTCACCGACAAGCCCCAAAAGAAGTAGCACACGGAAGAAACAACAAAGGATAGCTCCATGCCCCGCCTCCTGCTGGTGGAAGACAATGAAGACAACCGGGACATGCTTTCGCGTCGTCTGGTCCGCAAGGGCTACGACGTGACGCTGGCCGTAGACGGTGGCGACGGCGTCGCCCAGGCCCTCGCGTTGCGCCCGGACATCATTTTGATGGACATGAGCCTGCCCGTTTTAGACGGCTGGGAAGCGACACGGCAGATCAAAGCAGCACCGGAGACAGGCGCAATCCCGGTCATTGCGTTGACCGCCCATGCCATGTCCGGCGACCGGGAAAAAGCCATCGCCGCCGGGTGCGACGATTATGATACCAAGCCGGTCGAGCTGCCGCGTCTGCTCGGCAAAATCGAGGCGCTGCTGGCAGACTCGACACAAAAAGAGCAGCCGGTACAGAAAGAGCAAGCAGGTGGATGAAAAGGCTCTGGCGGATTTACGCCACGATCTGCGGACACCAATCGGGCTGGTGCTGGGCTATGGCGAAATGGTGGCCGACGAGCTGGCGGACGCAGGACGCGCCGACCTGCTGGCGGATGTCGAGAAAATCCGCGCGGCAGGCCATCGCCTGCTGGCATTGGTGGACGAGCGCCTTCAGGCCGACGCAACGAGCATTCCATCCCCGGCGCAGGCATCCCCCGTCCCGCGTTCATCAAACGGCACTGCGGACGAACCCACAAGCGAGGACAGCGGCCTGCTGCTGATTGTGGACGATAACGAAGACAATCGGGACGTGCTGGCCCGGCGTCTGCAAAAGCAGGGGCATTGGGCGGTCACGGCATCAAGCGGCGCGGAAGCGCTGAGTATACTGGCCGAGCAGCCGTTTGATTTGGTGCTTCTGGATATCATGATGCCGGAGATGGATGGTTATGAGGTGCTGTTTCGGATCAAATCCGGGCCGCAGACAAAACATCTGCCCGTGATTATGATCTCGGCGCGGGACGAGATGGAGAGTGTCGTGCGCTGCATTGACATGGGTGCAGCGGATTACCTGCCCAAGCCGTTCAACCCCACCCTGCTCCGGGCCAGAGTCGGGGCCAGCCTGCGGGAGAAACGCGCCCGCGACCGGGAGCAGCGCCACACTGCCGAGCTGGCCGAAAGCTACCGGCGCCTGCGTGAGCTGGAACGACTGCGGGACGATCTCACCTACATGATTGTCCACGACCTCCGAACGCCGCTAACCTCGCTGCTGTCCGGCCTGCAAACTGTGCCGCTGGTCGGCGACCTCAATTCAATCCAATCTGAAATGCTCGACATCGCCACCGACGGCGGCGAAACCCTGCTTGGCATGATCAATGATTTGCTGGATGTCGAGAAGATGGAGCAGGAGTCCGTGCCGCTTTCCCTCACGCCACTCTCCGCCGAGACGCTCATCGCCCAGGCATGCACGCAAGTCACGCTGCTGGCGGCTGCCGAGAACTTGACGCTGACGCCGGAGATCGCCCCGGACCTATCGGAGTTCCAGGGAGATGAGGACAAGCTCAGACGCACTCTGGTCAACTTGATGGGCAACGCGATCAAATTTACCCCACGTGGCGGGACCGTCACAGTCGGGGTGTCCTGCGGCAGTGCGAACGACCTTTTGTTTTTTGTCCGCGACACCGGCGAGGGCATTCCTGCCGACGCTTTGGAGCGCATCTTTGAGAAGTTTGGTCAGGTGGAAAACCGTCAGGCGGGGCGCAAGATGTCTACGGGTCTAGGGCTAACGTTCTGCAAGCTTGCCGTGGAAGCGCATGGCGGTCGAATTTGGGCAGAAAGCACGCCGGGCGCTGGCAGTGTCTTTTACTTCACCCTGCCTCTTGATTAAGTAATGTCTGTATAGGCGACTGAAGCCGCCTATCTGCAAAGACCTGTGACACTCCGCTTACTTGTGCCGCCGCTCCTCAGCCCGCCGCATTTCTTCGCGCCGCATCGGCATCCGGTCAATCTGCTCTGTGAGTTCATGCAGACTGAAGGGTGTCAGGCCGCCGGATGCCACATGACCGTCTTTGCCGATGAGCAGCACCCGGAACTGCCCCGGCTTGACCCCATAATGCGTCCGTAAGGCTGCCCCTTTATCCCCACCGTGCTCCAAATAATCGAAGCGCAATAAGTCGCGCTCCTTAAAGTCGGTGGCGCTGCGGGCCAGCAGCGTGTTCTGCGCTTGCCACCGCGGATCAGTCTTGCTTGGCGCAAAGACAAGCAGTAGGCGATTTTTGTCCCGGCACTGAGAAAGATCGCCCTGAGCTAAAGTGAATGCGGGTACCAGCACCGCGCCGAGCGACAGAAGAAACAGCGCCAATTTGTTCATGACTTTAAGAGAACCCAAGGACCGGATGCGGAACGTATGGCGCTTCTAAGGATGCGATTTCTTCCGGCGACAGCGTCACCGACAGCGCTTGAACGGCGTCTTTCAAGTGATGCGGCTTTGTCGCGCCGATGATCGGGGCGGTGATGACGGGCTTGTGCAGCATCCAGGCCAGCGCGATCTGGGCGCGGGGGACACCTCGTGCTTCAGACAGCGCGGCAACCGCTTCTACCACTTTTTGGTCGGCGGCTTCCGTAGTCTTGTAGAGCGTCTTGCCAAACTGGTCGGTTTCGGTCCGCGCGGTGCTTTCGTCCCAGGGCCGGGTCAGCTTGCCGCGTGCCAGCGGACTCCAGGGGATGACTCCGATGCCTTGGTCGGCGCAGAGGCCAAGCATTTCGCGCTCTTCCTCGCGGTACAGTAGGTTGTAATGGTCCTGCATGGACACGAACCGCGTCCAGCCGTGGAGGTCTGCCAGATAAAGCGCCTGGGCAAACTGCCAGGAATACATCGAAGACGCACCGATGTACCGCGCTTTGCCGCTTTTGACGACATCGTTCAGAGCTTCCAGCGTTTCTTCAATCGGCGTGTCATAGTCCCAGCGGTGGGTCTGGTACAGGTCCACATAGTCGGTGCCAAGACGAGTCAAACTAGCGTCAATCTCGCGGAAAATGGCTTTGCGGGACAGCCCCGCGCCGTTCATATCCGGGTGCATTCGCCCATGCACCTTCGTCGCGATGACCAGCTCATCACGCTTGCCATACTCGCGCAAAGCCCGCCCGGTAATTTCTTCCGAAGTACCGTCGGAGTAGACATTGGCGGTATCAAAAAAGTTGATGCCAAGCTCCAAGGCCCGCTGAATGAATGGCCGGCTTTGTTCCTCATCCAACGACCACGGGTGTGCCCCGCGCTCCGGGATGCCGTAGCTCATGCAGCCGAGACAGATGCGCGAAACTTTCAGGCCGGTCTTGCCGAGTTTTTTGTATTCCATAGGTCCCTACGATAGTAAAAAACCCGGTACTAAAAGTGCCGGGTCTTTGCGTTTCTTTACTTCTCCGCCGAACCCGGCTCAGCCATCTTGCGGTGGACTTCGGCGGAAATCGTCGGCGGCGTCAGCTCTGTGGCAAGACCCATCGCCTTCGTCTTCAGAGAACCCGCAATGACTTTGTCTTTGCCAGCCATTAGGGCGTTGAAGCCATCCCGCGCGACATCGGCAGGGTCGTCTTTCTTGCTGCTGCCCGCCATAGTATCGTCCATGTCAGCTCGGTGGAAGAAGTCGGTCTCGGTGACCCCTGGCAGCAACGCCGTGACGGAGACTCCGGTGTCTTTCAGCTCGTTTCGGAGAGCTTCGGCGAACGAGAACACGAACGCTTTCGTCGCGCCGTAGACTGCCTCAAATGGGGCCGGCATGAGGCTGGCGACGCTGGCCGTGAACAGCATCCGGCCGCTGCCGCGTGCGCTCATATCCTGGGCCATGTGCTTGGCAAGATGCACGGTAGAAACGCAGTTCAAGTTGATCATGTTGATTTCAGCGCTGAGGTCCGTTTCGCGGAAATCGCCACCGACACCTACCCCGGCGTTGATGGCAGCAGCGTCTACAGGCCGCCCGCCCGCCTTGATGGCATCGTAGAGCGTATCTACCCCGTCCGATGTTGTTAAATCAACGGCAACCGTCGAGACAGCCGCACCCAGCGCTTGCACTTCCGCCGCCGCCGCTTCCAGCCGCCCGTCCGGCTCGGCGGTGAGCAGCACGTCAAAGCCGTTGCGGGAAAATTCTTTTGCCAGTTCCAGACCGATGCCGTTCGAGCCGCCGGTCACAACGGCAAAGGGTTTTGTAGTGTCCATCGGGTCTTACCTCAGTTTGTATTTGACGACGCTTCACGCCGCTTTGATAATTATTTCCCAATGTCCCAGAAACTAAGCGCCGCTCTTAGGATACGTTTTTAACCTTCTGTTTTGCTTCAGTCTTCCGTCACGGTGATCCCCTTCCAGAACGCCACCCGTCCGGCGACTTGTTCCGCGCCCGGCTTCGGCTCCGGGTAAAACCAGGCAGCATCCGGATTCGTCTTCCCGCCTGCTTCAACGGTGTAGTAGCTGGCAGTGCCTTTCCACGGGCAAACCGTGTGGGTTTTGCTCGGAGCGAAGTGTTCCTCAGAAAGACTGCTCAGCGGGAAATAGTGATTGCCTTCGACAATTACCGTATCATCACTTTGCGCCAGTAAAATACCATTCCAGTTCGCTTTCATGCGCTTCCTCCAATAAACAGGTAAAAATCATTGTTGACATTCAGCAGCCAGGCGTGTATTATAGCATACTCTTGTAATGTCATTCTTGAGAAGACCGTTCTTTAGAGGAGTATCCCATGACACGAACTGTTTCTGCGCTGCCGCTAGTCGTCTGCCTGATGCTTGGCACCTCGGCGGCCCACGCGCAATCCAGCGCGTTTTTGTACGTTGGGGCCGACGTAAATCAGCAAAACCTGGCCTTCGGCACAGCTATTGTCAGCGCGTCCGGCACGGCGGCGACAGGCCAGTTTGCCTTCATTGATGCCGGCCCCACTACGACCAGCTACAAGGGCTTGTCGGCATTCGGCACCGGCCAGATTACCGTCACCGGCGGCACGTTCCAGCAGCTTCTCGCGGACAATACCAGCGTCATTAACCTAGTTGGCAGCAACTTAACCCAGAGCAAAGACTTTTACTTCGACAATTTGGGCCAGTCTTTTTATACCGTCAGCGGGACACTGCAGCAGAGCCAGACCCCGTTCACCGCCCAGTGGTACCGGCCCAGTACCGGCACCTTAGAGTTCAACGGCACCCCCGCCGTTCCTGGCGGCGCTCCCGTCCCCGAAGCCTCCACCGTCGTTTCCTTCGGTCTGCTCCTAGTGGGTGCGGCTTGGCTGGTCGTCAAGCGCCGCAAAGTCATGGTCTGGCATTCTTAGGTAGGCTCTTCACTGATTCCAGCAGTCGGGCGAAGTCAACAGATCGAGTGTCGCAGACTGCACATCCGCGGTCTGCGCCGTTGTCGTGTAGAAAATAGACTCGCGCAGCAAACGCTGGGCGGGCGACGACAGCAGGTGCGCTCCGCCGCCGGTGGCAGTGACGACAGCATGGGCAGTGCGGGTCGCGAGAGTGATGGCTTCGGCGCGAGCGTGAAGGGCGCGGTCTTTGTAATCGGGCATCTCGGCGCAGTGGCCGCTCCACTGCAAGGCGTCGGCCCGGCAGGCGTCTATCTCGGTTTGGAACTCGTCGGCGGCATGGGAAAACCCGTCGTTATGGCGCTGCTCCGCAAGTGTCCGCAAGGCAAAGACGCTGCCCCGCGCACAGCCGAGCGGCAGGAAGACATGACCGGTGATGCCGCAGAAGTCGCCGCGCTTCAGGGCTTCAGCGGGGCGCTCGTACAGCACATACTCGTCGGGCAGGAACAGGGCATCGAACGTAATTTCAACTGTGTCGGAAGCATTCATTACGACGAGCGGAATGGCCGGGCCGGGCTGAAGCGCGGCTTCATTGCCGGACTTCGGCACATAAAAGTAGATATGGTCGTTTTCGGGCAGCCGCATAGCACCCAAAATAAACGAGTCCAGCAGGCTCCAGCCCGTGACCCAGGGCGCTTTGCCGGAAACGACGTAGCCGCCGTCCACGCGCTCGGCGGTGACCATGGGCGGGCCGCCGCGCCGCAGGTGCGAAAAGGCGACCCCACAGAGTTCTTCCCCAGACGCAAAACGCGGCAGCTTTTCGGCTTTGAGCGCCTGACTGCGTCCGCCGCCGACAAAGCCGCCTCCCGCATGGAGCTGCTGCTGAACAAATGCGGTGACGCCGCAGGCGGACGCCATGACTTCGGTGTATTCGCGGCGGGTCGTTTCGTCTGCGCCGAAGCCGCCGTAGTCAGGGCTGATGCCGAGGCCGAAGTAGCCATTCTCCCCCAGCAGCCGCACGTTTGCCGCCACCTGCCCGTGGATTCCGCCCTGGTCGGCGGTCTGCGCGTTGGGCCGGAATACGTCGTCGGCCAGTCGCCGTGCTTCGCATAAAATCTGTTCGTTCATGGTGGCTTCATTATACCCAAGTTCGGAACAGAGATTAAGACCCGGCCTTGAAATGCCAGGCTGCAAGTTCGCAAAAGCCTTCCGAGCTTGAAGAAAGACTGTTGCCATCAGCATTTAGCCCCAGAGGGGCTTCGTGTACTTGCAGCCCGGCCTTTCAAGGCCGGGTTCTTGTCTGTCTGTGGTACACTAGCGCTTCATGGCGAAGATACTGATCCACACGCTCGGCTCGTCCGGCGATCTCAACCCGTTTCTTGCACTTGGCCTGGAGCTGAAGACGCGCGGTCACGACATCCAGTTTGCGCTGTCCCCCAAGTTTACCGAGAAGGCGCGGGCGCTCGGCTTTGCGGCGACCGTTGCCGGGGAAGACCCCGACTGGGACTCGGAGCTGATGCGCCGGATGCTGGCGATGCACCGAACCGAGCCGATCAAAATCCTGTTCGCCGAAGGCATGATCCCGGCGATTGGCCCGGCGGCGGCAGCGCTGGAGCCGCTGGTTCAGGATGCCGACTTGTTTCTCTCGCATACAATTCAGCTTGCCGCCCCGGCAGTGGCCCAGAGGACAGGAACGCCGTGGATCAGCGCTTCAGCGGCAACACTCATTTATGAGACGGCGGCGTATCCGCCGCCAAGCGTCGCGTGGAAGGGCTGCCCGGCATTTTTGTCCCGCCTGGGCTGGCGGATTGGCATGGGTCTTTTCCGGGATTTAGACGCGCTGGCCGCCGCCGAGTACGCGAAACTTGGCGTAGGACCGCGCCCGAATATCGTTTCCAGCGGCGCATACTCGCGGCGTCTGACACTTGGGTTGTGGTCACCGTCGTTCTTCCCCCGCCCTCCTGATTGGCCTTCCTGGTTCCAGGTCGGCGGCTACGCTCGGTGGGACGGGGAACCCACCCAGGCGCAAGCGCCTACCCTCCCGAAACGGGAAGGTGAGGAGTTCCTATCTGGCGAGAGCTTAACCTCTTTGTCCACCCGCTTCGGGAGGACCCCCAGCGAAGCGGGGAGGTGGGTCACAATCTTATTCACGCTCGGATCGTCGGTCGTCAATCACCCTGGCGAGTTCTGGCGGACCGCGCTGGCGACGCTGGCGCAAACAAGCTGGCGCGGCATCCTACTTGGTGCCCCCGCCGACTTTCCTGTTCCCACTGCCCTGCAAGAGCGCGTGCAGTTAATTCCCTACGCTCCTTACGCCGATGTCTTTCCGGCGGCAGACGCGATTGTCCATCAAGGCGGGGTCGGGACAACGCAGGCCGCGTGCTATTACGGCCTTCCGGCGGTGGTCGTGCCGCGCGGGTTCGACCAGTTCGAGAACGCGGCCCATATCCAGCGCGAAGGCTGGGGGCTGCGGCTGATGCCGGAGCAGGGTACGGCGTCCGGCCTGCGATTTCGCCTAGAGCGCCTGCTGGCGTCAAAAGAAATCAAGAAGCGGGTTCAGGCTCTGGCCGTGCAGATGCAGGCCGAGCCGGGGGTTGTGCGGAGTGCGGATTTAGTGGAAGCAGCCCTGCCCGCATCCCGGAAACCTTGACACCAGTGAGCGCGTAACGTATAATAAGAAGTCATTTTAGAGCAAAACTCAGAGCGATAAGACTAACAGCGTGAGAATCAATTCCTACGCTGTGGGGCGAAGTGCCTACCGTCCACCCCCGTGGACGAAGAATAGGATAAATTCGCAGGTCTGCTCCTTCTCGACGACGGTCGAGACTGGGCGCTCCGCCCCGCAGCGTAGAACTTCAGTTCCACGCCTTTCATTAAAGCATTACTCGAAGCGTGATCGTCTTCGCGGAGGAAGAATTGAAGCAGGAGAATTATCTGAGGCTGGCGATTGTCGTCCTCATTGCACTGGCAGGCTGGGTCATGCTCGGCACACACCGGGACCCGCAGACCCATCGGCAGGTCGCGAACTTCCCGACGCACTATGGGCTGGACATCAAAGGCGGTGTCCGGGCTACCTTGCAGGCACACCCTGAGCAGGCACCGGGCATCCCCTATGATGAAGCGACAATCCAGCATATTTTGGAGAACCGCATCAACTCGGCCGGAGTCAGCGAGGCGGTGGTTCAGCCGCGCCCACAGCAGAAGCAGTTCGTGATCGAGCTGCCTGACGTCAAAAATAAAGACGCCATCATGGCCGAACTCGGCACGACCGCGCAGATGACGTTCTACTACTTTGCCGACGTGCAGGCGTTTGATCCCGACAGCGGTGCCGTCACGCCCAAGACCGCGAGCAACCCTCTGCGGATCACCGGCACAACCGTCAACGGCCGCGAGCAGAACACCTTTCTTGTAACCCAGCCCTGGAACGGTTTCACACCGGGACAGTCGTTCCGCGACGGTGCTCAGATCAAAGCCGATTGGACAAATCTGCTGGCAGCGGCTAGCAGCAACACCGCCGGCGGCACAACAGCCGCGTATGCCCCGCCGGCGCCGGACCCCACTCAGTCCAAGCTGCTCGGCAGCGGCTACGACCGGCTCCTTTCCGAAACGCCAGTTTCTTTTACTCCTGCCCAGCAGCAGCAGGCCGCGACGCTCAACAAAGAAATGACCGGCTGGAACACGCTGCTGACCGACTCGGTGAACGCCTACGGCGGCAAGGCGATCTTGACCGGGGCGGACCTAGAGCCAAGCTCCAGCGCTCATCTCGGTCAAGACGGCAAGCCAACCGTCTCCCAAGTGTTTAATCCCAAAGGCACAACTGCCTTTGCCGACTTCACCACGCAGCACACCGGCGAGATCATGGGCATTGTGCTGGACGACTCGCTGCTGTCTTCACCGTTCATTAAGCAGCCGATTTTAGACGGCCAGGGTGAAATCAGCGGCGGCTTCGGCACCCTGACTGCCGCTCAGAGCTTGTCCAGCCTGCTCAATGCTGGGGCGCTGCCGATTCCGTTGGAGCAGGTTGACACGACCGATATTGCGGCAACTTTGGGCGTCGGCGCGGTCACAAAAAGCCTCATCGCCGGCGGTGTCGGTCTCGCGCTGGTTTTGATCTTCATGGTGGCGTATTACCGCCTGCCGGGTGTCCTGGCGGACATCGCGCTTTTGATCTACGCGCTGTTCACTCTGGCAATCTTCAAGGGCGGCTTAAATTGGCTGTTTCCTGGTCTGGTCGTGACGCTGACTTTGCCGGGCATCGCGGGCTTCATTCTGTCCATCGGTATGGCGGTAGACGCCAACATTCTGATCTTCGAGCGGCTGAAGGAAGAGCTGCGCGATGGCAAGGCGCTTCGTCCGGCGATTGATTCGGCGTTCAAGCGGGCTTTCACGGCAATCCGCGACTCCAACATCTGTACCAGCATCACTTGTATCGTGCTGCTGTCGCTTGGCTCGGCTCAGGTCAAGGGTTTTGCACTGACGCTGCTGATCGGTGTCCTGGTTTCGCTGTTTTCGGCGATCACCGTCACGCGGACACTGCTGTACCTGCTGGTCGAACTGTTCCCCGGTTTGGCCAAGAACCCGGCGTTGTTCGGCCTCGGCGTGAACTCGTTGGTCGGGCAGACGACGGGCGACGCCACGCACAAAGGCTTGAACATCATCGGCCGCCGCAAGCTGTTTTACGGACTGAGTCTGGCGATCATCGTGCCGGGCCTGATTTTCCTGGCGCTAGGCGGCCTCAAGCCGGGCATTGACTTTACGGGCGGTACAGAAATCCAGGTGCATTATCAGCAGCCCGTGAGTCAGGCGCAAGTTGAGCAGGCGGTTATATCCGGCGGCTTCCGGGACAACGTGGTGCAGATCGCCGACAGCGGCCTCACGGCGATTGTCAGCGTGCGGGACGTGTCTTCCGTTTCCGGCACCCAGCAGAACCCGGTGCGGCGGAAGCTGGTCGCCACGCTCAGTCCGCTGGCACCGCATGTGCCGGATCAGCCCGGCGTCGTGAGCGCCCCTCAGTTCGTACAGCAGTTCGACAACACCGGGCCGATTATCTCTAAAGAACTCACGTCGAACGCTATTCAAGCAGTCGTGATTGCTTCCTTGCTGATTATCCTCTATCTGGCGCTGGTCTTCGGCATCGGCGGCTTTGTGGCGGGCCTGCGGCTCGGCACATCGGCGGTCTTTGCGCTGCTGCATGACATCCTTGTGCTGATCGGCGCGTTCGCGATTTTCGGCTACTTCCTGGGCTGGGAGATTGACAGCCTGTTTATCACGGCCATGCTGACCGTCATCGGCTTCTCGGTGCATGACACGGTAGTCATCTTTGACCGTGTCCGAGAGAACTTGCGGCACAAGTCGCGCGGCGAGAACTTTGAATCGCTGGTCAACCGCTCTATCGGACAGACACTGGCGCGTTCCATTAACACGTCATTGACAGTTGTGATGACCCTGGTGGCATTGGTTGTCTTAGGGGGCCAGACGACGCGCCTGCTGAACGTCGCGCTTTTGATCGGCATTCTGAGCGGGACTTACTCATCTATCTTCAACGCGGCATCTATTCTCGTAGACTGGGAGAACTGGCTGGCAAAGCGCCGCGCCAATATGCCGCCTCCGCCCAGTGCGCCGATTCTTTCCGAAGAAGCGGAAACTGCCGCTTATGCCTCAACTGGCGGCAGCGCCCGCCCCACTGTGCTGCGCTCCGCCTCCCCGCCGCCTGCGGCCCCGCGGCCTGCAGCGCCCGGCGAGATTCAGATTTCGGCAATTAAGGCGAAAAAGAAGGGGCCGGTGAAGCGGTTTTAGCCGGCTAAGAAAACCGGCACTGGAAGTGCCGGCCTATTGTTAAGTGAAAGTCGCGGCGGCTAAGGAACAGGAATGGGCCGCGTTCATAATCCGTAGCCGCTTCGGCTTTCATTCCAAAGTAGACCGGCACTTCCAGTGCCGGTTCCTGGGTCATTTCCGCTTTCCCCTATCCTGCTAGAGTAATGACGACACTATGCCAACAAAGACACCCCAAGCCCAAGCACAATGGACGGAACCGGAACGCGATTTAGCCGCAGAGCAGAACCTTGTCCGTGAGCTGTATATTCACCCCCTGACCGCCCGGCTGCTCTGCAACCGAGGCTTGACCGATCCCGGCGAAGCGGGCCGATTTTTAGTGCCGTCTCTCACGCACCTGCTGGACCCCTTCGGCCTGCCGGATATGGATAAGGCCGCACACCGCATTAAAGAGGCGTTAGACAACAAAGAAACAATTTTTGTCTATGGCGACTATGATGTGGACGGCGTGACTTCGACCGCCGTGTATGTGCGCGCTCTGACGGCGCTGGGGGCGAAGCTGGAATACCGGGTGCCGCACCGGAAGCGCGACGGGTATGATTTGAAGCCAAGCGCGATTGAGTACGCCCACGCAAAAGGGGCAACACTGGTGATTACATCGGACTGCGGCATTCAGGCGCGGGAAGCAGTCGAGTATGCGAACAGCCTGGGCATGACAGTCATCGTGACGGACCACCATGAGCCGGGCGAGACACTGCCGCCCGCTTATGCCGTAGTCAACCCCCACCGGCACGATTCGACGTACAAGTTCCCGATGCTGGCTGGGGTTGGGGTCGCGTTCAAGACCATGCAAGCTGTGGTTCGGTTGGTACATCCGACTCACGAAAGCGCGTTTATTCAGAAGTTTTTGGATTTAGTCGCCTGCGGCACGGTCGCCGATGTGATGCCGCTGCTCGGCGAAAACCGGGTGTTTGCTTCATTCGGACTGAAACAGCTCGCCGTGACGCGCAAAGTCGGGCTGCGGGCGCTGCTCGACGGCGCGGGCATCAACACGGATAAGCCGCTGTCGGCGGAAACAGTCGGCTTTGGAATTGGGCCGCGCATCAATGCGGTCGGGCGCCTTGACGACGCCGCGACGGCATTAGATTTGCTTTTGACAGGCGACCCGGAAGAAGCGCGAAGCTTGGTCGAGAAAATGAATACGTTCAACGTGGAACGCCAAATCGCGCAGAAGCGTATTTTAGAGGAAGCCAAGCGCATTGTCGAGAGCCGGGACCTAGACAAGACGAAAGTTTTGGTCGTCGCGTCGCCGGGCTGGAACGCTGGGGTCGTCGGCATTGTCGCCGGAAAATTAGTGGAGGCGTATGGTCGGCCCGCGATTGTGATTGGGGTCAACGACGAGGAGACGCACGGCAAAGGCTCGGCCCGGTCCATCAAAGGCTTTGATATGTTCGCGGGCATTCAGCTTTGCCGGGCGCTTCTGCAATCCTGCGGCGGGCATGAAATGGCGGCGGGCCTTTCGCTGACGATGGACAATTTAGAAGCGTTTGAGCAGACGATCAATGCCCACGCGGCGGCGACGATGACCGACGAGGACTTCGTCCCGAAGCTCGCCCATGACGGTGTCATTGATCCGTCGGCGCTGTCCTTGAACTTGCTGGAAGAATGGGAGCAGCTGGCCCCGTTCGGTCATGCGAACCCGGAGCCGAAGTTTGCGTCAAGTGACCTGCTGATCTGCGAGACCAAGCGCATTGGCAAAGATGCCAGCCACTTGAAGATGAAGGTACGGGCTGAAGCAATGGACCCGACCGACTGCATTGCCTGGGGACAAGGCGACTGGGCGGACATGTCGTCGCCCGGCGATTACCTGGAAGCGGTCTTTACGCCGCAGATCAACGAATGGAACGGACGCCGCCTGCTTCAGTTCAACATCAAGGATTTGAGAAGTAGTTAGGCTCACCCCAGCACGCGGCGAGGTTCCTCCCATAGAAAGAAAACAACCAACAATGCCAATTTTCCACTGGCAGCGGCTGATCCCAGTCGCGTTGATTTTCATCGGTGCGGCTTCCGCGCAGGCCCGTTCGTCAAACGGGCTGCACTGGGAGCGCATTCACACCTATAACGCCGCGCCGTCAGTCGTGTTCGCGAAACTGGGCCTGACGCACAGTGTCAAGAACGGCTACACGCGCGACGGCAAGCAAGGCATTCCAGACCCGACCTTCCCGCCGGGTCTGACAGACGTGGTGCCATATGACGCCGACAAACTGCTGCTAGTGCGCGGCACGCCCGGCGGGCTTCAACTGTTTCGGGTGCGGGTATCCGCCGCCGACAGGCTGATTCCACCGGTGCATCTGCACGCGGAGCTGATGAGTCCAGGGGCCGACGGCAGCGTCACACCGATTGGGACTCAGGACGTGCGCGGGGTAGGTGACGGCGTCCACACCGAGATCAGCGTCGGCGATGGCGCGGTGGCGCGGGTCTATCAGATCACGGAGCGGGCCAACCTTGACGGCACGGTGTGGATTGCCTGCCGGGTCAGCCTGCCGCTGCCGGACCAGTCCAGCCATGCACCGACCGGCCCGGTCTTTATCCCGGAGCGCATCTGGGCCGACCCAATGAGCCGCAAAGTGCATCTCGGCGAGAGCGTCCAATTTGATGATAATGCCTCGGTGCGCCAAGCCGCCGCCCGCCGGCTTGGCGCGACCGGCACCGATGCCGCCGAAGATTACGTCCTGCGCGTGACGCTGACGGCGGAGTAGGAAAAACACCGGCACTGGAAGTGCCGGTCTACTGCTGAGTGAAAGTCCCTGCGGGACTAAATGCCAATGGCGTCAGGCTTGTCCTATTTCTGTAGTCGCTTCGACTTTCATTTCAAAGTAGACCGGCACTTCCAGTGCCGGTGTTCTTGTTTAGGAACCTTATGCTCCCATCTTTGCTGCCCCTCTTAGCGTCTCCCGAAACGGGCAGTCCGCTTATCCTCACCGTGCGCCAGCGAGACGGCGAAGAAATTACCGACGGCAGTTTGACCGACGATGCCGGGAACGTGTATCCCATTCAGGATGGCATTCCCCGCCTCCTGCCGCTGGCTCTCTTGGACGCCCAGAAGTCGGAGATCGCCGCACGGGATGCTCAGGTCGGCGACTACGACGCCATGACGTTCCTGAACTACTTCGGGAAAGTCGAGATTCCGCTTACGCTTCAAGCACTTCGCCCCGCCCCCACGGACTACCTGCTCGAAGCCGGCTGCGGCACCGGTCGCATGACCCGTGTTCTCTCCCCGACTGTCCGCGAGCTGGTCGCCATTGATTTCTCGTTCGAGTCCCTGCGCGTCAACCGCCGCAAGCTGCTCGCCGCCGGAATCGCCAATGTTCATCTCGTTCAAGCCGACTTGTGCCGCCTGCCGTTTGCACCGTGCGTGTTTGACCGGATTGTGTCCTGCCAGGTCTTAGAACACGTCCCCGGCCCGGACGCCCGCGCCGCCGCCGTGAGCAGCCTCTCTGCCGCATTGAGGCCCGGCGGGACACTCGCGCTGTCTGCCTACAAGCATTCTCTCTTGACCCGTGCTTTCAGCCAGAAAGAAGGCAGCCATAATGGCGGCATTCCGTTCTTCCGGTTCACGCGGTCCGAAATGCGCGAGACACTCGGCGCAAAGTTTCAGGTCCACTCCATCACCGGTGCGTTGGTGTATTTGTACCTGGCCCGGTGCAGCAAACTATAGGACCATGCGTTGAAACGCACGGCTACACGGCGCAGACGCCACAAAACATCACTTCGCGAGGTTAGGAATTAGACCATTCTGTTCCCAGTGCCGCGCCCTCCGGGTCTGCCAGTGCAAAAGCGGTACTTCGTAGCGTCTTCGCTGGGTAGCCGTGCGTTTCAACGCATGGTCTTAAATCTTTAAGCCGTCGGCGTATTCGGGGTGACATCCATGTCCCTTAAACCTCCGGGGCGGAAGATCAATACGAGTGTGGTCACAAGCGATATGGCAGCGCACAGCACGATGGTCGGCGGAGCACCGATGAACTTTGCCAGCCAGCCCGCAAACAGCGAGCCGAAGGGGATCGTGCCGATGAACATCAGCGTGTAGATGCTCATCACCCGCCCGCGCAGGGAGTTCGGGACATGGAGCTGCATAAGAGTGTTGGAAGTGGCAAAGCACAGGACAAAGCCGTAAGAAACAATGGTCATGGCCACATAGGCCAGCCAGAGTGTCCGCGATAAACCGAAGACAACCAGCACGACAGTTGCCATGAGGCTGCCAATCAGCAGCATGTTCCGCTGCCGCTTTGGGTTGCCGAGCAACGCCACTGTCAGAGCACCACCCAATGCCCCTACCCCGCGCACCGTTTCCATGAAGCCGAACGACGCCACCTGCACTTTATCCGACGCATTGGGCAGGAGCGTGTACCGGACGAAGACGGGAATTAGGACGTTGAAAGAGAACGCGAATGTCCCGAACGAGCCGACCAAAATCACGAGGTTGCGGACGGTTGGGGTTTGGAGGACATAGTGGAAGCCCTCGCGGGTCGAGTTCCAGACCCCGCGCAGAGTGTTGTCGGCCTTCGCTTCCCCTGCCGCCGGCGCTCGCGGCGGCAGCCGCATCAGCAGCAAGCCCACAATCACCGCCAGCGACAAAAATGCATTGCCGAGGAACGCCACACCGATTTTGACCCGCGCCGCCAGCAGCAGCCCCGCGACCGCAGGACCGAGCGCACGGGCGGCGTTGAAAATGCTGGAGTTGAGCGCAATCGCACTTGGCACGTCTTCTTTTTTGACAATTTCTGCCACGAATGACTGCCGGGTCGGCATATCGAACGCGGCAAACAGACCCGACAGACCTGCAAAGAACAAGACATGCCAGATCTCCACTTTGCCCTCAGATGCCAAAATGCCCAGCCCTAACGCACACAAAATCAGGCCGCTTTGCGTCACCAACAGCATCTTGCGCTTGTCTACGCGGTCGGCGACAACGCCCGCCAGCAGCGTAAACAAAAAAATCGGCAGGCCACCGGCGAAGTTCACCCAGCCGGAGTAGAAGTTTGCGGCGGCTTCAATCGCCGCCGACGGGTGGCTCGGCCCGGAGCCGGCCGCTGCGCCGGTCGTGTGCAGCAGGTGGGCGGAAGCAGGGTCTACCAGCAGCACGATCAGCCAGCCCTGAGCAAGATTCTGCGCCCAGGTGCCGATGAGCGAGATCAGCTGCCCGGTCCAAAAGATGCGAAAGTTGCGGTTCTTGAGCGCCCGAAACGCGCCGGGCTTCGGGGCCGTGGTTTGAGCAGAGGGGCGAGATGTCGGCGGCTCCTGCCGCTCAGGATCAATTTGTGTACTTGCCATAAGAGTTGAGGGGTTTCGTTCAGGGAGATGATACCCAATCCGGCAGCGGCGCGGCAACTAGGCTCCGCTCTGCCAGCCCGCGCAGCAGCGACGGAAGCGCCGACGCCGTTGCGGAATTATTCGGCCCATCATGCAGCAAAATAATCGCCCCGGCTTTTGCGCCTAGAACACGCGCGGTGATCTGCGCGGGGTCATGCTCTTGGTAGTCGCGGCTGTTGACACTCCACGCCGCAAGGCCGCAGCCTGCCCGGCGCAAGGTCCACAGCAGCGTCAGCGACTTGAAGCCGTAAGGCGGGCGTACCCACGAGACAATCGCCTCCGGGCAGACCCGATGAACAGCGGCTTTGGCATGTTGGATTTCCTCCAAAACGGCCCGCGCGTTTTGCAGAACAAATGGCTGATGCGTATACGCATGAATGCCGATACTGTGACCTTCGGCGATGATCCGGCGCAGAAGCTGGGGGTGACAATCCACGGCGTCCCCCAGTACAAAAAATGTCGCGCGGGCGTTCTCGGAGCGCAGCGCATCTAAGATCAGCGGCGTCGTTTCGGCGGAGGGGCCATCGTCGAAGGTCAGCGCGACGGCGTTGTCGGCGCACGGCAGGCGCGTCAGGATCGGCAGCCCCCAGGTCCATGTTCCGGCGAAGACAAAGACGAAATAGACACAGAGCGCAGGCGTCAGGAAGAAGCCCATTGCATGCGGCCCGGTGAAAGGCCAGTGCAGCAGAAAGTGGGCGAGGACCCCCAGCGCCGACATTTGCACGGTCCGCAGAGCAATGATTTTGTAGACGGGGTTCAACGCTCTGTAATTCGTGCCTTCATCGCTGATGCGACCAGCCGCCGGGAAAGCGGGCGGGGGCGCAGGTATTCGCCGATCCCGTGGCCGGTCTCGGTCCGGCCGTTCTGCGTGAGCGCAGCATCGCAGAGGGCGCGGACATAGAACGGCGAGCTGTCGAGACGACGTCCGAACTGGAAGACAGCGTGAAGGTCCCCGCCGCCGGTAGTCAGCCGGGACTGATAGCGCGTGCCGAAGCCGTTCCAGGCCGGCTTGCCTAGCTGCACGCTTGCCCACGGGTTGTGATGCACCAGCCGTCCGGCCTCAAACAGCAGCAGATGGCTGACCGGCAG
Source organism: Capsulimonadaceae bacterium (assembly GCA_965213825.1). Taxonomy (GTDB): domain Bacteria; phylum Armatimonadota; class Armatimonadia; order Armatimonadales; family Capsulimonadaceae; genus JANXMY01. The sequence continues at coordinate 84,666 of CBDCAE010000014.1, forward strand.
GCCGCGATGAGGCCGGACATGGTACAAAATCACGCTGCGCTCACGCGGCAAAGCCGCTCTCGCCCACGACCAATCACGAATGGAGGCGTCAAACGGCAGCCGGCCCCAGTTATGATCATGGTAGCCTGTCCCCGCAAACGAGATGGTTTCCGCACCAGGATTATGCTCCTCGCGCAGCGTGATTTGCCCGGACACGCGGCAAAACGGGGCGATAGGCAGCCAGGAATGGTCTGTGTCCATCGGCGCGTCTTTTCCCACCTCGCCGGAAAGCGGCGGTCCGGCGAAAGTCAATGAAGCTGCGAGTGAGCGCCCGTTGCCGTTTATGTCGGTAAAATTCAGCCGCCACTCATCCTTGTTCGGCATCACAACTGTGTTTGGGCCGAATTCCAGGCACAATGGGACAGCTTCGGTGGCGGAGATTTGGGAGGGTGGAAAGCGCGTGAAGTGGTAAGCGTGCAGACTGCCGTGCCGGTACAGCGCAAAGAAGAGCGCATTGTGCGCGTAAGGATTTGCCGGAACAGACAGTGCCGACAGACGGTAGTACGGCGAAAACGGGTTGCCGAGAAACCAGATGCAGCACAAAGACCATTCGCCGCAGTCGGAAACGGCATCGAAGTACCACCACTCGTAAGCCCCCGGTGTTCCGCGCAGCCAGGCTCCATGCGCGGCTTCTTCGGCAGGGTCTAAAACAAGGCGCATGAGACAAGTATACCCGGCCCTGTCTTCGCATTTGCTTCTTCTGGTTTGCTTCTTCTGGTTTGCTTCTTCTGGTTTGCTTCTTCTGGTATACTAATGCCGCAATGCGGCTTTTTGTGTCTTCGATTTTGTCTCCCATGTTCCTGTATCAAATTGTCGTGGCGCTCACGGCACTGGGGCTGATGGGAACGGCGGTGTTGAACTTCTGCTTCTTTCGTAAGCCTCGCGCGTATGCCGCCGAGGCCAATCAAGACGCCCTGCCGCGAGTTTCCGTGCTGGTGCCGGCCCGTGACGAAGCGGAAAACATTGAAGCGTGTGTCCGGTCGCTGCTTGCCTTGAACTATCCGAACTTTGAAGTGATTGTCCTAGATGACCACTCCAGCGACGACACTTACGCGATTTTGTGCCGCCTGCGCGACCGCGACCACCGCCTGCGGGTGCTGATCGGAGCGGACCTGCCCCCCGACTGGTACGGCAAGCCGTTTGCCTGCTGGCAGCTCGCGAATGCCGCAGCGGGGGAGCTTCTTCTGATGACCGATGCAGACTGCGTGTTCACGCCCGACGCGCTGCTGCTTGCGCTCGGTGCCCGGCAGGAGCATCGGGCGGATGTAGTCTCGCTCGTGCCGGACCTGCGCTGCGAGGGCTTTTGGGAGCGGCTTCTGATTCCGATCCAATACTTTGTCATTTTCGCGTTTCTGCCAACGCCTTTTATCCGTGCGACCCCCTACCCATGGTTTGCAGCGGCAAACGGCGCGTTCTTGTTTTTGTCCCGCGAGACGTATTTTGCTGTAGATGGACACCGGGCCGTGCGGCAGCAGCTCGCAGAAGATGTCAAATTCGCCCAGCATGTCAAGCGGCAGGGTCACTCGCTGTGGTATGGGGACGGTTCGCGCACTTACTGGGTGCGAATGTACCACGGCTTCGGCGATTTGTGGGCGGGCTTTGCCAAAAACTTGTTTCCGGCGTTCTCGCACAACCTGCCGCTGCTGCTGTGGGTCGTCTTGTTAATTGTCACAGTTCTTGTCCTGCCGCCGCTTTGGGCAGTCGTCGGCTGGGCCAGCGGCGCGGCGTGGTTTCTTTTGCCGCTCGGCACTTACCTGGGGCTTGCCGCCGTGCGCCTGGGACTGACTCTGCGGTTTGGGCGGGATTCTGGCGGCTATGCCCTGCTGAACCCACTGGCCTGGTCGGTGGTTGTGGGGATCGCGCTGTCATCCGCCTACCGGAGCCTGTCGGGCCGGGGCAATGCCTGGAAGGGCCGTGTTTATCGCCAGTCCTGATTTTGGAAAAACTCTTGGATTGAAGAAACAGCAAGGCGGGTAAAAATCGGCAGAGCCGCACGGGCGGCATTTTATTTAGGAGAACTACCCAAAATGGCCGAAGACACAAAAGCACAGCTTCTGCGCTACTTGAACGACTCTTACGCGGCGGAAGTCGGCGGGATCGCTTCGCTGCGCGATTTAGCGGCTGAGACCACAGATGCCGAGCTGAAGCAAGTGGCGGAAGATCACATTGTCGTGACCCAGTCTCAGGCGGACCGGATCACAGCTCGGATTTTAGCGCTCGGCGGTGACAAGTCCGAGCCGAAGGGCATTCTGAACTCGTTCCTGGCGAAAGCCAGCAGCGCGGTCAATATCTTCCACTCTAAAGAAGACAAGCAGACCCAGGACACGATCAAAGCCTATGCGTTTGAGCATTTTGAGATCGGCGCCTACACGTCGCTCCATGCTTACGCCCATGCCATTGGCGATACTGAGACAGCCCAGCTTGCAGAGACAATCATCGGCGAGGAAAAGCTGGCTGCCGACAAGTTTCAGCACCTCATCCCGCAACTTGCCGTGACCTCTGTCGGCAACGCAACCAATGTCTGAACTCGTTCCCAGACGGCAGGGCGCAGAGAGTGTGGGAACTAAAACCCGTTTCTCTGCGTCTTGTCTCTTAGCTATTTGATGCCTCGGAAGGACATGACCCCGTTGACAGTTTTGACCCGCGCTGCTTTAATTTTGCCTTTTGTTGCCATTGCTCTTGCGGCATTTTTCCAGGTGCCGATGCCAGTCCAGGCCGCCCCATCCGGCCAGACTACTCCTGTCGGGCTTGACCTGAACGCCGCCCAGCGGGCGAAAGCCGATGCACGGCAGGCGCAGTTCCAAAAAGATTACCAAGCGCTGAAAGATGATCCCAAAATGACTCTCACGCAGAAGCAGGCAAAATACTCGATCCTGCTGCAAGCGATGAACAAAGACATGATGGCGATTTTGACCCCAGCCCAGCGCACTCAGGTGCTGAAGCAGCGAGGGATTAATGACAAGTTCAAGACCGAAGTTCTTGCGCTTCAGTCTGACCGCAAGATGACAGATGCCCAGAAAAAAGCGCGGTACTTGCAGCTTGTCGAGAACGCCCGTAATGCGTCGCTTGCGCTGATGTCTCCCGTCCAGAGGGCCGATGCCTTGAAGCGCAGCGCGGCTGCCGAGAAGCTTCAGCAGGAACAGGCCCCAAAGATCGCTGAAGCAAAGCGGCTTTCGCAGCAGCTTCAAAAGTCTGAAACTCCTGCTCAGTCGGACAAGCTGCGGACAATCGGCCTGTCTACGGGAGCAACAATCCAGTCGGTCATCGCCGATAAGACGCTGTCCGCTCAGGCTCAGACTGCAAAAATCGTCGCTTTGCGTCAGGACGCCCTGAAGCGCGATTTAGCGCTCTTGACGCCCGCCCAGCGTACACTCTACAGCCGTATTCAGGCGCTGATTACCTCCCCGACACATTAAGAGAAAGAGCGCGGACAGTGATGTCCGCGCTCAAGCTTTTTTATTTCCCTACTTTGCCAGAGCCTGCTGAATGGCCGCCTCCAGCGCCGGGCCGCGCACGTCTACCGCGGCGATCTTCCCATCACGTCCGACCAGCAGGCCGAAGGGAATCGCCATGACACCGTACTCGCGCGGAACGGCGCTGCTCCAGTATTTCCCGTCGTAGACCTGACGCCAGGGCATTTTGTTCTCCGCAATGAAGTGCACAAGCGGCGTCCGGCTCTGATCCAGTGACACGCCGACAATGTCAAAGCCTTGTGCATGGTACTTTTTATAGGCGGCAATGACATTGGGCACCTCCCCAACGCACGGCCCGCACCAGGTTGCCCAGAAGTCCATCAGGACCACTTTCCCACGATACTGAGCCAGCGTCAGGGGCCGGCCATTGAGGTCTTTGGCAGCGACCGGAAACGGCTTTGCGCCCGGCACAAGGCGCGGGTCGTGCATCGGCGGATTTTGGCCTGCTTTCGGCGCGGCAACTCTTGTGACCCCCGCCGGCGGCGTGAACGCAAAGTCAGCAGCCGTCAGTGTCGGCGTCGCTGACAGTGCCGTCACAGTCTCAGTCACCATCACCTTCTGCGTCTGGTCCGGCCCTGGAATGCTTGAGCTTTCTGTGATCCGCCGCAGCAGATGGTCAGTTTTGCCGATGTCAAATGTCAGAGTTGCCCTGCCGCCGCCAGCCGCCGGCAATGTGACAACGGCTGTATCTACGGGAGCAAGCGTGTAGGTGCTGGAAGGGCTGAGGCTTGCCGCAACGCCGGGCTGGGCCAGCAGCGAGTTCAGCGCTTCCGGGTGGCCTGCCAGGAGGAGCAAAATCGAGTGGGCCTGGCTGAGAATAAGGGGCACCGTATCAGTACCGGGTGGGACCGGGCGAACTTGGTAGCTTTTGTCTTTGATAATATAGAGCGTGATGGTTTTACTGCCGGCATAAAGCTGAACCAGCGGCCCTGCGGAGTTGGACACGGAGATTTTTGCCTGGTTCGGCTTTTGGAAGGCCAGCGTCACCGTCTGGTTCACCTTCGGCCCAGCGCCGGTTGACAGCACCGTGACCGTGGCCGACAGCGCGATCAATGCTTTGTGTGCAGCGATGGTCTGCTGGAACAGCGCCGTCACCTGCGGATCTACGGCAGGCACAGCGACAGGCGCAGGCTGTGCCATCGGGGCTGGCGGCAGAGCTGCGGTCGGCGGCGGCGTCTGCGCGGCGGCAGGCCCGGCCAGCAGGAACAGTCCAGCAAAGAAGGCACAGCGCGGGCGAGTTGGAAATGGCATGAGGGTTCCTTTGGTGGCAGATGATGGACGGCCGTTTGTCAGCGAGAAGACCGAGTAGTTGAAAGCTGCTCACGAGGCGAGGCACTCTTCGAGTGTCGAAAAAGCCCCAACACTGGCCTGCGTCCGCAGGACGCCCAACCTAGCGAGTAGTTTTCAGCTACTCGGTCTTCCTTTATGACGCCGTTACTTGCGACACGGCTACTTACGACAGAGTTACTTATGGCCGGTGCGCGGGAAGCGAACCTGCCCGGCATGGCCGGAAGTGGGCTTGCTCGGCCCGCGTCCGCCAGGTGCATTGGAGTTCGGTCCAGCGATACCACCGGTCTTTTTGCCTTTCGCCTGCGCCCGGCGGTCCGCCCGGTTCAGGGCTGGGGTCTCGGTTCCAGTGGCGGGCATGGCTGCTGACTCGGTCTGCGCTTCTTCCGTAATTTCCGGCTCCCCGGTGCCGCTGCCGCCGGTCTGCTGCTGTTCCATTTAAGTGTGTTCCTTTCCCGCTGCAATTAGGGATGTATTTGTAGATATATTTGTAGGAGTATACCCGGCTTGGGCCTTGAGGCGGGGAACCGCATAGCGCAGCAGGGTTTCCATGTTGACTACGTCTTCTTTGTTATACGCCAGCAGGAGGCGCTTGGCGTCCTCCGCCCCGCGCCCGCCTTTACGGTACGCCCGCCAGAGCCGCACGGCGTCCATGCCGCTCAGGCCGTCGGTTTCGGGAACCCGTGCGATGCGAAGCTGCTGCTCGATCTTTTTTAATCCGCCGGAGTGGCCGAGGCGCTTCAAAAGGGGGCAGAGGTCAATATGAAAACGGTCCGCAAAGACCGACTCCAAGACCGGGAACCGGCGCTTCAAGAACGGCAGATCGAAGCCGGCCCCGAAGAACGTCACAAACCCGTCGTAGTCCTGGCTCTCGTAGGCGAACTGAGCTAAGTTCTCGCCCTTGACATACGAGTGCATCTCAAAGCCGTCATACAGCCCAATCAGCGTGATCGAGTCATCGCTCATGCCGCCGTTCGTCTCAATATCTAAATAGCCGATCTTCGGAAACGCCGACGCCGCCCGCCAGTGTTCCTTCTTCGGCAGGTGATGGGCGAAAAAGTCCGTCCGACCCTCGGCCAGTGCCGCAACACTGTCGTCAATCGTCCGGGCCAGCGCGATTTTGTGGCGCGGCGGCAGCTTCAATGACGACGCCCGCTCCAAATAGTCGTCCCACGACGAAACCCCCTGCGCCCAAAGCCCCTGCTCCGTCGCCGGTCCCACCCCCGGCGCATGAATAAAAGTCGCAGTCAGCATAATTGGTTCTCTCTCAATTATACCCGACGAACTCGTCCGGCAAAGTTGCGAAAATGAGCAATTTCGGTCAAGCAGCAGGCGCAGAGTTCCGGTACAATGACACTTGTATGAACCCAAAGCAATCTCAGCAGCACTCAGAGCGGCGTCAGCGGGAAATGCTGGCGGCCGTCGAAGCAACGCTGCAAGAGAACAGCGGCTCGATGGCCGGAAACGCCAGCCTGAGCCGTTACCACTTTCAGCGCGTGTTTGAGCGGACGGTCGGCGAGTCGCCGGGCGCACTGCGGCGGCGGCTGCTTTTAGAGCGTGCGGCCTATGAGCTTCGCACGACGGAAACGGCAATCGCGTTTGTCGCCTTCGACGCAAACTATTAAACACCGGAAGGATTCTCCCGCGCCTTCAAAAAGGCGTTTGGGCTTTCGCCGCAAGCGTACCGGCGAACGGCGCAGCACATCCGCTTCCTGCCCGGCCCAAGCGGGGTTCATTACCAGCACGAAACCGAATCACTCGTGACAACTTTGCCGGGAGGGAAACGAAACATGGATTTAACAGATCGCTTACTGGAAAAAGACTACATCGTCAAACGCCGCATCTTGGAATGTGTGCAGCTTCTCAGTGAGGGGCAGCTCGACGCGCCGCTCGCCTTTCGGAATGCCGTGGTGCGCTTTGTGGAACCGCCGCGAACGCTGCGGGAGACACTCATTCATTTGTTTGGGGACAATTCCGAAGTCAGCACAGGGGGATGGGTCGGCGGGATGTACGAAGCTGTCGGGTGGCAGCCGAAAGACTTGCCGCCGCGCACCCTCACCGGCAATTCACCGGCGGCGATGCTGGAAGGATTGGAAGTCTCGTCCAAAGTGTTCCGTGATTTCGTGCATCATGTCCGTGCGGAAAATCTTTGGGATCAAGAATGGGTAGATGCGGCCTGTGAGCCGCCGGAAACATTTGCGGTAGGACGGGTCATCGAGGAATCGCTTTCGTCCGGCATTGCCCAGCGCCGCGTCTTGGAGATCATGATGGAGCAAATGGGTTTTGAGCTGTAGCTCGTTAGGAGGCTGTATGATGAACACATTTCGACCCTTACTCGGTAAAATCGCTCTGGTGACCGGTGCCTCTCGCGGTGCCGGACGTGGGATCGCCATCGAACTTGGCGCGGCGGGCGCGACGGTTTATGTCTCGGCGCGGTCAGTGCGGGGAGACACAGTAAATAACCGCCCGGAAACTATCGAAGAAACGGCGGAGCTTGTTCAGGCGCAGGGCGGCGTCGGCATTCCGGTTCGTGTGGACCATACCGATATTGCCCAGGTTGCATCTTTGTTCGATAAAATCAAGCAGGAACAAGGACATCTCGATGTTCTGGTCAACAGCGTTTGGAACCAGGACTTGTTCTTCTTTGGCGACAGCTTTTGGGATCATCCTTTGGAACAGGGCTTGAGCTGCCTGGTGACAGGCATTCATGCGCCCCTCATCTCCAGCCGTTTTGCCGCTCCCCTGATGTTTGGCCGCTCAAACAGCCTCATCGTCACGATCAGCGACGCCGAATGCGGATGCATTTACTACCGCCTGCCCAAAGCGGCGGCACGGGCGATGACCGAGATCATGGCGGAAGAGCTGAAGCCCAAAGGGGTTACCGCTTTAGCGCTCGTGCCGTCGTTCATGCGGACGGAGATTGTGCTAACGGACAAGGGCGTGACGGAAGACACTTGGCAGACAATTTTGCCGGCAGAGACGGTCACGCCGCGTTTCGTCGGCCGGGGAGTCGCTGCGCTGGCAAGCGATCCGAAACTTTTGGAGAAGACCGGGCAGGTCATCCACGTCTGCGATCTGGCGAAAGAGTACGGCTTTATAGACCTCGATGGACGGCAGCCGGAGGCGTTCGGCGACTGGCAAAGCAATTCTTGCTAACTCACTATTTCCACTGTCAGCCCCGGCGTAGGCGCAGGGTATAAAATCGCTTCGGCGCCGGCGGACTGGAGGGCGGCGGCGGTGCGGTCCGGGTCAAGCGTCAGGGCGAGGATGGTTCCGCCGCCGCCGGCTCCGGCGAGCTTGGCGGCAGACGCGCCGCCTTCTAAGGCAGCGGCGATGAGGGACTCGTTGGCGTCGCCGCTGCCGCCTAAATCGCGGACGAGGGCGTGATTACGGGTCATCAGGGCGGCGAGCGTGTCGCAGTCGCCGGACAGGAGGGCGCGTTTGGCGGTGCGGGACAGGGCGGCGATCTCGGCGTAGCCGCTGACGGCGGCGGGGTCGCCGGCCAGCCAGCGCTCGCGGGGCGTCGCGTGAACGGAGCCGGAGTGGTGCCGGACGCCGGTGTGGGCCAGCACGAAGGGCAGGTTTCGGACATACGGCGCGAGCGGCTCGACGGTCCCGAACGGCGTGGTCAGCTCGAACGCTTCCGTGCTGTTTCTGCCGGCGAAGTCCATGAAGTTCAGGCCGCCGAAGACGGTCATGTAGGCATCCTGAAAGCCGCAGACAACGCCGAGAACGTCATACTCAATCTTACGGACCAGCTCGGCGGTCTCGTACAGGCTGAGGCGCAGGCCGAGATGCGCCAGCAGCGCCCCCGTGAGGCAGGCGAGAATGGCGGTTGATCCCGCAAGCCCTGCCTGCATCGGGATTTCGGTAGTGGCCGACAGATGGAACGGCGCGGCCGCCGCCGGGTCTACTTCGAGGGCCGACAGCGCGGCGCGGGCAACGTTCAAATAATCGCCAGGGCGCAGGGGCAAATCTTCGGCGTCATGCAGAACCTGGGTTTGGTCTGATACCGTGATCTGCATCTCGGCGGCTTCAATCAGCGTGCAGGAGGCGCGTTCGCGGGTAGACAGCGACAGCACCGAGCCGCCGTACATATCGGTCGGGTTGCCGACAATCCCGCAGCGTCCGGGGGCGGTGGCTTTAATCACAGTTGCTCCAAGACCCAGTCGGTCAGCGCCGAAAGCGTCGGAAAGATAAGATCGGGCACGGGCGAGAAGTCGCCGGGCGCGTAAGCAGAAATGCCGCCCGACAGCAAAAGCGCGGTCTGCCCCACCCCGGCGGCGTGTCCGGCGGCAATATCGGTCGGCGAGTCCCCGGCAAAGACCGTGTTTGCCAGCGTCAGCCCATAGTCGTAGGCCGCTTCCAGCAGCATTCCCGGCCCCGGCTTGCGGCGCGGCGAGTTTTCCGAAGCCAGCTCCGTGCTGTAATAGCAGCGGTCGAGATGCGCCCCGGCCTCCTGCTGCAACAGCGCCGCCATGCGCTGCTGAATGGCGGCCAGATCGCTAAGGGTCATCAAGCCCTTGCCGACGCCCTGCTGATTAGAGATCACAAGGACTTTCAGCCCCGCCTCGTTCAGCCGCCGCACCGCCGCCGCGACGCCCGGCAGCAACGTCACGTCGTCCGCCCGCAGCAAATAGCCGCCCGGAATATGCGGGTTCAGCACCCCATCCCGGTCTAAAAAGACAGCCTCAAGTTTCATTCAGGCCAAGCCGCGTAGAGTTTTCCAAGTTGCTTTCCTTACCGGCAGGCACAATTTGTCCGCCATTTTCTGAGCTAGAGCAGGGGCATCTTTGCTGCGGAAGGGTTGGCCTAGTGTAAACCATCGGTCTCTGCCCCCACCAGGTAGTAGAAACACATTGTTAATCTCGCCGTCCAAGATGCAAACGCAAGATGCTTCCGACAAGGCATAAACGGTTTTGCGGGGGCAAAATACCCAGCCTCTGGTTTCTTGGCAAGTTTGGGTTTCCAAATCAACGGAAACGTCCTGCGGCCCAGACAGGTAAGCAAACGCCAAGCTAAAGATGAGACACAAGGGTATGCACCAGAACCTGAAAGAAAATATTTCGGCATGATGGTCTGCCGTGCCAGACACAACGGCGATCATTAGAAAGAGCAGGCTGAACATTCCCATGCTCAATTTTGTTGAACCGGGCTTGCAGAAATTTATCGTTTGCAAGCCCGCGTTATCCAGCCAACTCGCTTGTGATGAGCCGACAGCGAGCATTACCGTCGTCGCCAAAAGATATCCAAATGCAACACAGGCTTCTAAACCCGTTTTATCCAAATTGAACATTGAAATATACCCTCGCAGATGCCTACCCGGACGAGTCTCCTAGCAACGCGGCTCCGTTAGTGTCGGCGGACCAGTCTAGCTTGACGTTTTTCTCAATGCGCTGGACGGCTTCTTCAAGTTTTTCGCCGTTCTGGTCGCCGCTGACGGTCAGGGACATGCGGACGTAACCGTCGCCGCGCTGGCCGTAACCCAGGCCGGGGATGGCGAGAACGTCGGCTTTTTCAAGCAGTTCGCGGGAGAAGGTTGCCGAGGTGTAGCCAGGGGGGACGGGTGCCCAGATGTAGAACGTCGCTTTTGGCTTTTCTAGGTTCCAGCCGAGGCGGTTCAGGCCATCTACGAGAACGTCCCGGCGCTTTTGGAGAAGTGCGGTTGCGGCGTCGTTCTTGGCGTGATTCAGCGCCCAGCCAGCGGTGAGGGCGACGGCGGCGAACTGCTTAGAATCCACGTTGCCTTTGATCGTGTTCAGGGCGCGGAGGGCATCGGGGCTGCCGACCGCGAAGCCGATGCGCCAGCCGGTCATGTTGAATGTTTTCGAGAGAGAATGGGTCTCAATCGCGACTTCTTTGGCCCCGTCAATCTGCATGATGCTGGGGGCTTGGTAGCCGTCGAACCCGGCTTCCGAGTAGGCACAATCGTGGAGAATGAGAGTGTCGGTCTCGCGGGCGAAGTTCACGGCGTCCTGAAAGAATTCTTTTGTTGCGACTGCGCCCGTCGGATTGTTTGGGTAGTTCAGGTAGATCAGCTTCGCGCGTTTGACCACATCGCCGGGGATGGTCGTGAAGTCCGGCAGGAAGCCGTTTTCGGCCAACAACGGGAACTCGTAGGGAGTCCCGCCTGCGAGAAGCGTGTTGACTTTGACGACGGTGTACGCGGGGTCCGGGACAAGGGCGACATCGCCGGGATCAATAAACGCCCACGCGGCATGAGCCAAGCCTTCTTTGCTGCCGATGAGCTCCAAAATCTCGCTGGCGGGGTCAAGTTCCACGCCAAAGCGTCCCTGGAACCAAGTGGCGATATCTTCTAAAAACTCGGCTCGGCCCATGTTCGATTCATCGTAACGGTGGGTGGTCGGGTCGCGCGCGAAGGCGCTTAAATGGTCAATAATCTCCGGCGGAGTCGGCTGGTCGGGGTCGCCGATGCCGAGGTCAATCAGGTCGCGCCCTTCGGCAATGGCCTGGGCTTTCAGTTTTGCGATCTCGCCGAACAAATACGGCGGGATCAGCGATAATCGTTTGGCTCGCTGCACGTTTCTTCTACTCCTCGCATTCCAGTGAAAGATAGTTATCTGGGCTTGTAGTTCGGCAGGGGGCGTGTGTTTTCCTGCGTGGGTTTGACGCGGCCAGGACGAGGAGTTGAAAACTCCTCGCTAGGAGAGGCACTCTGCGAGTGGAAGAAACTCGCCAGGATGCTCTCCCGTCCGGCAGGACGCTTCTCCTAGCGAGGAGTTTTCAACTCCTCGTCTAAAGGCTCGTCAATACCCCCGTTCAATATCCACGGCATTTTCCAGCGGCTCGCCGCGCGAGAATCGGCCTAAGTTCGTCAAGAACAGTGTTTTTTGGCGCTCCCGCAGGCCCGTCGTCCAGCCGGGCGAGTTATGCGGGGAAATGTAGACATTCGGCATATCCCAGAGCGGGCTGTCCGTCGGCAGCGGTTCGTGGGCGAACACGTCCAAACAGGCACCCGCGAGTTTGTTTTCTCGCAGGGCGTCAATCAGCGCCGGCTCGTCAAGGAGGCCGCCTCGCGCGATGTTGACCACCCATGCTGACGGCTTCATCAGGGCAATTTGGGCCGGGCCGAGCAACGCTTTTGTCTCACCGGTCAGTGCAGCGGCGACGACCACGTAATCGCTTTCAGCCAGAAGACGCGCGAGGCCGTCCGCGCCGGTCAGAACTTCGTCCACGCTGGCAGTAGGCAGGGAGCGGCGGCGCAGGCCGAGTGTCTTCATGCCGAAAGCTTTTGTGCGGGCGGCAACGCCGAGGCCGATGGGGCCGAGGCCGATGATGCCGACGGTCTGCCCGTATAGCTCCTGCTGGGTAAGCGACTCCCAGCGGTGCTCGCGCTGCAATGCCATCAGCTCCGGCAGGCGGCGGGAGACCAGCAGCATCCAGGCCAGCACGAACTCCGAGATGGCGATCTCAAACGCCGGGCCGGAGTCGGTGACAACGAGATTTGGCTTGGCTCTGACCGCAGGTGTCAGCACATGGTCTACTCCCGCGCTTGCCGTGTGCAGCCAGCGGACGTTCGGGCAGTCTTCGACAAGCGCCGCAAAGCGTTTCCCCGCGACCCAGCGCAGGACGCCTTCCGCCGCCTGCCAGGCGTCTTCGGCAGGTCCGTCTTCCGAATAGGGCAGCAGCGCGACAGCTGGCGCGGCATCTGAAGCTGCGTCTTTGAGTTCATCGTAAAGATGTTCGGGAACGAGAATATCCATGTGTCTATGATACCCGGCGATGAAATAAGATGCCCGGCGATTGACAACCGGACACGATTCGGCTATAATGCCTCAGCATCATGGCCCATCTTTCTGTGTATTCCAAACCTGGCTGCCACCTCTGCGAAGAAGCGCTTCGAGTGCTGACTCATCTTCGAGCGGAAACACCATTCACGCTGGAAGAAATCAACATTGAGGGCAACCCGGCACTGTTCGCCGAATACGGCGAGCAGATTCCCGTGGTTCTCTTCAACGGCAAGTTTCTGTTTGAATACACAGTAGACGAAGACGTTTTGCGCGAAAAGTTAAGGGAGGTGAATTAACCATGCGTGTCCGTGCCAAAGAACTGCGCCGTACCCGGAAGCGAACCGAAGAGCGCCACAAAGCCCGCCATAAAGCGGAAGTCGAAGCCGCTCCTAAGAAGAAATAACGCAAAAATAAGTAGCGACGACAAAACAACTGCTCTGGAGACCCTACTCATGGAAATCTCGCAAGTGGAAAAAATGCGGGGAATGACGCATCCTGAAGAGCGCCTTTCCCCGCGTGAGGTCGAACTCATCAAATATCGCGATAACCGCACCGCGCTGGTCGTGACCCTTCTCAGCGGCGAAACTCTGGAAGGCGCGATCCGCTGGCATGACCACCTCGCCCTGCGGCTGGTCCAAGCCGACCGCAGCGAAGTCACCATCTACCAGCACGCCATCTCTTATTACCGTCCTAAAGTTTAATCAGCCAAAGCAAAAACCGCCCTCCCTTTCTCCACCGAGAAGAGCCGAGCGGTTTATTTTTGTGTGACCCTCGCTGCGCGAGGGCGGATGCTCATGACCAGACGCTGCCAGGACAGGGATCGGGTTGGTGTCCTAGTATTCTCCTGCCCGCCTAGTACCCAAAATTCTGCACTCAACCGAAAAGCCTTGACTCAATGCGCGATGCTGGACGCCGCCGGACGCGCAGCCTGAGCTTGATCCACGAGCTTTTGACGTGCCTGTTTTCGCAGTGCATAAAACAATTCCCCCGCATCTGTCAGCTCGATGTACTCGGAAAGATTATTTCCTACTTTTTTGTCTGGGAACAGTGCCACTAAATCCTCCGTGCCTCTCAGCCCCTGCTTGAAGTCAATGTAGCCCAGTTCTTCCAGGAACGCAATCTCACGCGGGAAGGCGGGGGAAACGTAGAATGGCCCAAAGCCGCCGGACTGGCTGAGCTTCCCCAGGTACTCAAACACATTTTTGCCCATGGACAGCCGGTACAGTTCATCCAGTCGCGTGGACTCGGTCTCTACCTTATTTTTGAGGGCCTGGAACTGAAGCTTCGCCCCGAACGCATCCACACTGCTGATATAGCGGCTGAAGAAGGGAACCAGCCAGGGTGAAAGCGCGACGAGCAGCAGCAGAGCAACAAACTCATCGAAAATCTTCGGCCGCAGCATATGCCCGACGGCGATCAGCGCGAGGAAGAAGGTGAGTAATACCTTCGCCACGGTTTCCCGTATCGCTTCCTTCCTCTGTTTGGCGGCAGATTCTTGGTCCGCCGTGTTCTCCTGATCCATTGCATTTCTCCTTTTTTACACGCGAAAGAGCGAGGCCTTTGAGAGGTGCCTACCGAGGCCCTGGAGCAAAAGAAAAGCCTCCATTCTGAGGTCAGAAGGAAGCTTGCTGGAAATTAAAATGGAGGCGCCGAGCAGAATCGAACTGCTGCATAAAGGTTTTGCAGACCTCTCCCTTACCACTTGGGCACGGCGCCGTAAAATAGGACGGTTAGAAGAAAATGGAGCGGGAGACGAGGATCGAACTCGCGACCTCAACTTTGGGAAAGTTGCATTCTGCCACTGAACTACTCCCGCGTTTTTCTCTTTGGGTATTATAGCCGGGGCGCGGGGCTTTGTCAAGAGTTTGGCGCGTTTCAGACAAGATGGGCTATGACACTTTTGCAATTCTCGCTCGGTTTTGCTCTCCTGCTGGTACTGCTTTTTCTGGTACTGCTTTTTCATGGGACGGCTACTGCGTAGCCGGGAGTCACCGGCAGCCACGTCGAGCCTCTGCCGTTTACTGACGTTATTCTGGCTGGGGGCGACGGCAACCCGACACTGTACGGACCTTTAGCCGGCCCCGAACGGGCCGCAGATGACGATCCTGCGGCCACATTTGCACCGGAATAACCGGCAATAATGCTATACTAGACGCAACAATCGCTATGGACGATTATGCCTGGTGGAGGTACTCACGATGCGACTTTTTCATCCGACTCTTTTTGCCCCGTCTTTTTTTGTCCCGTCTTTTTTTGTCCCGTCACTGGCTGCCGGCCTTGTGCTTCTTGCAGGAGCGGCGTCTGCCCAGCAGACACCGGCGGCAGGGAGTTCTTATCATGTCAGTCAGACGGCGAAAGTCGGCGGCGACGGCGGCTTTGACTATGTCTACGCCGATCCCGATGGGCGGCGACTGTATGTTCCGCGTCGGGGCGACGCGCCGCGAGTTTCAGTTTTCAATCTTGATACCCTTGCTCCCGCCGGCGAGATCACGCAGACCGGTGCCCACGGGGCAGCCACAGACACGCAGTTTCACCACGGGTTTGCTTCCAGCAGCCCGGTCTCGATGTGGGACACGAAGACACTCTCATTGATTAAGACCATTCCGGTCAGCGGCGAGCCGGATGGGATTCTCGGCGATGCGTTCAACCACCGCATTTATGTCTTCAGCCACAGTGCGCCGAATGTCACAGTCCTGGACGCTTCGGACGGCTCCACGCTCGGCACGATTGATTTAGGCGGAGCGCCGGAACAGGCGGCATCAGACGGTCAGGGTCATTTGTATGTGGATATTGAAGATCAAGACAGTGTCGCGGTGGTAGATGCGAAGACGATGAAGGTGACTGCGAAGTACAGCTTGAACGGCAAGGGCGGCGGCGATGCGGGTTTGGCGCTTGATGCCAAGAACCATGTCCTCTTTGTCGCCTGCCGGAACCCACAGACGATGGTGATGCTGGATGCCGCCACCGGGAAATATCTGGCCGACCTGCCGATTGGCCGGGGCTGTGACGGCGCGGTGTTCAATCCGAAAACAAATGAGTGCTTCAGCTCGCAGCGGGACGGGACACTGACTGTCATCAAAGAAAACTCACCGACCAGTTTTACGGTAGAGCAGACTGTCACGACCATGCCCGGCGCAAAGACGCTGACGCTGGACAGTCAAACGGGCAAGGTCTTCCTCATTGCCGCCCAGTACGGGCCGGCGCCGACCCCGCCGCCGGCGAACGGACGGCCTGGGCGCGGCCCGCTGCTGCCCGGCTCATTTTCCATCTTGGTGGTCAGTAAATAAGAAAAGAGGCAGCGGCCTTTGCCGCTGTCTCCTCGCGCAGACGGCTCAAAAAATCGTCAACGCTGAGTGCGCCAAAATCCTTGCCGCCGCGCTGGCGGACGGAGACTGTGCCTGCCGCCGCGTCTCGGTCCCCCGTGACCAGCATATACGGGACTTTCTGCGTTTCGGCTTCGGCGATCTTCTTGCCGACTTTTTCGTTGCGCGTATCTACTTCTATCCGAAAGCCCGCGTCGGCCAGCGTCTTTCGCACGGTCTCGGCGTACTCTTGGTGCCGGTCGGCAATCGGCAGAACGACGGCCTGCACGGGCGCAAGCCACACCGGGAACGCCCCGGCGTAATGCTCGATCAGAAACGCCACCATGCGCTCCATCGTGCTGATGATGCCCCGGTGGATCATCACCGGGCGGTGGTTCTGGCTGTCCTCGCCGATAAAATGCAGATCAAATTGGTTCGGCAGATGCCGGTCTACCTGCACCGTCGAAACGGTCTCTTCTTTGCCCAGCACGTTTTTAAGCTGAATGTCAATCTTCGGGCCGTAGAACGCTGCCTCGCCGACACCTTCATAGTACGGCAGGCCAAGATCGGCGAAGACTTCCCGCAGCTCGCCTTCTGCGAGTGACCATAGCTCCGGGTTATCCACATACTTCTCGGTGTTTGCCGGATCGTGCAGGCTTAACCGATAGACGTACTCAGTGATGCCGAGATTACGGTAGGTTTCTTCCACCAGCAGGATGCACTTCTTGACTTCTTCTTTGACCTGCGCTTCCGTGCAGAAGATGTGGGCGTCGTTTAACGTCATCGCCCGCACCCGCGACAGGCCCGAAAGCTCCCCGGACTTCTCGTAGCGGTACATCGTGCCAAGCTCGGCCAGGCGGATCGGCAAATCTCGGTACGAGTGCATCTCGTTCTTGTAGATTTGGATGTGGTGCGGGCAGTTCATCGGCCGCAAAACGAATTCTTCGTTCTCGATTCGCATCACCGGGAACATGCCGTCTTTGTAGTGGTCCCAGTGGCCGGACTGCTTGTACAAATCCACTTTGGCAAGCTGCGGCGTGTAGACATGCTCGTAGCCCGACGCCAGCTCCAAATCCGTGATATAGCGCTCTAAAATCCGCCGAATTGTCGCACCCTTCGGCAGCCAGAGCGGCAGACCGGGACCGACAACCGAAGAATTAGCGAACAACTGCAGCTGCTTGCCCAGCACTTTATGGTCGCGCTTCTTGGCTTCCTCTAAGCGGACATAATAAGCGTCAAGCTCTTCCTGCGTGTCGAACAAAACCCCGTAGATGCGCTGAAGCTGCTCGCGTTTTTCGTCGCCGCGCCAGTAAGCCCCGGCGATGCGGTCAATCTTGAACACGCCGATCTGCCCGGTGCTGTCCACATGCGGCCCCCGGCAGAGATCGGTGAAGTCGTGCTGGGTATAAAACGAGAGCGTCTCGCCTTCCGGCAGGTCTTGGATCAGCTCGGTTTTATACGGCTGCCCGCGCTCCGCCTCGTAGGCCAGCGCTTCCTCGCGCGGCTTCTCGCTGCGGGTCAGGGGATAATCCAATTTGCGGATTTTCTTCATCCGCGACTCGATCTCCGCCATATCGGCGGGGGTGAGCGAGCGGGGAAGCTCAAAATCGTAATAAAAGCCGTCCTCAATCGGCGGCCCGATCGCAAGCCGCGCATCCGGGAACATCTGCAATACTGCCTGCGCCAGCACATGCGCCGCCGTATGCCGCTTCTTCCAAATTTCGCTGCCCGCCAAGTTGTCTTGCTCTAAAAGTGCCACAGTGCATTGCCTCCATACCAAAGAGTGCCTAAAGTATACCGGGCGGGCTTGGGTTTGTCAAACGCCGTACCCAAGCGCGTATAATAGAAAAAGCTAAGAGGAGATAGATAAAGTGATTCGCTCTTGTATTGACCAGGATTTGGAGGAAGTTTGGTCCATTATTAACGAAGGCGCAGAGGCTTACACAGGTGTCATTCCAGCGGATTGCCTATTCGAGCCTTATATGTCTTTTGAGGAGCTGACACACGAGGCGGAGGCAGGCGTTAGGTTTTGGGGATACGAGGAAGAAGACACGCTTGTTGCCGTCATGGGCATTCAGCGGGTTCAGGATGTGACCTTAGTCCGGCACGCTTACGTTCGTTCCGCCAGCCAGAAGCGAGGGATTGGCGGGCAACTGCTCGCTTACTTACTCAATAGGATAAACGGTCCGGTGTTAATCGGCGCTTGGGCGGATGCTGTATGGGCAATTCGCTTTTATGAAAAGCATGGTTTCCAGCTAGTGTCCCCCCAAGACAAATACCGATTGCTGAGGAAGTATTGGACCGTGTCGGAGCGCCAAATCGAAACGTCGGTAGTGTTAGCAAACCAGGAGTGGCGCAAGACCGTCTGAAAAGCAAAATTGCTCCGGCCTGTCGCCGGCGGCATACCGCGTGAACACTGCCGCCGAACTGGCACTGTGCAGTTTTTGCAACAACGCCGATCTATGCAGGAACAGCAGCAGAGTGCGGCGAACATGACGCTATGGAATTCAAATCTCATCTCTCTCGATGTACCGGCCGGCGGCTTCGGCGTTTCGCGTGCGCGGCTTGCCTCACTGCCGTAGCCGGCTACGGCCTGATGCTTCCTGCCCTTGCGGCCTCCCCTGCTGCCGGCACGGCGCGGCCTCTGCCGCGCCTGGTGCAAAAGGACGGGCGGTATGCTCTCTATGTGGACGGCGCTCCGTACTTGGTGCTTGGGGCGCAGATCAACAATTCCAGTGCGTGGCCGGCGATGCTGCCGAAGGTCTGGCCCGCCATGGAGGCCCTTCATGTCAACACAGTCGAGGCCCCGATCTACTGGGAGCAGATGGAAGCCACCCCCGGTCACTTTGATTTCTCCAGTGTTGACACGCTTCTCACACAGGCCCGCGCCCATCATGTCCGCCTGACCTTGCTTTGGTTCGGCACCTGGAAGAACGGCAGCGCCCACTACATCCCAGAGTGGATGAAGCTTCAGCCCGCCAAGTATCCCAATGTCATCAACTCTGACGGCACCCCGCTCGACTCTCCCTCTCCGAATGCCCCCGCGACCCTAGCCGCCGACATCCATGCGTTCTCGGCACTGATGGCCCATCTCAAAGCTGCCGATCCGCAGCACACTGTGATCTTGGTCCAGGTAGAAAATGAACCGGGGACATGGGGCGGTATCCGGGATTACTCCCCCGCCGCCGAAGCCTTGTTCGACGCCCCGGTTCCCGCCCGGCTGCTGACCGCACTCGGCAAACCGACCAATCCGGCCCCGAATTGGAAAGCCGCGTTTGGCGACGATGCTGACGAGTACTTCCACGCTTATTCCATTGCCCGCTATATCGGCCAAGTCGCCGCCGCCGGGAAAGCGATCTACCCGCTGCCCATGTATGTCAACGCGGCCCTGCGCGACCCGATCACGCCCTCCAAGCTGCCCTCCTATGAAAGCGGCGGGGCAACAGACAATGTGCTGGGGATTTGGAAAGCCGCCGCTCCCGCGATTGACCTGCTCGCGCCGGACATCTACCAAAACGATCCGGCCCGCTACCGCCGCGTGCTGGACCTATACCGCCGCCCTGACAACGCACTCCTTATCCCGGAGACAGGCGGACGTCCCGCAAACGCCCGGTACTTCTACACCGCCCTCGGTCATGGGGCCATTGGCTTCGCGCCATTCGGGCTGGACGCAACCAATTACGCCGCTGCGCCGCTGGGCGCTCCGGCGCTCAGTCCTGAGACACTCTCAGCCTTTGCCCTGGATTATGAAGCAGTCGGCCCGATGATGCGTGAGATCGCGGCGCTGAACTTCAAGGGTAATGTTCAGGCCGATGCCGAGGAAACAGACCAATCAAAGCAAGTCTTCACATTTGGCAGATGGGAAGCAACCGTCTCCTATGGTCAGAACCGTTACGGAGCGGCCATCACACCGCCCGCCAATCCCAACCCACTGGGACGTGCTTTAGTCGCACAAATCGGTCCCAGCGAGTTCATCGTGACCGGCGCTTTTTGCCGCGTGACTTTCCGGCCCAGCGGGCCGCTCGCGGGCAGAACCTGGCAGTACCTGCGGGTTGAGGAAGGCCAGTACAGAAACGGCGTCTTCCGGCCGATCCGCATCTGGAACGGAGACCAGACCGATTACGGCCTAAACTTCAGCTCCGCCCCGCAGGTCCTCCGTGTCTCGCTTTACACCCGTTAAGCCGGTCAGCCTTAGCGCTGCGCCGCTGTTTTTGTGACGGGGTCGGCATACAGGATGCCCCGGCCATTACTGCCCATGTAGACGCGCCCGTAGATGCGCGGGTCGCCGGTCACGACCTGACCGCCGTAGCCGTACTGGTGCGCGTCGTCGTTGATCCGCACCCAGGTCAGGCCGGCGTTGTCGGAGCGGAAGACGCCGTTCGCGCCGTGCGTCTCGCCGGTCACATAAAGCGCCGGGTAGGTGCGGCCCGGCGCGGCGTGGCCGAAGCCGATCTGCTGGGCATCGGCCAGGGTGCCGACCGGGGTAAAAGTCGCGCCGCCGTCGGTGGAGTGATACACTCCATTTCCGCCGGCGGTGACCCACAAGTCACCCGCATGTCCCGGCGCGACCGCAAGAGCGCGGGTGCCATTGGGCAGGCTGCCCTTCGCGGTGAATGTCGCGCCGCCGTCCGTGCTGACCAGAAGCTGACCGCCGCTCTGGAGATAGAACGTGCCGGGGGAGACCCGGTCAGCAAGCATCGTAGCCCGCCGCACACCGTCGGTCCCGGCGCTTACCTGCCAGGTCGCGCCGTGGTCATGGGAGAAGGCGACCACGGTTCTCTGACCTCCGCCCTGCCCGCCGCCTCTTCTCTGGCCACCGGTCGGCGCGGCCCAGACGAGGGTGCTGCCGTCGGCGGACAGAGCAATGGAGCCGGAGCCGCGAACGCCTGTCGGGGCAGACGCGAACGGCGTCCATGTGACCCCGTTGTCGGTCGAGAACGCGCCGCTGATCCCGTTCCCACCTCGGCCCACGCGGGCCATCAGCATCGGGTCGTTCTCAGCGTAGGCGATGCTGTCCGTGTTGTTAAACGTCGGATTCGTGAACATGCCGCCGGCAGGCGAGACGGCCAGGCTCTCATGCCGGAAGCCCCCGATGTCGCCGAGGCCGCTGATTAAATGTGCGCCGGAGGGCGGGCTGACCAGAGTAATCACGGCGGTCTCTTCCAGACCCGCCGCGCCCACCTTCCAGTGCGTGGCGGTGCCGGTGTCAGCGTTTGTAATATCCTGAGTCTCAAAGATGGTCGCGCCTGTGCCATACATCGCGTGGCCGGGGTGGAATGGGTCCACCGCCAGCGACCCCATCCACCAGCCGAGGCGGGGCGCTTTGTCCCCAAAGGTTAGGTAGGGGGTCAGGGACCAGTCGCGCACGGACTTTGGGGCGATGTCCTCCCATGTCTTGCCGCCGTTCAGGCTGCGGAACACAGTATCGCCAGGGTTCCAGCGGTCCAGGGTAGTGACCATGACGGTCTGAGGGCTGGGCGTGTAGACGGTCAGCCCGGCATAGCCAAAGCCGCCGGTTTGCGGCGAGATGTCGGTCCAAGCCGACGTCTTCGTATTGTACTTCCAGACCGCCCCGCCGCTCATGCCGTTCGGTCCCGGCGCATTGCCGTAAGTGAGGTACAAAGACCCGTCAGAGGCAAGCACGCCTTGATGCGGCAGCAGGCCGGTGGGCTGTCCGGGGACGGGCTGCCAGGTGGCACCGCTGTCGGTGGTGCGGTAAAGGCCGGGACCATCCTGGGAAACGGCGGCGTAGACGACGGGACAGGCCGTGCCGCGCGGGCCGCTGCTTCGGTCGAAGACCTCGAAGATGACGCCGACGCCGGGAGTGCCATTGGGCTGACTGGACACAGGAAAGGAATCAACTTTGGCCCAGGTCACACCGGCATCGGCGCTCTTCCAGAGGCCGTCATGGCGCGTTCCCATGTAGAGGACATTGTCGTTGTTGGGGTCTATCGCCAGCCGCTCACCGGCAGAGCGTCCATCTTCATTGCCGCCCATCTTGAACGGCACATCAGTGCGCTTGTAGGTGCGCCCGCCGTCGGTGGTGCGGACAATGGCACCGTTTGGATTTCCGTCTCCGGTATAAGTGCCGAGCGCCAGATAATACCGGTCGGCATTAACCGGGTCCACGCCGATGCTTTCGCAGCCGAGCAGGTTGCCGTCTTTGCCACCGGCCCAGTCGTTGAGCGGGACCCAGCGCGAGGCCGCTTTGTCCCAGCGGTACGCGCCGCCGATGTCGGTGCGGGCGAAGATCAGACCTTCACGCACCGGGCTGAAGATCAGGCCGTCTACAAAGCCGCCTGCGATGACCGCGACGTTGCGCCAGGTGTAAGGCTGTTTTGCTTCTGGGGGAACCGTCTGCGCCGCCGCAGAGTTCGGGAGGCTGCTCCAAAGGCAGGCGGCAAGAGCAGTACAGAGTGTCATGCAGCCAAGTTTCATGGGGGTAGGTTTCATAGAGCCGTCCTTCAATATGTTGGGAGTTGACTCATGTTTCCCCACCGCTGCTTCAAAATCCTCCTAACGAGAGCATTGCAATATTTCGGAAGGAATAGTCACTGAGATCAGGGAACAAGGGGCCTTATGAAAAGTCTCACGCTGTTTGGAATTCTTGGCATCTTTGCCTGCCTTATTCTGGTCCCCGTTTTGTCGTCTCAGGCGGAAGCACTGTCTTCGGCACGGACGATCTTGGATTTTGACGCCGGATGGCGGTTCAGCCTAGGCGACTACGCCAATGCCATGTCCGCTTCCTTCGACGACTCGGCCTGGCAGACCGTGAATGTACCGCATGACTGGAGCAGCAATGGCCCGTTCGGCCCGCAGTACGGCAGCGGGAACGGGTTCGCGCCGGGGGGTATTGGCTGGTACCGCAAGCGTTTTGCACTGGATGCGGCGGCTCAGGGCCGAAAAGTCACGATTGAGTTTGACGGAGTCTATGACAACTCCGAGATCTGGATTAACGGCCAGTTTGTGGGACGCCGGCCTTATGGCTACAGCGCCTTTGTGTATGACCTGACGCCGTTTCTGACGTTCAGCGGCGAAAACGTCATCGCCGTTCGGGTGGACCATTCCCGCTTTGCCGACTCGCGCTGGTACACCGGGTCCGGCATCTACCGGCATGTTCGGCTCGTGACTACCAGTCCCTTGCATATCGCGACTTGGGGAACGCTGGTGACGACACCTGCCGTGTCTGCGTCGTCGGCGCAGGTACGGATTGAAACAACAGTGGCAAACGAAAGCTTGCAGGCGGCAAGTTACTCTGTCACCTCTGACGTGATAGATGCGTCCGGGCACACCGTCGCAAGCCAAACAAAGAGCGGAACCCTCGCCGCTGGGCAGAGCAGCCCACGGGTGCAGACTTTACTCGTTTCCCGCCCCACCCTCTGGTCACCAGTGTTGCCGAACCTCTACACCCTCCGCAGCCGTATCGTGAGGGCTGACGGCGCGGTTCAGGATGAGATGGTCACGCCGTTCGGCATTCGCACCTTGAAGTTCGACCCGAATCAAGGACTGCTGGTGAACGGCGTTCCGACCAAAATCAAAGGCGTCTGTATCCACCATGATGCGGGCAGTTTAGGCGCTGCCGTGCCGGACGGCGTGCTTGAGCGGCGTCTGCGCCTCCTGCGGGAGTTAGGTGTCAATGCCATCCGCACCAGTCACAACCCGCCCGCGCCGGAGATGCTGAACCTATGCGACCGTCTCGGACTTATGGTCATGGAAGAAGCATTCGACGAATGGACGCCGTCAAAGAACAAATGGGTCCAGGGGCGAAACCAGGGCCAGCCCAGCAAGTTTGGCTATGCCGAGTTCTTTCAGGAATGGTCGGTGCGGGATATTCAGGACATGGTCCGACGCGACCGCAACCACCCCAGCGTGATCATGTGGAGCATCGGCAACGAGATTGACTACCCGAATGATCCGTTCTCGCACCCGGTTCTCGGCGGCAATTACCGGCCCCTAAACCCCAGCGCTGCTAATCTTCCGGTCCTGGCGCGTCCTCTGATTGACGCCGTGAAGCAAATGGACCTGTCGCGCCCTGTGACTGCCGCGCTGGCAGCGGTCAACATGTCCGACGCGGTCGGACTCGGCGAGATGCTGGATATTGACGGCTACAACTACCAGGAAAATCGCTATTCCGCGGACCACAAAAAGTACCCCAAGCGGTTCCTCTATGGCAGTGAGACAAGCACATCTTACGCGGCGTGGGCGGCGGCGCGTGATAATGCCTATGTCGGCGGCCAGTTTTTATGGACCGGGATTGACTACCTGGGTGAATCCGAAGGCTGGCCGCAGCGTGCCAATGGAGCGGGTCTTCTGGACCTGTGCGGCTTTAAGAAACCGCTCGGCTGGTTCCGCCAGAGCCTGTGGAGCGACAAGCCGATGGTCTACCTCTGCGCTGCTTCTGCGGATGAAAATGGCGCGGGTGGACAAGAACGGCAGCGCAGGGTTGCGGAAAGCTGGAACTGGCCCGCCGGATCAACCGTCACCGTCTCCTGCTACTCCAACTGCCCGGAAGTGCGGCTGACGCTGAACGGCACGGTTGTCGGGATCAAGAGCCAGGCCGATGCCGCCGAAGGCGTGATTACCTGGTCCCTGCCGTACGCCGTTGGCACCCTTCAGGCGGAAGGACTGCGGGAAGGCCGAGTCATTTCTACGTTTGCCCTGCATACCGCAGGCGCTCCGAGCCGGGTGCTGCTCCTGCCGGACATGTCAAGCCTCCGCGCCGGAGGCCAGAACATCTGCCAGATTGAGTTCCGGGTCGTGGACGCTCAGGGCGTGCGCGTCCCGGACGCTGCCCTCCCGGTCACCTTCACCCTCACTGGACCGGCCACTCTGCTGGGCGTCGGCAACGGCGACCTCAGCGACGACCAATCCGGCAAAGGCTCCACTCATGCGGCGTATCAGGGGCGCGGCCTTGCGATCCTACAGGCCGGTTCTGCATCCGGCCCGATTGTCATGACTGCAACCGCTCCTGGACTGCCGACAGCAACGCTGACCCTCACGATCAGCCGTTAGCGTGATGCGAGTATACTCAGCTTAGAGAAAAATGCTATGGCACTTTTGGAAAGCTATGTCGCCCAGCCGCCACCGCTGCGGGAGATGGAGAATGGCGCGACACGCATTGAAGGAACACGAGTTTCGCCGGACAGCGTGATACACCATTTTAATCAGGGGCGCAGCCCAGAAGATATAGTGCGCTCGTTTACAACGCTGAAGCTGCGCGACGTTTACCTCGTGATTGCCTATTACTTAGACAACCGGGAAGCCGTAGATGCTTACATTCAGCGGCAGGAGGAAGAAGGCGAGAAGATACGCCGGAAGATCGAGGCGCTATCTCCGCCCGGACAAAGTCTGCAAGCGAAACTTGCGGTGCGGAAAGCCGAAGCTCAGAAAGCTGAAACGGAGCGGCAGGCATGATTAAGTTTCTCACGGATGAAGACTACAACACCATTATTTCAAGTGAGATCGTGACGACACTGCTTACAGAAGCGTATCAGTGTGTCGCAGAAGGTTTGCCCATGCCGGGCGTCATGGTCAGCCCACAGCTCTTGGACGAATGGCAGGACAGCGTCGTTTTTCTGCCGATCTAACTCAGACTCTAATTCTCTGCTCACGACTCGCGCCTTCCGGGTGTATAATAGACTCCCATGCGCGAGTCTTCTTCATATACTGACGCTCAATACGCCGATGTTGTCGTTCAAATAGACGTGGCGGGGCTGCCGCAGCCGCTGACTTATGCGGTCCCCCAGACGCTGTCGCTTGCGGTCGGCGAGGCGGTGCTGGTACCGTTCGGGGCGCAGACGGCGGCGGGGTATGTTATCGGAATAAAGGACGAATGCCCGCCGGAGATGGCGGCAAAGATCAAGCCCATCACGGCGAAAATCGAGAACGCGCCGACGTTTGACACAAAGCTGCGCGATTTGGGGCAGTGGGTGACGGAGCAGACGCTATGCGACTGGCGGGACGCGCTGCGGCTGATTGTGCCGGATGTGATGTCGTCGCAGATTAAAACCACCCTGACGCTGGCGGACGACTGGGACGAGAAGCTGGCCGGGTCGCGGGCGTCGTCGCAGAAGGACCTTGCAGCGGCGCTGGCGGCGCTCGGCGGATCGGCAGAGCCGGCAAGACTGGCGAAGGCGCTGGGGCTGGCGAAGCCCGGCCCGGCACTGGCGGAGCTTCGCAAGAAGGGCATCGTGACGGAAGAACGCGCGGTCAAGCTGCCCCCGGCCCGGCGCAAGATGGTCCGCGTGCTGCGTCTGGCGGTTTCGCGGGACATTGCGGGCGAAGAAGCGGCGCGGCTGGAACGCTCCGGGGCAGCCCGGCAGGCGCGGCTTTTGAAGGCGCTGATAACGGCGGAAGCCGACGGCACAGCGAAAATGCCGATGTCGGGCTTAGCCGTGGGAGCAAGCGCGGGCGCGGCGGCGAAAGCGCTGGCCGACAAAGGGTTGGCCTCGTACAATGAAGTGCCGATGCGCCGGGACCCGTTCCAGTTTTTCGGCTTTGTCGCGGGCGACGCGCCGCCCCTCACCGATGCCCAAGCGGCGGCGGCGGCGGAAATCGGCAGGCATTTGAATGCCCGCGACGGGAAGACTCTGCTGCTGTTCGGGGTGACGGGATCGGGCAAAACCGAAGTGTATTTAGATGCCGTCGGCCAAGCACTCCATTTAGGCCGCGCGGCCTTGATTTTACTGCCGGAGATCGGCCTGACAGCCCAGGTCTTAGACCTTTTTAAGGCCCGGTTCGGTGCGGACGAAGTCGCGGTCCTGCATTCGGCCCTGTCTTTGGGAGAGCGGCATGATGAATGGCGGCGTATTCAGTCCGGCGAAGCGCGGGTCGTGGTCGGCGCTCGCTCGGCGGTCTTCGCACCCGTTCCCGACCTCGGCCTCCTCATCTTAGATGAAGAGCATGACGGGTCGTACAAGCAGGACTCGGCGCCGCGCTACCATGCCCGTGACGCCGCCCAATTTCGTGCGGCTCAGACTGGCGCGGTTGTTGTTTTGGGCAGCGCGACGCCGTCTCTGGAAAGCTACTACAAAGCGCAGACCGGCGAATACGGCCTTGTTCAGATGCCGGAGCGGATCAGCGCACGTCCCCTGCCCCCAGTGTCCGTGGTGGACTTACGCGAGGAGATGAAGCCAGCGGCGATGCCGATTCCCAAAAAGGGTGAGACTAAACCGGAGCCGCCGCCGCGCTCGGTCTTCGGGGCCGAGTTGTCGGCATCGCTTGCCTGCTGCTTGGACCGGCGCGAGCAGGCGATTTTGTTTCTCAATCGGCGCGGCTTTGCGTCGTTTCTGCTATGCCGTGATTGCGGGTTCACGTTCCGGTGTCCGAACTGCGATGTTTCGCTGACCTACCACCATGCCGGGCGGTACTTGCAGTGCCATCACTGCGACTTCAAGCGGCGCAGCCCGGACGCCTGCCCCAAATGCGAGGGCCTGCGCCTGCGCCCGTTCGGCCTCGGCACGGAGAAGGTGGAGGACGCCGTTCGCTGTGCAGTTTCCGGCGGCCCGGACACTTCGCATGGACCGGGATACGATGTCCCGCAAGGGCGCTCACGCCGAGACCCTGCGGGCATTCCGGCGCGGCGACGCCGACATTCTGATTGGAACGCAGATGGTCGCCAAAGGGCCTCGATTTTCCGAACGTGACTTTGGTGGGCGTGGTCAGCGCGGACATGGCCCTGAACATTCCCGATTTCCGTGCGCCGGAGCGGACATTCCAGCTTTTGACCCAGGTCGCGGGCCGGGCCGGGCGCGGCAAAGTTCCCGGCACGGTCGTGGTGCAGACGTTCTCGCCGGAACACGAGAGTATTCAGTTTGCGTCGCGCCATGATTATTTCGGCTTTTACGAGTCGGCGATTGCCCAGCGTCAGAAGAGCTAGGCTATCCGCCGTACTCGCACATGGCGAATGTCGTCTTCACCGATGAAAGCGAAGAAGAAGCCCAGAAGCGCTCGCAGCGCCTCGCGGAGATTTTGCGGGCTGAAATCGGCGTGGAAAGCGCCATGCAGCTACTCGGCCCGGTCGCCTGCCCGCTGTCGCGCCTGCGGGGCCGCTACCGATGGCATCTGGCGCTGCGTGCGCCGACGAAGCCCGCCCTGCTGGCGCTGCTGAAGTCCGGCACGGCCCAAATGACAGCGACGGACCGCTCCGGCATGACGCTTGACATTGACCCGCTGAGTATGCTTTGAACCTCGAATGTTGGATGCGGCTAGGCATTGTTCGGTAGTCTGATGGGACGCTTGGAGAAAGCGATGTCCTTTGCACTGACGAAAAAGAAGAAGGCTTTTGCAGTTGGCCTGCTGGCTTTGCTTTTGATTATCGCCGCCTTTTATACTCTTCAACGTAGCGAGCGCACGAGGCATCCCAACAAGTTCCTGATACCTGCGGGATATACTGGCTGGGTGATTATTGAGCATGGCGTGAAAGGCGCACCACTTACCAAACTTGAAGGCAATTATCTCGTTTACCGATTTCCAGCGAACGGTCGCATAAAAACATCTACACCTATCGAGTATGGCGTTGCTGCAGATAAGGCTTACTATGTGTTGCCGGACCATCTTGTTCGTATTCCTGATGCTTGGCCGGCTAAACATACAGCATCCGATGTTCTAGTCTGGGATTTGGGAACGGAAGGCGCAGCTCCTGAAGACGGGATACCGCTCATTGAATTTACATTCATCGGAACGGAAGGTCAGCACGCAAAAGCTGATCGGGAAGCCGGTCCGAAATCGGAAGCAGAGCAGACTCGTGATGCCGCGCTCGCGGCACAGGACAAGGCGGAGCAGGCCAAGGCAGCGAAACCAAAGTGAACTGCTCTTCTGAGTCTCTGGCCCTTCCCGCTTCGGGAGGGGAAGCGAGGAACGAGCAGGGGTGGGTTCCTCATATTTTGTGCTATACTCTTTTCAATGAGCGACGGGGGAGAAAACGCAATGGCGAAAGCCGGGGGCAGGCTGGCCGAGATGATTCGGCGCGACGATCCAATTGTCAAGTACGATGAGACCGCCGGGGTCAACACCCTGCGCCAGAAGTCCAAGCCGGTGCTGACAATCACCGAAGACGTGGCGGAGCTGGTCGCGCACATGGAAAAGATCATGCGGGCGGCGAATGGGGTGGGACTGGCCGCGCCGCAGCTCGGCATCCTGCAGCGGATTTTTGTCTACGATGCCGGCGACGGCTTCCAGGCTATCATTAATCCCAAGATTTTAGGCCGCAAAGGGGAACAGGTCGGCGTCGAAGGCTGTCTGTCTATTCCCGGATTGCAGGGCGATGTGGCGAGGGCGGCGGAAGTGGTCGTCAAAGGCATGGACCAGTTCGGCAAGCCGGTGCGGATACGGGGCGACGGCCTGACCGCGCGGGTCATCCAGCACGAGAACGACCATCTCGACGGCATTTTGTTTATTGACCATGCCGATCCGGCGTCCCTCCACTGGATCACAGAAGATGAGATGGAAGACGAGGAAGAGGACGGCTTTGGCCCACAGACGCGGGAGTAGGCGGATTCATCCCATCTGAACCACGAGGAGTTGAAAACTCCTCGCTAGGTCAGGCGTCCTTCGGACGGAAGAGCTTGGACATTCGGCTCCTTTACTCGGAGAGTGCCTATCCCAGCGAGGAGTTTTCAACTCCTCGTGGCTCTGTAACTATCGCTCAGAATACCATGCGTCTACTCTTTATCGGCACATCGCCGTTTGCGGTTCCCAGCTTGAGAAAACTGGTGGAGTCGCCGGACTACGCCGTTCTCGCCGTCGTCACCCAGCCAGACAAGCCGCAAGGGCGGGGCGGGAAGCTGTCGGTGTCGCCGGTCAAAGCCGCCGCCGCAGCGCTTAACTTGCCGCTGTTTCAGCCGGAAAAAGTGCGGGCCAAAGAGTTCGTCCAGACCGTGCGCGAACTCGCCCCGGAGATCATTGTCGTTGCGGCGTTCGGCCAGATTATTCCTCAGCGAATGCTCGACATTCCCCCGCTCGGCTCTATCAATGTTCATGGCTCGTTGCTGCCCCGGTGGCGCGGCGCGGCTCCCATGCAGTACGCACTGATGGCAGGCGATCAAGAAACGGGCGTCACCACGATGATGATGGACGCGGGACTTGATACCGGCGACATTTTGCAGCAGATGTCACTCAGCTTAGAAATGATTGCCGACTTAAGCGAGCTGGAAATGAAGCTCTCCGAGATCGGCGCGGAGCTGCTGATGCAGACGCTCGCTGCCCTTGCCGCCGGCGACTGCCCGCGCGTCCCGCAGGACGAAGCGCGGGTGACGCTGTCACCCCCCTTGCCGCCGGACATCGGCGAACTCGACTGGGCACATCCCGCCGAAGAATTGCACAACCTCGTGCGCGGAGTGACGCCGAAGCCTGGGGCGTATGTGTTTGTGCAAGGCAAGCGCCTCAAAATCTGGCGTACCGAAATAATGGACGTGGGGCGCGAGAATGCCTCCGGTACTGTTGGTACGATTGAAACACTTGGCAGCGGTGGTATAACAATCCATACAGGCAGGGGGACGTTGCGTCTGTGCGAAGTCCAGCCGGAGTCAAAAGGGCGTATGGCCGCCGACGCTTGGGCGCGGGGTGCACGCCTTGTACCGGGCCAAACGCTCGAATGACAAGCACAGGCTAGGAAGTAACACGCAATGGGAATGCAGGAGGAGCGGCTGGAACGCGGGATTGCTCACAAGCTCGAAGGCCGTTACGAAGAAGCGACAACGGAGTTCCAAGCATTGCTGGATGAAAACCCAGAGGACCCGGAAGCTAACCACCAGATGGGCTTGGTGCTGGGGTTCATTGGCCGGTTCGACGAGTCTTTAGCCGCATTGGAGCGTGCCGCCCTGCTTGCGCCTGGCAGCGTGCTGGCCCGGAACGATCTGGCCCTCACCTACACCATGCTGGGCCAGTACGAGGAAGCCAAAGCGGAGTTTGCTCGCGTTCTCGCTCAGGACCAGGGCAATGATGTCGCCCGGCGCAATTTGACTTACTTGCAGTAGCAGTTAGAGACCGGCACTGGAAGTGCCGGTCTACTGTTAAGTGAAAGTCGAAGCGACTACAGATTAGTGACCGCAAGCATTTTCTGTCTTTAGTCGCCTCGACTTTCATTCCAAAGTAGACCGGCACTTCCAGTGCCGGTTCCCAATTATGCACCGCTTTCTTTCCCGACTTCTGCCTTTTCTTCTTCTTGCGCTGCTGCCCTGCTTTCTGCTCGCCCCAGTCGTCTTCGGCGGTGATGTATTCCTGCCCGCTGATCTCCTCAAAGACATCGCGCCCTGGCGCACGGCACCAAGCACTCAAGTCCCCTGGAACCCGCTGATGTGGGACGGCATGGCTGAGTTCTACCCGTGGCGCTTATTCGCGGCGCAGACGCTGAAGTCAGGCTATCTGCCGCTCTGGAATCCCCATCAGTTCTGCGGGACGCCGTTCGTTGCAAACTCCCAGTCGGCGGTCTTTTACCCGCTCAATTTGCTGTTCTGCCTCTTACCCGTCGCCCACGCGTTCGGCGTCAGCGTTTTGCTGCACCTCTTTCTGACTGGCAGCTTTATGTTCGCGTTCCTGCGCTCGCGGGCGATGGGCCTGGGCCGGCCCGCAGCACTGCTGGGCGCGGTCGCCTGGCAGATATGCCACTGGCAGGTGGCGTGGCTGGAACTGCCGACATTCCTATGCGTCTCCTGCTGGCTTCCTCTTGCTCTGCTCCTCGTAGACCGTGCCGCCGTACGTCCGTCCGCACTTTTGGCAGTTTGGCTTGGCCTCTGCCTCGGCGTGATGCTGCTGGCGGGTCATCTTCAGATCGCCTTTTACTGCCTCAGCCTCATCACGGCCTACGCCGTCTTCCGTGTTTTCCCTCTCCTCAAAGCACAGTGGAAGCCGCTGCTCAGTGCGGCTCTTCTTGCGGTCGTGCTGATGCTAGGCGTCGCCGCGCCGCAGCTTCTGCCAGCAGTGGAGCTGTCACGGATGTCCCATCGGGCGGGGGGTGCGGTCAACTTAGCGACCTATTCCGGCTATGTCAAGCTTGCGGTGCCGCCGGTGAACTTGGTGACGTTGCTTGAGCCGGGCTTCTTCGGCAGCCCGACACGGGGGACGTACTGGGGCGTCGGCACGAACGGCGGACCCGGCATGTACATGGAAAACGCCTGCTATGTTGGAGTTCTGACGCTGTTCCTGGCGATTGCTGCGCTTCTGACAACTTGGCGGGCATCGGCAGTGACGCGCTTCTTTGCCATCTCAGCGCTGCTGTCTTTGCTGCTGGCGCTGGGAACTCCGCTGAACACGCTGCTCTTCTTCGGCGTTCCCGGCTGGGCGCAGACCGGTTCACCGGGCCGTATCTTGGTTCTGTGGTCCTTTTGTCTGCCCATCTTGGCCGCAGTTGGTCTCGATGCGATTCTTCGCCATTTCGATGCAAAAGCGCTCATCAAGTCGGCGGCAGCGCTTGGCATTCTTGCGGCCTGTCTGCTCGCCTTCGCGGTCGTGTGGATCAGCCAAACAGCCCCCGCAGGAACGCTCACGGCTAACTTGGCAGCAGAAAGCGACTTGTGGCGTCTGCCGGTCGGGGTTTTGCTCGGCGCGGCTGCCGCCCTGTGGCTGCATCGGCGCGGCAGTTTAACCGCCTCACGGCTTGGCGGCGCATGGGTGGTTTTAACGGCAGTTGACTTACTCGCGGCAGGCTACGGCTTCAACCGGACAGCAGCGCCGTCGGCAGTCTATCCGGCGACACCACTGATTGCCTTCTTGCAGGCGCATAAAGCGGACGGGCGCATCATGCCGCTGAACAAACGCTGGCCGCAGTATGAGCCGCCGCCGGCCATTCTGCCACCGAACTCGGCGATGGTCTATGGGCTGAACGACACACAGGGCTATGACTCGCTCCTGACAGGGCAGTATTTCGGGTTTGCTGGGGCAATGGATGGCGGCTCCCCTGCCCCGCCCGAAAACGGCAATCTGGTCTTTACGAACGGCTTTATGTCCCCGGAAGCGCGGCAGGCCGGGGCGCGTTACGCCGTCTCGCAAACGCCGCTGCCGGGACTAACGCCGGTATTTGAAGATCACGGCGATTATGTCTACGAGGACAAAGCCGCGCTGCCGCGGGTGCAGGTGATTGGTCCAGGAACTGTAGATGCGGAAGGCGGCGGCTACATCTTATTGCCGGCCCCACCTACGAGGGTAAGCGTTTTGGCAGGGACGGAGGATTTGTCACTGCCTCAAAAAGTAGTTGTCGCCGATCAGTGGTATCCAGGGTGGAATGCCTACTCCGGCGGTCACGGAGCCGACAACAAAGCTGTATTAACACCCACCCCTGGTATCTTTTGCACGGTTACTTTGACCTCGCAACAGCTTAAAGGCAGTTCAATAAACAACCAAATAGAGATGCGCTACGAGCCGACGGCATTTCGAGTGGGGTTGTATCTGCTGTGTTTCGCGCTCAGTGCAGCGGCAGGGGTTGGGGCGGCTTGGGGTGTGAGGAAGAAAAGCAGAGAAGAGGGCGCGGCAGGAGGCGCCCCTACTTTCTGAAGAGAGTTAGGCGGAAACAGCTTCGGGGGCGGCTTCGGCGGGGGACGACTTCGCGGCGGCGAGAGCTTCGGCTTCGGTGGCGTAGACGCCAAAGATGGTGTTCAAGCGTGTGATTTGGAGCATTCGCTGAATGGCCTCGTTGCAGCCCGACAGGTACAGGGCACCATCGAGCGGGCGCAGACGCTTGGTGGCTGACAAGAGGGTCCCGAAGCCGCTGCTGTCCATGTAGGTGACGTTCGCCATGTTGATGACAATCGCGGGCTTGTTCTGGTCAATCGCTGCCGAGACGGCTTCTTTGAACTGGGGCGTCGTGT
This sequence comes from Capsulimonadaceae bacterium, assembly GCA_965213825.1. GTDB lineage: Bacteria > Armatimonadota > Armatimonadia > Armatimonadales > Capsulimonadaceae > JANXMY01. The sequence continues at coordinate 118,319 of CBDCAE010000014.1, forward strand.
AAATGTCAATCTCGCCGGTGACATCCAGCACAGGAATGTCGTCCTCGTGCCGCAGGCTGGTTTCGATACGCAATGTCTCCATGAGCGATTTGTCTCCTAAGAAAAGATGCTGAGAGTGTATATTCTAAATTGGGGTTACGCTGTTTTTACCCAAAATGGTGAAAAATAAACGGAGCCAGCAAAATCACGTCGAGCGTCAGCGAAATCGCCCAGTGCGCGAGGAAGCCGTACAGAAACGAGCGGGTACGCAGCGCGAGAATGCCGAGAATGATCCCGCCCGGCAGAGCGCTGAAGACTTCGGTGAGCGGCTTGGACGCTCCTTGAACATACGACCAGTGCAGGAGCGCGAAAATCAGTGCTTGGACAATCACTGCTCCCCAGGTTTTAAGGAAGGTCTTTTGCAGGCCGAACAGCAGAAAGCCGCGAAAAAAGAACTCCCAGCAGAACATATAGAACCCCATTGCCAGCTCGTAGTAAACGAGTGCTTTGAGATTGACGTGCTGCATGGAAAAGACCGGACCGACCCCTGACAGAGGCTGAGACAGCCGCCCATAGAGGTACTGAGACTGGAACTGCACCCGAAGCGACGGGACCGAGACGACGACGGCCAAAATCAGCGCCATACCGACCCAGGCGATCAGCGTCCATTTGAGGCCCAGCCGCCGGTCGCCGCGCGTCAGCCCAAACTGGCTCGGCTCCTGCTTCAAGAACAGCACGATCACCATCAGCGGCACCCACAAACAGAGGGCCGTGTTGATGTACCAGTACGCTTCCGGTGATTTTGGATCGGGATTGGTCCAAAACAAATATACGGCAATCAAGAGGCCCACAAAGAACGTCACTGCACCGACTGGCCCCTCACCGCCGCGCCCGCCGGCTTTTTCCGCGTGCTTTTCGCCTTCCGCCAAAGAACGTCCTGCTTTCGTTTTTGCTGCCATAGGCGATTAGAGTTCGACAGAAGCCTGTCATCTCCCTCCGCAGAATCGTTTCCACGCTTACTGGGCTTTCAGGCAGAAAAGCAGTATTCTCTTTCCTGCGGCGCACTTTTGCACTTTCTCGCCGTGCTGTTCCCAGCCTCTCACACTCCCCGAAGGGATATTTACCATGTAGCGCTCCGTGCACAAAGCCGCTCTTACCTCGGCTCTTCTTCTCACCGGCAGCCTTGCGGCGGCAGGAAGTGCCGCCGCCCAGAAGGCAACGGGATCTAATCTATGTCAATGACTCGACCGGCCTCTCTGCCCAAGTCACCAGCTTAGGCAGCTTTGGGCCTAGGCACTCTTACGATGGCACGGCGGCGGAAGGCAGTTTAGCCCGCGCCGCCTGCGCGTTTTCATAAATGGCGGATTTGTCGAGCGTCGGCCACACGCCGGTGTCGTAGATCACTACGCCGTCGCAGAGAGTGAAGAGAACATCAGACGCGGTGGCAGAGTAGATGAGAGCCGCGTAGGGATCAGTCGCGGGGATGGTATGCGGCTGGGTGAGGCTGACGGCAATCAGATCGGCACTCTTGCCGGGAGTGAGTGAGCCGATTTGGGTAGACAGGCCCATCGCGTCCGCCCCGCCGAGAGTTGCAAGCCGCAGGACATCCCGTGCGGTGACGGCTTCGGCGTCTTCCAGTGCTGCTCTTTGCAGCAGCAGGGCGAAACGCATTTCCTCCCACAAGTCGAGCGAGTTGTTGGACACGGCGCTGTCGGTGCCGAGGCCGACCCGCAGATTCGGGGTTTTGAGCCAGCGCGACAGCGGCGCGATCCCCGCGCCGAGCTTGGCATTCGATTTGGGACAGTGAATAACTGCGGCCTGAGTCTCGGCAAGAAGTGCAATGTCGGCGGCGGTCTGGTGAACGCAGTGGACGGCAAGCGTACTCGGCCCCAACGCTCCCATTTGATGGGCGTACTCAGTCGGCGTCAGGTGCGGCGCTTGCCAAGTGATGCCGCGCCGGGCGTACATCTCGGCGAATGGGCCATCCCCGCGCTCGGTCAGAGCAGTTTCAGCAGGCGATTCGGCGATATGAATGGAAGTCGGCAGGCGCTCGGCGGCGACATAAGCATTGATGGCCGCAAACAGCGCCGGGCGAATCGTATACAGCGCGTGCGGGGAAACGCCGACGGTGACACGTTCTGAGGCATAAGCACGGTGGGCAGCGATCTTGGCCTCCAGCGCGGCCATAATCGGGCCGACCGGCTCGCGGTCGTCAATGCCGAACAGTTCTTGGTAGGCAATGCCGCGCTGTCCCGACCCGGACAAAACGCGCATGGTGACACCCGCGTCGGTGTTGTCGCCAAGGGTGGTGATGCCCGACGCCGCGCATTCCAAAGCGCCGAGACGCGCAGACCAAAGCCAGTCTTCGGCAGACAATGCCGCTTTGGCGGCGGTGAGGGCGCGGATCCATGGAAAGAACGGCACATCTTCCAGGAAGCCGCGCAGGGCCGTGTATTCTAAGTGAGAATGGGCATTGACCAGACCCGGCAGCAGCACGGCGTCACCGAAGTCCCGGCACTCTGCCGCCGGGGTCTGCCGGGCGCGGACGGCAGTGATGAGGCCGTCTTCAACCACGACTTCGCCGCCGTCTATCGGCGGGGCGTCTATCGGCAGAACCCAGCGGGCGGCATAGGTAGTTGGAGACATAGGCGTTAAGGATGCTTGAGCTGAAGCTTCCAGGTCTCGCCGTACTGGGCGATGTTCTGGTTAATGACATGGCCGTCGCCCATCAGCTCATTATAGCGTTTTTGGCTGACCAGATATCCGCCGTGCCAGGAGCCGTTGCCATCCATTAGGACATTCACTTCCGCGCCTTCATGGGGCGTTCCCGCGCTGTCATACGCCACGAGCGCTCCATACGGCGTATGCAGCAGAGCAATTTCCGTGCGGTAGAGGTAGGACGTACCAAATGCCTGAAATGCTGTTGGGGTCGCGTCAAGAGGGATGCCGAAGCCGTCGTAGGCGCTGACGTCAAGCTCCGTGTAGCCGCTGTCCGAGGGGCAGTGCCACAGATCTATGTTCTGCATGTAGGGCTGGAGAATGTCCCGCAGCGGCAGCATCCCGAAAACTTGATTGTAATAGGGGCTATTCAGCCAGATATTCGGGTTCGTTTTGGTGTCCGACGGGTCGTTGCCGTAAGGATACAAGTCGTCGGCGTCCTGCGCGTACAGGGAAATCGCGAGGCCGATCTGGCGCATATTGGAGACGCAAACGGTTTGACGTGCCTTGCCGCGCACGGAAAAGAAGACCGGCAGCAGGATTGCCGTCAGCACGGCAATAATGGCGATGACGACGAGCAGCTCAATCAAAGTAAAGGCATGACGGCGAGTGGAAGTGTTCACAGGTGCGGGCCTTCTAAACCGGGGTAAATTGCAGGCGCTTTTGCTGCCGCTTCTGATACGTCGGCACAACGGGGACGGTTCCTGTATTTTACCGTGTCTGCGGCCAATTTCGCACAAAAAAACGGGACTGCTCGATGCAGTCCCATTCTTATTTCAGCTTCTCTTGTTTCAGCTTCAGCGATGGTGGCGGCGGTGGTGGCGGTAGTAGTATGCGCGGCGGTCCCGCGCGGCCTGCGCCTGCGACTGGTGGTGGCGGTCCTGCTCGTAGCGGTTGGCCGAATAAGCCGCGCCGGCGGCGCCCAAAACTGTTGCTGTGGTGTTATGATGCAGAAGCCCATAACCGGCGACGGCTGCGCCGCCGATGCCGAGATTGCGCCACTGGTTCTTGCTGTTCTGGTCGGCCTGTGCCGAGATCGGGGCGAGAATGCCGGCGGCGACCGTTGCGGCGACTCCCAAATATGTCATTACAGTTGCTGTCTTCATAGTAACTCGTTCCTTCCTTCAAATGCCTGCCCGCCGGTAGCCGGGGGCGGAAGCTGCTCGGCTTCGTTTTTAGAGAGACTAATTCTGACCGTATTATGTTCCACACCGACCACGTTTTCCGCCGGTACAAATGCGTGTTTCGTCGAAAGAAAGCCGTGCGCCAGCACAATTCCGCGAAAAACATCCACGCCCGCGTCGGCCACGACCTCGGCCACTGTGCCGAGATCGCCGTCGGTTCCCTGCACGGTCATCCCGCGCGTAATCAGCAGATAGCTTCCCACTTCCATGATTTCATCATACCCATCCGGCTTGGCGAAAAAAACCTAGAGACGTTTGTTTTCCGCAGATGCTTGACAAAGATTGTAGGGGATGATACACTATCCTGCGGGCTATAAACATCGGGACATCGGGACGAAGAAAGAGAGTACCGCGACGCCACTTCTCAGACTTGACCGTTTCCGCCCTTCTCTGCCGCCGCGCTACCAATTGCTAGTCTCGCCGTAACGGCGCTGCTCCTCATTCCCATGCCTGCCCAAGCCAGTTACTGGAAGGTCACAGCCACTGACGCCGGCGGCAGTCAAACCATCTCCAAAGGGGATGGTCCTTTTCCGTGGATACCGCCCGATCCAGGCAGCAACTCCATCAGCTTTGACCTTGACGCCTCTACCACTAATGATGAACCCCCAGAGGGTTCCATTGGCTCCGCCTCCGCTACAATAAACACGACCATCACACTAACCTGGGTTGCTGACCCTGTCGGTGATCCCGCCCCCACAAGTATTTGGATTGTGGAGAGCGCTTCCGCCTCAGCGGGCGTTGGCGGCACCAACGCAGTTGTATCCGCCAATGATGGTCTGTCAGGGGATTCTTATGTGCAGAATTACCCTAATCCTGACCAAGAAAACGGCATGATGGAAACGCCATCTGGCCTGCCGGGAGGTGGTCATCTCACAAAAAAGTCAGTGTCGGGCGGGGTAGTTACCTTCAACCGCAGTTTATCCGCAAGCGCTGAGTCCGACTTCACTAACAATGACAGCTTCCCTGACATAGAAGGCGCTTCCGTTTCGTACTATATGTCGATCCACGCACAGCCGTATGGCTGGTACGATGCCGGGTACAATCCTTATCTTACAGGAAGCAGCCCAGATACCACCCCCGGCGGCTATGCAGATTACAGCAACTACCAACTGGTTTTTCGGTACAAGTGGAAATCTACTGACGGAGATCTCGCAGATCTGAGCGGGATCGACATCTACGAACACGTTGATTACACTGGCAACCCAGGCACTTTTGGCACAGACAGTAGCGGGCCTTACTATCGCCCAACAAGTCCGCCGATTGCTCCCGATCCCAATGTAGGAGATGGGAAGCAAGCCTACGAGCTTGGTAATCCAGAGGTGAGTCATGCGATGACAACCACGGGGGCAACCATTGACGTGCATTCTGTTTGGCCCACTCAAAAGCAGTATTCTGTGTTGACTGTTACTGCCCCCCAGAAGTACGAGTTTGACGACCCCGCCACCGGCGAAAAAGGAACGGTGCTGTATGACGTTGGAAACATTCAAGAAGGGGTTGCATTAAACCCAGACATTTTCTACATCAAAAAATCCGGCGCTCATGTCGAAAAGCCGCTGCCATAAAGGGGAGAAAAACGAAAAACTATAAGCTCGTTTGGGCTGCCTTGACGTTCACTTGTGCATCTGTTTTCGGAACGATGCTGCTGCAACGGTCTCACGCCGATGCCTCTTCCGAAGGACCGCTTCAAGCTGAAATGCGTCTTGCCTCGGCTGATCGGTTTGCGCCTGGCGAGCCTGTTTTGATCCACTACTCGTTAGTAAATGAGTCTCCTACAGAAGCCGCCACATTTTTTGTGGGAGATACCGGCAACGAGTGGTACAGCATCAAGTCTATTGACGCTAGGGGGCACTCACTGTTGACAGCATCCCGACCAAACTTGCAGGTACGGAGGCAAGAAGGTCTCTACCAGCCGCCTGAGCGGACACTCTCGCCGGGCCAGAAAATTGAAGGCGAGATTGTTGCCAGTGATTTTCTTCCCGTGACGGCTCCCGGTCAGTACCGCCTTCAAATTGATGTGTCACTTAACTATGTGATGAAACCAGTGAATGGTGATGGCTCATTATCGGAGGCAACCGACCATTTTACGTTTTCCAAAGACTTTGCTTTCACAACTACGGTTACTGCCGGCAACCCTGGATTAGTTCGTGCGAAGGCTGAGGCGCTGCGTCGGCAACTGATACGCGGCGGTGCCGCAGGGAGTTCTAAGACGGCTGCTGAGGAACTTTTTGCCATGCCGGAAGCGATTGCACTGCCGACATGGCAATCTTTGGTTGCCGATCCAAAAAGCAACGACTTTGTACGGGGAGAGGCCGCAAAGCAGCTTGCATTGCATCCAAGCCGGGCGTCCGCTGACCTAGTAGCACAAATACTCTGGAACACGGATCGAGATGCCGATACCCATTCGCCGTCGCAAACAGCCGATTTGTGGACAGCGATGTCGAAGCTGTATAACGCGGCACCTCCTGATCTCAAGCCGTACATCCGCTCACTCTACATCGCGAATGGAGTACCCGCTTCCGAAGTGGATCATCCAGCAATGAAGTCCCATGCAAACTAGAACACTGAGGAAGCCGCCGCATCACCTGATGCGGCGGCTCTTTTCACCAGCGGCAGCTTTGACATGGACAATACCGCAGAAGCGGTGGCGGATCAGTCCAACATATCACTCGATAGGAGTAAATGTTATGTCCCGAAAGATTCTTTGCAGCTTGTCGAAGCTGTTTGCTTGTGCCGGGTTCCTCGTTTGCCTCGCGCATGGAAACTCTGTCTTCGCAGACCAGACCGAGCCGCCTATTGTTACCATGACGCACACTTCTTCCAGCCGGATCAGCCAGGGGGAGCCGTTTGTCGTCCATTACAAGGTTGAGAACAGCGCCCCGGAGGGGCAACTAACATTTCATTCCGGCTCAGACAACGACCAATGGTACACCGTGACCTTGCGCGGTTCAAACGGCCTGCTGATTTCCGTCCCAAAAGCGCCGAAAAAAAGACTGGAAGGGTTTTTCCAGTCTTCGGATCGCAGCGTTTCTCACCGTAACGCCTTCACCAGCAACTTTATTGCGACGCGCGAACTGCCGCTTCTGCCACCTGGCAGCTATCGTCTGATCGTTCATGTGAATACGCCCTTTTACGCCGAGCCGGAGGGCGTCGGCAACCTCCGGTACAACAGTCCTGGGTTCTACGATCCGCCCACAGGAACGCTGGTGCAGGACTTCACCTTCCCACTGGTTATCACGCCCGCCGACCCGGCCAAGCTTCGGGCGCTGGCGGAGCGGTGGGAGGCCGCGCTTCTCAACCCGGCGCAGGATGCTTCCTGGCGCTTGCTGACAAAGGAGCTTTTTTCCCTGCCGGCGGCACAAGCCTTGCCGGCTTGGCAGGCGCTTATTGCTGACCCCGCAAGCGACAGCAATATGCTGGAAGACGCAGTGAGCCAGTTGAGCCGCTTGAAAACCAACACGGCGGCGGACCTGCTGGTTCAGATGCAGCATCGTCCGAGTACGCCCCGGAGTATCACACCACGGGTAGACGGCGCTCTGGCCGAGATGTACAACACGGGCAGTCCATCCCTGCGCGAGCACATCAAAGCTCTGGCGTCTGACCAGGGAGCAGAACTCGGTGAAACCCTCACAGGGCCGAGCAACCCGAACTGAGGACAAGGCAGTTGCGCTAAGAGCCGCCGCATTAAAAGATGCGGCGGCTTTTTTGCGGGGCGGCACAGCGCGAAAATAACATTTGCACTCGTGAAAAAGCCGTGGTATAATGTTTTTGCAGTCGGGAACAGTCCCGATGGCCTTTCTTTTCGCCGCTGAATGTTCGATCCCGGTTTGCTGCCCGCTTCCGTGTCGCCCGGTCCCTTCGTGCTGCTTCCTTCGGTGCTGCCGACGTGCCTGAGACCTCCGAAATGTTGGCTGTCCTACGACGAGAAAAGACGAGAAAGACGAGAAAAAGGCACGTTCGTCACAGCGTCCCAGGCTTCTCATTTCCCTGGGACATCACACACTGAAAGGAGCCATTCCTTCCAATGGCAACCAAACTTTATGTCGGCAACCTGAGCTATCAGATGACCGACCAGGAACTGCATGACCTCTTTTCCGAGGCCGGCAATGTCGCGTCCGCCCAGGTCGTGACCGACCGTTATACCAGCCAGTCACGCGGCTTCGGGTTCGTCGAAATGGCGTCCGAAGACGAAGCCCAGCAGGCGATTGCCGCTATCAATGGCCGCAATGTCGGCGGGCGGGCGCTTGTCGTCAACGAGTCCCGACCGCGTGAAGGCGGCGGTGGCGGCGGCAGCCGTGGCGGCGGTGGTGGTTACGGCGGCGGCGGTGGCAGCTACGGCGGCGGCAGTGGCGGCGGCAGCAGCTACGGCGGCGGCGGTGGCGGTTACGGCGGCGGCAGTGGCGGCGGCGGGCGCAGCGGCGGTGGACGCGGCGGCGACCGGGGCGGCGGCGACCGCTACTAAAGCATGGACAAGGAGCCGGGGCCTCTTAAAAGAGAGGCCGCGGCTTTTTGCTGATTACGATCAGGCTGATGACGATCAGGCTGATGACGATTAGGCTGATGACGATTAGGCTGATGACGATTAGGCTGATGACGATTAGGCTGATGACGATTAGGCTGATGACGATTAGGCTGATGACGATTAGGCTGATGACGGCCATCAAGAAAGGAAGCCGATGCCATGAGCCTTCAAGACGCCCTCTGTGACACGCGCCGCTTTGTCTTTTTGTATGGCACCACGCCGCCCCGCGCCGATACCGCCCCGGAGCGCATCGAGCGGGCCGCCTCTCGTCTGGCAGCGCGGACAGCAGAACTGGACCTTGACGGTCTGGTAGTCTACGACGTTCAGGACGAAAGCGAGCGCACCCGCCAGCCGCGCCCCTTTCCATTTCTGCCGACGCTGGAAGCGCGGACGTATTCGCAGACACTTGGAAGCAGGGCTGGCCGGGAGATCATTTGCTACAAAAGTGTCGCTGCGATGAGCGAGGATCAGTGGCGGGTCTGGCTGGACGAGACCTGCCGCGCCGCGGACGGCCCGCGCTGCCTGTCGCTGGTTGGGCGAGCCGCTTCCGCATCCGGGCCAAGCGGAATGCCTCTGCCGCAGGCAATCCGGGAAGCATCGCACCGGCCGCGCGGATTGACGCTGGGCGGCGTTGTCATCCCGGAGCGGCACCGGCCAGGGCAGAGCGAGAGCGAGCGGCTCCGGGCGAAGACAGAGGCCGGATGCCGGTACTTCATCTCGCAGGCGGTTTATGCGCCCGGTGCCACTATCCAACTTCTTCAGGACTATGCCCGTCTTTGTCGTGAGCATGGAGAGGAGCCGCAGCGAATTATTTTGACGTTCACGCCCTGCGGCGGCCCAGCCACTTTAGGTTTTATGAAATGGCTGGGCATCTCGATTCCAGCAGAGACGGAACAGGCAATTTTATCGTCAACTGCGCCGCTGACGGAGTCGCTGAAAGTCTGCGCGTCTCACTTGTCTCGAATACTCGAAGCAGTCGGGGCAAGTGAGGTACCCCTCGGCGTGAACGTCGAGAGCGTGTCAATTCGCCGGGAAGAGATTGAAGCATCTGTGGACCTCTGCCACACACTGCGTCAGATCACCGAGCGGTAATCTTCTCCACAAAGCAGGCTGAGGCATTCCAATCGGAATGCCCTGGCCTTTTTTATTCTTCAAAGCACTTGACTTAGAGCGCTCTAAGTCTATCATACTCTTCTTATGCCCACCCAAGAGATGCCGATCAAAGATGCATTAACTATTCAGGAAATGGCCCGGCAAAGCGGCCTCAGCGAACATACCCTCCGCTACTACGAGCGCATCGGCCTTCTGATGCCGATCCCCCGCGACCAAAGCTCCGGCTCATGCCGGCACTTACACGAAAGAAGATCACTCTATGAAAATCTGGTTTATCACAGGAACGTCACGCGGCTTTGGCCGTGAATGGACCCAGGCCGCGTTAGAGCGCGGCGACAAGGTCGCGGCGGCGGCCCGGAACACGGACACGCTGCAAGACTTGGTGCAGCAATTCAGCGATAGCATTCTGCCGCTGAAACTCGACGTGGCGAACCGAGAAGACTGCTTTGCGGCGATAAAAGCGGCACACGAGCATTTCGGACGGCTCGACGTTGTTGTAAACAACGCCGGATACGGCCAGTACGGCATGGTGGAGGAAATCAGCGAAGCGGAAGCCCGCCGGCAGATGGAGACCAACTTCTTCGGGACGCTCTGGGTGACACAGGCCGCCCTGCCTTACCTGCGGGCACAAAGCAGCGGCCATATTTTGCAGGTGTCCAGCATCGGCGGCATCGGCGCATTCACCAATCTCAGCCTGTACCATGCGTCGAAGTGGGCGCTGGAAGGCCTCAGCGAGTCACTGAGTCAAGAAGTCGCCGGGTTCGGCATCCACATCACGCTGATTGAGCCGGGCGGCTTCAGCACGGATTGGAGCGGCCCGTCGGCGGCCCATGCCCAAACGATTGCCGCTTACGACGGCGCACGGGAGCGCCGGGCGGTTCGGCCTCCCGGCTGGAAGACTGGCGACCCGAAGGCGACCAGCACCGCGATTTTCGCGGTCGTAGACGCCGAGACCCCGCCGCTTCGGCTGCTGCTTGGCGAGTTCGCCACTAATTTTGTCGCGCCGCTGTACGCGAAGCGCCTGGAAGTGTGGGACGAGTGGAAAGAAGTCAGCCGCGCGGCGGATGGGGAATAAGAGACCTGCCGCACCGCTTCGCTGTGGTCTTTCCTAAAGGAAGGACCACAGCGAAGCAAGGTGGGAGGTCAAATACTTTTTCGAATAAAGAAGGGAAACAAAGATGAATACGCATACATTGGGAGACGGCTTGGCCGTTTCGGAACTTGGCCTCGGCTGCATGAGCATGAGCGGGGTTTACGGGCAGGCTGCCGAGCGGGACGAGGCTGAGGCTATCACCGTCATCCACAGGTCGCTGGATTTGGGCATGACATTCATAGATACTGCCGAAGTCTACGGTCCGTTTATCAACGAAGAGCTGGTCGGCAAAGCGCTCAAAGGCCGGCGCGAGCAGGCGGTCGTCGCCACCAAATTCGGCTTCAAGATTGAGGATGGTAAAATGGGGGGCGTGGATGGCTCACCCACCAACGTCAAACGCGCCTGCGAAGCTTCGCTGAAGCGCCTCGGCATGGACACGATTGACCTGTTCTACCAGCACCGTCCTGACCGCGAGGTTCCGATTGAAGAAACGATTGGGGCGATGTCCGAGCTTGTCAAAGAAGGCAAAGTGAAGCATCTAGGGCTGTCGGAGGCTGGAGCGGAGCGGCTGCGCCGCGCCCACGCGGTCCATCCCATCGCCGCGCTGCAATCGGAGTATTCGCTGTGGGAGCGCGGCCTGGAAGCCGAGATTTTGCCGACGCTACGGGAGCTTGGCATTGGCCTGGTTCCATTCAGCCCACTCGGACGCGGCTTTCTGACCGGCGAGATTAAATCGTTCGAGGACATTCCCGAAGGCGATTACCGGCGGAACGACCCGCGCTACATGGGAGAAAACTTCGCCACTAACATGGTGTTGGTGGACGTTGTCAAGGAGATTGCCCAGGCGAAAGGCGCAACGCCCGGACAGATCGCACTGGCCTGGCTGCTGGCACAGGGCGAAGACATTGCGCCTATTCCCGGCACGAAGCGGCTGAAGTATTTAGAGGAGAACGCGGCGGCTGCCGATCTCACTTTGACCACAGAGGAGCTGGCGCGATTGAACGCCCTGGCGGCCCAAACGTCCGGCCCGCGCTACAGCGAGCAGGGAATGAAGATGGTGGAGCGCTAGAAAAAGAGGCGGGGGCATTCGATGCCCCCGCCTCTTTCGTGTTCGCCGTCTTCTATTTCGCGGTAAAGCGCTGGTAGAGTGTACCGACCAGACCGCCGTAAATGAGATGCAGGACCAGAAGCTGAAGCGTTGCCCACGACGACCAGCCGATTAAAAATAAGCCGGTGTCCGGCAGCGCGTTCCGCATGATCGCCGGGTGGACACCGTTCGCGATTGTCAGCGTCAGGCCCAAGCCTAGAAACAGGCCAAAGCCGAGACCGACGCCTTTGGCTGGGCTGGAAGTCTGTAAAGACCAGGCCAGCAGGACCGCATACACGACGCCGAGGCCAGTAAAGGTCCCGCCGAGAACAGCAATGCCGATCCACCAAGTCAGCGGCGACGGCAGCGGCGGATACAAAAACGAGCCGGCAAATTGGGCTAGATCCAGCCGGTGTGCCCAGGCTGCCACCGGATACTCCGTCTGCGGGTAGGCAAAGGCCGACGGCAGCAGACCGAGGGTCAGGTAGTAACCGATCAGGAACACGATGCCGCTGATCGCACCCGATGCGGCGGCGGCCACGAGGCGGACTCGGTGCTTGACAATCAGCCGTGACGGCTGAACAGGGGGATCGAAAATACGCTGCAACGATTGCAGCACTGAGCCGAATGCGGCCATAACAAAGGCTTCCTAATACTGAGTACCTAGTAGACACGAATATGCGGCACCGGCTCCGCACCGTCGTCCTGAGCATGGCGGCCCTGCGGCATGAAGTAAACAAAGGCAGTAAACAAAAATACGGCGGCGCACATGCCGCCGATAATCAGCCAGGTCCGCAGATCGCCCCAGTCCCAGGCGCTCTGGCGCAGATCAGCGGCGTCGCCCTCACGGGTAAATGCAAAGGCTTTGTCGCCCCGCTTGCGGGCATCGGCGGCGTCTTCATCGGCGATGTCTGCGGCGCGTCCCGCCCGGCGGCGGCGCATCGGAACTGTCTGATCCATGCGCGGGCGGGGCTGGTCCGGCGGCATATCCCACTGCTCGTTGTCGTCCTGCGTATCGGTTTCGTGCCGCTCGCGGTAGCCGTCGCTGTCGAAGCTTCCCCAGCGCACCAGATCATTTGCCATGTGTTACAACCCTACTCCATTGATGCCGGTCCAGATGACATAAGCGACAGCCCAGACAGCAACACCGATATAAGTCAGCGTCAGGAACTTCGGCGTCGGCGAGCGGTCTTCTTCAATCGTACCGTAGCGCTCGACCGTCTCCGCGCCGCGCCGCTGCTTGCGGAGCGGGCGATCGCGCCCGATAATGACGTAGTACCAGGTCGCAACCGTCATCGCAACCAGGGTCAGCATTGCCATCCAAAACCAGAACCAGGTATCGGCCCCCTGCATAACGACCATAATACGTTTCCCCGTCTGTAAATCAAGAATTTAGTAAGGGCTTTGCCCAACGGCAGCATGGGCCACCGCGTGCATCGCAACATACAAAGTTAAAGCGACCGAAGCCAGCATGGTGGCGGCAAATACGCCCAAAATGCCCAGCATCACTCGTGCCCTTTGTGTCAGAGGGGCAGATGCCAGCGGAGCAAGCGGCACGTCCGGGGAAGCGGCTTCGTCCAGGTTCCACTCTTTCTGCTCCCGCCCGGCAAACTGCCGGCGGCGCATCCCCCAGACAAACGCCGGCAGAGCCAGCACATGGAAGCCGATAAAGACAGCGCAGAGGGTGATGAGCTGAGATGGGTTAAAATCGTCCATTGCAAGCGCATTGTACCCGAAATTCTCGCTTTGCGTACCCGAAAATTTTGATTGTGCAATCTTTCACAATTAGGAAAATTTTTGCAGATTTTCTGCGTGAAATCCTGCTATAATATCCCAGCCGCCAGTGCTGGCGACGACTGTTTTCAACTTCCAGGCCGCTTTTCCCGCAAGCGTTTTTCTTGCTGGCCGTTTTTTAGAAGAGGGACTTTGGCGTGAGCCGCCTTGTACTAATCCGATTATCCGCCGTCGCGAGTGTCGCCTTGCTGGCCCTTCTTAGTTTGGCGTTCTTTTGGCCGGAAACCAGCCATGAGCGCAAGACCAACTGGGTCGGCTCTCCCGGCCCGACCCAGCCAATTGCGTTCTACCACCACGTCCACGTCAACGAGCTGCACATCCCGTGCGCTTACTGCCACTGGACAGCGGCCACGTCGCGCTACGCGAACTATCCGCCGGTGGAAGTCTGCTGGGGCTGCCACAAGAACATCTCCATCACTCACCCGCAGATCGCCCGAATTCGGCAGTATTACCTCGCCAAACAGTCCGTGCCGTGGGTGCGGGTCAACCAGCAGCCGGGCTACGTCCATTTTGTCCACTCGGCCCATGTCGGGGCGGGGATTGCCTGCGCGACCTGCCACGGCAATGTCGGCTCGATGTACGTTGTTTACCAGCCGATTATCATGAACATGGGCTGGTGCATCACCTGCCACCGGCAGTATGAGAAGAAGTTCCAGCCTTACCAGGCGTCGGTGGACTGCTACACCTGCCATTATTAGAATTTTGCGGGCGACTGAAGTCGCGGCAACAAAAGCACAAAGCCCGCCTTCGCGGACTAAGAATGAATTTGTCTTAACCTGCAAAGGCAGGTTAAGCGCACTTGTTGCCGCGACTTCAGTCGCCCGCACCCGTTTTAGAAGAGACCTGTTTTTATGACCGAGATCAGCCGGCGAAAGTTTATCCAGCTCAGCGTTGTCGGAAGCGCCGTCGCCGCGACGGGCTGCCGGCCCCTGACCCATTACAACCCCGGCCTGTACCGGGCGGAAGTTACTGGAACCTACGGCGGCTACGACAACCGGGTGTATCCCTATGTCAACCAGCCCGACGGCCTGATGGACGGCGTCCCGCAGTATTTCGCCACCGTCTGCCAGATGTGCCCCGCCGGCTGCGGCCTGCTGGTACGCACCATGGGCGGTCGGGCGCTGAAGATTGAAGGCAACCCCGCCCACCCTATCAACCAGGGCGGAAGCTGTGCGCGAGGCCAGGCTGCCTTGCAGCATTTGTACAATCCAGACCGGCTGCGCCAGCCCCATCTGCATGCAAAGCGCGGCGGCACGGTAACTTATGACCGGCCCAAGCTCGCTAATCCGCCGGATGGCCGGGAGAAGATCACGGATGTGGACGCCGAGACGACCGATTGGGAAAGCGCCTTAGCGAAAGTGACGACCGGCCTCAGCAGTGCGCGAGGAAAAGTCGCGATCTTGGCCGACGCGCAGGATTATGGGACAAGCCCAACACAGACACGGCTAGTCAATGAGTTTGCGGCGAAAGTCGGCGGTACGGTCTACTCGTACACGATGCTTGACGACGCTCCGTGGCGTGCCGCCGCAAAGGCTGTCTATGGAGTCAATCAGCTTCCGGCGTATCAGCTCGATCAAGCTGACGTGGTTGTCTCGTTCGGCGGCGACTTCCTGGAAGCATGGCCGTCGCCCGTCTACTACAGCCGCTTGTTCGGCGACTTCCGGCAGGGACCGCGCCGGACGCAGGGCGAGCATGGGAAATTTATTTATATCGGCCCGCGTATGAGCATGACGGCGGCAAAAGCAGACCAGTGGCTGCCGTGCACTCCCGGCACAGAGGCAATCGCTGCACAGGCAATCGCAGCGGCAGTTAAGACCCCCGGCGTGTCGCTGGCAGAATACGCCACTGCGACGGGACTCATGGAAGCGCAGCTTTCCGAAGCGGCGGCAGCCTTTCGCAGCGCAGGAAGCCGCGCGGTCGCGGTCGGTGGGAACGGGCTTTTGTCGTCAGCCAATCCGACAGCGGCGTTTACGGCGGTGGAAGCCTTGAACGCGCAGGTCGGCAGCCAGTGCGTCGGCTTCGGCACGGCAGCGATTGACGCGCCAACGGCCCACCCGCAGTTTTCCGGCCTCAAGGGCATTCAGAACTTGACGGCGGCGATAAACAGCGGACAGGTCGGCGCATTGATCATTTTGGGCCAGCCAAACCCGGTCTTCACCCTGCCATCGGCGGTCGGTTTCACGCAGGCGCTCGCGAAAGTGCCGTTTGTCGCCGCACTGACGACGTTTGAGGACGAAACGACGGCCTATGCCGATGTGGTGCTGCCGACGCGCTCTTTCCTCGAAGAATGGGGCGACCATGTCCCGCCGGTCATTCCGCCGGGGACCCGCATGGCAACTCTTCGCCAGCCGATCATTGACCCGCAGTTTGTCGGCGGCCACGGGCAGGTGCAGGACAATGCCGCCGCGTTTGTGCCGTGGTGGGACACGCGACCCACCGGCGACCTTTTGGCGGACATCGCGCACCGCGCCGGGACACCGATGGCCGAGACCGACAGCCATGCGGCGGTTCGCAAGACATGGGCGGGCATCGGGCAGGCAACACTTGCCGCCGATACCACCGAGAACGATACACCGTGGGTCAACGCCCTCGCCACCGGCGGGGTTTGGGCGCAAAGCCCCCCGGCTCCCAATCCTGGGGGAGCAAGAGCTGCCGTTTCTCCGCCGCCCCCAATCCTGGGGGCGGGGGGGCAAAAACCCGGCCAGTTCACGCTTCAGCTTTACCCGCACATCTACTTCAACGAAGGGCGGCACGCAAACTTGGGCTGGATGCAGGAAAACCCGGACCCGATGACGATGGCGGTCTGGAACTCGTGGGTCGAGATCAATATGCAGGTCGCGCACGACCTCGGCATCCGCACCGGCGACTTAGTCCGGTTGACCTCCCCTTACGGCTCGACCGAAGTGCTGGCAGTTCCCTACCCCGGTATCCATCCCGGCGCTTTAGGGATGCCGATGGGCCAGGGCCACACAGTCTATGGACGCAATGCGGCGGGGCGCGGCTATTCCGCCTTGTCCATTCTCGCGCCGACCGCCGACCCGGAAACAGGCGCACATGCTTACGGCGCAACCCAGGTGACGCTGACCAAAGTGGCGAGCGCCAAAAAGGGCTATAGCAATGACAACACAACCCTGGTGCTGGCGCAGGACCGGCCCGGCGGGGTGGAACCGGATGCCGTGAAAGACCTGATCCACACGACCGCTAAAGAATGGAAAACGGCAAAACGAGTGACCGGAGCGCCCGAAGCAGCCGGCTCCATTTTCAACCGCAAGCCCGGCGGGTCCGAGTAACCCAAATTTAGGCCAAAGTTTAGAAGAGATACACTCATGCCAGATGCAGCAGAACTACAGAAAGAACGGGATGGCGGCCCAAGCAGCACCGGCGAAGGCCCGGCGGAAGCCAAAGCGTCTCCCTACATCAAAGACTTTGAAGGCGAGGGTAAAGACAAGCATCGCACCCGCAAGTGGTCCATGGTCATTGACCTGGACCGCTGCACCGGCTGCCATGCCTGTGAAGCGGCCTGCGCCGCTGAGAACAACATCCCGGTCGTCGGCGAAGAGCAGGCGCATCAAGGCCGGCTGCACCAGTGGATACGGGTCGAGCGCTACTGGGAAGGCAGCTACCCGAATGTCAAAGCCCGCTTCATGCCGATTCCCTGCCAGCACTGCGACAACGCACCGTGCGAGCCGGTTTGCCCGGTCTATGCCACCTACCATAACCCGGAAGGGCTGAACGCGATGGCCTACAACCGCTGCGTCGGAACCCGCTACTGCGGCAACAACTGCCCGTATGATGTCCGCGCGTTCAACTGGTTCGAGCATTCGTGGGACGTGCCGCTGAACCAGCACCTGAACCCGGATGTCACAGTGCGCGAAAAAGGCGTCATGGAGAAATGCACGTTCTGCATTCAGCGCATCCGCCGGGCCGAGGAAAAAGCTGGGGCGGAAGACCGCGAACTGGAACCCGATGAGTTCACGACCGCCTGCGCTCAGGCGTGTCCGCCGAAGGCCATCACGTTCGGCGACGTGAAAGACGACCGCTGGAGCGTCGCGAAGCTTTGGAACGACCCGCGCCGGTTCCGCCTGCTCGAAGAGCTGGGCGTCTCCCCCGCCGTGGTCTACTTGAAGAACGTGGACGAAGAGACGGCCATTGAACCGGAGGCAGCCGCCAGTGTTTGACAAAGATAACATCTTGACGTCGCCGCGTGCGATTGCGCTGGATGCAAATGCCTACGAGCCGCTGCGTCTGGTGCTGGAAGACCCGCACAAGTCGCGCTGGACAAAGCTGCTGGTAGCGAGCCTTATCTGTTTCGCCCTGGTTCTCTTCGGCGGCGCGGTGATCTGGGGCTGGGCGTACCCAACACAGAAAGACAATCCAGGCTTCTGGCACATTTCCATGATTTCGCTGCTGTTCTGGATCGGGGTCTGTCAGGGCATGGTGGCGCTGTCCGCGCTGCTGCGGGTGACGCACGCTTCCTGGCGCTATCCGCTCAACCGCATGCTGGATATGGCCTCGCTATTCGGTCTCTGGGCACCGCTGCTGCTGCCGCTTTTGATTTTGAGTCACAACCGGATTTACGCGCTGGGCGCGATGGAGTACCATGATAACGTGTGGCGCATCGCCGACCCGGTGGTTTGGGACAACCTTGCGGTCGGCACGGCGTTTCTGGCGGGCTGGATGCAGCTTTATCTCACGTCCCTGCCCGATTTCGCCATGCTGCGGGACCGGGCGCCGGCTGGCTCCAAAGAGAAACGGTTCTACGGGCGCGTGTGCCTGAACTGGGTCGGCGCGGAGCATCAGTGGCGGGTGCTGCGGCGGGCGGAAGGCATTCTGGTCATCGGCATTTTGATGTCGTTTGTCGGCTCGCAGACGGCGCTTGGCTGGGACTTCCAGCTTGCCGCCGCCCGGAACTGGGACTCCAGCATTTTTGCACCGCTGTTCACGCTGTCTTCCCTGCTCGCTGCGGTGGCACTGGCGGTGCTGGTTATGACTATTGCCGGCCGGGTGCTGCGGGGGCGGGGCTTCTTTACGGAGTTTCAGTATGACAGCCTGGGCAAGCTGATGGTCGGCCTGGGTTTGGTCTGGACCTATTTTCGGATTTGCGACTTTTTGACGGCGTGGTACGGCCACATTCCCGACGAGTGGCAGCTCCAGCAGAGCCGCACCGTGACGTTTCCTATCCTCGTGGGATTGATGGTGTTTGGCTGCTCGTTTCTGCCGGTGTTTTCCAATCTCGGTCCGTTCTTCCGCAAGCGGCCCTGGTCGCTGTGCCTCACCAGTGTTTTCGTGCTGATCGGCGTGGTCTGCCAGCGCTACTTGGATACGGTGCCGACATTCGAGCCGAAGTACGGCCTGACACCGCTGTTGCCGGCGGGTCCCGCCATTCTGGTCTTCTTCAGCATTGCCGCCATGTTCGTGCTGACCTACCTGCTCGCCGGGCGCTACTTCCCGCTGATGTCCTGGTGGGGAACAGGCAAATACCGCACCCGCACTGCCCAGCGTCAAATGGGCAATGCAACCGTGACGGTCATGGTGGAAGACCCGCCGCTCTGGGAAACATAGGACTTCTTAGGACATAGGACTTCTTAGAAAGAACCATTATGGCACTTATTGAACGTGAGCTGGAAGCACAAGCACCGCTTCGAGACACAACGGCGGTTGCTCATAATCCAGTCCCGACCGCCGCGCAAACCAACACGGACTTGACGCGCGGGGTTCTGCAAACCGGCTGGGCTTGGTGGGCGATCCTTGGCTTTTTTGGAACGGTTTTCGGCTGGGCCGCGCTTGTTTTCGCGTATCAGATTTATACCGGCATGGGAGCCTATGGCAACAACCGGCCGGTTTACTGGGCGCTGCCGATTATCAACTTTGTGTTCTGGGCTGGCGTCGCGCTGTCGGGAACGATGATTTCTGCGATCCTGCGGCTGCTTCATGCCGGCTGGCGGCGGTCGCTGACACGCATGACCGAAACGCTGACCGTCTGCGCCCTGGCAGTTGCCGGCGTCTTTCCGCTGCTGCACATCGGGCGGAACTGGGCGTTCTACTGGATGCTGCCCTACCCCAATGAGCGGCAGCTCTGGCCGGATTACAAAAGCCCTCTGCTTTGGGACGCGACGGCGATCTCGGTGTACCTCATTACCAGCGTCATCTTCTGGTTTTCTGGCATCGTGCCGGACTTTGCCACTCTGCGGGAGCGGACATTCGGCTGGCGGCGGTTCCTATACACGGTGCTGGCGCTAGGATGGCGCGGGTCGGACCGGGAATGGCGTCGTCTCAAAGTGCTGTTCGGCATTCTCACGGTCATGATCATTCCGGTCTTTGTCTCGCTGCATACGATTGTCGGCTGGGACTTTGGCATGAGCATCGTGCCGGGCTGGCATGAGAACATCTTCGCCCCGTACTTTGTCTGCGGTGCGCTGTATTCGGGATGCGGCGCGGTGCTGGTCATTATGTACTTTGTCCGGCGGTCGTTCAGCTTGCAGCAGTATATTCTGCCGCAGCACTTTGATAACATCGGCAAGCTGCTGTTTTCTATCTCAGTGCTGTGGTTTTATTTCTTTGCCGGTGATGCTTGGGCAGACTGGTTCTCGCGCGATCCCAGCCATGTCAACTGGCTGAACTACTTGTTTGACGGCTACAAATGGGTGCTGATCACAATCATCACGTTCGGCATCTTCGTACCGTTTTCCATGCTTGTCTTCGGCAAAATCCGGCGAAACCCGCTGCTAATGATGCTGGTCGGCGTGTCTGTCAATATCGCTATGTTCAGTGAGCGCATTGTGGTCGTCATTCCCGCTCCGTCCCGCAACATCCTGACCTGGGGCAACTTTACGCCAGACTGGGTAGGACTTTCGGTGACAGTGGGGGCGTTCGGTTTGTTCGGTTTCTTGTATACGCTGCTGACCAAGTTTATCCCGATTGTCTCCATGTGGGAATACAGCGAGGGCGAACACGCTGAGGGCATTGAAATGGTCGGCGGCGCGGCGATGCCGGTGAATGTCCGTGAAGACGCGATCGGTTAGAAAGAAAAACTATGGCGGAAACAACAGTTTTAGGATTGTTTGAGGAGATTGACCAGGCGGCCCTGGCACTGCGGCGCTTGAAGAGCGAGCGCGGCGTGGACTCGCAGGACCTTATGGTGCTGTCGTCGGTGCCGTTCCCGGAAGGGGTTTTGGAAGCAGATCGGTCGCCGATTCGCCTGCCGCTGATTACGGTTATCTTTGCCGTCATCGGCATTTTGTTCGGCATCGCGCTGGCTGCTGGAACCGCGCAGCTTTACTTGATCCGCGTCGGCGGCAAGCCAGTTTCGCCGGTCCCGCCGACCGCGATTATTGCCTACGAGATGATGATGCTGTTCGCGCTCTCGGCGGCCTTCTTTGCCGCGCTGTTCGAGATGCGTTTGCCTTCCTGGCGGGCGAAGGTCTATGACCCGCGCATTTCCGAAGGGCTGATCGGCATCGCCGCGCACTGCGCGACCGCCGAGACGGCCAATCAGGCCGAGGACTTTTGCCGTGAGGCCGGCGCGATTGATGTCCGCCGCGATGCAAGGAGCTTCGAGTGAAATGCGCCGCTGTTTTGGCCGTGTCCGCATCGCTGGCCGTTTTGCTTCTTTCGGGCTGCGGCAACCAGATGTACCGGCAGCCGGATTACACGCCGATAGATGCGCCTCGCGCCGCACCCCCGCAGGATTCGGTCATGGCGAGTGTCGCGCTGACGCCGACTGATGGCAAAGCAGTTGCGTCGAATGCCTACGGAGCGCGGGTTCAGCTTCCGGGCGAGGACGCGCCCAAGCTGGTCGCACCGTACTTTACGACGTTCCCGTCGAAAGAGCCGGTGCTGCCACCGCCGAATCTGTCGGACAATGCCCGGTATGAGCCAGCCCCGGCGTCGGTGAACGCGCTCAAGAACCCGTTGCCGCAAGGGTCAAGATTAGTGCGCTCCGGGCAAATCTTATTCTATAACCGGTGCGTCCAGTGCCACAACCCCGGCGGCTATGGCTACGGCACAGTCGGCCAGTACCTAGTCCCCCATCCGCCGGATTTAGGCTCTGCGCTCGTGCAGAACATCTCGGACGGCGCGATGTTCTGGCATATCACGATGGGCCAGGGCAAGATGCCGGGCTTCCGGCACTGGACCACGCCGTCAGAGCGCTGGGCCTTGGCGGCGTATGTCCGCAGCTTGAAAAGCAGCAAAGACACGGCGGATGCCACTAATCCAGCCGCCTGGACCGTCTCCCGCAACGCCCCTTACCCGGCTTACGGCGTCACGGGCTACCAGGACGGGCGCAGCGCGTACCCGTTCAAAGTCCTGCGTCCACCGACCTCGGACCCGGACAGCCGCGAAACGGTGCATAATCAGGGCTTCGGCCAGCCGCCCCCGCCGCAGGACCGAAACTGATTAACCGGACGGAAAAAGACCTCACCCGCCGACAAGTCGGCACCCTCTCCTTTTTTAAGGAGAGGGTCGGAACGCAGTTCCAGGGCGAGGTCTTTTTCTGTCTGTCTTAAAGCGCTTTGGAGATCAGCGTCGTGATCGTTGACTTCGGATGGGCACCGACAAGCTGACCGACCTGCTGACCGCCCTTAAACAAGAGCAGCGCAGGAATGGAAGAAACCCCGTAGCGGGCGGCGACTTCCGGCTCATCATCTACGTCCACTTTGACGATCTTCGCCTTGCCCTCAAACTCAGACGCGACAACGTCCAGCGTCGGCGAGATGGCTCGGCACGGCGGGCACCAGGGTGCCCAGAAATCCACCAGGACCGGAACTTCGGACTGCAAAACTTCCTTCTCAAAATCAGCCGTCTTGACGGCGAGGGCATTACTCATAAAAAACTCCTTCAGGGTGATAGATCGTATCTCGTGAAATCTGCGTGACTATATGTGCTCGGAGAGGGCAGCTTCAATTGTCTGCCGCGTGTTTTGCCCGCCGACCAACTCGCCGACTTTCTGGCCGGCCTTGAAGAACAGCAAAGTCGGGATGCTCTGGACACTATAGCGTCCCGCGATCTCCGGCTCCTCATCCACGTTCAGCTTCAAGACTTTTGCCCGTCCGGCAAATTCGGCGGCGACTGCATCTACTGCCGGCGCGATAGTTCGGCAGGGGCCGCACCAGGACGCCCAAAAGTCAACCAGAACCGGGACTTCCGATTCCAATACTTGGGAATCAAACTCCGCCGTCGAAACAGCCGTGGCTGCACTCATATCGTTCTTCTTTCCCGGCTGCCCGTTCGCTTGCAGCGTCGTGTATTATGAGAAGAACAGATACCCGAAAAAGATAGTTCCCACAAGTGACAATCAGGGCGCAGGATTAACAATCGCGGCAGCTTCCGCCTGCACTTCGGTCTTGATCTTGACGCCGGGCTTTGTCATAAACGGACGCTCAAACGTGAGGTGAAACAGGTACGAGGCACAGAGCACGATCACTATGTCGATCAGCCAGAGGCTTACCGGCCCCGCACGGTGCAGATGCGCAGCCAAAAAATCGTGGATGGCGTAGATGAGAATTAGATGCAACAAGTAAATCGAGTAGGAGAATGTTCCGACAAATACCAGCGGCCGCCAGGAAAGCACCGCAAAAACGGGGGTGATCATTTGGAACTTTTTAGCAGTACTCATGTAGGTCAAAAGAAATAACAGGAGACTGACTGAAAGACCTTCAAGAATGTCATTGACGGGCTGACGCAGCGAGTCAAGGAGGCTACCGGACGACCAGGGCCAGAAATATATCTGCACGCAGTTAAGCGCAAGTGCCGCCCCCAGCAGTAGCCAGGCCAGACGCTGCGGCACCATGGAAGCGCTGCTCCGGCGTGCAAAATCGGCGCTCGCCATGCCCAGCGCAAATAAAAACACATACCAGTAACGGGTCCAGCTCATGTTCTCCATGTTATGTGAGGCTGTGAATACGATCAAAAGCAGGATAAAAAGGACGCCACTGACTGCGGCGGCAGCGGCTAAAGTCACCCGGAGGCCGTACCGCGCCCACAGCCAAACGAGGGGAGGAAACAAAAAGTAAATCTTCCACTCAAGGGCAACAGTCCAAAGCGGCGGATCTAAAATCGGCTTGGCCTGAACAGCGTCTTGAAGCAAAAGGAAATTTACCAGGACCACTTCTAGAGGAATATGGTGATCGCGCAGCAGTGTCTTAAGTACGGCAAGCGCGACAACCGCGTAGAGAGGCGGCAGGATGCGCCGGGCACGGCTTTTGTAGAAAGAAAGCCAGCCGCCGCGAAGCACGCCCGACCGGACCACCGGCAGCATCAGGCAGAACCCGGAAAGCACGATAAAGACATTAACCCAGACACCTCCGCCGTCAAACAAGTCGTACCAAATCCCAGTCGGAGGATAATGCAGGGAAACGCGCAGCAAATGGCAATGGCAGACAACGACGAGCAGAGCGGCGACGGCACGCATCCCATCAAGAAAGGCGAGGTGCAGGCGGGGCGGGGCGGGATTGGTCGAAGAGGAAGTCGTCACGGAAGCGTTCGTCATGGGCGGAACTTGCGAGTGCACGGGATGTGGGTTCGTGGAAACGGTCATATCTAGGGAAAGTGCAAGATTTATGCCAAGTGCTGCCGAAGCTCCCTTCCGTCGGGGCGCAGGATGAGCAACTATGGGGCAGGATTAACAATCGCGGCAGCTTCCGCCTGCACTTCGGTCTTGATCTTGACGCCGGGCTTTGTCATAAACGGACGCTCAAACGCCAGGTGAAACAAGTAAGCGACGGCAACGACAAGCGCGATGTCAAGGGGAAAGAGAAGAAGCGGGTTCGCCGTATGCAGGTGAGAAACTAGAAATCCGTGTATCGCGAAAATCAGCATAAAATGGAGCAGATAAATCGAATAAGAGAATGTTCCGATAAATGCCAGCGGTCGCCAGGAAAGCAGGCGCAGCACCGGCGCGAGAACGGGCTGCGTCCCCCCGCCGGAAGCAGACATCCGGGTCAGCAGGAACAAGAGCGAGACAGCCGCAAGGCCGTTCAAAAGATCGCCCGCAATGAGGTGAAAATCCCCGGCGGTGCTGCCTTCCACTGCATCCGGCCACAGGTGAGACTGAACCGCGTAGAGGCCGAGCCCGAAAACAAGAAAAAGCCAGGCCACGCGTGTGGCGTGGGCGGGAACTTTGCTTCGGAACGCAAAATCCGCTCCAGCCATTCCCAGGCTGAATAGAAACACATACCAGGGGCAGGCGTAGACCAACTCGGAGACCACATGCGTCTGCGTATAAAGGACGAAGACAAGGACGCTGACGGCGGCGGCGGCTGTCATGGCGGCCCCGCTACCGGATCGCTGCCACAGCCAGATTAACGGTGGGAACAGAAAATAAATTTTCCATTCTAAAGCCACGCTCCACAGCGGGCCGTCAAGGGCATTCGGGAGCTGAATGATGTCCTGAAGCAAAAACACATTCACCAGAATCTGGTTCAGCGGGACATGGTGGTCGCGCAGCAGCGTTTTTGCCAGCGCGAAACCGACGGCAGCATAAAGGGGCGGCAGGATGCGTCGGGCGCGGCTTTTGTAGAAAGAAAGCCAGCCGCCGCGAAGCACGCCCGACCGGACCACCGGCAGCATCAGGCAGAACCCGGAAAGCACGATAAAGACATTAACCCAGAGGTGACCGTTGGTGAGCCAGTTCGTCAGAAACCCTTTCACGCCAGGAAAGACTCGGTGATCGGCATAAATAATCCAGAGATGACTGGTTACCACGAGCAGAGCGGCAACGGCACGCATCCCATCAAGAAAGGCGAGGTGCAGGCGGGGCGGGGCGGGATTGGTCGAAGAGGAAGTCGTCACGGAAGCGTTCGTCATGGGCGGAACTTGCGAGTGCACGGGATGTGGGTTCGTGGAAACGGTCATATCTAGGGAAAGTGCAAGATTTATGCCAAGTGCTGCCGAAGCTCCCTTCCGTCGGGGCGCAGGATGAGCAACTATGGGGCAGGATTAACAATCGCGGCAGCTTCCGCCTGCACTTCGGTCTTGATCTTGACGCCGGGCTTTGTCATAAACGGACGCTCAAACGCCAGGTGAAACAAGTAAGCAATACTAACAATTATCGGCACACCGACAAGTTCCAGCACGAAAAAAGCATGGATTGGAGTCAAGTGGAGTGGACTTATTATGTAATGCCAGAGAATCTGGAGAAGCGGGGCATGGACAAGATAAATCGAATAAGCAAAGCTGCCAACAAACATCATTGGTTTGTACGACAAGCCGCGACGGACTAGGCTTGCCGGGCGTAAGCTGATTGTCACGAGAAGACAAACTGTAGATAAGCCGACAAGTGAATCAACAACGTTAGTTGAGGAGAAATGGGGAACCCTGCCAGTCATCGCAAGCGCAGTCAGCAGCAGCACTGCTATAGTGAGCGCATCCCATCGCAGACGGTCCCGAAGCGCTCGTATTGCAGTTTGGGAAGTGTAAGCAATCTCAGCGCCGAGCATACCAAACACGAACAGGTCAATGTAGTACAGCGTAAAATTGTCATGAAAAAAATGCCCACAAGCTTGGCACAGCAAAAAAGTTGCAGTTACCGCCAGGAGAATCGTTTTGCCGACGCCAAACTGCTTCCAGGCCCAAACAAGACTCGGAAACAGAAAGTAAATCCACCACTCTAAACTAATAGACCACAAAACATAATTTATCTTGTGAAGTTCCATGCCGGAAAAGTCTTGCAGCAACAGAAAGTGCGTCACAACGCTGTGCCAAGTCAGCGGCAGGGTGTCATCCCAAAGATTGCCAGTCTTATGGCCAATCAGAACGTAATCCAGCAGAATGGAAAATGCAATCGTAAAGTAGTAAGGAGGCAGAATACGCCGAGCGCGTTTTTGGAGAAACGATCCGGTTCCACCCCGCAGTTTGCCGTCCCCGCGCACCACTGGCAGCATCAAGCAAAATCCTGACAAGACAATAAAGATGTCAACTGCAAATCGCCCGTAATACAGCCAATGCGTCCAGAGCGGAGCAGGATTTGTGCTGTGAAGCCAAGCCGTAAACCAGCAATGGCACATGACGACGAAAACGGCTGCACAGGCACGCATTCCATCCAGATAACCGAGATGCAGACGAGCATCGTCACGTGTGTGGGTAGAAGAAGCCGTCAGACTGGCGGTAGCTGGCATAAACCTCTCTCATGCAAGATTTATGCCAATTCGGCTTGAAGCGCGGCCTAAAGCAGCTAACCTCCCTTTTTAATTAAGGCCATAAACTCCGCGCGGGTGGCGCGGTCGGTGCGGAAGGCACCCATGACATGCGAGGTGACCATGCTGGCGTCCTGCTTTTGGACGCCGCGCATCTGCATGCACAGGTGCGCTCCTTCGACCACAACGGCGACACCTTTGGGTTCCAGAGCGTTTTCCAGAGCTTCGGCAATCTGGGTCGTCAGCCGCTCCTGCACCTGCAAGCGCCGGGCAAACATATCCACCAAACGCGGGATTTTGGAGAGGCCGACGATCTTGCCGTTCGGAATGTACGCGACATGAACCTTGCCGTAAAACGGCAGCAGGTGATGCTCGCACAGGGAATAAAACTCGATGTCTTTGACAACCACCATATCGTCGTAATCTTCGTGGAAGATGGCACCGTTTAGCAAAGTTTCGACAGACTGATCGTAACCGCGCGTCAGAAACTTCAGCGACTCGGCGACCCGATGCGGGGTTCGCAGCAATCCTTCGCGGCTTGGGTCTTCCCCGACAAATGCCAGCAGCTCGCGGGTCGCGCCTTCGGCTTGTTCTTCCGAGGGCCGAACGCTTTTGTCTTCGAGAGACAGCACGGATTCGCGCGGTGGACGCACAGCCGGGGCTTCCCTCTCGGCGGTTTCAGAAGGTGACAAATAGGTCACGGTTTTTGTTCCTCAGCAGCAGCGGCATCTTCGCCGTAGTACTCAAAGTAGTTCCGGGCGGTCTCGCGGACAGCGACCCGGTACAGCCGCGCCCCTTCCAGCGCCTCACGGCTCAGGCGGCGCGACAAATTGTTCCAAATCACGACGGTCAAGTTCTCGGAAGTAGGGTTCAGCGTGCGGAACTCAGGGACATCAAAGTTCAGGTGCTTGTGGTCATACGGGTCCAGCACCTGCTCTTTAACCACTTGGTCCAGGCACGCGCCGTCCCAAAGCTGCCCTGTGTACGGGTCGGGAACCCCGGTCAGCGTCACTTCGACTTCGTAGTTATGACCGTGACCGTTTTCCCAGTTGCATTTGCCGAAAATCTCGGCGTTCTCGGCACTCGATAGCGTAGACGAATGCAGGCGGTGAGAGGCCGAAAAGTCGTAAGTGCGCGTGACAAAAAGCAAAGGCGTTTCCAGTTCTAAAGGCATCCGGGACAGCTCGGCTTTCAGGGTTGCCGTCGGCCAAAGCGTCACGCGGGCCAGCCTGATCTCCGGCGGCAGTGCTCCAATGCACTGTGCCCAGACAAACTGTGTTAAGTTCTCCGGCGTCGGCGGCGTGCCCTGGAAGTGCGGGATGTCTTGGTCGATCAGTTTTCCATGAAGCGGCTGAACGACCAGAGCTTTCAGCACGGCGTCCACATTTTTGATATTGACGACCATGCCAGTCGCAGGGTCAATCCTGCCGCTGGCCGTCAGTTCCACCAAGTAATCGTGTCCTCGGCCTGTTTCACCCGGCGGCGGCTGCCTGAACCCGGCGGAAAACGAGGCACGGCGGCGCAGATAAACTGTCATGCAGCATGTTTTCTCCGGGCTTATAACACACGCCGGCCCGCCGCCGGTTCCCGCAAACAGCAAAAAGCCCTGCGCTCCTTGGGAAACCGCAGGGCAAACGAACACTCTAAAAACATTAGTTGTTGCAGAGGCCAGTGGTGGAAGTGCCATAAGGCAGCGCTGTCTTGCCTGCTCCGTTGCCACCGGACGAGTCCAGCAGCGATGGGTCGGTGTTATTGATGTCTACGCCTTCTTCAAGGTTATGGAGTCTTTGCAGCGCCGCCGGGGAAGCCGCTGTATTGGTGGGGTCCAAAATGTAATACTTGACATGGCCGTCCACAAACCCGAAGTTTGAGCCACTGGAATGACGCAGACTGACGTTGTCGCTGGACTGGTACGAAAGGAAAGCATCATTGGTTGAGTCCATGGCGTTGCCACCCCCTTCTTCGCCGAAGAGCAGGGTTCCCGACGGGGCAGCAAAGGCGGAAAGTGACTTGCCGGGCCTCGGCTCGACAACGGGTGTGACATTGGTGATGACGCACGCGCTGATCGCGTAGCTGTCGCCGGTGGTTTGCCCTACGGAGTCATCTGGACAGGTATACACACCTTTGCTTTTGGTATACGAGTAAAGATTGCCCTGGGTCGCGTCGAACTTTCCGGCTGCATTACCAGTGAACTGATTGAAGTACATCCAGCCGCCAAGGACATTGCCGGTCGGTCCGTCGGTCACGCTCGGCATCCGCTCATCGGAGTCCTGCGTGTACTGTGTCACGGCCAGTCCAAGCTGCTTCAAGTTGGACAAGCACTGGGTGCGCCGGGCGTTCTCACGCACTTTCTGGAAGACGGGAAACAAAATGGCGGCGAGGATCGCGATAATGGCGATCACGACGAGCAGCTCGATCAAGGTAAAACCCTGGCTTTGCCTAGGTCTGTTTCGTGTTTTGAGCATTCGTAATGACTTTCTGATTGGCATGAGTTTCAATTGAGCATCAATTCTTGTTCGCGCAGACACCGATGCTCGGCGTCTTGGGTGGTACAATGTTTGGCGTTGTCAATCAAGGAGAGCTTATAGTCTTTAATTTTTGTGAGCGCGGGATTGTCACCCCTTGCACAGATTTTGATCGCCGCCGACAGCGTCATTCGGGTCTGCGCCCCGCTGCAAGTTGTAGACTTTTTGGTTTGCTCCGGTGCTGTTCCCGGAGGGGCCTGTCGTGTCTAAAATGTAGTATTTCGCGTGACCGTCCAGAAACAGCATGTTGGAGCCGCTATTATGGCGGATCGAGATATTGTCGCCAGGAGTAGCGTTGATAGCGACGGCGCTTTGGTCGTTCAGAAAGTAAGCATCATTGGTGCTGACCGTCGCGCTGCCGGAGCCTTCTTCGCACAGCAGAAGCGTCCCGGAAGGGCTGGTGAAGGCCGCCAGGTTTTTCCCGGCCTCAATGCCGTTGACACGGGTAAGGCCCGCCGTGCAGGAAGAGACGGCATAGGAATCGCCGCTGGTCTGTCCGGTACTGTCGTCGGGGCAGACATAGACGCCTTTGCTTTTGACATAGGCATAAATGCTGCCCTGGGTCGGGTCGAAGGTCAGCGGCCCCGGCGTACCGCCGAAGTTCGTGTAATACATCCAGCCGCCCAGCTTGCCGGAGCCTTTAGTGGCGTCCCCGGAGGCGACACTCGGCATCAGCTCGTCGTAATCCTGCGTGTATTGGGTAAACGCCAGCCCAAGCTGCTTCAAATTGGACAAGCACTGGGTGCGCCGGGCGTTCTCACGCACTTTCTGGAAGACGGGAAACAAAATGGCGGCGAGGATCGCGATAATGGCGATCACGACGAGCAGCTCGATCAAAGTAAAGCCGTGTCTTCGTTGTTTGCAAGGCGTTGAAGTCATAACTGGGTTCTTTCCTATGAAAATTACCGGGGCGATGTGGCGCTATGACATTGCTGGTCGAGACGCTGAATTTTCCCCAATGTTCAGCGTCCTCAAACAAGGCCGTTCACTGATTTCCGTGAATAGCGTCTATGACAGCCGTATGCTCTTCACCGCCCAGGGTGTGCATGAGATCAGTCATATCGTGTGCTGAGTGACTGACCGGGACGCTAATTGCCGCCAGAGTGACATCACGGACTCTTGCATTCTTCTCCTTGAGCTGTGCCTTGAGAGCACCAAGCGGGTCATCATATGCCGAAGACGGCTCCTGATGTGCAGACGCGGTCTGCCGGACAGGATCAGGCGTCACCTTCGGCAACTGGATGTCGAGAGGAACACGAGTTGACTCTTTGATGACTTTGGCGACTTTCAGCCCTTCCTGCGGCTTCGGCGCAAGAGTTTTCAGCGGCAGAGGCGAATGCTTCTCGATGCTCTGCTTCTCAGTTGGGGCAATGTCACGTGACGCAATTTTTCGATCTGGCAGTGCGTGATGCACCGGCGCGATTACTTCCTGTAGGGCGGCGGGCAGTTTCGCCGGCACGTCGTTAGACGCAATATGCTCTGTCTGTATTGCAGCGGTTGGAACGGGTTTATGAGCGATAATTGTGCGCTTGACGGCGGCAGGCTTCACGGCATTGCTCGCAACAAGCGGGCGGGTCGTTTTTAGCGGGACATTCGTTCTAACCGAAGGCGCGGCGGCAAGAACCGGAAGCTTGACCGGCTGCTTCACGGCCTCTGCGCCCGGCGTGTGCCAGAGCGGGTAGCTGAGGGCAATTCCTAGTGCAGTCAGAGACGCGGCGGCGGCGTAGGCCGTCCGCACCGTGAACACGCGGGCGGGACGCCGCAGGACCGGCGCGGCAGCCGACGCCGCGATGGCAAGGGCGATGCGAGAATGCAAGTCTGGCGGCGGGACGGCGACCGGGCGGGATGACAGCGCGATGGCAAGGGCGATGCGCGAATGCAGGTCCGGCGGCGGGACGGCGACCGGGCGAGACGCGAGAGCAGCGCGAGTCGCCTGCGTCCAAGACAGAGCAGACCGGCAGCTCTCGCAGCCTGGCAGGTGGGCGTCAAGGCGGCGGGTTTCGGCGGGCGACGCCATGCCGTCGGCATACGCCGACAGCAGCGGCTCAATCGTTTCGCAGTTGTCCGGCGAAGCAGAAGTACGGAATGACCAAAAGGGCCGGTTCATAGAAATCAAGCTTCTTTCCCGTGCATGAAGAGTGTCTGCTTGTAAGACAGCATTCCCGCAGAAATGTTTCAGCAATTTTCCGCCGATTTTTGGGCTGAATCGGGTACTCTCTTCTTATTATGGCGGATCCCAAGCAAAATGGAGAGTTCCTCGGCGGCGGCCCAAAGTTCAACACGGTCGGCAAAGATAACCGCCCGGCAGCTGGCTTTGATGAACCGATTGCCCTGCCAAATCGGAGCGGCGACTGGATGCGCGTCTCCGGCATCGTGCTGCTCGTCGTCGTGTTGGCGGGCGTCTTGTTTTACCTCAATGACTCCAATCTCGGCAAGACGATGGTGACGCCGGGACGCGGCGGGCAGGCGGTTTCGCCGGATGCTAAAAACGCCGACATTCCTTCGACCCTGCGGTGACGTATCATGCCGACCCCACAGCCGACCCCTTCCCAACCAAATCCTTCTTCCTCCGGCGGCGAAGCTGGACGGGTTCGCTGCCTTTACTGCGGCGCGAATAACTTCCCGGCGTCTGCCGCCTGCTGGCAGTGCAGCCGCCCGCTTAAAGCGATGCCGGAGGGCCAAGCCGCGTCTTCGGCAGTTTCGTCTCCCGCCGCCTCCGGGCCGGCGTCTATGCCCGGCTTTGCCGCGCCGTCCCGGCCTGCGCTGGCCGAGTCACCGCTCGCGCCGAAAGCCGCAGTGGCGATGGGCCTGCTGTTCCCCTTGATCGGCCTGCCGGCGGGCATGATCTTTTTGATGCTCGACGACCCGCGCAAGACTTATCTCGGATGGCTGATGATCGGATGGAGCATTGGCGGCACAGTTCTCAGCGTGGTGCCGCTCCTGCTGACCCTCGGCCCGCTCTTAGGGCTGCTGCACGGGCTGGCGCCCCACCCCGGCGGTCCGGCACCGTCCATTCCCGGCCTGCCGACCGACGGCGGCGATGGCCTCCGGCTGCTGCTTACCTGCCTGTCGGTATGCGGTCTTTAGTTTGACGCGCCCATTCAAACGGATATAATTCAGTATCTAATGTCGCGGCTGGGGCTTTTTCGTATCGAAATTGTATCACAAGAGCCGCCGCTTCCGTTTTTCCGCGCCGTGTCCTGGCGCGAGGAGATTGCAACACCCATGAGCGCCTATCCGAACCTTGCCAAGCGGCATAAAATCGCGTATGTCGGGACTTACCCGCCGAAGGAATGCGGGATTGCCACCTTCACTTTGGATGTCGTCAATTCCACTGATCTGTCAGGCTGGCGCTCCATCGTGTTTGCCGTGGACGACGCCGCGCCGGTCGAGCCGCATCCCGATTCCAAAGTCGTTTATACCATTGAAAAAGAAAACAAATCTGATTATGTCCGGGCGGCGAAGCTGCTGGAAAAGCACCGGGTGAGCCTGCTCTCCATACAGCATGAGTACGGCATCTTCGGCGGCGACCACGGCGAATATGTCTTGGATCTGACTCGGGCGGTGACCATGCCGGTTGTCGTGACCCTGCACACGGTCCTGCCGAACCCATCTGAGCCGCAGCGGCGGATACTCAAGGAGATGGAAAAGCACGCCTCCTGTTTTGTCGTTATGGCGCACAAAGCTGTCGAGCTTTTGGAAACGGCTTACGGGATCGCACCAAGCAAGATCCGCTTTATCCCCCACGGCGCTCCGAACGCGCCGTTCCATGCCGACGCCGCCGCGAAAGAGAAGTTCGGCCTCGCCGGGCGGCGTGTTTTGTCCACCTTCGGCCTGATCTCGCCAAACAAAGGTATTGAAGACGCCATCGCCGCCATGCCCGCCGTAGTCGAAAAAGAGCCGGCGGCGACTTATCTGATTTTGGGTCAAACTCATCCTGTCATCAAGCGCAAAGAAGGCGAGTGGTACCGGGACAGCCTGGTCAAGCAGGTGGAAGAGTTAGGCTTGCGGGACAACGTCAAGTTCATTGACAAATACCTGACGCTGCAAGAGCTGATTGACTATCTGCTGGCAACCGATGTGTATATCACTCCCTATTATGCAAATCCGCACCAGATCACGTCGGGCACTCTGGCGTATGCGATGGCGACCGGAAAAGTGATTGTCTCAACGCCGTACTTGTATGCTGAAGAGCTGCTGGCGGATGGACGCGGATTTTTGTACCCATTCCGAGACTCGGCCCGCCTGTCCGAGATTATTGGCAGCCTGCTGACCGACGATGTTTTGTTCGAGATGACCCGCCAGAAAGCTTATGATTACGGGCGCTCCATGACCTGGCAGAGCGTCGGCATCCAGTACACAAAGCTGTTTACGGAGATGCTTGACGAGCGCTGGGTCAATCACCGGGCCGCAATGGATGCAATGGCGATCCCGGGCCTGAACGACCTGGTCCGTGACGGCGAAGTGTGGGCACCGTCGCCCGTGACTGCCGTATCAAGCGTTTAGGCATCCCAAAGTCGGGAGAAAAACAAGTCAATGACGACATACCAAAACCAGTTGAGTTACGCCCATTTAGAAGAAATGCTGACGGCAGTCGGCTTGTGGCAGCACTGCGAGGACTGTCAGCCAAACCCAAGTCACGGCTACTCGATAGACGACGAGGCGCGGGGTCTGATTGTCGGCCTGCGCTACTGGCAGGCCGGAGCCGCGCTGGAGTTCTACAGCCGTTTGGCGCAGACCTGCTTCAGCTTCGTGGAAGGCGCGGCGATTACACGGGGCGACTGCGCCGGGCAGTATCATAACTTCTGCGATTTGGAAGGCCGCTGGCTGGATTCGGTCGGCAGCGAAGACTCATTCGGGCGGACCCTTTGGGGCCTCGGCGTCGCCTGCGCCGCGGACGCGCCGTTCGCGCCGCGTGCCAGAGCCGAAGCGCTGATTTTAGGTTCGCTGCGTGTCCTGCCGACGATGCGCCCGACCTATCTGCGGGCAAGAGCGTTTGTGATCTTGGGCCTTTCAGAAGCCCAGATCGGAACCGAGCAGATTAGGACGCTGGCCGATGCGCTGGCCGACAAGTATGAAGCCTGCCGGGACGAGAAGTGGCACTGGTTTGAGGATCAGATGACCTACTGCAATGCCCGTCTGCCGCAGGCCTTATTTGTTGCTGCCCGGCTATTCCCGGATGACCTGCGCTACAAGAAGATCGCGGCGGAGTCGCTGGATTTCCTGCTCCAAAAGACGCGCAATCCGCAGGGCAGCTATGACCCCGTCGGCAACCTGCGCCTGACGGAGGCAGGCTGGTTTACGCGCCAGGACGACTGCCCACCACCGTTCGACCAGCAGCCGGTAGACGCCGGAGCGCTTGTGGAATGCTGCGCCGAAGCCTACCGCGTGACGCGCGACCCGCGCTACCAGCAGGCCGCTGAAGATGCCTTCGGCTGGTATCTCGGCAAGAACGTACACGGCCTGCCGGTCTTTGACACCGAAACCGGAGGCGTGTCCGATGCCCTGGTGCCTTGGGGCCTCAACAAGAATCAGGGCGCGGAGTCCGTGCTTTCGGTCCATCTCGCCCATCAAGCGCTGCACAGTATGGCGGGCGAGTAGAAGCGGGCATGGAAGAACCGGCACTGGAAGTGCCGGTTATCCTTCGCGCTAATCACATTTCAAGGAGATATCGTACAATCATGCCGGAAGCGGAAAAACCACAGATTTCGTTCGGAACCGACGGCTGGCGCGGCATCATCGCCGACAACTTTACCGGCGCAAACGTTCGCCTTGTCGCGCAGGCCGTCGTCAACTACATGAAGCGGCCTGAAGTCCCCGGCGAAAACACCCTCTTTATCGGCTACGACAATCGCTCGCAGTCGGAATACTTCGCCGCCGAAGCCGCCAAAGTCGTCGCCGCTTCCGGCATGAAAGCCGTGCTGTCGGCCCAGTCGTGTTCGTCGCCGTCCATCTCCTACAACGCCTACAAAGACAACGCCAAAGGCGGGATTATGATCACGGCATCTCACAACCCGCCGCAGTTCAATGGCCTTAAAATCAAGATGGGCTTTGGCGGCTCCGCTCTGCCGTCGGATGTGGAGCAGGTCGTCAAGGAGCTGAACGCTTTGATTGACGCCGGGACATATGCGGTCAGCGCAGATAGCGCCGTGATGGACAGCGTGGAAAAGCGCGATCTGCGGCCCGCCTACTTCGACGGACTGCGCGGCATGGTGGATTTGGAGAAGATCAGGGAAGGCGGATACAGAATTGTCGCCGACCCGATGCACGGAAGCGGGAGCGGCTACCTGTCGGACATCCTGCGCGGCGCGGGCATCGAGATTGAAGAGATTCTAACGGACCGTAATCCGGTCTTCGGCGGCCTGAACCCGGAGCCGATTGCACAGAACTTAGGGCCGCTGAAAGACGCGGTTCTCGCGGCTAAAGCCGATGTCGGCCTCGCCGTGGACGGCGATGCGGACCGCGTCGGCGCGATGGACGCTGACGGTAATTTTGTGGACAGCCACCGTATCTTCGCGCTTGTCCTGCGCCATCTGTACGAAGACCGCGGCCTGCGCGGCTCTGTCGTCAAGACGGTCTCCACCACGACGCTGATTGACAAGCTCTGCGCGAAGTACGGCCTGACGCTGCATGTGACGCCCATCGGCTTCAAGAATATCTGCGAGTGGATGCTGAAAGAACCTGTGCTGATCGGCGGCGAAGAGTCCGGCGGCATCGGGGTGCTGGGCTACATCCCGGAGCGCGACGGCCCGCTGATGTCGCTGATGCTGCTGGAAACAATGGCCGTCCGCAAGAAGCGCCTGGAAGAGCAGATCGCCGAGTTGATGGCCGAGTTCGGCCCGCACGAGTACCAGCGCGTGGACCTGCATCCAGAACCGGCAAAAATGCCCGCTGTCGTCAAGTCGCTGACGGAAGACAATCCCGACGAGATCGCCGGCCTCAAAGTGCTGAAGATTGACCGCACCGACGGCACCAAGTTCTTTTTCGAGAACGACGCCTGGCTGCTGCTGCGTGCGTCGGGCACCGAGCCGGTCGTGCGCGTGTATGCCGAGTCATCATCGCAGGAGAAAGTCTCGGAGCTTATTGCCGCCGGTCTGGGGCTGGTCGAGCGCGTGTAGCAGAGAATTTTTCCGCCCGGCACGTTATGTGCCGGGCTTTTTCTTTGTTTCGGGCGGCACTCGACCAGCAGAAAACGCATCGCCCTGCGCTCCGCTACCGAGTTCCGCAGCGGAGGGCAAACGCCAACCACAGCCCCAGCCACTTCGTGAGCCTGCCTGCCAAAGGAAAGTCCGGATTTCTACGCCTGTGATGAATACTTGGCATAGTTCATGCAGGGAGGGAAAATACCGGCGTCCCGCACGAACCTCGCCGCAGACACTCTGGCTGGTTTTATTCTGCTTCAATCAGAAAGGTTTCGTCTCATGCCACTTATCACTCGTACTTCATTCGCCCAGCGCTCCGCCCTCGCCACTCTGGGACTTCTGGCGCTCAGCCTGCCGGCTGGGGCGCAGACCACTTACACCAGTTCCGCTGCGTTCTTCGCTGCCCTCGGCAGCGCCCCATTCACGACGGAGGGCTATGAAGGCCCGGCGGTCAACTCCCTGATTAACAACGGCGGCACGCTGGACGGCCTCACCTACAGCGCCTTCCCGACAGGAACCCAGGGCCGCATTGACAACAATTATAACAAGTTCGATAATCAGAGCCTGGCCTTGCAGCGCGGGACCGATAACACCTCTTTCTTCTTCGGCGGGGACAGCTTCACGGTGACATTCCCTACTCCAGTGAAGGCTGTCGCCGTCTTTTTCAACGCCAACCACACCACTAATTCGTCGAACGGCGACTTCTTCATCCAGACGTCCGCCGGGACGGCCAACACTGGCTTGGCCTATGACCAGAGCACGTTCTACTTCGCTGGGCTGATCTCGAACACGGCCTTCACGACCGCTACCATCGGCTCGTCTAGCGCCGGCCCGAACGTCTTCAATGCGGACAACCTGACCTACAGCCCGGCGGCCGTCCCCGAAGCCTCCACCACAGTCTCCTTCGGCCTGCTGCTCGCCCTCGGCCTGGGCGGCGTGGTTGTCGCGGCCAAGCGCAAGAAGGCCACAGCCTCCTAAACCTAAGGCACGAGCAGAACGACAAGCGCGGATGAGTGATCTCATCCGCGCCTTTTTGCGTCCGCCTGCTCTCGTTAATCAGCTTGGCCAGATCTTTGCACGCTGAAGACCGGGCGGTCAGCCAGGTGCGTCTGGGATAATCTATGGGCCGAGCCACCTCAAGCCGCCAGCAGGCGTTCTTTGTAGGGTTTCGCGGCAGGCCGATAGGAGGAGAGAAGCGCTTGAACACAGTCGGGGTCCCACTGAGTTCCTGCACCTTCTTCCAGTATTTGCAGGGCTTTCTCCCGCTCCATGCCCTTGCGGTAAGGCCGGTCAGTCGTCATGGCGGAGAAGGCATCAGCCACGGAGACGATCCGGGCTAGGAATGGCGTTTCTTCGCCCCGCAGCCCGAATGGATACCCCTTACCGTCCCAGCGCTCATGATGATGGCGCACGGCATCTAAAGTTTCTTCAAAGCCCGGCACGGCTCCGACAATGACCGCACCCATCAGCGGGTGCTGCTGAATGGCCTCGTATTCTTCGTCGGTCAGCTTGCCGGGCTTCCGCAGAACACGGTCGGGAACGCCGATTTTCCCGACATCGTGCAGCAGAGCGGCAATCTGGATCGTCCGCCGGGTTTCCATATCCAGCTCAAACTGATCAGCGATTTGCAGGCTGTACGTCAGTACGTCTTCCGAGTGACGGCGGGTGTAGCGGTCCTTGTTGTCCACTGCCGTGACCAGTGCGTTCAGCATCGGGAAGCCCGACAGCGACTGGGTCAGATCCTGGCAGAGCTGTTCGACCGGACTGTCCGTGCCGCCCCCCGTCTTGAAATGCATCAAGCGGCGGTCCGCCACTTCCAGCGCTCCCAGCGCCGTCGCCGCGTCTTCGGGGAAGACTGCAACGCCGAGCGAGATGGTCAGCGGGATCGGCGACGGACTGCCCGGCGGCTGGAAAAACAAATCGGCTAAAGACGCTTCCAGGCTTTGCTGCAAGCCCTGCGCCGAGATGCCCTGCCGCAGACTGCCCACGGTTTTCAGCGGCAGCAGCAGTGCAAACTCGTCGCCGCCGAACCGCCCGACCGTGTCACTGGGTGTCGTGCTGTTACGAAGTGCCTGCGTCACTTGCCGCAGCACCTCGTCGCCGGCGGCGTGGCCGTAGGCGTCATTGAAGAACTTGAAGTTGTCCAAATCCAGCATGACCACGGCCAGCGCCTGCCCCCCGGCACGGGCAATCGCGGCTTCTTCGGCGAGACGCGCATGGAATGTCCGGTGGTTTACCAGGCCAGTCAGCGGGTCGGTGGTCGCCAGTGACTCCAGCCGGCCGTTCAGTTCCCGATTTTCCAGCAGCGCCAGCACCTGCCGCCCAAGAATAAGACAGATCAGCGCAAACGCGCCCCAAAAAACGCCGTGCTTCAGAATAGCCTGGCCCGGAGCCTGCTCGGTGTAGACCACCAACGCTCCAACCAGCGGCAGCATGCCATACGGCAGCAGCGACGCGACCAGCGACGGCAGGCGGCGCGGCTCGTCTTCCAGCCGGGTGAACGTCATCGCCTGCCGGCTTGTCCAGACAGCCACCCCAATCAGCATGAAGCCAAGCGACCAGACAATGTCCAGCAGTGTACCCTGCGGAAAAGTGCGATGCAGCGAGAGGTAGGAAAACGTGACGTCCACCCCGACCACAATGCTCAGGCCAAGCGCGAACAGCAGCAGCACCGACCGGAAGTAGCCAGTTCGGCCTCCCAGCAGCAGCAGGCAGGCCGCCAGCAGAATATCTCCTGCCGGATACGAAACATCCGTAATCTTGGCTTCCAGAGTCCCATGCGATGTCAAAAGAGTCGGACCCAGCACGAAATACCAGCTAAAGGTGAAGATAGATGTGACGACCATCAGGCCGTCCAACGAGATTCGGATTTGGGCTGGCACGGAAAGTGGCCGGCGTGGCAGCCGCCAAATACCGAGGAGAAGCAGGGGGTAAGCGGACAGGGCAATAACATCTGCCGCGATCCGTGGAATGGGTGCAGGTCGGTGTGCAAAATCCGGCCAGATAATGAAAGTTTGTTGCAAGGCGTAGCAGACCATGCTCAGGCCGCAAAATACTGCGATCTGCCGGGAGCACGACTTGTAGAGCGCTTCTTTGGGACACGGGGCAGGCAGCAGGCAGAGCACCGCCGCCAGCACCCCGCCAAGCGTTTCCATGATGTCGTCGCCTAAGTGGGTGACGTGTGTGGAAACGGGGTGGATGAGGAGCCAAGCGGCGTACAGCAAGTGAAAAAACAGGGTGACGGCGATGCCGATTTTCATCCAAAAGCGGCTTCGCTCGCGTGATAAAGCCGTAAGTGGAAGATTGTCCGTTTCTAATACATTTTTCATCGTACAAGAAAGTTATCGGCAAAATCAAGGCGCTTTTGCAGGCTTTTCTCATTTGCGGCGGAACAGGCAGGGCTGGGTATACTACTGTTATGGAGCATCTTAAGTCAGCGCGGCTGTTTGCCGAGGCCGAGCGTGTTATCCCCGGCGGCGTCAACTCGCCCGTGCGGGCGTTCAAGAGCGTCGGCGGCGACCCGCTCTTCATGCAGCGCGGCGAAGGGCCGTATATCTTTGATGTGGACGGCAACCGCTATTTAGACCATGTCATGTCATGGGGACCGCTGATCTTCGGGCACGCCCCGCCGCGCATCATTGAGGCGATTACCAAAGCCGCACAGCGTGGGACCTCGTTCGGAGCCAGCACCGAGGCCGAAGTGCGACTCGCCCAAAAAATTGTGGCCGCCGTGCCATCCGTCGAGAAAGTGCGGCTTGTTTCGTCGGGGACTGAGGCGGTGATGAGCGCCGTGCGGGTTGCGCGGGGCTTCACAAAGCGCGACAAGATCATCAAGTTTGAGGGCAATTACCACGGCCACTCCGACGGATTTCTCGCGAAAGCCGGGTCGGGATTAACCACTCTCGGTCTGCCGGATTCGGCAGGTGTCCCCGTCAATCTGACCCGCGACACGATCACCCTGCCGTACAATGACGCGGAAGCGCTCCGGGCGGCGCTGCTGGCCCATCCCGGCGAAGTCGCCGCTGTGATGCTCGAACCTGTCGCCGGCAATATGGGTGTCGTGACCCCAAGAGCCGATTTTCTCCATGCCCTGCGTGAGCTGACAAAACAAGACGGGGCACTGCTGCTGTTTGATGAAGTCATTACGGGCTTTCGCGTCGCTTATGGCGGAGCACAGGAATTGTTCGGCATCACGCCCGATTTGACCGCGCTCGGCAAGATCATCGGCGGCGGGCTGCCGCTCGCGGCTTACGGCGGGCGGGCGGACATCATGGATGTGGTCGCGCCAGTCGGACCGGTCTACCAGGCAGGAACGCTGTCGGGCAATCCGCTCGCCGTCGCCGCCGGTCTCGCCCAGCTGACCATGCTGGAAGAGGTGCAGGGAACGCTCTACACGCAGATGCACCACCAGATGCACTTTTTGGCCCAGTCGGCGAAAGACACGGCCCGGCGGCTCGGCATCCCGCACCGGATCAACCGCGTCGGCTCCATGATGACGCTGTTCTTTACCGATGCCAAAGTGGTTGACTTCACGAGCGCGAAGACCGCCGATACCGCCCGCTATGGCCGGTTCTTCCGGGAACTGCTTTTGCGCGGCGTTTATTTTGCGCCGTCACAGTTTGAGTCGGCCTTCACCAGCGCAGCCCACACCGATGCTCAGATCGAAGAAACCGCGCGGGCCGTCAGCGAGGCGCTTCATGCCGTGGCCTGACCCGTTCGATGGGCTGTTTAGTCTGCCGCGCACCGACGAGCCTGAGCGGATTGACGACCCCAGCCAGCCGTTCGCCGAAGTTGAGGCTTCAATGCGGGACGTGGCGCTGTCCAACTGCCTGTTCGGCGGGACGCAGACAATTTTGTTTCATGTCGCTCGGCTGCTCCGGGACGTGCCGCCACACACGCCCATTCGGATTTTAGACATCGCGACCGGCTCTGCCGACATTCCGTCGGCACTGCTGGCCTGGGGCCGACGCCGGGAACTAAACTTGACCGTCATCGGCGTAGATAATCAAGGAACGATGCTGCACATGGCGCAGGCGGCGTCTCCTGACATCTCGCTTGTCCAGGCTGATGCGCTGACTTTGCCATTCCCGCCCGGCACATTTGACCTGGCATTGTGCGCTCTCGCATTTCATCATCTCGGCTTTGACGCTTCGGTGAAGCTGCTGGCGGCAATGGACAGACTGACAACGCGCGGCTTCGTGGTCAGCGACCTCAAGCGGGACAAGCCGACGCTGTGGGGGGTCGAGGCCGCGATGGCTGCCGTCAAAGCACACCCCATCACGCGGCATGACGCGCCCGCGAGTGTCCGGCGGGCCTTCACCGTGCCGGAGTACCGTAGAATGGTTGCCCTCAGCGGGGTTCAGCGTGTGCACGTGCAGACGCATTGGTATTTTCGTGTGGCGCTGGTGCAGAAAAAATTGGCACCGGCAAAGATTGGGTAAAGGACGAGTAGTTGAAAACCACTCGCTCGGTCAAGCGTCCTTCGGACGAAGGAGAAACCGCCCGCATTTCCTTCCTCCACTCGAAGAGTGCTGCGCCTAGCGAGTGGTTTTCAACTACTCGTCCCTGCGTATTCGCTTAGATCGGCTGTATTTCTTGCCTCAAATTGCCACGGATGTCGTGATTATCGGTGCTGGCCCAGCAGGGTCCGCGACCGCTCTGTTTCTTGCCCGGCAGGGCTACCCAGTGACGCTTTTAGACCGCGCCGCATTTCCGCGCGACAAAGCCTGCGGGGAGTATCTGACGCCCGGCGCGGTCACGCTGCTGCGCGACGAGATCGGCATCCTGCCTCAGCTTTTGGGTGCGGGCGCGTCGGCGCTGACTGAGGAAACCGTTGTTCCCCACAACCGCCGAGCGTTCTCCGGCCCGACCAATGCCCTGGCCTGCCCGCGCGTCGTCACCGACAAAGCGCTGCGTGACGCCGCCGAAGCCGCTGGAGTTCGCGTCATCGAAAACTTTAATGTCCGGCAGATTTTGCGGAACAGCGACGGCTTTTGCGGCGTCTCAGGCACAAAGGCAAACGGCGAAACGGGAACAATCCGCGCGAAGATTGTTGTCGGTGCCGACGGTACCCATTCGCTGCTGGCGCGAGAGATGGGCGTCGTTCGGTCCATCCCGCGCCTGCAAAAGATCGCGCTTGTCACGCATTACACCGCAAAAAACAGTGGCCGCGGTGTGACCATGCACCTGCCCGTGGATCACTCTGACGCCTGCTGCGGGGTTGGTTCGGCCTGCGGCCCGGACGGAACGCGCAACATCAACATTGTCGTGCCGCAGTCGGAAGCGCCGCGCATGGCCGGACGGCGTCAGGAATACTTCGAGGAGCGCCTGCGCCGGTCGTTCCCGGCGGTTTGGGAGGAAGTGCAGCAGAGCGTTCAAGTCGGCCCGCTCCGCTCCGTTGGCTGCTTCGGGCATCACACACGCCGTGCGACGGAGGACGGTGCAGTGCTGGTCGGTGATGCCGCGACCTTTATTCATCCCTTCACCGGCGAAGGCGTCTATTTTGCCCTGCACGGAGCGCGGCTTGCGGCAGATGCCATCAGCGGCGCTCTGGAACGCAGCGATGTCAGCCGTCATTCTCTCAGCGTGTATGATATTCGGCGGCGTGCAGAGCTGCTGCCCCGGTACCGCCTGTGCGACTTGGTGCAGCGCGTTGTCCACTCCCCCACCCTGCTGGGCTGGGGTGCCGAGCGTCTGCGCCGGTCGGAGCCGCTGACCGAAAGACTGCTTCGCGCCGTCGGTGATGTGGCCCGGCCCGCCGACTTGTTTTCGCTGCCGACGCTGCGCCTCGCGCTGGGGACCCTGTAACAGACCTGCCGCACTCAGAGACCTACCGCACCGCTTCGTAACCAAATTACTTCGCTGTGGTCCTTCCTAAAGGAAGGATTAGGGAAAGACAGGGATGAGGAGAAGGCGCGGCAAAAGCAAGAGGGCGCGGCAAGCAGCGCCCCTGCAATTACCGTCCTATCCTAATCTTCCCTTCAGGGAAGACCCTGCGCCCGAGGAAGCAAGGAGGTATGTCTCTTTAAAGTATCATGCACACAGAAAACACGGTCTACATGCGCGGGCTGAAATCCCGTATCTTTCAGCTTGCCGCCGACATTCAGAACTGGCCGGAGATCCTGCCGCACTACCGCGAAGTCTTAGTCTTTGAGCAGACGGATGACGGTTCACGCAAAGTGGTCGAGATGGCGGCGGTCCGCGCTGATTTTCCCATCAAGGGCCGGTCGTTTCCGGTGCGCTGGCAGAGTGTTCAGATCTGCGAGCCGGCCACGGGCAAAATCTATTTTAAGCATTTAGCCGGCGTTGCGCTCGGCATGTGGGTCGTGTGGTCGCTGGAAGATGACCCTTGGGGCCGGGGCGTCGCCGTGACTATCAGCCATGACTTGATTTATCCCCTGCCCATCCTGAACGGCTGGTTCGCGCGGGACATGGTCGGCGATCAGTTTGTCCATGCCATTGCTGGGAAAACTTTGGCAACGATTAAAAACATCGTAGAGAAAGAAGCAAAAGAGTAATGGAAACTTCGCGCAAGCGCGTTGCGGTGACGGGGCTGGGGATCATCACGCCGATTGGGGTTGGTGTGGACGGCCTGCGGGCGGGCCTGCGGGAGGGGAAGTCGGCGGTCGGCACGATTGACAGCTTTGATACGTCGCCGTTTGTGACCCATATCGCCGCGCAGGTGAAAAACTTCGATCCCGTGCCTTATTTAGACGGCAAAAAGCTGAAACGCCTGGATAAGTTCTCTCAGTTTGCTGTCGCGGCGGCGAAAATGGCTGTGGCCGACGGGACGCTTGATTTGCGCGTGGAAGACCGGGACCGCATCGGCGTCTGTCTGGGGACCGCCCTCGGCGGGGTCGGGTTTGCGGAAGAGCAGTACCCGGAGTTTCTCGCGCGGGGGCCGCGCGGGGTCAACCCGATGCTGGCACTCAGCGTCTTTAACGGGGCCGGCTCATGCAACGTCGCCATTGAGCTAGGCGTCACCGGCCCGGCGACCGCGAACGGCGACTCGTGCGCGGCGTCCCCGATTGCGATTGGCCGGGCGGTTGATCTCATTCGCGACGGCAGTGCGGACCTCATGCTGGCGGGCGGCTCGGAAGCGCCGCTGTCACCGCTCTGCTACGGCGCATTCGCGATTATCCGGGCCATGAGCCAGCGCAACGACGACCCGCAGGCCGCGTCTCGCCCCTTCGACAGAGACCGTGACGGCTTTGTGATGGCGGAAGGCGCGGCGATGCTGCTGCTGGAAGAATGGGACCATGCGATTGCCCGGAACGCCCGCATCTACGGCGAGATTTTGTCCCATGCTTCCACGAACGATGCCTCCCACATGACCCAGCCCCGGCCCGACGGTGTCCAGGCCGCCCGCTGTATGTCG
Organism: Capsulimonadaceae bacterium; assembly: GCA_965213825.1. Classification (GTDB taxonomy): domain Bacteria; phylum Armatimonadota; class Armatimonadia; order Armatimonadales; family Capsulimonadaceae; genus JANXMY01. The sequence continues at coordinate 162,983 of CBDCAE010000014.1, forward strand.
CTTGCCATCGCCCGCGCGGGCCTGACCCCTGCCGACATCGGCTACGTCAACGCTCACGGCTCTTCCACTCCCCTGAACGACAGCACGGAAACTTTGGCGCTCAAGCAAGTCTTCGGCGACGCCGCCTACAAAATCCCCATCAGCGCCACGAAAGGCTTCCACGGTCACGCTCTCGGTGCGACCGGCGCTTGGGAAGCCGCTATCTCCCTGCTCGCCCTGCACGACAACTGGCTGCCCCCCACCCTCAATCTAACGACGCCTGACCCCGCCTGTGATCTCGACTACCTGCCCGGCACCAAGGGCCGCGACGCCAGCGTCAACTATGTTCTCTCCAACTCCTTCGGCTTCGGCGGCATCAATGCGTGTCTGGTGTTTGGGAGAGCTTAGAGCCATGCGGCGCAAGACCATGCGTTGAAACGTACGGCTAGATGGCGCGGACGCCACAAAACACCGCTTCGCGGGGTTCAGGGCAAGCTAATTCCGCTCCGAGTCCCGCGAAGCGGTACTTCGTAGCGTCTTCGCTGTGTAGCCGTGCGTTTCAACGCATGGTTCTCTAACGTATTATCCTCAGCCCAAGTCGCGGGGAACCCGTGCCATTGCCGAGCTTCGGCGACAACCTGCGCGAGTGACTTCACGCGGCCTGCCGCCGCTGCTTCCAGTTCCCGTGCGATCCCGGCGCGGATCTCCGCAACCTATTCGGGAGTCAGATTGTCCGGGTCATCCGTAGGATCATCACCTTCAAAACAGTCATCACTCGAAAAAATCATCTCGCTCATTGTTTTTGTGGTCCCATCGGCTCGTACTGAGCATACACTTTCAGCAATGCGCCTATGGCAGTGCCTAATGCCTTCGGAAACACGGACTGCCAGCAGTTCAGGGCCTGGTCCGTGTTCGGTTCCACATAGGGTGATTTGAGGCCGTGCATAACTGCCGCAATATGCACTAAATACAAGCACAGGCTTAACAGGAACGCCGACAGCAGAAATGTCTTCGGGTGCAGAAACCCCAGCAGCGCTACCGCACCGAACGTCGCCCAATCCGCCCAATCATCTTTGCGGGTGATGTCCCATCCGCCCAACACGAAGCCGAAGCCAAGCGCAAGCAAGGGAACTTTGACGAAAAGGTACTGCCGTGGCGCAGGCTCAGAAATGGCAGGCTGGTTTTTGGGCACAGGCGGCCAGATGCCTTCATCGTCCATATTCACACCAAAAAATTTCGCGGCGTTGGTGCTTGGGTTCCGCGAGGCGGGAAGAAACAGCAATGATCACGCAGGTAAAAATAGCCGAGGCGAGGGCGAGCCACACTAAACTTTGAAGAGACTCAGGCCGGCCTTCAACCTTCCTCAAACCTATATAAACAGCACACGCGACAGCAGCACAAAGCGCGACGGAAGCTACTCGCCTAATCCATAGGGCTGCTTTCTGGATCATCTCGGTTCTCCGTAAAGGCAAGAGAAATGTGCTAACCGGCAGTGAACAAAGGCGAGTCGCGCTGTAAGTAGCCACGCAGGCGGAGGACGGCTTGGGTGTGGAGCTGGTAGACGCGGGATTCGGAGACGGTGAGGACTTTGCCGATCTCTTTGAAGGTCAGGCCCTCGTAGTAATAGAGGGAGATGACCAAACGCTCGCGGTCGGGCAGGCGATCAATGCCGCCGACAAGCGACGTTTTCATGGCGGACGTTTCGACGTCGGCGAGGACGTTGGCGTTTTCGTCCTGCAAAACGTCAGTCAGGTGCAGGCGCTCGCCGTCGGATGAGCCGCCGCCGAGAAGCATGTCATCCAGAGACAAGACGTTGGCCCGGCTGGTGTTGACCAAAAGCTTCAGCAGGTCGCCCTCGCTCATGTTCATCTCGGCGGCGACTTCTTCTTCAGTCGCGGGCCGTCCGAGGCTGACTTCCAGCTTATAGTAGGTGCGCTCCAAGATTTTGGCGCTGTCACGGACCGAGCGCGGCACCCAGTCTTCTTCGCGGAGCATTTCGAGGATCGCGCCCCGCACGAGAGCAATGGCGTAGGTCTCAAATTTGACCTGACGGGACGTGTCGAACTGGTCCACCGCTTTAATCAGGCCCATGATGCCCGCGCTGACAAGGTCGTCGCGCTCCAGATTTGGCGGCAGGTTGGTGACGACCCGGCCCGCTGTGATCTTGACGAGGTAGGCGTAATGGTTGATGATCTGGTCGCGGGCCTTTTGGTCATTGCGCTTCTTGAAGCGGTTCCAGAGGTCCGGCATATTGTCGGGAGTAGGCATGGCGAGTGGTCTATTTAATGCGTGAGTTAATGCGTATCGGTGCGGGAAGCCGGCTCATCTCGGTGTTCCTCTTGATTTTGACCCGGTGAAGCCGGGCCACGCGGGCCTGGAGATGGCGGCGCTTCGCCGTTTTTCAGAACGAATTGAAGGCCGAAGCCGGCGGCGGCGAAGACGGCAAATGCCAGCGCCACCCGGAGCAGGCAGGTCCAGGGGCTGGCACCATACAGCAGGCTGATCCCACCGACCAGCAGACCGGCCAAAGAAGCAATGCGCCAGGGCAGACCGACAAAATTGTTCATCCGCGTCCGTCACGGGCTGAACGCCGCGCCTCTCTCAGCACACTTCTTGCGTCTCAGCACGCTTCTCAAGTGTTACCCAGTATACCACACAGGCAGGTTGTTTTCACAATAAATCATTGGGCCGGCTGCGGCGACAGTGCAAAGCCGGTGATGTCGGATTGCCTGTTCGTCAAACGCACCGGCCCCGTGCCGTCGGAATTGATCCGGTACAAGTCATGGCCGCCATCGGTGCGGCGGGCAAGAAAAAAGACCTGCTTGCCGTCTGGGGAGAACTGGGCGTCTTCGGCGTCGCCCTTTGCCAGAATGTGCGGGGTTCCGGTGCCATCGGCATCGACAATAAACAAGTACAAAACTTTGCGGCTGGCAAGATCAGCCTGCTGCCAAAGCTCAGATACGATCTGCGTGCCGTCCGGCGAGTAAACCGGGTTCTGCGGCCCGACCTCTGGGTCCTTCACCGGCGGCACGATGGGCTTCTGTACAGTCCCGTCGCCGCCGAACTGGATCAAGCCAGAGATTTTCTGGTTGCCCGGCAATCCCAGCACATGGAACATTCCCAGAGCGATCTTCGTGCCGTCGGGTGCGAACGCCAGGGAAAGCCGGTCGGCAGCGGCCAGCGGCGGACCGTTTGGCTGGTCGTTTTGGGTGAGGCGCGGGGCAGACGCCAAGGTTGGCAGCACAGCCAGCGTTTGAACGCCCGCCGTTTCCAGCACGGCGGCGAGGCCGAGATCGCTTTGGTCCGTGTTTGTCCCGGCAGAGGGCTTCCAGGCGAACGAGACGGCAGCAGCATTTGTCTCTTGTACCTGTGCCGGGTCGGTGGAGCTGGAATGCGCGGAAGTCGCCGGGGTCGGCAGAAGAAGCGTCGCATCGCCTTTGCCGACATCCATCACGGCGAGGGACGCCCCGGACAAGAAGCCAAGCAGCGAGTTTGAGCCGGGTGCGAACTTTGGGTCTGCTTTCGCCCCAGCAGTTCGCGTGATCTGAACGGCATTTTTACCGTCGGCATCAACCATCCAAATCTGGTTTGGTCCGCCGCCCCGATTGGATAAAAATGCAAGCTGATTGCCATCGGCCGTGAACACCGGGCTGCTGTCGGCAGCCGGCCCAGTTGTCATCTGCCGAGGCGCAGTGTCCGTGCCATCGGTCTTGACAGTCCACAAATGCGCGGTCCCGGGCGAGTTTAGGTCGGAAGCAAACACAACCGTGCCGGCGGTAGGAACAAAGCGGCGCGGCTTCGGGCCAAAGACAAGAAAGTAGAAGACGGCCAGCAGGATCACCAGCAGACCGGGAATGATCAGCCAGGGCGAGAAACGGCGGCGTCTGCGCTGCGGCAGCAGACTGGATTCATAAACCGGCCGCCCTGTCGGGCGCGGCTCATTAGGGAAAAGCGAATTGGACGAAGGGGAAGTTGAGTTGTCGTCAGCCATGATTGAAGTGATTATACCTGATGACCTACCTCCTTGCTTCGCAGGGTCCTTCCTAAAGGAAGGATTTGGATGATAAACACAAGCTGTCTTTCGTTCTTCATCTTCCCTTTAGGGAGGACCCTGCGAAGCAAGGAGGTAGGTCACAGCCGGGGAGCCAGAAGATTGGTCGCCGTCACAGCCAAGCGCCGCTCATGGCTGTTAAACGCCCGGCGGCGGGGCGCTCGGATGAGGATCAGGACACCGCGTGAGGAGCTGCCCGGCAGGCTGGGGACGGGCAGAATGAGTGACGGCACGGCATGGTCTGGGGCAAAATCAAAGTCGCGCGAGACTTCCACCTGGGCCGCGAGGTCGCGCAGCAGGGTTTCCAAGTCCTCAGCGCGAGTTTCGCCGTCATCCGGCAGCATTTCTGCCGAGAAGACATAAGATGCGCCGGGTGCGCCGAAGCGCTGAAAGACGCCCGCTTCAGCTTCGGCGGCAGTGCACAGGAGACGCAGGGCGGCGGGGAAAAGCGCGGCATCCGGCGCGGCGCGGGCCAGCAGCTCGCCGAGAGTGCCGAGCGCCCGCAGGTCTTCCAGGCGGCGGCCCGCCTGCTCCACCAACAGCGCATTTTGCAGACCGACGCTGGCCTGGCTGGCGAACGTGATGAGCAGACGGACCTCATCGGCAGTGAAGCGCCGAGGGTCACGGCTATAAACTTCCAGGACGCCCAAAACTTTTTTACCGAGCTTCAGCGGGACGCCCAAATAGCCAGTCACACGCTCGCGGGCGGCAAACGCCGGCAAGGCGAAGCGGGTATCCCGGCTGAAATCTTCAATCGTCAGCGACCGCCCGCGCCGGGCGACAGACGCTGTCGCGGTTTCCGGGCCGCGCCCGGCCTCCGCCAGCGAAACGGTCGGCAGCGCAGCCAGCGGCGATTTAAACGACGCGGCGGCCTGAGCAGCGAGATTTCCCTGCGAGTCGAACGTGAACAGCAAGCCCCGGTCTGCGCCGGTCATTTCTAAAGCCAGATCGGCGATGGTCTGGGCAGTCTGCCGACCGTCAAGCGACGACCCTAGCGCACGGGCGATACGCCGGACTCCTTTGCGGATTTCTTCGGACTTCTGCCGGGCCTCTTCGTACATCTGGGCATTGGCGATTGCCGCGCCGACCTGATTGGCAATTGTGTAGAGAAGCTCCATCTCGCCGACTGTGAACAAGCGACGGCGGCTGCTCATCGCATGGAGGACCCCAATCACCCGGTCGCCTGACTGCAAGGGAACGCTGACGAGCGAAATCACGCCCTCGCCGTCAATCGGACAGGAACGGTTCCGGTGATCGGCGGCAACATCCTGCACCGCCGTCGGCGTCTCAAATTCCAGAACCCACCCGGCAATGCCTTCGCCGAGGCGAGGCTTCATGGTATCCGCGGTTTCGTCCGAAAGGTTGCGGCTGGCCTTGATCTCCAAGCGGCCTGTCGCCGGGTCGTACAGAAACAGGGCGAACTTGTCCACATGCAGCAGGCTAAGAACGCTGTCGGCGACAAAGTGGATCACGCGGTTCAAGTTCAGGGTCGCGCCGACCGCTTGGGACAATTCATACAGCGCGGCGGCCTCCTGCGCCCGCCGGGTCGCATCCTCATACAGCCAGGCATTTTCTAACGCGACCGCGGCCTGGCTGGCGACGGCAGACAGCAGGGAGGCGTCGGCATCGGAATAGGCACCAGGCTGGCGGGAGCCGACCACCAATAGGCCTTCCGGAACAGAGCGTGCGACCATCGGCGCGAGGAGCAGCGAGCGCATTTCCGGCAGGGGCGAGTCGCTGTCAATTGTTTCCCGTCCAAGATCGTTGAGGCGCAGCGGCTGGCCCAGGGCCAGAGCGCGAGCAGCATAGCCGGTACCTTCGGCTGGAAGCTGCCGGTCTTCCTCGCCTTCCGCCAGTCCCCGGTTCGCGCCGACATACAGCCGCGTCCGCTCATCACTCAGCAGGTAAACCGCCCCGGCGGTCATCTCAATACTGCCAACGACTGATTGTAAAATGCTGCCGAGAACGTCCTGGACGTTCAGTGAGGAGGACGTTGTCTGGGCAGCCCGAAACAGAATGTCCCGCTCCTGCTGCTTCTGTGCGGCCAGCCGTTTCAGTGCATCAGTTTGCAGGACTTGAGCGGCGAGGCTAGCAAGCGTTTGCAGGCAGAGCAGGTCCGCCCCGCTAAACGCAGCGCCGTCGGTGCGGTTGAGAACCGTCAGCGCCCCGGACGGCGTGCCGTGAAGATAGACCGGCACGACCACGGCGGAGCGAACTCCAACGAAATCGGTTTCGCCGGTAAAATCGGCCTCGCCGGATGCCGCCTCCGGCGAATAACCCAGGTACACCTCGCCGGTAAGCGCGGTGCGGCCTGCCAGCGCATCTTCGGCACGAACGGTCTGGCCGACGATCTCGGCGGCATCCGCACCGGCGACCGCAGCAAAGTCAAGCAGTGTGCGTGAAGAGTCGAGCAGGCTGACGGCAGCGGAGGCGGCTTGCGTGAGAACGCAGGCTTTTTCGGCGATAACCCTGAGCGTCATGCGCGGATCGGTTTGGCGAGCGATGGCACCAGCCACTTCGTGAAGGGCAGCCAGAACCGGGGCGGCAGAGGTCAAGGCATCAGAAGCGGGAACGGGTTCGGGGTCCATAAAATGTGGAAGCCTCTTGGTACGTCGCTGAGGAACAAGATACGGAGGGAAATCCGTCTGCGAAATTCGTGAAACATTCGCGGTCTCGCGAATGTCTGTTATTGTGTCACAAGAACCCTGCGCTGTCAAGTTACTCGTGTCTCAAAGCTACTCGTGTCCCCAAGTTGCCACCATTGCTGAACCCATTTCGTACATTTTTTTGTGCAGCCTTGCTTCTGCTGCCGCTGGGCGTCCACAGCCAGACTCCGGCAAGTCCTGTTCCTCTTAATCTCGGCCCGGTCCCAAATCATGTGCCGCTGCCGCCGCCGACCGATCAGCCGCCGCCGGAAGTGCCGCTGCCGAATCCGATTCCGCTCGGCCAGGATTTGCTCGTCAGCGGCGCTCTCGACATTCGCACCCGGACGGCTAACACCGGTCGAAGCGGGGGAATATGGGCGAACACGGTCGAGCTGGATTTGCAGCGCCCGGTCAGCAGCAAAGGCCAAACGCGCGGCTCCTTTTACTTGCAGCTTCTCGCGGAGAACCCGCCGGATTTGCCGCATCCCGACGATGTGCAGATTGGCGAGGCATACTTTATTTACCGCCTGCCGGTCGAGAATGATTTTGACTCAACCGCCTATGTCAAAGTCGGCCAGTTCCCGCTGCCGTTCGGGCTGCTGGCAGTCTACGACCCGCATTTGGTGATCTTGCAGCCGCTGTACGCCCAGTCGCTCGGCGTCCGCAACGATTTCGGTGTCGCTGTCTCAGGCCGGGCTTACGGCTTCCTGAATTATGACCTAGCGATCACGACCGGCACCGGGCCGGGCCACTTATACGTGAACCCAAACCGCGTGGTGACATTCCGCTTAGGCCGGACGTTTACCACCCGCAACGGCGTGGTGAATGTTGGCGGCTCGCTGCTTCAGGGCCGCCTGCCGATCACCGATATTACGGCGCAGAACCCATTCGCCGTGGAGCTGCCACCATCGGGCCGCATACGAGCCGACCGAGGCGGCTTTGTTTCGAAGAGCCGGCTCGGCGGGGATGCGTCCTACGGCTACAAGCGGATCGTCGCGCGGGGCGAAGTCGTGGCGGGAGCGGATGCCGACCAGCGCGTTCTCGGCTACTACGCCGAAGGCAATTACAGCGTTTCGCCGCGCCTGAGCGTTGTCGGCGCCCGGTCGCTGTTCGTATACCCGCAGGGCGGCAACAGCACGGCGTCGCAGGAGGCCGCCGGGCTGACGTATGCCTCCAGCGCGAACCTCACATTCCGCGCCCTATACCAGTACCTGCGCGATGTCCCCCGTGACAGCGGCGCGAGCATCCGCCACCGCCTGACCTTCCAAGTCCTGCTGCGCTTCTGATCCATTCGCTTGGTGTATAATAGGCCATGCCTGCCCCACCAAAGCCGACCTTGCCCCCGTTCTGGAAATGGCTGATGCGCGTGACATTCGCCGTCACGATGGCGCTGTTTCTCACGCCCACCGTCTATGTCGTGAAATACTACGCCGTAGATAAACCCGCCGAAGAGGCGTATGTCCGGCAGCTCGCAACGTGCGCCTGCCAGCCGCCCGTGACCATGAATGCCATCATCTATTGGGAGCGGCAGGCCACCGATGTTCAGGCCGGAAACCGGATACAGGCCATTCATACACTTGGAGTTATCCTTCATCTGCCTGCGGTCGGAGCGAAGCGGCCTTTAGAGTGTCTGTCGGCAAAAGCGACGCTGGCGGATTTAGCAACAAAAGGCAAAAACCCGGACGTACGGGCGGCGGCGTCGGAGGAGCTGGGGAAGGTGGCGCAAAGCGGGGCCGTTATTCGTCGATAGAAGTCACTCGGCGGTAGCAGAAACCGGCACTGAAAATGCCGGTTCTTAGCTTCACCCCATCGTCATGCCTTCACCCCATCGTCATGCCTTCACCCCATCGTTACGCCTGCGAACAAGACTTCGATCGCAAGCTGACTATTGGCATTGCGCTCAACCGCCTGCCGGATGTCCAGCAGCAGGCCCAGCGCCTGCTCCATCTGTTCCGGCGTCCGGCGCTCCGCAAGCGAAACAAGCTGCTCGCGCCGGTCCGCGTTGACAATGTTCGCGCGAGCCGCGCCCATGACGCCTAAAGTCAGCACATCGCGGAAGTATGTCGCCAGCAAATCCAATGCCCGGCCTAGCGGCTCGCGGCCCGCCTTTTCCTCGCCCGGCTCCGCTGCGTCGTCGTCTTCTGTTGCTTTAAGCTTCGGGGCCAGCTTCCGAAACTCTTCCCCCAGCTTGAAGCTTTTCACCGGCGGCGCGAGGAGCAGGTCATGGGCCAAATCCAAAAGGGCTTCGCGGCCTGCCAGCAGCGACGGCGACCGGGCCAGGGCGACCGCCCGGCCTAACCGGCCTTCCGAATAAGCGGCCAGGAAGCGGGCTTGGGCGGGAGCAGCTTCATAGCGCGTTTGGAGCGTATGTTCAATCATGTCTGAAGGCAGCAGACCGAAGTGAACCACCTGGCAGCGGGATACGATAGTCGGCATGACACCGCCCGTGGATGCCGCCGTGAGGATGAAATGCGCGTAGGCAGGCGGCTCTTCCAATGTCTTTAGCAGGCTGTTCCCGGCGTCCGCCCCACCGCGCCCCAGACCCTCGGCATCGTGCAGGATAAAGACGCGCTTCAGCCCGGCCATCGGCTCAAATGACAGGTCGCGCAGCAGCGCATTCTCGGCGAGATGCTCCTTGTGACCGGACCGGGGCCAGACCTGAGCAATGGATGTGATTTTTGACGGCGGCGGGTCAAGCGTCCGAACATCAGGAGACTTCCCGGCGTCAATCGCCCGTGCAATGGGGTCGGCGTCTGATGACGCCCCGCACAGCCGCTTGGCGAACTGCCGAGCTGTGGTTGCTTTGCCGACGCCGTCTGGGCCGACAAACAGATACGCTCCGGCGAGCCTATCTTCTTCGTAAGCGTTTTCCAGCACGCGCACGGCATACGGTTGTCCGAGGATGTCTTGAAGCATAGGGATCATGGACCCGGCCTTTTAAGGCCGGGCACTTGCGGCTAAAATCGCTCGAAGCTGTCCACTTGCAGCACGAACGCAACTGCGCCTCCGGCTTCAACGCGAATGGGGTGTGGGGCAAACGTGCCGAGGGCGGCAACACCGGCACCGCTTTGGCTGGGCAGGGGAACAAACTCTTCTGAGGAGCGGCAAGCCCCCTTGATAACGTCCATGACTCGCGCCGTGTCGTCGTCTTCGACACCGATCAGCACCGTGACATTGCCCTGACGCAGAAAGCCGCCGGTGGAGCCGAGTTTGGTAAACGTCAGCCCGTTTTGGAGCAGGGCGTCGCCAAGCTTGTGCTTGTCACGCTCATGGGCAATGGCAATGATAAGTTTCATAAACTTGACGCCGGGGTTATGGAAAATCCCGGCAGGAGGCGCTTTTGTACCGCCGTCCATATCTCTTCCTGCACAATTTCCGGCGGACGCGACGAGTCTATGAGGTGCCACCGGTGCGGCTCAGCTTCGGCAAGCGCCAGAAATCCCACGCGGATCCGTTTATGGAACGGCAAGCCCTCTTCTTCCATGACGCTGCGCTCTTTCTGACGCGCGAGGCCAACGGCCGGGTCTAAATCCAGCAGGAACGTCAAGTCAGGCGTCAGCCCATCGGTCGCATAAGCATTCAGCGCGGCAATCTCGGCGAGGTCTAGGCCGCGCCCGTAGCCTTGATAGGCGGTGCTCGAATCGGCGTAGCGGTCGCAGAGAACAATGCCGCCGCTGTCTAAATGAGGCCGAAGAACTTGGCCGACATGCTGGGCGCGGTCGGCCATCATAATCAGCAGCTCGGCGCGAGGCTCGACGACCATTCCCATCGGCGGATGCAGCGCCAGACGCCGAAGCTCCGCGCCGAGCGAGCCATCACCCGGCTCGCGGGTCGTCAGCACGTCTTGACGCCCCGATGCCCGCAGCCGGGCGGCGAGACGGGCAATCTGGGTGGTCTTGCCCGCCCCTTCTACTCCCTCAAAGGAGATGAACATTAGGGCCTGCTGATCCGCACCCGCCGGTTCGGTTCCTGGCCGATGCTCTCCGACGCCATTTTATAGTTCTCGGCGATTTGGTGCTGCAAGCGGCGCAGGAACGAGTTCTGCGGGGCGAGTTCCAGCGAGTTCAGGCCGCCGGACGTGTCGTTCATGATCTCTTCAATGGCTTCTTCGGCATGGGAGATGGCAACGATGTCTTCTTCAGAAATCTCCTGCGGCATCTTGAAGATTTCGCGCAGGACGCTTTCAATCTGAATATATGTGTTGCTCTTGATCACATATGTCGGCACAGTTGCGCGTGTAATGCCCTCCTGCAGTTTGGCCGGTTCTTTTCCGGTAATTGGCTTTCAGGGCGATAATCACATCGCTGTCTTTGACGTCTTTTGAGATGAACGCAGACACACGCAGGGTGCGGATGGCCCGCTCCAAACGGCTGCGGCTGACGCCGTAGGGGAAGACGCGCAGGGTTACCGGCAGCGGCTTGCCGTTGGAAAGCGTCGGCGGGCCGCCGTTGGTCAGCGGCTCACCCTGCGCCGTCGGCGGGGCGATCCGGGACGCGCATCGGCGCTTCAGGCCGGGCTCAGGTCGGGCGGGGGCCGGCGTACATCGGGCCGTGGCCGGGGCAGCTTCTGCCGTGTAAGACGTGCCGCTGCCGAAGTTGCCGCGTCCGCGCGTGCCGTCGTCAAACAGCGACGGCGTCCGGTCCCGGTCCGGCGGGCGCGGGGCTTCGAGATCGGACTTCTGGATGATCTCGACCTGGCCTGACGCATTGCGGATACGGATTTCCGGGCGGGGCTGGCCGCCGCGCAGCATCCGGTCCACGGTGCGCGTGACATCATGGTGGATCGCCAGTTTGTCCACTTCCATGATCTCAATGATCACTTCAAACGTCGGCGGCGCTTTGCGCTCCAGAACTGTCTTCTGGGTACCGCGCTTCTTCGCTTCTTCGTCGGACAGCGTGACGGCCTGAATGCCGCCGATCAGGTCCGACAAAGTCGGGTTCATCAGCAGGTTTTCCAGCGAGTTGCCGTGCGCCGTGCCGACAAGCTGAACGCCGCGCTCGGCGATGGTGCGAGCGGCAAAGGCTTCCTGCTCGACGCCGATTTCGTCAATGACGACGACTTCCGGCATGTGGTTCTCGACCGCTTCGATCATGACCGCATGCTGCAGGTCCGGCTCGATGACCTGCATCCGGCGGGCGCGTCCAATGGCCGGGTGCGGGATGTCGCCGTCGCCGGCGATCTCGTTGGACGTGTCCACAATGATAACACGCTTCTTGAACTCGTCGGACAGCACTCGCGCCACTTCGCGCAGCTTGGTTGTCTTGCCGCGTCCGGGCCGGCCCAGCATCAGGATGGACTTGCCGGACTCGACTACATCCCGGATGATGTCGATCGTGCCGTAGACGGCCCGGCCAATGCGGCAGGTCAGGCCGACGACTTTGCCCTGCCGGTTCCGAATGGCGGAGATTCGGTGCAGCGTGCGCTCGATCCCAGCCCGATTGTCTTTGCCGAACATGCCAATGCGAGAGGTCACATAATCAATGTCTTCGGCGGATACGGGCATACCCTCCCGAAGCCAGAGCGCCGAGCCGTCGGCGAACCGCGCTTCGGCATCGCGGCCCAGATCCATCACGATTTCAATGAGTCCCGCCGAATGGTCGTCTTGTTCCAGCGCCGCACGAAGCGGGGGCGGCAGAATGTCGAGAAGCTGAGAAAGGTTGTCGGTGACGCGCATCTGGTTCGCCGACAGCGGCGACGTGTCCGTGCCGGGATTTGTATTGTCTTCATCATCGGCGGCCAGCCGGTCGCGCAGATCGGCCAGGGCGTCTTCACGGGGGTCAGTCATAGTTGGGTTGAGTGTGTTTTCCGTTGGATTTTCCGTTCAGTTGAGAACTGTTGTTGAGATGGGAACCGGAAGCGCGGGAAAAGCGTAAACGCTATCAGAATTCCACCTCTTTATGATACCCGAAAAGCAGGCAATTTGCGTGAAAAAGACTGATTGACGCGGCCTAGGGTGAATGGTATAATAAAAGACTTCGGAAAAGCCTTTAGGAACAGACTGAGGAACACATACGTTGAAGCTCAACCCCGCCGGAACCGCCGGCGCTTTTCTTGTCGGCGCTCTGGCTGTCGGCGCATTTGCCGCCGGCACCCATCTCGGTCCGGCCCAGCCTGCCGGGCGCAACCTCTACCGGCCGCCGCTGATCGCCGCGACGCCTTCTGCGCTTGTTCTGGCCTCGGCCCAGGTCGCGCAGGGCCAGGCCGCACAGGGCGGTGTCGCCCCCGGCAGCCATGACTCTGCTGGGCCGGACTCCGGGCAGGCCGGTACCGAGTTTCTGACCGACACCAGCCCCGGCGCAACATTCGAGCAGGTCTATCAGCTTGTCGAGCGCAACTTTGTGGACCCTCTGCCGACCGATACTCAGATGGCGCACGGCGCGGCCTCGGCCATGCTGGCATCGCTCCAGGACCCCGACTCGCGCTTTCTGGAAGCCCCGGAAGTTGCCGAGCTGAATGGGGAGGCCAAAGGCGAATACAAGGGCCTCGGCGCGGCCCTTGCCGTGCGCCGCCTGCCTCACGCCAAATCCGGCGACATCCCCGCCTACACCGAGTACCGCTTGGTGGTGGTCGCCCCCCTGCCGGGCAGTCCCGCCGAGAAAGCGGGAATGCAGGCCGGCGACATGATTGCGTCCATCAACGGCCAGTGGGTCTACAACGACTCGTATGTTTATAATCAGACCAAAGCCTTGAAAGCCGTTCAGGACGATCCTGCCCTATTCAACAAAATGCTGGCGGCACTGCAAAAAAGGATTGACGGCTCCCTGTCGCTATCGCAGGCCCAGACGAAACTGGACGACCCAGCGGCGAAAACATTGGCCTTGTCAGTGGTCCGCGCCGGCCTGCCGCAGCCGCTGTCGCTGTCTCTGGATACATCTGCGCCGACTGTCGTTTCCCCGGTTACGGCCCGTACACTGCCCGGCGACATCGGCTACATCAAAGTCGCGGCGTTCACGCCGGAAGCCGATAAAAATTTCGACAATGCGCTCGCGGGCTTCGGCAGTGCCCCAAAGGGCTTGGTGCTGGATTTACGGAACTCGCCCGGTGGCCTGCTGGAAGTCGGTCAGGCGATCGCCGCGAAATTGTCCTCCGCCCCGGACCTCGGCTTTCTGGAAACCAAAGGCAAAAAAATTCAGGCGATTGCCATCACACCCGACGCGCCTGTCTCTTACCCGGTGGTCGTCTTGGTGAACGGCGGCACGGCAAACACAGCAGAATTGCTGGCATCGGCCCTGCAAGCCAAAGGAGCAAAGCTTGTCGGCTCCACGACCTTCGGCGATGCCAGCGATGTCAAGCTGATCATTCTCCGGGACGGCTCCGGGTTCACTATGACAGTTGGCAAGCTGACAACTGCCGCGCACGCCGCATTTGGCGGCCTCGGCATCAAGCCGGATGTCGCTCTGCCGAACACGAGCGGCGACGCACCGATTGACCGCGCGGTAGACGTTCTTTCAGGCCGGGTCGCCCGCGTTCAATAACGCCCGCGTAAAATCATTTTTTAGGATAGGACAGCATTCATGCGTATCGGAAGACTACTTGGGCGGACAGCCGGAACAGCGGCTTTGCTTGGCGTCGCCTTTGTCGGCGGCGTGACATTCAATGATCTGCGGAGCGTGCACAACTTGGGCACGTTTCGCACCATGGCTCAGCTTGTGCCATCGCGGATTTCCAATGCCCTGATAACGGCGGCGCACGGGCAGGCGGCGGATGAAACGCCGTACAACACCTACGCCGATGTCCTGGCGACCCTGCAAGGCGGCTACTATGGCAAAGATATTGACCCGACGCAGATGACGTACAACGCCATCCGGGGCATGATGGGCGCGACCAAAGACCGCTACACGCGCTTTTTGGACCCCAAAGGCTACAAGGACATGCAGGAGGAGAACAACGACGAGTTTGTCGGCATCGGCGCTCTCCTCGGCACGAACCCCGCCAAGCAGGTTTATGTCGTCCGGCCCCTGCCGAACTCCCCGGCCATCAAAGGCAATGTCACGGCCGGCGACATTATCCTGAAAGTCAACAGCACGTCTACGCTGAAGCTGCCCGACACCGAGGTCGTCAAGCTTATTCGCGGCAAAGAAGGTACGCCGGTCACGCTGACCATGCAGCGGCGCGGAGTCACCCACCCCGTCATCATCCACCTGGTCCGCGCCCCGGTCCATCAGGAAGTGGTCCAGTACACAATGGTGGATCCGGTCAACAAGATCGGCTACATCTCGCTGTCGTCGTTTAATGAGGAAAGCGATGTGCAGGTCGGCAAAGCGCTGACGGCGTTGCAGGCGCAAGGGATGAAGGGCCTGGTGTTCGACCTGCGGGAAAACGGCGGCGGACTACTCGACATCGCCCGCGAAGTCGCCAGCCGCTTTATCCCCGATGGCCCCGTTTACTGGCTGCACGACCGGGGCGAAAACGCCAATACGCTGGAGGTCGATGTAGACACAGCCCAGCACCATGCCAATCTGCGCTACCCGCTGGCCGTGCTGGTCAATGGCGATAGTGCTTCGGCGTCCGAGGTGGTTTCCGGCGCGATCAAAGACACCGGCGCAGGAGTCCTGGTCGGCGAAAAGACGTTCGGCAAGGGCATCGTCCAGACCATCCAGCCGCTGCCCGACGGCTCGGCAGTGCTGATTACGACCCAGCATTATTATACAGCGCACAAGAATGACATTCATCACAAGGGCATTCTGCCGGATGTTGCCGTGACCATTCCTGATGCCAATCTGAAGCGCGATGTGGCCTTCCGCCGTGCCCACCCGGACGCCGTCTGCGACACGGCCAATGACACTCAGCTTCAGGCCGCGATGGCCCAGGTGCGTCAAAAGATGCAGGTGGCCAGCGCCCATCCCTGGTAACGTTTTTCCTGGTAACGTCTTCTTATGACCAGCGCTTCCAAGACACCGACCAACAAGCCTCCAAATGAGCCGCCGGTACCTACCGACGCCGTGGCCCGGCAGCTGCGTGTCTTCAAGTGGCTGGCCGCACTCCTCGCCGCCGGGCTGGTCGTCGGCGCTGGGGCATTTTTCTACATCCGGCATCTCGGTCAGCCCGTGACGATCCTCGTGAACGGCAAGCCGGCGGTAACCGTCCGCAATGCGGCTGCCGCCAATGCGCTGGTGGCCGCCGCCGAGAAGGCGAAAATCGGCGCGGCGTTTGCCGGCACCGAGCCGGTTCGCCTGCAAAAAGTCTCCTTCGTTCCCGCCGCGCCGGATGCTCCGCAGGATGCAGACGACGCCGCGCAGGCGAAGCTTGCGCGTCTGCTGACCCTGCGTGTCCCGGCCTTTGTCATTCTCGTAGACGGTCAGCCGAGCCTGGCCTTTCCGACGCCCGACGCCGCCACGCAGACGCTTCAGCGGGTCAAGGACCACTGGGTGAAAATGCCGCCCGCCGCCCCGGTTGTCGGCGAGGAACAAATCGTGCAGACAGCCACGATTGAGAAGCACACGGTAGACACGCGCCTGCTCCGCTCGGACCCGGACACCGCCGCACCGTACTACTGGACCCCGCCGCCGAGCAGGACCTATACGGTTCATTCCGGCGATCTCGGCTCCCGCATTGCCTACCGCAACCACTTATCGCTGTCGGATTTCATGCGGGCCAATCCCAACAAGAACCTCAACCGCCTGAAGCCGGGTGATGTCGTCAACGTCCAAAAGCTGCCTCTGCTGCTGTCGGTGCGTGTCAGAAAAAGCGTGATCGTGACGGAAAAAGTCCACCCTGGCGCTCCTGCCGCCGTCGCAGGCTTGCAGCGAGTCACTTATGTGATTACCTACTTGAATGGGATTGAGCAGAACCGCGAAGCCCGAAGCGTCGTGATTCTGCAAAAGCCGCAGACCGCAACATCACTCTGAACACAAAAACGCCCTGCTGTTACCAGCGGGGCGTTTTTGTGTCCGTAATTTGTGCTTATGACCGGAGAGGGTGAGATTCGAACTCACGGAGGTTTGACCCTCATCCGCTTTCGAGGCGGACGCACTAGACCAACTATGCGACCTCTCCATCAGCCGAACAGCGCGTTCATAGTACCCCTGCCCTGCCTGCGATGTCAAGTCTTGCCGGACGGCACGGAAGAATTGGGTATGAACGGAACAGATAGGACAATATCATGAGCCAAGAAAAAGATTTCACTGTGACCATCGCGCACGACTATTTATGTCCCTGGTGCTGGGTCGGCTTCTTTCAAGCAAAGAAGCTGCGGGAAGACTTCCCGCAGATTAAGCAAGTCTGGCAGGGCTATGAGCTGCTGCCGGAAGAACTAGGACCGCTGCCGGAGTTTAATCCGCACCCAAAAGATCCCGACGCTCCGCCGTCTCGGTTTGACTTGTTCTCGCAGGCGGAAGGCGCTCCGGTCTCGGAAGGCCGGACTATCGGCATTGTTCGCACTCACAATGCTTTGGAGGGTGCAGCCTATGTTCAGGACAAAGCGCCGGAACTGTTCGATGCCTACAATGAAGCCGTGTACCGTGCTTTCTGGGAGCGCTCGGAAGACATCAGCGATCTCGTCGTGCTTGGCCGATTGGCAGAGGGTGTCGGTATCGGCACAGATGCGTTTCTAGCAGCCGTCTCCTCCAAAGCCTACTACCACGCGATTGTCCGCTTCGACGACGACGCCTACGCCGCAGACATCACCCATGTCCCGACGTTTCTGTTTCGTGGCGAGCGCTGCGCCGAAGCGCCGTACACGACCATCAAAGAGCTTGCCGAGCGCTACCTAGTCTGGTATGATAAGTGACAGGATAATCTTTGAGATCACAAATTGTGACTTCAAGATTCACTGAAGCCCAAGGAGGGTCTTGTGGAAGAAACAGAACTTGTGCCGCTCCAAATCAAGCGGCAGATCTACCCGGCACGCGGGTTTAACGTGATGTTGGATAGTGACCTAGCAGAGCTTTATGGGGTTGAAACACGGATATTAAATCGTGCAGTAAAACGTAACATCAGCCGTTTTCCCGATGACTTCATGTTTCAACTCACTATAGAAGAAGGCCAAGCTTTGATGTCCCAAATTGGGATATCAAACTCAGGCCGTGGCGGGCGTCAAAAACCAATCTCTGTCTTCACCGAGCAAGGGGTGGCGATGCTGTCGAGCGTACTGCGGAGTGAGCGGGCGGTGCAGGTCAACATCGCGATCATGCGGGCGTTTGTGTCCCTGCGCGGCCTGCTGACCCAGGACAGCGATTTGGCCCGGCGCATTCTGACCCTGGAAGAGAAATATGACCGCCAGTTTGCGGCGGTGTTTGAGGCCATTCGGCTGATGATCGAAGCAGCGCCGTCGAGCAGCGAAGAAGCGCCAGAGCGGCGCATGGGATTTCACAAAAACGCATCGGAAGGTGCTGAGGAGAACACAGCTTGAAATTTGTCTGTTACAAAGAGTTTGAAGACCCGCAGGAGCCGATCCTGCCGGGCATCTTTCGGTCGGGAAAAGTCCTGCCGCTGACCCGCGCCGTCGCAGTCGCCGAAGCGCTGGCCCCTAAAGGCGTGTCGGTGCCGAGTGATTTGAACGCCGTCATGGCCCGGCTGCCGAGCTACATCGGCGTGGTCAAAGATTTAGAAAAAGCACGGGTCTTGGACAAGCTCTGGCTGGAAGCGGGCGTCGTCCTGCTGGCCCCTCTGCCCTCGCCGAACCGGATACTTGCGATTGGACGCAACTACAGCGAACACGCAAAAGAACTCGGCAGCGAAGTCCCCGATGAGCCGATTGTGTTCCAGAAAGCGTCCAGCAGCGTGATCGCATCGGGCCAGCCGGTGGTCCTGCCGCACGAGATCGGCCGCGTAGACTTTGAAGGCGAGCTAGCCGTGGTCATCGGCACCGCCGGGCGTAATCTCTCCGAAGCCGAGGCGCTGTCCCATGTCGCGGGCTACACGCTGATCAACGATGTGACCGCGCGGGACGCTCAAAAACGGGCCATCGGCAAAAGCCTGCCCTGGTTCCTGTCTAAAAGCTACGACACATTCGGACCGCTCGGACCATGCATCGTCACGCCCGACGAGATTGCCGATCCGATGGCGCTGATGCTCACACTGAGCGTCAACGGCGAAGTCAAACAGCAGACCAGCACGTCCGAGATGCTGTTTTCCATCCCTACGCTCATCGCATACCTATCCAAGCACATCGCGCTTGCTCCCGGCGACGTGATCGCGACCGGCACCCCGCCCGGCGTCGGCCCCCTGCACCCCGGCGACTTGGTCGAAGTGCGTATCCCTGAGATCGGTACGCTGGAGAACCCAGTGATCGGCGAAGACGAAGTTTTTTAGGGGAACTAAAAATGAGCAATCTGCTTGCGCCGACCGTACTGCGCTGTGAATACAAGACAAACCCGCTCGGCATAGACACGCCTGCACCGCGCCTAAGCTGGGTTCTGGAGTCGCCGGAGCAGGGTGCTGTTCAAAGCGCATACCAAATCGTCTGCGAAGGCGGCGTCTGGGACAGTGGCAAAGTGCTGTCAGCGCAGTCGGTTTCGGTCGTCTACGCCGGGCCGGAATTGACTTCGGGGCAGTTTACCCGCTGGCAGGTGCGCGTTTGGGACGGCAAGGATCAAGTCTCGGAGTGGAGCGAGCCGGCCTACTGGCAGATGGGCCTGCTGGCGGACACGGACTGGACCGCCAAATGGATCAGCCTGCCGCCGGGCCGTCCGGGAGTAGACCAAAGTCCGTCGCCGTTTCTGCGCCGCGCCTTTACCGTGGCGAAGCCGCTAGTGCGGGCGACGGTCTCCGCGACGGCGCGGGGCGTCTACGCATTGCATCTGAACGGGCAGCGGATCGGTGACGCGCACTTCGCGCCAGGCTGGACCGATTACGCGAAGCGTTTGCAGTACCAGACCTATGATGTGACGGAGCAGGTGCAAAATGGCGAGAATATCATTGGCGCAGCGCTGGCAGACGGCTGGTATGCCGGGTACATCGGCTGGGGGAACAAACGGACCTATTACGGCAGCCGGCTTCAGCTTCTGGCCCAGATCGTTTTAGAATATGCCGATGGCAGCCACGAGACGCTCGGCACCGATGGGGAGTGGCGCGGCGCAACCGGCGCAATTCTAGCATCCGATATGCTGACGGGCGAGACTTACGACGCGCGTTTGGCGCTGCCAGGCTGGGATGCCGCCGGGTTTGACGACCACGGGTGGCAGCCTGTCACCGTCGAAGCCGCACACGACCCGGCGGTCCGGCGGGCAGCGCAGATTGACCCGCCGGTGCGTGTCACCGAAGAAATCGTCCCAGTATCGGTCATGCAGCCGGCGCCGGGCAGCTTTCTGTTTGACCTCGGCCAGAACATGGTCGGATGGGTTCGGCTGAAAGTATCGGGGCCGCCGGGGACCATCGTTCAGATGCGCTTCGGCGAGATGCTGGATGCCAAAGGCCACCTGTATGTGGATAACCTGCGGGCGGCGAAAGCAACCGACACTTACATTCTCAGCGGGAACGGCGCAGAGACCTACGAGCCGCATTTTACGTTCCACGGGTTCCGCTACGCTGAAGTGATTGGCTACCCCGGTACGCCGGGTTTAGACGCGGTGACAGGCTGCGTCCTGCACTCGGACATCCCCGTCACAGGGACGTTTGAATGCTCCGACCCGATGGTTAATCAGCTTGTTCAGAATATAGATTGGGGGCAGCGCGGCAACTTCTTGTCCGTTCCGACCGACTGCCCGCAGCGTGACGAGCGGCTAGGCTGGATGGGGGATGCCCAGATTTTTGTCCGCACGGCGGCGGCGAACCGGGACGTGGCGGCGTTCTTCGCCAAATGGATGCATGATGTCGCGGAGGCGCAGTCGCCCGACGGCGGATTTTCCGATGTCTCGCCGCGCTTGGTAGACCTTGCCAATGGCGCTCCCGCTTGGGGCGATGCGGGTGTGATCGTTCCGTGGACCATCTATCAGGTTTATGGGGATACGCGGATTCTGGAGACCCACTACGACGCAATGGTGCGCTGGCTGGACTACTTAGACAGTGCGAACCCGGACCGTCTCTGGCTGCATCGCCGCGCCAATGACTTCGGCGACTGGCTTTCGATTGAGGCCGACACAGACAAAGATGTTCTTGCGACCGCCTACTTTGCTTATGATGCGTCGCTGATGGCCCAAATTGCGGCAGTGCTGGGCCGGACCGAGGATGCCGCTCGCTTTCAAACGCTCTTTGCCGACATCAAGGCAGCCTTCAACGGAGCGTACGTTGCGGAGGACGGCATGGTGCGGGGCGACACGCAGACAGGGTATGTGCTGGCCCTGCGCTTCGGTCTTCTGCCGGACGCCCTGCGCCCGCTGGCCGCGAAGCGCTTGGCAGACAACATCAAGGCCAAGAACAGCCATTTGTCCACTGGGTTTGTCGGGGTCGGCTACTTATGCCCAGTGCTGACTGAGGCCGGGTACGCCGATGTCGCCTACACGCTGCTGCTGAATACCACCTTTCCAAGCTGGGGCTACTCCATCACGCAAGGCGCGACGACGATTTGGGAGCGGTGGGACGGCTACACGCCCGAAAAGGGTTTTCAGAACACGGGTATGAACTCGTTCAATCACTACTCGCTCGGCTCGGTCGGTGAATGGCTTCAGCGGTATGTCGCCGGGATTGATGCCGACACACCTGGCTTTGCTAAGATCCGCGTCGAGCCGCACCCGGACCGCCGCTTGTCGTTTGTGCGGGCCTCGTTTGAGTCGGTGCGGGGCCGCATCGAAAGCCACTGGACACTGAACGGCGATCAGTTTGTGCTGAGCGTCAAAGTTCCTGCGAGCACAACGGCGACGGTGACGCTGCCTGATGGGCAGACTCACGAAACCGGCTCCGGCACCTATGATTTCGCCTGCACGCTGACATAGAAACGCCCCGGCGAGAACAGTCTCGCCGGGGCGCTTCTTTGCTTGGTCTTAGTAGTTGTTGATAATCTGCGTTTGCAGGGTCACTGAGCGGGTCGTGTTGATCGTCACTTCCGTGCCTTTTTTCAGGTCAATGTCGCTCGCGCCGTGCTTCTGGGCCGCGTTCGCCGCATACCCTGCGCCGCCGCCGAGGAGTGCACCGCCAAGAGCATCGCCGAGCTTACGCTTACGGACGAAGCCGAGCAGTGCACCTGCGCCTGCGCCAATACTGGTATAGTTCGACTTGTCCGAGGACGCCGTCTTGCCGCTGAACTGGCCGGTTGCCAGGTTGTACGATGAAGACGATCCGCCAGAGCCGGTGCCAAAGCGAACATACAAAACGCCGGCCTTCTTCGGGGTCGCCGGCGACACCGAGGTCACGACGCCATTTAGGACTGTCCCAGACGGGATGCCGGAAGAGTCGTCATTTGCGACCTGTACCCGGACATGGTCGCCGGTCTGGGCGCTTTCCGAGTTGATGTCGCGCAGCAGCTTAACTTTGACTTGTGTGCCGGAAGCAATCTCGTGCTTCGGCATCTGGATGTCGCCGTCCCCTTGGGCAAATGCCGGGGCGATTACGCTGAAGGGAGCTGCCAGCAGCAGGCCACTGAGCGCTGCGCTGGTCAATATGCGTCCTGATGTATTCATTGTTGTTTCCTTGTCAAGTTTGGTTCAATATGCGTGGATTTGTGTGTCCAGTATCTAGTTCGTATCCCGCTGAGGCCGAAACTAAACCCGGCGTCTATGTTCAAAGACGCAGGCGAAGCGCAGTTTGTTCCCATAGCGCCGGAACCGCGCACAAAAACCCAGCGTTATAACGGCGAGGAGACACAAATGAAGACTCTATATACGGCGGTCGCGACCGCAACCGGAGGCCGGACCGGCCATGCCCAGAGCAGCGACGGCGCTCTCGCGGTAGACCTCACAATCCCGAAAGAGATGGGCGGCGGCGGGGCTGTCGGGACAAACCCGGAGCAGATGTTCGCGGCCGGCTACGCCGCCTGCTTCGGCAGCGCTTTGGATTACCTCGCGAACCAGCGCAAGATCGAGACTGGGGAAGTCAGCGTCACCGCGGAGATTGGTATCGGCCCGAACGACACCGGCTCTTTCTCGCTGTCTGCGGCCTTGTCTGTAGTGGTTCCTGCGCTGTCCCAGGCCGACGCTGAAGCGTTGGTCCACGACGCCCACCAGGTCTGCCCGTATTCCAATGCGGTGAAAGGCAACATTGATGTTGCCTTGTCGGTCAAGGGCGGCCACTAAGCGCAAAAAGCCGCACGGGACACAGTCTCGTGCGGCTTCTCCGACAACCTCTTTCGCAAACTACTTCTTCAGCATATGGTGCGCGGCGACGCCTGCGCCGATCCCGCTCAGCACCGGATGGCGCTCGGCAAGGTTCGGCTTCTGGCCGTGCGCCATGCGTCCCGCCGCGCCCTTTTTCGCCAGGTGATGCGCCGCCAGTCCGGCGGCAGCGCCTGCCGCCACCGGATGCTTGTGCAGGATACCCGCCTGCGCGGGAACAATGGCGGTCAAAAGAATGGCTGCCGCCGGCAGCAGCGCCGAGAGTGTCAATGTGATTTTCATGGGGTTCCCTTTCGGTCTTTAAAAGACGCGGTTCTCAGCACGAAAGCGAACAGCACCGCGCAAAAGTTCCCTACGACCGAAAAAGCCGCCATGCCCCTTGCATATCTTGCAGACGCGCGGTATAATGGCAGTGTTCGCGGGCAGTTGGCTCAGTGGTAGAGCACTTCCTTCACACGGAAGGGGTCAGGGGTTCGAATCCCTTACTGCCCACTTTTCTTTTTCTCCTCCCCCTTCACTGTCCCATTTCTTCGATTTTCAGACCGCTCTTTTTCACCCGGCAAGAGCAGATTGCGTGTTTTCTTATGGCAGGCAGGCAGAAGCAGTCCGATAATGAGGCTGAGACCAAGCGCGAGGACTCGGAGACGAGGCGCGAGTTTTCCGAGGAGGTGCGCGCCGGCGGCGAAGGGATGCGCCGGGAAGCGGAGGCCGGACGCGCGGAGGCCGAAGGGGACCGTCAGACGGAGGAAACGGAGCGCATTCAGCAGGAATATCTCCGCTCGCTTGCCGAATGTCTGCGCCGGGAAACGGACGAGATACGGCGGGCGGCGGAGGATCATCGGCAGGCCGCCGAGGCGCTGCGTCAGGCCGCCGAAGACGCCCGCCAGGCCACGGAAGCGCTGCGTCAGGCCATGGAAGAAGCCCGCGCGGCGGCGGAAGGGTCACGCCAGATCGCCGGCGAGATTCAAGACGGTCTGCGCGAGATGATCAAAGAGTTCCACTCGCAAAACAGCCTTCGGAATTGATTCCCCAGCTATTTTCCTTCCCCTGTCGGTTCTCCTCCCCCAGCATTCTCTTCTCGCTGGTCGGTTTCACTTCACGAACAACGGGAACATAACGCACTATGAGGCTCAGACGCAGGCGCGAATCAGCGGCGGTAGTGCAGGACCCCATCAGTGCGAACATTGATGCGGTGGTGGCGCTTCATGCCATCGCCGAGCAGCAGGTAGATACACACCAGAGAACGGTCGAGTCGCTGACAGCGTGGCTGGGGCGTCCGCAGTTCTTTTACGGCATCTTGGTCGGGGCCGGCTTGTGGATGGGGGTTAATGCCGCCGCGCCGCTGCTGCACCTGCCAGCTCGTGACGACCCGCCGTTTTTCTGGCTGCAAGGGGCGGTTGGGCTGGGAGCGCTTTTGATGACCTCGGTGATCTTGATTACGCAGAACCGGCAGGGGAAGCTGGCCGAGCGGCGCGAGCAGCTTGAGCTTCAAATGAGCCTCTTGACGGAGCAGCGCACGGCGAAGATTATTGGCCTGCTGGAAGAGCTGCGCCGGGACATGCCGAGTGTCGTGAACCGCGTGGATTTAGAAGCGGAAGCGCTGACGAAGACCGTGGACCCGCATGAAGTCCTGGCAACGTTCGAAAGCAAAATGGAAGAAACGCTGGAAGCCCTGGGAACGCCGAACGCCGAGGCGTCGGAGGAAGGCGCGCGGCTTGTGACCGAACAGATTGACGCCGCCGCATTAGAGGCAAACGAGGAGATTGAGCGGGCGAGGCAGAGCGCGTAGGGCGGGGGGCTGAAGGGGTCCAGCCTTTTTCCTCGCCCTACTCGTTCGCTTTTACTTCTGCTTAGCTTCTACTTCGACACCGTGAACTTTTCCAAATAGCTTCCCGTAGGATTGCTGTAGCTGATCCAGACAGCGCCGGTCGCAGAGTCTACTGCCAGGGTGTGCGCCCCTCTCGGCGCGGGGACATTGGCCAAAATCCGTGCCCCATCCGCCGTCTCTTGAACCACGGAAATAAACCCACGGCTCGCGCAGTAAACGCGCTGCCTCTTGAGGTCAAAAGCAATTTGGTCGGTGCCGGGAGCGATGGTGACAGAGGCGGTTACCCGGCCGGTCTTCGGGTCCACCACAGCCAGCATTCCGTTTCCGCCTGCTGAAAAGAGGCGGTTGCTGCTCGAATCAAGTACCAGTCCGTGCGGAGAGCTTGCCGGGGCCGTCTTCCAGATGGCTGTCACCGTATTGGTCGCCGGGTCAATGACATCTATGGTGTCTGCCGGCTTGATGTTCTGGTACAGCCGGTCGGAACTGGCATCATAGGCCATCGCTTCCGGCGCACCCGCGACGGGGATCGAGCTAACCAGTGTATTTGTCTTGGCGTTGATCACCCACACCTCCGCGCCGTCGTCGTGGTCGGCGTAAACCATGTCGCTTTTCGGATCAAGCTTGATATCGTCCACCGGACCGGGGACGGCAATCTCAGCCGTCTTCCGAAGGGTATCATTGTCAAGGACGACGACTTTGTTGTCGCCGCACGCGACGAATACTTTGCTGTCCGAGGCATCTACGGCCGCTCCGGAAACTTCCCCCACCGCAATCTGCTGAAGTTTTTGGGTTTTGAGGTCCAGAACTGCCAGTGTTTTCGTCCCGCCGTGCGCGGCATACAGGCGATGCCGCGCCTGGTCCACCAGCATCCAGTCGAAGCCGCCCGGTCCGCCCGGCACGGTAATTGGCTGAGAGGCAGTCAAAGGTGCCTGGGCAAAAGCGGCGGCAGCCGTCAGAAAGAGAACACCACTGATCGCGGCGCGTGTCAAAAACAAGTTTGAGGCCATGGGAGAAAAGTTCCTTTCCTTCTAGTATGACCGCTTGAAATGAGACGAACATGAGAAATCCATGAGAATTTTCTCATGCCAGCGAGGCGAGATCGAAGTCAACTTCAAACGTCCGCCGCCAGGGCAGGCGCGTACTGCCCGGTGCGATGCTGAGACCGACGCCGACGCCGTGTGCCTGCAATACTTGCAGATGCTCTTTAAGCCGTCCTTCAATGAATGTACAAAGCTGCGCTTGTTCGGCGTCATCCGCAGGGTTCGGCTCCGCGCGTCCCCACAGTCGCGCGGCTTCCACCCGCGCGGCCCGGCGTGTCACTGCCTGATAGGCCCAGTCTTCGAGGAACCGATGGGTCAAGAATACGTTTTGAGCGGCGGCTCGGTCTGCGTCCCCGCCAATCAGACTGGCGCAGAAGGCTTGGGCGACCACGACGCCGAGCGTGTTCCCCGCCGTGTTCCAGGCACCATAAGCCGCCAATTCCCCCAAATCTATCCCGGCACTTCTGGACAAAAGAGCCTCAATGAGAAGAGGGTCAGAGCCGTTTGGATACGCAGTGTCGGCCAGTGCGACGGGAACGCTGCTTGCCTGCGCGTTCGCCAGAGTGTGAAGAAAAGCCTGGTATTCGGCGGTTCGAGCTGCACGATCTTCGGCGAGATGTTCCGGCTGCCACGCCGAACGGCCCGGCACGGGTGTCGCAACGCCAAGCACTAGATCGCAGTCGGCCACGCTCGCGGCCACTGTCCCGCCGCAGGATTCGATTTGGCCGGCGACGGTCTCGCGGACGGGCCGGTCTTCATACGGAGCGATCAGCTCTTCGCCGCCAGGATGGCTGTAAACGACAAAGACGCGCGGCGTCTGTCCCGCGTGTTCCATCAGCAGCTTTGCCAAAATTGCCGAGCCGACTTCATCCGCGCCGGGGTGCATCCGCACCCGGTCCGACAGGGCCGGGCCGACAAGCTCCGGCCAGCCCGCCAGCCAGCGGCGCTCCCGTGACGGCAGGCCATACAGGCTGGTATCGTCGGAGGTCAGCCGCAGCGATGTGATATTTCCCCGCGCCGCCATGTCCAGCAGACCAAGATTAACTGTGTGGTTTCGCAGCCGCCGCACAAGCCAGTCGGTCTTCAAATCAGCCGGCAGCCGCTGCTCTAACTCTGTCAGAGCGCCTGCGTCATCCAGCACTCCCAGTTCGGCTTGGTGCCGCAGCCGGGCATATTTGTAGAACGCCGTCCCCCACTCCGCCCAATATTCCGGCTCTTCAACGGCATCGTCGGCATTGGAAACGCGCATAATCAGCGAAAACGCATGAACCGGGCAGCGGAGGTTAATCTCTTCCAGAAGCGCCAGCCGCGTGAGCACCTGCGCCGCGCTGTCGCCGGAAATCCGCGACGCGATCAGATTGCCGAAGCCGAGATACTCGCAGGATACAATCGCTGCATCCGCCGTTTCCGCCGAGGCTTTCAGCCAGGCTGAGACGGGTTCTAAATCGGCAGGCACACGCTGCAAGCCCCATGTTTCTGCCGGAGGCAGCAGGACTTCCGCGCCGCCAATCGCGCCGAGCATCTGTGGGTAGCGCGTGTTAACCGGCCGCTCATCGAGCGGCACGAGTACGATCTTAAGTAATACAGTCGTCATGTCGGCTTCGCATTCATTTCTTCCATCTGTGCCTGCGCTTCAAGCGACGAAGGGACATTCAGTGCCGCTCGCAGACTGCCTTCGATTTCGGGACTGATTATGCCGGGCAGCCAGGGGCCGTCAGGACTGTCTTTCCGCCACTGCGTACCAAAGCGCTGGAGCCGCCCAATGTTTTGCAGGAAGCGGTCTTCGCTCGCCGCCGCCAGCCACTTGGCCTGTTCGACGCCCAAGCTGACGGCAACAACGCAGAACTCATGGGCCAGCAGGTAATCGTCGGCGCTTCCGGAATGCTGCAAAACCATTGCCGCATGAAAGTAATCCAGGCCCGATTGCAGCGCCTGCCCATGATACAACTGCTTGACCCGTGCCAGACGCACGGCATCACGCAGCCAAACTTCTTCCCAGTTTATCGGAGTGTTAAGGCGGTCGGATTGGTCTTCGGTGAACAGACGTAGAAGCTCGGCGCTGACTTCTTCGGCGGTCATTGGGAGTTTAGCCGGCGGCGTGACAGTAACGTTCTTGACTGCCGAGGCGGCAGATGGTTCCGGCGCAAGGAAGGCGGCAAAGACTTCTGCGGCGACAAAGACCGGGCAGTGGGTACGAACCGCAAGGTTCAGCGCGTCGCTTGGCCGCAGGTCTACCGTGCGGCTGTCACTGCCGACGCGCAAAACTGCCTCGGCGTAATAGATTTCGTCACGCAGATCGCTGATTCTGACTTCTTCCACTACCGAACCCGCCGCCGTGACACAGGCCAGCAGCGTCTCATAAGTGCCGGGCCGTTCGGGCGCAAATCCCTGCAAGCCAAACGAAAGCGCTGCCGCCTCGGTCTTGCCGATATAAACACGCATCTCACGCTCGGCGGCGTCTTGCAGCGTCACAAAGTGACGGACCGCTCCGGCGTCTTCCGTCATCGTCATGCCGACAATCGTGGCAGGGATTTTTTCTTCAGGCATAGTCTTCTCCTACAGCTTAGTCTCCATCGCAAGCGCCGCCGCGCCGACGAGCGAGGCGTCAGGACCAAGAGACGCGAGGACAACCGGGCATTGGGCGGGGCCGGGCAATGCGTGCTGGGCAAGAACACGCCGAGCCGGGTCCAGCAGCATATCGCCGAGGGCGGACAGGCCGCCACCGATGACGAATAAGTCGGGATCTAAGATGTTCGCGAGGCTGACAAGCCCGTAGCCCAGATATTGTCCGGTGCGGGCGACGGCTTGGGACGCACTGCTTTTCGGGTCGCGTTTAGCCTCGGCGGCAATTATCTCGCTGGTAACTTTGCTGTCGAAGCCGCTTAGTTCGCGGTAGGTCCGCATAAGGCCCGGCCCGCTGGAGAACTCTTCCAGTGTCCGGCGCGGTCCTCTCTCACCCATCGTCAGCAGTAAATGACCGAACTCTGCCCCGGTCCAATGCGCCCCATGGTGCAATTTTCCATTCAGAAGCAGGGCGCCGCCAATGCCCGTGCCGAGCGCGAGATAAGCAACAGTACGTAGGTTCCGGCCTGCTCCGAAGCGGCCCTCACCGACGGCCAGCGCGTTGACATCGTTGTCTACGCAGCACGGTACTTTGAACACCGACTCAAACGCTGCTTTAACGTCGGTTCCGGCCCAGCCGGGCAGCAGATCGGTCGCCGAGACGATGACGCCCAAATCGGCATTGACCTGCCCGCCGGTTCCAATCCCAATCGCAGCAATCGGCTCGCCTTGATCTTCTTGTTGATATTCTTGGGCCAAGCCAAGCGCAGCATCTAGAATCGCTGCGCCGCCAGACAGCGGGGTGGGACAGCGTGTTTGGCGCAGAACTTGGCCTTCTGCCGTGACCAGACCGGCGGCGATCTTCGTGCCGCCAATGTCAATGCCTAAATAGATACTCATAGACGCTGCACGGCTTTGACAAATCTTTGCGTGATCTGCTGGGGCCGGGTGATCGCGCCGCCGACCACGACCGCCCAAGCACCGGCATCCAGCGCCGCGCGGGCCTGTTCGGGGGTCACAATCCGGCCTTCAGCAATCAATGGGATGGTAAGAACAGACGCGAGGCGTCGGACAAGCTCTAAATCGGGGGCTTCCGTCTGCGGGCTGTACGGGGTGTAGCCGGACATCGTGGTGGAAACGAAATCCGCCCCGGCCTCCTGCGCCGCCAATGCTTCGTCATAAGTAGAGATATCAGCGAGAACAGGCTTCTGCGTCACGGCTTTGACCAGCACGATAAACTCTGCGGTTGTGCCTTCGGGATGCGGGCGATTAGTCGCGTCCAGCGCGATGATGTCCGCCCCGGCGTCTGATACCGCCTGTGCGTCAGCCAGCCTCGGCGTGATATACACGTCAAAGCCATCAACATCTACTTTGGACAGGCCGATGAGCGGCAGTGAAGTCACGGCGCGGATGGCGGCGATGTCAACCGGGCTGTTCGCGCGGATGCCGACTGCCCCGCCTGCCTCGGCAGCAGCGGCAAGCCGGGCCATGATGTCCGCGCCGAACAGCGGCTCACCGGGCAGAGCTTGGCAGGAGACGATCAGCCCGCCCTGTAGTTTTGCTGCGATTTCAAGTGCTGTCATGGAGTGAGTTTACCGAGCAGGAAGGGGCTTGTCAAGAACCTCACCCGGTCGCTCCGCGCCCACCCTCTCCTTAAAAAAGAGAGGGTTAGGACAAAGAATGGACAGACAGGAAACTGCCTCCTGGCACAAGCTCTTCTCCTGGAATTTCTTTACCCTCTCCTTGCTTAAGGAGAGGGTGGGCGCGGAGTGACCGGGTGAGGTGCCGAAACCAGGTGAGGCTATGCCTCCGGCAGATCGGCACCGGGGCGGATGTCCGCGCCGCCAGCAGAGACGCTTTCGAGCGTCTTCGCTTTTTCGTTTTCCGGGATTTGCGCTTTGGCAATATCGGATAGTGACACCATACCGATGAGACGCCCGTTTTCGACGACCGGCAGGCGGCGCACCTGGCGCGTGTTCATTAAGTGCAGGGCTTGGTTCAGCGGCAGGTCTTTCGGGATTGTGTCCGGCTGGACCGACATGCACTCCTCAAGCAGAGTTTGCGGTCCGTGGCCCTTCGCGACAGCTTTGATCACGATGTCCCGGTCGGTGACAACGCCGACCAGCGCCTGCATTCCATCGAGAATAGGAATAACCCCGTAGTCATGGTCCCGCATCAGCTGGGCAGCTTTCTGAATAGAGTCCTGCGGGCCGAGCGACTCCGGGAACTCGGTCATTATATCCTGTACAATCATGGCGTGAGCCTCCGAGGACTTTGTACCCAGAATACCCGCGCGATAGTCGGCTGTCTGGATAGTCGGGTTCTCTGGTATACTCAATGCATCTATGGTTGTCTTGACGGACAGGGTGCTGGCACAGTTTGAGGACGTGACAGCCGTGCCGACGGCGACGCCCGGCGCGGCGGCGTGGACGGCGCGGGAAGCGGGCGGCGGGCGGCGGGTGCTGGTGAAGCGGCTGGCAGGGAACGCGGCCAAGACGCGGGCGACGCAGGCGCTGTCCTTGCAGCACCCGCGCATTGTTCCGACGCGCCGGTGGCTGGCGGACGGAGACAAGTTTTATGTCGTCCGCGATTTCGTGCCGGGACGCAACCTCCGGGAAACGCTGGCGGACCTCTCTCAGCGGGCGTTTGACCGCCTGCACGCCCGCTTGCTGCCGCTTTTGGAGGCTTTGGACTACGCCCACGGCGCAGGATTAACGCATGGCGCGGTGACTGCCGAAAACATACTGGAAAGCCGGCAGTTCCCCGATTTCTCCCTGCTCTCCGACTTCGCGGCGGCCCGAACGCCCGCCGAGTCCGTGCCGCGCCGGGACTTCGCCGAACTGTGCGGCCTTTACAAAGATTTTCTGCCGGCCCGGCCCGATGGCGACGAAGCGGGAAGCGCGGCGCGGGTGCGCCTGCTGCGGAACCTCTCCGAGACGCAGGAAACAACCCAGTCCGCCGAAGAACTGCGGTATAAGCTCGACGCGATTGCCCGCATGGCCGGGCTGCTCGGCTTCAACGCCGCCGAACTGGCGGACGACGCGGCGACGCGCACCCGGCGCGGCTCACGGCTGGTCTGCGCGGTTTCGCCGCCGACCGCGACTGTCACGCCCGGCGGCGGCACGACTGTCACACTGTCCCTTGACAACGACGGCGACAGCCCGCTGCACCTGGAGTCGGTGACGTCGGATGCCATTTGGCTCAACTTGCCGAACGGCTTCACGCCGGTCAATTTAGAACCCGGCACCGGCGGCGACCTTTTGTGGACGGTCAGCGCGGCGCGTCTGACCCCCGGTTCCTACAGCGCGATGCTTTCGATCCGTTCCAGCGACGGCTCGACGGCGCTCCGCCCGGCGTCCGGCGCAGACTGGGCCGAACAGAAAATCGCCCTGCCGGTCTTAGTGAAAGCGCCAGGCGCAGAGCCGGAAATCAATTTGGACAAGGCCGCACCGGACGCCGGGAGTGTGCCGCTGGCGGAAAATCTATCCCATAGCGGCGAGCTGCCGGGCATCGCGTGTGTTCAGGAGCCGGACCCCGGTCTCGTGCGCGGTGGCCAGCAGGGTGTGGTCCATGTCGGCGTTCAGAATATCGGCCCGGTGCGCCTGCGGATCGAGAAAATCCACACGCGCCCGAAATGGCTGACTTATCCCGGCGATTTGCGGGCGATCTGGGTCGAGCCGGGCGAAACACGCTTTCTCGGCTTTGCGCTCGACGCCGCGAGCTTGGCGGGCGGCGATTATGTTGGGCAGGTGACATTCACCACAAGCATTGTTGCCGACACGCTGATCGGCCCGAAACCGGTCTGGCGCGACATGGCCTGCGAAGTGCGTGTCCGGGTCGTACGCGGCATGGAGGACGCCCTGCCGCCCGGCACAAGCCGCACCGGCTGTGTTCCGCTGGTGCTGGCAGTCGCGCTTGGTTCCTATCTTCTGTCGAGGACTTTATGAAGGCATTTTTCGCCGCACTGCTGCTTATCTTCTCTGTACTTGCTCCCGGCGTGGCTCAAGACACTCCGGTGGGGCTTTCTCCCGACGCCATTGCGCGGCAGATCAAGCCTCTCAAAGCAAAGACGCTGGTTTTGGTCTTCGACGTGACCGAAAGCACCCGGCATGGCGGCGTCTTTTCCGAGGAACGGGCGGCATCTGCAACCCTGCTGCGCGAAGGCTGCTCGCCCGGCGACCGAGTCATTTTAATCCCCTTTGGCACCGGCTATCATACAGTCTTTGACACGAAGCTGACCAAGCCCGCCGACGCGGACACGCTGATTGACCAGCTCCCGATCGCGCCCGCGCCGGGCCACGGCACCAATATCCGCTGGCCGCACCATGAAGCCCTGAAGCTGGCGTCGCGGGAGCATCTCTGTCCTGTCGTCATTGTCCTGCTCACCGATTCGTTCAACGACCGGCCCGATCTGACTGACCCCAATTATTCCAAGTACCGAGCTTATTACACGCTGAAGGGCCTGACGGTATACCCCGACACGGCCGAGAACAGTGATTATGAGCGGCTTTTGGCGAAGCTGACTCGCTCCGGCTGCCTGCATCAGTACGGAGTCGGGGTTGCCATCGCCGCCGACGGACGCCCTATCGAGCGCCTGCCGGTCGGTCCTGGTCAGGGGGACAGCGACGCGGCGACGACGACCGAAGCACCGACTGTTCTGGCCGCCTCCGGCACGGGGAAGCCGACTTCTCCGCTGCCGCTCATCATTGGCGCTCTGCTCGCCGCCCTGCTTCTGCTGGCTTTGCTCTGGTATGTTCTGAGCCGCCGCCCGGTGCCGGTGCGCTTGCGCCTCGGCGCGAAAGCCCTGCCGCGCGATTACCGGCTGATGCCAGGCGCGTCTCTTGCCCTCGGCGGCGCTCCCTCAGCGGTCTCCGGCAGCCAGGACATCTTTCCGCTGGCAGGCCTGACTGCGCCTGTCGCGCTCATTAGAGCCGAGCGTGGCGGCCTGTCTCTCGTGCCGGCACCGCCGGCGGGCAGCGCCCCCACCCTATTTCACAATGGCCTTGCCTTGCAGCAGCCGACGCCGCTGCGTCCGGGCGACGACCTGCGCGTGCTTGTCCCGGCGACCGCGACAGACGCTGAGCGTGAGCACCGGATTTCCGTGCTGGACCCGCACGGGCCAGTGTTTTAAGACGACCGAACCCTTGCAACCTTTTTTTCCGTTATGTGTCACAATAAAAGAGGAGAAACCGTAGAGCTGCAAAACAGCTACGATGACTTCACCCTGTTCCTGCCGAGGAGGCCGCGTGTCCTTGAAATTACTCTTCATCCGCTTTGCTGTCATGCTTACTTTGCTGACGATGTTCAGCCTCACTGCCGTTGCCGCACCGCCTGCACTCACTCCAGCGGGCGACTTTCCGACTTCCATTGTGCCGGGCCATACTTATGAGTTCAAACTGAACTACAAGCAGCCGGAAGGCGACCCGCCGACCGCGCTGAAAATGATCATTGATGCTCCCAGCGGGCAGATCAGCAAGCCGATTGCCGCGCCCGGCGGCGACCCGACCTCGTCGGCCGGCATTCCATTGGACTGGACCTACAGCCCTGACCAAAGCGGGCAGTATCAGTACCATTTTGAGGTGACATCGTCCACCGGCGGCTTTGCCCGCTACCCGGCCGGGAACACGCTGCTGGAATTTGAGTCGCCCAATCCTATCGTCAAGTATATTGTGCTGGGCGTCGGCCTCATCGTCGCCCTGTTCTTTCTGCCGTTCGTCGTCTACATGATCAGCCGCTCCGTCAACAAGCGCTCCGACCCCGGCGCGGCGGCCCGGATTGCGCTCCTCATCGGCATTCTCGCGTTCTGCGGCCTGGCGTGGTACCTGTTCCTGCAAAGCGAGGAAACCCGCGCCATCGGCATCGGCATTGAAGCCATCGCCATCGGCGCATTCTTGGTCGTGATCTTAAACCGCCGCAAGACGGCGTAGCGAAGACAGTGTAAAGATATGAACCTTTACCCGAACGATCTAGGCGAGCAGATTTCGCGGCAGGTGTGTTTGGACAGAAGCACTGCTTCGATACAGCCAGAAGCGGATGGACTGAGGCCGAGTGGGCCGGGAATGATCAGCATCAGCCTGGCGGCGGGCGCGTCTTTGCTTTGGCTGGGAGGCGCCATAGCGATTGCCCTGGTGCTGGGGCTGGGGGCGCTGCTGTTTTTCGGCGTATCTTTGTACCGCTTGGTGCGGTCGCCGAAAATCCGGCAGCGGCTGCCCCAGCCCCTTTCAAAGTATGAAGTGCAGACCATGCGGCAGCAGGCCGGGGACGCCCTGCGGCAGCACTACCTTGACTTGGCACTCTCCGTCATCAGTCTGCCGGACATTAAAGACGAGACGGCAAACCGAGAAGTCCGGGACGCGATCACGGCGCTTGCGACAGCGGTGGAAGCCTTGCCGCCGGAGCAGATCGTCGTCTCGGATGATCCGGCAGCCCTTCGCGTCGAAGCGCAGACACAAATTGAGAACGCACAGGGCGAGATCGACCCTGTGATTGCCGCAAGCCAGCGCCGCCGGGCCGAGTCCCTGCTGCGCCGGGCGGATACCGCCGCCAAGACGCTGCTGCTTCTGCGCCGGAACCGCGCCCTGCGGGACGAAGTCAACGAACAGATCAAAGCCCTGCGGACCAGCCTGACCGCCCTCCAGATCGGCGGCCGCCAGTCCGCGCCGGAATTGTCGGGCCTTGCGGCCAGCATTCACCGGGTCGCCTTAGAAGCCAACGCCGTCACCATTGCCCGCGCCGAAGTAGACACGCTTCTCAGCCAGCCGGTGCGGCCAGCCGAAGAACCGCAGGCCATGCGGCTTCGGATATAAAAACCATGTGTTAAAACACACGGCTACACGGCGCGGACGCCACAAAACACCCGCTTCGCGGGGTTAAGAACAAAAGTTAAGAACAAGACAATTCAAGACGTTCTCAGTCCCGCGCCCTCCGGGTCTGCCAGTGCAGAAGCAGTACTTCCTGGCGTCTGCGCTGTGCAGCCGTGCCATTCATGGCGTGGTCTTATTGATGGGGTCACAAAGCGCCCGACAATCTTACACTTTCAATCACAAAAATACTATGGCAGATAATACACAACCAACCACAAACGGAACAAACGGCACGCCTGCGGGGGCGGCGTCTACGACGGGGCCGCAGGCGGAGGATGGGCGGCTGCGGGGCATCTCGCGGTCGCTGATTATTGGGGTCGGCGGGACCGGGCATCAGATCATGCTCGACATCCGCAAGCGGCTCGTGGACAAGTACGGGGCGCTCGACAAGCTGCCGATTGTGTCGTTTCTGCTGCTCGACACCGATCAAGCGATCTTCGGCAAGAACCCGGACTATGACGACGAAGTGAACTTAGATAACGCCGACAAGATACATACATCAGTGCATGGCGTAGATTCGTTAAGAAAGAATCTTCGGGAGCATCCGCACTTGCGGAACTGGCTCGACCCGCGTGTGCTCACCGGCGACATTGACCAGGGCGCAGGCGCAGTCCGGGCGAGAGGGCGGCTGGCGTACTTCTGGAACTACAACCAGATCGCCCGGCGACTGGAAGAGCAGATGCTTCAGATCACGAAGGACTCGTCGAAGGAAACCGCCATTCGGAATGGGCTGCAAGTCGGCGAAGGCATCACGGTCTATATTGTCGGGTCCCTCTTGGGTGGCACGGGATCGGGGATGTTTCTGGATCTGGCTTACACGGTCCGAAATAAGTTCAAGAACCAGCGGATGCTCGAAACGGTCGGCATGTTCTCGATCCCGCCGAACTCGGAAGCTGTGGCCGTGGACAACCGACCCAATGCGTATGCCGCGCTGCTAGAGTTGAACCACTACACGGACCCAACGACGACGTTCACGGCCCAGTACCAGGCGGACATTCCACCGATGGAGGACGCCGACCCGCCGTTCCGCTATACTTACCTTGCGGATACGTCATCGCCTGCCGCTCAATTAGACTCGGTCAAAGACTTGGTGGAGATGATCGGACATTCGATCTTTTTAGATCTCACGTCCGAGTTCCAGCGGCAGAAGAAGTCTAACCGCAACAACTTCGACCAGTTCTTGATTACGTCGGACGGGCTGGGCTGCCCGCAAAATTATCTCGGCTTTGGATTATCTGCCATTCAGTTCCCAAAGGACAAGGTCATGGCGGCCTGCTCCAACAGATTGGCAGGCGATATTGTCCGGCGCTGGACCACGCCGCTGGAGCGGACGGTTAATGTCGGCGCGTTTACCGACCAGGAGCTGGGACGCCTCGGCATGACACCCGAAGCCGTGCAGCGGCAGGTGCTGCTCGGCAACTCGGAGACGGGCGAGACGCTGCGGGACAGCGCCTTAACCTACTGGCAGGCGGTAGACCGGCAGTATGCAACCGCTTACCCCGGCCACGGAAATGTCGTCGGCTACCTGACCGCCCGGCAGAAAGAGTCGGAAGCCAAAGTCGCCGACACCGACCCGAACCCGGATTTGCTTGCCAAGCGCCGGACCAACTTAGGCGAGTCAGTGTTCCAAATACAGCAGAACTTGGCGGCAGCCATTCGGGCTAAAGACAAGGCGCTGCGGGACTGGGTTTCGGCCCGGGTGAACGATCCGAACCACCGGCATTCCGTCGCGGCGGCATCTTTGGACATGATGGTGGATCGGTTTCGCGGCTACCTGACCCAATTAGAAAAGCAGCAGGACGATTTGAAGGGCAGCGCGTTTCTGATCGCTAAACAGCGTGATGATGCGCTGACCGCCGTCAATAGGCTATCCAGCGACTTCATGCTGAGCCTCATTGCGACCGCCAAGCGCCGCGAGATTGACGAGCAGAAGGACCTCTATCTCGCCGCCGCCCGGCGCTATGATGCCGAGGCGCTAGACTTCCGGGCAGCCGGCGCGGCAGCGGTGTTTTACACCCGCATGATCGAGACGGTCGGGGCGCTGCGGGCGGATATGGACCGCTATGTCGAGCGCATGGATTCGCTGCGGGCGAGGTTTGAGCGGGCCGAGCGCCACGCCGTTCAGGAACCCGTAGATGTCAACGGCGAAGTCTTGTTTAACCCTGGACGGCGCGAGACCGACCCGAACACCGGGCAAGACCGCTATGTCGGGGGCGACATTGACGAGCGTTACCAATTCTATGTCGGCAACGCGCAGGACCCGTCAAGCACTGTCGTCAATAATCTGGTCACGGATATTCTCGAAACGCTCGGCACGCGCGGCGATATTTGGGGCATCAAAGACGGCGAATTGTCGCGCCTGAGCGATGTCATCTTAGACCATGCCAAAGCCGTCTTCCAGCCGGTCGCCGAGGAAAGCGTCTTGGACAAATTCTACGCCAAGTATGGCTTAGACACCGACCGGACCGTGCAGACCTTGCGCCGGGTGGTCGCGCTGTCCCGGCCCTTCCTGCATTTGCAGGAGAACGCGCCGAACTACACGCACAACATGAACAAAGAGCAGACCATTGTCGGGGTCCTGCACGGCGCGGCCCCGCGCTCCGAGAACGAGCAGCGATTCGGCTCGATGCTGATGGAATCCGTGCAGAACGTCAAAGACCAGCAGATCACGAACTCCAATGAATCGGACCAGGTGCTGTTTCTGCATGAACGCGCGGCTTTCCCGTTGCGGCTGCTTCAAGGGATGGACTCCTATCGGTACGCGTATGACCAGGTGAAGTCCCAGGGCGCGGCGGCAAACCCGATCCACACACGCACCGATGTTCAGGAGTGGGTGCGTATCTCGCCGCCGTCCGCCGAGGACCAAAAAGCCGCCTGGCGGACCTTTGTGATCGGCTGGGCATCGGGCGTGATCTCGGAAGAGAAAGAATCGCGATACACGAGCGTCGGCACCCGCACCCAGCTTCGCTTTGTCGCAAACTATGTAGACCGCTTTGGAATGCCGAAGTCGGACGCTTTGGGCGGCTTCAACACGGTGGAAACGCCGATTGCCGGGTTCAAGGCCGAGGCCGGCAGCCCGGACCGCCCGCCCTTAGAAGCCCGCGACATTGTTCAAAAGCTCTGCGACGACCGCCGAATGCAGGCCCAGATCGCCGCCGCGATTGACGAGCGCCTGCGCGACATCGGCGGCAAGGCGCTCGGCGACCGGCTTGTCGCCCATGCGCTTGTCCAGAAATCGGCCTGGCTCCCGGCGTTCTACAATGCGTATTACTTGGTGCTGACGAACTACTTGGAAGAAATCAACTATGCGGGTGGAGGCTCCCTAGCTTCCAATCCTGGGGGAGCCGGAGGGGAAACGTCCGCCGTTCCCGCCGTCATCCCAAACGGCGCGGCGGCGGTTGCTGTGCCGACGGGAACCCGGACACTTAAAGAGCGATTGAATGACCTAAAAGAGCTGCGGGCTGAGGACATCATCACGCAGGAAGAGTTTGACGAGCGGCGCAAGGCAATACTGGCGGAAGTTTGATGAAGGAGCAGCAGACGAGGAGTTGAAAACTCCTCGCTAGGTCAAGCGTCCTGCCGGACGAAAGATAAAGCCTAGCATTGCTAATCTTTCGTCTGAGAGACGCCTTGCCTAGCGAGGAGTTTCCAACTCCTCGTCCCTATTTTGCTCGGACCGATCACTTGATCTTTAGAAATACCAATGACTATGACACGACGATCTTTGTCGGCACAAATTGCTTTCGTTGGGCTTGCCTGCGTCAGCGCCGCAGGAAGCGCACAGGCGAAGCCGCTGGCGGTACTGACGCAGCACAACGATAATTCCCGCACGGGCGACAACCTGCAAGAGACGCTGCTGAACACGGCAAGCGTCAGCCCGAAGACCTTTGGTAAGCTGGGGACGATCAGTGTAGACGGCTACCTGTACGCCCAGCCGCTGTATGTGCAGAATGTGCGGGTGCCGAACAAGGGGCTGCACAACGTCGTGTATCTGGCGACGGCTCACAACAGCGTGTATGCGTTTGACGCCGATGATTTGAGCGCGACGCCGCTATGGAAAGTCAACTTAGGGCCGTCGGTGCCTGCTGCCGAAGTCTACACGACCAAGTGGACCGATATGCGAGTAGAGATCGGCATCACGAGCACGCCGGTGATTGACCCAAGCACAAACACGATTTTTGTGGAAGCCAAGACCAAAGAACATGGGACGTATGTCCAGCGGCTGCATGCGCTTGACATTACGACCGGCGCGGAGAAGCCGGGCAGCCCTGTCGAGATCAAAGCGAGCGTTCCCGGAACCGGCATGGCAAGCGCGGGCGGACAGATCGCATTTGATCCCGTCAAGCAGCTTCAGCGCCCTGCCCTGCTGCTCGCGAACGGCACGGTCTATCTTGCGTTCGGCTCCCATGCCGATAGCCCGCCGTTTCACGGCTGGATTTTAGGCTATGACGCCAAAACGCTGGCCCAGACGTGCGTTTTTAACTTAACGCCGAACGGAGACGAAGGCGCAATCTGGCAGGCCGGCATGGGCATGGCCTCCGACCCTTACGGCAACATTTATGCGATGGTCGGCAACGGAACCTTTGACGCTGACAAGGGCGGCCCCGACTACGGCGACAGCATTCTGCGCCTTTCGGCAAAGCCCGGCGGCCTGGCAGTGCAGGACTACTTCACGCCCTTCGACCAGGCGGCGCTGAGCGACAACGATCAGGATACCGGCGCATCCGGCCCCCTGCTCATCCCAAATACTAATCTTCTGCTCGGCGGAGGAAAGAACGGCTGGCTGTATCTAACCCAAATCAACAAGATGGGGCATTACCAAAGCACAAGCGACAGCCAGATCGTTCAGTCGTTCCAGATCACGCGCGGCAACTGCCACGGGTCGGCGGTCTACTGGAACGGGCCGAGCGGCTCACAGGTTTATATCTGGCCCGAATTCGCGCATCTCATGGCATTTAAGCTCGATGGCGGCAAGCTGAACCCGACCCCGGCGTCGGTCAGCGCCGTCGCCGTGCCGGACGGGATGCCCGGCGCATTCTTGTCGGTATCGGCGAACGGAAACAAAGCGGGAACCGGGATTGTCTGGTCGTCCGCCCCCTACGACGCCAACGCCAACTGGGAAACCGTGCCGGGAGTGCTTCGGGCTTATGATGCGTCGGATTTGACGCACGAGATTTGGGACTCCAAAATGAACGCAGGCCGCGACGACATCGGCATGTTCGCGAAGTTTTGTGCCCCGACCATCATCAACGGCAAAGTGTATCTGTCTACGTTCTCAAACCAGCTTCAAGTCTACGGCCTGCTCGGCGACGCAGTTCCCACTGTCCGGCAAGCCGCCGCGTCCCGCAAGACCGTCACGGTGACGTACAGCCAGCCGGTAGACCCGCAGAGCGCTCAGCAAGCTCAAAATTATGCACTGGACAACGGCGGGCGCATTCTGAGAGCGCGGCTGAAAGCGGACCACAAAACCGTGCTGCTGACGACCACGCCGCTGACGCCGGGCCAGATGTACACACTGACGGCGGACGGCATCCACAGCAGGACCAACCCGCATCTGGCACTGCCGGCCGCCTCACACGCTTGGTTCCGGGCGTAGCTTACCTGTTCCCGTCGAAAGACAGCCTGTTTTTGTAGGGGCAAGCTCTGCCCCTGCCCTTCTTCCTTTCCCCTGCCCGTCGTCCCAAAAAGATTTCTGCGTTCCCCTTGACAGAGTTTGTATTATATGTTACGATTGTAGGACAGCCGAAGTTGAAGCCTCGCGACCCGGAAAGGAAAGAACGTCCATGACATCCCTTTTCAGACCTGAACCCGCCCCCTGGCCTCCCGCGCCCCCTGGCCTCCCACGCTGGCTCACCTCCCACGCTGGCTCACCTCCCACGCTGGCTCACCTCCCACGCTGGCTCACCTCCCACGCTTGCTCACAGGAACGGTTCCCACGCTTAGTCTCGCCTGCCTTGCGGTGACACTCTTCCCCGTGCCTGCTCAGGCTCAATGGCAGTTGACCTACACCGCCACCGGGACTGAAACCACCACTCCGTTTGACCCTGCGCCCCCTTCCGGCCAAACTTTCAGCGACTCCGCAACCGGGACAAACACCGTCAAGAATACTAAAACCTGGTCATCCGGCTTCGACTTACCGGGCGGGACGACAACGAACATGACCGTCACCGTGACTGTGAACGGCAAATGGACCGGAAGCGACCCCGCCCCCCCCCTCGGTCATGGTCATCGAGTCAGTGTCCCTTGATCAAAATGGCCTCAACGGAGATGGCAGCCTGGCAACCGGAACCTTCGACGATGCTTTTGGTGACCAGCCTTATGTTGTTTCGACCCCAAATGGCCCGGATCAGGTTTGTGGAACGCCTATCACAACTCCCATTCAGCATCAGACAATTAAATCTGGCGGTTCCTTCAACCTCACCCACACTTTCAAGATTGGCTCCAATGCGGCGGCCTATATGCACAACGGGGCGGATGCAACCGTTCGCTTTGACAGCTACAGCGCTACTATCCACGCACAGCCGTACAACTTCCGCCGCGTCTACTTTCCAAACACGGCTCCTCCTACATCAGTGCTTATAACCGCTGGAGAACTACAGTTCTACTATAAATGGAGTTCCACATCCGGCGTCATGTCGGACCTCTCCGGCGAGACAATTCACGAGAACGTGGACGCGCCTTCCAGTCCTTCCATCACTATTAATGGTGTTGCATATTACAATCCTCCAGCTCCATTCAACTGGGCACCCGACTTTCACAAGGATAGTGTCAGTGTTACCGCAAGTTCTACCGACGGCATCACTGACTCCCATAGTTGGGGAAACGGGCAAGCCCCGATTACCCAATGTTTCGTTCAAAAGTATGTGGCAAACAGTTTCAATTTGACCCAGAATTACAAGTTCAACGATCCAGCCACAATGCAGACCGGAACCGAACAACAAATACCTGGGAACTCTGGGCCGTTCACTATCACGGATGCGGTTGTTGTAGACAACGCATCGCCAACTGGTTACTCGTTCACGGTGACAAAAGATGGTTCAACCTCTTTGTTACAACCGCTTCCTTGAAAGGACAACAGTTACACAATGAAACATCCAATTCTGGCATTGATGGCTTTGTGCATCACAAGCTGCAACTACGCCATAAAACCTACATACGCTGATGCACCGCGTCCACTCCTTATCGAGTTCACCGCCGCGAAACCGAGCGTCGGCTTGGGCGAGCCGATAGTCGTTAAATACAAGTTCATCAACACTGAAAACCGAACAGTAAATGTTTACATGGGTAAGAACAAAGAACCCTGGCTGAACATGAAACTTCGCGACGCATCGGGCCGTTCCGTGTCGGCTCTTGCTGACTCAAAGCCACCGGCAGGGGGCATAAGCGTGGATGGCACAGAGGTTGAGCCGGATGGTCAGGAAGAGGGATATGTCGTTGTCAGTCGGAAGTTCCAACCGCCCATACCAGGCCAATACCGCCTGATCTTATCCTCTCACTTGACTTATACCTGGGATGACACGTCGGGCGAGAAAACCGTAGATGATCAAACCTTCTTACTGCCAATCACCATCACGGCGAGAAACACGCAACATTTGCACGCAATCGCGGAAAGCCTTCGGCAGACGGTGCTGCATGACCCAAAGGTCGCAAGTTCTCAATTCGCGACTAAGGCATTGTTCTCAATGCGTGATCCTGACGTTCTGCCGGTATGGCGAGAGTTAGCGACTGATCCTGGCCTTGACCCCTGGCAGGCATTGGATGTGGCTCGTGAGCTTGCACGGGTTGGCTCCGCAAGTGCTGCCGATCTGTTGGCACAGATGCAGAGCGTTGTTCCTGAGCGATGGTCTCAAACAGGATACTCTCCGCTCAATATACTTGAAGGCATGAAAGATGCCAATCCTGAGTTGGCGCAGCATATTGATCAACTCTTGACCAGCAATGGTGTTGAGCTAGGGCATATCCCGGTCGGTGAAGTCAACTAATTTTGCAAACAGAGCCGCCGCATCAGCCGATGCGGCGGCTCTTTTTTGCCGGTACAGGCAGACGCCGATGTGCTATAATAGACCCATGACACCCCTGGTTTTACATAATACGCTCACGCGCACGAAAGAAGTCTTTACGCCTGCCGACGGCGGCAGCACGGTGCGGATGTACTGCTGCGGCCCAACCGTCTACAACTACGCGCACATCGGCAACCTGCGGACGTTTCTTTTTGAGGACTTGCTGCACCGGGCGATCCAGATGCACGGCTGGCAGATTGACCATGTGATGAATGTCACCGATGTCGGCCACATGACGTCGGACTCGGACGCCGGGGAAGACAAGATGGCGACCGCCGCCGAGCGCGAGCAGAAGTCACCCTGGGAAATCGCCAAATTCTACGAAGAAGCGTTCTTCGCCGATGCTGCCAAGCTGAACATTATTCGGCCCCAAGTCACCCCCCGTGCAACCGATCATATCGCCGAGATGATCGCGCTGATTGAGCGGCTGGAGGCGCAGGGTTTCACCTACGAGACCGGGGAAGGTGTCTACTTTGATACAGCCAAAAACAGTGATTACGGCAAGCTGGCGGGACTCAATTTAGGCGGACAGCGGACCGGGGCACGGGAAGAAGTCAATGTAGACATCGGCAAGCGTCACCCCGCCGACTTTATCTTGTGGTTCACCAACAAACCCGCGCACATTATGAAATGGCCGTCGCCGTGGGGCGAAGGCTACCCCGGCTGGCACATCGAATGCTCGGCGATGAGCATGAAGTATCTCGGCCAGACGCTGGACATCCACTGCGGCGGGATTGACCATATCCCGGTGCATCACACCAACGAGATCGCCCAAAGCGAGTGCGCGACCGACCGGCAGTTCGCCCGGTTCTGGGTTCACGGAGCGTTTTTGACTGTACAGGGCGGCAAGATGTCGAAGTCCGGCGGCGGCTTCTTGACCGTCCAGCGGCTGATTAACGAAGGCTTCGATCCCCTCGCCTACCGCTATTTGTGCCTGACGGCGCATTACCGCTCGGAGCTTGCGTTCAATGTGGAAACGTGGGACTCACTTCACGCCGCGACCAAAGCGCTGGGCAAGATCTACGAGCTGCGGGCGAGGATCGGCGAAGACGACGGCTTATCGGACCAGCAATACTTAGCGGCAAAGCAGACAGTGTTTGATGCCATTTCCGATGACCTGAACCTGCCCCGTGCGGTCGCCGCTCTGCATGAAGCGAAGTCGTACCGACTGTGGCGCGAGTTCGACTCGGTGCTGGGCCTGGACATCGAAGCTCGGTCCCGCGCGACGGTCCCATCAGCCTCAGGTGAGGGCGTCGGGCTGCCGGTGTCAATCCTGGCGCTTAAATCGTCGCGCGACGACGCCCGCCGTGCCAAAGACTTCGCCCGCTCCGACGCCCTCCGGGCCGAGATCGAAGCGCAGGGCTACACGGTCGGTGACTCACCGGCGGGAACCGTCGTCAAGAGGAACTTGCTCTAGGAGAGAC
Source organism: Capsulimonadaceae bacterium (assembly GCA_965213825.1). Lineage (GTDB taxonomy): Bacteria > Armatimonadota > Armatimonadia > Armatimonadales > Capsulimonadaceae > JANXMY01. The sequence goes on from CBDCAE010000014.1 coordinate 207,580, forward strand.
ATATCGTGACCATTCAAGAATACGCCGCGTCTGCGATTGAAAAAAGTGCGAGCGATCTTATCCAAGCCGCGCTGACCCTGCCGGAAGACAAGCGCGACTGGAAGCCGCAGGACAAAGGCCGATCTGCGCTCAGCCAGATTGCTGAGTGCGCCGTCATCAATGAGCTGTTCGCGCAGGTTGTGGAAACGGGCGTCTGGTCCGGCGAGCGGCCGGTGATGTCCGGGCGGCAGGTTGCAGCACTGGAGACATTTGATGACGCGATGGAAGCCCTGCGCGGCGGCACGGCGCATCTGGCAGGGGCAGTGCGCGAGGCAGCGGATGCAAACCTTAGCGATGTCATTCCTCTGCCTTGGCGGACGCTGACTCTTGCCCAGGTCTTTCTCATGCCGCTCTGGAACATGTCCTACCACGAGGGTCAGATTAACTATATTGGGACGTTGCTGTAACACAAAAAAGCCGCCGGCATCTGCCGGCGGCTTTTTCGTGCAAATGGCGAATTAGTACGCGCCGTGTCCGGTGAGGACGGCGGGGATCGTCCGCAGGATCAGCACCACGTTCAGCCCAACAGACTGACGACGCACATACTCCAAGTCCAAAGCCACTGACTGCTCGAACGACAAGGTCGCACGACCCGAGACCTGCCACAGACCCGTCAAACCCGGTGTCACCAGCAAACGACCCTCCTGCGCCGGCGTGTACAAAGCCACCTCACGCGGCAGGGCAGGACGCGGACCCACCAGAGACATCTCCCCACGCAAGACGTTCAGAAGCTGAGGCACTTCGTCCAAAGAGCAGCGCCGCAGAGGACGCCCGATGCGCGTGATGCGCGGGTCATGGCGCATCTTGAAGACCGGGCCGGAGCGCTCATTGCTGTCCAGGACAGAGGCGAGGCGCTCTTCGGCATCGGTGAACATGGAGCGGAACTTGAAGACGGGGAAGGAGCGGCCGTGTTTGCCGACGCGGGTCTGGATGAAGAGGACGGGTCCGGGGCTGTCGAGGCGGATGAGGAGGGCGATGACAAGCAGGAGAGGAAAGAGGAGGAGCAGAGCGGCGGCGGCGAGGAGAACATCAAGGGCGCGTCGCAGGGCGGCATCGGCGGGGGAGGTGCGGACACGGGCGATCGGTTCTGCCGGAAAATCAGCGTGGGCAAAATCGGTTTGGTTTGCAGTCGGGTTCGAGACGCTCATGATGTGTTCCTCAGCGCAGGCAGCTCAAAAAGTAAAAACTTCCCGTAGTCCTACTGTGCAGAAACCATGCCAAAGCGCGGATTTAGGCGTCGCCGACGCGAAATTATTCGGAGTTCTTTGCCAGACTTGCGCTCTTGTCGCTTGCCTTACCATCGGTTTGCGCCCAAGCCTTCCAATCCCGCTCCGTCGCCTCCATCATCGCGTCCGCCGCCGCCGGGAGCCAGTTCTTCGATTGCTTATCCAGGTGATGCCGGACGGCTTTCATTGCTGCCGGGCTGCCGAGATGGATATTCGCCGTTTCCCAGCCCATCGCCCGCAGCAGGCGCAGCTCGTCTTTGGCGTCCGGCAGGGCCGTCAAAGAAATGCGCGAGCAGTCCGGGGCCAGACGCCGCAGAATCCACTCGCCCCGCAGCTCCACATATGGGTCGCGGCAGCGGACGGCTTGACTCAGCATGGCCTGGTACAAAATCTCCAGCGGCCCCGACTTCTTTTCCGCCCAGAGCCAGGCCGACGGCACGAGCGCTTTGGCCTCGCGGGCGACCTGCCCGCCGTTCCAGTCCGCCAGCCCGATAAACCGCTGATGTCCCAAACTGCCCAGCCCGGCCCTCCGGCTGACCGCATGGTAGGGCGGCTGCGGGCGGGGCAGAGTGTGCGCGATCCCTTCAAGGGCGCTCAGAGGAACTTCATTTTCCGCTTTCGGGAGAGCGGCCATCTTCTTCCAAAACTCGCCCGGATCGCCCAAATTCTTCTCGGCAAAGCCGCGCAGCCAGACGTTGTCTTCGGCCAAAACAAACGGCTTTCCGCCCGCTTTGAGGCCCGCTTCGTAGCCGTCCAAAATCGCCTCGCAGGCCGGGCCGCTTTTGCGGGACAAGCTGCCCGTCAAAGTCGCACTGACCGCCAGCCGGACCAGGTCAACCGTGTAGGGCATTTGATGCGCCTCGTCGAAATCGTTGACACCCCAGATCAAGCGTCCTTCGGTATCACGCCAGGTGCCGAAGTTTTCCACATGCAGATCCCCGACCGCCAGCAGGACCGGCGCCTCGGCAAGCTCCGGGCAGAGGGCGGGGAAGCGCTGCGCCCAGCGGTAAAACGTCGAGCGCAGAAACGGGAACACGCCGGTCGCCATCTGCCGGTGCTTGAAGTCTAAATCAGTCTGAACAAGCGTCGTCCGCTCCCCCAGCCAGGCTTCATAATTCTGCGTCGCGGTTTGGATGTTCATAAGCTGGGAACTAAAGTAAAAGGTGTCTTCTATCACTTCGAAGTTGCTGCACCTTATAAGCCGATTGTCTTGTCAATACGGATACTCTAACCAATCCTCAAACCACTCAGCAAAAGAAGCCTTTTCTGCAAAGAACACGTCCGACCAGGGTGTTCCCTCGTCAGAGTTGTAAGCGTTTGGATCAAACCCAATTACGGGTGTTTCAGGCTTAGAACAATCCGCACAGGAGAAACTTCCGCACCCGTCCTCAGCAAATGGAAGAAGACGCGACGGCCAGAACTGAGGAGAGTCTTCCGAGTTGTCAAACCTACAGAGTTCAGGTAGGTGCATCCCCATGCTGTCGGCCATCCCACCTTCAAGGCCAATGATGTTCGGTCCGAAGCCACCATTCGCCAGTGTCAGATAAAGTTCGCGCAACTCACTAGGAAGAGCAAATCCGAGTTTAGTCTCCGCTGCAACGACGACCGCAAGCGAGGCTGGCGGCGGCAGATGTTCAGCAGCATTCGGATGTTCAGTATAATACGCCTTCATGCGATCCACTATGTTCATTGTCTGTTCCTTAGACCTACACCAACAGCGGGCAGATCGCAGTGCGGCTCTAGTTCACGAGATGACGCAGCATCTAATCAAGAGACTTCGCTTCAATGAGTTTTGCTAAGGTGCAACCGAAGGTACAAAAAGTACGGGGAAGTCAGCGCAGGAGGTTGGCGTAGACGCCCGGCACGCTGTTCGGGATGACGGTGGCGCTGACGGACTTCTGGTAGAACTCGACCGGGCCGGCGGCTCCGATGATCGCATACGCATAGCCGAGGTCGTGCAGGCCCCAGAGGGACTCGATCAAGAGCGCCTTGCCGATGCCGCGTCCTCGATAGATCGGGTCAACGCCGGTCGGGCCGAAGAACGCTTTGCGGGTGGAGTCATAGGCCGCGAACCCGACAATCGTTTTGCCGGAAATCGCGATCAGACTTGTCACCGGCTGACGCGACAGGGTCACAGTGGTCTCATCGGCCCAGCCCGCCGAGAAGTGGGTCTGGATAAACTCGCGCACCGGGGTCAGCTCAAACGGGTTCGGACGACGCAGAAGTATCCCCGCGCCGAGAACGCTTGCCGCGCCCTCTTCGCGGGGCGGCAGGGAATACAGAGGGACTAAAAGGTCAGGCATGGGCGGCTGTTCGGCAGCGCTGCTCGCTTTTCCTGCTTCAGCAGTGCTTCACAAGTTTCTAGGACGATTGAAATCGCGGCAACAAGTGCACAAAGTCCGCCTTCGCAGGTTAGGATAAGAACATCCGTATTAGTCCGCGAAGGCGGACTTTGTGCACTTGTTGCCGCGATTTTAATCGCCCGTTTACAAAAACTTATGACACATCACTCAATCGACTCACTCCGCCAGCGCGTTCAGCGTCTTCAGAAGCTCCGTCGCCAGCGCATAAGCCGCCGCGTCCTGGGCGAACAAGTCCGGGTGCAGGGCGCGGGCCAGGACGCGCCGGGCGCGGCGGCGCTCTTCCGGGCCAAGCCGGGCCGCGACCGCTTCCAAGGCCCCGCCGGTCCCGCCGCGCATTTGGGAGGCTTGCAGCTCGATCCGCCGCTCGGCAGCCGTTAGCTTGGTTTCAGCGGTTTTGGCCCGTTCCCGCATCTCGTCCCAGCTTGCCTCAAGCTCAGCGAGCTGACGCCGCAAGTCGCGCACTTTAGCCTTTTGCGTGTCGTGCCGGGCACAGATTTTCTCATGCAGAACAGCGTCTACCGTGCGCGGGCCGTCGCCCTTCGCGCCGATTAGGTCGCGCAGGTCCTGCGAGCGGTAGATCGTGGCCCGCGAGACCCCTGCCCGCTCGGCGACATCGGCGACGGAAAACGCCGCGCCGATCTTTTCCAGTTCCCGCACCGCCGTCTTGACCCGCACTCGGCGGGCTTCCGGGTCCTGCGGCTTTGCGCCCCGCGCCCGTACTTCTTTCGTCCGTACTTCTCTCAATTTGCTCACAGGGCCTATTTTGGCACATTCACTTGCTGAATTCTACTCTTGCTCAGTTGCCGCCGCCGAGCGCCGTCATCAGACGAATGAGACTGGGGCCGAGCAGAACCATAAATACTGCTGGAAAGATGAAAAAGACCAGCGGAAACAGCAGCGTCACCGGCAGACGCGCGGCCTGCTCGCGGACCGCCTGCACTTTGGCCGCGCGGGCCATGACACTTTGCGCCCGTAAAACGCGCACGATGGAAGTTCCGAAGCCCTCCGCCTGTGCGAGCGCCGCCACAAACGTCTTGATCTCGCGCATCTCCAGCCGCGCCGCCATGTCTTTCAGAGCCTGCGCCCGCGTCTTCCCAACCAGTGTTTCCGACCGCGCCCGCGCCATCTCCTCCACCAGCGGCCCGGTCATCTTCTCGGTGACTTTCGCCATCGCCCCGTCGAGGCTGAGGCCCGCTTCGACGCTGACCACCAGCAAGTCAATGACTTCCGGCAGCGCCCGCCGGATGAGCGCCTCGCGCCGCCGGACGGCCTGCTGAAGCAGCGTGTCCGGCACGGTTAGCCCGGTCGTCAGCCCTAGCAGCAGCATAAAGAAGCGCAGGCCAGGCGAGAGCGACGGCAGCAAAATGCACAGCGACAGGGCCACACACCCCCCCAGTGCCCCGGACAGCACACGCAGGCCAGCAAATTCACCGACGCCGAGCTTCGGATTACCTGCCCTCGGGAGAAGGCCTCGCAGTCGAGCCGACGCGCCCGCCGGGGTCAGGCGCAGGCCCCACGCCGCCAGTCGTGTTCGGAATGGCAGCCAGAACCGCTTTCGCCAGCCGCCTTCCAGTTGTTCTTCCGCCAGCGACCGCCGCGCGTCCTCCTGCCGCCGGGGCAGCGCCGCCAGCCGCGCCGTCAGTGTCCGCCGCTCGGCGTTAAGCAGATTGATGACCGCGAGCGCCACGAGTACGCCCGCGAGAAACGCGAAAAGAAGGATTAGGATGAGCATGATTGTTAAAGATTAGAAGCCGGCACTGGAAGTGCCAGCCTACTGTTGAGTGAGAGTCGAAGCGACTGAAGATAAGAAGCGCAAGTAGAGACTAATCCGCAGTCGCTTCGACTTTCGTTCCAAAGTAGACCGGCACTTCCAGTGCCGGTTCCTGACTACGCCGCCTCTAAACTTCCAGTGTTACCATGCGCCGGATCACAAGAGCGCCAACGATCTGGCCGGCAATCGCACCGCCGATCAGCAGGTGACCGAACGGACTTTGCAGCAGCGGCTGGAAGTAGTCCGGGCTGTGCAGAGACAGCAACAGCGCGAGCGCCGGGGCGAGGACGATCAAAATGCCCGCCGATAACCGCCCCTCGGCGGTCAGAGTCTGCACTTCGCCGGTGATCCGCACCCGCTCGCGGATCGTCTCGGCGATGGCGTCCAAGACTTCCGCGAGATTGCCGCCGAGCGGAAGCTGGATCAAAATCGCCGTCACGACCAAATCCAAATCGGGCGACTGCGTCCGGTTCAGCACCCGGCCCAGCGCAAGGTCAAGCGGGACACCCAGCTTGACTTCGCCGGATGCCCAGGCAAATTCGACCGACAGCGGCGGCGGCAGCTCTTCGGCGACCGTCTGCATCGCCAGCGAAAACGAGTATCCGGCCCGGAGCGCAGACGTCAGCAGCATCAGGGCATCAGGAAGCTGCAAGTCAAACCGGCGGCGGCGTGCCTGCCGCCGGGATTGCAAAATACCCTGCGGCACGGCCGCCCCCAGCCCCCCAAGAAGCAGCGCGGCCCCCAGCCCATGCAGCGCCGTCAGCCCCAGCAGAAAGCAGGCTATGGCCGCGCAGGCGCACAGCGCGACCCATTCGGCGGGACGCAGGCGCAGGTCGGCTTGCAGCATCGCCAGCCGCAGGCGCGGCTCCCATTCCTGCTCCGAAAGCCAGTGTGTCACCGTCGGCAGCACGTCAGGCCGTAGTCCGCCTCCCTCGGCGTTCACGGCGGCAGGCGGCGGGGCGAACGTGAATTGTCCCGTGATGTGCTCCAAACGCGCCTGCATCGCCGAGCGCTGACGGGATCGAGTCAGCGCGTAGACCAGCCCGGATACGGCAACGAAGCTCAGGACGGAGGCAAGTAAGGGGTTCATACCGGCACCAGCCTTTCCAAATCCGGCTCCCAGCGGAACAAGTCGGTAACGGCGGTGCTGCCCTCCGCAATCCCAGCGACTTCCGACACGCATGTCACCCGGCGGCGGCCGTCTGAAAGCCGCTGCTGCTGAACGACAACCTGCACCGCCGATGCCACCTGCTCCCGGACCGCCCGCAGCGGCAGGTCGGCCCCTGCCATCAGCGTCAGCGTTTCCAGCCGGGACAACGCATCGCGCGGACTGTTCGCATGAATGGTAGACAGCGAGCCGTCGTGGCCGGTGTTCAGCGCTTGCAGCAAATCCAGCGCTTCGCCGCCCCGAACTTCGCCGAGCAGGAGACGGTCGGGACGCATTCGCAGGGCGTTTCGGACCAGCTGCCGGATGGTGATCTCTCCGTGCCCTTCCAGGTTCGGCGGGCGGCTTTCCAGTGTTACGACATGGGCCTGCTGAAGCTGCAATTCGGCGGCATCTTCAATTGTCACGATCCGCTCGTCGGCTCCAATAAACGACGACAGCGCGTTCAGCGTCGTCGTCTTGCCGCTGCCCGTGCCGCCGGAGACGAGAATGTTCAGCCGCTTTTCCACACACCCGCGCAGAAAGCCGGCAGCGTCTTCGGTGAGTGTGCCGAGCCGGACTAAATCCGAGATCAGAAGCGGCGTCCGGGCAAACTTTCGGATGGTCAGGATCGGCCCGCGCACCGACAGCGGAGGCAGGATAATATTTATTCGGCTGCCGTCCGCAAGCCGAGCGTCCGCCATTGGCGACGATTCATCGGCGCGTCGGCCCAGCGGCGCGAGAATGCGCTCGATAATCCGGCGCAGATGTGCTTCGTCGTCAAAGCAGATTTCCGTCCGCGTCAGCCGACCGAAACGCTCGACATACACCTGCGCCGGGCCGTTGACCATGATTTCCGTCACGCTTTCGTCTTCCAGCAGCGGCTCCAGCGGCCCCAAACCGACCAGCTCATGCAGGACCGACTGCACCAAGCTTTCCCGCTGCCGCCCGGTTAGCGCCGCACTCTCGGCTTCCAGCAGCCGCGAGGCCGCCGCCGTCACCTGCTCAGACAGGGCAGCGCGGGGCAGGCGGCTGAGACGCGAAGCGTCCGCTTCCGACAGCAGCCGGGCATGGACCCGGCGTTTCCACTCCGATAGATCAGGGGCGAGGGCCATGCAAACTCCTCGCCAGCGCGTACACGCTGCACGCGGCTTTGCTGCCGGGATGCGACAGTGTAAACGGGACGCCGCTGTTGACCGACGCCGGGACTAATTTGCCGTCGTTTGGGATCAGAAAGTCAATCGCCCGGCCCAGCGTCCGCGCGATGTCCGGCATCTGAAGCTTGTTCGACGGCGAGACGCGGTTCAGAACAATCTGCACGGTGTCCGTCTGCACGGCTTCCAGCCAGAGCCGCGTGTCCGCCAGCGTCGTCAGGTCAAACAAGTTGGCGACCAGCAGCACCCGGTCGGCCTCCGCCAGCGCCCGGCGGGTAGTCTCGGTCAGCACCGGCGGCACGTCCAGCACAACATAAGCGTAGTCGCAGCGCAGCAGTTGAAGCAGATGTTCCAGGAGGTCCGGCGCAAGCGCGTCGAGCGGCAGCGGGGCGGACGCGCCGGCCAGCAGTTTGAGGCCGCAGGGATGCCGCTCCAAATGGTCTTCAACAAGCGCGGCGTCGAGGTCGGCTGAATCCACCTGCACTAAATCCGCCAATGTGCGGCGTGGAAATATGTTGAGGAGCAGCGCGGCGTCGCCGAACTGCGTGTACAGATCCACTAAAACAGTCGGCTCACCAGTCTCGGCAGCCAGTGCGGCGGCGAGATTGACAGCGAGCGTCGTTTTGCCGATGCCGCCTTTGGCGCCGCTGACTGCGATGGCTTTTCCCGGCGCCGGGCTTGCTTCGGCAGGCGACGCGCTGCGCCGCCGCAGGTGTTCGGCATGGACCGACTGCACGGCTGCCCGCAGCTCGGACGGCCCGGCGGTCCGGCAGACGACTTCTCTAGCCCCGGCCCGCATCGCCCGGCGCAGGTCCGAGTCGGAGCTTTCGGCGCAGACCAGAATTGTCTCCAGCGGCAGCCCGAACGCCGCCAGCCTTTCCGCCGCCGCAAAGCCATCCGTCGGCGGCAGGTCTTCGGCCAGCAGAACGATGTTGGGGCGCAGAGCATGCGCCAGGCGCAGGGCTTCCGCCCCGTCCCGCGCCGCTCCGGCGGCTTCAATGGCGCCGTCGCCAGCCAGTGCAGCTCGCATCTGCTCCCGGCGTTCTTTGTTGTGTTCGGCAATCAGTACGCGAATAGTCATGGCGTTGGTCCCGGCAGGCTGACCGGCGGGCCGGGCTTTTCTTTGTCCCCGCCGCCGTGCTGAAGCTCCGGGAAGTCTTTGTCGAAGTCCGTGCGGCTGACATCGGGACGCGGGACCGGCGGGTTTTCCAGGCTGCCGGGCGGCGGGGGGTACGCCCCGGCGGTCGCCGGCGTGACAATCTCCGGCTGGATCAAAATCAGCAGCTCGCTTTCTTCCTTGCGCGTCGTCGTATTTTTGAAAAACTCGCCCAGCACCGGGATTTGGCTGAGCAGCGGGATTTTGTTCACCTGGCGCGACTCCGTGCTGCGGTACAGCCCGCCGATGACTAAAGTTTCGCGGTCCGCCATTTGCAGCGTGGACGTGGCTCGCCGGACCGTGAGGGCCGGGACCGAGAAGCCGGAAAGCTGCAATCCTGCCCCGTAGTCCAGTTCGCTGACTTCCGGGGTCACGGTCATCTGGATTGTCTTGTCGCCGACCAGCGCCGCGCCGACGAGCAGGCGAACCCCGTAAGGCTTGTATTCAATCGCAACCGACGCGCTCAGGCCGCTCGTGCCGCTGCTGGACTGGGCCACGGGGATCGGGATTTCGCCGCCGACCAGAATGCTGCCCTCGCAGCCGTCAAGGACGATGAGACTTGGCTCGGATAGTACCCGTGCCTTGTTTTCGGAGATCAGCGCGGAAAGCTGGGCGGCCAGCGGCGAGATGCGGTTCAGGCTGCCGCCGCCGAGCGGGCTGAAACTTGCATAATTAGCGGCAGTCTGGCCGAACAAAATCGGCTGAGACTGGAACGTGTAAGTGCCGCCGCCGCGTGCAGCCGAGACGCCGCCGGTCCCCCAGTCTATGCCGAGGCTTTTGGACGCAATCCGGTCAATATCGATGATTTTGGCGCGGACCAAGATTTGACGGGCCGGGCCGGAGCCGAGATTGAGCAGGTTGATCACTTTGAGGTCCGGCGGCAGGGACTGAACAAGGTGGTCCAGCGGGTCCGACGCCACGGCTGCGGACACCGATTTTTTGCCGGCGGCTTTCCCCGCCTCTTTGCCGGCGGCGACATCTTCTGACGGACCAATCTCAGGATCGGGCGCATCGTCGCCGGCATCCGTGGCCGCCTTGCGCTTGCCGGTGCTGCGCCGTGCCTGCGGCGCGGGCCAATCGGACGTGCCTTCGGACGCGCCGGGTACGGCGCGGCTGTACCGGCCCGACAGGGCAATGGTCTTGTCGCCGACGACCTGCACCGCAATGCCGAGCGGAGACAGCGCCGGCGCGAGAAGTGCGGCGTAAGTCTGGGCGAGGGAAACCGCCGCTGCGGTGTCGGGCGCGACCGTGAGCAGGTTCTTGATTTTGGGGGCGTAGACCCCGGCAATCGCGCCGGCTCGCTGCCAGGCGACGGCGCTTGAGACGCTGCCTTCCAAAAACACGGTATCGCCGAGGGCGCGGGCCGTCACTCCCGGCAGGCCGACAGCCGACTGCAAGGCGGACGCCGCCGGGCGCAGATCAACCGGAGCCGACACGACCGACAGCCGCAGGCGGTGAGTCCCGGCATGGTCGCAGACAAACAGCGTGGTCTGGCCCAAATTCTTCGCATTCACCAGAAGCCGCCGCGACGACAGCGGCACGATGTCGGCCACCAGCGGACTGCCGACCGCCGCTGTGGTCATCCGGTCGAAGACATACACGTCGGACTGCCCGACCCGCAGCGTTTTCTGGAGTTCCTGGGCCTGAACCGGAGGGACAGCCAGCGCGATCAGAAACGCGCACAGCAGGAAAAGCGATTTCAAGAGAAGCGATTTCAAGAGAAGTGTTTTCATGGCGCCACCGTCACCGTCTGGCTGACGGTGCCTTTGATAATGACAATCGAGACCGGCGCAGGCGGCGCGGCAGCCGGGCGCGGCAGCACGACAGGCAATGGCGGCAGCGGCATCATCTTCGGCACACGCTCTGGAAAAGGGGCCGGATGCGGGCGCGGCGGCACGCGCCGGACGGGTTCGGTCGGAGCCGGCGCGGGCAGGACCGGGATCGGCGTTTCGCTGCCGTCGCCGATGGCCCGCAGCGCCAGGTGTAAATGACCCCGCGCGGCAGCCAGCACCAGCATCTGCGCCTGCGCGGGCGTGACCGCGACGGTGACATGGGCTGCACCGGACGCCGAGGAAGAGGCCGACGGCGGGGGATCGGAGGACGTGTTCCCGCCGACTGCCAGCAGCCGGACGTTTTGCAGCACGGTTCGCGCCGAAGCCGGGCCGCCGCCCGGCTCGTCAGTGGCGAGGATGTCCACATGGTCTTCAGGCCGGACAAACAGATCCGCGCCGCCGTCAGCAGGGTCGGTGGCGACCGTGACTGCCCGCAGCGTCGGCGGCAGGGAAAACGCCATGCCGAGGGCGGCGCTGGGGGCGGTGACCGCGCTGTCGGTGACGGCGCTGCCGGCGGCAATCGGCTCCGTCGTAATTTTGCCTGCAAACACGGCAGGCGTCTTCGCCGCGCCTTCGGGAATGTCGTTCGGCGGCAGGGGGCGCAGGATCAGAAGCGCCGGGGTTAGCCGGGTTCCGGGCCGGAAGATCGCGTGCGGCGACCACGACCGAAATTGCCGGCGGCGCGGTGTCCGCCGGTACGCGGCTTCGCACCAGCAGAAATGCCAGCGTCGCTGCCGCCAGCCCGGCAGCGAGGGCGGGCAGGAACGCTCCCCACTGCGGTTTTTGCCGCAGTGCCTGTGGCTTAGTTCCAGTTGTTTTAGCCCCGGTTCGGAGCGGCGCGATTTGCATAGCACTCTCTTAATCATTCTCTTAATCATCATTGCGTCAGGCGCGGCGGCGTTACAGTCCCGGCGTTCGCGCAGACGCTCGCCGCCGCGCCCGGCACGGAAAGGCCCAGAAACCGCCCATAGACAATCGCGTTGGTGCCGTCGGTCGCGGGCTGGCTAATGAAAAATGTCGCGAACGCGAGTATCGAGACAGGCCCCGGCTTGTTCTTCATCGCCTGGCTGATCACGGGAACCAGCATCAAGTGCGCGTCGGTCTGCTCCTGATGCCCATTGAACCAGGCGTCATACGTCGCCGACTGGTGCGTAAACTGCGTGTTGCTTGCTGCCAGCCGCGCCGAGATCCCGGCCCGTGTCAGGGCTGTGTTGTCATAAGCAAGCGCTGTGGTCGCAAGGGTCTGAGTGGCTGCCAGCGGCTGATCCGACAGGTGCAGGATTGTGCTTTGGTAGCCTGCCCCAATCCCACTGACCATCAGCGGGTCAAAGCTGCCGGCCACAGTAAGTTTTCCCGTTGGGTCCCACAGATTGAGCCGCAGCATGACCTGGGTGGCTGCCGCTTGATAGATGCCCGGCATCAGCTTTTTCGTGCCGGCCAGCAGTGCCGACACCTGCGCGACTGCCGGGTCCGTGTTGGCCGGATCATCGCCGATGAGGCCGAACGGCACGACCGGCATTCCCGCCGGCAGACCGCACGCGCTGAGCATCGCCGCCGTGGCGGAAGCCGAGACAGTCAGCGTACCGGCCGAGCCGTCGCTTCCGCGCGGCGTGTAACCGACCGCCGGGGCGAACGACAGCGGGGCATTGACTGTTCCCGACACGGCAACCGAGCCATTGGAACTCGCCGTGACAGCCGTGCTTGTGAACACAGACCCCGATCCATTATTCGCGGCAATGACCGCTCCTGCCGCCGCTGCCGGCGCGTTCGGGCTAGCGGCTCCGGCCAGCGCGGCGGCGTCAGCGACCGCCTGCGCCCGCTGCCTTGCCAGCCCCATCAGCCGCAGATCAATCGCGAGCGACGCCGCGCCCAAAAGGCCGGTCAGCAGAAAAATCACGAGCGGCAGAGTTGCACCGCGCTGTTGAACTAAACGGCGCGGGAGTAAACTCCTGCGCTGTGGGGTGAAGCGCTCAGTAGCCGCCTGCGCGGGTACAGGAAAGGTCGTAATTATGGTCCTGCTCCTTGCCGCGCTCTTCGCCGTTATTTACTCCCGCTGCATAACCAGTTTCGCTACCAAAAGCCGGGTACTGCCGGAAAAAATCAGCGTTGTCACCAGCGGATGGTTATAGGACACTGTGGCCCGGACCAAACTGCCCGTAATAGCGTCGTTCGTGCCGGTAGCCGTATCGCCGAGCGGGGTCCAAGTCGTGCCGCTATTCAGGCTTTTCTCTAAATACACGCTGGATGCTGTGAGCTGAATGCCGGTTCCGGCATTTACCCCACTGGTTTCCGCGCTTTCAATCGTATTGCCGAGAGACGCCGCACGGGCGGCTTCCCGTGCGGCGGCTCCGACCTGGGCCTGATCGCCGAGCAGCAAACCCACTTCAATGATGCCGAACAGGATCAAAAACAGCAGGCTGCTGACCAGCGCAAACTCAACCAGGGCCGCGCCCCGCTGTGCAGTTTTCTGTTTCTGTCTCATAACCGTGGATGCAGATGCGCGAAGGCAAACGCCGCGCCGGCAGCGACCGCCGGCGCAAACGGCATTCGCTGTGCTTTTGCCGGAGCCGGCAGCGTAAACCGGCCCCGGCGAATAAGAAGCGCAAAGGCCAGCAGGCCGGCGGCGAAGACCGCGCCGAGCAGGGTCCAGAGCAAGAACACCGGCCCCATCAGTGCGCCGACCGCCATCAATAGCTTGATATCGCCGGCACCGAACACACGGGCGGCGTACAACAGCAGCAGCGGCAGGACGGCGGCGGTCCCTTCCAGCGACCAGAGCAGTCCCGATAGGCCGCCGAAGCAGGCATGGCCTGCCAGACCCGCCAGCACTCCGGCAGCAGTCAAGATGTTCGGAACGCGGCGGGTCTGGATGTCGCAAACGGACCCTGCCAACAAAAGCAGCACAAGAGCAAAGCCCAGTATGGGAGCGCCCATCGTTAGTGCAAGGTCGCAGCGGCGGCGTTCAGCTTCGTGTTGGTGTTGGTACCCAAAAGTGTCACAGCACCTACACAGACAGCCCCAATTAAAGCCACCAGCAGGACATACTCGACCAGGGTTGCGCCCTCGTCGTCAGCCCAAAAGCGGCGGACAGCCGAAAATGTGGAAGTAAATACGGTGGTCATGGATGTTCCCCTCCCTGGGGATAAGAGCAAAAAAGTCTTACCGAGAACGATGTGAGAATTGAGTGGAGGTTACTGAAGCGACGTCGCCGCCGAGTTCAGCTTGGTGTTTGTGCTGGTGCCGAGCAAGGCAACAGCCCCCGCACAGACGACGCCAATAAGCGCCACGAGCAGGACATATTCGACGAGAGTTGCACCGTCATCGTCACGCAGAAAGCAGGCGAGAAGGGAGAATGGCGTGGTTGGGAGCAGGGGGTGCGCTGAGGGCAACATGGCGAATTCCTTCCGTGGTTCGTGGTCACTCGGTCCGTGAGATTTGGATTTGCTTACGCCGCTATTATACAGCAGAATTCATGCAGAGTCTCGCATTTTTGCGGGGAAGCACAAAAATAAAATTTATTTTTTCGTCAGTAGAATTCCTGCAAGAGTAAGCAGGCTCAAAATCGCCATCAGCCCGCCCGGCATGAACGCACGGGGACTGCTTTTGAGATAGCGCAGGCTAAAGAAGACCAGCAGAAACAGCGTCAGGGCGAGTGCCGCCGGCAGGCCCCAAGATTGGCCGGTTCTCATACTATGCGCGGCGACAAGCAGCACCAAGAAACTAACGCTGCCCGCGATGAGCGACGGCAGACTTTTTGCCGCGCGGTAGCCGGCAAACCCGCCCATGCCGACTAATACAGCATAGACAGAGACAACAGAGGCGGCAGTCTGCATGGTTGAGATTGTACCCGGAACCCACCCCGGTTCGTTCCTAGGCCGCAAGAAGCAGGGGAAGCAGGCCGCCGTCGCCATCGGGTTCAGAGGGCGCAGCGGATGCAGCGCCGGTCATCATCTCCAAAAAGACGATGACGATGTGGGGGTCGAAATGCGTGCCGGACAGGGAGCGGATGTGGTCCAGGACTCTGGCTTCGGGCCAGGATGCCCGGTAGGGGCGGTCGGAGCGCAGGGCGTCCCAGACGTCTACAACCGCGAACAGGCGGGCGGCCAGCGGGATTTCCTCGCCGCGCAGGCCGCGCGGGTAGCCAGTACCATCCCACTTCTCGTGGTGGCAGTAGGGGATTTCGAGCGCGGGGCGCAGAAACGCAATCGGCGAGAGCATATCGTAAGCATCCTGCGGGTGCCGGCGCATGACCCGCCATTCGGTCGGAGTCAGGTTGTCGGTTTTGAGGAGAATACGGTCAGGGACGCCCATCTTGCCAATGTCGTGCAGCAGCGCCCCCCGGCGGATCGGGACAAGCGCGGCCTCGGTCAGCCCTAACGTCAGCGCCAGGCGCTCGGACAGATCGGTGACGCGGCGGGAATGGCCTTCGGTCTCCTGGTCACGCAGGTCTAAGGCCCGGCCCCATCCTTCAATGGTCGCGTCGTATGCCTCCATCAGTTCCTGGTGCGAGCGCTGAATGTCCTGGAACATGGCCGCGCTGTCAATCGCGATTGCGGCCTGCCCGGCGAGGATGTCCAGACGCTCCCGCCAGCCCGTATCCGGCAGCAGCGCAGAGCGGTGAAAGACTTCCAGGACGCCTTTGAGCGTGCCTTTGGCGACCAGAGGCACAGCCCAGTACGCGGCGAAGTGTTCTGACGCCAGCAGCGGGACATCGGCGAAGACTTCCGGGGTCCAGGTCAGATTAGACAGCTCGACCGTTTCCCGCTGACGCGCCGCCCGGCCCGCCGGCCCGAATCCGACCGCCTGCGCCGCTGCCGGGCTGAATTGAGCTGTTGACTGCTGCATCCCGGCGGTGGCGGCGTAACACAGGTCCTCGGTCAACGGGTCACAGGTCAAGACGGCGGCGGCGTCAACGCCGAGCTGTGTCCGCACTTGTTCCAGGACGAGAGAAAGCGTGGCACCAACATCCGGGCTGGACATGATCGCGAGGTCTATCTGGTGCAGGGCGGCGATGTGCTCGACGCGCTCTTCCAGGTGCTGGTTCAGGGCCAAAATCTTTTGCTGAGCCTGCCGGCTCTGCGTGATATCCTCTACTACGGCAATCGCGAAAAGCGGGCAGCCCGCGCTGTCTCGCACCAGCGACATCGTCAGGTTTGCCCACAGCGGGCTGCCGTCGGCGCAGGAATAGCGCTTTTCGACCTGGTAGCCGTCGCGCAGCCCTTCCTGCAAGTCCCATTGAAGCTGAAGGTTGGCAGGGGCGTCGTCCGGGTGAGTCAACCGGGCGAATGCCGTTCCATGCAGCTCTTCGGCAGCGAAGCCGAGCATATGTTGAAGCGCCGAGTTGGTTCGGGACAGGCGGCCGTTCATGTCCACGCGAGCAATTCCAACTGCGGCGGCCTCGAAGATCGTGCGAAGCTGTTCTTCGCTTTCCCGCAAAGCGTCCGCCGTGCGGCGGCGGGCGGAGATATCCTGCACCGTACCTTCGTAGTGCAGCAGGACGCCATCGGAAGTGCGGACGGCCCGCGCATTTTCCGAAACCCACAAAAGCGTGCCGTCGCGCCGCCGCACCTGCGCTTCAAAGTCCGTGACGGTTTCTCCCAGTTCCAAGAGGCGCTGGAACTCCGCCCGCCGGGACGGGTCAACGTATAAGTCACGGGTCACGTCCACACGCTGGGCCACCAGCGCTTCGGGAGTATCATAGTCGTA
Source organism: Capsulimonadaceae bacterium (assembly GCA_965213825.1). Lineage (GTDB taxonomy): Bacteria > Armatimonadota > Armatimonadia > Armatimonadales > Capsulimonadaceae > JANXMY01. The sequence continues at coordinate 223,971 of CBDCAE010000014.1, forward strand.
AATTTGAGCGAGCGCGGCGTTCACCCGCAGGAAATGACCGTCCGGAGACGACTGAAAAATTCCAATCAGCGCCCGCTCGAAGAGGACCCGGTGCGCTTCTTCCGACCGCCGCAGGGCCTCCTGTTCAGGATGAAACCGGCTTCGCACCAGCAGGACGCCGCTCCAGAGGGTCTCTGCGGCGAGCGCAACGCGGGACAGCACCAAATCTACCGGAACACGGGAACCGTCGCGCGGGCAGGCGTCTAGGCGCAGAAATTGTCCGGCTGCCTGCCCGGTCGTTTCCGCAAGCAGCCCGCGCGGGAAGAGCGGCAGCAGCGACCAAATGTTTTCCCCAAGCACGTCCCCGGCCCGGCAGTGGAACAGCCGCTCGGCTTCGGCATCAAACGACAAAATCCGGCCTACGTCGCTGAACGTCAGCGCGGCGGCCGGGGCAGGAGCAAAGATTGTCGAAGCAGGGGAAGGCATGGTTTTCACGGATGATTTTTTATCGGCACATTCGGCCCCCGTCTTTACTCAGCGGGAAGCATATGGCAAGAAACCGCTGTGTCCAAATCAGGCGAAAAATGGGTAAAATAGCGCTTAATGAGTGCCAACAAGAGAACTATGCCGAAGACAGCCATGACAGAAATGGCGATGACCGCAGCCGCGAGGGACAATAATGGATGATGCGGCGATGCGCCAACCCCGGCCAAAGGCGGCTGTCTCCGCCGAAGAGCGGGCGCTGATCGAGCGCTGCAAGCGCGGCGATTTGGGCGCGTTTAACGACCTGGTCCGCAAGTACGAAAAGCAAGTCTACAACTTCGCGTACCGCTTGACCGGCAACTACGACGACGCCAACGACGTCGCCCAGGATGCGTTTCTGCGCGTCTTCAACGCCATCGGGACGTTCCGGGGCGACTCGTCGTTCTCCACCTGGCTGTTTCGGATCACTACCAATGTCTTCTTAGATGAGCGCAAGAAGGCCAAGTCCCACCCGCAGACATCGCTGGATGAGTATTTAGAGCTGGGCGAGTCCAGCGTCGCCCGCCAGATCGAAGACCCCTCCCCTACCCCCGAAGCCGTGCTGGAAGAATCCGAGCGGGCGCTGATCCTCCAAAAAGCTGTCGGCGACCTGCCGGAGTATCAGCGGGCAATGGTGACTTTGTACCACACCCAGCAAAAGTCGTATGAGGAGATTGCTGAGATCATGGACTTGCCCATCGGCACGGTGAAAAGCCGCCTGAACCGGGCGCGTCTGGCCCTCAAAGAAAAACTTTCCGGCATTCGGGAACTTTTCAACTCGTAACGCCGTCGCATACGCAGACAGGCTTCTGCCTGCAAAAAAAACCAAAATTCACAATTTTTTCAGATTGTGATTTCCCATAGTCATTGCCGAGGGGCGATGAGGACGAACGTTATGAAAATGGAACGAGCGCAGGAACTTTATTCGGACTACGCCGAGGGAACCTTGACGCCTGCACTGAGGCAGGCGCTGGAACAGCACTTTGAGGCCGACCCGGCAGCACGGTCGGATTATGCTGAGTTTTCAGCGGTCTATTCGCTTTTAGAGCAGCCGGCAGGTGAGGAAGTGGAAGCACCGTCGGGCCTCCGGGCCAGAATCATGGAGCGGGCGACCGCCCAGCAGGAGCAGCGCGTTGCGGCGACAAGCCGTTCAGGCTGGCTCGGCTGGCTGGTGCCGCCCGCCCGCCAGCGGGCCACCGGCGGCGTCCTGGCGGCGCTTGCGATTGTCGTTGTCGGCGGCGTTCTGCTGACCCATCCCGGCACATCGGGGCAGGAAGGCGGCAGCGTTATTCCCACACTGAATGGGCCATCGGTGACGGGGCTAGTGCAGAGCGTGGACATGAAGCCCGGTACAAGCTTCCATCAGTTCAACCTGCACCTGCCATCGAATGTGCCTAGCGCGACCGTGAGTGCGTATGTCATCACGGCCACCGAGCAGATCACTGACCCGTCACATCTCGCTGATGCGACCCCGGCGGTTTCTGGGCAGCATCTGACCAACCATCAAGGCCTGCAAATCCCGATTGCACCGGTGGACGCGCCGCCTGCGGGCAGCACGCTGAACCTGCTGGCCGAGTACAAGCCCGACACGGCGGGGCAGGCAAATGGGTTGGAAGCGGTCTTCACGCCGTTCGGCACCGCTGACCCAGACGTGGCTGCCCCAGTCAATACAAACTTTTTGGACGGGATGCAGGCCGTCGCCGCCCACTACGGCGCAACCGTGATTGTGGATGTTTCTTCGGCTCCGACCCAGCCTGTGAGCGCCGATTTCTCCGGCACCGACCCTGCCAAGCCTCTTGACGACATGGCAGGCACGGCGAACTACACGGTGCGGAAGACCGGCGACAACACTTATTATGTAGGGCGCGCGTAAGAAGCCCCCCAGCCCCCATTATTGGGGGCTGGGGGGCTTCTTATTTCATGAAACTTTTCCTCTCACCAGCACTCCAAACATAATGGAGGCTCAGCTCATGCGCGTTCCCGCCGCACTTTTTCTTCTTGCCTGCATCTTTTGCACTTGCACTGCTGCCATCTGCCGAGCGGACACGCCGCCGGTGCAGGACATCTTTGTCGGGAGCGGCACGCCCGGCCCCTTTGCCCTGCACTGGAACAGCATAGAAGCCGGCACCGAGTCGGTTTTGGTCAATGGGCAGACCCAGCTTCGCGGCATTGATTATGCACTGGACAGCGCGGCGGGGGCAGTCACGTTTACGCGCAGCATTCCCGCAAACTCCGCCGTCTCCGTCACCTATACTCTAGTTCCCGGACAATCGCAGCGCAGCGGCAGCGGGCAGACCATTCCCCTTTCTGTGGACCTGCTGCGAAATCAAAGCGGCTACTTTTCTCTGGATGCCCTCGGAAAAGCTGCCGCCGATGCACCAGGCAGCCTGACGCTTGGCGCGGGCTTCGGGTGGGGCGGGCAGAGCAGCCGGTTTTCGTCGCGCTTCGTCTACACGCCGCAAATGGCGGGAGCAGACAGCCACGCTGACCGGACCGGGCTTTCGCTCGGCGGCTCGGCAGCGGCGGGGCGCTGGGGGCAGTTTTCGCTCGGCTTGTCCCGTGCTGGAGCCGGGCTGGACACAAGTACGGGCGGCTTTCAGGCGGGCCGGCAGGTGCTGACACTCGGCAGCACACTCACACCGACCAAAATGATCCAGGCCCAGCTTTCGTTTTCCCGCTCCGACCCGATGACGCAGACGGGAACGGCGGCGGACGGCAGCCAGACCCAATCGTCGCTGGCGCTGACGCTCACGCCAAGCGATAAAACCAAAGTCTCGGCAAATATCTCCGAAGCCGATACCGAAAACAGCGGCACGACCCAGACCGCCGCGCTTTCTGTTAACTCACAGGCGACAAAAACGCTGGATGTCAGCGCCGGATACAGCAGCCAAAACCCGCCCGGCACGGCAAGCGACAGTCAGGCGATCAGCCTCAAAACTGTCCTGACGCCCGCCAAGACCTATTCGGTGTCGGCATCCGCCAACCAGTCCAAACTCGGCACGGCGACGACCGATCAGCAGTCGGTGACGCTTGCCCTCACACCAAAGCCAAACGTCCAGATTCAAGCCGGATTTTCCCTGCGCCAGAAGTCGGCGGACGGTTCCCCGGACACGCTCGGCACGTCCGAAGCGACCGTCGGCGGCACTCTGCGCCCCCTCTCGATGCTGGAGCTGTCAGGCACCTACAAAAGCCGTTTGGCCTCCAGCACGGACACGAATGCACAGGATTTGCTGGATACCAGCACTGCCCAGGTCGCATTCACCCCGTTCAAGACAATCAAGCTGACGGGAACCTATGCTCAGAATCCCGACGACGGCGGTGATACCTTGCAGCGCATCGCCCGCCGGGGCTTAGGCCTGGAAACGACGTTCGGCGCTCTCGGCCTCTCCGGCGGCTGCGACTGGTCCCGCACCTACGACACGCCGGATGTCGAGCAGACGATCCATGCCAGCCTCGGCCTGCGCTTCTCCGCCGCCACCCAGCTTTCTGTCGGCTATCAGACCCAGCAGAACCGCCTCGACTCCACCGTTCCCCTCGTGACCGCCTACACCGTCGGCTTCACCCACACCCTGGGCGACCGCTTCTCCCTTAGCCTCAGCGGTAAGCGCCAGCAGGCCGCGGCCACAGCCGCGACGCCTGACTACAACGCCACGGCAAGCCTGGGAATGAAGTTCTGACAATCCAACCTCAAGAAGCGAGATCATTATGGAAAGCCAACAGTCGTCTGGACTTTACCGACACGGATTGGGCCTGATGACGTGACGCGGACTTTAGCATTCACGGCAGATCTTAGCCACAACTTGACGGAGCTTGGTATCCCGCTCACTTTGTGGAACATCCCAAAAACCGACGTGATCATTCAGGATATGCGCTTGCGGTCAAGAACTATTTAGAGGATTTCTTGCTGCTTCGCCGGACCGCCATCACGGCAACATCGTCGGAGAAGCGGCCCCGGCAGAAAAGGGCGACTTGGCGCAGGAGGCGGAGGACAAGGCGGCGGGGCGGGAGCGCGGCCAGCGTGACAAGAAACGCTTTGATACGCGGCAGGCCGAGCCATTCCAAACGCGACTGAGGAGGACGAGCATCGGAAACGCCGTCGGTGTACAGCAGGAGCGTTCCGCCGGGCGGGACGACTGTCTGGTGCTGCTCGAAGCGGGTCATGGACGGCGGGAACGCGCCGACCGGCGGGCCGGTGCCGTCGAGTTCCAGTACGACGTCGGGGCTGCCTGCGTCGGCGGGCGTAATCAAGGCCGGTTCGTGGCCGCCGCTGGCGTAGACCAGCTTGCCCGTGCCGGCTTCCAGCATCCCGACAAAGACCGTGCCGAAGCCCTCAAAGTTCGGGTCCGGCTCGATCATCGCATTGACGGCGGACAGGGTTTGGGCGGGAGTGAGGCCGACCGAAAGGCAATCTGAGAGCAGCTCGCGCATATGCTCGGCCTGCAAAGCCTGTTCCGGGCCATGTCCGGCGACATCGCCGATGACCACCGCCACGGGACTCTTGTCCCCAGCCTCGGCGTCCAGCACAAACGCATCGTGGAAGTCGCCGCCCGACGGCGGCGTGGCCGGGATGTCGGCATACGCAGCGACGTATTCCGGCGTCAGCGTCTGCTGCCCCTGCCTGAGTGCCGCGCTTATAGTGTTATCTTGCGTATCCATACTTACTAATTATAACACAGGCTGGGGAATTGTGCCAGCCGCGAACAGCACACGCGCCATCTCGCGGCGGGAGCCGACCTCGGCCTGTGCGCCTTCAAGATACCGTATATTGTAAATGACGCTGAGGGCGGCGAAGGCTGCCCCCGCCCGGTGCAGACGGTACGCGGCCTGCGCCGCCGGCAGCAGCAGCGCCCGCAGCGGACGACTTAAACTCGGAGCCGCCAGGACCGCGCGGGCCAGAAGACGGGTCGCGCGGTTCCGGGCGTGGTAGCCATGCCGGACCGTCTCCCACGACGTATCGCCGCGCCGCGCCCGGACAACGTCCAGGCCGCCATAGGCAAACGGCACGGCAAGCCAGGATGCAAAGCGTCTTTGGGGCCGGTGCGTCCCCCGCGCCTCCGGTGCATAGACGAACCGAACGCTGCGCTGCTTTTCCAAGCGCACGGCAAGCTCGACATCTTCCTGACGCGGGAACTGCTCGTCAAACCCGCCGACGGCGGCGAGATGCTCCCGGCGCACCGACGCATTCCCGGAGTAAAAGTGATGCGGCCCACAGTGGTCCCATTCGCCGGTGTGCCAGGCCGTGTATTGCTTTTCCAGCATGGCGTGTTCCCACGCGATCCAGGCCGGCTCCTGCCAGAGCATCGCCGGGTCCGGCAGCATCGGCCCAATCACGACCGTGCTGTCCTGGCCGGTATGATGGGCGGCATGGACGGCCAAAAAGTCCGGCGTCGGCTCCACGTCATCATCCAAAAAGACGACAACTTCGCCCCGCGCGTGTTCAATTCCGTTGTTCCGAGCACGGGCCGGGCCGCCGTTCGGCTGGGAGACAGCCCGCGCGGCAAACGGCGCGGTCTCGGCATATTGCGACAGCAGCGTGTTGGTGCCGTCCGTGCTGCCGTCGGAGACGACCACCACCTCAAACTGCTCTGCCGGATAGGTCTGCCGCGCCAAACCGTCCAACGTCTTTTGCAGGCTATCTTTGCGGTTAAACGTCGGGATGATGACAGATAGGAACAGAGGAGTTTGGCTCATTGCTCACCCAAATCTCGAATTAGCTTCGCAGGAACGCCGCCGACGAGCGTGTTTGGCGGGACATCTTTCGTGACCACGGCTCCCGCCGCAACCACTGCGCCCGCGCCGACTGTGACGCCCGGCAGCAGCGTCACCCCAGCGGCGATCCATGCGCCGTCTTCCACCACCACCGGCAGCGCCTGCACTTCTCCCGCCCGGAACAGCGGCGAGCCGACCGCGTGGCTTGCAGTCACGATCACGACATGATGCCCGATCGAGACCCGTTCGCCGAGCGTGACCAATCCTGCCGCGTCAATGAATAGCGGACTGTTCAGGAAGCAGCGCCCGCCGATGTGAAAGTTTCGGCGCGGGTCGCCTGACATACCGAACTGCACAGGTCCGGCAATCAGCGTCCCCGGCCCGATGTGGAGGCCCGCGAACCGGTACAAGCGTGTCCGCAGCCGTCCCCCTGCCCCGACCGGCAAGCCCGCCAGCAGCCGGTCCGCCAGCCATAAACGAAACGGCAGAACGCCTAGCTCGGAGCGCAGCACCGACAGCAGTTTCGGCAGGGATCGGCTCATACGGACATCACTTCATGCGCCGCCGAAACTGCTTCATGGGGTGTCAGCGCCGCTAAAATTCGGCGGTTTGCGGCTTCCAGCGTGTAGCGCTCCTCGATCAAACACCGGGCGTTCCGGCCCATCTCTGCTGCAAGCACGGGATTGCCCAAAAGCTGAGTGATGCGGGAGCGCAGAGCGCCAGCGTCGCCGGGAGGGACATAAAAACCCGTTTCACCGTCGAGAATATAGTCTGAATGCCCGGCGATTTTCGTCGTGATGACCGGCTTGCCCATCGCCATCGCTTCGGCGATTACGGCATAGCCGCAGGCATGAACGGCGTCGTACAGCGGCACGACAACGCAGGCGGCTTCAGCGTAGAGACGGCGCAGGCCGACATAGTTGCCGTAAGAGCGGGCCTCGACATTCGGTGGCAGGCTCTGCCCGGAGATATCCAAATCACTGCGGAACCAAGTGCTGTCCGCCGCGATCTTCGCTTCCGCGTCCAGCCCAGTCATTGCCGCGGCGAGCGTCTTGTAGTCCCGGTTCGCCATGCCCGCGCTGACGACAAGATTGGGCGAAGCGATGCTGGGATCGGGCTGAAAAAAGCGCGTATCCACCCCGTAGCCGATATTATGGACACGGGACTTCGGGATTTGGTGGACACCAACTAACCGCTGCGCCAGCGTTTCCGACAAGCACAGAAAATGGACATGGGACGCCCCGCGCAGCAGTCTCAGCGCAAAACCGCCTTTGCGTGAGCCGAGATACGAGCCGTGCGTGATAATATACACCGGCAGCGTGTTGCCGGTCAGCTTCTGCACCAGGGCCAGCGGCAGGCCGACATCTTCCCCGGTCGTCAGCGCACAGCTCAGGCCGCGCTGCTGCCGGCCGAGCGCGGCCAGTCCCCAGTATGCACCGCCCGCCCGCCGGGCCAGCGCAACCCCCGGTGCGTTTGACGCCGAAACATCGCCGAACGACAGCAGGCGCATCGGCTGCTCGTGTATCAGCTCCAAAAACTCGACGCGCGGATGCTCGCCCCGCGCAATCCGTCCGGCAAGCGCCGGGTCAAAGTTGCCGCCAAAGAAAAAGCCGAGTTCAGCGCTTGCTGCTTGTGGGGTCATGCCGTCTCCCGTACCACATCCAGCAGCGCCTGCCCATAGACTAGATTGGGACTCAGCCTCGCAGACGCCCGCTCCAGCCGACGGCGCGTTTTTGCCGGCAGACGATACGCGACGCCCGGCAGCCAGACGACGCCGCCTTCTTTCACGATGCGGAACCCTTCCTGCCGGACTAAAGCGCGGGCGGTCTGGGGCGTAAAGAAATGCACATGGGTCCGGTCGAGCGGCCCTGTGTCGGTATATTCAAACCGGCCGCGCAGGATTTTCCAGCGCAGGGACCAGTGAATAATGCTCGGCACGCAAATCAGAACATGACCGCCGGGGGCCAGCAGCGGCGCGATATTTTGCAGGGCTTTCTCCGGGGCAATGAGGTGTTCCAGAACGTCTCCGAACAGCACGAAGTCGAAGCCGCCGCGCGTGAGGCCCGCGACTGTCGCGGGGTCCAGAATGTCCCCGACCAGAACATCGTCGTAACAGCCGCGCTCACGCGCCCGCTCCGCCGGCTCCGGCATATATTCAATGCCGACCACGCGGCACTTTTGCTGCCGGACCAAATGCTCGCCCACATAGCCGGTCGCGCAGCCGACTTCCAGCACGCGCTTGCCGCTGCCGATAATCTCTCCGAACCAGGCGTTCTTGTTGCCAGGATCGTCAAATCCGGCAGGGTAATCATACACTTCAGCCAAGTTTGTTCCTTTTTTATAAGCGTTCCCCCAGCCCCCAATAACGGGGGCTGGGGGGACTTTAACTTACGCCCGCCTCGCAAGAAGCTGCCGGACCATGAGAATGTCCTGCGTACTGATGCAGCGCAAAATGAGGCACATGACGGCGTAAATAGCGACGCAGGGCAGCAGAATCCAGACGCCGACTTGGCTGCGGGACATCAGCTCTAAGAAAGCCGCCATCGGCAGGGCGGCGGCAGCGCAGCGGCCCAAAAAGACCAAGTTCTCGCCGATCAAAGTTTGCGCGGGCAGCATCCGCAGATAGCTGAGCACAAGAAACGCTTCCACGGCGGCGTCGCTTGCAATCGCCCCCGTTGCGCCGTTCTTCCAGAAAATCGCGCCGAAGTACGCCCCGGCAAAGCACGCTGGAATGCTTACAAGCGTGGCAATCAGGGACGCCCGCACCATTTTGTTCTGTCCGTCGGACGCCACCACCGCCGTTCCCAGCACCATTGCGGCATAGTAAAGCAGCACCGCCAGGCCGCCGACCCGCAGCACGGGAACCGAGTTTTGAAAGCTTGGCGGGTAATGCAGCAGGGCGACAAGCCGGTCCGGGACCAGCATTAAGAGCAGCGCAATGGGAATGCCGCACAGCATCACAATCCCCAGCATCCGCCGCGCAAGCTGCCGGAAGCTTGCCGGGTCCGTGCCGTGCAGCCGCGACAGCGCCGGGAGCACAGCCGTCGTGATTGCCGCCGGTAGGAACAGGGAGGTCCCGACCAGCCGCGACGCTGCCGCGTACCAGCCCACCGTCGCTGCATCGGCCACGACACGCAGAATGATCGGGTCGGTCCGGCTGTACAGCGTTTGGAACACAGTCCAGCCCATGAACGGCACTCCGGCGATCACCAATGCTTGGAGTTCACGGACTGACGGCAGGCGCAGCGTCGGCAGCAGAGACCGGAACGCCGATGCATTGACCGCCAGTGAGACCGCGCCGGTCAGGAGCGTCACCGACGCCAGTGCCCACAGCGGCGCGTGGCCGAAGATCAGCGCGATGGTCAGACCGGCGAACAGAAACTTGTTGACCAGCGCTGCCGCGCTCTGCCGGGTCATGTTTTCCTGCCCTTGCAGCGCGGATGCCAGGGCATCGTTCAGCATGGCAACCACCATGCCGGCGGCGGCGAGGGTGACGAGGAGCTGCACCAGGACCGAGTAATGCAGCAGCGCAGTCAGCCCTACCGCGAGGCCGCCCATGAAAATGCTGAGCGGAAAGCGCAGCAGCAGCGCGGCAGCAAGCAGGCCACCGGCCCGGTTCGGGTTTCGCGCGATTTCCCGCACCAGCACGGTAGACGTGCCGAGCGGCACGACCACACCGAAGATGACGACCAGGGAATCGGCAAGCGCAAGGTTGCCAAGACCAGTGGCCCCGACATAGCGCGGCAGAAACAGCGTCACGGCAAACGTCAAGGCCCAGGAAACAAGCTGAGTCGCCAGCGTCACCAGAACATTGCGCCCGATCCGTGCCTTTTGCGCTTCTCCTTGTCCCTCTTTATCGGTTTGCGTTTCGCTCATGGCGTCTTCCTTGCCGCAGCATCCAGGCCTGGCAGAGTGGCAATGATGCCGCTCCATAGACCAACAAACAGCATATCCCGGAAGTTCGAGAATTGCAGGTCCAGCAGGCCGAAGATCATCAGCGAACCAACAATCAGCATCCCGGCAGCCGCCAGCGATTTGACTTCCATGCCGGCGCTTTCGGTTCGTACCGTCCGCGCCGCGTTGATTAATATCGCTGAAACCATCATCCAGAAGGCGAGAAACCCGAACGTCCCTACGCGCATCCAAACCCACAAGACCTGGTTATGGGTCATAATGTCCCACCACTCATATTCGGCGCTGATGTCGGCAATCGGCACGGCATGAAGCATTTTTTTCCCGTAACCGTAACCGAGCGGAGCAGAGTGGATTGTCGCCATCAAATCGGCGTTTTCGGCATCTCGGTAGGCGTTTGACGAGGCATCGCGTGGGTCCGGTGAGAACTGCGAGCTGATCGCGCGGGCCGGCTGAGCCAGGATAGAGTTGCTGTTCTTGAACGCCGCGTAGTAGCCGGCGAGCGCCAGGACCCCTGCCGCCGACAGCAGGCCGATAAGTCGCCGCCGCTTCGGCAGCATCTGATAGGCGGCCAAAATCAGTATCGGCAGAATGATGACAAATGCCGCCGTCGCCGCCCGCCGGTTGCACGCAAGGCTCCCCAGGACGACAAACGGCAGCAGGAACAGCATAACATTCCGCATCTTCGGAAATGTCCCGCAGACCGAGAAGGCCAGCAGCAGCGCCACGAACACGTCAAAAAAGAAGGCTTCTTCGTGGCTTCCGACGCCCTGATCCGGCAGCGGCTGACCGTGGAGGGTTACATAGCGCCGAAGTGTGTACAAAATGCCTTTGAGGCCGATACACAGCACGATGGTCCAAAGCGCCGCGTCCATCTGTTTCCGGTCACGGATCATGTTGTAGGCCAGCAAGTAGGCCAGCCCGAAGTAAAGCTGCGAGCGGATCTCCTGAAGCGAGATCTTGAAGTCGCCGCCAGTCGCCATGCCATTGACCCAGGCCGCCAGCACAAAAGCCGTGTAAATTCCAATCGGCCACAGGAGGGGGCCGGGCCGGAAGTCGGCAGTCTTGGTGTAAGCCGACCGAACCAGCGCACATAGCCCGGCCAGGAGCAGCAGCACTTCCAGCAGGTTCAACGGAACGGCTTTAAAGTCCGTGTGGCCGTAAATCTGCAAAATCGTGTTGATGTTCCAGAAGATGGGAATTCGGTCGGTCAGTGAGTCGGCATAGACCGTGCCGTCCGCTCCGGTCATCTGCGCCAGCTCGAACAAGCAGACGGAGGCAAGAACGAGGTACAAAACAATGCGGGGAAACCGCCACAGCAGGATCGGCAGCACAAACGCCGCCAGGACCACCAGCGGCAAAAAGATGTTGCCCAGCCCGGCAAAGACCAGCGCGACAATCACCGCCAGCACGGCCCCGCCCGCGAGAAACTGCCCATTTCGGCGCTGCACGGCGCGAGCATAGTCGTCCGCCGTCGGCAGCCGCGAGTGGGTTTGGCCGGCTTCTCCCTCCGCAGTATCAGGCAGCGGCTTGTTTTGTAGAAGTGAGTTCATTGCTAAGTGAAAAACCAGCGGGCAGCAGATCGGACGAGGAGTTAGAAACTCCTTGCTGGGAGAAGCATCCTTCGGGTGGAAGATGCGAGCGAGTGCTGGCTTTTCTTCCGTCCGCAGGACGCCCGACCTAGCACGGAGTTTTCAACTCTCGTCTTTTGGCAACATCACTTCCGCATCCCGATCCGTACCAGAGTTACCGACTGCGGCGGCAGGGTCAGTGTCTTTTTCAGCGGCGACGCTGGAAAAGCGGCAATCGTGCTTGGATTATCGGCGGACACGCGCCACATCTTCACCGGGCCGGATGGCGTCACGCCCAGCGTCAGCGGCGCGTTGATGGTCGCTTTCGGCATCTTGTTGACCAAAATCAGCGTCAAGTCGCCCGAACGGCTGTCGGTCGCGGCGTAGCACGAAAGCTTATTAGGATCGGCGCTTGACGCCGCACAGGAAACATCGCCGAAGCCGTGTCCCAGACCGTCGGCATTGCGGAACAGCTTAAACGCCAGATACGCCGGGGCGTTCTTCGTGGGATAGGCCCAATAATTCGCCAGATAGACATTTTCTCGGCCAAAGACACCCAGTGCGTCTGCCGTGGCAATACCGCCGCTGATGTCTTTGTCGGCCCCGAAGCACCATTCGGTGATCCCGATCCGTGTACCAGGATAGCCTGCCGCGATCCAGGTTTTCAGCCGAGGAATGAGCGCAATCGGCTGGGCAATCCAGCTCTCGTCGGCATAAGCCGGGTCCCAAAGCGAGCGGGTCGAGCGCTCCCGCAGGGCGCGTGTCGCCTTGTCGGCCTGCGGGCCATAAACGTTTGCTTCCTGCGGGTAGTAATGAACATCCAAGATGTCCAGAGTTCGCGTTTTCGTCTGGGCATCGTGCGCGTGGACCCCTTTCAAGAACCAGAGCAGGAACGGGTCGCCGCCGTGCGCTTTGCGGTCGGCAAACGTATGGAAATTGTCGTCACCCCGGTCTAAAGCAGAGTAATTGTAGCCGGTCCAGCCCCAGGAGACCGGCCCGGTGACATATGCTGCCGGGTCAACGGCTTTGGTCGCCGTACCATAGTCCAGAAAGTTGGACAGCATGGCGTCATAGCCCATGGGGGCCGGGTGAACGTCTGTGTGCGTCGAGTCCCAGAGGTCCGGCTCGTTGTCCATTGCGTAAAACCGAACGCCCCCGTTTGAGGCCGGGCCGAACGTCTTTTGGAGGTGCGCGATCCACTCGTCCTGGTAGACCACGCCGCCGGCCAAGTTTGGCGCGTCCGAGAACGGCGCGTTCTTGCGGGCGACGGACCTCACGCTGGTGCGATTTCGGTTGTCCGCCGGGTCGTAGCCAGCGGTTTTGCCGGGGTCCGGCACATTCATCGACTCATGGCTGTTGTCCGAGTCTTTCGCGACCCATCCAATCGTCGGCACGGTCAGCAGAGTCGCCGCACCTCGCGTGTTGTTCCCGGCCACAAACTTATCCGCGGCGGACGACGGACCCGGCGGGACGGAGGCATCGGTCGCATTTCGGTTCCGAAACCCCCAGTCCCGTGCAGCATTGTCGGCGTTCCCTTGCACCCAGTTGTAGCGCGACTTGTCGTTGCCGCCCCACCGATTGACGCCAAGCTTCAAGTCCGCTAAGTAATCATCGGGCGCAAATGCCATGCCATAAATATAGGGGGAGATCGGATGCCGCCCAGCGTTCATGCTGACGATGACCGCAACTGTCGCCGTCATCGGCGCGGCAGGAAGCGACAAATCCGGCAGCAGCGCCACATCGTCCAGCGCCAGCGGCTGCGCGGCGTCCTGCTGGGGCTGAAAAATAACTCCGGTGATGGTCTCGCCCCCCGCTGGCGCTCCCAAGTCCGTCAGTGGAACCCGCAGCAGATGCCAGCCCGGCAGATGCGCCGGGTCCGGCCTCACATACCAGCTTAAGGGTACTTTCGTGCCCCAATTCCCGCCGCTGTCTACCAGGCACACGCTCGCAGTCATGTCGCCGTAGACAAATGCCGAAAGCGCTCCGTATCCGCCGGTATTAGTAGCGTCGTGATGCAGATAAAGTCCCCGGTTGCCGCTCGGAGCCAGCGAAATCGCGTACTTCCCGGAATGGACAGGGCTTATCGTTGCAAAGTTTTTCGTCCCCCAGGACCAGTCCTGCCATCCGTTGCCGAGCGTGTCCGTATAAACCACCAGCGGCCCATCCGCCCGCTCTGCCGGCAGCGCCGCCAGCACAGCCTGCCCCTTGACGGCATGATACAGACTCGACGCGATTTTGTGCCAGCGCCCATGCCCATGCACCGCCCGCTTCCCGATCTCCGCCCCGCCCCCGACGACCAGCAGAGTCAGCGCCAGCCCGCCTACAATAAGTGTCCGTCTCGAAGCCATACAGCCATTTTACCATGAGTTGGGGGAAGTTTGGAGAACGTGGGCCTGAAGTCCTACCCTGTGGAGTGCGGACGCCTATTGTCCACCTTTGTGGACGAAGAATAGAACTGGAACTGTAGGAGCGCTGCTTGCTGCGCCCTCAAACTCTTTGCCCGCGAAGGTGGACAATAGGCGTCCTTGACCCACAGCCGCGCAATTTATTGCCACGTCTCCTATTGCCACGGCTTTTAATCCTGCGGCTTTTAATCCTGCGACTCACCTGCACCGAGTAAATATGTCTGCACGAACTGGACGGTGGCACAGAACTGGAACTCGATGTTTTTCTTTTTGGCGAACCCGTGGCCCTCGTCATCGGCCATCAGGAACCAGACGGGGACGGCGTTTCGGCGCACGGTGTCGCGCATTTGCAGGGCCTCGGAGGCAGGGACGCGCGGGTCGTTTTGGCCTTGAATGATGAACAGCGGCTTTTTGATCTTCTCGGCGTTGTTCAATGGGGCGATGCGCGTGAGAAACTCGCGCATGGCCGGGTCGCGCTCGTCGCCGTATTCCACCCGCCGCAAGTCGCGCCGGTAGCCTTCGGTGTTCTCTAGGAATGTTACTAAGCTGGACATGCCGACGATATCCACCGAGCAGGCGATTTTGTCGCTGTAGAGGGTCGCGACGGCGAGGGTCATGTGGCCGCCGTAGGAGCCGCCGCTGACCATGACGCGGCTGGCGTCAAGATCGGGCTGGGCGGCAATCCAGTCGAAGAGCGCTCCGATGTCTTTGTAAGAGCCTTCGCGCAGGAAGCCATTGTCGAGGTCCAAAAATGTTTTGCCGTAGCCGTCGGAGCCGCGCACGTTTGGAAAGAGCAAGGCGACACCCAGCTCGTTGACATAGTAATTGCTCTGGCCGAGATAGCCGGGCCGGGCCTGCCCTTCCGGGCCGCCGTGGATCACAATGATCACCGGGCGTTTGCCGGGGAACTTGGCGGCGTCCGGGCGCACTAAAAATCCGGAAATTTCCAGGCCATCGAAGCTCGGCCAGCGGACGAGTTCAGTCTCGATGAACGTCTCGGCGTTCAGGCCGCCGGTCTCACTTTTCGTCCAGCGGCTCACGGCATGGGTCGCGATACTGAGCGAATAGATGTCTGAAGGCGACCGGGCGGATGTCACGCTGAATGCTAAATCTTCGCCGTTCGCGTGCCATTTCAGGCTGCCGATAACGCCAGCAGGAATGCCGACCGGCACGGTCACGGCGGACGTTCTCACATCGCAGAGCCGCAGAACACTGAGGCCGTCTTCGTTGGTGACGAAAGCAAGGCACGATCCGTCCGGCGTGACCGCGAACGCTTCCACGCCCCATGTCAAATCCGCCATCAGCGGCGAAAGTGTCTGGGTTTCGATGTTGAGTGACAGCAGCCGGGCAAACTCCGAATCCTGGTCGGCCAGCACAAACAGCGTTTTGCCATCCGGCGCAAATTTTGCTGACGAGTAGGAGACCTTCGGCCCGCCTTTCGGCGTCAGCAGTGTTTTTTCACCGGTATCTTCCCGAATCAGCCACAGATAGCTTTCGTTGATTGAGACGTATTCCATGACCAGTATTTGCCCGGCGGCATCGGCCGGTGACCAGTCCAGCGGGAACCAGCCGCCGCCTTCCAGTTCAGCGACGATTCTCTCGCTTGCCGGATCGGCGGGAGAGAGGGTATACAAATCCGTGTCACGTCCGGTTCGCCGCGTGGAGGTGTAGGCCATACGGTCAGTGTGCGTTCGCCACACGCCGGGGCTGTTTTTGGAGGTGCCATCCGTCAGCAGGGTCACGCCGCCGCCGGCAAGATCAAAGCGATAGTTCTGCGCGAACTCGCTGCCGCCGGTATCTTTGCTGAAAACAAAATAGTCGCCGGTTACCGGCTGATAAGAGGCTGCGCCGACAGCATCGGCGAAGAATGTTTTCTGCTGCCGGTCGCCGCCGGGGAACACGACAGAATGCACTTGCGCGGTCTCGGCAAAGCGTGTGCGGATCAGCATTTCGCAGCGTACCGGATGCCAGTCGGCAAGCAAGGCCGCGCGGGACTCGGTGTAGCGCCGCAGGGTCTCCGCGAGTGTGATTGGGATCGGCAGCACACCTTCCAGCGTCAAATTTGGGCCAGGCGTTAAATGAGATTGAATTTCAGGCATAACGGGAAACACTCGCATAAAAAACCCCGTAGTAGTACGGGTAGAGAAGCGCGGCAAAGACGCCGACAATCGGTCTGTCAAAGTTTTACTGAAAGTTTCTTTGGTCTCGTGTTCTCCTGTGTTCCTCATTGCCCTGCCGGAAACGGCGGGGCTTTTTTTGCCTAATCCAGCAGGGCCAGCGCCCGCAGCACTTCAGCGATACTCCATGCCTGTGCGGGACAGCCGTTCGGGTTGTACGGCGCTTCGGCATCGTAGACTTCCGCCAAACTGCCGACGCCGTACTCGGTGAAGCCTGTTGTCAGCAGTGTACCGAGCAGGGCACGGGTCTTGGACTTGTCGCCGTAAACTTTGAGGTGGGCCTCGCAGAATGCGCCGAGGAGCCAGGGCCAGATTGTGCCCTGGTGGTACGCGCCGTCGCGGGCCGCCGGGCTGCCGGGCGCATAATGGGCATGGTAATCCGGTGAGCCGGGCGCAAGGGTCCGCAGGCCGTAAGGCGTCAGCAGATGTTCGGCCACGGCGTCCAGCACCGATTTCGCTTGGCCGCCCTCAATCACGGGGAAACGGCAGAGAAACGGCGAAAATTTGGTTCGGGCGCAGGGAGGCATCCGGGCTGCCGTCGGGGTTCAGAACATCGTACAAAGAATTGGCGTCGGCGTTCCAGAACTTGGCGGCGAACGACGCTTTGGCCTGCTCGGCACGAGTGCGGCAATCGGCGGCGAAGTCTGTCTGACCGGCTTTGTCTCCGATCTTGGCGGCAATGCAGAGCGCGTTGTGCCACAATGCGTTGATCTCCACAGGCTTGCCGGTGCGCGGCGTCACTACCCAGTCGCCGACTTTCGCGTCCATCCAGGTGAGCTGGACGCCCGGCTCACCGGCAGACAGCAGGCCGTCGGTGGGGTCAACGCCGATATGGTAGTCGGTACCGTCAACGTGGCTTTCAGGATGGCCTGCAACACGGGAAGCATTTCGGCGGTCGCGAACGTCCAATCGCCGGAGGCCTCAACGTAAGCGTAGATGGCCTGGAAGAACCACAAGCTGGCATCTACTGTGTTGTATTCGGCCCCTGCCCCGCTGTCTGCGAATCGGTTCGGCAGCAGACCGTCTTTGACCGCGCCGGCAAACGATGCGAGGATTTCTTTGGCGATGTCAAACCGCTTTGTCGTCAAGCACAGGCCCGGCAGCGAGATCATGGTGTCCCGGCCCCAGTCAGTGAACCACGGATAGCCTGCCATGATGGTCGCGCGGGCGACTTTCTCCGAGCTTTCAATGACAAACTGATCGGCTGCCAGAACCAGCGTCTCGCGGGCGGTGTCGCCCGGCGTCACTCCTGCGGTTTCCAGAAGCGCTTTTTGGCGGGCCGTTTCCGACGCCAGCGCGATTTCCGGCGCATCGGGTGCCTCGGTTTCGACTGTTGCGACGAGTGTGATGGTCTGGCCGGGGGACAAAATTCCGCTGAAGCGTCCAGGGCAGTACAAATCTTCGGTGAAGTCCAGACCGCGCTCCTGTTCGCGCGGATGCTCGAAATTGAAGAACCAGCCGGAATGGTCGACAAACCCGAACGGCGGCTTCATGGCGAGATACAGGGGATTGGCCGTCGGATAGGCAACAAACTTGAATCGGCCTCCCCCTTCATCTGTCATCTCTGCGGTAAAGCCGTCCCAGCGGTGCTGCTCGGTGTGATAATCTTTGTACGCCAGCAGCGGCACCAGAGCCATCTTGACAGGTTCAGGCGCTTTCACCAGCGTGTACTGGATGTAGACCGTGTTCAGGCCATGGGGCATCCAAATGCGCTTTTCCAAGACAACGGTTTCTTCGTGAAAGATATAGGTGAATGTCGGGACCGGGCGCGTGCCGAAGTAGGTCAAGTGCCGGAAGCCCTGGGGCTGGACGACGCTGGGGTACTTGTTGGACGAGAGCTGGTACAACTGGTCTTCGACTCGGACTTCTTCTTCGGCTTTCGACAAAAGGACGGCCCGGCCCAGCGGCGGCGAGAATGCCGGGACCAGCAGACCGTGGTAGCGGCGCGTGTTCGCCCCGGCGAGGCTTGACGACGCATACCCGCCGATGCCGTTGGTGACGAGCCATTCGCGGGCCGAAGCGTCGTCCCAGTTTTGCAGTGTGTCGCCTTGAATCTGTGTCATTGCCTCTGCCCTCACTGCGTTTGTTTTGTTATTGCTTGATAAAATTGGAAGAGAGCCGTGGGACTAGAGCCGTGGGACTGAAGTCCCCGGCTATGGGGCGAAGCGCCAAGTCGCGGCCTTCGCCGGGACAAGAACAGGACTGCGGCAAATTCTTTGTCCGCGAAGGCAGCCAATAGACGTCTGCGCCCCACAGCGTAGGATTTCAATCCCACGCACACCACCTTCAGCTTGGCACGGCTTCCGCCGCGCCCCGGCTTTTGCTGAACGCCTCCAAGCGGCGCACGGTGTCTACCGCGCTGCGGCGGCGCTCGACCGCCTGCGCGACTTTCAGGCAGAGCAGCTCGAACACGTCCACATTCGGCATGTTCTTCTCGACGTAATCAAAGGCTCCCCGCTTCATGCACTCGACAGCGTTGGCGACATTGCCGTAAGCCGTCAGAATGATGACTTCGGTGAACACATCGCGGGCGACCGCGTTTTCCAAGATGCGGATGCCCGACCCGGAGTCTTCCATGCTCATATCGGTAATCACGATGTCATAGGCCCGCGACGCGGTCTGCATCTTTTCGATGCCGCTGTCCTCCCCCGGCGCGGTTTCCACCGTGTAGCCCTCGCGCGACAATCGCCGCCCGACCGCCTCACGCACTTCTTCTTCGTCGTCCACCACTAAAATTCGGCACATAATGAGGCCATTATACCTAAGACGCTTCAGTTTGAATGAGCATTTGTTCTAGTTCCATTAGATGCAGCCGGTCTTTCGGGCGTCCGGCGGCTCGCTTCATCGCAATCAGAGAAGGAATGGAGGCGACCCGCACAGAGAGGCCGTTGAGGTCTATCAGTGCTGCGTCGTTCCAAAGCTGCTCGAATGACCCGGCTCCGGCAAGCTCGCCGAATAAATCTACGCTGCCCAAATCTGTTCGCAGCGTGATGTTCATAATGTTTTGCAGCGTGCGAACTTCCCAGAAAAACGGCAAGCCGGGCGGAGCGCCGCGCAGAGACGGATGGTAGGGCGCAAGCGCTTTGACCATCGCTTCCAAATTGTCTGGGTCCCGTGCCACGGCGAAGTCAATGTCGTCGGTGATATGGGCGGAGCCTTGCAGGCGCATGGCAACCCCACCGACAATGACAAACCGCAGTCCTGCCGTCGAAAGCACGGCGATTATTTTCTGAAACTCACCGACTTGTTTTGCTTCCATGCGATCCTCCTTGAAGAAAATCAAATTGCGCTGAAGTTTCGCCAGCCGCTCCCAGGGGGAGAAGCGCAGATTTTCGCGAATGAGCGATATGTCAATACCGTTTGCGTCCTGCTCGCCGTAGCCGTGCGTGTACGCCTGCCACTGCGCCCACTGCGCGTCTGTCATGCCGAGCCGGTCTTCCGCCGTCTCTTGTGCTGTCCCTTGAGCCGTTTCCATCTGTGCCATGCCGCCATTGTACCCTTAACTACTGAATTGACTGCGGCGGGCTGGGAACATGAGACGCGCTTTTCACGCGCTGCCAGTCGGCATCAGCGAGGCGCTTGACATGGCCGTCGAGAAACAAGACCGCCCGCAACCTATCGCTTTGCAGCGTCGGCTCGTAGTAAACTACCATCGAGGCCGGGTCTTGGAAACTTGCAAGCTTGCGATGGGACAGGGACGTGTTCGGCTGATACGCCACATTTGTCGGCGGCTCCTGGAACACGGCATCGGACTTGACGTAAGGATAAATCGCCGCCTTCGTCACTGCCGCGCTTTTCATCGGCGGCAGCACTTCATCGTAGTCCTGCGTGTACTGGAGAAGCGCGAGGCCGATCTGCTTGAGATTGGACGTGGACGCCGGGATAGGATCGGGCGCGGGCGGCGGCGGCGGGTTCAGCGCGGCTTGGAGCGAGAACGCCTGAATGTCGTTCAAGCTGCCGACCGAGCGCAGGTTCAAGAGGCAAAGCGACAGCGCCGTATCGGGCGTCGGCTTTGGCGCGGGCGGCGGATTGTCCAAGTTACCATTTTTCAGCAGCGCGGCATAGTCCACTGTGTTTTTCTGATGATAGGCAATCAAGTAAACTTCGCCGCCGACAGTCACGATCTCTCCTTTGGAGTAGTAAGCGTTTTGCGTGCCACTCATCAGCAAAGCGAAGTAGGATTGCAGTTCGCCGGAAGTATTGCTGGAGCTACTTAAGGTGAACGTGCGCCAGCTCCCGTCCAAGACTTGAGTGTCAGCGACAGCGGGCGTGACGTGCCGGAAAGCGCAGCGGCGAAACTGCCGCTGGGCACAGGGACAGTAGACTGGCTGAATGCCGGAGGCGCGGCAAGCAGTGCAGACAAGACAAGAACGAGGGGAAGGGGATGTAGCATGGGTGACTCCTGTAGAACAAGATTTTCCGTGTCAGGCATTTTGACGCCCGCTTGTCTGCTTTGTACCCGAAATCAGAACTTTGTACGCGCCTGCCCGAACGGGCATAAATCCAGGACCACGCAGCGGGCGCAGTCGGGGTTTTGGTAGAAGCAGCAGCGCTGGCCGTGAAGCATCAAGACCTCGTGGTTGTCGTACACCTGCTGGGCGGACCAGTCTGCGGGAAGCTGGGCTTCTAAAAGAGCATGGGACGGGCCAACGGACACCGACGCGGGGATGAGGCCGAGGCGGACGGCAACCCGGTGATGATGGCTGTCCACCGGCAGGGCGCGGCGGTGCAGGCGGCTGAACGACAGCACGGCGGCGCTTGTCTTCGGCCCAACCCCCGGCAGGCGCTCCAGCCACGCGCGGGCGTCCGGCACCGGCAGGTCTTCCAAAAAATCCAAAGACAGCTCGCCGCGCTCCTCAGTCACGCGGCGCAGGATATCCTGGACACGCGGCGCTTTTTGCTCCGGCCAGGTACAAGGCGCAAGTGCGTCTTGGACTTCCGAAAGCGGCGCATCGCGCACTTCCGCCCAGCCGCCGGGACGCGCGAGGAGGTTTTGGAAGGCCCGGTGCGAGTCAGCATTCTTGGTCCGGTGCGACAGGAGCGACGAAATTAGCTCACTGAGGGGATCAAGCTCATGGAAATATGCGATGGGGCAGCCGTACTCGGCGCACAGCCGGTCGTGGACCCTCAGCACTTTTTCGGCGGCAGTCATATTTTCGGCGGCAGCAGTCATAGACGCTCATTCCCCGCAGCAGCGGACGGCAAACGCTCCCGACGCCGGCAGGAAAGCCGCCGGCATTTCGCGAACAGCGTTCCATGACTCAGACACACTTCGCCCGATGCGCGGCGCTCTTCGGCACGCTTGCGCTGGCCTGCGCCGGTTCCGTTGCCGCCAAGCCCCTTGCGGCCAAGCCGCTGCCGCAGAACTCCCCCGCGTCCACAGTTGCCCCCAACAAGCTGCCCGCCGCCGATGCCCTCAAGCTGGTGCAGGCAGAGCGGGACAAATACTGGCTGAATGCCAAACATGAGGTGTACCGCAGCACGTTGGAGCTGATCGCCCAGGACCAGACCGAGCTGCTGCGCGGGGTTCACACCGAGACGGTCCTGCGCGGCGATCCCAGCCGCCGCGAGATCGCCCTGACCATTGACGACGGCCCGCACCCAACCTACACGCCGAAGCTGCTACAAATCCTGAACCTCGCCGGTGTTCCGGCGACGTTCTTTGTGGTCGGCGAACGCGCCGAGCAGTACCCGGAACTGATTCGGGCGGAAGTCGCGGGCGGCCACGAGGTCGGCAACCACACCTACGACCATGTCAGCCTGATTAAAATCCCGCCGGAGTATGTTGACACCGAGATCAAAGCCTGCGGCGATGTCCTGACCCAAATCACGGGCCATCCCCCGCACTTGTTCCGCCCGCCCGGCGGCGAATACAATTTGGCGGTCTCGGAAGCCGCCGAAGCGCTCGGCTACAAGATGATCCTTTATAGTGACGACCCCGGCGACTACGCCGACCCCGGCACCCAGGTGATTGAAACGCGCACGCTGGACACCATCTCAAACGGCGGGATTATCCTGCTGCACGACGGCAGCGCCCAGACACTGCTGATTTTGCCACAGATCATCCAGCGCCTCAAAGCGCGAGGCTTTCGCTTCGTGACGGTAGACCAGCTTCTGCGCCCCGGCGGGTAGAATGTTGCCCTGTTCTCATGCCTGCCCTGTCCTCGTGCCCGCGCAGGCAGGGAATTGCCCTTTGAAGCACGTGGGTTCAGCTCCGTGAAACTGCGTTCACTTAAAAGGAGAATATACCCATGCACCGCCTTCTCACTATGTTTGCTCTTTCACTCGGCTGCCTCAGCTTCGTTCCCCAAGCTCATGCAGACCTAAATGCCGTCCCAAAAACGCCGCCTGTCTATCTGGATTACATCCCGTTCGCCTGGGAGGATGTTAGGGCGATCCCACGCCAAGAATTTGCCGATGGTCTCCGCAATGCAATTCTCGTTGGAATAGATAAAGCGCAGGCAGGAAGTACGCGCAGGGACATCAGACAACTGACCACACCCGCCGACATCCAAGCGCTGAGGATGCTGCTGGAAGACCCGCAGTGTCCCATTCAGGCACTTAGCTCTTACAACACGCGGTTTTTGTTCGAGGCTGACAATGGCAAAATGCAGATTTTCGTGGATACCGACGGTGTGGCTCCGCAGGGAAGCCATTCGTGGCGGCTGACTTCGGGGGACTTTGCCCGGCAGGCACGGAGGCTGGACCGGATTTATTCTGTGCCAGTCTCAAAGTAGACTTCAGAAGGGGCCAGCAAGCGCCGATACTGGTACCGGCCGCATGACGCCACAGCAGTGGAAAGAGCATCGGCTTACTCCTTCCAAACACTTTGGCATGGTTCTTGCATTTTACTCTTCTGTCTGCGGCTAATAAGAGCAAGCCGCGGGCACTTGACGATGGGATTTTTCATATAAACGCGCTTTTGCCAAATGCGGCTTTATATGATAAAATAAATCAGAGCAGCGGAAAGTAAAGCAAGGGAAGGAGCACGACACTCGCCATGGAACCGGAGACAGAACATTCCGCAGGCTTTTCCCTGCAAGATTACCTTGCCATCCTGCGCCGCCGCCGCGCTATCATTATTCAGGCTTTCATCTTAATTACCGTCATCGGCGTCGCCCAGGCGCTGATCGCCAAAAACGTTTATCAATCAAGCGCAAAATTACTTGTTGAAGGACCTGCGTACAACTTGAACACCGTAGACAGCGCGAACCCGCTGTCATCGCTGTTCCAGATCAGCCAGCAGCAGACTGTAGACACTCAGGTCGAAGTCTTGCAGGCACAGCCGCTTTTAGATCAGGTCACCAAGCAGGTCGGCCCCGCGCAGCTCACCATCGGGGTGGTTGGCTCGACCAACGTCATCTCAGTCACCGCTGAGTCAAATGATCCAAAAGTCGCTGCCGCCGCGCCGAACACGCTTCTGAACCTCTACATTACCCAGAACACGAACGCCGAGCTGGCCGAAATGGAACGGGCACGGCAGTTTGTCTCGACTCAAGGCAAGCAGGCCAGCGACCGGCTCAATGCTTCCGAAAACGCGCTGAAAGAATTTCAGCAGAAAACCCACATTGTCGAGCTGACGAAGAACCGCGACGATCAAATCGCACTTGTCTCCACTCTCGCCGGAAACCGGCAGACGCTGGCTGCAAGCCTTGCGTCGCTGCGGGCGCAGATCGCGTCGAACCAGGCCGAAATGAACCGAGAGCCGGGCGCGGTCGCCGCGGATACGAAAACCTCCAACCCAGAAGTCATTGCGCTCAGTGATTCGATCCGAAACTTGGAAGTGCAGCGTGAGGGCCTGATCCAGCCTGGTGGCCTAACCCCGAAAGCGCCCCAAGTGCGGGGACTAGATGCCCAAATCTCTGCGCTGAAGGTCAGGCTCGCCGCCCAGCCGACACTTGCCACGACCGTAACGCAGACCCCGAATGCATTCCGCCTCAGCCTTCAGCAGAAAATCAGCGACTTGCAGGCCCAGATCCCCGTGCTGAAAACGCAGATCGCCACCAACGATGTCAATCTGGCATCGGCAAAAGCGCAGATCGGCCAGTACGCGGGCCTAGAGCTGACACTGAACCGGCTAACTGCCGAGCATGACGCCGCCCAGCGGGATGACAAAAACTTCTCCGACCAGCTCGCCGACCTGAACCTGCGCGAAAAAGCCCACCACAGCGCGGCCCGAATCATTGAGACCGCCCAGGTGCCGGACACGCCGGTCCGGCCGAAGCGGGTCCAGAGCATTCTCTTCGCCGGCCTCATCGGCCTCTTTGTCGGCCTGTGCCTTGCGCTCTTACAGGAGTTTTTGGATGACCGCATCAATACGGTCGCCGATGCCGACCGGGTGCTTCAGCTCCCGTCGCTTGGCTATGTTCCGGCGCTGTCCACCGCCGACGCTCGTCTGCTGCCGCAGATGAAGGGCATGGACCCGGCCTCCGAAAGCTACCGGGTGCTGCGGACAAACATCCACTTTGCAACTGTAGATGCGCCTGCCCGGACTTTGCTGGTGACGTCGTCGAACCCCGGCGAGGGCAAAACGACGACCGCGGCCAATCTCGCGTTTGCGATGGCGATGGACGGCAAGAAAGTCATCTTGGTAGACACCGATCTGCGCCGGCCTTCCCTGCACAAGCTGCTCGACCTTCCCGCCGTGCCGGGGCTGACCGACGTTCTGCTCGGCCACGCGCCGCTTGCGCCGATTGAAGTCATGTCCGGCCTCTCGGTCCTGCCGGCCGGCTCAACTCCGCCGAATCCCGGCGAGCTGCTGAACTCGCGCAAGTTCCGCAACCTTGTCCTGGAACTCACTGAGCAGGCCGAGATGGTGATTTTCGACAGCCCGCCGGTGCTGGTCGCTGCCGATGCCGCCATTTTGGCGTCCCAGATGGACGGCACAATTATTGTGGTGGAGACGGGGTCTACGAAGAAAGCGTCGGCCCGGCGCACGCTGACC
The DNA here is from genome assembly GCA_965213825.1 of Capsulimonadaceae bacterium. Classification (GTDB taxonomy): domain Bacteria; phylum Armatimonadota; class Armatimonadia; order Armatimonadales; family Capsulimonadaceae; genus JANXMY01. The sequence continues at coordinate 249,190 of CBDCAE010000014.1, forward strand.
CTCTTGAATCAGGCTCGCGCCGCCGTGCTAGGCGTCGCGTACAACAAGATGCGCTCGACCGATGCGCCTGGCCTCTACTACTACAGCTATCAATACGGCAGCGCTCCGCTTCTCGCCAAGAGCGCCGAGAAGTCCCTGCCAGGGCCTTCAGAGAAAGACACCCAATGATACGGCATTCTTTGACACGGCGCTCTTTCATTCCCTTGCCCGCTGCGCTGGCCTGCGCTTTGGCTTCCGTAACCGGCCTAGCCTTCGCGCAGACGCCTGCGGTTGCTGCGTCTGCCTTGACCTTGTCCGCCCCTGCACCGGCCTATGTGCTGTCGCCGGACGACCAGATTTCCATCACGGTGCTGGGGCACACGGAGTTCAACGCCGATGTGACTCTGCTGCCCGACGGCACGTTCAACTACCCGCTGCTCGGCAAAGTCCGTGCCGCCGGACTGACCGTGGATGGTCTCACAGCGAAGCTAGTTACTGGCCTCAGCGCCCAGCTTAACCAGCCGGATGTGACTGTCACGCTGAAGCAGGGCCGCCCCCGCAAAGTCACCGTCGTCGGCGACGGCGTCAAAGCCGCCGGCCAGTACGAGTTCAAGACCGGAATGCACCTGCTGGACCTGCTGGCGGAAGCGGGCGGCCCCGCCGGGGAGCCGCAGCTTGTGTCCGCAACGCTGGAAACCACCGATGGCGGAACCGTTGCCGTGGACCTCTCGAAACTGCTGGCCGACGCCGACACGTCCCAGAACCTGCCGCTTGCGCCCGGCGACGTCCTATTTCTGGTTGCCCGGAACCCCGAAGTCGGTCAAGTGCAGGTCGTCGGCGAGGTCGGTAAGCCCGGCGCGTACTCCATCATGCCGAGCGGCATTTCCGTCTTGTCCCTCTTGAACCAGGCCGGCGGGGCGCTGCCCACCGCCCGGCTCACCGAAGTCCAGATCATGCACGCCGGCAAGGTGGAGACCGTGGACCTGCGCCCGCTGCTGACCACCGACCTCAAATCGGCCACCAGCCGCATCCGCATCGTGCCGGGCGACGTGCTGCTCGTTCCTGCCAACAAAAACCGCATCCTCGCCCTCGGCGAAGTCCGCACGCCCGGCGTCCTGCCCATCCCGGAAGACCGCCCGCTGCACCTGACCACTGCCTACGCCCTCGTCGGCGGCGCGACCCCCGACGGTGACAAGAAAAACATTGACATCATCCGCCGCGACCGCGCCGGCAACGCGACCCTGATTGCGGTCAACATGGAAGACCTGCTCAAAGGCAAAGACGGCCAGGTCGACCCCGTTTTGCAGTCCGACGACATTTTATTTATCCAGACCCGCAATCATCCGCAAAGCATCGGCTCTATTCTCGGCTCCATCACCGGCCTCGCGGGCCTTGCGGCCTTGACGCGCTACTGACACTCACGCGCCTTTAAGACTTTGACCAATTTCCCGTGCTCCGGCATGGAACCCCTGTGCGGATACACACAGCAGACGTGCTGGTCCGCACACCGGCAGCGACTCGAGGACGGATTTGGAAGCGCTGCCGGTTAAATTTGAGTTTGAAAACCGTAATTTCGAAAACCGTAACACGGAAGCCGAAGAAAGAACACGCATGTCTTCTCCCGTCCTTGTACCCGCAGACATCACGCCCGGCGTGTTCACCGATACGCCGAGTATGGATATCGCCGTGTCCGTGCGCGGCCTGTCGAAATCCTACAGCATTGCTAAGAACGCCGTCCAGCATTCGACCATGGGCGAGGCGCTGATGCACAAGCTGCGCCACCCGTTCCAAAGCGTCGAGCGGGACACGTTCTGGGCGCTGAACGACGTGAACTTCGACATCCAAAAAGGCGACGTGGTCGGCATCATCGGACGGAACGGCGCGGGCAAAAGCACGCTCTTAAAGATACTCTCGCGCATCACCGAGCCGACCAAAGGCAAGATTGATCTGTATGGCCGCGTCGGCAGCCTGCTGGAAGTCGGCACGGGCTTCCATGCGGAGCTGACGGGCCGCGAGAACATCTTCCTGAACGGCGCCATTCTCGGCATGACCAAAGGGGAGATCGCCCGGCAGTTCGACGCCATCGTGGACTTCTCCGGCACCGAGCAGTTCCTGGATACCCCCGTCAAGCGCTACTCGTCGGGCATGTACGTCCGCCTCGCCTTCGCCGTCGCCGCCCACCTGAACCCGGAGATACTGATTGTGGATGAAGTCCTCGCCGTCGGGGATGCCGAGTTCCAAAAAAAGTGCCTCGGCAAGATGCAGGACGTGGCAAAAAGCGGCCGCACCGTCCTGTTCGTCTCCCACCATATGCAGTCGGTGTCGGTGCTGTGCAACAAAGGGATGTTTTTGGAAAAAGGCCGCGTGACCTTCCTCGGCGATGTGGCAGGCGCGATTGACCGCTATGTCGGCAGCTTTGAGAAGACGCAGGTGGTTCAGACCGATCCTGCCCGCCGCCCCGGCACCGGCGAATTCCGCGTCACGGCGATCACGCCGACCAAGGAGTTTTACGAATGCGCGGAAGCTAAGACCCTGCGGTACACGATTGAGCGCTTCAAGCCGTTCGCGGGCCAATACTTTGTTTCCTGCCACATTGTAGACGACCACGGGGTCACGATCCTGCACTGTGATTCCCGCATGGTCGGCCACTGGGTCGAGGCGGGCGACCGCTACGAGGGCGAGTTCACGATTAAGACGCCCTGGCTGAAGCCCGGCTCCTACCGTGTGGATATGTTCGTGTGCAGCGGAGGTGGGATCTATGACCAGTTCGAGCAGGCCACTTATCTCAACATTATCCCCCTGCTTCCCTATCCGGCGGCTGGCAGCACGGAAGCCACTGTGAATGGGATTGTTTTCGCGGATTATGAGTATCGCAAATCGCACGCTGGCAATCATCGGCTATCTCGTGAACGGAGAAATGGCGAGGGGTTGACTTGATAATCACGGCAGAGACAAGCAAAGAGGAACTAATCTACCAGTGCGCTATCTGCGGCTCAACTTCGGCAAGTATCCGAATTGCCGACGTTGACTATAATATCAGTCAATGCAATACTTGTGGAGCTGGAGCCACTCTCCCTCCAGAATATGTGACCCAGTCACACTACAACTTCACGCCGCGTCTTGCAAAGGTTTATGCGGAAAGCGAAGGCAAAACCAAGCAGTACGCACGAAAATACTTAAGCTTCTTAAGGTCTTATGTCCCACAAGGTCGTTTTCTTGATGTTGGCTGCAGCATTGGGACCTTTGTAGAAGTGGCGTCACAGATAGGTTACAAAGCGGAAGGAATAGACTTAGACAGTAACGCAGTCGCTTACGGAAAGGAATTGGGTAGGGCGGTTATGCTTTCATCACTGGAAGATCATTCCGGCGATGACTATGATGTGGTTTTTCTGTCACACACATTAGAACATATTCCAGAGCCGTTGTCATTCCTTACCGAATGTGCAAAACACCTGAAACCGGGCGGCTGTCTCATGGTCGTGGTGCCTTGCCATCGGGGGCTTAATCCGCGCATCTTTGGAAAAAGGTGGTACGGCTGGCTCCCAACTCAGCACTACTTCCATTATTCTCGTAAATCCCTTGATATTTTGATGCGGGATGCCGGCCTGACGACGGTGAGGGTTTGGCAGAACTCAATGGACCACCGCATAACCTCAGCCTCCTTTCGGAATTGGAAAGTGGCAGTGAAATCGGTCGTGGGATATTGCATTGCCTTGATAGGTTCTGGGATTGGACAAGGCGATCAGCTTTTGGGCATCGCTCGCCTTTCTATATCCTACAGCCAGGGGCCACGTGAGTGAAGATTAACGCTTATATTCTTGCCGCCGACCCCGCCTGGATCGAAGCCAGCGTTTTGGCTTACTACGATCTTGTTGATAAGGTTGTAGTGTCCTACGACGAGACAAAGACGAGTTGGAATGGCACGCCGATTGCGGTGGACGAATGCTTAGCGCGGCTGCGGGCGATTGATCGCGACAACAAAATGCACTACTCACCGGGGAAGTACGCCCGGCGCGGCCCGACGCCGATGGAGAACGACACCTACCAGCGTCAGTGTGCGCTGGACGAGGCCGGGCAGGACGCAGATTGGGTATTGCAGATTGACACCGATGAAGTCCTGCCCCGCCCGCAAAACCTGCTCGCGCTACTACGGGAGGCCGACGCGCGGGGTATTCCGGCAGTCGAATGGCCGATGCGCGTTCTGTTCCAGACTTTGCCCGACGGCAAGTTCCTGGAAGTCTGCGCGGTGGATGGCGCGGACCGCTTCGAGTATCCAGGGCCGGTTGCCTTGCGTCCCGGCGCGAACTTGAAAGATGCCCGCCGGGCAGAAGGTGCGTTCCTACGGGCCGTTGTGGCGGGAGACAATCAAAGTCTGCAAGTCACGCAGCCGGTCGGGCCGGAAGAAACCCGTGTTGTGCTGGAAAATGCGACAAGCGCGATTCTGCACCGATCCTGGGCCAGATCGCCGGAAAGCGTCCGTTCCAAGATTGCTTCCTGGGGTCACAACGAGGGCTTGCGCTCCCAGATTTTCTACTACCTGCGCTGGTTGCCCGCGCCGTATTTGTGGCGCATCACGCGGGACTTTCACCCATTTGCCCGTGGTTTATGGCCCGCCTTGAAGCGCTGTGAAGCGGCAGGGCTGCCCATGTCGCAAATCCAGGAGAAGCGAACTGGTTTATGATTGCACCAATGGACACTACTAAGAAACCGGCTTGGCGGCAAGCCCTCAAGAAAGTCACTCCTCTTCGAGTGGTGTTTCAGTGGTGGGCCGAGATTTGGAGTGACCTGCACCTGTATCTGCTGACACTGGCTGGATATGTGCCGTCTCATCGGTTCCGCAACGGCGTTTACCGCCGCTTTGGGGTCACACTGCCGCGCACCAGCTCGCTGCACTGGCGGGCGCGGTTCTTTGTCCCCGGCGGCCTGTCGGTCGGGGAACACACGACGATCGGCAATGACGGCTTTTTCGACGCCCGCGATACCATCACCATCGGCTCCTGTGTCAACATCGCCGCTGAAGTACGGATTTACACGCGGGAACATGATATTGACGCTCCTGATTTCGGAGAAACAGGTGGCCCGGTCGTAATCGAGGATTACGTTTACATTGGAACACGAGCGACAATCCTGCCCGGCGTTCGCATTGGTTACGGGGCTGTGGTTGCGTCGGGTGCGGTCGTGACGAAAGACGTTCCGCCGTTTATGCTGGTCGGCGGCGTCCCAGCCAAGATTATCCGCGAGCGCTCACACGACCTGCGCTACAAACTCGGCTACGCCAAGAAGTTTCAGTAGAAATGTTGCCAAAAGTCGCCATCATTATCGTGAATTGGAACGGCAAAGCGGACACGCTGGAATGCTTGTCGTCGTTGCGGCTAGACACATACCCGAACAAGCAGATTATCGTTGTAGACAACGGCTCCGCTGATGACTCTGTCAGCGTCATTCGGGCCTCTTATTCTGATGTGATTGTTCTGGAAACCGGTGCGAACCTCGGCTTCACCGGTGGCAACAACGTCGGCATTCGTCATGCGCTAGAGCAGGGAATCGACTATCTGTTCCTGCTGAACAATGACACGACTGTCGAGCCGGACGCGCTGACGGCGCTTGTGGATGCGGCGGAGGCCGACCACAGATACGGCTTGCTCACGCCAGTTATCCATTATTTCGATACGCCCGCCGAAGTCTGGTTTGCCGGATCGCAGATGGACTTGACGCGCGGCACCGCCTACCATGACAATCGCCGTGTTCCGGCACGAACGGAAGCCCCACATGAAATTCCCTGGGCATCGGGATGTGCCATGCTGATACGGGCCGAAATCATGAAAAAACTGGGCGGCTTCGACGATCGTTACTTTCTGAACTGGGAAGATGTTGACTTGAGCCTGCGTGTTCGAAGTTCGGGGAGTAGGATTGGGTTAGTTCCAAATGCACGGATCTATCATAAGGTAGGACGTGCTTTCAAGTCAGTTTCAGGGGTTGGGCATTATTATTATGTCCGTAACAATCTTTTGTTGGTATGGCTGCATAGCGGCACAAATTACCAGAGAGCTGCTTTTTTTGTTATCGTGAACCGCCTGCGTGAGAATATGCGTGCTATCAAAAATTGGCGAGTTGACGCAGATAACTCGCTCCCAATAACCTTGCAGGCAATCAAAGACCATACTCTAAGGCGCTATAGCCGCCGCGTTTCTTGACTTCTACTAACAGCCCATGCGTATTGCCACAATTTCGTATTACTTGCCGCCGGTGGACCATATCGGCGCGGGCTATCAGATGCACTACACCGCCAATGCCTATGTGCGGCATGGGCATCAGGTCACCATGTTTAGCCCTTACCGGGAGAAAGCGCCGGATGCGCTCTACGACATGGTGCAGGTGCCGGTAGGCAAAACCAACCGCACCTTTCGGTTTGCCTGGAACATGCGCGGCCAGGACTTCTCGAAATTCGATGTTCTGCACGCCGCCGGCGACGATTATTGGCTGCTCGGCAAAAAGCGTCCGTATCATATTCGCACATTTCACGGCTCCTGCTTTGCCGAAGCCGTGCAGGCGACGGACCTGCGTGGCAAGCTTCGTATGTCATTGCTGGGCCTGTCTGAGTGGATGGCCTGTGCGGTCGCCGACCGCAAAGTCTCTGTGTCGTATAACAACCGCAAGTATATCCCGTTTGCAAAAGAAGTCATCTGGAACGGCGTAGATTTGACCGTGTTCAAACCGGGGCCAGCTAAATCTATAAACCCCTCAATCCTATTTGTCGGTGTTCTGGACTCCCGCAAGCGCGGCGCGGAACTGCTGGACATTTTCCAGAATGAAATTCGCTCAGTCATCCCAAACGCAGAACTATGGATCGCTCGGGAAGAAAAGCCGGTTGATGCACCTGGTGTCCGCGGGTTTGGGCGCGTCCCGCTCGAAACACTGGCTGAGCTGTACCAAAAAGCATGGGTTTTCTGCCTGCCGAGCAGTTACGAAGGCTTCGGGGTGCCTTATATTGAAGCAATGGCAAGCGGCACGGCAGTCGCCGCAACTCCTAACGTTGGGGCGCTGGAAGTGCTGGAAAACGGCAAATACGGGCGCATTGCTGATCTGCCGGAACTTGGCAGCACCCTGCTAACACTATTGCAAGACAGAGAGCAGAGAACCATAATGGAGCAGATCGGACTTGCCCGCGCCCAAGTGTTCTCCTGGAATAACGTCGTCAGCAGCTACCTCTCCACTGTACCGCCTCAGCGGCGGAGAGCCGCCCCCAGCATCCTATGAACGCCCCCTCACAACCACTGTTCCATATCTGTACGCTCGTGACAAACTGGCCGCAGTATACAGAAATGAAAGCGTCATTTCTGGCTGCCGGGTTCGATGACGCCGTTTGTCGTTATACGTCTTTTGACAACACCGAAGGAAATGAGTTCGAGCCGTATAGTCTTATCAATAGGCTTTTACTGGAAACTCCGGAACCTTATCTTGTGCTCTGCCATCAAGATATTTTGATCAATCGAGGACACAATTACACCACCCTCAAGCAAATCATCAAAGAACTTGAGCAGGCCGATCCCCGCTGGGCTGTCCTCGGCAATGCAGGCTGTACCGACACGTTTGAATTTGTTGTCCGATTGACCGACCCCACCCAGTGGCAGGATGTCAACAATCCTCTCACTGTAGACAAGCCGTTGACACCTGGGTATCTACCGCCGCTGCCAGTTCACTCTCTTGATGAAAACTTTCTTCTGCTGAAAACATCGGCCAATATCCATGCTTCCCAACCTCTAAGCGGCTTTCATCTCTATGGGACAGACCTCTGCCTGAATGCCCGACTTGCGGGACACAGTTGTTATGTCGTTGATTTTAACCTGACCCATCTTAGCCCCGGCAATTTTGGTGAAGACTTCCAGAAAACAAGATACCAATTTATCAAATACTGGAACCGAGAGTTCAATTTTTTGTACATCGTTCGCGGGGCACAGATATTTCTAAGCCGTTGGCACTTGCTGCGACACTTAGGACCTCGTACCCGCTTCCGGCAGCTCTTCCTTAATAGTACATTTCTGCGGAAGTGGATGACAAAAGAGCTTCGATAAGTCCAAACGAGACAGTAAAAATCGAATTTATTTATGATCAACACAGAAAAAATATCTAATTGGCAGTCAGGCGATGTCGCAGTTCCCAAGGCTCGTGCGATCGCCTTTTATCTCCCACAGTTTCATCCCATCCGCGAAAATGACGAATGGTGGGGTCCTGGATTTACGGAGTGGACCAACACGGCCAAAGCGCGTCCGTTATTCCGGGGACATAATCAGCCTCACATTCCTGCCGATCTGGGATTTTATGACTTGCGCCTTGCCGAATCCCGCCAGGCACAAGCTGATCTCGCGCAGTCGTATGGAGTAGAAGCGTTTTGCTACTGGCACTACTGGTTCGCCGGACGGCAGATTTTGGAGCGGCCCTTCCATGAGGTGCTGACAAGCGGCAGCCCAAATCACAAGTTCTGCCTTGGCTGGGCCAACCAAACCTGGTCGGGCATCTGGCATGGCGCGGCAAACAAAATTCTTGTTGAACAGACTTATCCCGGCCCTGAAGATGATGCCGCCCATTTCGCGCATCTCCTGCCTGCCTTCCGTGACCCACGGTATTTTCGCATCAATGGAAAGCCTCTTTTTTACATCTTCCGCCCGGAGCAGCTTCCCAATGCACAAGCCTTCGCCGAGACATGGCAGAAGATGGCACATGAAGCAGGACTCGGCGGACTGCATCTCGTCGCCGAGATCTCCGATCTGCTGGGCTACGGACCGAAAGCAGGCCCTCCTGAAACTTATGGGTTCGACGCAGGCGTCTATATTCGCCTGCCGGCCCAGAACACACGGGCAGACGTACTGAGAATGCGTACCCGCCGGAAACTGCTGCAATGGCCGGAAGCCTATGAGTATGCGAAAAATCCTATCGCACGCCCTTCCACGCTGCGAGCGAAAAATGTTTACCCTTGCGTTTATCCAAACTGGGACAACACGCCCCGTTCTAACCGCCGAGGTCTTGTCCTCAGAAACAGCCATCCCGCCGCCTTCCGTCCCCATGTTAGGGCTGCGGTTGATATACTTCAAGACAACGCGGATGACGAGCGCTTACTGTTCATCAAATCTTGGAATGAGTGGGCTGAAGGTAATTACTTAGAGCCGGACCTGGAACATGGTCATGGATTCCTGCAAGTCCTAAAGGAAGAACTCGGCGTATACGCCAGATATGGATAATCTCATCTTCGTTTCCCTGGAAGACTGGGATGAGGTCTGGCGGCGCAATCAGTTCCTCTGTGCGGGGCTGGCGCGGCGGTTCCCGGACATGCAGATACTCTTTGTCGGGCTGCCGCGTAATGTCTCGCACGGCCTGCGGCGGGGAGACTTCCGCGCACTGCGGGCGGCGCAGACGGAATCGCTGCCGGAGTACCCGAACATTTCCATTCTGCACCCGCTGAAGCTATTCCCGAACACGCTGGCGCTGGGGCGGAAGTTGAACGAATGGGTCGCGCGGCGGCAAATCAAGAAGGCGGCGGCGCGGCTGAAAATGGACAGGCCACTTCTTTGGCTAAACCCGCACTCGGCGGTTCACCTGGCCGGACAGATGAACGAAAGCGCGGTCGTCTACGATATTACCGATGACTGGATCAGCCCGATCCAGAGCGAGCCAATGCGACGGCTGATTAGGGCACAGGATGCTGAGTTGTGCCGCCGAGCGGATGCGGTGATTGTCTGCTCGGAAAAGCTCCGAGAGATGAAACAGAGCTTGGCCCGGCATTTGGTTCTGATTCCAAACGGTGTAGAAACCGAGCATTACCGCACAGTGCTGGAGCTGGGTCCGGTCCCGGAAGCGGCGGCGGGGTGGGTACACCCGGTTTTTGGTTACACCGGAACCATCCACCCGGAGCGGGTGGATGTTGAGTTGGTGCTGACTCTCGCGCGAAGCTTTCCCGGCGGCACGGTCGCGCTGGTCGGGCCGGATTTGCTTTCTTCTGCCGATCGCGCCCGGCTGGAGGCCGCCGGGAATGTCGTGCGAACCGGGTCGGTGCCGTACCAGGATCTGCCGGACTACATGCGGGCGTTCGATGTCTGCATCACGCCGCACTGTATGAGCGCGTTTACCGAGAGCCTCAATCCGATCAAGCTCTGGGAATATCTTGCGGGCGGCAAGCCGATTGTCAGTACCAATGTTGCCGGGTTTCGGGATTATCCGGCGCTGGTGCATCTCGCGACTACGCCCGAGGAGTTTGTCGCCGCCTGCTGCGTCGCCCTGGAAGAACTGCCGTCTGTCGGGCAAGCCCGGCAGTCGGAAGCGCAAAAGCATACCTGGGACTCGCGCGTGAATGATGTTGTTTCCGTGCTGGAAGGCTTGAAAAAATAGAAGACCGTGCTATTATTACTGAGGAAAATACTGCGGAGGAAGACATGCCCCCAGCATGGCAGCGAGTCGGTCCGGCTCTGACCCGCCGCCTGCGCCTGCTCTGGCTGCGTGTTCGATTCCCACGCGCGTCTCTCGGCGCGTGCTGCGATATCCGGCCCGGCTTTCACCTGCTGCTGGGGCCGCATGCCCGCTTTGCCGTCGGCGACCACTGCGTTATTGACCGGGATATGACGATAGAGTGCCAGGAGAGCCTCACAATCGGCGCACGGACGATATTCGGACACCACTGCACGCTGGCGTCTGTGCAGTCAGTTTCTATCGGTTCCGACTGCCTGATTGCCGAGATGGTGGCGATCCGAGACCATGACCACCGCTTTGATGGCCCGCTGTCTGTCCCTGTACGCGAGCAAGGTACGGCAGCCGCTCCAGTCGTGATAGGCAGCAACGTCTGGCTGGCTGGGAAAGTGACAGTGCTGAAAGGCGTGACCATCGGGGACAATGCTGTCGTCGGCGCAAACGCCGTCGTCACGAAAGACATTCCCGCCAATGCTGTTGCGGTCGGCATTCCTGCCCGCGTCATCCGCTACCGCAGTTAGGCCGTTATGCCAAAACTCATCGCAATTATGCGGGAAGATATTCGCGGTATGGTGGTAGATCGCGGCCACGGGCGGCTGGGCTACGGGCTGTCGGTGCTGCTCAAGCTGATGCTCTACCCGCGTCTTCAGGCCGTGCTGCTGTTCCGTATCGCCCATGCGCTTTATGCGCTTCGCCTGACACTGCCGGCATACTACCTGCAAGCCATTATTCTGCGGAAGTCGGGTGCGGAGATCCATCTGGCAGCGCAGATTGGGCCGGGCTTTTGCCTTGTCCACAGCAGCGGAGTCGTGATTGGGGACCGAGCGCGGATCGGTGCTCATTTTGTTTGTTTTCATGGGGTCACGGTCGGCGACTCCGGCAAGGGCGACGGCCAGCCGGTACTGGGAGACTGGGTCACAGCATCGGCAGGCGCGAAGATTCTGGGCGGTATCACCGTGGGAGCCCAAGCCGTCATTGGGGCGAACTCAGTGGTTCTGTCAGACATCCCCGCCCATGCCGTTGCGGTCGGCAGTCCCGCCCGTGTGGCGAAGCTGCGGGCGTAAGCCAGCTTGGCACGAATTGTGCAATGAAGTAGGCATCTATGGTTGACGTTTCTGTTGTGATTGTGAGCTACAATACCTGCGAATACTTGCGAGAGTGTCTGAAGTCACTCCGCACCGACCCCAAAGCGCCGTCCCATGAAATTTTCGTCGTGGATAATGGCAGCCGGGATGGCAGCGTCGCCATGCTGCGGGCCGAGTTTCCTGAAGTCTGCGTCGTTGAGACCGGAGAGAACTTAGGCTTTGCACGGGCGAATAATCGTGCCTTGCGGCAGATACGAGGACGAACGGCGCTGCTGCTGAACACCGATACCCTTGTCACACAGGGAGCATTGCGGGCGATGCTGGCTGTCTTGGACGCGCACCCGGAGGCAGCGGCGGTCGGTCCGCGCCTCTTGAACCGGGACGGCTCACTTCAGTGTTCGTGCTACAAGTTTCCCGCGCCGGGCCGGGCCTTCTGCGACCAGCTTTTTATTACGACGGCGCTGGCGCACCACCCGCGCTGGGGCGACTACCGCCGCTGGGCACATGACAAGGAGAGAGCAGTAGATTTCGTCATCGGCGCGGCCCTGCTGGTCCGAGCGGATATTCTGCCCAAAGTAGGCCTGCTCGACGAAGACTTCTTTATGTACGCTGAAGAAACCGATTGGTGTTACCGGATGCACCGGGCCGGCTACCAGGTGCTGTTTACGCCGGACGCCGAAATTGTTCACTACGGCGGCGGGTCGGGAAAAGCGATGCCCGACCGTGTGTTTACCGAGTTCAGCGCCGGACAGCGACGCTTCTACCGCAAGCACTACGGTCCGGCAGGGGTACTGGCGCTGCGTGTCAGCCTTGTGCTGGGCGCGGGCCTGCGTATTCCCCTGTTCGCCCTGCTGGCCGCCGTCAGTCCTGTCCGCCGGGCGAAGTCGTGGGCGGTTGTCCGGCTCTGGGTAAACATCCTGCGCTGGAACCTCGGCCTCTGGAACGCGCCCGGCCTTGCACCGACTCCCCAGACGGGAGCATTGTCCCATGCGTGAGCCGCCATCCGTTTCTTCTCCCGCGCCGCCTCTACCCATATCGCGAACGCGCCTTGGACCGTTCGTGGAGGGGCCGGGCGCGGGTGCCATTATCCCAGTCATTCTGCTGCTGGCCTGCGCCGCCCTCTACTTCGTCAATCCCCTGCTGGCGCTGGTGCTGGCGGGCGGATCGCTGGTCGTGCTGTTTGCTTACCGGCAGCCGGCACTCTGGCTAGCGATTGCCTTTGCCGCCGGCATTTTGCCTCAGTCTTTGCTGGGGGACAGCGGCAGTGTTTTCGTTGCCTTTTCCGATGTCATGGCGCTGGTGATGGTCGGAGTGCTGGTGTTCTACAGTCTATCACATCGAATAAGTCCAACATTCGCCGCGCTGAAAGTGCCGCTGACGCTGTTTCTTTGTGTCGCCGCCTTGTCCTGTGTCAGCAACTGGCGCGGTATGGATGCCGTCGTGCAGATGGGCCGTATGGTTGAGTTTACATTGTTTACGACGCTGATTTTTGCCGCCTTTATTCGCACGACCGCCGACATGGAGCGGTGCTTCGTTCTGCTGATGATCGCCGAGTTCGGCCTCGGCCTTGCGGCGACGCTGGGGTTCGCGGCAGGTGCACGAAACGGGCTGTATATCTTGGGGATGCACAAGAACGCCATCGGGCCGTCGCTTGCCTGCGGGGTCGTCGTCGGTTTGGTGTACCTTCGCGCCCCAAATATCAATGCCCGTTGGAAACCATACATTCTGGCGTCGTTCCTCCTGTCTTTGATTGGCACCATTCTGAGCCTCTCACGCGGCGCATGGATGGCGGCAGTAGTGGCCTGCCTGCTGGTGCTGGCGCTGAGGCGCGATGTGCGCGGCCTCGGCATTATGTGTGCGCTGGCCGTGCCGATTTTTGCGGTCTGCTGGACATTGCTGCCGAGCGATTCTGCGAAGTACGCGGGCAACCTGTCACTCGGCGCGAATACCATGCAAATCCGGCTCGTCCATCAAGCACAAGTTATGGACCTCTGGCGTGCCAATCCAATTCTCGGCGGCGGCATCGGCTATGCCAAGCTGCTGAACCCGGAGAACGTGTATGTGCAGGCACTGGCCGAGACTGGAACAGTAGGACTAGCCGCGTTTTTATTCCTGCTCGGCTCTGTGTATGTGCTCGTGCTGAAGCTGCACCGGATGGTGACGCAGCAGCGTCTTTGGAGCACGCCGGCGGGCCGCATCCTGCTCTGCTGTGCAGGGGTCTTCACTGTACCGACTGTCCATGGGGCGATTGATGTGTACTGGCGGCGCGGCGTCGTCTTTTTGGCCTGGGCTGCCGCCGGTCTCTGCATCGCTTTGTTCCTGCACCTCAAGCGTCAGAAAGCGACCTCCGCGCCGGTAAAAGAATCCGTGACTCATGCCGCTTAAAGTTCTTCACTCCCTGGACACCGCAAATTACGCCGGAACCGAAGCGCATGTTCTGGCCCTGCTGTGTTCCCTGGATCGCTCGCTCTGGACTCCCTCTTTGCTCTGCCGGCCCGGCACCGTCCTGCATGAGCGAGCCGCTGCGGCGGGTATTCCCTGTCACCCGGCGGGAAGTGCCATGTCTCTCTCGCGTCTGCTGCGCCGAGAGCCATTTGAAGTCATTCATGCCCATGACGGCAATTCCAAGCTGCATGCCGTCCTCGCCGCGTCTCTCTCGCGCACGAAAACGCAGGTCGTCACGACCCAGCATTTTGTTTCTCCTGCCTATGCCCAGCGCCGAGGTGTCAAAGGCCGCCTCACCCGTGCGGTCCACCGTGCCGTCAACCGCCGGGTCAAGACACAAATCGCCGTGTCCCGCGCCGTCTCTGAAGCTGCCCTCGAACGCGGCGAAGTGCGCCAAGCTCAGATCACTGTCATTCCAAACGGCATTCTCATCCCAGCCGCCGTCACGGCGGAAACGGTGCAGGCAAGACGCGCCGAGCTGTCCCTCCCTGCCGCCGTGCCTCTCGTGGCGACTGCGGCGCGGCTGGCTCCCGAAAAGGGTATTACCTATTTGCTTCATGCCATGGCAATTCTCCCGCTCTCGGCTTCTCCCGCCCACCTGGTCATTGTTGGGCAAGGAGATTTGCGCGAAGCGCTGGAACAAGAAGCGGCAGACCTCAATCTCTCGGAGCGCGTCCACTTCCTCGGCTTCCGGCCCGATGTCCTAGACTGGATTGCCGCCGCCGACCTCTTTGTCCTGCCGAGCCTTGCCGAGCCGTTCGGGATTGCCCTGGTCGAAGCGATGGCGCTTGGAAAACCCGCGGTGGCGGTTTGGGTGGGTGGCCCCTGCGAGATCGTGGAAGATGGCGTGACTGGCCTGCTCGTTCCTCCCGCAGACCCGCCTGCACTGGCACACGCAATCCAGCAGCTTCTCGATCGGTCGGGACCGGCATTGGCGATGGGACAGGCCGGGGAGCAGCGGGCAAAAGCGTTCTATTCGGCAGCGGCAATGGCCCGGCGCACCGAAGAAGTGTATCTTGCCTGCCTCAAAATGGACACCGGAGGAGCCGGACCGTGAGAGTTCTGCTTGTTTCGCATACCTGTATTTCGCGCACGGCGGGGCAGCCCAAAGCGCATTGCCTTGCGGCGTATCCTGATGTCGAGCTGACGGTGCTGGTTCCAGACCGGATGAAAACCTACGGGCAGTGGCAGGACGCGGAGCTGCCGGACGATCCGGCGTTCCGGTTTGCCGTCGGGCACACCCGCTGGCACTCTGTGCGCGGCCTCTGGTACTTACAGCATTACGCCGATACCCTGCCGGGCCTTCTCGCAGACCAACCGGACATTGTTGACATCTGGGAGGAACCCTGGAGCCTTGCCTGCGCTCAGACGATCTTTCTCGCGAAGCGGCTTTGTCCCCGGGCCAAGATCATTGTCGAGACCGAGCAGAACATCTTCAAGCGCCTGCCGCCGCCGTTTCACAGGTTCCAGGACTACAGCCTGCGCTTTGCCGACTTTGTCGTCGCCCGCAGCCGGGAAGCCGAGCACGTCGCACAGCAGAAAGGATACGCCGGCCCCAGCGCCGTCGTGCCGAACGCCGTGGACTGCGCCCTATTTCGTCCCCTGCCGCTTGCCGATAAAGCTGTCCTCCGAGCAGAGCTTGGCTTCGGCAGCCCCAGCGACTTCGTCATCGGGTATGCCGGGCGGCTGGTGCCGGAAAAAGGTCTGGCCGAAATGGTTCAAGCCCTGGCCTTGCTTCCTGCCCCCGCCCGGCTTGCCTTCATCGGCGACGGAACCGGCCGGCCTGAACTCGAAGCTCTGCTGCACCAGCATGGCTTGGAGGCGCGAGTGCACTTTACTGGCAACCTTCCCCTCACCGCCCTGCCCAGCGCCATGAACGCGCTCAACTGCCTCGTGCTGCCGTCCCGCACAACCGCCACTTGGAAAGAACAGTTTGGCCGTGTTCTCATCGAGGCCGGTGCCTGCGCCCTGCCCGTCGTCGGCTCTGACTCCGGCGCTATCCCGGACGTCATCGGCGCTGCCGGCCTGACCTTCCCAGAAGGAAATCCCGCCGCTCTCGCCGCTTGCCTCAGCGCTTTGATGGATAATCCTCAGCAGTGTGCCGCCTATGGACACATCGGCCAGACCCGCGCCCAGGACCTCTTTAGCTGGCAGCAAGTCGCCGCCCGAATGCGCGAAATTTACCAAGCTCTTCTTCCCTGAAGATTTCCCCTCTTCCTCTCTGAGCACAAAAAAATCCGCCCTGAATAAATATCAGGGCGAATTACTTTGGAATTAGGAAGCCGAAGACAGGATTCGAACCCGTGACCCGCTGTTTACAAAACAGCCGCTCTGGCCAACTGAGCTACTTCGGCAGAAGTGTTTGAGTGGCGCGAGGAAAAGTATAGACGATTTTCACGGGCTTGTCAAGAGCTTCAGCGTCAGGCGTCAGGATTTTGGCCGGTAGACACGGACATAGTCCACCAGCATCTTCTGCGGGAACTGGGTGGTTGCGTCCGGGCTGCCGGTAAAATTGCCGCCCACGGCAACGTTCAGAAGCAGGAAGAACGGATGGTTGTACGCCCACGTCTTGCCGGGAACATCCGCCGGGGTGCGGGTCTCAAACGGCTGGCCGTCTACTGAGAACTGGATAAAGTCGGGCTTCCAAAGCAGGCCGAACGTGTGATAGGCTTGATGAAACTCCCGGTCGGCAGGCAAATTAAACGCGCCGGTCAGGGGGGTGCCGCCGGAATAGCCGGGGCCGTGAAGGCTTGATGCGTTCCACCCCGGCTTGCTGCCCTTGCTTTCCATGATGTCTATCTCCCCGCAGTCCGGCCAGCCGACGCCGGGGTCTCCGATATTCGTGCCGAGCATCCAGAACGCCGGCCAGAGGCCCTGCCCGGCAGGCATCTGGATGCGGGCTTCGATGTAGCCGTATTGCGGCGTCACCTTTCCTTTCGTCACCAGCCGCGCCGATTGGAAATTCCCATGCGACAGTCCCTGCCCGTTGTAAGTCGCCAAAATCTGGAGCGCCCTGCCATCGTTCGCCGCCGGGTCCGCGACCACATGGGCATGTTCCACATCGCTGACATAGTTTTCCATCTCGTTGTTGCCCCAGCCGTTGTCGCCCGTCTCATAAGACCAGTGCGCCTTGTCGGGCGGAGTGCCGACCGGCTGGCTGAACTCGTCACCCCAGGCAAGCGTATATCCCGGCGGGGGCATCGCCGGAGCCGGCGGAGCGCCTGCGGCGAGCGCGGTCAAGCCGAGTAGGCCGGCGAAGATCAAAGAGGAACCCAGTAGGTGTTGAGTCAGATGCATGCTGTTGTAATTGCCTTTTTTGCGAAAGAGTTCCCGCTCGGTGCCGCTTCTTTGGGTGTTCTGTTCTTTTGGGTACACCTAAGGTATGTCACACTCAACCATCCCCTGGCGCGAATGGAGTCCTGAAGCGTTCGCCGAGGCCAAAGCCGCCGATAAGCCGGTACTGCTCGACATCGGCGCGGTCTGGTGCCACTGGTGCCATGTCATGGACACCGGCATCCCCGGCGACCCCGTGCACACCGGCACCTACAGCGATCCCGCCGTGCAGGCCCGTATTTTGGAGAACTTTATCCCCATCAAAGTAGACAACGACCGCCGCCCGGACATCAACGCCCGCTACAACATGGGCGGCTGGCCGACTACGGCGTTTCTGACCCCCGACGGCGACACGCTTTACGGCGAAACCTATGTCGATCCTGTCCGCATGGCCGGGCTTTTGGACTACATGGTGGATGTCTACAAAAACCACAAAGATGAAATCGCGTCCCAGACCGCAGATATGCGCGAGCAGCGGGCCAAGTCCGAAGCGCTGACGGCGTCAGAGTTTGACCCAAACACGACCGCGAACGTCTTGAAGTCTATTGTCGGCCAGTTCGACAGCGTTCACGGCGGCTTCGGAAATCAGCCCAAGTTCCCCCATCCCGACGCCCTCCGCTTAGTTCTGGAAGAATACGCCCGCACGTCAGACCCAAAACTGCGCGAGATTGCCGAAAAAACTCTGCACGGCATGGCCGACGGCGGGATGTACGATCAATTTGCCGGCGGCTTCTTCCGCTACAGCACCACCCGCGACTGGAGCGTTCCGCACTTCGAGAAGATGCTGGAAGATAACGCCAAGCTCACGTCGGTCTATGCCCTGGCGTCGGTCGTCCTGAACGACCCCTACTACTTGGAAGTCGTCAAAACGGCTCATAATTGGCTCTTGACCAACATGCGCGACCCCGAAACCGGCGCGTTTGCGGGCAGTCAGGACGCCGACGCCGAAGAAGCCTACTACGGAGAGCCGCTGTCAATCCGCGCCACGCTCCCGACACCCTTCATTGACCGCACCGTCTACACCGGCTGGAACGCGCTGATGGTCTCTGCGCTGGTAGCCCGGTACAAGGTTACGGGCGAAGCCGAGGTTTTAGACGCGGCGTTTCAGGCATACGACTTCCTCAACAGTGAACTGCTCGCTGACGAAGATAAGAACCTGCTGAAACTTTCTGGCCGCACTGATGACTCAACCCTCTTCGAGTACACCATTCTTTACCACTTCCACACAAATGGCGAAGGACAAGGCAGCGCCGGTTTGCTGACGGACCAAGTAGACTTTATCAATGCCGCTCTTGATCTCCATGAAGCAACAGGAAACGTCGTCTACAACTACGAGGCTTACGAAGCCGCTGAGTTTATCTTGCACTTCTTGGAAGACAAAGCCGAAGGCGGATTCTTTGACCTCGCACCAGACCCAGATGCTATTGGGGACTTAGCACGACCTAAGAAGGACATCGGCGATAACGCAAACGCAGCTTTGGCCTTCATCCGGCTTTCCGCGATGAGTTTCAGCGACCCGCCGCTCTTTCGCCAAGCTGCCGAGCGGGCCTTGAAGCTGTTCGCGGACAAGTATGCGGATTATGGCTACTTTTCTTCGTCGTATGCGCGGGCGGTGGAAGCGGCGACGGCACCCGGCCTGCATATCACAATTGTCGGCGAGAGCGGCAGCACCGAGACGCGGGAATTGCAGCAGGAGGCGTGGGGATTTGTCGCGTCGGCGAAGACGACCGAAACGCTGACGCCGGAGGACGCCGGGAAGCGCGGGCTGCCAGCCGATAAAGACGGGCGGGCGTATGCGACGGTATGCGTCGGCACGGTCTGCTTTGCGCCGGTGTCGGACGCGGGGGAGATGCGGACCCACCTCCTTGCTTCGCAGGGGTCCTCCCCACAGGGGAGGACGCAGAGCGAGTGATGGCAGCTTTGTTCAAAACTCTTCGCCCTCCCCTGTGGGGAGGGCCGCAACTTGTTGCGGGGTGGGTCCTCCTCCTCCTTACCCTTCCCCTCCACGCCCAAACTGTTCCCCACTTTCGCACAGCGGCAGACGCCCGCGTTTATGGGGAAGCGAAAGAACAGGCGCGGCAGTACGAAGCTGCCGCAGAGGCGTATGAGATCGAAGCTGCTATCCGGCAGCGCACCGGGGACCCGCAGGCGGCGGAAATCGAGCGGAGGCGGGCGGAGCGACTGCGGACAGTGCTGACGCTGGCCGTGACGGGGCCGGTTCCCATTCATACGCCGAGGCTGGCGAAGCTGGAACCGGCCGCCGGGTGCTATCTAGGGGCGCTGGATGATTACGCGGACCACGATGACGCAGATCACTTCGGACGGCGCATCGGGCGTCCTCTGGCGGTCTGCTTTGATTACAGCCCTTACGGCGCACCGTTTCCAATGGAATGGGCACGGCGGCAGGCGGACGCCGGGCGGGCTATTCAGATTGCGTGGGAGCCGCGTGATATAAATGCCGTGAGGGACGACGAGTACCTAAACCAGTGGGCGAAAGACGCAGCGGCCTGCGGCTGTCCGGTCTTTCTGCGGTTTGGCGGGGAGATGAACGGCGCGTGGACGCCTTGGAGCCGTGACCCGGCGGCCTACCGGCGGGCGTTCCGTCTGGTGCATGAAGTGGTCAACCGCTATGCCTCCAATGTCGCGCTGGTTTGGGCGCCGGGGGCGGTGCCGACGTACAACTTAGACAAATACTATCCGGGCGATGACGCCGTGGACTGGGTCGGCATCAGCCTGTATCTGGTTCGCTACTACGATGACAATGTCAGTCGTCCGGCGTTTAATGACGGTCCGGGGTCGTTTATCGCACCTTTTTATGCCAAGTACGCCGCCCGCAAGCCCTTGTGCCTCTCGGAGTGCGGCATATCCCGCCGCAGCCGCAGCGAAGGCCACGATGCCGACGACTATGCTTCGGCGCGTATTTTCGACCTGCTGGACGCGATCAAAATCCAGTTCCCACGCCTGAAGATGTTCTGCTGGTTTGCCCGCAACAATCTCCAAACAGCCCGCGCGGGCCGTCAGCTCAACGATTATTCCCTGCCCGACGGCAGCGAGGCGCTTTCGGCATTTCGGTCGGCGATCAGCGATCCCTACTTTCTGTCGCGATTCGGGGATACGCCGCCCTATACCTACCAAGTAATTGGAGGCCATCTGCCAAAGGGATATGTCGGCAGCCTCAGTGCGGCGATCTCGACCTACACGTTCGCGCCCACATTTGAGGTCGCCGGGAAGGGCCGAATACAGCGCACGGGCCACCCATTCAGCCTGTTTGTCTCGCCTGCCCTCGGCCCGCTCTCCGTGCGGGTGCGGGATGCTCAGGGAAAAGTGGCGAAGAGCGTAGGGATACGTTAAGAACCCCTCCCGCTCGTTCCTATGCCTTCGGCATTACTTCGTATCTGCTCCCTCCCCTGTTAGGGAAGGGCAAGAGCACAGAAGCCACCGGCCTCATGCTGAGACGCAGAGGCTCAGAGATAATAGACCTCTTGCATAAGTCGCCTGGAATGGAATTCCAGGGCTTCTGAAGGACGATTGTCTGCCTTCGCAGACATAAGAATTGCCCGCGTCTTGGCTTTTATGTCCGAAGGCGGACAATCACTTGGCAGAAGGCCCGGATTTCCAATCCGGGTGGACAGGCTGAGGACTTATGCAAGAGATCTAATCTAAAACCCTTCCCTAACAGGGGAGGGAGCAGATACGAAGTAATGCCGAAGGCATAGGAACGAGCGGGAGGGGTTCCTATTTCTGCGCTGTCCGCGTTGCCGCTTTCGGCCCGCAGGCGACGGCGCGGAAGCCGGTGCGGTCTATCTCGACGTTGGCGAAGCGTGTCTGCCCCATGATGTAGAGGGTTTCGCCGGGAACGGGATGAGACAAAGATACGGCGGACAGCGGCAGGGCGGCTTCGAGCAGGGAGCCGCGCCAGGTGTAGGTGCCGCCGGGAACGCCCGGCAGCGGGGCGGGGCGGCCAGGAGCGCCGGGCAGCAGCGACAGGATTTGAGCGGGCGGCTCGGCGGCGTTCGGCAGGCTTGTGTTCGGCAGGCTTGTGTTCGGCAGGCTTGTGTTCGGCAGGCTTGTGTTCGGCAGGCTTGTGTTCGGCAGGCTTGTGTTCGGCAGGCTTGTGTTCGGCAGGCTTGTGTTCGGCAGGCTTGTGTTCGGCAGGATCGGGCGCAGAGTGAACGTATAGGCGACCTGCGGAGCGAGTGCGCGGTCCATGTCCATGCGAAGGTACAAAAAGCGGCTGTCCCGGCAGGCGAACAGGCGGATAATATCGGCGCTGGACTGGAACGCCCGCATGACGCTGTCGCCGGACGGGTCTAGTGCCACCGGAGTTTGCCCAGCCCAGTCCTTCTGGCTGCCGTCAACGCGCACAGTGCCGTCGGGGACCTGCACTAGCCCCGGTGCCTGATTGTCCACACCGAGGGTACCGAAGATTTCGTTGCGGCGGGCAAACGAATACAAGAAGCGGCTGGATGCGGCCACCTGACTCTGGTAGCGCTTGATCGCCGTGTACTTTTTCTGCGTATCTTTAAGGGTCAGCGGCAGCGCGGTCCAGTGGGTATCGAGCGATGCCATCGGGCCGGGCGGCAGCAGGGCAGCATCCTCGTGCAATCCCTGCGGGGTTGGCCAATCGCCCCGATGCACCAGGTAGTAGTGGAGATGGGCCGTCTGCGCCCAGGGAACGCCCGACGCTTTAAGCTGCTGCAAGGCTGTGCGGACAAACACGGATGCAGCGGCGTGGTCGGGGTGGTCGTCGTTCGGGTGCGTGACATAGATGTCGGTCGGCTTTTCGGCCAGCATCTGCTGCTTGATGTCGTTTAACAGAGACGCGCCGCAGTAGGGGGCGTTCGGTGTGGCGGCATCAGAGTACGGTGAGTGGTCGGCCAGCGTATACGCCGACGCCGTCGGGTTGTTCGCAGCCCAGTGATTGATCCACATCGGCATCAGGCCCCGGTCGGGGTAGCCAAGAAAATCGACGTGGTCGGCGGGGATGCCGAGGACTTCTAGCGCGGTCCGCGCTTCAGTCTGGCGCAGGTAGCCGTAGCGGACAAAATCTTTGGGCGGCACGGTCAGCTCACCGAACTCCTGGGCGGCGCTGATCCGAAACCCGTCACCGTTGGTGATGATCACGACCCGGACATCGTCGCTGCGGAGCCGTGCTTCACGCATCAGCCCCGCCGCGCCGAGGGTTTCATCGTCCGGGTGCGGCGCAAACACAAGCAGCCGCTGCCCCGGCACAGGAGCGGGCGCGGCTTCCAGAGTCTTTTCGGCCTGGTTGGAGGCATAAATCTTGTAGGCAGTGAAGAAACAGAACAGTCCGATCCCGCCGAGCGGCAGGACGAGTGTCAGAAGTGCGGCCCGCAGCCAGCGCAGACGCCGCATTGGCGGGGAGAAAAGCAGTTTCGGCATAAACAGGTCGCTTCCCGCGCAGGGGATTGTCTTCCGCGCAAATGTTATTTTCCGCGCAGATAAGGCCGGATTTCGGCATACGCGGCACTGATACGCGGCTCCCAGTGCAGCACCCAGGAGATCGGGTCACGCTTCAGCCGCGTGGCCAGCGTTTCCAAATTAGGCCACTCGGTCAAAACCTTGGCGGCTTTGGACAGCCCTTCAGCTTCCAGAATCAGCGCAGCCCGGCCGATGTCGGTCGGACGCTCCCGGCGGAGCAGCCAGCACAAGTCCAGCGTCGCGTACTTGAAGCTTTTTAGATTCCACCACACCTGCCGTGCCCAGTCGTCACCGATGGCCCATTCCCGGCGCTTGAGCTGCTGCCGGATAGTCCGCAGGCTGTCGGTGTACCCGTGCGTGATGGAATCAATCGCGTCCTCGCGGTTCGGAACTGGCAGGGTCAGGTCTCCAGCGAGTGATTGGGCAAACGCAAGCTGGAACCGATAAAAGCCCGGCAGAGCAGCGTATTCGTCAGCGGACAGCACGAAGAACTGGACTGAAGGGAATACGTCGCGGCAGTCGCGGGTGGCATGGGTGACACAGTTTTCCACGGCGTCTACGACAAGAAAGAAGTCGAGATCGTGGGCTTCGAGCGGGCGATCCGCCGCCGAGCCGTAGAGGGCCAGAAGGCGCAAATTGCCGCCGAGCCGCTTAGCGGCGATGGACGACAACTGGTTAATCAGGGCGGGGGTAGGCATGGCGGCTATTTGCTCCCAAGAAGTGCCGAGATACAAATCGGAAACGGCAAGAGAAAACAAAAGAGAAACTGGCGGAACGGGTGGGATTCGAACCCACGAATGGAGGGGTCCCCATTACACGATTTCCAATCGTGCTCCTTCGACCAACTCGGACACCGTTCCCCTCTCGCCGCCACGGCGTCATTGTATCACTTCGGCGGCGGCAATGTCAAGGGAAAGTGCGGCTTTGCCTTGACAAAAGACGGCGGGTTTGCTATGCTAACGCTATGACGAACGACACGGGAACGAATGATACAGGAACGAATGATACCATCAACACGCGCTTCGCCGAGGCGGCGCGGAAGTACCCCAGCCGGGCGGCGCTGGCGCACAAGCCGGGCGGGGCGAAAGCATGGGTGACGCTGACTTACGGAGAAGTTGCAGACCAGGTGAAGCAGGTCTCGCTTGGCCTGCGGGCATTGGGCGTCGAACGCGGCGACCGGGTGGCGCTGCTGTCGGAAAACCGGCCTGAATGGGTGATCTTTGATTTGGCGACGCAGGCGGCCGGGGGCGTGACGGTTCCGGTGTATCCGACCCTGCCGGCGTCCCAAGTCGCGCACATTCTGGCGGACAGCGGCGCGAAAGCCGTCGTCGTGTCCGACGCTAAACAAATGGCGAAAGTGCTGGCATCCCCCGCAGAGACGCCGAACTTGTCGGTCTTCGTGACGCTCGACGCGGCCGCCGCGAAAGACGGCGGTTTGTCTATGCCGTCACTGATAGATGCGGGCGCGTCGGCAAGTTTTGACGAGACCTACGAAGCGCGGCGGGATTCGGTGCGGCATGACGACTTGATGAGCCTCGTCTACACGTCGGGAACCACCGGCAGCCCGAAAGGGGCAATGCTGTCCCATGGCAACATGGCAGCGGCTTTAGACGGCGCGAACGCCAAGTTCCCGGATTTTACGCCGCCGAACGACATCTTTTTGTCGTTCCTGCCCCTGTCCCATGTCTTCGAGCGCGTCACCTATTATTTAGCCTTGACCCAGGGCGCACAGACGGTCTACAACGACAGCATCTTCAAGCTGCTGGACAACATGGCCGAGCTGCACCCGACCATTATGCAGTGTGTCCCGCGCGTCTTCGAGAGTATTCAAGAGCGCGTGTTCGACGGCATCGAAAAGCTGCCGGAGCGGCGCAAAAACCTGACCAAGCGGGCACTGGAAATCGGCGGGATTGTCGCCAAGCGCCGCAATGCCGGAAAGACCGTCAGCCCACTTCTCTTCGGCCTCTTTACGTTTTATGACGCGCTGGTTTTGTCCAAAATCCGCGCCCGGTTCGGGAGCAAAGTCAAGTTCTTGGTCAGCGGCGGCGCTCCGCTGAACCCGGCGACCGCGACGTTCTTTCTCGCCATCGGCATTCCCATTCTCGAAGGCTGGGGCCTGACCGAGACCACGGCGGCGGCGGCAGCGAACCCCAGGGGGCGAGTCAAGATCGGCACGGTCGGCCCGCATTTGGCGGGTGTTGATGTGAAAACTGCCGAAGACGGCGAAATCCTCGTCAAAGGTCCGACGGTCATGCGCGGCTACTGGAACCTGCCCGACGCCACCGCCGAAGCCATTGACGCCGCCGGCTGGTTCCATACCGGCGACATCGGCGAGATTGACAGCCAGGGCTATCTGAAGATCACCGACCGCAAGAAAGACATTCTGGTCCTGGCAAGCGGCAAGAAAGTCGCCCCGCAGCCGATTGAGAACCGGCTGAAGACTTCCCCGCTCATTGCCGAAGTGGTCCTGCTCGGCGACAACTCCGGCGCGGTCGGCGCTTTGGTCGTTCCAAACTACGATCTCTTGAAAACCTGGGCCAAAGAACAGGGCCGTGACTTGAAGAAGCCCGAAGAGCTGGCCGCCGACCCGGATGCCCGCAAATATGTCAAGCGCGAGATTGACACGCTTTCCAAAGACCTGGCCGACTTCGAGAAAATTAAGCGCATCGCCCTTCTGCCCCACCCCTTCACCCAGGATAGCGGCGAGCTGACCCCGACGCTCAAAGTCAAACGCCGTGTCGTCGCCGAAAAATACGGGCGTTTGCTGGAAAAAGGCGAATAGGAGTGAACGGAGCAATACAGCTCAACGACTGTTCAAACGCTGAGGCGGCAATGGAGCGAGTGGCGGCCAGCGAGTTCAAGATTTTTCCGCATCTCGGCTTTATGCAAATTTCGCTTACGGGTGAGCCGGAATTTATCGGGTCTGCGGGTGACGGCGATACAATAGACTCAGTTCTTGCCTATTATGGATTGGAGTCAATGTTATCCGTAAGCGACGCTTGGATTTGTTATCAGAGCGCTTTGCTCAACCACCCAGGCTCTTATATGAAGGCATGGCTACATTGGAATGGGGAATGTTATAATACTTACCTCAAATGCGCCCAAAGCACTGACGGCAGCACGGGTTTTGCGTCTCATGCGATGCCCTACATTCAGCGGTAAGTTGATAGTAAAGAACTATGAAATCTCAAGAAACGATACAAACAACTCCGGCACAGCAGTTGCGCGACGCCGCTTCTTCGGGCGATCTTGCCGCGCTGAAACGACTGATCCAAGAGGGTGTTCCGGTAAATGACCGCAGCAACTTTAACAATACGGCTCTGCTGTATGCGGCCATGCATGGGAAGCGTGACTGCGTCCAATTTCTGATAGACAGTGGAGCGGACGTAAACATTGCCAACAACTCTGGTTACACGCCCTTAATTTGTGCTGCAAAAATCGGGGCTTATGAAATCGTCCAAATGCTTCTGGCGTCGGGAGCAGAAAAGCACCACGCACTTCTCAATGAAGACGGCTCGCCGTCCCTGCCGCCGCGAACTGCTCTGACACTTGCAAAACGTAATCACCATTTTGATGTTGTAGAAATGCTTGGCGGCGTCGGAACAATGCAGGCAGTATGAAGTACATTTTGAAACTAACTCCTTTGCTGCTACTGGCGATGCTTGGCATGGGCCGGATGGGACGGGCAGCGGAGACGGACTGCTTGATGCGGGACCCATCTACCATTGTCCAGAAAGACGGCGTTTACTGGATTTATGGGTCGGGTCGGGGCGTTCGGCAGTTTTCGTCCACCGACCGACTGCATTGGACGGACCGGGGGCCGGCGTTCCCGGTCGAGCCGGCTTGGGTGGAAAAAGCCGTACCGGGCCACCGCCCCGGCTTTTTATGGGCACCGGACATCCACTTCTTCAACGGCACCTATTACCTCTACTACTGCGCTTCGGTGCTAGGACGCAATACGTCCGCCATCGGCTTTGCGACGAACGCGACCCTGGACCCGGCGAAATGGGTGGACCACGGGGAGGTCGTGCGCTCGCCCGGCCCGGACAATTTCAATACGCTTGATCCCTGTATCTTCCCGGATGCTTCGGGCCGCCCCTGGCTGTCGTTCGGCTCGTACTTCAGCGGTATTAAAGTAATGGCGCTGGACCCGCTCACAGGGAAACGGCCCGGCCCGGACAGCCCGATTACGACGCTGGCCGAGCATCGAGTCGGGCGTGGCAACGCGATTGAAGCCTCTTGCATTCACTTCCACGACGGCTGGTATTATCTGTTTGTCAACTGGGGTTCGTGCCTCAAAGGCGACCAAAGCACCTACAGCATTCATGTTGGGCGCTCCCGCGCCGTCACCGGGCCATATTTAGGCAAGCTCGGCAAAGACATGAAGGACGGGGGCGGGACACTGCTGCTCGGATCGGTTCCCGACGACGGCTCCGGCAAGCCGGTTAGCTCCGAAGTCGGTCCCGGCCACGCCGGGATTTTGACCGTAGACGGCCAGGACTATTTCTCGTGCCACTATGAATGGGCCAAAGACAACGGGGGCAAAACCACCGTCAACCTCTTCAAGCTGACCTGGGACCCTGACGGCTGGCCGGAAATTCCGCGTGTCGAGCAGCCTCTATGACCGACACAATGGAACAACAAGTACGGACGCCGCTCTCGCGTTCAGGCGTCTTCTGGTACAGCCTGGCGAATTTGGGCTACGGGGCGTTCTATGCGTTCAATAACTTTGTCCTGACCCTTTGGATTCAGGGCTACACCCACAATGCCGTGCTTCAGGGATTAGTAGGCGGGTCACACTCGTTTGAGGGTGTCTTCATTCAGCCGGTCGTCGGCTCTATCTCCGACCGATTGGCCGGGCCGGGCGGGCGTCGCCGACCGTTCATGCGGCTGTTTGTTTTAGTGTCGGCGGCGTTTTTGCTGCTTGCGCCCGCCGCCGCCCTTCTGCCGCCGCCCTTGCGGATTGCCGGCATTCTCGGCTGCATCTTTTTGTTCACGCTGACATTCAATGTCGCGATTGACCCCTATCAAGCCCTGCTGGCGGACATCACCACCCCAGAACAGCGCGGCAAAGTGACCGGCAACTGGTTTTTCGTTGGGGCCATCGGCCAAGTTCTGATCTTGATCTTGCTGGCGGTCTTGCTGCTGGTGCCGAAGCTGCATATCCCGCTTGGGATCGGCTTTCCGGTAGTCAGCCTCTTGATGCTGACCACGACGCTTTTGACCTGCGCTCGCACGGCAGAGCCGCGCATTGTGCCGCCGACGGAGTCGCCGCGCGGGCATCTCGGCGACATTGGCCTGGCGCTCGGCGGCCTGCGGACACTGAAGCAGGCCCGGCTGTACATGGTCATGTTCTTTCTGTACGGAGCGGGTGTCGGCGCGGTGACACCGTATTTAACCACGTTCATCAAGCAGGTGACCAGCTGCGGGGACTCGGTTTCTCTCGCGCTCTCGGCATTTCTGCTGGTGATGACCGCTATAGGCAGCCTGGTCTTTGGGCCGCAGGGCGATAAAATCGGCTTCAAGCGGCTGCTGATGCTAAGCATGGCGCTGGTCGGAGTCGCCGCACTGAATGCCCTCTGGGTCTCGTCCCTGCTCTCGGTGGCAGTCATCCTCGCGCTGGCCGGCCTCGGCATCGGGGCGCAGAATGCGTCCGCCTACCCGCTGCTGACCCGCTTAGTTCCTGCCAAAGAGATCGGCTTTTATGTCGGCCTGCAAACCGCAGCGGCGTCGCTGGCCGGGCCGGGCGCGGTGCTGCTGACCGGCTTTTTGATTAACCATCATTCCGGCCACGGCCAGAGCGGCTACCGACTGATTTTCGCCGTCTGCGCCGCCTGTCTCGTGCTGGCGCTCCTTGCAATTTCGTTTCTGCGTGAGCCTGCCGCCGCCGGGGAAATCGCCGTACGCGAGCAAGAGATGTAGGAGACCTATCCCGGCACTTGTGCCGGGATAGGTCTCTTTCGATTGGATGCTTATGACTTATTTTCTCCTCTACCCGCTCGTTTTCACCCTGCTGCGCTTGATGATGCGCGTTTTGGGCCGCATCCATTCGTCCGGCGAGGCAAACGTCCCACGGTCGGGCGGCGTTCTGTTTTGCCCGAACCACATCAGCGACTGCGATCCGCCGGCGGTGTTTGTGACAACCCCGCGCCGGGCGTGGTTTGTCGGCAAAAGCGAGCTGTTTGAGATTCCGGTGCTGGGCTGGCTCTTTGCCCACTTTCAGGGCTTTCCCATCAAGCGGGACTCGGCGGACCGGGCAGCCCTGCGCCGGATCGAAGCGCTGCTGAAGTCCGGGCAGCCTGTCGTTTTGTTTCCCGAAGGCCGCTTGTCCGAAAGCGGCCTCTTGCAGCGGGTCCAGCCCGGCGCGGCCCTGCTGGCCCTCCGCACCGGCGTTCCGATTGTGCCGGTCGGCCTTCGGAACACCAACGGCGTCGTTCCCTACGGCGCTCTCCGGCCCCAGTATTCGCCGCGTTCCGTTCAAGTGACCTATGGCTCCCCAATTCATCCCCAAGACTACGCGACACTGCCGCGCCCGAAAGCGGTTGCCGCGCTCACCGAAGTGCTGGCTGCCGCGCTGGTCGAACTCACCGATCAGCCGCCGCCTTCCCCTGTGACTCAGAACCCTTAACATAAACTTAATCAAAGCTTAATCTTCTCTTAATCATAATGCCCGGCTTTATGCTGTAGACTCTGTGTGCCGGAAAGCGCGAGTGCCTGCAACGGCGCAGGTGTTCGCGCTTTTCCCAGTCCCTTATGGCTCGCCATAATTTTAACACAGGAGATTGCTTTTATGCCGCACCCCGTTTCGCAAGCCGCGCCGACAAAGCGCTCCGGCTTTACTCTGATTGAGCTGCTCGTCGTCATCGCCATTATCGCGATTCTCGCCGCCATTCTGTTCCCGGTCTTCCAGAAAGTGCGCGAGAACGCCCGCCGGACCCAGTGCTTATCTAACCTCAAGCAAATTGGCACGGCGACCCTTCAATACAACCAGGATTACGATGAAGGATACTACGCCCACCGCTATAACTGCACTGCGCCGAACCTCACCTGTAACCCGCTAATGGGCGAAAACGGCGGCCCTGCTCCGGTTGGGGCGATTACCGGGCAAGCTCAGACGAAGACATTCTGGATTTCCATTTTGCAGCCGTATCTCAAGAGCTATGCTGTCTTTACCTGCCCGGACACCCCCAACGGCTGGACCGTCTATAACAAAGATGGCGTCAACTGTGCCAACAGCGTTGCTGGTGCGAACGGCTGCGGTGGCGTCGGCTATGGCGGTCAGAACAGCTACGGCCACAATGATGCCTGGATGAGTCCGGCCGGCGGCTATCTCGGCACGAGTGGTGCCCCCTACGTCGTCACTCTGGCGCAGGTTCCTCGTCCTTCGAGCACAATCCTAGTGGTGGATGCGACCTACTATGGTGCCTGCCCGGATGTCACGAACAAGTCCGGCCTGCTCAAAAACAACATTGGCAGCCCCAGTGACGGTGCCTGCGCGGCTGGCGGCACCTGTGCCAGCGACGCGGGCTTTCTTGCTGGTCAAGGCTCGCAGTATTCGAGCTACTGGAAAAACATCGGCAACTCCAACTGGAGCTGGGGCGGAGCGACACTTGCCGACGCCGATGCGCCCGCTTTAATTAAAGCTCGCCATACAGAATTGATCAACTGCCAGTTTGTTGACGGTCATGTGAAAGCGGTTCGCTGGGAGCAGGTTGTCGGCGACATCTGCCTCTGGACCAACGACTTGAACGGGCCACATCCAAACTGCAACTAATCCGATGCTTGCGCTCTGAACCGCCTGCGGCCTGATTTGGCCGCAGGCGGTTTTTTGCCGTCGCTGATGTATGCTATAATATCGCTATGACCAATTCTCAAACAAACGGCGTCAGCGCATATGCGCGGGCGGGCGTGGACATTGATGCGGCAGCCGATGCCGTCAGCCGGATGAAGACGTCTATTAAGGCGACGCTGACGCCGGGGGCATTGACCGAGACGGGGTCGTTTGGCGGGATGTTCGCCCTGTCGGCGCTCGGCAGTCTTCAAGACCCGGTGCTGGTGTCCTCCATTGACGGGGTCGGGACCAAGCTGAAGATCGCGTTTGCGACTGGGCGGCATGGCACCATTGGGCGAGATCTGGTCTCGCACTGCGTCAACGATATTCTCGTACAGGGCGCACGACCTTTGTTCTTTTTGGATTACTTCGGCACCGGGCGGCTAGAACCCAATGTCGCCGCTGAAGTTGTCCGGGGACTGGCGGACGGCTGCCGGGCCGCCGGATGCGCTCTTATTGGCGGGGAAACGGCGGAAATGCCGGGTCTGTATGCGTCCGGCAGGAATACGACTTGGCCGGCTGCATTGTCGGCCTCGTCGAGCGGGAGAAAATCGTTGATGGGGAGAGTGTCACGCCCGGCGACGCCGTGATCGGCCTGGCGTCGGATGGCCTGCACACGAATGGGTATTCGCTGGCCCGGCAGGCGCTGCTGGAAGACGCCGGGATGGCGCTGGACGCAGAAGTCTCGGAGCTGGGGGGCGTCACGCTGGCCGACGCGCTGCTTTGGCCGCACCGCTGCTATGCCCCGGCGGTTCTGCCGCTGCTGGAGTTGTCCCCTCCCCTCGTCAAAGCCATGGCGCACATCACAGGCGGCGGGTTCGTAGACAATATCCCGCGCGTGCTGCCGGATGGGGTCGGCGTCCGCATTGATTTGGGCGCCTGGGAAGTGCCTCCGCTGTTCCGGCTCATTCAGCGTGCCGGCGGCGTGTCCGATGCCGAGATGTTCCGGGTCTTCAACATGGGAATTGGGTTTGTGCTGATTGCTGCGCCGGAGCAGGTGGAAGAAACTCTGACTCGCCTGCGGGCATCTGGCGAAACGGCGTATTTGCTGGGAGCAGCGGTGGAAGGAGCGGGGGTGGAGTTCGAGTGAACATGGCCCGTCAAGAACATAGCCGGTCAGGAACCCGGCATTGAAATGCCAGGCTATTCGGAGAAAGTGTCTTCGACACTGAAGAGCCGGATGCCGGCGGCATTCAGTCACGGAGTGACTTTCATTCAACAATAGCCTGGCATTTCAATGCCGGGTTCTTGACCGGCCATTTTCTTGGCGGGCCGGGTTCTTTTTATTCTTTGTTCACCCGCGACAGTGCATGGCCGCCCGCCAGAAGCGCAACAAGAACGGCAGCCTGCACAGGAAACAAGTCCGGGGCGGGCGGCGGCAGAGAAACAATGCCGTCTATATCAGTGACAGCGGGGCTGCCGACGTAGCGGCCATGAGTCGGCGGCGTAAACTTCGCCGAGAAATCACGCAGATCGGCGGGCAGACTGGGACCGCTCATCGGCTGGCCGTGGCCGCAGCCAACGGCGGTTGGGCCGAGTTCTGCCAGCAAAGCGACCGACTTGCGGGCCGCGCCCCAGTCACAGGTGAACGGCGGCGGCGGGACAGAAATCTGCGGGCGCTTCGTCGTCAAGTCCACAAACGAGTCTAGATTCACGGTTGTGAACGCATCGCCTGCCAGCAGGACCGACTTCTCCGGGCAGAAAAACGACACATGGCCCGGTGAGTGGCCCGGCGTGAAGTGCCACTGCCAATCTGGCAGGCCCGGCACAACCCCGTCGTCGGGCAACGGCTGGATCAAGCCGCTC
Organism: Capsulimonadaceae bacterium; assembly: GCA_965213825.1. GTDB lineage: Bacteria > Armatimonadota > Armatimonadia > Armatimonadales > Capsulimonadaceae > JANXMY01. Next base: position 281,566 of record CBDCAE010000014.1, read on the forward strand.
AGGTTGACGACATTCATTGGGAACACCCGTGAGACAAGCGCCATCGCGCCGCCGACAGTGGGGTCTTTCGGCGGATACGGCGACTTGCCGGTGATGTACGGCAGTTCCAAAGAGTGCGCGTAGAGCGGGACATTCCATGCCTCCGCCAGCGCCGCCGCCGAGCCGGCATGGTCAGTGTGGCCGTGGGTCAGCAGGATCGCTTCAGGCCGTGCATTTGCACCGTAGCGCTCCGCAGCGGCGGCCCGAATGCGCGGGGCCATACCGGGTGTTCCGGTGTCCACCAAGACCCACGGGCTGCCCGGCGATCCGGCAAAATAGACGTTCTCAATCGTCAGCGGCAGACATGCCACTCCAGAGACCAGTTCCTGCATACTCTTACTTCAGCTCTTTTCCGTGGCTTTGATGCGGCCAAGATATTGTGAAACAACATGGACCAAATGGTCGGGCGTGAACGGCTTGGTAATATACTCATCCACGCCGACTTCGACGCCCCGCCGGATGTCTTCATCCTGCGCTTTGGCCGACAGCATGATAATCGGCAGTGCTGCCGTCTGCGGGTCGGCCCGCAGCTTCTGAGCCACTTCGTAGCCATCAATGCGCGGCATCATAATGTCCAGCAGAACCAAATCCGGCTGATGGGTCTTGATCTTTTCTAAGGCTTCCTCGCCGTTGACCGCGACAATCATCTCGTGGCCCTGCCGGGCAAGAATAAACTCCATCAGCCGCACAATCGTCGGCTCATCGTCAACAACGAGTATCTTATACGCCATGTTCGTTGGTTCCTAAACGCGAAAGTAGAGCGTGGAACTGAAGTTCTACGCCTCTTTGTCTCTATCCCGGATGCAGATGCGCCCCGATCTGCTGGGCAAAGTAATACAGCGCCAGCCCGCCGGCAATGACAGTGGTGATCCAGCCGATGATGTTGTCCCAGAGCGAGTTGCGGTGCTTCCCCATCACCCGGCGGCGATTGATGAGGATCAGCATCAAAATCAATTCAAGCGGCAGCAGGGCGCAGTTGACGACCTGGGCCTGAATGATGATCTGGATCAGGCCCTGCCGAGAGAAGAGAATGACCAGGCCGCTGCACAAAATCATCGCGCCGTAGGTACCGTAAAACAGCGGCAGCTCGCGAATGCGGCGTCCGAGTCCCGACTCCCAGCCGAGCGACTCGGTCACGGCGTAGGCCGTGGACAAGGGCACAATCACAGCCGCCATCAGCGAGGCATTCAGCAGGCCGAATGCAAACAAGCCATAGGCGACAAGCTTTCCCGCAATCGGGGCCAGCGCCAGCGCGGCATCTTTGGCATCGGCAATGTTGCGGACATTATGAACATAAAGAGTGCCGTAGCACGCGACGATGATGAACGCGGCGACGACGTTGGACAGAATGCAGCCGATGATCGTGTCCCAGCGGGTTAGGCTGTAGTCGCGCATCTGAATGCCCTTGTCCCGCACCGCCGACTGCTGGTAAAACTGCATATACGGCGCAATCGTGGTTCCAATGAGCGAGACAACCATCAAAATCAGGCCGCTGTCTTTCCAAGGCAGCTTGCCGAGCGCTGGGGCAAATGTATTTCGCCCGACATCCGCCCACGGCACGCCGATCTTCAGCGCTGTAATGATGTAAGTGATGAAGACCAGAGACGCGACGAGGAGAATGCGCTCGACTTTTTGGTACGAGCCGCGCGAGACCAAAAGCCAGACAAGCACAATCGCAACGGGAATGGAGAAGTAGCGCGGGACATGGAACAGCTCACCGACCGCCGCAATACCCGCAAACTCGGAGACGGTTGTGGCGAAGTTTGCGATCAGCAGGACCAGCATCGCGAATGCCGTGATTTTAACCCCGAAGTTTTCGCGGATCAGCGCGGCCAGACCTTTGCCGGTGACGGCTCCCATCCGGGCGCACATCTCTTGAACCACAATCAGGCCGACCGTGACGACCGCAATGCTCCATAAAAGCTGAAGGCCATACTGAGCGCCGGCCTGAGAGTAGGTGGCGATTCCGCCGGCGTCGTTACCCGCCGCCGCCGCAATGACGCCAGGACCGAGAACAGACAGCAGGACAAGCCAAAGGGGCCGCCGCCGTCCGGCCAGAAGCGGCTCGGTCGGCGGCGTCGCAGCCGGTGGGGGCGACGCCAGGGGCAGGGTCGTCCCGGCGCGTAGATTGGGGCGCGGCGGAGACTGGCTCATGCGTTAAGTAGCTCGGAGAGAAAGTGTGACTATGACTGTCCATTGGGTTTAGGCGCTTCGGGATCAATTTCGGCTTGGGAACAAAAAGCGAGCGCGTGTTATTATAGCGGTCAGAGACGCGATTTGTCAACCAGAGCGGCTGCGAAAGGAGACTGCCATGAAAGTCATCGAACTCACGGCCCCACGCCTGGGCGCCCTGCGGGCGGCGGCAATGAATGGCACTGTGTTCGTCATCGGCTTCCTTTCCGGCAGCGCAGTCACGGTGGAAGTGGTGGCAATCAGGGAAAAGGAGCTGACGGTGAAAGGCAACCACGCCGGCCCGGTTGCCGCATTGCGGGAAGCCGCCGAAGCCTACGCCCATCTCGCCGAGGGTGGGAAGCATTTCGGCAAAATCGCCGTCAGCGTGGACTGAGCAGAGTCGGCAGAGATTGAGCGAGCCGCAAGGTTTGCCGGTCTGGCTTCTTTGGTATACTCTGCGTAATGCTTGCATCTTAATCCATGCCGGCACCAAAGCATACCAACACCAAAGCGTACTAGAAACGGGGCATTCGAGACATGAACAAAGACGTACAAGGGCTAATTTACGGCGCGAGCATCGTGTCCATCATCACGGCAATTTATATGTACGCGACCGGCAAGAAAGACACCGGCATCTTCATCGGCCTGTGGGCACCGACATTTTTGTCGCTGGGAACGTTCTTCAACACCGAGTACCGGGTCGCGAAAGACGAGAGCGCCGCCTAACACGCGGGCTGAGAAAAGCACGGCAGAGGCGGCCTTCGGGCCGCCTTTTTGTGACTGCCGCTTTGCTTATCGCCTTGTGTTCATGCCCCGGCTTGTGCAGTGACCATCTCCCAGTGCAGGAAGTCCAAATACAGACGTCCCATACGGCATTCGGAATGGTCAGCGGCGTATGCTTCCGCCCATTCCAGCTCCCGTGCTACCAGCAGCAAGTTCTCCTCTGCCGCCGTCCACAGCAGCTCCGGCATTTCTTCTTCCGCGCTCATGATTGCCTCCGGTACCGAGATTTCATTAAAACTTCACTTTCCTCCGCCATTATATCCGTGTGGGTGCGGCGACTCAACAGTAAAAATACGGGTTTTCGGGTTTCGCTTGGAACAGAGCTTCATCCATATTTGTTTCGAGAGTACGCAGACAAAGGAAATTCCCGGTTTCGCAGTAAATCTGGTCTTGGCGGGAACATCCGGGGCACCGCCGGCGTAGTAGGGGAAAAGGAAGCACTCATGGCAGAATTGGCAGCACAACTGACAGGCGCCGTTTTGGGACAAGCTGCTTCAGGGCAGCAGATGGCCGCGCAGGGGCAAGCCGGGCAGCAGGAACAAACGAGCCGGCGGGCTGAGTTTGACCGCTTGGTCGAGCGCTACCACAAACAGGCGTACAACATCGCGTACCGCATGACCGGCAACCATGCCGACGCTGAAGATTTGGCCCAGGAAGCGTTTGTCCGGGCGTTCCGGTTTTTCGGCAACTACCGCCGAGACTGGCCGTTTGACAACTGGCTGTATAAGATCATGTCCAACTTGTTTGTGGACGACCTGCGGCGGCGTCCAAAGGCCCACATGCAGTCGCTGGATCAGCCGCTGGACCTCGGCAGCGGCGACATGTACCTGGAAATCCCCGATGCCGGCGCGAACCCGGAGCGGATGGTCATGTCCCATGAGCTGGACGAGCATATCCAGCGGGCGCTGAACTCACTGCCGAATGATTTCCGCATGACGGTGATTTTGGCGGACATTGAAGGTTTGTCGTATGAGGAGATCAGCGTCGCGATGAAATGCTCGCTGGGAACCGTGCGCTCCCGCCTGCACCGGGGCCGGAAGCTGCTGCGAACGAAGATTGCTGTGTCCGAGGCTGCCTTTGAGCCGGATGGTCTGCCGGCACTGGGAACAGCGCGGTAAGACGGCGTGAGCTGTCCTTGTATTCTTTTACGACCTCACTTTAGGAGAGTGCTGCGACTTGAACTGCCACCGCGCAAGACAACTCATTTCCCCCTACCTAGATCACCAGCTATCCGGGCGCGAGAAGCTGACGCTTCAGGACCACCTTGCCGTTTGTGCGTCCTGCGACCAGGAGCGGCAGTCTCTGCGCCAGGTCAAGATGCTGCTGCGGGGCCTTGCCGCGCCGCGTCTGCCGGGCGAATTCGGGCCGAGCGATTTTTCGCAGCGCTTTTCGGCGACTGTCTCTCTGCGCTTGGAACAGCCGGAGAGCAGACTGCCCGGCTGGCGGGTGATGCACTTAACCTCGCCGAGGCCGCAGCGCGGTCGGCGGCTGGCGACTGCGCTGGCGCTTTCCTGCTTGACCGTTGTATCATTTGCTCTGCCGTTCGCGCCTGAAGCGCGGCTGTCGGAGCAGTCTGCGGCGGCGTCCGGTGGTCCGGTCTTCCCCGTGCCGGCTTCAACCGATGCCCTTTTGTCCGGCCAGCCGCCGGAGCGGATACTGATGGTGTCTCCGGCGTCTCCCGCCGGATTTAGCGTGGCACACAGCGACACGCTGACGCTGGCGGATACGGCAACCTCAAGTTTTGGCTTTCGCGCTCAGGACGCTTCGCTCGGCAGCAGCCAATTTGCCGTATTTCGGCCACGCTGAACAAATTTTCCCACCGGGTAATTCTATGTCACTTTTCCGTACTTTTGGTCTGCTGGCAGTGCTTGCTCTGATCGCAACAGGCGCGGGGGCTGAACCAGCGACGCCAGGAAACCTGCCGGCACCGACAACGCCGCAGCAGAAGTCCGCACTGGTGCAGGTACAGGATGCGTTTACGAACATCGCGCAGACGGTTGAGCCGACTGTTGTGAACATCAAGTCTGAGCGTGTCCGGTCAGCATCAGACGGTGAGTTCTCGCCGAAGTCCGGCGGACCAGGGACGCCGAGGCGGCTGGAAGCTACCGGATCGGGCGTGATCGTTCGGGCCGACGGCTACATACTGACCAATGACCATGTCGTTGAAGGAGCAAAAGGTGGACTTGTGACGGTGACTTTGGCAGATGGGCGTGAGTTTCCCGGCAAAGTGTCCGAGGACTCTGTCAGCGATCTGGCTATCGTCAAGATTAATCCCGGCCCGGCTCCGCTGCCGGTTGCGGGCTTTGCCGACGACGCGACTGTGCGCCCCGGACAGTGGGCTGTAGCTATCGGCAGTCCGTTTGATTTGCAGAACACCATGACTGTTGGGGTCATCAGCGCTATCGGGCGGCACCAAAGCATCGGCGGAGATTCGGCGGGCCGCTACTATCCTGATCTGCTGCAAACCGATGCAGCCATCAACCCCGGCAACTCCGGTGGGCCGCTGTTTAACATTGACGGTAAAGTCGTTGGCATCAATGTTGCGATTGAGTCACCGGTCGAAGGCAGCGCGGGCGTCGGCTTCGCCATTCCCTCCTCCATCGCGCAGACGGTCATGAACGCGCTCATCCGCTCCGGCAAAGTGACGCGCGGCTATTTGGGCATCGCCCCGGAAGACCTGACACCTGCGCTGCAAACTCTGTATGGTCAGAAAGACGGCGCTTTGGTACGGGATGTCAGCACGGACAGTCCGGCGGGCCGGGCCGGGATCGAGGCCGGCGACATTGTGACGGCGTATGACCATCAGCCCATTCATGGTGAAGTCAGCCTGCGCGAGGCGATCAGCGGGACTGCGCCAGGCCGCACCGTCGATCTGCGGTATGTCCGCGATAGCCGGGCCGGCATTGCCTCGGTGACGCTCGGCGCATCTCCGCCCCGTCCGGCTGACCTTGTGACCGCTCTTGATGCCCCCGCCGCCAAGCCTCCGGCCCATCTCTTAGGTCTTTGCCGTCCGTACTCTGTCGGCAGCCGACCGTGTTGAGATGCGCCTGCCGGCGACTGTGCGCGGCGTCCTCGTCACAGCGGTCACGCCCGGCAGCCCTGCCGAGACTGCCGGTTTCTCCGCCGGCCTGCTTCTGGACCGCGCCGTCATTCAGAAAGTCGGGCATCAGACGATTGCCTCCAAATCCGACTATGATCAAGCCGTTTTGTCACAGCCGCCCGGCTTCGCTGTGCCGATCATCCTGCTGTATGTTTCCGAGGGGGAGAATCTCTCACGTGAAGTCCATCAGACCGTGCTGACGCTTCAGCCTTAAAATCAAAGTAAAGTGTGCCTTGACAAACTAAAAAGTGCCGGGTATACTCTTCTTCGTAAACGACGCGGGGTGGAGCAGTCCGGTAGCTCGTCGGGCTCATAACCCGAAGGTCGTGGGTTCAAGTCCCACCCCCGCTCCCATCTGCGAGTTTATCGCTAACAACTGACCGTGGACACTTGCGATTGGCGAAAGCCGTAGGTGGACACGGTCTTTTTGTGTTACGACGATCTCCTGCACCAGCCCTCCCAGAACTTCCTGCCGCTCTTTTTCAGTCAGCACGTCCCAAAGGTCAACGAAACTCTCGATATGCTGTATTGATTAGTTACCATGCCGGAACCACTTGCGCCAGAATGGTTCTGGCTGCTGAACCGGCCCAGAGAGACAGCAACGCTTGTGCCCTGGCGGCTATCTGTTCCGCAAACTCAGGGGACTCTCCTGCTATTCAGTAGCCATGCGCCTGGTTCTGTTGGTCTTCGATGGCCCGAAGCCGTTGCTCGGTTCGTTTGAGGCGATCTTCAACCGTTAGCGACCATCCCTGTTCAGCGTCAAGCCGCTCTTGAAGAGCAGTGATCTGGTCCGTCATCCCGACGATGGTTTCGTCAAGGCTGCCGAGGTGAACCGAAAGCAGCACCCACGATGCCCTGACGCCGGTTCCCTCGCGAGGGGCACAATGAATATCGCCAGCTATGTGCGTCTGGACGCGACCCACGCCCTGACAAGTGCTGCACGGCTGCTTGACGCTGATCAGCAGCTCATGCTCTTGTTCATCTTCTTCCATGGCAATTCTCCTCGAATTTCTCATGCCCCAGCAGCCCCCAGCCGCTGTACGGGGCGCGTAGGCCGCCACAGTGGGAAATCGTCACTATTGTCTTCCTCTTCGATGTACGTTCCCGGCGCTGGCCTTGCGGGCAGATGCGCGGGCCGGTTCGCGCCGGCGTCTTCCAGGCTGAGGCCGACAATCAGCGTCTGGTTTAGCGCCGAGCCGAGAAGCTGCACAGCAGCGTCCTTCTGACCGTACTTATGCTACATTATTTATGATATATTTGTGTTTACCTGCGATTTATGCTTGCTTGGCATGGTTTTTGCACAGGTATTTCATACGGCATCCCGCACGATCCCCGCCGCAGGCAATCGAGCCTTTTCTTAGGATACTGACACACGCTCACATTCCGTCTCCTGCCGTCGCCGATTGCTTCTAGAAAGGTTCACCATGCTACTCTCACTCAGGCATTTCACCCGTTCCACACTAACGCCTGTCCTGTTGGCTTCTTCCTTGACTGCTTCTCTCTTCTTACCAGCGGCTGTACACGCTCAGTCCTACACCCTCATCGACCTGGGAACACTTGGCGGCTCCTTCAGTTACGGCACTGCGGTCAATAATCAAGGGCAGGTCACAGGAGATCTTTATGTCAACGGACTGAATGACTATCATGCTTTCCTCTCCGGGGCCAATGGCGGTAGTCTTAGCGATTTGGGCACCCTGGGCGGAGCTAACAGTTTCGGCAATGCCATCAATGATCAAGGGCAAGTCACGGGGGATGCCTATCCTGGTTACAGCGGCTCCCACGCCTTTCTTTCCGGCATCAACAGTGGGCCATTGCACGATCTCGGCACACTGGGAGGAGACTACAGCACGGGGTTTGGAGTCACGGCCACGGGGCAAGTTGGAGGGTATTCCACGATAGCTAACGGGGATTATCACGCTTTTATTTCCGGGGTGAACGGCGGCCTCCTACGGGACCTGGGTACGCTCGGAGGAAACGACAGTTATGGTTTAGGGATTAATGCTACCGGACAGGTAACAGGTGCTTCCGAGACCGCCAATGGTGATACCCATGCCTTTTTGTCCGCCGCCGGGGGCGGTCCCTTGCGTGACCTTGGCACACTGGGTGCGCCCGAAGCAAACGGGCCAACAGACAGCCGAGGCATTGGGGTGAATACCGCGGGACAGGTTACGGGGTACGCGGAGACTGCCGCCGGACAGCTTCATGCTTTTCTTTCCGGCGACAATGGGGGCGCTCTGCAAGATCTGGGAACACTCGGTGGCAGCTACAGTTTCGGTAACAGCGTCAATGATCAAGGGCAGGTTGTCGGGGATTCCTATTTTGACACCAGCACTAACAGCGCTGCCTTCTTGTACAGCGGCGGTAAGATGATCAATCTCAACACTCTGATTTCGCCGAATTCCGGGTTTTTCCTGACGGGTGCATCTGGGATTAGCGATACAGGCTTCATCACCGGCGCTGGCATTAACGCGGAGGGGCGACAGGATGCTTTTCTGCTCATACCTAACCCTGCCGCCGTCCCCGAAGCTTCCACGACTGTCTCTTTCGGGCTGCTGCTGGCCCTCGGCATGGGTGGCGTGGTTGCTGCGGCCAGAAAGAAGCAAGCGGCTGCGGCTGCCTGAGCAACGCGGCCTGTAAGAGGAACCCAAAAAAGCCGCCAGAATCCTTGCTGGCGGCTTTTCCTACTGGGGGCAGCTTTTCTTTCTCCTCATCCCTGCTTCTGCAGGGTAGAGCACAGGAGGAGCGAGCAAAAGGCAGGGACTGCCTCTGAAGTCAGGCCTCCTCGCGCTTCCAAATGGTTAGTTGATGGTAACCAACGTGAGGGAACCTGTGGCGTAACGGCCAAATTACAGGTTCTCTCTTCTTTTTCGAGTCATCACAGCCTGCCTCACGGTTGTTTTATGTCTGTTGATCTGCCTCTCGCTCAAAGCGTTCCATTTCCAGAGTGAGTGCATGAATTTGACGGCACGCACGGCAGCAAAAGACTCGCTTGGCCCCATTTACTTCGTGGAAACAAGGATCAGGAGCGGGCAGGCCGCAGTGCGTACAGCAGATCAAAAAATTGGGGCGCACACGGACTTGTACGCCCAATTTCCACAGCCTCATTTTTTTCTCCACCGGATTTAGCCGCAGCCGCAGTCTTTGGCGGGTGTGTAGCCGTTCAAGCTGCCCGTGAGCGTACCGTCCGCTTCCAAGCGCTGTGAGTGTTTGGGCTGGTCCGGTGGCAGGTTGATACTGGGATTGCGGTCGAAGAAGCCGACCGGCTTCAACATGAAGCCGATGTAAGCTGCTGGCATGACCGGCCAGTCTTCAGGCCGCACGACATGGTGGGCGCCGAACGTGTACCACACGACAACGTCTGCATTCTCGGTCGGCTCGTCGCCGGCGACATACGCCGGCAGACCTGCGCCGCCGGGATGCTGGTTCGGGTAGGCACCTGATGCGTACAGCTCTTTCGGATCGTAGCGCGTCACCCACAGGTTGTTGTAGCAGAAGCCGGCCCGCTTGCCGACACTGGAGTCGGGATCAGGCATGAACGAAACATTTTCGCCCGGCATCAGCTTGTACCCAGTCGGGTGGCCCATCGCGTTTTTCGACTCGGAACTGGTGACCTTCCAGTAACGGGCCGCCATCGGGTCCACAGCGCCCAGCTCCAGTGACTTCTTTTCCGACGTGATCGGCGAAGCGACAGCACGGAAGCCGTTGCGGAACGGGTTTTCCGGGCCGAGCGGATCGCGCTCAGTGTGGACTTCCGAGACAGTATTGTTTGGCCCGTCTACGCTCATGTCGAGGCGGACATTGAAGAAGTGCTGATGGATGGGACCATACAGGCCCGGCGCAACCATCTCGCCGTGCGGGTCTTCCTCGCCGACGGGCTTTGCACCTGTGTTGATAATCCCCGAAAGCTTGATCTCGAACTGGATGTTGCCGTCCTGATAGAAGTACCAGAAAAAACCGTATTCGTAGTTTGCGATCGTGCACCAGAACGAGACGACGAGGCGGCGGGAGCGGCGCGTCTCGGCCTGACCGTTGCGCCAGTCGGTGTGCTTCCACAAGACGCCGAAGTCTTCCTCATGCATGCATATTGCATTCGGCATTTTTACCACATCGCCGTGGGCATTGACGAGGTGTGCATCAAAGTAGCGGATGAGGCCGAGGCAGTCACAGCCCAGCTCCAAAGCGTTCGCCAGCGTTCCCAGGCCGTACTCGCCGACATCGAACGCATTTTTGTGAGCATGGAACGGGTGCGGGTCGCCGTAAGGAACCACCATATCGCACATTGACGCCCGGTACAGAATGGGACGCTCGCGCCCGTTATCGGTGTAGGTCACATCTCGGAGAATAAGGCCCTCACGCGCCCAAAAGTCCAGGCGCAGCTTCCAGTTGTACCAGCGGACTTCGTGGCCGTTGACTGCAAACGAGGCCCCTTCCGGCTGGACAGCCTCAAACGGCTTCAGCGGCTCCTGCATCGTCCCTTCACGCCCGTCAAAATACTCCCGCGCCCAGTTGCCCGGCTCCGGCGGCAGCGGCACGACCCCATGGTCCACTACCCGCGCGACACTGCTGGTTCCCATGTCCACATAAATCGCAACGCCTTCCAGCGGGCGGGCATAGCCATTGTCGTTTGGGTCGCTTTTCACCCAGGCCATCGCCCGCAACAGGCGTGAGTTAGGCAGTCCTTCGGATTCGGGGTCGTTGTCATACGCGCCGACCGACCACGGATCGACGATTACTAGGCTCATGTCGGACACGCCGCGCTTGGCGCAGGCCTCGGCAAAGCGCCAGTCGGCTTTGACGATCTCCTCGCACTCAAAAAACTCGTCCAGCAGGATGCCCGGCTGTGCGCCCGGCACATGGGTCCAGCTTGAAACGGAGTTCTCCGAAAGTGACACGACCGCTTCGTAGGTCTCGCCGCCACCCATCAGAATCGCGAAGGCTTCCCGGTTCCAAGTTTCGCCGGGCTGAAACGCCAGGGCGGCCGTCTTGTCCGGTTCGTAGAGCTGAACGCTGGCGAAGCGCAGGGCTGGTGTGAATTTAAAGTAGCTGCGGAGGAGGCCGACAGCCTGTTCGATTTCGAGAGCAGACAGCGGCTCCAGAGGATGCAAAGCAGACAGGCCAGCAGAGGCGATACTGCCGACTTCTTTGGCGAGTCCGGTTTCAAGCCCCGTTGGGGCGGAAGCGGTAACGGTCATCAGAGGGTTCCCTTTCGGTTGTCTATGCGAGAGCGTCTTTGCTTTCGGCGTAAAGTCTTGATGCGCCACTGTATCACAAAATCCATGGGATTGTCAATAATTTTTGCAGGCAATTTATTGCTATCGCTTAACGAACTGACTTTTCAGAGAACAAAAATCGGACATTTCGCGGTTTCAGCAGGAAAAAGAAAGCAGCACGGCGAACAAGGCCGGCATGATCACAGAACTGGAAACAAGCCCTGCCGGGCTGGATACGGTGGACCAGGCACTGCTGGCGGCCCTCAGCGAGAATGGACGGGTCTCCGTGTCGGACCTCGCCCAGGAAGTAGGACTGACCCGGCAGTCCGTGACTGAGCGGATTGCCCGCCTGCGGGCATCGGGGGTGATCCGGCGCTTCACGCTGGATGTGGCACCGGAAAAAGTCGGTCTGGGCGTCCGGGCCTCCATCGCCATTACGATGATGCCGACCTGCACCGAGGCACAGGAGCGGGACGTAGTCGCGCTGCTGGAACAGAACCCTTATGTTCAGGAATGCTACCGCATCACCGGCGACGATTACTTTCAAACACGCGTGGTCGCGCCGTCCATTGACCAGATCAAAGACTTGGTACTTCAGCTCCGGGCGACGCAGGTGGTTCAGAACACGCGGACGCTGCTGGCACTGGAAGTGCTGTTTGAGAAGAGCGCACTGCGAATTGAGCATCATTCCCCGGTGCAGGCCTGCGAAATGCTGTAAAAAATTGGCTTATGCCTGCGAAATGGGTTGACATTCATGACAAAGTTGTGATACAGTGTGCCGTGTCCGATGACGGATGCACCTGCTGCCGCTTCTGTTTTTTACCCCGTATGATCCTTCACCGCCGAAGACTGCACCACTTGCTCTGGCTACGCCGTCTGCTGACCGGAAAGGATCCTTCACCATGGCTACAATTGAAGCCCCAGCCGACCATTTGGATTTGGGGGAACACAACCACCACGCCGTCGGCCTGCGCCGCGACGCGCTCACCCCAACTGAAACTTTGGCGCAGTCCATCGCCAACATCGCGCCGACTTTGACCCCTGCCGTCAACTTGCAGCTTGTCTTCGGATCATCCGGCAGCGGGACGTGGTTTACCTATCTGCTGGCAACACTCGGCTTGCTTTTGATCGGCGTTTGCATCAAGCAGTTCGCCAAGAAGACGTCCACGCCAGGTGCGCTTTATTCCTATGTTTCCATGAGCCTCGGACCGACCGCCGGATTCATCACCGGCTGGGCTTTAATCCTTGCCTACCTGACCACCGGCATCGCCGTAGCCTCGTATATTGTCCCGTATGCCCAGACGCTGTTAAAAAACATCCATATCGCCCTGCCGGCGCTGGTCGTCTTTATCGTGGTGGTCGGCCTGGTCTGGTTTGTCGCCTATCGGGACGTGCGCTTGTCGGCAAAGATGATGCTCGCTTTGGAGGGCATCTCCATCACGCTGATTTTGATCCTGGGGGCCGCGACAATCGCACATACGGGCCTGCACCTCGGCCCGCAGCTTTCCTTGAAAGGGATGACCCTGAACGGCCTGCAAGGGGGAATGGTGCTGGGCGTCTTCTCGTTTGTCGGCTTTGAGAGCGCAACGGCGCTAGGGGCGGAAGCGAAGGACGCCAAGCGCAGCATCCCGCGTGCCGTTTTTATGAGCACGGCCATCGCCGGGGCGTTCTTTATTTTGATGTCGTTTATTATGGTCTCGGCGTTTTCGACCTACAAGACGCATCTGGACGATGCCAATCTAGTCGCCCTGCCGGCGATGGCCGAAATGGCCCATGCGCCGCTGCTCGGCGTGCTGGTATCCTTCGGCGCGATTGTTTCTTTGTTCGCCTGTGCGCTGGCCTGCGTCACGGCGACCTCGCGGATCGTGCTGTCCATGTCCCGCGACGGCCTGCTCCATGCGAGCCTGGGCCGCTCCCATGCAGCAAACGCAACGCCGCATGTCGCGGCAACGGTCTGCGCCGCGATCATGTTTGTCGCGCTGATCGGACTGAAAGAGAAAGGGTTCGCGATCCTGGACATCTACAACATGAACGGGACTATCGCCACTTATGGTTTCTTGATCGCTTATATTCTGCTGGCGATTGGGGCTGTCGTCTCGGCATCGCGGGACAAGTCGCTTTCGCCCTGGCTCATCTTCTCGGCCGTCGTTGGGACGCTCTTTATGGGGCTGGCTGTTAAGGGAAGCGTGCTGCCGTGGCCGGCAGCACCGGACAACTACCTGCCGTATGTTTTTGCCGCGTACATGGCGCTTGGTATCGGCTGGATGCTGATAGACCGGCGGCGTCCCCGCCCGTCCATCGTGTTCTCGGCAGGAGACAGTCAGTGAGCGGCATTCAGGGGCGCGTGGCGCTCATTACGGGTGCAAGCATGGGCATCGGACGCGGGATCGCCCGCGTCTTTGCCCAGAAGGGAGCGAAAGTCGTCGCTGCCAGCCGGAACCCCGAAACGGGCGAGCAGGCCGTGCGCGAAATCCGGGACGCAGGCGGGGACGCCATTTTTGTCCAAACCGATGTCAGCCGTAAAAGCAACATTGAAGTGGCGGCGGACGCGGCGCTGTCCCACTACGCCCGCATTGACATTCTGGTTCACAATGCCGGGGTGTTCTGGGAAGTCCTGCTCGGCGACATGACCGAAGACGACTGGGACCGCTGCCATACAGTCAACCTCAAAGCCCTGCTGTGGCTGACCCAGGCTGTCCTGCCGGCGATGACGGCGCAGAAGCACGGGCGGATACTTGCGACCTCGTCCATCACCGGCCCGCGCACAGGCATGCCTGGTTTCGCTCACTACGGCGCGGCCAAAGGCGGAGTCAACGGCTTTATTCGTAATGCCGCCGTGGAGCTGGCCCGGTGCGGGATCACAGTCAACGGCATCGAGCCGGGCAACATCTTGACCGAAGGGCTGGCCGGGCTGGGTGAGGAGTATCTTCAGACCATGACCCGCGCCATTCCGCTGGGCCGGCTGGGCGCTCCTGAGGACGTCGCCCACACGATGGCGTTTCTCGCCTCCGATGAGGCTGGCTGGATCACCGGCCAGACACTGGTGGTAGACGGCGGCCAGATTTTGCCTGAATCAGGACTTGCTTACCTATGACGACGCATCGCTTCACCCCTGACCACTACTTCAGTACGCTCGGCACACATCCCCCCGTGCTGCATATTGCCGACGGCGACTCCATTGAGACCACGACACTGGATGCTGGTGGCTTCGACCACACACGGACACGCCGGCATACCGGCGTCAACCCGATGACCGGGCCGTTTTTCGTGGAGGGCGCGGAGCCGGGAGACACCCTGGCTGTCCATTTGGATCGGCTGCGTCCGTCACGGCGCTTCGGATGGAGTGGCATCCAGCTTGCGCCGAATGCTGTAGACCCAGCTGATGCCACTCTGCTTCCCCCACCCCCGCCGTTTGCCGAAGGCAGCGGCGAGTGGGACGTAGACGCGGGCGCTGGAACGGCGACGCTGACCTCGCCGCAGACGCGGCTTGGCCGGTTCGTCATCCCCACCCGGCCCATGCTCGGCTGCTTTGGGGTCGCGCCGGCCGGCGGAGAAGCAATCTCCACGGCTACGTCTTCCCGGCATGGCGGCAACATGGATTACAAAGGCTTTGTCGAAGGTATCACCGTCTTTTTTCCAGTCGCGGTCGAGGGTGGCCTATTTTTCCTCGGTGACGGCCACGCCGCACAGGGCTGCGGAGAAGTTTGTGGAACCGGCATTGAAATCTCGTTTGACGTACAGGTCACGCTTTCCCTTCTGAAAAAAACCATCCAGTGGCCTCGCGCAGAAACCATTTCTCATATTCTGACCGCTGGTAATGCGCGGCCATTGGACCAAGCTCTTCAGCACGCGACCAGCGAGATGGTTCGCTGGCTTCAAGCCGACTACAGCCTGGATCAAACCGGGGCACACACGCTTCTGGGCCAGTGCGTGGAGTACGAAATCGGAAACGTGTTCGATCCCGCTTACACGATAATCTGCAAGGTTTCACGCTCCCTGCTGGCCCAGCTCCCGCGATTTGAATCTTGACGGGCATAAGTTTGATACTGTTAGGACTTACGCAGTTGAAGAGTAAATCGGCCAGAGCGAGGCATCAAAGTTAGTCTCAGTTTGGCTTCAACTGCGTAACTCCTATACTTGTCGCGAATGCTGCCCAAGCGAATTATTGAACTTCTCAGCACCCCGGTGTTGTCCAGAACTTTATGCAGCCTCTCCCCCACAGCCTCCCAGTACGCCGCGCATTTGCTCAGGCAAAAACCTATCGCTGTTTGCTCAGGAGCGAGCCTGCCGTTCAGGGCGAGGTATCTTGGTCCGGCTCCGGCCCTCTCAAGGTCTGCAAGGGTGGGATGTGACTTTTGGAGAGCAAGACGCTCAAAGCACTCAAATTCTCCTTGGCTTGCTTCGGGGAACAAACTGAAAAAGTAGCGGCGGCGATAGATACCCATATCCTCCTGGCTTCGTGCCTTTTGGGTGCGGGAGTTCTGCTGCAGATGGCAGCGGTACCGGACAAGAACCCGTGGACAGTTGGCCAGCCGGTATCGGGACGCCAGTCGCGTCCATAGCTCGTAATCCTGAAAAACCGCGATCGCGAGGTATTTGTTAGCTTGAGGAACATCAGCCCGCATCAGAACAGTCGGGTGCAGAAGGGCACACCGAAAGAGCAGTTCGCAGCAAATTGCGGCATGGCTTTCGGGAAACCAAAGCACTTTGCTGTCAGCGCCAAAGGCTTGAGCGCAAGCACCGCAAATATCAGCGCCCGTGCGTTGGAGGAAGTCAAGCTGAGCGGCCAAGCGCTCAGGCAGCGCCAAATCGTCGGCATCCATCAATGCGATGTAGTCACCGCGTGCCGCCGCGATGCCGGCATTCAGGGCGGCTGCCTGACCTCCATGCTTCGCAGCGATGGGCCGCACTCGTGGGTCGCGTGCCGCGAGTGTCTCGATGATATCCCAAGTGTAATCTGCTGAGCCGTCATCAACGACAATCAGCTCAAAGCGGGGGTAGGTCTGATGAAGGATCGACTCCATCGCCGCACCGACGAAGCTTTCCACGTTATAGACCGGCATTACTACCGAGATGAGCGGCTGGTCAGAGCGAGTTGTCGACATAGGAGGCAATCTGCTGAAGCATCAGTGTTGAACGAGGTTCAAATGCTGATGCTTTTAAGGGGTACAGAAATTCTGGCGAGGCGGGGGTTATCTTCCGGCAACTTTCGTCTGTCCCGCAGAGGCCGGTCCTTTTGCGAGATTCAGCCGCCGCTCAAACTCCAGCACGCTGAGCCGTCCGGTGATCCGCAGGCTTTTGATTTCCGTGCCGTCTGGTTTCAGCAGCACAATCGTTGGCAGACTGCCGAAGCCGTACTGCTTTTCCAATGCCGCGCTTGCCGGACTGGTCCACTGCGTCAAATCCGCCCGCAGCGTCACGAACTGACCCGCAAGCACTGGAGCTACCGTAGGATCAGCGAACACATCATGCTCGATCTCCTTGCAGTTGACGCACCAGGCCGCTGTGAAGTCTATGAGGATCGGCTTGCCGGTCTGGGTCGCGGCCGCAAAAGACTGCGGAGAATAGGCTGACCAAGGCGCGGCCAGCACTTTCTGCGGGCGCGATAGAAAATGCGTGAAGTCAGCGGTATTCGTGATCGTGCCGGCGTATTTGCCCATAACGGATTCGGTTTGCGGATCGACAATAGCATACAAAGGCAGCGCCACATCGCCGAACTTCGTCAATTGCAGATGCTGATTGGCGGCGTCGCCTGGCCTGTCTGTGTAAAGCTGCACCCGTATATAGTTCGCGAGTTGTGATTTGACTTCAGAGCGCGGGAAGACGTTGATCTCGTTCCACCGGCAGTTCGTGCAGGTCACGCCCGTGAAGTCCACGAACAGCGGCTTCCCCTCCCGCTTCGCCTGGGCCAGCGCCGATGCGTAGTCCGTCTGCCACGGCAGGCCACTGTCCGCAGCGCTCACCACACCGCCGTACCCAGGCGGCGGCAGAAATGTTCCGAGCGCGCCGATGGGACGACCCGCCAGCCCCCAAAAGCAGAACAGAGCGCTCAGCCCAAACACTGCCGCGAAGAGGCCGCGCCCTACTGAGACCCGCGTTCCAGGCTTTTCCAGCTCCCCCACTACGCCAAAGCGCAGGGTTCCTAACAGATACAGCGCAGCGGCGGCGAAGATCAGCGCCCAAGCCGCCAGCAGCACCGGCTGGGTCAAGAGACGCCAGTTCCAGACCTGATCGGCATTGGACAGGAACTTCAGCGCGGCGGCCAGCTCGATAAAGCCCAGCGTCGCTTTGACCCGCGCCAGCCAGACTCCCCCTTTGGGGATTTTGCTGATCCACTGCGGAAACGCCGCGAAGACCAGAAACGGCGAGACAAAGGCCAGAGAAAAGAGCAGCATTCCCAAAAGTGGTAGTGTCCGAGCTCCGCTGGCTGCCGTCACCAGCAGGGTTCCCAGAAACGGTGCCGTGCAAGTGAACGACGCCAGCACGAAGGTCACGCCCAAGAGGGCCAGCCCGACCAGCCCACCGTGCGATTTGGCGGCGGCCTGCATGGCGGTGAGGTTCGCGGGCAGGGTCAGTTGGATCGTCTCAAAGAACGAGAACGCGAACACGACAAACACAGCGAAGATGCCCAGGTTGACCCACGGGTTTGCCGCGATGTTGTTAATGCCAGTCGCACCCAGTGTCGCCGTGACCACCGCGCCGAGGGCGACATAGAGCAGGACAATCCCAGCGGCATACCCAGTGGAGAGCCGGACCAACTTGGCCTTGTCGCCCTCGGCCTGCTTAACAAAGCTGGTCAGTGTGATGGGGATGAGGGGAAACACGCAGGGGGTGATCAGTGCCAGCAGGCCCGCCCCTACGGCGGCCAGCAGGAAGAGGAAGATGCCCCCCCGCCCCAAGTTTGGGGAGCCGGATGAGGAAAGAGCCGAATGCTCCTGCTTCTGCCTTCCCTGCTCCTGCCTCCCCAGAATTGGGGCGGGGGGGCTTCCTTCCCCTTGATACTCCGCCCTAACCGCACCGGGGACGACGGTCAATGCGAGTGGCAGGGAGACATCAGTCGGCGGGAGGCAGACATGGTCGTTGCAGGTCTGGTAATGCAACGTCACGGACAACGCCGCAGACGTGACCCGGAACTGTCGGAAAAACGCCGCAGTCGTTTCGTGGTAGGCCACCTGGGTCTGAAAGTTCGGGTCGAACTTTTGGATCGGCGCATCTTCAGCAGTCGGTCCTAGCGGGACCGCATCTCCGAGCGCGGTAATCTCTGTCGCTGCCGGGCCGGTGGCCGCGGGCACGACCGAATAGACATGCCAGCCGGGGTCAATCTGTGCGCGGATTGTCACCGCGACAGCTTCACCGGGATGCGCGGCTGCCGGGCTGGCGGTAGCGATGAAACGGACCGGCAGGGCAGTCTGGCCATGGCCTGCCCCTGCCAGGAGTGACAGCAGGAGGCAGAGAAACAGGCGCTTCATTTCACAGTCACCAGGGCCTTGACCGCAGCCGACGCGGGCGGGAAGCAGGAAGTCGCGTTGCATCCCTGAAAGCTCAGTGTGCCCGAAAGCGCTAAATGCCCTGGCTTGACAGTTTTGGCGACTGTAAACGGCACCTGAATGACCGTCCGGCCCGTGTAGACGAGCATTGGCTGCTTTTCGTAAGAGACGGAGATGCTCCTGGGGACCGGGAAACGTGGGATGCCGAAGATGACGCCCGCCGAGGCCGTGCCTTGGAAAGTCGTTGGGATCAAGTCCGGATCATTTGGCTTCGGTGCATTGATGTGGTATCCCGGAGAGACGCCGAGGGAGATCAGCAGCATCCCCGTCCCACCAGGCTTAACGACACCAGGCTTGACGGCGGCACTCGCCTTGGCGAGATCGCCTCCTGGCATCTGAGCGAGCGCAGGAACAGCCGAGGACACGAGAGCGGCAAGGGCAAGACAGACAAATCTCATTTTATTTCCTATTTCGTGGATGCGGTCTTTTTCGGCACAGCGATGTCAACGCCCAGCTTGCTGAGATTGGCTTCCAGACGGGTGTCCCCTTCCTCATAGCCGACAGTCGACATGGCGACATTGCCATTCTTATCAATGATATACTGAGTTGGAATGCCGGTGACTTTGTAGAGGCCACTCGCAATGTTACCTTTGCCGCGCCCGGCAGGATCGAAGGCAACTGGGAAGTTGTACTTGGTGCCGATATTCTTAGTCACCCATTTATCGTAAGCGGGCTTTTCATCCCAGACGCAGACACCCAGCACGGCGACATCTTTGTCCTTGACCTGCTGATAAACGCTCTCCAAGTGCGGCATGGAATGTTGGCAGGGGCCGCACCAAGTCGCCCAGAAGTCCAGCACGACGGTTTTCCCCTTGTAATCCGAAAGATGCACTGTCTTGCCATCAGGCGTCTGGACCGCAAAATCCGGAGCGGGTGTGCCAGCGGCCAGCATCTTCGGCTCGCTGTAGGGGTTTGAGCCGGCAGGCGGAACCCAGGCAAGCTGCGTCGCTGACAGCGGTTTGTTGAGTACCCAGCCGGAAAAGTCCAGTTCCTGCTCCGGGGTTGTTTTCCCATTGCTTGTCGTGAAAAACGCCCAGCGATAGGGCAGGCGAGTCTTGGCGTCTATCCAGGTTTTTGTGGAACTGACATAGGTAACCCCATCGGAACCCAGGGAGGATGGCTGCGTGTCGGTGGTGACGACCATTGCCCGCCCGTTCACGGTTTCGGTAGTGACAACGCGCTGAACTTTCGCCCTTGGCGCTGCCGGTCCACCGTTCAAGATCATATCAATACGCGACATATCGCGAAGTTGGGATCTGGATCCGCCGCCAAGCGGCGGCTTGAGAATACTGTACTGATTTGTGCCGGCGTTGTATTCGTATTCCGCTTTTCCATCCGCCACGTAAAGATGCGGCTTCTTTCCTGGCTTGCTCGCTTGACCAACGATGACTTTGACATTACTGGGGCGGCTGATTAAGACTGTGTTGTTGAAAAACGGAGATGATTTTCCTGTTTTGCTGTCAAACAGGCGAAACTGTTCATGAACAATAATTGTCTTGGCCTGAACCAAGGGCGAGGTCGGCACGCTGAGAGCTGGCGGTGCCGCACTCACCGGCGCAAAGGCGGCCAGTGCTGCGACAGCGGAGATGGATAGTATTTTTTGAGCCGACAGTTTCGTTTGAGTAGACATAGTTGTTTTCTCTTTCAGTTTCAAGTGTTTGCATTTCCCTTACATCGAAAAGTCGACGAGGGCCTGCGCGTGTAAAGTCGTCGTGTCCAGCAGGGGAACCGGGCTGTCCTGCGGGCTGAGCAGGAGCATCAGCTCTGTGCAGCCGAGGATAATCCCTTCGGCTCCCCGTGCCGCCATTCGCTCCATCAAAATCACCAGAGTAGCCCGGCTTTCTGCACGAACAATGCCTTGGCATAGCTCTCCGAAGATGACCTCGTGTACCGTGTCCAGATCGCTCGGTGGGGGCACGATCACCTCAAGTCCCCATTCCTGACACAGATAGATGCGGAAGAACTCCTGCTCCATCGTGTAGCGGGTGCCCAGCAGCCCCACCCGCCGTATACTCTGCCGACGAGCGGCCTTCCCAGTCACATCACGGATGTCAATCAGCGGGATGCTAACCGCCGCCTGCACTTCGGCGGCGACTTTGTGCATTGTGTTCGTGCAGATGCCGATGCATCCTGCCCCGGCCTGTTCCAATCCAACTGCAGCCCCGGCCAGTTTGTCGGCCAGCATTGCCCACTTGCCCTGCTGCTGGAGCGTGACAATATGGGCAAAGTCGAACGAGTGCAGCAAAATCGGAGCCGAACGCAGTCCGCCCTGACAAGCCGCGGTGAGGCGGTTAATCTGCTGATAATAGACGACGGTGCTTTCCCAGCTCATCCCGCCGATCAGGCCGATTGCTCTCATATCTGCCTCATCTCGTCGCCTGGCGTACTGACCATCTCGACAAAGTTCAGTGCCTTGGGACGAGAAATATGCTCGGAAGCCGTTGCCAGTTCCAGGCCGATGATGCGCCCTTCCTGATCATAGTCGAGGATGAGACCAAGACGGTGCGTCTCACTTGTTTGGATAGGAGCATTGCGGAACAGGATACGTAGCGTGTCATCGCCAGAGTTGTAAATGATTTTCATAATTCATCTCAGCTGCACCTCAAATTTACGCCGGCTTGCAGCCGAGGGACGCGGCAAATAAGCGGATATATGCCACAGGTTCTGGAAAAGCGAAGCTCAAGGATCGATCAAGGCTGTCCCAGTACCCGCGCAAGCTGTAGCTTTTGTTGAAGATCAGGACTGGACCTGATTGCCTGAACTGCATCCGGGTGTGATTTGATATAGGCTTGTCTTTGATCTCGAGGCATCAATGCCAGCGCAGTCAATGTAGCATTGTTCTGCGTAACTTGTTGATTCACTGCTGTCGAGCTGACTGTAACCGATAACTTGTCTGTCCCGCTGCTTTGTTTGGCTGCGCACCCCGAGACAGAGACGGCAAGCAGGACGCCGGCTATAACGCGAAAAATGTTCTTCATGGAATCTCCGCCTCCTGTCGCTCTTCCCACCCTACAGAAGGATGCGAAGAGCGACGCTCCTTTTAGGAAGTTGGCTTAGTGAACATCAAGTAGTAGTCAGGATTTGAGTTAACGGATACCGGCGGCTCGATGTTTCCGATATTAAAGGAGTTGTTAGTCGGGTCACCGGAGTCCAGAGTGACGTGCATTGCTTTCACGTGACCATCCATGAACAAGCTATTCGAGAAATTCGTGTGGCGTCCGGCAGCGGTTGCTGAAAAAAATGAAGGAAAAAGGGTGTCACTGTTTGCGAGATATTTTGGCTTGTAATTGTAAGTAGCAGCATCGGCTAACAGAATCGTGTTTGCCGGCTCAGTTATTTTGGAGAGGGCAATCGGGAGGTCGCTTGCACTGGCGAACCCAGTGAAGCCGTAGTCATTCAAAGGAATGTAGAATGCGGCGTTTATGCCATATCCCAAGCAGGGAGGGTAGCTTTGGATGTTGTTTATGGCATCTGGGCAGACCTGCAGCTGATTGTTCTTAATATAGGGCTGCAACAAGCCGTTTGTTGGATCAAGCGTATAGGTAGTCGAACTGCCGGAAGTCGAGATTATAGCAGTACCATCGTAGTACTGGCATACACTGCCGTCAGCGTTGCAGTCGCCTTCGTAAGGAAATATGCGCTCGTCGCTGTCCTGGTTGTACATCAAGGTTGCGAGGCCGATCTGCTTCAGGTTGCTCGCGCAAGTAATGGCTCGCGCCTTCTCACGAACCTTGGCAAAGACGGGAAAGAGAATAGCCGCGAGAATCGCGATAATGGCGATGACGACGAGGAGTTCGATGAGGGTGAAGCCCCGCGCTCTGGTTTGCTGTGACATGATAACTCTCCTTGCGAAAAATGAGAAACTGTCGTCGGCAGCAATGGCGACGGGATTAAATTAACGTGATGGGCCTATTCTACACCCCAACTCCCAAAAAACTCCCAAACTTAGGCTGAAAAACTCCCAAATATGCCTGATTTCAATTCTTTTTGGATTTATTTTGTTCAGATAACTCTATTCCCTGCATTTATTTCCTGCATTGCCTGGGCACATGCCTCCTGACTTGTCCAGTGACTGCCGGCCTGCCAGGCAGCGTCGAACTCAGATTGCCCAAGTGCAGTTTTTGCTAAAGACACGTCCCGTGACAGCTCTCCGGGGTCAGCAGGGCTGAACGACATTCCTAGTGCCTGGCGCAGACTTTCCGATGCCGAAAGCAGGCGGACGCCTGGCTGCCATTGACTCCGGGCACACAGCAGATGGCCGAACTCTTTGATGCACCAGGCCTGAACGCGCCGGTCGTCGATCTCCATCGCCAGCGTGAGCGCCGGTCTCAACGCGGACACTGCTTCTTCATAGCGCTGATCCAGGCGCTCGACCGTCCCAATATTGAGCAGGGAGATTGCCATCCGGGGCCGATCCCCCAACGCCCGATGTTCCGACAAGGCTTGATTAAGTAATTCGCGTGCTGCTTTGAGGTCGCCCCGGTAGCGTGCAACCAAGCCAAGATTGTTCAGAGCCGCTGCCGCCTTGTTGCGATCCCCCAGCGCCCGATGTAAGTTTAGGCTCTCGGAAAGAAGCTCAGAAGCCTCGGACCAGTTCTGCTGGGCCAGCGCAATCCGTCCGAGACTATGAACCGCGCCTGCTGCCATTGCTTTATCCCCGACACTCCGGGCGAGTGACCGGGCTTCCTGCAAAAGCTGCACCGCCGGCCCGTAGTCCTCCCGCATCATCGCAATCGATCCCAGCATCGCAAGAGAAGAAGCCATGCCGGACGCTTCTTCCAGCGCCCGCCAGGCAGCGAGCGCCGCCTGAGCATAGAACTCCGCCGAGACGAAATCGGTCAGGCCCTCAAAGGCATTCGCGTAGGCACTGAGTGTCTTGGCCCGGAGGACAAGGCTGCTCGGCGATGCTTCGTCGTCAAGTGTGAGAGGAAGCAGTCGCTCCAGCCATTGCTGAGCTTCCCGGAAGTAGCCCCGGATCTCCCAGAATTTGGAGAGTGCGACGGCCAGACGCAGTCCTATTTTGGCCTCTTGAGATTCCACAGCCCAGCTCAGAACCCCGCGCAGGTTGTCGTGCTCGGCTTCCAGGCGCATCAGCCAGAGGGTCTGCTGCGGACCGGTCAGGTGCAGTCGGGCATCCTCAGCCAGCCGAAGGAAATAGGCGGCGTGACGCTGACGGAGCGTGGTTTCCATCGCCAGCGTCCGCTGCTCGGCGGCGAACTCGCGCAGTGCTTCCAGCATCCGGTACCGCATTCTGCTCTCCGTGCCCGCCTCCTGCGGCTCTTCGGCAATCAGGAGGGAACGTTCGCGCAGTTCAGTCATATTTGTCAATGCTGTTAGCGCCGTACTGCCGAGGGCGCTGTCCAGGCAAACGGCTTCGGCGGCTTCCAGTGTCCATCCGCCCCGGAAGAGCGACAGCTGAACAAAGAACTGCTGGAGGGCAGCGGGCAGCAAAAGATAGCTATATTCGAGAGCGGCCCGCAGGCTGCGGTGGCGCGGGGGAATGTCCGACCGGCGGCTTACCAGTAGGTCGAAGCGGCGTGTGAGCTGAGCCAGCATCTGAGATGGGGTCAATGTCTGCGCCCAGGACGCGCAGAGTTCAATCGCCAGCGGCAGCCCTTCCAGCCGGGTGCACAGGCGGGCGATCGCCTCGGCATTCTGGGGGGTGACGGCAAAGGACGGGCGCACCGATTGTGCTCTGTCTACAAAAAGGCGAACGCTCTCGACTTGAACCAAACGCTCCAGGCGGGAGGGCAGCCCTTCCGCCTCTTCCCAGACCGGTGAGGCCAGCGGCAGCACAGAAACCTCGCGCTCACCGTCCAATGCCAGGCGCTGCCGGGAGGTAACCAGTATTTTCAGGGTCGCGGTCATCTCCAGCAGGCTGCGTATGAGAGGTGCCGCACCTTCCACCAGATGTTCCAGATTGTCCAGCACCAGCAAGGAGGGCCGCTGAGACAGAGCTTCCGTGACCTGTTTCAAGGAAGAAGTGTCTGCCGACCGGGGCAGCCGCAGGGCATCGGTGAGAACGCTGGGCAGCATGGCAGGATCGGTGACATCCGCCAGCGGAATAAACCAGACAGCGCCTTGATAGTCTTCGGCCAGCTGCCGAGAAGCCTCAAGTGCCAGACGCGTCTTGCCCGCTCCGCCGGTCCCAGTCAGAGTCACCAGCCGCACGCTCTCCGATGTCAGCAGTGTGTGCAGGGCCGTAAGCTCAGCTTCGCGCCCGAAGAAGCGGGTCAAAGGCCTGACGATAGGGGATTGGGGCAGGGTCGCACTGGGAAGGCGCACCGGAGGCTGGCTCTTTCGGGCGCTGATTGCCTGCATGAGGGCATACGCAGCCGGGGAAGGCTTCTCGCCAAGTTCTTTGTCCAGCACCCGTTCCAGCTCACGAAACTGACGCAGTGCGGCGTCTGCCTGTCCACTGGCCGACAGCAGGCGCATCAAGGTAAAGTGAAGCTCTTCAGAGACGGGGTCGGAAGCGAGAGCCCGGCGTGCATAATCCAGTGCGCGGTCCCAATTTGCTTCCTGCTCGTAAAAGGAGATAAGGCGCTGCAACAGTGAGAGAAAAAGAGACAGCAAGCGCTGCCGCTCCGTGAGGACCCAGTCCTCGTAATAGCCCGGCAGAAGGTCGCCGGTATAGAGCGACGCGGCAGTTTCAAGCGAAGAAGCCGACTGGGAAGTAGCCGCAAGTGCCGATCTGGCCGCCGCTTCAAACGTCAGCGCATCGACTGTAATCGCCTGGGGGTTCAGGCCGGCAGTCTGCCGATCGGCCATAAGGATCGTTCCGCGCACGTCCGGGGACAGTTCCAGATGTGGCCGCAGCCAGACAAGTGCCTGAGAAAACCGGTTCCGCCCTGCTTCAAGCTCGGCATCCGGCCAGAGCAGATCGATCATCTCTTCGCGAGTATGCCGCCGATGTGAATAGTAGGCGAGATAAGCCAGCAGAGATGCAGTCTTCTGCGTTTGGAACTTTTCCAGAACCTTTTCCCCGCAGTTTGCCCGCAGGCTGCCTAGAAGCTGAAATCGCCACCGAGCGTCGGAAGGTATTTCATTCTGCATTTCGTCTATCGGCACTGTCTCCATAACATAGTGTACCCTAAGCGTTGATGCACGCTCAAATCCACTGACAAGCTCTACTCGGATTGCAGCGCAAACTACAATAGGCAACAGAATTAGGCGAAGTATTGCACTGATCTAACGAAAAGGCTTCTCAATAGCTGCATTTCAGAGGGGATCCTGCTGATGCCCCGCATCCGGCACTGGATGAGCCTCAGCCTGTGTCGTGCCGGTCGCAAACACCGGTACGCCCACATCGACGCGCTGTTCAGCGATCAGATCGACTGGAAACTGATCCGGACCGTGCTCACCGACATGCTGCGGGTGGCCCTGTCCATCAACACGGCACAGGCTGAGGCTCATCCAGTGCCGACTGGCGACCTACAGCCGCAAGAACAAGCTCTACTTCGCGTTCCGGGAACTCGGGCGGGTGGTGCGAACGGTCTTCCTGCTGCACTACCTCTCCAGCGTCGAACTGCGCCACGTCATTCAGGCAGCGACCAACAAGAGCGAGGTGTTCGACAAGTTCGTGCAGTGGGTCAGTTTCGGGGGCGCTGACCTGCTCTCTCCGGGGACGCGGGACGAGCAGCGCAAGTTCATCAAGTACAACCACCTGATCGCGAACCTGCTGGCGTTTCACGCCCTGGTGAGCATGACGCGGGCACTCCAGCAGATCCAGTAGGCGGGGCATTCGATTGACCCGGCGGCGCGGGCGACGTCAGCCCCTATGGAACGGAACAGTACAACCGCTTTGGCAGCTACGCCCTCACTCCCAACCGCCTGCCCGAGCCGCTGGCACCGTAGCCGGCGTTTCAGATCTCGATCCCGGCACTGCCCGACCGAGCCGGCAAAGTGTGTGCATTTTGCACGAATCCTTACCGCTCACCAATCAGCGCACCGGGACAAGGTGGATGGCGCAGCCCCCACCCGGCGCGAGCTTAAGCGTGAGGACCGTCTTGGCGTTCACGCGCCGCTTCTGGAGAGTCGAGTCCTTCGGCTCCTTCGCGGCGTTCGGACCGTCGGCGTAGATCTCAGCCTCATAGGTACCCGGACCGAGGAAGTCGAGGGATACGGAAAGCTCGCGGGCGTCCCAGTCGGTGATGCTCCCTACGAACCACTCGTCGCCGCGTCGCCGTGCGACGGTGACGAACTTCGGAGGTACGCCGTTCAGGACCCGGGTCTCGTCCCAGCTCGACGGCACCGCCTTCAGGAAGTCGAGTTCCTTTTGTCCGGTGTAAGCGTCCGGGGAGTCCGAGACCATCTGAAGCTCGCTCTCGAAGACGACGTACAAAGCCGTCTGGTGGGCGCGCGTTCCCATCACCATGGGTGCCCGGTTGCGCGGGAAGAACGCCTCGCGCGTCACGTTGTCGAATCCGCCGGGCGTGTAGTCCATCGGCCCTGCTAACATGCGGGTGAAGGCCAGCGTCACGTTGTGGGCAGGGGTCTCCTCGGCGCTCCACTTGTTGTACTCCGCGCCCATGACCCCCTCGCGGGTGAGGACGTTGGGAAAGGTGCGCTGCATGCCGTCGGGCTTGAACGCGCCGTGGTAGTCGAGCATGAGATGGTGATCGGCGGCCTTCTGCGCAGTGGTCCGGTACCAGTCCACCATCCACTGGTCGGAGCGGTCCAGGTAGTCGATCTTGATCCCGGCGATGCCCCACTTCTCGAACTGGGCGAGCGCGGCGTCCCGCTGCTCGTTCATATCGCGGAAGTGCGCCCAGAGCCAGAGGCGGACACCTTTCGACCTCGCGTACTCGACGAGCATGGGGATGTCGATGGCCGGGATGCTCCGGGTGAGGTCCACCGCGCCGGGCCGCCCGCCGGGCTGGGTGGGCACCCGCGCCGCCCAGCCGGCATCGATCAGCATGTACTCAAACTTGTTGCGGGCCGAGAAGTCGATGTAGTACTTCATCGTCTCATTGTTCTTGCCCGGCGTAGCGACACCCTTCGCCTGGCTGCCGTTCCACCAGTCCCAGGGGGTCTTGCCGGGCTTGATCCACGACGTGTCGGTGATCGCGCTGGGCGGGTTCAGGTTGGCGACCATGTTCGACTCCACCAGCCGTCCGGGCTGGTCGCCGATCATGAAGACGCGCCAGGCCGACCGCATCGGCGCCGCGCCGACGAACGATAGCTTGAGCGCGTCGCCCTTCGGATCGAACGACGGCGCGGTGGCCGCCGAGGTGTTGATGTCCTCCACCCGGACAGAGAGCCTCGCGCCCAGCGCCCGCCCTCCCAGGCTAGTGACGAACAGGTTGGGATAGTCCTCCAGGTCCGCTTCGGTGAGGCCGACCCAGGCGACGCCCGGCAGCTCCACGAGGATGGGAAGGTTGACGAGGTACTCCGGGTGCAGCCCGCTGAGGGCCAGCTCGTGGTAGGGATCCTCATTGCTCGTCTGGAAGCCGCGCGAGATCAGGGCGAAGGTGTGGGCGTCCTTGGCGAAGCGGAACTCCGTCGCCTCGTTCAAGACCCGCAGCGCCGCGAGGCCGGGCTGCTCGGGCACGACGTAGCGGAACGCGACGCCGTCGTCGTAGGCGCGGATCTCGATCGTGAGCCGCCGCCCGGCCTCGCCCGCCTCCACCGTTTGGACCGTCGCGGCGTTGTAGCGGTTGCGGATGGGGTTGGCCTTCCCCTGCACCGCCGTCCAGGTCGCGTCCTCGCTCGAGGGCTTCGACGACTCGATCCGCATTGCCGTCCCCAGCGCCGGGGCGCCGTCGAGCACGAAGCCGAGGTTGGACCACTCGACGACCGGCTTGCCCCGGAAGCTCACCGTATACGCGAGCTGTCCTTCGGCCGCAGGCGTGGCCGAGGCCCCAAGGGTGCCGATCGCGATCTCGAGCGCCCCACCGGGCGACTGGAGCTTGACCATCCCCACTTGGGCTCTGGCGGTGCACGCGGACAGGAGGACCAGCGCGACGATTCCGATTATTCTCAAGTTGTGATTCATGGGTGTTCCTTGCGGGATAATTCGAAGAAAGACGGGAGCGCGGCTGGCGTGGTAACATTGTTCGATGCGTGGCCTTATCCTCACCGTACCCCCCCATCGCACCGAAGCTGGCGCTGAACGATCCTCGCGCGACGCGGCAGATGAAGGCCTTTTACGTCAACCTGAAGAAGATCTCGAAGGCGGGCATCCTCTTCGGTATCTTGATGACTAGTTCGGCATCTTGATGTCTAGCCGCTCGGACGCGCCCGCTCCCGATTTACGTTTCAGCGCATGCATATAAGCGTTTCGTCCCTGGTCTATTATCGTCCCTGGTTTGTAAGGTCGCCAATGACATACCTTCGGTCGCCGTAATTCAGCACGATGTTTGCGGCTAGTGGGATTTTGATGTTTGACATGCTAATACCTCTATAGTCCTGGCTCAAGTATAGTCCTGGCTCAATCCGCTAGGCAGTCTGGCCTAAACGCTCCTCTACTTGGTCAGGAACTGGCTGACAATCCTGATAGTCATCGCATGAAATCTCACGTTGGATCAAGTTCTTTTCCTGGTAATCAAGACGTTCCTGAACCCCTGACAGGTTCGGCAGTAGCAGCAGAGATTCCTCCTAGGCGATGCGGAACGGGCTATCACTGCCTATGCAAACGAGGCTCTCTCAGCTTTTCCCAGGGCATGCTCCGCTTCTTCCAGGTCCTCAAGCAGCTCCCAGGCAACTGTCAGGCCGCGCAGCGCGTCCGCGTAAATGCCGTGCAGGCGCTCCGGTTCGCGCACGGCCCGGTCGTCGTACATCCCCGCGCGGGCGTCGCCCCGATACAGCGCCGCCGCCCAGACCACTCTCGCCGCCGCACCCGTCCTCGGCTTCACGCCGAATGCTTACGGCGTGGAAGACAATGCAGCCGATACCTCCGGCAACCCCGGCAGCAGCGGGATCGGCGCTTCTTCCTACTCGCTCGGCTTCGCCTTCACTGCGGACACGGCCTCGTTCGTCACATCCCTAGGCTACTTCAACGACCATCAAGTCGGTCTGTACCAAGTCGTTCCTGGCGCGGCGGTGACACCAGAAAGCGGCCTGCTGCTAGGGCAGACGACCATCACGCTGGCAAGCACGGCCCGCGGCGACTTTCTGTACAACGCGATCACGCCGATTGCTCTGCTGCCCGGCACCGAGTATGTGCTCGCCGGCGTGTCCGGCCCGCAGGACCCGTTTATTTACAATGTCGAGGACGACACGCGCTCCGACTTTACGGGCTTGACAGTGGACCCGGCGGTCACCTACAACCAAAGCCGCTATGCCGTGTCCGACACGCTGACCCATGCCGGCAGCTACGACGGCTCAGAGCCGGGCTTCTTCGGCCCGAACTTCCAGATCTCCTCCACTCTGGCCGCGTCCGCCGCGCCGGAGCCGGGCCAGTGGTCTGTGCTTGCCCTGGTCACCGCCAGCCTCAGTACCCTGATTGTGCGCGTCCGCCGCCGGACAGCGACCGCCAAATGACCTTCGTCTTTTGAATCTATATCAGGAAATCCTCATGCAAACGAACTTCACTTCCTTCCGCCGCGCGTCCCGTTCGCTCGGCCTCGTCACCGTCGGCGTCCTGTCCACCCTCGGCGCTTTGTCGCTTACGCACGTCGGCCCGGCCCAGGCACAGCCCCCCGGCGTCAACCTCGCGCAGCTTGTCGCCGAGGTCAACAGCCTGCAAAGTACGGTCAGCAGCCAGGGCATTACGATCACTTGCCAAGCTGCTCAAATCGCAGCGTTGCAAGCCAAGACCGCCCCGCTGTCACTGTCCAATGACCCCGCATATCAAGGTCATTTTCAGCCAAACAATGGGAAAAAAGCATCTAGCTTCAATGACAGCAACTTCCAATTGACGCGGGAGGACACGGATCGGCCTTCTGTGACATTTTTAGCTATTGCGCTTCAACTCACGGCAGCAGTTCTTGGGGATGCTCACGTGTTTGTCTGCGTTCATGGCGGTGAGATCTCAGTGTCCGCTAAAGCGCATGGCCGTGGGTGTTCCATAAAGTGTTGTAGCCCCCTCTGCGGCGGGCGAACAAGCTAAAGCGATTCAGTGTAGGCACACGCGAATGGAGCAGAGACGGCAGGGCATTGTGACAGAGGGCAGCGTAACAGGGGAGTAGAACTAAACGTGGAAACGTTGATTTTGGGCGTGTCTTTAACCGAGAACGCGGTCTGGCCGCGCTGTCAAACTCCTGCCCATCCTAGTTGGAATAGGAAGCGGCGGAACGTCTCTCGGTGCCTGCGGTCCTGAAACATCTTAAGCCAGCGCCGTCAGCGTGGCCCTCGCGTATGGGAGGCCGGACATAATCAAGAGTCGAAACGAAATCCAGAGGAGTGATCGCCAATCATTTTCACAGCGATATTTCTTTGTTGTAGTTCCTTACAATCTATTTCAAAACGCCCCCCGCCCCCAATTCTGGGGAGCAAGAGGCAATTTTCTTCATCCGATCCCCCCAGGATTGGGGGCTAGAGGGACTCTTGCCGAGTTTTGAGAGACATTCTTAATCCTTGAGGCCGGACATGACGATACCCCGAACAAAGTAGCGCTGCCCGGCGAAGAAAAGAATGAGCAGCGGGATCAGCACGATGACAGACCCGGCCATCAGCAGGTTCCACTCCGTGCCATGGATTGTCTGGAACGTCCGCAGGCCCAGCTCTAATGTCTGGTTCTCCGGGGAATTCAGGTAGATCAGCGGAGCCATCAGGTCCTTCCAGGCGTAGATGAAGGCAAACAAGCCGACCGTGACCAGAGCTGGACGACACAAAGGCAGCAGGATGCTCCAATAAATCTGGAAGTAGCTGGCACCGTCCAGACGCGCCGCTTCATCCAGCTCACGCGGCAGGGTCAGGAAGAACTGGCGCAGCAGAAAGATATTGAATGCGCCGCCGAAGAACGCCGGAACGATCAGCGGGTACAGCGTGTCAATCCAGTGCAGGTACCGGAAGCCGATGTAGGACGGGATCAAAGTCACGATGCTCGGCAGCATCATGGTCGCCAGCAGCAGAATGAAAAGCCGGTCGCGCCCCGGAAACCGCAGCCGGGAGAAGCCGAACGCCACCAAGCTGGATGACAGCACCGTACCCACCGTGGTCAGCACGGCGATGACCAGGGTGTTGCGGAAGAAGTCCGCAAAAGTCACATCGGTCCCGTCCAAAGTCCAGGTATGGACGTAATTGATCCACTGCGGCACATGCGGCAGTGCCCACGGGCTTTGCGCGACCTCGGCATCCGTTTTCAGGGAAAGGGCGAGCATCAGGTAAAACGGGATCAAAGTCAGTGCCGCGCCCACGCCGGCCAGCAGGAACAGCAGCAGCGCGGCCCGCTTGTTGCTCGCCCCCGGCCTCGCGGCGGTCCGAACCGGAGCCTGTGAGGCCGGTCTGGGGGCATTGGCTTCCCCGCGCCCAGTATCGGCAGGCGTCGGGGACGTTACGGTATTACTCATTTATTTTCTCCACCTTCGTAATGCACCCATTTGGACATTCTCAGTTGTACAGCCGTGAAGGCCAAAATAATTAAAAACAGAACCCAGCCTAAAGCGCTGGCATAGCCCATTTTCAGGAACTGAAACGCATTCTGATACAGATACAGCGTGTAGAACAAGGTCGCGTTGTTCGGCCCGCCCCCCTGCGTCATCACGAAGCCCTGCGTGAATGTCTGGAATGACGCGATAAAGCCGATAATCAGCGTAAAGAAGATTGTCGGCGTCAGCAGCGGCAGGGTCACATTGCGGAACTTCTGCCAGACATTCGCCCCGTCCAGCTCCGCGGCTTCATAGTAGGACTGCGGGATGCCTTGCAGCCCCGCCAAGTAGATCACCATGCCGCCGCCAATGCCCCACAGACTCATCACCACGAGGCTGCCAAGCGCCGTCTTCTCCGACCCCAGCCAGTTGACATAGCCTTTGGTCGGGTCGGTCAGGCCCAGCGCCCCCATCAGCGGGTTCAAATGAAGGACACCCAGAAAATAGTTCAGCAGGCCGCTTTCCGGGTTGAACAAACGCAGCCAGATCAGCGACGCCGCCACGGCGGAGGCGACCGCAGGCAGGTAAAAGAGTGTTCGGAAGACCGATTGCCCCCGGATTTTAGTGTTCAGCAGCAGCGCCAGTGCCAGCGAGCCGGCCACGCCGAGCGGAACACTGAATATCGTGTAAATGAGTGTCACCGAAAGGCTCTTCCAGAACCGGTCGTCGTGGCCCATTTCGGCAAAGTTGCCAACGCCGACCCAGCGGGCCGGCGAAATCATGTCCCAGGACGCGAACGCCAGCAGCAGAGACACCAGCATTGGCCCCAGCAGGAACACGACAGTGCCGATGATCCAGGGCGAGATAAATGCATACCCGGCTCTGGCTTCTTCCCCGGAGCCGGCCTTGCGATCGAGCTTGATGTCCTGCCGCGCTCCCAGCCAGACCCAGCCGCCCAGCAGCAGGACCAGCAGCAGCATTGCAGCCCCGCCCAGGCCCC
Source organism: Capsulimonadaceae bacterium (assembly GCA_965213825.1). Taxonomy (GTDB): domain Bacteria; phylum Armatimonadota; class Armatimonadia; order Armatimonadales; family Capsulimonadaceae; genus JANXMY01. Next base: position 314,889 of record CBDCAE010000014.1, read on the forward strand.
AGTTCAGCCGTGGGTGGTAGGCCGGATGGTTCTGGGCATCGAGATTGGCCTGCGCCGGTCCCATAAACGCATTCACGGCCTGCTGCGCGGTCAAAGTGCCGTTCCAGACAAGCTGCAGCTTCGGAGTAACAATGGCACTGACCTGCGTCCAGGTCGGACTCATGACGTCAAAGTGACCGTAGGGAACTTCTTCGATTGTCAGCTTGCGGTTGTGCGGGCGACCATTGTCAAGCCACAGCGGCGAGTCCGCCAGACGGGCAATCGCCGGCTGCGCCAGCCCGCTTTTCGCCAGGTTGCTCAGGCCGATAGGGCCTGACAGATACTTGACCAGCTCCCAGGCTTCTTTTTGATGGGCCGTGGAGGCTCCGATGCCGTAGCCGGACCCGCCGGAATACACGCCGCGAATGCCTTTCGGTCCGGCGGGAAATGCCGCAATGTCCCAGTCAAAGTCCTTGATCTCGGTGCGGAAACGCGGGACTTCCCAGATGCCGGTCACATACATCGCGATCCGACCTTGCGCGAACAGCTCATGGGAGCCGACCCCCGAAGAAGCCAGATCCACTGCCGACGGTGAGACATTGTACTTGTCCATCAGATCCTGCGTGAGCTGGATCGCTTTCACGACAGGTGGGTTGTTGTAAAGAAGCTTCGTCGGATGGTAGATGTTGTCCACATAAGAGGCGCCGGACGAGAAGATAAAATCGTTCATCGTGAAGGAGTTGTCCCCCGCCGAGTACCCATAGACCGTACTGCCGGAAGAGTCGCCATGATGGGTCAGCTTCTGCGCCACCGTGAGAAAATCTTTGTTGCCGCGCTCCGGGTGAGGCACGTAATCCCACTGCCAGGAGCCATCCGGGTAAGGCATCTTGGCCTGGTCAAACAGCTTTTTGTTGTAGTAGACCAGGCCCACCGGGGCAATATCTCGCGGCAGAGCATACAGCTTATTGCCATTGGTGAAAGAACGCACGCTCTGCGGGTAGTAGTCCGAGAGATGCACGCTGGAGTCACTTTGCACCAAAGGCTTCAGATCGAGCAGCAGGCCATGTCCGGCAAGAGACGCATAGTTGCCGCCGCAGAAGATGACATCAGGCGTCAGCCCCGCAGACTGCTCCACCAGCAGCTTCTGCACATACTCATCTCCACTCGCCGGCTGACGCTCTCCATGCACCGTGACACCGGGATGGTCACGCTCATAAGCCCGGATCGTCTGCTGAATGACCGCGATCTCCTTAAAGTCTCCCCAATAGCGGAAACGAAGGGTGACATCGGGCGATTTGGCGTGCACCGCACCGGGCAGAAATAGCGGCAGCAGGCATAACAGGGCAAGGCGAAAAAAAAGAATTCTGGGGATCAACCGATGACCTCTTCACTGACAGTATAGAATGCGAACTTTATAGCTTGAATCTTCAGACCTCGAACCTCCAGGTTCAGGTCTTGAACGGCCGCAACTTTGTCGCACCGCTTAAACACATTTTCTAAGGTGACGTATGCCATTTTTACTTCTCTCAGGTTTTACTTCTCTCTAGTATACTCGAACTTAGCTGTATTGGCGCTTGTTGCACCGCGATTTTCCGCATACAAGCCGAGACAGATGTTTGAATTAGGATACTGCCGATCAAGCATGGCATCATTGAACTCAGCCATTCCCAAGCGCCGCAGGCACGGGAGTGCGGGAGTGTTGACAAAATTGCGTGGGTCTGTTATATTGGGCGAAATGACCCGGTATTCCGCCACCTGGCGGCAAGGAGGTTGTGATGCGATTCCATTTCTCGATCCCCCGGTGGCAGCGCGTGGCACTGCCGCTTATCCTCGCGGCCCTAGCTTCAAGTGCGCCGGCCCAGACGCCCCCGGCCCAGACCTTACTGGCCCAGACCTCCCCTGATGCCTCGGCGAGTCCCGAGATTCCATACCTGCCTAAGCCGCCCGCCGTCGCCGCCGATGCGCTGGTAGAGCACGCGCCGGTCACGCCCGATGCCTCGCCCGAGGCCAAGGCGCTGCTGCACATGCTGTACCAGATCTCCGGCAAGCAGACCCTCAGCGGGCAGCACAACGACTCCGGCCGTCCGGAGGCCAATACCGACATCGCCGCCCGGCTTACCGGCAAAGTCCCCGTCGTCTACGGCGAGGACTGGGGGTTCGGCGCTGATGCCGCTGCGCGGCGCCACGCCGAGGTCCAGGAACTGATCGGGCAGTGGCAGGCGGGACATATTATCGCCCTCTGCTGGCACGAGCCGCCGCCGACTATGGACGAGCCGGTCTCCTTCCAGCACGACATTCAGAGCCGCATCACCCCGCAGCAGTTTGCCGAGCTGACCACGCCCGGCACGCCGCTCTACAAGCACTGGTGTACCCAGCTGGATGCCATCGCCGAGTGCCTCAAGGAGCTGCAGGACGCCCACGTACCCGTGCTGTGGCGTCCCCTGCACGAAATCAACGGCGGCTGGTTTTGGTGGAACGGCGTCCGCGGCGACGCCACCCACGGCACCAAGCAGCTCTACCGCCAGGAGTTCGACCGCCTGGTCCACTACCACCATCTTACGAACCTGGTCTGGGTCTGGAACCCCGACAGGCCCGAAGGTCCCGACAAGCAGTTTGTGGACTACTTCCCCGGCAGCCAGTACGTTGACGTGTTCGCCCTGGACTGCTACAACGTCTACAAACAGTCCTATTACGACGACCTGAATGCCCTGTCCGGCGGCAAGGTGATGGCCATCGCCGAAACGTATGTGCCGCCGACGCTTGCAGTTTACCAGGCCCAGCCGAAGTGGGCCTATTACATGCGCTGGTCGCCTCCCACCCGGCAGCTGCGGCAGATGCTGGTTGGCCATCAGGAGCAGCAAGCGGAGGATACCTTCGCAGGCGTCCTGATGCACTCCGACCAGCCGACCCCGCCCAACGCCCTGACCGGCGTACAGCTGCGTGCTATCCTTGACAGCCCGCGCCTGCTGAGCGTCGGCGATCCAGGCTATGCCCAGGTCGTCGGCCCGGTCCGCGCCGCCGCCGGTCTGCCCGCACCGCTGCCCCCGCTGCCTGCGTTGCCCCCGCTCACCGCATCAGGGCAGGACCGTTCGACGCGCTGAAGACGCGCCAGCCGGACTGCAAAACCGAGCAAGGGCCGCTTCGCCTCTCAGGCCAGGCAGGGTTATGATCCGGGGAGAGTAGTGAGCTGTCCAGTATCAGCATTGGAAACCAGTATCAGCATTGGAAACCAGTATCAGCATTGGAAACCAGTATCAGCATTGGAAACCAGTATCAGCATTGGAAAATGGTTCGCGGTAACTTTGCTGCCCACTCTTTTTCAGCCTGTATAGGACTTTGCTGAGAACAGCAAAAGCCGGCAGCCGCAGCGAGCGGCTGCCGGCTTTTACTTTGAGGCCGACAAAGGTTGTTCCCAGACCGGACCGGCAAAATAATTCGCTCTCGCCGGCGATTTGTCATGTGCTGGGCCTACTGGTGGAACAGGCCGCTGCCCAAGCCGAGAACGCCTAGCGGCAAGCAGTCGGCAGCATATTAGCAAAGAGAGAAGCTGCTGTCAGGGGGCGACAAAACAAATTATTTTTCAGGCCAGTCTTGACAGTTTGTGCCGAGGCCGTCATAATGCAATTAATTAAAGAAACCGCTGGGGGTGCCGAAAACGCTGATCGTTTTTGGCTGAGAGGCGCAGTGCGCTAACCCCAAGAACCTGATCCGGGTCATACCGGCGTAGGAAAGCGGAGGATGAGTCTGTTTTGCCTGCACTTCTTGTGCCTGTCAAGGCCGCTGTCCCCACTTTCGGGGCAGCGGCCTTTTTTGGGTTTCGGCTTCATGCACAAGGAGAAACACATGGCATCAACGGACTTGGCTTCTGACTTAGCTTCCAGGACTCGCCCCACTTCCGGCGACTACCGCTTTCCCGCTTCGCGTAAGATCTACACGCCGGGCCGCATTTACCCGGACTTGCGCGTCCCGCACCGAGAGATTACTTTGTCTCCGACGCACATTCATAACAGCGACCGGATTGAAGAAAATGCACCGCTCTGCGTCTATGACACAAGCGGCCCTTACACCGATCCCAGTGTCGCTGTTGATGTGCGCTCCGGCCTGAGCGCCTTGCGTCAGAGCTGGATTGAGGGCCGTCAGGGTGCGGATTACGGCAAGTCTCAGCCCAGTTACCGGCCTGTCCCCGGCCACTCGGACCCCACCCTCCCCATGCCGCCGCACCGCCTGGCACTGCGGGGAAGCGGGCTGGTCACACAGTTCCAGCAGGCGCGGGCCGGCATCATCACGCCGGAAATGGAATACATCGCCATCCGTGAAAGCCAGGGGCGGGACCGCTCGGCGGCTGTCGGTCAGCATCCCGGCCACTCTTTCAATGCCGCTATTCCTGAAGTGGTCACGCCGGAGTTTGTCCGCGAGGAAGTGGCGCGGGGCCGGGCGATTATTCCTGTCAACATCAATCACCCCGAATGCGAGCCGATGATTATTGGCCGAAACTTCCTGGTCAAGATCAACGCCAATATCGGCAACTCCGCCGTCACCTCTTCGGTGGAAGAAGAAGTCGAGAAGATGACCTGGGCGACGCTGTGGGGCGCGGATACTGTTATGGACCTTTCCACCGGCAAGAACATCCACGAAACCCGCGAATGGATTTTGCGGAACTCCCCGGTTCCTATCGGAACCGTGCCGCTGTATCAGGCGCTGGAAAAGGTCAACGGCAAGGCGGAAGAGCTGACCTGGGAGATTTACCGGGACACGCTGATCGAGCAGGCCGAGCAGGGCGTGGACTATTTCACGGTCCATGCCGGCGTTCTGCTGCGCTACGTCCCTATGACGGCAAAGCGCATGACCGGCATTGTCTCACGCGGCGGCTCGATCATGGCGAAGTGGTGCTTGTCTCATCACAAAGAGAGCTTTCTGTACACGCACTTCCATGAGATTTGCGAGATCATGCAGGCGTATGACGTATCGTTTAGCCTGGGCGACGGTCTGCGCCCAGGCTCGCTCGCAGATGCCAACGACGAAGCCCAGTTTGCCGAGCTAAAAACCCAGGGGGAGCTGAACCATATTGCCTGGGAGCATGGCGTCCAGGTGATGAACGAAGGCCCCGGCCATATTCCGATGCACATGATTAAAGAAAACATGGACAAGCAGCTCGAATGGTGCAAGGAAGCGCCGTTCTACACGCTCGGCCCACTGACGACAGACATTGCGCCCGGCTACGACCACATCACAAGCGCCATCGGCGCGGCGATGATCGGCTGGTATGGCTGCGCCATGCTCTGCTATGTGACGCCCAAAGAGCATCTGGGCCTGCCCAACAAAAAAGATGTCAAGGACGGCGTGATCGCCTACAAGATCGCCGCCCACGCCGCCGACCTTGCCAAAGGGCATCCCGGCGCACAGGCTTGGGACGATGCTATCTCCAAGTCCCGCTTCGAGTTTCGCTGGGAAGACCAGTTCAACCTGGCCCTGGACCCGCAGACAGCGCGAGAGTTCCATGATGAGACTTTGCCGCAGGAGAACGCCAAAGTCGCGCACTTCTGCTCGATGTGCGGCCCGCACTTCTGCTCGATGAAAATCAGCCAGGACGTGCGAAACTACGCCGCCAGCCTCACGGTTATCAAGGAAGAAGTCGAGTTCAAAGAGTCAGTCGAAGCGGGCTTAGAAGAAAAGGCGCGTGAGTTCCGGGAGCAGGGCAGCGAAATCTATCAGTAACTGAGATTATGCAGAACGACATGGCAGGAGACGAGCAGGGAACGAGTAGTTGAAAACTGCTCGCTAGGAGAGGCGTCCTACCGGACGAAGGAGCCTCCGTGAAAGCCTTTCTTCTGTCCGAAGGACACTTGACCTAGCGAGCAGTTTTCAACTACTCGCACGTCTCTGTCTGTGAAGCTCGGTTTGCGAGGAGAAAATCAATGGCAATCATGGAAGTGCTTGCGGCAGTCCCGCAGCAAAGCAAAGAAGATCAGGTCAGCAGTGAAAATCTGCTGACTATCGGCGGTAAAAGTTTTCGGTCCCGGCTGATGCTCGGTACCGGCAAGTACCGAAACGGCGCGGAGATGAATGCAGCTTTGGAAGCATCGGGCTGCGAGATCGTCACCGTCGCCCTACGGCGCATTGACCTGAACGCTCCAACGCGCAGTATTCTGGATGAGATTGACTGGAAGAAATACCACATTCTGCCCAACACGGCGGGAGCGCGTACCGCCGACGAAGCGGTCAGAACGGCGCGGCTGGCACGGGCGATGGGGCTTTCCGACTGGATCAAAGTGGAAGTCATTCCAGACCCGAAGTACCTGCTGCCCGACCCCATCGGCACGTTTGAGGCTTGCCGCATCCTCGTAGACGAAGGCTTCATCGTTTTGCCCTACATCAACGCGGACCCGGCGCTCGCGCTGCGCTTGCAGGAGATTGGGGCACATACCGTCATGCCCCTGGCATCCCCCATCGGCAGCGGCCAGGGGTTAAAAACGCGGGAGCAGATCAAGATTATCATTGAGCAGGCGCGGGTGCCGGTGGTCGTGGATGCCGGGATCGGCGTTCCTTCCGAAGCGGCGGCGGCAATGGAGCTAGGCGCGGATTGCTGCCTGATCAACACGGCGATTGCCCGCGCCGCCGACCCGGCGGCAATGGGCGAAGCGATGCGCCTGGGCGTTGAAGCAGGCCGTAAAGCCTACCAAGCAGGCCGAATGCCGGTGCTGGACTACGCCAGCGCCAGCAGCCCGACCGAAGGCGTGGTGCGGTGAAGAGAGTAGTGCAATGAAGCCAGTTCTCCCTGTACCCTGCCTGATGCTGGTGACGGAGCCGTGGGCGCTTTTGCCGCAGATCGTTCGTCAGGCTGTTTCCGGCGGGGTGGATGTCGTGCAGTGGCGCGACAAAGACACGCCTAAAGCAGCATTGCGGGAGCAGGCGGGAGCGATGCGTTCTGCGGTGCCGGCTCCGAAGTTACTGATGACTAACCACTCCGGGAAAATGCAGAAGTCTGAGGATCGGAATTTGATGCAGGCTGATGGCTTGCATCTGCCGGAGTCAGGTCAGTCGGTTTCCGAAGTCCGGCAGATCGTCGGGCCGGACCTCTTGATTGCCTGCTCGGTGCATTCTGTGGAGGGTGCTAAGAGGGCGGCAGATGAAGGCGCGGATTACTTGCTGGCGGGGACGATCTTTGCATCGCAGAGCCACCCCGAAATTGTTCCGAGGGGCTGGGTTCTGCTTGCCGAGATTGCCGCTGTGGTTGACTTGCCGCTCCTTGCTATCGGTGGGATTACGCCGCAAAATCTTGAACTGTGCCTGGATGCCGGTGCGGTAGGCATAGCCGTGCTGTCGCCGATCATGCAGGCATCCGATCCGCAAGCGGCTGCCCAAGCCTACCGAATTGCTTTAGACAAAGCATGGAGTAAAAGACGATGACATTGACGATCAATGGCGAGGCCCGCGCTACGGAGGCCGCGACGGTTTCCGAGTTTTTAGCTTCCATCAGCCTGCCTTCGCGGATGGTCGTCGTGGAGCATAACGGCGAAATCGTGCCGCGGGACCGCTACAGCGAGCAGCCGCTGCGGGACGGGGACACGCTGGAAGTGGTGCAGATGATGGCCGGAGGATAGGAATTTGAGCGCACCGGATGTCGTCGTGATCGGCGGCGGCGTGATTGGCCTCTCGGTTGCCTATGCCCTGGCGAAAGAGGAGGCGTCGGTCACGGTCCTGGATGCGGGCGCACCGGGGCAAGCCTCGGCGGCGGCGGCCGGAATGCTTGCGCCGCTGGCCGAGGCCCGGCGCGAAGGGCCGTTTGTGCCGCTCGCTGTTGAGAGCCTGCATCTTTGGCCGCTTTTTGTGGATCAACTGGTCGAGGAAACAGAAACCGCGCTCCGCATTGCCGGGCCAGGGATGCTGCGGGTTGCCCGGACCCCGGCGGAAGAAGCGGCCCTCTGCGCGGCGCTTGACTGGCAGCGCGGTTTTGCTCTGCCCCTGCACCGCCTGAATGCCGCTGAACTCCATGCCCTTGAACCGGCGCTTGGCACGGGCGTCTGCGGCGGCGTTCTTTCGCCCGACGAGCGGCATGTCGAGCCGAGGCTGCTTCTGCAAGCGCTGGAGGAGGCGTGCCTGAAACGGGGCGTCACCATCAAGCCCGAAACAACTGTCACCGGCTTCGAGACGGGCGGTGGCCGCGTTCTAGCCGTCCAAACAGAGAAAACGCGCCTCTCAGGCGGCGCGTATGTGATCACCAGCGGCGCTTGGAGCGAAGCGCTCGGCCTGGCTCTTGGCTCTCACCTTCCAATCCATCCTTTGCGTGGGCAGATGCTGGCGTTTGGCCCGCTGCACCCGATCCCCTTCAAGCACACGCTCTACGCGCAGGGCGGCTACCTTGTTCCCCGTACGAGAGGCCGCGTGATCGCCGGGGCGACCGAGGAGAGGGCCGGCTTTGACGCGCACACAACGGAGGCCGGGATCGGCTCACTCGCGGCAATGGCGGCGGCTCTGGTCCCCAGCCTTTCAGCGGCTCCTCAGCACAGCATTTGGGCAGGTCTGCGGCCCGTGAGCGCCGATGGGCTGCCCCTCTTGGGCCGGCTGCCCGGCTGGGATAATATCCATGTCGCGGCGGGCCATGGCCGCAACGGCATCCTGCTGACACCGCTCACGGGCCGCCTCATGGCCGCGCACCTGCTTCAAGACGCCGCTCTTCCTGCGGCACTTAGCCCTGCGCGGTTTGAAGACACCGCCACACCCGGAGACCGCCCATGCCCTTAACACTTTTAACAATCGCCGGCTCCGACCCAAGCGGCGGGGCAGGCGTCCAAAGCGATTTGCGTACCTTTGCGGCGCTCGGCGCGGCGGGCCTTTCCGTAATTACGGCCCTCACCGTACAAAGCAGCCTCGGCGTCCAGGCTGTCTATCCGGTGGAGGCAGAAGTCGTGGCCGCCCAGCTTTTCGCGCTGCTGGAAGACACGCAGCCGAATGCCGTCAAAATTGGGATGCTCGGCGGGGCGAGGCAGGTGCAGGCAGTGGCGGATGTCCTGCGCCGTTTTCACTCTGCAAACATTTGGCGCCCAGCAAACACTGTTCTTGACCCTGTGCTGTCCTCTTCCGGGGGGGTTCCTCTTCTGGATGCGGCAGGGCGGCAGCTTCTGCTGACGGAGCTGATGCCTCTGTGTGATCTAATCACGCCCAACCTGAATGAAGCCGCATTTCTTACGGGGCGTTCCGTCTATGACAAAGAAACAATGCACGCCGCAGGGGAAGCACTGCTTGCGAGGGGTGCAAAGGCAGTTCTGGTCAAAGGCGGACACCTCCTGGACGATCCCCAAGATTGGCTGCTTCGCTTGGGGAGCACTCCCGTTAAATATCAATGTCCGCGTGTTCCGACAGTCCACACCCACGGCACCGGCTGCCTGCTGTCTTCCGCCATTGCCGCAGGTCTTGCCGGCGGCGCAGAACTGGCTCTCGCGGTGAGCCGCGCAAAGGCAGTAGTGACGGAAGCTCTGCGTCATCCTGTCATCTTGGGACAAGGGCGCGGCTACCCGAATGCGGCTGAGGCCGTGCGGAATATCAGTACGGCTCCAAATCGCTTACACGCGGATCGGCTCGGCCTGCTGCAAGGGATTTATGTGCTGACAGACCCGGACCTGCGCCCGGACCGCAGTGCGGAACAAGTTGCAGCAGCGGCTCTTGCGGGAGGCGCACGAGTTATTCAGCTCCGTGATAAGACCCTGCCGACGCCGGAACTGGTCGCTCTTGCTCGCCGTCTTAGACGGCAGGTGCAGGCGGCGGGCGGCCTTTTTATCGTCAATGACCGTGTGGATGTCGCCCTCGCGTCTGAGGCGGACGGCGTTCATCTGGGGCCGGATGATCTCTCCCCAGAAGATACGCGGCGGCTGCTTGGCCCAGACAAGCTGGTCGGTGTTTCGACGGGAACATTGGAGGAAGCGAGAATGGCCGCGCCGTATGCTTCCTATTTTGGTGTTGGCGCTATTTTTGGAACCCAGACAAAGCAGGACGCCGGTGATGCTGTCGGCGTTCAGCGCATCCATGAGATCAAGGCAGCATTCCCGCACATTCCAGTTGTCGCCATCGGTGGCATCAACGCGGGCAATCTGTCAGAAGTCTCCAGGGCAGGGGCTGATGCTGCGGCAGTAGTGTCTGCCGTCGTGGGTGCTTCGGACATGAAAAAAGCCACACGAGAGCTGAGCGATCTGTTTACGCAGGCAAAGAAAGCATGATTTAGCTCTCATTGCCCGGCACCTGGCGGCGTGAGATGCGCGAAACCTCAAAATCGGGATCGGTCCGCTCTTCTTTGTTCAGGACACGCCGCGCTCATCCGATACTTCCCCACACTTCCTGCACACGCGCCGCTGTCGGGCGCGGCACTGTGGTGGCCTGGATTTCCTTGTCAGCATCTTCAACTTCCTTGTCAGCATCTTCAACTTATCGGCAGACAACTTGTTTATCCTGCTCCACTTTTTCCAGTGCCAAGAGCAGTGTATGTCCTCAGCCAGTCTCGCCGCCCCCTTGCCCAAGTGCTTGCGTCGCACAGGACTGAGGAGCGGCTGCCCGGCATTATCTTGCTCAGGCCGGCTTTTCACCCTGTCTTGACAAAAAGAGTGGATGATGTTATTCTGCTGAAAAGCCCGCGGAGAAGTGCAGGTTCTTCGGTGCATCAAGTGCCTCGCCATCAAGCCGGCCATAAGAGGACAGGCGTGCCGTGTCGAAAAGCTGCCGCCGGTCAAGGAACAGTTGCGGGTGGAAAGTGACAAGGGCCGAGCGCCGCAGCTTTGGCATGACGGAAATCTAGTATGTTCTGTCCGTGTCCTGCATCTTCATCCCCGATAGTGCGGCTCGTTCTCATTCGCCCCCTCTGGCCCGAAGCCATCCTTACATGACATTCCTGGGTATGGAGTATTGCCGCCCGGCCAGTTGTCATGCGCTAATCCCCGGAGAAACAAGAGCTTCTTAGAAAAGCTGCTTACTCTGAGACATTCAGGAGAAATTTATGCCCAAGCGTATCTGTGTTGCCGTAGTTGGACTGCACTTCGGCTCCGACTTCGTTCCAATCTACCAGAGCCATCCTGACGTTGAGCGTGTCGCCATTTGTGACTTGGACGAGCCGCTTCTGCACACGGTTGGAGACCGTTTCGGCGTTGAGGATCGCTTCACGCGCCTCGACGATATCCTCGCCTCTGATTACGACGCCGTGCACCTGCTGACACCGGTTTCTCGGCATGTGGAGCAGTCGCTCGCTGTGCTCGGAGCCGGAAAACACTGTGCCTGCGCTGTGCCGATGGCAACTGATCTGGGCAGCTTAAAGCAGATCATTGCCGCCGAGCAGCAGAGCGGCAAAAATTATATGATGATGGAGACTGCCGTATATACGCGCGAGTTTTTGTTCGCCCAAGCTCTCGTGGCAAAAGGTGAAATGGGGACGCTGACTTTCCTGCGCGGCACCTACTTCCAAGATTTGGAAGGGGCGTATCCAAACTCCTGGCGTGCAGTGCCGCCAATGCATTATGCGACCCACGCCATCGCACCGCTCCTTGCGCTCGCGCACACTCGTGCGGCCCGCGTGTGCTGCTTCGGCTCTAGTCATCTCCGGCCCGATATCCAGCAGCCCGGCGCGAATACGTTTCCCTTGCAGACCGCCATCTTCCAGCTCGCCAAGATTAATGTTGCTGCGGAAGTGACGCGCTCCTGGTTCCAGACGGCGCGGCCATACACGGAAGCATTCAGCGTCTATGGGGAAAAGGCCGGCTTCGAGTGGCAGCAGTTGGAGCATGAGGACCCTCTTGTCTTCACGCTGGAACCGGTGCGGGAAGGGCATAAAGGCCGGCAGGTGACCGCATCGCGCGTGCCTGTTCCCGACCGCGCGGACCTTCTGCCTCCGGCCATCGCGCCGTTCACCCAGGGAGGGCACGGCGGTTCACATCCGCACCTTGTCCATGAGTTCGTTCGCAGCATCATCGAAGGGCGACCCGCTGCCATCAATGCTCAAACGTCTGCCGACTGGACCGCACCGGGCATCTGCGCCCACGACTCGTCACTGAAAAATGGGGAACCGATCTTAATCCCGAACTTTGACAGCGTCCGGCGCTGAGGCTTTTCCCTCCTGTCCCTGACTTGTTCTTATTGCCATGAAATTAGCACTTGACAAAACATAGGCCGCATTGTATAATTGGAAAACTCAGTTTTCCAACCGACGATTGAGGGTATCTTAAGGGCTAATAAGTTAGCGATGGCTATTTCAGGAACAACAATACGCGATGTGGCAAAGAGAGCGGGAGTTTCTGTCGGCACAGCTTCCAAAGCGTGTAACAACAAAGGGAAGATGACCGAGCAAACACGGCAGCGTGTGCTGCAAGTGGCTGCGGAGATGCACTTCGCTCCAAATGCCCTTGTCCGATCCCTCCAGAGCGGGCGGACCCATACCGTAGGCATCTTTACCTGGAGCGTACAGGTTGATACCATGCACGACATCGCGATGTCGCTGCTCAAGGGCATCTCGGATGCCGTTGCCGACACAGGAAGAGACATGCTGATTTATTCGCATTCAGCGCCAAATCAGCCGCTCATGAACGCCGCGAGATTTTTGGATGGGCGGGTTGATGGCCTCATCCTCGGCCCTGGTAATCTCTCTTCTGCCGATCTCGAAGCACTGGCAAGCGCTGGACTGTCGGTCGTCGTTCTCTATCGCAAGGGATGTTCCTGACACACTCGGCTCGGTCACAATTGACAATGCTGCGGGTATGGCCGCTGTCGTCGATCATCTCGTCGGGCTAGGACACCGGCGGATCGCATTTTGTGCTCCTCTGTTCACGCCGGACTATCAAGATCGCTACGAGGCGGTCTGCCACAGCCGGAGCCGGCATGGGCTGGCACACGAGCCGGAATCCGATGTTTTTCTTGCGAGCGCCGGCAAGCCCGATGTTGCTTTGTCCTGCGAAGCTTTAATCGCACTGCCCAGTCCCCCGACTGCCATCATCGCGGGGGATGATTTCTTGGCATTCCGTTACATCGAGTGCTTGGCAGAGCGGGACCTGCGTGTGCCTGATGACATCTCCGTCGTGGGCTTTGACGATTGCCCCGCCGCGGGCGCAGAGTTCGGATTGACGACAGTCCGGCAGCCAGCAGAGGCCGTGGGCCGGACTGCGGGATTTTTAGTGGATCGCCTCATCGGGGGAGCTGGGATGGGGGAATGCCGGGTCAAGCTCCCTGTTGAGCTGGTGATACGCAGGACCACCGCCTCAGCAGCGCATCACCGAATCTAAGCAGAGTTCCCGTTTCCGATAGGTCGGCCGTCTTGCTAAAAAGAGCATACGTCTCACCACCTGCCGGCAGCATAAGACGACACGTCCAGAAAGAGTTCAGAAAGGACTAACATCATGAAACATAAAGGCTTTACGCTCATCGAGCTGCTCGTTGTCATCGCTATTATTGCGATACTCGCAGCTATTCTGTTTCCCGTCTTCCAGAAAGTGCGCGAGAACGCCCGCCGCACGTCCTGCGCTTCCAATATGAAGCAGCTTGGGCTGGCTACCATACAGTATATTCAAGATTCCGATGAGCATTATCCCATTGGAAGCGCATCATTCAATCAATCGCCCAACTGGGCTACCGAAATCCTGCCTTATGTCAAGTCAATCGCAGTTTACACCTGTCCTGACGACTCCTTGGGCGGCTATACGCCGAGTTACGTCGGTGCACCGATTTCCTACGGCGCAAATGGCTTTGAGTTATATACCGGCCACAGCCCAAGCGATCATCGATTCCAGGGTCTCTTTACCTGGTACGATGTCCAACCCAATGGCTCGGCGTCGTTTGAAAACGAGCAGCCCCGGCTGGATGGAGAAATTCAGTTCCCAAGTGATACGATTATGATTGCTGAGAAGCACAATGGAGATATTCCTTCCTCCAATCCTAATTACGGCCAGTCGTCGGGCATTCCTGATGTCGCTGCGAGCAGTTGGTTCAATATGTTCACGGACTACTACGGCGGCGAGGACGTTCCTAACGTCGGCCATTCCGCGACAGCCATTTACCCAGACGGCATCAACGGAGCGGTTTCTGCCGCACACAATGGACGTGCCAACTTCCTGTTCTCCGACGGTCATGTGAAAACTCTGATCCCAACGTCAACCGTCAACACTTCCTATGCGATTTACTCGACAACGGACGCGGGGAACTTATGGGATGCCTTGCGGACAGCCCCATAAAGCTTGGCTGCTAGGCAGATGGTAAATTTTCAAGCGACAGTGAACTTCCGACCTCAACAAAAAACATGAGAACCCTTAACAAATCTGTATTCACAGCAGTCCTCTTTGCTTTTGTTCCAGCCGCGCTGTGCGGATGCAGCAGCCATTCTGATGGTGCGCCGACGCCAAGTCAAAAGCAATCGTTCATCGGTACTCCCGACCCCGCCGCTCAGGCCCGTGACCAAGCGGCCTACGCCGCTCACCGTAATGCTGCACCCGGTGGACCACCGCCCGGTGCCAACAACGCCCCGGCGTCTAAACCTTAACTAGAAATTGCTGATGTCCTCGCCCGGCAAACTGTTATGGTTTTGCCGGGCTGCTCTTTCGGCGGCTAATGCCGGCATGGACTAATATAAGACATCATCTTTCACTTCTTCTTGGTCATGCAATTTTTTGCGTATCCTGCACAAAATCCCAAGTTGTTTTCTATGCCGCCGGCGACGCATTAGGAATCACGGACGTATTAGGAATTATTCATTATGCTCACAACTACGGCGCTCCTCGCCGGGCGGTGGCGACCTCGCGTGGCGTTTACCGCCACTGCTCTTCTCTTCGCTTCAGCAGTCCCCGCGGTGCTGAGTCCCTGCGTGCGGGCGCAGGCCCAGACTGACCGGGTGAGAACAGACCTGACGCGGCCGCTGTTTCCGCAGCGGACGATCTTCTGGTTCAACAACTACGATCCCGGCCGCACGGTCTGGAACGAAGCGCAGGTGTATCACTCACCTGACACAACAGTCAAAACAGCGACTTCCGCGTCCCACGATTTTCAGGTCTGGCGCGATAAGCAGATCACCGGGCTGCCGGTGGAGACGGTAGATGGGGTCCGTTCACTGGTGATTGATACGATCAATCCCGGCGACTGGAACCTGCACTTCATCATGGGGTCCGGCAACGTGGTCAATCTGGACCGCGTCGGCCCGGCACCGATCCTGCACCTGCGGATGAAGTGGGGCACGATCCTGCCCAACAATTTAGGGGATGTCAAAATCTCCGTTGACAAGGCAAGTCTGCTTCTCAGCCGGTATGCGGCTCCTTCAACCGCAAAGTGGCAGGACGTTAATATCCCCTTGGCCGACTTCAAGCAGGCCGCGCCTGATCTGGTTCTCAGCCAGACCGGCGGCATTTCCCTGTCCAGCGTCCATAAGTATGCCACCGAAAGCATTCTTTATGTCTCGGAAATGTGCGTTGTGCCTGCGCTTGGCCCCGCGGCCTTGCGGGAAGACCTCATCAAAGTTGACCAAAGCGGCTGGCGCGCCCATGATCCCAAGATTGCGTTATTCACGTACCCGTATGCCGCATCCGAAGGCGGTGCCCCGCCGAACTCCCGCTTTGATGTCCGAAACACGGCCACGAGCAAAGTGGTTTATACAGGGCATCTGGTACGCCGGAACGGTCTGCCGCAGTGGAACCAGACAGGCGATGCCGTTTATTCTGCCAGCTTCGACGCGGTGACTGCGCCGGGACGGTATCAGCTTGAGGTTCCCGGTGTACGGATTGGTGCGGACCGCTTCACTGCAAAGTCGGTCATTTTTCCAATCGGCAGCGGCGTCTACACGAAGGAATTCCGCGATGCGCTCCGCTACTTCTATTACGAGCGCGGCGGCTATCCCATTATCGATCCGTATGGTGAGGGATACACACGCCCGGCAGCCTACCCGATGACGGCGGCTATTTCCTACCACTACGCGGCCGCAGACGGAAACTATCACTATACGAACCCTGTCCGCAATGTCCTCGGCGGCTGGTGCGACGCCGGGGACCCGTCGCTTCAGGTTCCCGATCACGGCGCGGCGATCTGGTGGCTGAGCAATACCCTGCGCGACTTCGGCACGAAGGTACCCGCCCGCAGCCTGAACCTGCCGGAAGAAACGCCCGGCGTCAGCGATGTCGCGCCTTTGATGAACTATGGCCTCCAGTGGATGACGAAGATGTGCAACCCCGACGGCAGCGTCATCAACAGCGCCGGCTATGAGAACGGCAAGACCGAACAGCTTACGGACGTCGACTCCGTGGCGGCGGCGTGGGCGACTACCGGGTTTGCCAAAGCTTACACCGTGCTGAAAAACGTGCCGGGATACCGGCATGATGCGAACACCTATCTGGCCCTCGCAAAAAGATCGTGGGTCTGGCTTCAGGCCCACCCCAAGCCTATCACGCAGGTAACGGCCGGCAGTCCGATTGACCCGAATTACGACATGCAGGGCCGCGTGCTGGCCGCGGTTGAGCTGTACAACGCGACGGGCGATGACCAGTACCACCAGTTCTTCCTGAAGCCGTTCAAAGCGTCCGGCGACAATGTCCTGACCGCCTGGGGGGGAGCAGGGCAGGGCGATCCCAAAGACAAAGTCATGGGGTACCTCAACTTCGCGCTTCAGTTTGCTTATTTAGATTACACCGAATCCCCTCAGCCGACCGCCGACAAGGCCGTCCAGCAGGTTCTCAAAGATGCCTTTCTGCGTCAGGTGCGTGTGGCCGCCTACGACCCGACTGGCGAGCGCAAGCCCTATCTGTTGCAGACACCTTATCAGTTCGCGATGCTTGATCCGTCGCATCTTTACTGGGGTTCCAACGACAACGTACTGAGCGTGCTTGGGGTTGTTCTCCTGCGAGCCTACAAATGGACGGGCGATGTCCACTACCGGAATGCTGCGCTCGATGAACTGCACTTTATCAATGGCCGAAACCCCGTCGGCCGTGACTTTGTCACCGGCGAGTCGCCGGACTACGAACATGGCGCGGACTTTTATTCGCAACTCTGGGTAGATTTGCATCATCAAGCCCCCGGCGTTGTCGGCGCGTTCATCAAATCCGACAACCAGCTCAATGCCTATATCCCGCAGCCCTGGAAGCGGTTCATCAGTTTCCAGGAGGCTTCGACGGAAGAGCCGGACATCGGCTGGAACTGCGAGTTCGCCTATTTCACGGCCGCGTTCGCGCAGCCGCTCACGCCCCGCGCTAAGAAGTAAGAAGTTTATGAAAATCGCTTTTATCGGTGCAGGCAGCTATGTCTTCGGCCCCAGCCTGCTCACGCAAATTTATCTGGAGCAGAGCTTAGAAAATGTTCATCTTGCGCTCATTGATCCCGATGTCGAAACGATTGAGCTGCTGGCTGCTGCCGGAAGACGTCTGTCAAATGAACGGGGACTAACCACGTCCATCACCGTTCATGCTGACCGTCCCGAAGCGCTGGCAGGCGCGGACTTTGTGATTTGCTCGGCAAGCCCGCAGATGCAGCGGCGGTTCGCGATGGACGCAGAGATTATCGACGAGTATCTTCCTGGGCATTTGAAGACTGAGTTTGGGGGCATCGCCGGCATCAGCTATTCGTTGCGGCAGATTGCGCTGATCGAGTCGATTACGAGCGACATGCGGCGGCTCTGCCCGAACGCCTGGCTGCTGGATGTCGCCAATCCGCTGCCCCGAGTTGTCCAGGCCGCCCAGGAGAACGGCATCAAGACGGCAGGCTTTTGCGTTGTCTCGCTTTCTGCCTACGCGCTGCTCTGGGACATCTTTTACGGCGAATGGCTTGATTATCCCTTTACTGCCGGGTGGCAGGAATGGCAAGTCACGACAGCCGGGCTGAACCATTTGGCCTGGCTGGTCGAGTTTCGTGAGCGCAGCACGGGCGCAGATTTGCTGCCGGCGCTGCGGGAGCGGGTAAACGCCGGTGATCCCAGCCACGCCAATCCACGCGCTCAGCAGTATCTCCGGGAGACGGGGTATCTGCTGGTTCCTGGAGACGATCACACACGCGATTTTTTGCCGCCGCTCAGCCATGATATAAGAAGCACCGAGATGCCCTGGCATGGCAATCCGCTTCAGCGGCAGGAGCGGCATGATCTGCTGCGTCAGATCGGCGCGGGAACGCGCCCCTGGGATGAGCTTCGCGCTCACGAAGCCTGGGAAAAACCGGGACACTTCATTTCTGCCCTCACCGGCGGATCCCCGGCGCATTTTCATTCGCTCAACCTGCTGAACGACGGCCATCAGATCACGAACCTGCCGCCACATATCTTTGTGGAAACTGCGTGTGATGTTTCTTTCGGCAGCGTTGATCCCCAAAGGATCACGCTGCCGGAAAGTGTTCTGTCGCTTACTGAGCAAACGGCGCACATCACGGATGTGATTGTCCGTGCGGCTCGCGAGCGCAGCCGCGCCCGTGTGCATGAAGCGGTGCAGCTTGACCCAACTATTCTGGACAAGCCCGCGGGGATACGCGCCATTGATGCCTGCCTGGCGGCTCATGCGGATCTGCTGCCTGTTTACGACTCGGATTAAGGCTCGGAAGAGCATAATGTCAGTAAAACATTCTAAAACCCCTGAACCCGCCATAATTCCTGCCGTTCCGGCAGTGATCCTTCCTCCGCCGCCTTTACCGGAAGCGACTGTTCCTGTCCGGTGGGGCTGGGTGGTTCTGCTTGCGCTGCCACTGATTATCCTAAATACGGGCTGGATCGCAAACTCTGAGATGAAGACAGGCGTCACGGAAGTGACGATCTCCACGCTTTTTATCGGGGTGACGTTTATCCTGTTTGTTCTCACGCTTGCAAACCTTCTCGTTCGCCGCTTTTCCAAGGCTGCCGCCTTGAACCAGGCGGAGCTGATGGTGCTGTACTCGGTTTTATCCATGTCGAGCGTCGTCGCCGGGGTCGGCCATTTCGGCTTCTTCACTCCGTTTCTCGCAAACCCATTTTACTATAGCAACCATTCCAATGGCTGGGACAGCTTCTGGCACCTGCTGCCCTGGTACATTGGGCCGCGCGATCCTGCCATCCTCCGAGGGTTCTATGCGGGGCATTCGACATTCTTCGAGCCGCAGATCATGGCCGCCTGGGCGGGGCCGCTGGCAATCTGGTGCGGGTTCTTTCTGGTCCTGCTCTGGACGACGCTCTGCTTGTCCGCCATCATGCGCCAGCGCTGGGCGGACGAGGAGCATCTGCCGTTCCCAGTGATCGCCCTGCCGCTGGAAATGACCCGCGAGGGCGCACCGCTTTATCGTAAGTGGCCGCTCTGGGCCGGTTTCGCGCTGCCTTGCGCTCTGCATTCGCTCAACTCGCTGCATAGCCTGTTCCCGACCGTGCCCACGCTGCCGATCAACTCGACGCATGACTTGCTGCCGGATGCGGGCCTTCAGTTCCCCTGGAACGGAGTGGATTCGCTTTTCTATCAGCTTCACGCATCAGGGATCGGCTTCGGGTACCTCATCAACACGGATGTCTCATTTTCGCTCTGGTTCTTCTACCTATTGAAGAAAGTGATGAATGTCTGGGGCGTGATGCACGGCTGGCGGCAGCCCGGACAGGGCTGGGGCGGGGATGCAACCGCCCAGTTTCCGTACACGGGGTTTCAAGGCTATGGAGCCTGGCTGGCCCTGGGTCTGACAGCGCTTTGGACGGGCCGGCGCTACTACCAGGAGTATCTGCGCCGGGCCTGGTATGGGGACAAGGCAGGGCAGGACCGGGGCGAGATGCTCGGAGCACGTGCTGCCGTGCTGGGATTTTTCGGCGGCTACCTTGCGCTGTGTATTTTTGTCTGGTCATCGGGCGGGTCATGGTGGCTGCCCATTGTGTTTTTTGCCCTGTATTTGATGATCATGGTGACGCTGACGCGCATCCGCGCTGAGACAGCGGTGCTTTGCACGGAGCTTGGGTGGATCAGTCCCCAGGCCATTCTATCTACGACGCTGGGGACAGCAGGAATGCCGAGTATGGACCTGGCTCATTTGGGCATGCTATCGTGGTTTAACTCGGACTATCGGGCGGCTCCCATGCCGCATGAGCTGGAAGCGATGGTCGGGCTAGCGCGGGTCCGGGGAGCGCTGCGGCCACTGCTGAGCGCTCTGTTGATTGCGGCTGCGGTGGCAATGGTCAGTGCGCTGCTTTGGGACCTACAGCTTTACTACGTCAACGGGGCGGATACCGGCAACGTCCATCAGTGGCGCGTGCTGGACAAGGCCAATCAACCCTGGAATGATCTGGCCCACTGGCTGCACGATCCGAAGGCGGCCACGGGCAGCGCGATTGCTGGAATGGCTGCCGGCTTTGCGATCACCTGTCTGCTGACGGTGCTGCGGGGGCGCTTTATCGGGTTTGTCCTGCATCCTGCGGCCTATGTTCTGAACACCAGTTTCGCCAATGACTTCTTCTGGTGCGATATGTTTGTGGCGTGGTCTCTCAAGTCTCTGCTGCTGCGCTACGGCGGCCTAGCCTATTACCGGCAGGCGATGCCGTTCTTTCTGGGCTTGATTTTAGGCGACTTCGTGACCGGCGCGGCTTGGAGCATCGCCGGCACTTTGCTTCACCAATCCCTCTTTCGCACTTTTGCCAGTTGACCACCCATGAAGCAGGTCATCTCCTTCGTGCAGCCGCCCGCAGCTTAGCCACCTGCACCTTGAGAGAATTCACTTGAGCAGCACAGGAGATCAGACAGTCGTTGCCTTGAGAAGTGCAATCGGCAAATTTTTATTCCTGATCGGGTATGCTTCTTGGCATGAGGTGGTCTTTGAAGAATTCCCAACGCTTACGAGGCGAGAAGAACGGTACTTGACAAGAATCAAGGAGCGATCCAATGAACAGCCCATTAATCCTAGCTGCCGTGACAGCCATCCTTAAAAACTCGCTGGAGAACGGACTTGCGGCGAAGGGCGTCACCGCCGCACTCGGCAGTGATGCCGCAGTCTCTGCCCTCCCACCAGATCGCCTCGCGTCCGGGGCCGATGAGAAGTCTCAAATCAACTTGTTTCTCTATCAGGCCCATGCCAAAGGTCTTTCTCCGTCGAGCCGCTATGAACAAGCGGGAGAGTCCGCCCGCTCCGCATCGTCGCGGAGCCTGGAATTGCATTACTTGCTGACGGCCTACGGTATGGAAGATCTCCAAGGGGAAGTTCTGCTTGGCTATGGATTGGAGATGTTTGCCGATCGGCCCGTGTTTGCGGCCGAGGATATCCAGAGAGCACTGACAGCAATCTCCTCCCAAAGTGGAGGACGCTTGGTGTCTCCAGTCCACGCCGCACTGTCTGCTCCCGGTCTGGCCGGCACAATGCACAGGATCAAAGTCTGTCCCCAGGCGCTGGAGATAGAGGAAATGGTCAACCTTTGGTCCTCTTTTCAGGTCAGCTACCGCCCGTCGGCTGCCTATCATGTGACGGTTGAACTGACTGACGAGGCAGGGGAACGCTGATGGAGTCGCCGCCGAAGATGGCCCTGTCCCCCCAGGATTGTCAGCAGGACCTGATCCGCTGCCTGGGAACACTCCGCGCGGCTTTGGAAAGGCACATCGAGAGTCAGGGCGGGCCGTCCGCCCCTGACAAAGCCGCGGATGCCGATTTAGTGGCGGCAAGCATTCCTTCGCCGCTCGACAACCTGTGCGGCCTGTTCCAGCTTTCGCCGTTCGAGCGCGATATACTTTTGCTCTGTGCGGGTGTGGAACTCGAATCCGCGTTTTCTGGTCTGTGTTCAGCGGCGCAGGGAGACCCCGCCCGTACTTATCCCACCTTCAGTCTTGCCCTGGCCGCCCTGCCCCAGCCTCATTGGAGCGCATTGACTCCCGCCGCACCGCTGCGCCGCCATCGCCTCGTAGAAATCGGGGACGGTCCCGCGCTGACGACCAGCCCGCTGCGTATTGACGAGCGCATTCTGCATGGTCTGCTGGGACTGAACAACTGGGACGAGCGGCTGCGTGGATTAGTGGTCGGAATGCCGGCAGCAGGAACTCTCGTGCCATCGCAGCAGGCACTGGCTGACCGGATTGCCGCCGTTTGGCGCGGAGCGGGAACAGTTCCGCCGGTCATCCAGCTTTGCGGGCCGGAGCGAGTCAGCCGCCGCCGCATCGCCGCCGCCGCCTGCCGGCAGGTCGGACTCGGACTGGGAGTTCTGGCGGCAGAGATGCTGCCGGCCATCCCCCAGGATTTGGAGACTCTGCTCGAAATTTGGGGCCGGGAGGTCGTCCTGACCGGGAGCGCTCTGCTGCTGGAAGCGGATGAGGCAGGGGAAAGCGCACGGCCCGCGCTGGCTCGCGCGGTTGAGCGGACCCCTGGTTTTGTGCTTCTGTCTGGGACAGAGCGGCAGCCGGTGCGCGGGCGTCCAGTCTTAACCCTGGAAGTGAACAACCCAACACAGGCCGAGCAGCACTCACTGTGGAATCTGGCTCTGGGGTCCCATGCAGCGTCATTAAGCGGGCAGATTGAGCGGCTTGCGACCCAGTTCGACGTCCCGGACCTGACAATCCGGGCAGCAGGGGCGGAGGCACTGGCCTGTGCTGAGGGTGACGCGCCGCAGGCCGTAGAAAAAACACTCTGGGATGCCTGCCGGGTCGCAGCCCGGCCCCGGCTGGAGGACCTTGCTCAGCGCATTGAGTCAGCGGCGAGCTGGGACGACCTAGTTCTGCCCGAAGGTCCCCGCGCGGTGCTGCGCGACATAGCCGCCCACGTTCGCCAGCGCGGCATTGTCTACCATCAATGGGGCTTCGCCTCTCAGGGCGAGCGCGGGCTGGGCATCAGTGCCCTGTTCACCGGTCCAAGCGGGGTGGGCAAGACAATGGCGGCTGAGGTACTGGCCCGCTCCCTGGACCTTGATCTATACCGCATTGACCTGAGCGCCGTGGTCAGCAAGTACATCGGCGAGTCCGAAAAGAACCTGCGCCGGGTCTTCGACGCCGCCGAAGGCGGGGGGGCAATTCTGCTTTTTGACGAAGCAGACGCTCTCTTTGGCAAGCGGACGGAGACGAAAGACAGTCATGACCGCTACGCCAACCAGGAAGTGTCCTATCTGCTCCAGCGCATGGAGTCGTATCGAGGCCTGGCGATCCTGACCACCAACCTGCGCTCCGCCCTGGACACGGCTTTTTTGCGGCGGCTGCGCTACGTCGTTCAATTTCCATTCCCGGATACTGCCCAGCGAGCCGAGATATGGCGGCGCGTTTTTCCCCCCACCGCGCCCACGGAGGGATTGGATCCAGAGAAGCTCGCCCAGCTCGGCGTTGCGGGCGGACACATCCGCAGCATCGCCCTCAATGCCGCCTTTTTAGCGGCTGATGCGGGCGAACCGATCCGTCCAGCTCATGTCCTGCGTGCCGCCCAATCTGAATATGCCAAGCTAGAGCGCCCCCTGACCGATGCCGAGACGGCAGACTGGCTGTGACAAATTTCACACTCTCTTTGCTTGACAAATTCCCAGCGCTATGCTAATATGACTTTGCGGCGTCCTGAACCACCCCCCCGCTGCACACGACCTAGCTTATTCATTTTTGTCTTGTTCACGTTTTCTCAGCCGTTCGTCAGCAATATCCTTACAGCCGTCACTATTTCTGAAAGGTTGACACAATGCCCAAGCAGACCTTGCAGCGCCCTGTGCCTTCTACACCCTCAAACACTCTGACGGCGCGGCCAAAATCCGCAGCCGTACATCACTCTCCCACGTCCGCTGGCTTCACTCTCGACAGCAAGACCACGCATCACATGGGTGCCCACTTCGGCCATGACTTCTCACAGGTGCGAGTCCACACCGACACACGCGCCGCCGAAGCTGCTCAGAGTCTCGGCGCGAAGGCTTACACCCTTGGCGCTGACATCGTCTTCGGTCCAGGACACTATGCACCGGGGACAGAAGCCGGCGACCGTCTTCTGGCGCATGAACTGACCCATGTGACGCAGCAAGCCAGGTATGGAACAGGCGATCCGAGCCGCAACAGCCGCCGGGAGGATGAGTCAGAGCAGGAAGCGGAAAGGCTGGCGGCACAAGTGATGGCCGGACAGTCCGTACAGGTGCGCGTTTCGCCTGGTGCAAGCATCGCCAGGGAGGAAGATCCTTTTAGTTCCAGCCTCGGCAGTCTCCTCGGAGTTGCGAACGATGCCACTGGTGGCCTAGTTCCCGGCCTGGGCTTTGCAGGAAAGGCGCTCAAGGCCAGTGGGGATGCCCAAAAAGGTATCACAGCAGATGGCAGCGCCGGCACAGCTTCCGGTGCATTGGGCTTCGGAAGCGGCATTTTGGAGATGGCCAAGATGTTCGGGGAGCGCGATGGACCGGAGGGTATCGGCGAAAAGGCGGTCGGTGGGTTGGGTGTTGCAGCCGGCGCCGCTGGGTTCGCGCAGAGTGGCTTTGATGCGTACTCCGATTTCTCGAAGGGCAACTATGGGTCCGGGGCGTTTGACTTAGTCAAGGGTGCCGGCCAGAGTCTATCTACACTGGCTGCTATGCCTGGCGTCGTTCCCGGCGTTGGGGGTGAGGCATTTTCCTTGTTCGGTGCAGGCGGAGTAGGAGCGGGTTTGAGTACTGTTGGCGGCGCTTTTGCCGAAGGCGGGATAAGTGGGGCAGCCAGCACATTAATGCCAGCTATGTCATCAATGCTCGGCATTTCAGCGGAAGGAGCAGCTACCTTGCCGGGCGTGGCTGGAATGGAAGCATTCGGGGCGGAAGGAGCGCTAATGGGCGGCGGTGCAGAAGGCTTGGCGGCGCTCGGACCAGTGGGGGCTGTTATCGGCTCTGGTGTCGCAGGTGTCGAAGCAGGCATCGGCCTGGATAAGCTGACTAACTGGGCCGGCCAAAAGATCATGGGCGATGACAAAGGCGATTACTCGATCTCTAACGCCCTGTCACATGTGATGACCGGGGCGGACAATATGTTTACCGGCGCAATGCGAGGTATCGGTGCTTATGATGACTCCAAGCCGGCCTACACGCAGTCGGTAGGCATGGGGCTGGCAAATCTGTTTACGCCCACGGCGGATGCATCGGGCCATGAAGACTCCTTTACTGACCGTCTCGGCAAACTCTTCTGACGAAGTATCCGCCGGAAGATGAGCATAAGCACCTATGATTCTGGATGTGGACGAGACATTGCGGCAGATGCTGGGGGCAGAACTGGGGCGGCTTCCCGGCTGCCCAGTGTATACGCAGGAGCAAATCACGCTTGGCCCGCCGACAGAAGCGGCGGCGGCGCAGGACGGGGAAGCGCGGGTAAACCTTTTCCTGTACGACGTGCGCGAAAACCTGGAACAGCGCAACGAGTCATTCACGGCGGTTCGGGGGCAGCAGCGAACTGAAGTAGGGAAACGACGAGCGCCGGTCCGCATGGACCTGTCGTACTTAGTCACAACGCACGCCGCGCAGGATTTTGTTGCGGAGCACCGGCTGCTGGGAGAGGTTCTGGGAGTTTTGCTGCGGAATCCGGCAGCCCCGACGCAGTACCTCACAGGGGTTCTCATTGAGCATGGGGCCGGGAGCGTCCGCCTGGCAGTGGCCCAGCCGGAACACCTGGAATGGATGAATCCGACAAATCTGTGGCAAGCCCTGGAAGGACAGATACAGCCTAGCCTCCCGCTCGTCGTCACCGCTTCGTTCGATCCGTTCGAGACGAAGTGGACTAAAGTGGTACGGGAGCTTGTGTCTACAGTCGGACAGGGGGGGGCACCAGATCAGCCCAACCGGCAGGCGGCGCAGACTTCCCTGCGGGCGAGCGCGGCGGGCATGGCTGTGGACGCCCGCACCGAGCAGCGCCTGGCCGGGGTAGCGGTCAGGGCGGAAGGCACAGAAGAAGCGGCCATCACCGATGCCGACGGGTTTTTCCTGCTGCTGAACCTACCGCCCGGCCCGGCCACCCTGCGCTTTGAAGCGAACGGATACGCAGCGAGGGAGATGAGTGTTACGGTGCCACCGCCGGGGCGGGTGGAGCAGATGGAGCCGGTGGTGGCTGCGCTGACACTGCTGACCGGCACGGAGCGTGAAGCGTGGACAGCCGCCCGTGAGACCGCAGCACGCAGCACCCCCGATCTCGCCGAAGCGGGGCAGGTTTACCAAGCATCAGTAACCGGCACGCTGCTTTTCGGAGACGGGCGGCCCGCTGCGCGAATTGCAGTTTCGGCCGGTTCGCAGCAGACAATCACCGACAGCAGCGGCATCTATTGCTTCTTTAATCTGCCGCCGGGCGAGTATCCAATCCAGGCAGCACTGCCGGGTCAGGGCGAGACGGAGGTTGCCAGGCATATCGTCCCGGCTCACAAAAAGAATAGCCTCCCTGAAAGTTTATAAGAGTAACCTAGTTCAGCCATCTTTTGTTAAGCTGGTTCAGGAACAGAAAGCGACACACAGTATGCGAGGAGCAAAGGTTGACGCGGCAGTTCTCTATGAGGCGATTGCAAAGAACTTGCGCGAACACGGATACCCGGACTGCACAGCGCAGATGATCCAGGAAACGCACGAGGCGCTTCAGAGGGGTGAGGAGACGCCACATTCGACAATCGGTGTGATGGCGAAAGTGCAGCTTCAATTAGTGCGAAGCCAGGGCAAGATCGTCTAAACTTAAAGTGTCTCAGTCCAATAAACTTAAAGTGTCTCAGTCCAAAAAGCTATGCAGAAAAGGCTCCTTTTGTCTTTCTATCCCTCAGACTTTTTTTACACAGCTTGAATTTGCCGCCGGACCGAAGTGTCGGCACTGTCTTTTTCTTTCGCGGATTTTAGGTTCCATCCGTACAAAACACTGCTTTCACTGACGTACCGTTTGCACAACCAGTAAGTCCCGGAATTCTGCCCTGAGTGCGGAGTTCCAGAAAAGGAGAAATTTCAATGCCGGAGTATCTTGCCCCAGGGGTATTCGTCGAGGAAATAGACAGTGGCAGTAAGCCAATCGAAGGGGTTGGCATCAACACAGTGGCTTTTATCGGCTATGCCAAAAGCGGTGACTACAACAAGCCGACCTTCATCACCAACTGGACTCAGTTCTGCCAGACATTTGGCGAGGAGGAAAACGCCCTGACGACGGCGCTCTGCCAGGAGCTGGGCATGACGGTTTCAGATGTCCGCACTGCCAAGAAGGCCTCTCGCAAGGGCTGGGCAGTCTACGCCGCCGATGCCGTCACACGGGCGGTCCGCGAAAACAAAACTTCTGTCAAGAACACCGCGGACTTTCTCCGCAAGCACAACATCCCTTCCGCAAGTCAGCCCTTCCTTGAAGGCGGCTACCTCGCCCACGCGGTTTATGGCTACTACATGAACGGCGGGGGCCGCGCCTATGTCATTCGGGTTGCCCGTCCCGATGACATTGAAGCCCTGTCTTATACCCCCGAAGGTGCCAAGGCAATGACCGCCGTCGCGACGGCCCAGATCACGGCGGGGCCGCTGCTGCTGACGGCAAAAGAAGCCGGAGCAGCAGGCAACGACATCAAGATAGAAGTCGAGCATGTCGGGGAAGAGGGCTTCACCCTGAAAATCAGTCAGGGGACGGGGGCGTCCGAGTCGCTTGGCACCAAAGACAAGCCGCTGGCGCTCGATTCTGCCGCCGCCTCCCGGTCCAAGCTGGTAACTTTAGAGAAAGTCGCCGCCGCCACGGCGATCCGGCCCGAAATGAAGACGTTCGTGCTGGCGGGGGGGGCGGATTCGCTGCCTGCCAAAGTCGGCTCGACGGCGCTGGCCCCGGCCGGTTCTCCCCTCTCCAATGGACTGTCCAACTTACGGCCCGATGACTTCATCGGTGATGGCGCACAGCGAACGGGATTAGGCGGCCTGGAGCCGCTGGAAGGCGTGCAGATGATTGCCATCCCCGACCTGATGGCCGGCTTGTGGCAGCGCGAGGCCGTTCCGGGCGGCGAAGGAGACGGCCCGGAAGTGCTGGTACTGGATGAGAAGCGCAAGCAGGCGATCTTAGATGCCCAGTGTATGCTGGTAGCTCACTGCGAGCGGGCCGGCAACCGCATGGCGATCCTGGACCCTATTCCCGGCCTTTCGCCGCAGGAGATGAACGAGACGACCCTGGGAACTCCCTATAACTCCGACTTCGGACAGGGAGCCATCTACTATCCCTGGATCAAGATCGTGGACCCAATGCGCCGGGGCCAGCAGTTATTTGTTCCGCCAAGCGGCCATGTCGCCGGTGTCTGGGCGCGTGTCGGGGTCGAGCGCGGCGTTCACAAAGCGCCGGCCAACGAGTTCCTGCGCGGCGCAGTGGACCTGGAGATCATGGTCACTAAGGGCGAGCAGGAGCTTCTCAACCCGAATGGGATCAACTGCATCCGGTCGTTCCCCGGCACCGGGATCAAGATCTGGGGTGCCCGCACACTGGCGACGGTCGGGAATCCTTCCTGGAAGTATATCAATGTCCGCCGCCTGTTTAACTACCTGAAGGACTCGCTTGACCGGGGGATGCAGTGGGTGGTTTTCGAGCCGAACGACCCGGACCTATGGGGCCGTGTCCGGCGCACGATTTCTGCCTTCCTGCTGACTGAGTGGCGAGAAGGCAAGCTGTTCGGCGTGTCTGCTGACGAGTCGTTTTATGTCAAGTGCGATGCCGAGACCAATCCGCAAGAGATGATCGATCTGGGTCGGCTGTATGTCGAGATCGGCATCAACCCGGTCAAGCCCGCAGAGTTTGTCATTCTGCGTATGGGACAGTGGTCTGGTGGCGGCAGCTCGACCGAAGAGTAACCCGACCGAAGAATGACCCGACCGAAGAATAACTTGATTTCAGACTTTGCACTTTATTCCCGCACGAAAGGAACAGCATTATGGCATTGGAAGCGTTTGGCTCACTGCGCTGGTATCTCGAAATGGACGGTATCACGGACGGCATGTTTAAGGAAGTCAGCGGCCTCGATTCAGAGACCGAAGTGATCGAGCATCGACACACGACCAAGCGTGGCGGCAACCAAGTCGTCCACAAAGTCCCAGGAGCGCTCAAGTGGCCGAATATCGTTTTTAAGCGGGGCCTGACCGACGATACGAAGCTGCATGACTGGCGCAAATCAATCGAGGAAGGCAAAATCGCCACAAGCCGCAAAAACGGCACAATTACGTGCTACGGTCCGGGCGTCCAGTCTCAGGAAAACAGTGACATCGTTGCTCAGTACCAATTCACCAATGGCTGGCCCTGCAAGCTCAAAGGGCCGGCCCTGGATGCCACCAAGAATGAGCTGGCAATCGAAGAGATGGAAATCTGCCACGAAGGGCTGAAGCGGATTAAATGAACAAAGCAAGTACCCACGGCGGTCTTCAAACGGAATTCGAGTTCACTCTGCCGCGCGGCTACATTGATCCTGATGGGACGCTGCACAAAAGCGGGAAGATGCGTCTGGCGACAGCGATGGACGAGATCGCACCAATGCGTGACCCGCGTGTGCGTGCTAATCAGGCATACCTAGTCATCATTCTACTGGCTAGGGTCATCACGCAGATTGGGTCCGTGCCCCATATTGACACCGGGGTGATCGAGAACCTCTTCTCGGCGGACCTTGCTTACCTTCAGGACTTCTACCGCAAGATCAATGACCTGAGTCCAGAGGAAGCAGGAACGGGGGCCGATTCCGAGGCGGACACATTGGGGGAATGACGCGCTACCCCTCCGACGCGCTCTACGAGGAGGTAGCCTACATCGCTTATCATTTCCACTGGACGCTGGATGACATCCTGAACCTGGAGCATGCGGAGCGGCATCGGTGGATCGCGGCCATCAGCGGAATCAATGAGCGCTTGAATGTGTCCGAGTAGAAAAGCATTCGGACAGATGAGGCAGAATCAGCGGGAATGAGTATTCAGCCTGTCGATGTTATCGCGGGGGCCGGGCACCTCGCAGCGCGATTCGCCCGGCAGGCAGCCGAGCGGATTGCGGTTCATCGTCCTGGCGCGACGCCTTGGGAAGCCCGCCTGGCGGCCCGGCACGGCGCGGCTCTGGCGATGCCCCGCCTCTCGGCCTCGCTGCATCTGCTTCTGGGTGAGACGCATTTAGCGGAAGATGTCGTGAGGCCGCGCAGGGCGATTGCCGGCCCGGCCCGCCTTTTATCCGAGCCTGTGCCGAACCGCCGCTTGAGTGTTTTTGCTTCCGCACCGGAGCGCCCGTCGCCCGCCGCTCTGCGGCGGACTCTGATTGCACAAGGCGGAGCAGGCGAAGGTCTCGAAGCCGCTCTGCGGCGAAAGATGCGTCCGCATTTGGCATTCGACCCGGTGCAGGCGCGGCTTCACCGCGGAGTGGCGGCGGCAGACGCGGCGCGTGCACTGGACGCCGAGGCTTTTACCATCGGACCGGATATCTTCTTCGCCGCAGGACGCTACGCGCCGGACACGCGGACCGGCCTGGGCCTGCTGGCACATGAAGTAACCCATGTCGGCCAGCAGACATCGTCCCTCGGCGGAAAAATGCGTTTCTGGACCCCTCACGGCGGGGACGCCTTGGAAGCCGAGGCGCAGCGCACCGCTGGCTCTGTTCTGGACGCTCACGACCGCGAGCTGCCTCTGGCTCACGCGGGCGCAGATCGGGAGAAGGCGAATCGGGGCGGCGGCGCACTGCACCAGGCATCTGCACCGCCGCAGCCTGCTTTAGCCTTTGCGCTGCCGGTTCCGCACGGCGGGTCGGCCCAGATACCGGCTCAGAAGGCGACCGAGGAAAGCGGAGAACCAACGGCCAAAGTCCAGCCGGCCCAGGCTGATGCCCGCGCCGTTGCCGACCGTGTCTATGATTTGATGAGACAGGAAATCATGCTGAGCCGCGAGCGGGGCGTTTCGCCCCGGAGACGGTAAGCGGAAAGTGCAGCGCAGAATGATCGTCAACGAAGAAAAGAAGCGCACCAGAGACCCACATCTGGGCCTGCGCTACTGGGTCGAATTGGGACAAATCCATATTGCCGGCTTTCGAGAATGTACCGGGCTGACGATCGAGACCGAGATGTTCGAGTACGCCGAGGGCGGCCTGAACACCTACACGCATAAGCTGCCGGTCCGGCGCAAGTATTCCAACGTGACCCTGAAGCGCGGCTTAGAAGAAGGTGAAGATTTGTTTACCTGGTATTCCAAGAACGCGAGCGGCAAGATCCAGCGCCAGAATGTCTCGATCATTATCTATGATCCGCTCGGCCAGCCGGTCCGCAAGTGGGACCTCCAGAACGCCTATCCCTGCAAATGGATCGGCCCGGAGCTTAAAGCCGAGTCCGGGGCGCTCGCCATTGAGACGCTGGAATTTGCTCATGAAGGCCTGCTGCCTTCCAGTTTCTGAACACCGCTCGGACCAGATCGACCAAAATGACACCTGACCCCGACAACCTGGCCCAGAACCCCTGGGACGGCCTGCGCCCTCCCGCGGGTACCCGGCGTGCAAGTCGCTTCGCGGCTAGCCTCGGCGTCGCCCGGATTGGCCAGGCAGGATACTCGGCGGCTGTGTTCACAGAAGCGCAAAGACGCGGCAGCCTTACCCGAAGCGTTCCCGCACTGCTGGAATGGCTTCTTGGGCGTCGCGCCAGCAGAGAAGGCAGCTCTCTCCCCAGGCGTGCGATGAATTTCTTTCGCTTCCGTCGCCTGGCTCCATTCCAGTCGGTTTCCTTTCAGGAACGTTTGCCCACTGCCGGCCGCTCCCCGGCGGGGGTAATGCCGCTCACTCTCGCTCGCTTCCTGATTGAGCGCATGACGCCGCAAACGCTTTATTCGGTCTTGCTGCGGACGCAGACGACTCACCATTACCTGCAAGGCGCTTTGTCAGAACAAGGCGCTCTGTCAGAAGGGGGCAAGCTTGCGGTCGGCCGGTCGGGTGCTGCACCCTCCTTATTCACCCGCCTTTCCGTGCTGGACCCTCTCGCACTGCATCTGTCTCCACACCAGGCACCTCTAGCCTTTAACCCAATGAAAATGGGTTTAGGAACTGGGCAGGAAGTTTCCGCTCCCGCACACCCATTACAGAGCCGCCGCGCTCGGTTGGGAGCAGCGGGGCATTTTGAGGTAGCTTCCAAGAAAATTGCCCCCGCTCAGGAGCGTACGCAGGAACCGCTTTGGGATGAGCGCACCCCAAAAATGGAAGTGCAGCCACTTGGACGGCCAGCGGTCCCGCAGGCGTCTTGGCTTGGCCTATCTCCGTCAGCCCCGCCGCCTGCTGCGCTGCTTCCCCTCAAGCGGACCCGTGCCACAGAAGCGTTTCCCCCGCCGTCTTTGTCCGTCTCACCGCCTCATGCGTCACTGCCGCACCCTCCGTTTATGTCTCTGCGAGAGGAATACGGAATGCGCGGGATGGACATTTTCGAGACTCGGCCAATCTCTAAGCCAACACTCTCTAAGCCAACACTCGCTAAACCCACACCGGCAGGTTCTGCTTCTGAACCGGGCATGCCAGCAGCTCCTGATGCCCGGCCCAGACTCCCGCTCAGGTTAGCAGCCCGCCTCTTGACGGCGGCTGCAATCATCAGTTTCGTTCAGGATCTGCCTTCTTTTCCAACCACGCCTGCCCATGCGGCGGTCACCTCGATCGAACCGCTTCGGCTGGTTGCCGGCGTTTCCACCGAGCACACTTGGCGAAAAGAGCCGGTTCCTGCTGCGAATCAGCGAACAGCAAGCGGCGCACTGCTCCAAATCGGCAGGAACCCTAGTCTCTTCACCGTGGTCTCGGAAAAGGCTCAGAGGGTACTAAAAGCGCCGGACAGGATTGAGCTGCCGCACGGTGCAGTCCTTCAGGCATTGTCGGCACAAGCATCACTGTCATCCGAAACGCTCCATCGGGCTTCGCGCCGGCATCTCTTGCATTGGCCGGCATTATCCGAATCAACAGCCCGCCCAGCATTGAATCCAAAGGGCGCACTGGCGCACATTTTCCCGGCGCTGAGCCGTGTCCAAGCGAATACAGTGCAGGCGATTTTGGTGCCTGTTTCATCTTTGGTACCGGTTCCATCACTTCTGCCTTTAGTTCCGTCACTTCCGATTTTAGTTCCGTCACTTCTGCGGGACGTGCCAAATACGCCTGGGCTGCAAGCCTTGCGAGACACAGGCTCCACTTCAGCCAGTCAAACCAGGCCTCTGCCGGAACAAACCAGGACGCTGCCGGAACAAACCAGGACGCTGCCGGAACGCTCAGGGGGAAGCGACCCAGTTCCGGGGAAGCTCCTGCGGACTGCCCTGATACAAAAGGCAGGCGTCTCTGTCTCAGGAACAACTCCAATAATGGTGCCGCGTGTGCTTATGACCCCGCTGCCTGTTTACCTCTCAACGGCTATCTCTTCATCGAAAGCGCTGGGTACGGCTGCCAGAGGACTGGCTTTACCAGCAGCAAATGGACAGATACGAAATGGACAGACACGAAACGAGCAGACACGAGATGACCAGAACAGAAGCATTCGGGACGCAAAATCGGGGACAGGAACGCGAAATATATCCAGATTCAATTTGGAAGTCTCTTTAGTCTCCTTTACTCCCTTGAACGCCCGGCATTCAGCGTTCGGCTTGACGGCTGCCTCTTTGGGAAAACTGGTCTCTCTCACAGCAAAACAGCTTGGATCACAACACATTTTGCCGCAAGAGTTATCGCTCAAAGGCGTGTCTGGAGATTTCACCTCAAATCTCCAGGTTCCGGTCCAAACGGCGAATCCAGCTGCGTACTCCATGACCGGGCATTCTTTCATGCCTACTCAGAAGTCAGCTTCGCGCTTGTTCAGAGAAATTTCGCTCGCGCCCAGGACAGACGAGACTCAGACTGGCGATGATTTTCGCGAGCATCTGCACAGGCGGGACCAGATCAATCTGCGGCCTTCCATGCGGGTAGGCTTGCCGGCAGAGGCACAAAAAGAGCGGATGGAAGGGAGCGGGGCTGACCGTTTTCAAGAAGCGGTCGCCGAGGAGTTCCAGCCACGCCTTCTGGCCCTGGTGCGCGGCTTTTTGAGTGACGCGATCGCACAAGTTTATGGGGCATTCGTGCCTGGCCGGAGCAATCCTCAGCCACCTGCCAGCGAGCCGCGTCTGTGGATGCCGCAAAGTCCCGCCGCACGCCTGCCTGCTCCGAGGCAAGCCGCTCCGTTCCCATTCACGCTGCCGGCGCTTGAAGCACCCATCGCAGGCGAAAAGGAATGGGCACCATTGGTACCTGCATGGACGGCGTTATCGTCGCAGGCCCGCATCGAGGTGCGTAGTCCTCAGCCTGACGCAAGTGTCCTTTGGATTCGCCAAGCCGGTGAACCATTTAAGAGGCCGCAGCCCGATTTTCAAGCGCCAAACCTAATGCGGGCAGGCGGCCTAAGAGAGACGGCCCTGGCGGCGATGCCGGTGATGCCGCGGAGAAGTGCCGGGCCGGAGGCCCTCACTACATCCGCCGCATCACCTGCACCTGCGATGGTATTGCCTCTGCCGAATACCCCCGTTCCGGCTGACGAAGGCTGGGCAATTCAGCGCGTCGCCGCAGGCAGCCCCAGTGCAGGCGGTGCCGAGTCCAAGTCCCCGCAGCAAGACGTCAACATGGTGGCCGAGGAAAAAGGAGCCGCCGGCAACGATGTTCACCTGCTTGCCAATGAAGTCTGGTCCCTGCTGAAGCGCCGCATGGAGACAGAGGCAGAGCGCATCGGCCGGCGTTAGAGTAGACGGCAGGAGTGCGAGAAAAAGGAAAACAATGGGACTCACCAAAGCCACGCTGACAAATCTGAACAACCAGCACAAGACCACGGTGCTGTTCAACCCAACAGAATACACGATTGCTAAGACCAACACCTGGGCGAGCAAGCCAAATGTCGGCAAGAACGTCCCCAAGCGCGATTTTACCGGTGGCAACTCGCGCAAGCTGGATATGGAGCTGTTCCTGGACGTGTTCGAGATACAGGGAGTGGGCGCAGAGGACCATACGCATTTGGATGCCCAGGCCGATGTCCGCAAGCAGGTGGATGAGCTTGTGGCGCTGACACTTATTGACCAAGCGAAAAAGAACCCCAAGACCAAAAAGGCACGGCCCCCTTTGTGCTTATTCCAGTGGGGTGGTCAGTGGTCGTTCCAAGCCGCAGTCACCAGCCTTTCAGTGCGCTACACCCTGTTTCGGGAGGACGGAACCCCAGTCCGCGCGACAGCTAAAATCACGCTGGAAGAGGCTGAAGACGAGCTTGAGCAAAAAGGAACTAATCCAACGTCCTACGCCGAACCGGGCCGTAAACGCCGCGAAGTGCGGCCTTTCGACACGCTCCCCTTGATTGCCTACGAAGAGTATGGCGATCCGAGCCTCTGGCGGCGGATCGCTGAAGATAACCATATGGACGACCCATTCGCATTGAAACCTGGTCAGGTACTTTCGATCCCAAGCTGACCCGCCTCCGTGGGCAGGGAGATATGTCATGCCGGACGCCGCACAGGCACACTTATCGCATTTCAACCTGAAGATCAACGGGCAGCAGGCTGTCAAAGACGTGATGGATCAGATATTGGACTGCACTGTCGACAACACCATCCATCTGCCTGATGTCTGTACGCTGCGGCTGCATGACGCGGGATTTCACTGGCTGGATCAGGACACCTTTAAGCCCGGTGTCGAGATTGAAGTATTTGGCGGCGATGAAGGGGCCGCCGAGCTGAAGTCCATCTTTCATGGAGAAGCAACCGCGCTGGAAATGGACCTGGCCGCACATGGAGTGCCTACTCTCTCTGTCCGCAGTTACGACCGCTCACACCGACTACAGCGCGGACACCATAACCGCTCTTTTGTCCAAATGACCGACACGGATATTATCCGCAAGATCGGTGACGAAATGGGATTTCAGGTAACTGCCGACCATACCCCCCAGGTCCACGACTGGGTGTTCCAGAACAACCAGACGAACTGGGAGTTCCTGACTGAGCGGGCGGCTCGAAACGGCTTCCGGCTCTACCTGGAAGGAAAGTCAAACTTGATGTTCAGGAAGGTCAAAGACGGCGGGGACGGCACAGTCGCGCTGGAATGGGGAAAGAACTTGCGCTCGTTTCGACCCCGGCTGGCCGCTGCGCCGCAGGTCAGTGAAGTGATCGTGCGCGGCTGGGACCCCAGACAGAAGCAGACCCTGATTGGCCGGGCGACAGTCCCGAACGGGCTGCCTCAAATTGCCGGCGATGTGCGCGGCGGACGGATCGCAGAGAAGGCTTTTGGCCCGGCGAAGCGAATTGTCGTGGACAGGCCGGTTCATTCGCAGGCTGAGGCTGAAGATGTCGCCCGGTCGCTCTGCGACGACATCGGCGGACAGTACCTGGAGGCAGAGGGGCTGGGCTATGGGGTGCCGACGCTGAAACCCGGCATGATGATCGAGATCGAAAATATCGGAGATCGATTCAAGGGCAAATATTTCGTGACCGGCACGACTCACACTTACAGTCCATCCGAGGGCTACACAACTCTCTTCGCTGTCAACGGCAAACGACCCTCCACGCTGCTGTCGCTTCTGGAAGAGGAGAACAGCGGAGGACGCATGCCGATGGGCAACAACATCGTGATCGGCCTGGTGACGGATAACACCGACCCGGATGGACTGGCCCGTGTTAAGGTCAAATACCCGCACCTGACGGAAGACCATGCCAGCTACTGGGTCCGCCTGGCTGCGCCGATGGCCGGGCCAGGGCGCGGCATCGAATACCTGCCGGAAGTGGACGATGAGGTCCTCGTCGCCTTCGAGCACGGCGACATTCGGCGTCCGTACATCCTGGGGGCACTCTGGAACGGCAAAGATAAACCGCCGCTGCCGAACTCGGAGGCTGTCAAAGGCGGCAAGGTAGTCCGGCGCATCACCAAGACGCGCACCGGGCATCAAATGGACTTTGACGACGGGGCCGGGAAGATCAGGGTTGTCACTGCCGGCAGTCACAGCCTGGAAATGAGCGATACTAAAGACGATGTCGGTGTTTCCATTATGACAAACGGCGGCCATGCGATCTATATCATGGATGGTCAGCACGGCAGCAGCTACCTTGAAATACACACGCATGACCATCAGCGTATCACGCTGGCAGACCACTTTGAAGGCCATGTCGGCATTGCGGTGGTAGACAAAAACGGGAATCGGATGGAGATCAACTCGTCAGACAACTCGATCACGCTGAAATGTATCGGCGATCTCACCCTAGATGCGACCGGGAACGTCTCCATCAAAGGTATGCAGGTGGACATGGAGGCGAAGGCGACCGGCAGCTTCAAAGCAGCGGCTGAGATGGAAATCACCGGCGCACTCGTCAAGATCAACTAGGCACACGAAAGAAGAACAGAATGGGACAGGCTGCCGCCCGTATCACCGATATAACCGCCCATGGCAGCCCGCTCGCGCCGGGACCGGGAAGTATGACTGTCCTGATCGGTGGACTGCCCGCCTGGCGCGGCATGAGCGCAGCCGCAGTCGCGGCCCTTGCAATGACAATCGCCAAAGGTGCAGAGAACATTGCCAAAGCCGCCGCGGCTCAAACAGCGGCGGCGGGGACACCTGCCGCTCCCGCCGCTGCCATCAAACTCGCGAAGGCGGCAGCGAGTGCAGTCGCAGATGCGGCGGCCGAAATGGCAAGCTCCGGCGCTGACATCCATGCCTGCCCCATCATCAAGGTCCTAATCCCGGATGGGCCAGGCGTGGTAATCACCCCAAGCCAAACCGTGCTGATCAACGGCATGGGCGCCTGCCGCATGGGTGACATGATCCAGGAGGCAACCTCAGTCAACTCGATTGCGCTGGGGCTGCCGACAGTTCTAATCGGTGGGTAGAGCCGCAGAAGGAGCACCAGGCATGGCGGACAAGACCAAAGATTTTCTTGGCTCAGGGTGGAAATTCCCGCCACAATTAGATGCACGCGGCCGGATCGAGCTGGCACATCAGGAGCAGGACGTCGAAGAGGCTGTCCGAATTATTCTGCTCACCCAAAAAGGCGAGCGTCCGATGCGGCCTGAGTTCGGATGCGAGCTGCCCCGGCTCCAATTCGCTCCTAATGATGGAGCGACGGCTGGACTGGCCCGCCGCTATGTCCAGGAAGCGCTGGCACGCTGGGAGCCGCGAATCGAAGTGACTGAGGTAACCGCCGGACCGGACCGGACCGATCCTGCCCGCTTGAATATTGACATCCGCTACCTGCTTCGGGCCACCAATTCGGAGCGCAATCTGGTGTTCCCATTTTATGTCATTGCCGGAGAAGATTGAGACATGTCCCTGCCCTCACCAAATCTCGACAACCGCACGTTTCAAGAGATCGTGGATGAAACGAAAATCCAGATCGGTCGGCGCTGCCCCGAATGGACTGACCACAATGTTTCCGATCCTGGCGTCACCTTAATCGAGCTGTTTGCCTCGATGACCGAGATGATGCTCTTCCAGCTCAATCAGGTGCCTGAAAAAAATTACCTGAAGTTTTTAGAGATGATCGGCATTTCCCTAGAGCCGCCTTCGCCGGCACGCACTGAGCTGCGCTTCCGCCTGTCCCGCGCTATTGAGGACTTAGATGGAGAGGAGGCGTTCGCCCGAACTCTGCGCGCCCGCGAGACGGTCGCGGCGACCCTGCGAACGGAGCAGGAAGAGTCGGTGGAGTTCTGCACTGACAGTGACCTGCGCTTCGTGCGGCCGTTCCTCAATCACATCAAGGCCATTCCTGCTGCCGAGGCGGGCATTACAGGAGAGGACACGGTTCCCGGCACGCGGGACTTCGTGCCGGGCAAAGTCTTTACTGTCTATAGTTCGGTTCCACGCAGCGGTGACAGCTTGTTTTTTGGCTTTGACGGAGATATTTCAGGCAACACCGTTCAGATGGAAGTCAACTGTGTCCGGTCTGCTGCGACCGGACTCAACGAGGATTACCCGGCCCAGCAGTGGGAGGTATGGGACGGGGCCGAGAGCCGATGGACCCGGCTGGAGGTCTTCGACACCACCTACGGCTTCAATCGGCCGCCGGGGCAGGTCAAGAATGACGCACCGACGGGCTTTATTGAGATAGCAATGCCGCCGTCACTCATCAAGCGGCAGGTCGACGGCAAAAGCGCCTACTGGGTACGCTGCCGCTACACGACGGCTCTGCCGCCGCGCGGGCCGGAGGGGCGGCTGCCGGACGCCTACCAAAAGTCACCGGAGTTTCTGGGCATCAGTGCGCGTGTCGTCGGTGGCACGGTCTCGGCCAGTAACTGTGCAACAGCCCTGTCTCAGGACTTGGGGCAGAGCGACGGGACACCGGGCCAGGCGTTTGCTCTGGGCCATGCGCCGGTTCTGCCGCGCCGCCCTGGGGAGACAGTTCTTGTCGGCGAGCAGGGAGCGACACAGGAGGAAATGGAGGCATGGATAGAGGTAGAAGACTTCGCCGATAGCGGCCCGAACGACCGGCACTTCGTCTGTGACTCTTACATGGGTCAGGTTCTCCTCGGCCCCGAAATTATCCAGCCGGACGGTTCGCCTCGGCAGTACGGTGCGATACCGCATAAGGGGCTGAGCCTGATCTTTACAGCCTACCGTCATGGGGGCGGGACACGGGGCAACATTGCCGCGGGTCAGGCAACAGTCATGAAGTCGTCTATTCCCTATATTTCTGAAGTGGTTAACCCAGGCCGGGCCTACGGAGGCCGAGAGCAGGAGACGGTGGACCGGGCCAAGATGCGCGGGCGGGCAATCCTGCGCCACCGGGCACGCGCAGTCACGGCGGAAGATTACGAATACTTCGCCTGCCAGGCTTCATCGGGGGTAGGTCGGGCACGATGCGTGCAGCCGCGTGCCCGGCATGATGCCGCGGGCGGTGTTCCCCCCGGCGTTGTTCGTGTCCTGCTTGTGCCTGCACTCGACGATGCTCTTGCTGTTCCACGCCCTGCCGATCTGGAGGTTCCGGGACCGGTGCTTCGCGAGGTGGAAAATTATTTGGATATCCGGCGTCTGCTGACAAGCGTACTTGAAGTCAGCGAGCCGGACTACGTCTACGTTTCCACTGAGATCCGACTGGTTGCTGATCCCAAGGCCGACGCGGATACGGTTGCACGCAGTGTCCGTCGGCACCTGGAGAATTACCTGCATCCGCTGAGGGGCGGGCCTGAAGGTACGGGGTGGCCGTTCCGCCGCGCCCTGACCCTCGCAGACATCTATGCCCAAGTGCAGCAAGCACACGGAGTTGCGTTCCTGCTGGATGCCAAGATATTTATCTCGCGGCTGGCGGCTGCCGGCCAGGGGCAGCTGACGCCTGAAGTGCTTGTTTCCAATGCGGAGGGAGTACGTGCCGGCGACAATGAGCTTCTCGCGACACGCGAGCATCGGGTTCGTGCTGTCCCAATGGGCCAGGTGGGCTTGGATGAGGCAAGCCAGCGATGACTGAGGGGGTGGACATCAGCCAAAAACCGGCACGGGAGGGCGAAAGCAGACTCGACAAAATCGCTCTTAACGTGATCCCTGACGAGATCGAGCTGCCCCTGACCGCCCCGGCGGCGAGGGCGGACGGCGGCGCTCGCCCGCCCTGGCATCTGGTGACGCCGGGCATCGGGGCACTGGTCTCGCTGTGGTCCCAGGCCGAAACGCTGTCGGTAGTCCGGCTTTCGGTGGAAAGCAGCGCGGGGGGATGGAATCCGCGCTGGCCGCGCTGGTCCTATGCACGGCGGCGAACACCCAAGGATTTGGGCGGTGATGCCCTGGCTGCCCAGGACGAGCGAGCGGCGGACGACTCGGCGCTGACACTGCTGGTGCTGCCCGGCGAGAGTCGGCAGGCGACATTGGAGTTCACGGCGACATTGGATGGCTTTGCTTACCCTGGCGACTTTCCATTTGATGTCGTGATGACAGATATGGAGGAAGGGACTGTTTCGCGCTTTCCATGCCTGCTCCGCCTGCGCCACCCTTCCTCAAACCTGCTCAGCCGACTTCCCGCCATCTACACTGAAGAAGCGCCGCTGCTGGCCTACCGGGTGGCCTATGAAGACCGGCCCTTTTTTGAGCGCTACTTGCGCGGTTTCGACGATGTCGTGGAGCCGATGCGGGCAATGCTCGCAAACCTGTGTCAGCAGTTCGATCCCGATGAAGCCTCCGCAGATTTGCTGCCCTGGCTTTCCACCTGGGTCTCGCTGGCTTTGGACGAGAACTGGCCGCAGCTTAAGCGCCGCCGCCTGATCAAAGAAGCCGTGGAGCTTTATCGCTGGCGTGGGACACGGCGCGGCCTGGCACGCTACCTGGAGCTGTACACAGGGATCACTCCCGAAATCAACGACAGGCCGTTCCTGGGAATGCGCCTGGGACAAGACGCCCTGCTGGGACGGACGACCACTTTGGGAGACGTGCCGCCGCATACATTCGTCCTCACTCTGACCGTAGACGCACCCGGTCAGATCAATTTACAGGTCCTCCATGAGATCATCCAGGCCAACAAGCCTGCCCATGCCGCCTACGAGCTGCGAATTGTCGAGCGCGGGGCCGGGGACTGACATGGGGCCGGGGACTGACATGGGGCCGGGGACTGACATGGGGCCGGGGACTGACATGGGACCGGGGACTGACATGGGACCGGGGACTGAGTAAGACAGAAACAAAGGACAACGCATATGCCGCTGGAAGACATCATGGCCCGCCCGGTCGTCGGGATCAGTCCCTTCAATGAGCTGCCGATTGACGCTGACGTCTGGCGCACGGCGCATGGCCATCACCACATGCATCGTTACCTGCATGCGCTGGCTGCCCATCGCCCAGGTGTCGTGTCCGGGCTGGAAGTCATCGCATCCCAGACCCAGGAGCGCACGGTCGTCGTCGCTCCTGGCTTGGCCGTTGATTCGGAAGGGCGCACGATCATTGTCCGCGAGCCGATCACGCTGACAATCGAGCCGGTCAGCCGGATGTACATCTACATCACGCTTGCTTTCCTGCGTGCTCACGACCGAGCTTCGGGTATTACAGTCGGTGACGGGCAGCAGTATTATAAAGAAGTAGAGGGCTATGACCTGACGGCGACCAAGGAGCTGCCCCGGACCCCTTATGTCGAGCTGGCCCGCGTTTTTTGCTCGACGCCCGACAAGGCGGTCAGGGATGCCCCGAATCCGTCCGCACCCGGCTCGGACCAGATCAATCTTTTGTATTGCCCCACCGCCTTTCCTCGCTGCCACGCCGATGCCGGTGTCGGGGAGCTTTCTTATGTTCCCAAAACCAGCGCCTCGCCCTGGAATCCAAACCGGGCCGGACTTTGGAACCTCTTACGCGAGGGCAACGCCGCCCAGTTTCATCTGACTTTCACCGGGTCACTGAACCTGCTCTCGCGAGGAGATGCCGAGCCGACCCTGCTGTATGTCGCGGGCCGGCAAGGATTTCAGCCTCTCAAAGACGCGGAGATCGGAGGACTGCACCAGTATTTGGACAGCGGCGGTCTTCTGCTGGCCGAGGCAGGGCAGGGAAACGCAGAGTTCGCGTCGGCTTTTGGAGAGATGGCGGGGCAGCTTGGGGCGGTTCTCACACCAGTCACTTCCGGCAGTCCACTGCTGACCTCACACCATGTTTTCTCTGCACCTCCTCCCGGCGGACAGGTCAGTGGGACACTGACGGCAGACATGGAAGCCGGCGTTGTCTTCAGCACCTATGACTATGGCGCGGCCTGGCAAGGCGAGGTGGACAAGCCGGACGCCCCGGATGCACGCTCCCGGATTCGTCAGGCTCAGGAGTTCGGTCTGAATCTCATCGCCGCCGCCGCGCACCGCCGCCGCCGCCGCGAGTTGTCGCGCCTCGGCTGATAGACAGTTTTTGGGAGAGATTTTCGCGATGAGACAAAATAGCACCCTGGATGCAGCAAAACCGGATGCAGCAAAAGCTGCGGTCAGCAAGGTGCCGATCCGCGACCCGAAGCCGAAGACGATGCTGGCAGCGCCGGCAGGCGGTCAGGTACAGGCCGAGTTCAGCTTCTTCAACGACAGCCCCGATGTCGCCGGCTTCTGCCTTGATGTCGCCGGCCTCGCCGATGACTGGGTGCGTGGGACAGGGCCGGACTGCGAAGCGATGGCTGCCGCCACGGGGGGCGGGACACTGGCATTGACCCTCGCCCCACCTTCCAGCGCGGCAGTGGGTGACTACCCGGTCCTGGTCCGCATTCTCTCTGGAGGTGTTCCCCTCGGAAGCGAGACACCATTGGTGCTGCGGGTAGAGCCGGCCACCACTCAGAAGGAGTTGCCGCGCGAGAAGGCAGTCCCCCACCCTCCAGAGCCTGAGAGCGACGGAGCCGAAGCCGTGACCGGCATCAAGGCAGTGACCGGCATCAAGGCAGTTCAGGACACTGGAACCCCAAAGGAACTGTCCGCGGTTGTGAAGGAACCGTCCGCAGTGATCATAGCTCCGCGCCTTCCTGTGACTCCCCTTGCGGAAAGAGCGCCGGTGCTGGTAGATATCAGCCCG
This sequence comes from Capsulimonadaceae bacterium, assembly GCA_965213825.1. Lineage (GTDB taxonomy): Bacteria > Armatimonadota > Armatimonadia > Armatimonadales > Capsulimonadaceae > JANXMY01. Next base: position 358,125 of record CBDCAE010000014.1, read on the forward strand.
CCGGCAGAGGAAGACGAAGCCGCAGAAGAGACGGAGACGGTGCAAGAGGTGTCGGTTCTGGAGCCTGCTGATGGAGCGAGCCTGCCTCTTAGCCCCGGTGACACCTTGCTGGTACGCTTCGGCTTTACCAACGACAGCCCGCGTGAGCGCACTTACATCCTGGATGAAGACGGCTCACTGCCTCCAGGATGGCTGACGCTGGTGAAAGACCAGGTCAATTTGTCGCGCAACGGGCGGGGTGAGGTGTCCCTGCGCTTGAAACCTCCATCCGACGCCCACCCTGGAGACTACCCATTCGCGGTCACGGTTGGACCGCAGGGTGACGTTCTCACCTCTCGGCTGCTGACACTTGCCGTCGCCGCCACTCCTGCCGTCAAGGTCACGACAGCTGAGACCCGGATTACCATCAGCCCTCTCGGAACCTATGCGGATTTTCCGCTGGCGGTGGAAAGTGTCGGCAACGCTGACACTGCCTTTCGTATCGCCGTCAAAGCCCCGCCTGTCAAGCGAGGCGAAGAAGCGAAAAACGTGCGCGGTGCAGAGACTATCTACGAGACTCCGCAGTGGCGTTACCTGTTCGATCGCGAGGTAGAAACGCTGCGCTCGGCAGGCGGCGGCCACCCGCCCCGGCCTGTCAATCTGCGCTTCCGGCTTCAGCGGCGCGGGGCATGGTGGCTCGGTTTTCAAGAAACGCATCAGGTCACGGTTATGGCTGTGCCAGTCACAGATGCCGGCAACGGCGGCAAGACCGAGAACGTACTGGAATTGACTGCGGTTCGGCGGCGTCCCCTGCCATTTCCTAGTGTCTTTGCCCTTCTGCTGCTGGTTCCCCTCCTGCTCCTGCTTGTGGTCAAAGCAAGCTACTTAGGTGTCGCCAATGCCTATGTCTCAGACAACGTGTACTATGTCCTCGGCACTCCCGGCGGCGGCTCGACCATGACGGCACGGCTGCGCTGGGATGCCCCTTTCTTCGCCTTTGTGAATGTCAGCGCCACACAAAATGGGGAAACCGATGTGCGGTGGTTCCGGCACGGGCAGGACATTGACACAGTGACCGATACCTCTTACGGACTGGAAAAGACTTATGAGGTGACGAGGCGCAAAATCACTGTCCGGTTTGTCCCGATCAAGACTGATCATAAGCTTCAGATCACTCAAGGAGACTTGGAATACGCGCATCGCCGGGATAAACCGCTTCTGCCGGTGAAGCAGGGGACAGAACCCGTTGGCGAGGACAGCGTCCCCGTAAGCAGCAGCAGCTACCTGCTGTCCGTCCCGCGCGACCGGAACGTGCCGCTGAACCTGCTCAACATCACCCCGCGCTCCAGCAGTGCCAACATTCAGTACTGGGTCGTGCATCGTCCCGATCCAAGCTTCTTCACCGTCACCGACAGCAAGGACAACGACCAGATCGGGCCGACGACGGCCGCAGCCCCAATTAAGCTGCGGGCGATCGGAGGAGCCACGAGCGGAGATCAGGAACTGACTCTGGTGACGACTGACGGCGGTAACCAGCTCGTTCATATCAAACTCAAGGCCAAATAAACCCACGGCGGCAATACCGAAAAGCGGGAAAACACAACAGACAATGAAACTGCTGCACTCCGAAATCGAAATCACTCCAGGCCGGCCTGGCAGCCGTCCCTCGGCTGCTAATGGAACTCAGCCGGTACCCGGCAGCGCGGTTCTGCGAATTGCCAACCCGATGCCTCAGGAGAATGCCTTCCTGGTGCGCCTGCGCTGCGAGCATCCGATGTGGCAGGAGGCATGGTACACTCTCACCGCCCTGCCATCTCCGGCGGGTGCCGCCGAGGATGGTCTGTCCGGCAAACACGATCAGCGGGGTGCCCAGGACCGCACGATAAAGGTGTACGTGCCGCGTGGAGGCAGCCGGGACCTGCTGCTTCGATTCGATGTCCCACAGCTGCCGGAGGCACGCGCCGGCCGTTACCCGTTTGTCATCGAAGTCGAGGCTCAAGTCACCGGCGGCGCCGGCGGCGAGCGGCGGCGCAGCCGGGTCACTCCGGTGCCGGGCACAGCGACCATCCGTCCGTATTACCGGTGGAACCTTGACATCACGCCTGAGCAGCGGCGGGCCGGAATGCGCCGACGATCCGCAGACTTCGAAGTCGTCGTGACCAACGAGGGAAACGACTGGCTTTACTGTGACCTTCAGCTTCCACGTCCGCGCGATATGGTGCTGGACTGCCCAAGTCAGCGGCTTGCCATCCCCCCCCCGGAGCCGGGCGAAACCATACAGACAGGCGACGCTCGCGATGCCCGGCCCGGCACGCAGCGCACCGTGCCGCTGCGTGCAGTCACGCAGCTCAAGACGATCAAGGGAAATCCGACGCCGCAGATGCTTCTGCTCAGCGCCCTCCGGCTGGATGCCCCTTCTGTCGCGCCTCCCGTGTCTGACGATACCTACGGGCGGACAGGCGCGGTCGTTGCCAACCCCACGACGGAATCTCAGCAGGTTCCGGGGGACCGCATGATAGTTTACGCTCCGCCAATCCCGGCCCGCCTGACCGACTTCTTCCGGCAGGGAGCCAGCAGCGCCCGTGCCTTCGTGATGTCCTTAGTTGTCCTAGCCCTCATCCTGCCTACTGCCTATATTGCCTTCGAGCAGAGCCGCCACGCCGTCACGGTGCAGCCTCTGGGCTTTGCCTACCCAGGCCAGCCTCTGCTGCTGGGCGGACGCTGGGTGCTGGGAACACGGGTCACTTTTGCAGGCAAAATCGGCGACCGAGCCGTCATGCCGGTGACAGTCAATTCCAGCCCCGCTCCAGGCAAGGCAGGCGACCCGGACCGCTGCCGCATCATCGTTCCGCAGGGCCTCAACCATATGATTGGAACACTGACGGCCCAGCGCTTCGCCCGGTTCATGCCCTGGCCGTTCTCAAGCCTGATGCCGAAAAGTACCTGTCCCATCGCGGTCGGTGATGCTCTTGCGCCGCCGTCGGTTTACCCGGTAACGGCAGCGCTGGTAGCGGGGGAAACCATCACGCTGGCGGGAACGAGCCTCGGAGATGCAAATGGCTCGGTTCGCATTGGTGACAAGGAGGCCCAGGTCAAGAAATGGACTCAGGGTGCAGTCACAGTGGTAGTGCCCCCTGACCTTAAGCCGCTTGCACGCTGCCCGGTCCTGGTCACACCGGCCGGCGGTGCGGCCCTGACCCCAATCGGAGACCCGCCGGCGTCCACGACACCTCAGGCGATGAGCCAGGAAGCACAAGGCGAACGCCAAAAGAAGCTCGACGAGCAGCAGGCGTACCAGGACCGCATAGACGCGGCCCAGACCGCGCTCAATGCAGCGGAGCAGAAAAAAGTAGACTTTGAACTGGACCTCCAAAAGAAAGCGGACGGGATAGACAAAAGCAACCAGCAGGCGGTGTCCGATTTCAATAACACGTATATGCCGATTGCGAGGCTGAATGAGAGCACACTGGATGAAGATATAAAGCAGTGTCAAAAAGCGCTGGATGGAGCGAACGCCGCACTCAAAAAGTATAATGCCACCCCGGCACCATGACAAAATTAAGCACCATAACAAAATCAAGGTCCAGCCGGAGATGCCTCCAGCTGGACCTTGATTTTCATAGCGATTTTACTGACCAGCCTGCTTAATTTCCTGGACCTGGGCATCTGTCAGAGACGGTTCGCCCTGGGCCTCTGTAATGACATCCTGTACCTGGCTTGCCTGTTTGTGCTCTTTGTAAACGGCGATCAGCGACTTGTAGGCGGCAACATACCCGGTGCTGTCTTTGATGGCCTGCTGGTAATGCCGCTCTGCCCCAGCCGCGTCGCCCTTGCTGTAGGCATCGTCTCCTGCCTGCTTCTCTGCAATCGCCTCATCTTGCGGAGTGGTCAGTGCGCCGCGTGCGCCCGACGTCTGGATCGCGGCGCGGATACGGGCCACGAGCTGCCGGGCCAGGCCATCCGGCGTGGTGTTCCATTCGCGGGCGAAACTGGCGTCTGCGGTCAGGATGTACGGCACAGGACCATGCGGCAGGCTGACGACAGCCTCACCGCCGGACTCTCCTGGCGTGATGCGGCTCCACCAAGCCGGGTCCT
>CBDCAE010000015.1:0-14546 GCA_965213825.1 Capsulimonadaceae bacterium
GACATGATTGATGATTGCCGCCAGTGTCGTGCTCTTCCCCGACCCGGTCGGTCCCGTCACCAGCAGAAGCCCGCGGGGGCGCAGGGCGATGTCCTTGGCGATTTGCGGGGCGCCTAATTCGTCGATGGTTTTGATGGAGATGGGGATGACCCGGATGACGGCGCCGATATGGCCTTGCTGCTGGAAGACATTCACGCGGAACCGCGCTTGGTCGGTGGCATAAGACATATCCAATTCCAGCCGCTCGGCGAAGATTGCCAAGCGCTCCTCCGACATGAGGGACGTGACGAGGCGGCGTGTGTCGTCGGGCGTCAGAACGGGATGCTCGGTGCGCGTCAGCTCGCCATGAATGCGTAGGACCGGCGGTTCACCGACACGGAGATGTAAGTCGGACCCTTCACGTTCGACCAGCATTTGCAACAATTCCACGAGTTCAGGCATATCCGCCTCCTTTATGATGAAACAGCCCGAGCAATTATTTTGATTTGTATTATATTGCTTTATACGCGAATAGGCACAAAAGTAGTATTCGGGAGTGCTGCCGGAAGTTCCTTCTTTGGTTTGAAAGTCATTTTTTTGCCGGCTTCGCGGCATCCGGATCACGGTATTCAAAGGTCAGCAAACGGCGGGGGTAATCGAACGTCAGGCGGCGGGCGTAGGTTAGACTGGAAACGCCGAGAAGCATCCCGACCTCGAAATCACTTCCTGGACTGACTTCGTCGTCTAAATCGGAGACGCCGATAGTGGGCATCGGGATCGCGACAGGCGGGTTTGTGGAAAGTGTGATTTCGGACGTGTCACGCGAGGCGATGAACTGGGTCGGATTGCTCCCAATGCCATGCCGTGTGTGGGTCGTACCGGAGTGAGTTTCGGATTTGGGACTATTTTTGAGCTGTTCACGCGCTAAACGCAGGGATAAAAGTGTCACTTCATCGCCCGAATCGAGGAGTGCCCATAGGGGTATTGTGTTGAGGAGAACGGAGATATAAAGGTCCCCATGGTAGGTGCGAAACGGCAGTGTGATACACCGGTCGCCCGGCAAGGGCAGCGGTGCGGAGGCGGAATAATCCTGTGCAAGAAAAGCGGTGCGGTTTTCATAATCCAGAGTGACCACTGAGTCATTCAGTATATTACCGCCTAAGATGCCGTCCATCTCGCGTGGGGAACCGCTCATAGTGTTGATGGCAATCGAGCGATAAGAAAAATTTCCGAGTGTCATTGAGGCGGCTTTGTAAATCTCCGAGTTTTCCTTTCCTGCCACCCCGCGAATATAAGAATGGGCGAGCACCGGTAGTCCGAGCCGTCGCGCCGCACCTGCATTTAGTGTGACCTCATTGCCGCCGCCAGTGTCGAACAGAAGGTGAAACGGTTTTCCCTGAATACTCACAGGGAAGGCAGCATAATCTCCCACAAAATCCACTTTGATTGCCGTCGGTGTCGCCGTTTTTTCGGAAGGAGATTTGCTCACTGTTTCGTCTGAAACACGGCGGTAGGGAGGATCGCTACCGAACCCGGTCAAATAGGCGCTGTAGTTCCGGCGCAGGTCCTCCAGCTTTTCCCGTTCGCGGTCATGTGGCTGCCCTTGCGGAGTCAGTTGAAAATAGGTTTTCATGACTTCGCTTTTCTCTTTGGCATCGCCTTTGCTGTCCAAAGTCTGAAGCAGACCCAGCCAGGCCTCCGGCAGTTCCGGGTGCGCTGCCGAGGCTTGCCGAAACAGCCGCCGCGCTTCGTTAGGGTTGCCGTCCCAATCCGCCGCGCGGCCCGAGGCGACCAATCCCCAGTAATTGCCCACCTCCAGCGTCAACGCTTGTTTCGCCTCATCGGCATAGGGTGGCTGCCAGCCGGCACGGATTAATGTCAATGCCAACAGGCCATGCGCGTCGGCACTGGCTGGAAACTTTAATACGGCGTCCTGCGCGGCTGTCTGCGCGTCAACCCAGCAGTCCAAACGCAGCAGAGTACGGATCAGTCCAAGGCGCGGTGCAATATCGCCCGGCGTCGAAAGTATTGCAGCCGTGTAGATCCGCTTGGCTTGGTCGAATTGCCCCTGCGCGAACAGCGTGTCGGCAGTCGGGGCCGAGTCGGCATGACCGGGAGAGGCTGTGAGACTCGCGATCACTCCAAAAAGGCATAGGGCCGACAAGGTTTTCATCAGTGTAGGAAGCATAGTTTGCGTTCGTTCGAGGGCTTGAAAGCCCCTCGAACGACTCGCGCGTTATCGGAATTAGGCAGCGGGTGCAAAGCGCAGATAGGTAATCTGCGGATCGTCGGACGAGGTGATCTCCAGGACCTCATCGTCATTCACTTCGTCGCTGAGAACGCCGCGTGGGTTTTTATGATAAACATGGACCGGACTTGTAATCGCATGGGTGAGCGAATCGCTTGTCTCGCCGCCGACGATGAGAAGAATGTCGCCTGCGTCGCTGCCTTTTTCCTCAAAGGACAGGCCGACGAGCGGCTGCTTTTCCAGGGCGAATTCCGGATCGGCTTGCGGGTCATGAATCAGCTCTACCGTCACGCGCTCTCCGGTGCGGGTGCGGCTGAATTCGTCAAAATAGCTTTTCCAATCAGAGCGGGCAATCTCTCGGGTCGGCATGGTGTTTTCCTCTTGGCGTATGCTGGGTCTTGGTTCGGGATGGATAGCCGCGATTCCTGCTTGAGAACGTGCGGAACCCAAGCTGCATTGTGCTTGTTACAGTCGGCGTATGTCTTCTGAACCTGATTTTATCTATACCCAAGCCGCCCTGCCTTTAACAGAACCCTCTGCCGACTCTTTGGCCGATTCTGTGGCCGTCTCCGTAGGCCGTGTTGTCGCGGTCGGACGGCAGGAGGATATTCTGCCGCTGGTCGGGCCGCAAACGCGCGTGGTTTCTCTGAACGGGGCGGCGCTGCTGCCGGGCTTCCACGATGCCCACTGCCATGTCCTCGGCTTCGGCCTAACTCTGGCGTCCGTGGACCTGACAAGTGTTCCGACGCTCCCGGAACTGGTTCATCGGCTGCAGCTTCGGGCCGACGCTTCGAACGCCGGGCCGGAAACATGGATACGGGGACGCGGCTATAGCCAAAATGTGCTGGCCGAGCGTCGTCACCCGACGCGCCACGATTTGGATGCCGTCGCCGAGGGGAAACCGTATGTCCTCATTATCCATGCCAGTGGTCACGTCGTCTCAGTCAATAGCCGCGTCTTGCAGCTTGCCAAAATTACCCGTGAAACGCCTGACCCGCCCGGCGGCACCATCGAACGCGACTCGTCTGGAGAGCCGACGGGTGTTTTATTGGAAACCGCCGTTAATCTGGCTTACGACGTGGCCCCGGAGCCGATGCTCTCGGAAAAGTTAGCGGCACTCGAACGGGCTTCCCGTTCACTGAATGCACTGGGTATCACCAGTGCGGTCGATGCCACTTTGGGAGTTGCCGCGCGGGACAGCTTCGCAGAGATCGCCGTTTTCCAGGAGGCCGCGCTGTCGGGGGCGCTCTCCGTCCGCTGTGCATTGATGCTCCTGCTTTCGCAGCTTGCGGCGGCGGAAACCGTTCCCACGCCGGATGAACTCACGACCGAAACCGATTTTGTCCGCCTCGGCCCGGCAAAGGTCTTTACGGACGGCGCATTGACCACGCGCACGGCGCTTTTGCGTTCGCCCTTTACTCAGAGTGACAGCCTCGGCACAGCGGTCTGGTCGGCAGATGAACTCAATCATATGTCCGCCAAAGTCCATGCCGCCGGCTGGCAGATCGCCGCCCATGCGATTGGGGATGCCGCAATCGACCTTTGTTTGGACGCTTTCGGCAAGGCGCAGGCGAGGCACCCACGCGCCGACGCCCGGCATCGGATCGAACACGCCATGCTGCTCTGGCCGGATCAGGTGGGCCGCATGAGCCGCCTCGGCGTCCTGCCGGTTTACCAGCCGGAGTTTATCAGCCGTTTCGGCGATGCCTATTTGGCTGCACTCGGCGAAGCCCGTGCATATCGCTTGATGCCCTATGCCGAAACACAGGCTTCCGGGCTGCCGCTCGTCTTCAGTTCGGACATCCCCGTCATCCCCGGCGCTCCGCTGGACGGCCTCGCCGCCGCCGCCCTTCGCTGCACTCCTGCCGGGCGGATCCTTGGTGCGCGGCAGTGCGTTTCTGTGCGTGATGGGCTGCGGGCCTATACGGAAGGGGCAGCCTACAGCGTCTTTTTGGAAAATGATCGCGGCAAGATCGCCGCCGGCCACCGTGCCGACTTCGTGGTTTTAAGCGGCGATCCGAGGATGATACCGATTGAGGAGTGGACCGAGAAGATATCGGTCCAGGCGACGATAGTCGGGGGGAATATCGTGTCTGGCGGGATATAGGCTAACGCACGAAACGATAGCGGAACCATCCCGTTATGCCGAAATACCAACTCGCCACCGCGTTTACTTGACCGCGCAGCCACGCGCGGCTGATCTCTTCGCGCCCGAAAATCCCCTGCGGGCGCGTCAGCATCAAGATTACCAGCATGAGGGAATAAACTGCCAGGCGATACTCGGCGATAGGTCGCAGCGATTCCGGTAGTACCGTCAGCAGCACGGCCGCAATCGTGACGCCGCTGATACTGCCAAGACCTCCCAAGACAACCATGACGACCGTGTCTACCGACCGCTCGAACCGAAACGATTCGTTGTTCAGCGCCGATTGGTAATGCGCGAACAGCGCCCCGGCCACGCCCGTAAAGAAGGCGCTGATAACAAAGGCCAGCACTTTGTAGCGGGTCGTGTTGATCCCCATCGCCTCCGCCGCGATCTCATCTTCCCGGACGGCCAGAAACGCCAGCCCATGCACCGAGAATCGCAGGCTATAGGCCACCCAGAGCACGAGCGCGGCAATCAAAAAGACCCAGAATAGATTAGTCAAATGCGGCGTTGCGATATGCGCCAATGTTTGATCTTGACTTGCCACCGGCAGGCCCGTGAAAGCCGTCGCGCCGTCCACGGCCTTGATATTCCGAATGATGACCCAGATGATTTGCGCGAAGCCTAATGTAATAATGGCAAGGTAATCTCCCCGCAGGCGCAGGGAGGGCAGCCCGACGACCCAGCCAATAGCCGCTGCCGCCAGCCCGCCTGCCAGGCACGCGGCTAGTAAGGGAAACGCGCTTTCTAAAAGACTGACCGGGGAACCGTCGGTCGGAAGAAACGGAAACAGTCGCGCATGTCCGTAAGTAGACAGCGCCGCCCCCACATAGGCTCCCACCATGTAGAAGCCAATATGCCCGAGTGAGAACTGGCCGGTGAAGCCGTTGACGATGTTCAAGGAGACGGCGAGAATGATCGCAAGGCCGCACTTGATGAGAATGTCTTCGATATATTGAAACGACAGCGGCGGCGCATGATTTTTGCCGTAGATCAGATGATCGACCAGCAATAGCAAGCCTATCAAGAGAACGACGCTGCCAAGCCGTTGCCACAATGGGCGCGGGGCGGCGGTGGGTACGGCGGCTGAGTTTTGTGTGACTGACATAGACCGAACGGTTCCTAAACCTTCTCGGGTGCGAATTTCCCGAGAATACCCGCCGGGCGAAACAGCAGGATCACGATCAGCAGCAAGAAGGCAACGGCGTCACGGTAGGTGCTGTCCACACCGATGCTCGGGCCGTAGGCCACGACCATCGTCTCGGCCAGGCCCATGATGATTCCCCCCAGCACTGCGCCGGGGATATTGCCGATGCCGCCTAAAACCGCCGCGACAAAGGCTTTCAATCCATATAAAACACCGACATAGGGATCGAACTTCGTGTGCTGCAAGCCGAAGACCAGCACCCCCGCCGCTCCGGCCAGCGCCGCGCCGAGCGCGAATGTGAAGGCAATCACTTTATCTGTGTTGATCCCCATCAAGGCGGCGGCATCGGCATCGAACGAGACTGCTCGGATAGCCTTGCCGACCCGTGTGCGTGTGACGATATAGGTGAGCACGACCATCAGCACCACGGCGATCCCGAAGATGAGCAGATTCTCCAGGCGCGACGGTAGGTTGACGAGGGTAGGGTAGAAGCGCGGGTCCGGCGAGAATATCTGTTTGAGAACGCCGAAGTTCTCCAAAAACAGCGAAATGCCGATGGCTGTGATCAGCGCGGTCAGCCGCGAGGCCGGCCCCGGCGTCCGCCGCCGCTGGGTCGTGTACAGCAAAGCCGCCAGCCCAGCCCAGACAATAAAGCCGATGATGAGGGCCGAAACCGGAGTGCGGTTGAGATCCGTCGCGATCCCATAGGCGACATATCCGGCAGCCGCCCCCAGAAAGATCGCCGGCGCGATCCACGCCCGTGTTCGCAGGGGGCGGTAAGCGGCCTGTTCGATAATCAGTCCAAGCACCGCGCAGAGCACCATCGCGCCGAGGAGAATCAAGACCGCCCCCAGCGCCGAAGGCACCAGCGGCGGCAGATGAATGAGCGAGGGAAGCCAGCTTCCGAGGAGCCAGGCCATGCCGACGCCGGAGTAAGCGCCGACCATGTAAACGTCGCCGTGCGCGAAGTTAATCAGCTTGAGAACACCGTAGACCATCGTGTAGCCCAGGGCAATCAGTGCATAGATGCTGCCAAGCTGCAAACCGATCAGTAATTGCTGCGGGAGATCGTGCATAAACGAAAGAACCTACGGCTGGAACGTCGCGACGACGTTCTTGTAATTATTCCCCTTGATTTGCAGCACGACAGCGGGCTTTTTCGCATTCCGGTCGGCATCCAGCGTGATGATGCCGGTCGCCCCGTGAAAGTCTGCCGTGGCCGCGATGGCATCACGCACTTTGGCGCGGTAGGCGTCGGAGTTGTAATCGCCGCCATCGGGTTTGCCGGCGGCTTTCATGGCGGCGAACAGGACATTGGCCGCATCGTAGCCCTGGGCGCTCAAAGCGTCTACGTCTTTGACATTGTAAGCCGTTTTATACGCTTCGACGAATTTCTTGACGACGGGGTCTTTTTCATCGAGCGAGCTGTGATCGGTGAAGTAGCAGCCTTCCAGGGCGCTTATCTTGCCTTCGCCGCCGCCCGCGCCTTCAAGGAGCTTAGGCGACTCCCAGCCGTCCCCGCCGACCAGCGGCGCGGTGATGCCGAGGGCGCGTGCCTGGCGGGCAATGGTGCCGACGGCATTGTAGTAGCCGGGAATATACAGCATATCCGGGTTAGCGGCTTTGATCGTGGTGAGCGACGAGCGGAAGTCGGTGTCTTTCGCCTCATAGGTGCGGATCGCGACGACCTTGCCGCCGAGGCTGGTAAAGCTCTTCTGAAAGAAACCTTGAAGGCCGTTGCTGTAGTCACTCGTCTGATCATACAGCACGGCGGCAGTCTTGGCATGGAGCGTCTGTGTTGCAAAGCGTGCGCCGACCGTTCCCTGGAACGGGTCGATAAAACAGACGCGGAAGATATACGGGCCGGTCAAAGTCACTTTTGGATTGGTCGAAGATGGCGAGATCATCGGGATATGGTTGGTGTTGCAGAACGGGGCCGCCGAGATGGAATTCTTGGAGGCCACTTCGCCGAGAATCGCCATTGCTTTGTCTTCAGTGATAAGTTTCTTCACGACGGTCAGCGACATATCGGGATCGCTTTGGTCGTCTTCCCGATGGATGGCGACTGGAACGCCGTTGATGCCGCCGGCTTTGTTGAGTTCATTGGCGGCAAGCTGAACGCCGTTGTCGGTGGACGAGCCGAAAGTCGCCTGGTCGCCGGTCATGGCGGCAAATTCACCGATCACGATGGCATTGGACGCGCTTCCGCTGCTGCCGGTAGTCGAAGTGCCGGTATCGGTGGGTTTATTGGCGCAGCCGCCGAGAGTCAAAGCCAGGGCCGTGGCCGAGAATAGGCAGCCGAATAGACGCACGGATGCGCTGGTATGGGGCATGAAAAAAGCTCCTCCAAAACGAGTTGAACTGGAATTGAAAATGGGGGGCGGCACTGCCCAAAATCATGCCGGAAGGTCATAAAGAGAAGATTAGTGACAGGCGGCACGGCATTTCGGAAGCTATTCGGCAATCTGCCCGGCGAATCCTTCTTTGTTTGCAAACTTTTTCGCTACAAAGTAGGCAGAGGCTCCCAATAAGCCGGCTATTGTCAGTAGTGACAGATAGAGGCCAAGCCGATAGGCTGTCGGGCGATAGACAAAAACGACCCGATGCGCCCCTGCTTCCGGCAGTGTTACGGTCCGTAGACTGCCATTCGTCGTCTCGATCTGCACTTGCCGCCTATCGACCGTTGCTTGCCATCCCGCTGCCTGCGTGTCCGCCAACACGAGACGCGCACGCCCTCGTGTTCGGCAGGTGAGAGTGACTTGATCCGGCCCTGCTTCCTGGATCGTGACTGGGAGCGAAGAATCTTCCAAACGCGCCCGTGGCTCCCATTTCGCGTTGCGCGACAAATAAATTCGTGCCTTGACGCCTTGCTTCTTGCCCGGCGTCGTGAGGGTCGGGGCCGTGCGGATAGCGACTAGCCCGGCCAGCGACTGCTCCGGCGGCTCGACCCGGCAGACCGCGATGTATTTGACCCCCAGCGCCCCCGCCAGGGCCGTTCCCTGAGCGCGGTCTGCCGCGCTTGCCTTTGGGTCGAACGCATGAGCGGCTTTATCATCTACCGTCTGCGCGTTTTTCAAGGCCACCGGCTCGTACCCAAACGCATCTCGAAGGCCATAGGGCATCATCAAGTTGGGCGTCAGCGTGTCCGCCCACTGAGTTTGATAACCCGGCACGTTTTGCCGAAAGTCTTTGTAACTTGTAAAGCGCAGCCATACCCCCGCCGTCGGTGCCAAGATTCGCGCCTGATGCGCCTGCACATCCGGGTCGGCCTGCACGACGGCGATGTTGGGAGCGACTGGGAACAATGCCGCTTGGTCCGTGAGGGGATAGAGTGAACGCCCAAAGAAAGCCAGATCGGCGAAGGCTAAAAGAAGTAAGCCCCCCCGCCCCCAATTCTGGGGGAGCCTGAAAGAAACCCAAAAAGGCCCTGTCTTTTGTCTTACTCCCCCAGAATTGGGGGCAGGGGGGCGATCTGAGCGATCCGTGGTAGGGGAGACCAACTTCTCCCAGCCCACTGCCGCCAGCAGCGACAGCGCGAAACTCACCCAAAGCAGGCAGCGGGCCGGGTCGTGGAAGGCGCGAAAGGCCGGCAAAACCCAGTAGGCTAGGTGGTACAGTCCGCCGCGTCCGCCTAATGCCATCCATAGGCCGAACACGAAAACGCCTGTCCAAAATCGCGCCGTGCTCGAACCGCTGCTTCCGCCAGGCTGCGATCCCGCCCCAAATCGCCAGCCCAAACGACAGCCAGCCGACATAACAGCAGGTTTCCCAGAAGTTGCCCCGCGCCGTCCAAGTTCCAAAAAACGGATGCCCATGCAGGCCCGGCAGGACGAAGTTGCCGAGTTCATTGGCGGGCAAAAAGAAACGGTTGACGACCTTGAACGGCAGCTTCTGCCGCGCGGCATCGCGAAACAAGGCGAGTGTCGGCAGCAATTGCCCAGCTGCCAGTCCGGCAGCGATCCCGACTGACATAAAGAGAAGTTTCGCGATTTGCTTCAGCGAGGCCGGCCGGTTGACCAGCACGAACACGCCCCACGCCGCTGCCGGATACAGCGTCAATACGGTCATTTGCACATGGGCCGCGAGAAGCTGCAAGCCGAGCACCAGGCCCAGCGCTAAACTATCCCGAACGCGCCTTTTGATTAGCAGCCGGTCCAATGCCCATAGCACCCAGGGCAGCCAGGCTGCCGCCTGCACCATATTGGGGAACTGCTCTTTCGAGACCAACTGCCCGCCGAACATAAACGTAATCGCCGCCAGAAGTCCCGCGCCGAGTCCTATTCCCAGTGTGCGCCGCGCAAACAGATAAGTCCCCAGGCCCGCCAGCCAGACATGCAGGGCGACCGTCAGGCTCAGAAAGTAGGAGGCCGAGACAAACGGCAATAGTACAGTCGTCGGATATAATGACCACGTCTGCGGATTGCCGGCATAGGGTGTTCCGCAATAAATCAACGGGTTCCAAAGCGGCACACGCCCGGCCAACAAATTTGTTCGCAAGAAATCCGACATCGGCGTGAAGTACAGCCCGATATCGCCCCAGTACAGCGCCTTGCCTCCGAATATCTGCGGTGCGAAATAGACCAGCGTCAAAACGAGCAAAACGGTAGGGGCCAATAGGCGTACTTGCTGGAAAGAGGCTTTTGAAGTAGAATAGGGGATGCTTGCTGCCGGGGTTCTCACGGCGGGGAGTGTATCACGCAAGGGGGGGCTTTGTCAATGAGGCGAGTTGCGATTATCGGCGGCACGGGCTTTGGCGAGGCGCTGGTGGCAGGAGCGCCGGAGACGGTTGAGACGGCTTACGGCCAAGCATTGCTGACCCGCGCCGACCTCGGCGAAGGCCGTGAACTGCTGTTTCTAGCCCGCCACGGCGTCGGCCATCGGCTGCCGCCGCACCGGATCAATCACCGCGCCAATATCGCTGCGCTGCGGGATTTGGGCGTGGACGCCGTCTTCGCCACCGCCGCCGTCGGCTCCCTGCGCTCCGAAATCAAGCCGGGCGACTTCGTGGTGCTTGACGATTTCCTCGATCTGACCAAAGGCGAAGTCGTGACTTTCTTCGGCGAACCTGGCGAGGTCACGCACACTGATTTCGTCCATCCTTACGACCCCGCCTTGCGTGAAATATTACTCGCCGCCGCCGATCCCGCGCTGTCCGACCGCCTGCATTCGACCGGGACCTATCTTTGTGTCTCCGGTCCCCGTTACGAGACCCCCGCCGAGGTGCGATTGTTCGCGCAATGGGGCGCCCATGTCGTCGGCATGACCGGCGCTCCCGAAGCGATTTTGGCCCGCGAGGCCGGTCTGCGCTATGCCGGTGTTGCCCTGGCGACCAACTATGGGACGGGCCTGCTGACGGATTCGCCTCTGTCCCACACGGAAGTCGAAGCGCAAATGGCACAGAGCCGCGATGCTCTTGCCGCGTGGCTTCTACGCGCCGCGAAGCTCGGCTGAAAAGCCGCAATCCTACCCCTGGAGATTCTTTGAAAACTGCCGTATAATGTAAGGGAAGACTTTTCGGGAGGAATCTTTATGCCGCGTATTTCATTTGCCGCAATGGCTTGTGTCGGTCTCCTTTGTTTATCTTCAACCGTCCTCGTGCGCGCGGACGACGCTTCAATTCCCATCCACCGCTCGGATGACTGCTTCGTGATTGGAACCGTGCAGTCGGTGAGTGGTGTCGATGGCCGGCTGACACTGGCCGGGCAAGATAACCACCGCTATGTGGTGGATGCTTACGGCGCGGATATTATTCTCCGAAGCCGCCACCTAGGCGAGACGGCAGACCTGACGCGGGGGATGCGTGTCGAAGTGACCGGGACGCTGCTGGGCCGTAACCTCGTGGAAGCCCAGCGCCTGCGCGTTCTGCCGGAGTTCGGCGCTGCCGGGGCGCTAGTTCCGGTCTCTGCTCCCGACCCTGTGCCGGCGGCCGTGCTTTCTGTCCCTGCCGCCTTGCCCTCGCTGCCTGCGCCTCCGATTGTTCCCGTGCCTGCCGCCCCGCAGGTCAATCTGGACGGAATTGTCCGCGATGTGGACGCCGCCCGCGGCCTCGTGACTGTGTTGGGGGACGACGACAAGCGCTACTCTCTGGACACTCACGACACCGACATCATCCTGCTTGGCACAACCCGTGCAGGTTCGACATCGGACCTAACGCGCGGGATGCGAATTCACCTTGTCGGCGCTCCGCTGCCGAGTGGCGTGGTGGAGGCCGACCGTCTCCGTGTCCTGTCTGCTCTCGCCCTGCCGGATCCGCCGCCCGCGCCTGCCGCGCCGGTTGTGGAAGATATGTCCGTCTACACCGGCATTCTGATCGACGGTCGCAGCCTGCCGCGCCTTAGCCGCTCCCCGGCCCCGGCGATCTACGGCCCTGCCCCGGATCAACTCCTGCTCTATCCCGACCGCTCCCACGTTCCCACGCCCGATGAGGTGCAGGACGAATCGATTGTGCGCTATTACCATACCGAATTAGACGCCGACAGCAGCATTGCCGGTTCGCACCCGCTCATCCTGACCGGGCAAGCCGTGATCGGCCCGGCGGAAGATGCGGTGCAGTTGACCGCCGCAGACGTCGCCCGGTTCCAGGCTTTGGACAAACGGCTGCACTTCACCCGCAACTGGAAAGTCGGCTTTTTGCTGGTGGCCAACCAGTAGACTAGTCCACTTAAAACAGAAGCACAAAAGGCCGCCCCGGATTTGAGTCCGGGGCGGCCTTATTTTCAGCGCGTCAAAGTCAGGCGAAACCGACCGACAGTGCTGTTGGAGGCCATTTGGTTGGCCTCAACGGTGATACGATACACGCCGGTCTGGGTGAGGGTGCCGGGAAATGGATCATAGCCTTTCATCCCATATTGCTGCCCGGCGGGAAACGTGATATGGTACATCGTGACCAGCCTATTATTGGCACTGTGTCCGGGCAGCACGAGGTCTTGCAAGCGAATCCGCAGGCGCTGACCGGCGTGGGCGAACAGGGTATAGTCGGGCGGTGCGTGCTGAGTCGAGATGTAGCCGGTGACGACGATTCGCCTCTGCCCCGGTGCAAAGTGCAGCCGCTGCACGGTCGTATGGTGTAAAGGATGAGGCGCGGCCTGGGCGGGCCGGCAGAACAGGGAGGCAGGCATCAGCAAAGCTAGTGTCGCCTGGCAAGAGGCGACCGGCGGGAACCGCCGCGAGGTGAGAGAAGACATGGGCGTAACCGCCAGCATAGGAAGAAACCCACCTCCCTCTGCGTTCGCCCCACGCTTCGGGAGGGCCGATGCAAAGTCGCCTGTGGCGAAGTGAAGAACGTGCGAGGCAATCGGGTGGATTTTTCCAGTCTACCCCAAACTCCTCCAAAGAAACTCCTCCAAAGAAGGAATTGCCCTTGCTTTCGTAGAACTCATCCCCCAATCTGAGCAGTACAAGAATGGGGAGTGTCCGTGAATTTAGAAGATGCCTTGCAGGCTCAAGAAGAGCAGGTAGACGACCTGGTGAAGTCCGCGACGAAGTATTTGGCCGCGCTGAAAAGCTGGAAAAAAGCCTGTGAGACGGGCCACCTCGGCAACCGTCAGAAAGCCGCGACGCAGGCAATCGAGCTCGCGCCCGCGCTGGCCGAACCTGCCGCCGATGCCGCCGATGCGTGGCAGTTCGATGTGCGGGCTTATCTTGACGACGGCGGCTGGCGAGAGGAACTCAAGGCTGCCGCCGAGAAGCAAGGTCTGCGGGCGATTGAAGAGGGGGAAAACCTTGTTTCGTCGCCGCTGGTCATCCGTGCCGTGCCGGGGCGAAGCGCCCTGGCGCTGGGCAAAGTCAACTGGCCCGCGCTGCGTCCCAAAGTCGTCGCCGCCGAACTCAAACGCCTGCGTGAACGCGCGAATAGCGGCAACTCGCAGGAGTTCTTGGACAGTCTGTTCGCTGTTTCCCAACGCCTCAGCCCCCAGGAGGATGCCCCTTTCGCCAAGCTGCGCGACATCTACGAATTCTTCCTGCTGACACCCGGCTGGAAGAAAGACAATCCGCCCGCCGCCTTCGGCCAAGCCCTCTATGCCCTGCATCGGTCGAGCCTCCAGACGACGCGGGCCGGACGCAAGTTCGAATTCGAATACCCCTCCGGTAACGCCAAAGACCGTGACATCTATGCCGTGATCGCCGAAGACGGCCGTCTCATCCGTTATTATGGGATTCAATTCCGATGAGTGATACCCAGCACGTTTCTCCCGAAGAATGGGGCGATGTCTTGAGCCGGGAGTACCTGGCCGAGTACATCCGCTCCGGCGGCTCCGCCGTCAAGGTCCTCAGCGGCTCCGACGAACACTTGCAGGCGGCCCGCGCTCGTGTCCAGGCCGATGCCGAGGCGGGTGGCTACTTCGCCACGGCCCTGGACCCAGCCGTTCCCGACGAGGCGGGCAAAAAGCGTGACCTGCACCGCATCGACAAGTTCTTTTTCTCCGTCACCGAGCGCGTGGACTGGAAAGACTGGGCCAGCCAGCAGGGCCGCCGCTACCTCGCCGACCACGGTATCCGCGCCGAAGGCCGTGCGCTGGACGACCTGGACGGCATCGCCGCAGACAACGGGCGCGACCCGCTGGACCTGGTGAACCAGTATCAGCGCGAGTTCGCCACGCCGCTGCTCCGGGACCCAGCCATGACCCCGGAATTTCGGACGGCGATCAAAGAACTCGGCCTCGCGCAGCTTGTCGCCGCCTCCGTCTCGCCGACCACGGAAGAAGTCCTATTGGCCTGGTTCGGGGGCCGGACGCTGCCCGGCGCGGCGACTGCCCTCAAAAAAGTCCGCATCTACGAGCGGATCAACCAGACCAATGCCCGCCCCATGCTGGCTTCCTTCTGCAACTGGCTTCCCAAAGTCGGCTACAGCGGCCTCGTCGTCACCCTCGACTTTCGGCCCTACGAGCATAAGAAAATCTCCAAGTCCCAGCGCATGGCCGAGGCCAACCGCCGCCTGAAAGACGCTATCGCATCGGGCGCATCGCACGACGAATTGACCGCCCTCGTGGCCGCAGGCGACAGCGAACCCGCTGTCAGCTACAGCG
>CBDCAE010000016.1:0-41478 GCA_965213825.1 Capsulimonadaceae bacterium
TTGCGGACAAACTCGGCGTTGCTGCCGGCGACTGTCCCTTGCGCGTACAGGGCGCGGAGCGTGTCCATCTGGCGGTCTTTGTCCCCGGCATTCGAGACGAAGCCGAAGTCCGTGCCACCGCCGATGACCGACGCGGGAACGTCGTCGGAAAAGAGGGTCAGCGGCAGGGCCGAGCCGAGCGTGATCCCCGACAGCGGGTTGCCTTTGAAGTGGCCGTCGGCATCGAAGTAGCGGGCGAGCCAGCCGGTGCGCTCCCGGACATCAATTTGCGGGTTGCCGGTCTGCCAGATGTCCATGCTCTGAAAATGGCTGCGGTTCGGGTCCGGGTAGCCGACCCCCGTAATCACGGCTAATTGGCCTTTGTCGTACAGCGGCTTCAGCGCGGCCATGTTCGGGTGCAGGCCGATCG
This sequence comes from Capsulimonadaceae bacterium, assembly GCA_965213825.1. Lineage (GTDB taxonomy): Bacteria > Armatimonadota > Armatimonadia > Armatimonadales > Capsulimonadaceae > JANXMY01. Next base: position 410 of record CBDCAE010000016.1, read on the forward strand.
TATCCGAGATCTTGACCACGTCTTTGGCCGGAATGCCGATCACGGGCCGCGCTTTGGCGTAGCCGCCGTCGGTGTACGGAATGACCGTGTTCAGGCCGTCGTTGCCGCCGGACATCTCAATCACGACCAGTATCTTGCCGCCGGGGATCGGCGGCAGGTCTAAGCCGAATGGCGATGCGGGTTTATTCGCCTGCGCCTGAGCCGCCTGCATCAGAAACGTCGGCATGGCGAGGCCGAGGCCGACAAACGTGAGGCCGTTCTGCAAAAATTGGCGGCGGGTGGTGGGTTTGAATTGGGACATGGGGAAAACCTCCTGAGAACTTGAAGCGGGCGATTGAAATCGCCCCGCATTCTCTGCATAGCGTTCTATGCCAGTTGATACTCCGGCGCGGACAGGATCAAAGCCGTCAGCCCCGGCGCTTTGGCATCAAAATTGGCTGAGCTGCCGCCGCCATCGGATACATAACTGACCAACGCCGCATGGGTGGCTGCACTCGGCGACTGACCAGGCAGCAGCAGGCCCCAGACGGCGTCCACCATCTGTACCGGCGTCCTGACGCCGCCGGGCGCGGTCCCGTAGGCGGCAATTCCATGATGCAGGCGCGGCGTCAGCAGCCCATGCTGGCTCATCTGACCCGTCAGGGTGCTGGCGAAATTGGCCCGCGTGATCAGCGTCATCGTGTTCATCCACGTCTTGCCGCCGTTCCAGCCTTTGACATTCGGCGGGTTAAACAGCTCCTGCCCCATCGTCCGGCCCGACCCCAGCAAATTGTTGTTGGTAGCCGAAAACGGCGCGTCCAGCGTCCGCAGCGCCGTCACGATATACTCGGTCGGGCTTTTGATCTTGGAATGCAGCGCGGCGTCGGAATAAAACGCCGGGGAGTTAAAAATTGCCGCCAGCACCGCACGAACTTCGTAGCCGCTGCTGAAATAAGCCGCTGTTAATGGCTTGATGTCGGCGGCAGACGGCGTCTCATGCACATAGAAGTGGAACAGCTTCGTACACACAAAATTGGCTGTAGACGGGTGCTTGACCACAATGTCCAGAATGTCGTCGCCGTTGAACGCACCCGTTTGGCCGAGGAAAGTCTTGACCCCGTCGTCATGCTGCTCCGGGTTGAACTTGAAGACGTTTGCATCGCGGTCGAACTGCCAGCCGGTGAACGCCCGCGCGGCTTCCTTGACATCATTTTCGGTGTACCCGCCGCCGACCCCCAGGGTGAACAGTTCCAGCAGCTCGCGCCCATAATTCTCATTCGGCTTGCCGCGCCGGTTGTCCGCGCCGTCGAGCCAGACCAGCATCGCCGGGTCGCGTGAGACCGCCGACAAAAGCGTCCGAAAATTGCCCAGCGCATGAGCACGAAACGTTTCATTCTGCGCCCACATCCGGCGCGGGTTATCCACTTTGTAGTTCGCCGTCGCGAAATGCCCATGCCAGAACAGCGTCATCTTCTCTTCTAAAGGCCGGGGCGTGTGGGACATTCTATAAAGCCACCACTTCTTGATGCTGTCGAGCGAGTCGAAATCCACATAATCGCCCTGCACTTCAGACAAAAGCGCCGGGAACGGGTCCGCGACTGTTTCCGGGTGCAGAAGCTGCTGCATCGTTCCCGCCAGACCCAGCTTTGAGTACGCCGTCCATTCGGCAGGACGCGCCCCAAAGCCCGCCCGCCGCAAAAGATGCGCCAGATTCCGCGTGTCTGCCATTGAGTGTGTCACTGCCTAAGCCTCCCGCCCCTGCGTTCCTGACAAGTGATTATACCAAATGTTCACAGAGAATTGAGATTTTTTCGCGTGTCTCAGCGGTTACTGCGCCAGATCCCGATAGTTCCGGCGCTGGCAACGAGAACCGTGAACGCCAGCCCAAAGAGCGACGGTTCCCATAGGTGACTGCTCGCCCCCACAAGCGGCCCTTGATGCAGGGGACCATACGCAGAAAAGCTGATAAAACTCCCGGCAGCAAGGACCAGCCACATCGAAATCCATTTGAGAGGGCTGCGCCATCCCGTGAGCCTTACACAGACGAAAAACGTGAGCAAAGCAGAACCGGCGCTGAGGGCGAATGCTTCAAGTGTCAGCATAGGATGTGAAGCAAACGCAGACATACGGGTTTCCTCTTTCCATCAGCATCACATCAAAGCGGTTTTCGTTTCAATCTCAGGAACAGCATAAAACTGCTCCGAACAGCAGCCATCGCCCCAACCATCGCCGGCAGCACCCAGGCGAAGCTCAGATGGAGGAAACACGAGTAAGCGATGTACGCGAGGATGAGTGTTGCGATAGCATAGTTGCGGACCAGAAAGAAGTTCCGGACCATCTTCCGATTAGCCGCGCGTGTCGCCGCAGGCTTGGCGGAAGTCAGCGGAGTCGAAGGCGACAGCGCAGGCACGCTCGCCGTGCAGCCGTGCTATTCATGGAGCAACTGCACCCGGCGGCATGGTTTTGGGCCTGCGTGAATTCTCCGGCGGGTTCAGTGCATCAATCAAGCATGCTTCCAATACCGGTGCCTCTTCCAGCTGCGATACAGAGATTGTACGGACATAACGAGGCTGTGCTTTCCACGGCGGCAACATATTTTTAATCGAGCAACCACTGCTGCGTCCAGCCGTGCAGCCGAAATAATTCCCCAATCGGCGGTTTAAGTCGCGTGCTGTCATTCCAATATAGAGTTCGGTTTGTCCGTATATACGACTTTACTGCCGCATCTACTATAGGAGTCTCGGCTTCTTCAGGTCGCACCTCAGTCTCCTTGCTGGCTTCAACAAAACGAAAGCCACGGAATACATTCCGTGGCTCTCGCTTGCTGCTGCCTACTCGTCTTCTGCCGCTTCTTCTTCGGCGGCGGCGTAGTCGTCGGCCATGTCGGTGAGGGCGGCGTCGGTGAAGCCGAGCGCGGCGGTGTCGGAGATGCCGGCGTCTGCCAGGCCGAAGGCTTCGTCGTCGGCGATGTCGGCGGCGAGGATGTCGGCGACACGGGCCGGGGCGGACGGGACCGGCGGCGGCGGGGGCGTGCGGCGGGGAGGCAGGCCGGGCAGGAGGGTCGCGATGTCTACGGGCGGGGCGGGCGGGGAGCCGCCTTCAGGCGCGGACTCGGCGAGCTTTGCGGCACGCTCGGCGTCGCGGCGGGCGCGGGTGGCCGCCCGCCGTCGCTGCCAGCGGGAGCGGCGGGACGGTTCGGCGGCATCGCCGGTTCCCTCGGCATCCGCGGCGGCTTCGTCGCCCTCGGTGTCAAGGTCGCTGTCAATGTCAAGGCTGGTCTCGATAATGGTGACTTCCAGCGTCTCCAAAGCCGTGACGGTCTCAATGACAAGTTCCGGCTCTAGGCCGGGAATAAATGCAGTGTCAAGGCGCGGCTCACGCGGGGTCAGCGGCGGGGGCGTAGACACGGTCGGCGGCGCGGATGGTGCGGCCTCGACTTCGGCAGTAGGAGCTGGCAGATCCAGGCCCGTGGCGCGGGCGAGAGCATTTCCATCACCCCACAAATACAAGCGCGTGGTGCGGGCGCGGACGAATGCCCGGAACGAGCGGGCGTTGGTCGCGATTATCTTGCCGTCGAACACGTCATAGACCGACGCTTTGCGGGGCAGACTGATGGTGCGCTGGCCGGTAAACGTTCCGTGAAGGGTCAAAGAGCCGTCGGCTCCGGCAAATACTGTGTCGTCCTGAGCATCATAAACGGGAATGCCCGCGTAGGCATACAAGCCGCGCAGAAGCTCGGTAGTCAGCGCGGGATCACCGAAGAAGACCGATTTCCAGCCGGCTTTGTGCTCGCGGGCGGCCAGCGACGCCGCCCCGGTGGCAGCGTACTCGGCAATCACAACCGCCTGCGGATCGGTGACAGCGAACAAGGGGTTCAAGATTTCGTCGGTGCCGAGCTTCTTGACGCCGCGTATCTTTTCAGTGATCGGGTGCTTGATCTCGGTGGCGACGCTGCCGCCGCGCGAGTTCCAGGGCTGCTGCCGGAGCGCCATCCCGACGACTTCATTGGCTTCGTCGGGCGATGGGCCGTTTTCATCGAACATGCCTGGCGCATACAGCCACGCCAGCGTCTTGCCCGGCTTTTGCAGCTTTTCGCGAATGGCGGAGCGCTCCTCCGTCGTCAAGCGCAGGGCGTTCAGGAACAAATACAGCTTGGCGTCGGGGAAATTCGGCAGCAGCACGTCGCTCTGCAAGTAAAACCCGACCGAGCCGCCGGCTTTTAGCAGCAGGTCGCGCGTGCGGCTGACCAAGCTTGCGCCGAGGCCGCTGCTGTCGGTCTTGAGATAAGCCAGCGAGGCTTCATCCACAAAGACGGCCACATCGGGCGTGGGCGGCGGAGTGGGAACAAGCTGCTCCCAGCGGGCCGACTCGCGGGTCAAAGCGCCCAGCTCGCGCCAGATGTCGGGACTTTGCAGCCAGCCCTGGCCCCACAAATCCATCCATGTCACGCCTGCCCGGTGGGCCAATGCCGCGCCGAAATGGCGCTGATGGATCGCCTGCGTATCTGCGCCTGACGCGATTTTTGGGTTGTACGTGTCGTCAGTCTCGGCATCGGCGAGAAACGTTTTGGTGTCGTCTTCCACCAGCCACAGCTTGCCGCGCAGGGCAACGGAATCCAGCGGCGCTCCGAACGCCGCCGGGCTGCCGACGCCTCGGCCTGCATACGAGTTCGGGCCGGCAACGATGTCGAGATGTGGGGAGGACAAAAGCTTGCCGAGGGCCAAGTGGCCCGAATCGTTGCGCCCCGAAAACTCCAAAACATAGCCGTAGGACGCCGCGACGATCAAACGATTTTGGGACAGCGTCTTGATCGCTTCCGCCAGACCCCCGATGATCTCGGCGACAATGTCCGACGCAAACAAGGCGTAATCCGGCCAGCGGCCTTCACGGCGCGTGCTGTACAGCGGCGTGTCGGTCTTTTTTAGGACCGCCGCCACGCCGGGCCAGGCGGGGATTTGAGCGTCTTCAAACGTGACTTCGGCATCGTGCCACGCCGCCCGGAGCGCATACAAGTTCTGGTACTTGGCATGAAGCCAGTTCTGGAACGCCGTCTGGTTCGGCGGGGACACATCGTAGCCCGATGTTAGGTCGTAGAACCATTCGCCCCGGTCCAAATGGAACCCGATGACCCGGTCGCCGCCGGGCGTCGCGGGGTCATTGAAGTGGGCGATCAGCGCATCCAAAGCATCCACGCAGTCCGCCCAGAACTCGGTGGAGGCCAGGGAAACATCGCCTTCCTCGCCGTTGGTGTACTTCGCAAGCTCGTCGGAATGGGTTCGCGCCCAGTAGTTCGTCGGCACGAATTGCAGGCGCGGCATCACATAGCCGTCCGGGTCAGCCGCCAGCACCTGCGAGACAAGCGCGTCAATCGCGCCGAACGACCGATCTCCGTAGGCGTTCCGAAGAGGCAGGTACATGACGCCCGAAAACAGGTGAATGCCATTCGCCGCCGCGTCGCGGATTTCCGCATCTACCGTTTCGCCGTCCCGCGCCGTCTCGGTGTTGACAAAGAAGAAGTACGGGGCGTGGTCGGTGCCGTTGACCCGGATTTTGGACAAGCCGCGCATCTGCGCTGCCAAGGTCGCCGTCACGCGCGGCACGCCCCCCTCCTCGGCGGGCGGCAGGGCGCGGGCGACGAGCAGCGGCGCGGTGTAGGTCGGCGCGGCAGGCGGCGGGTAGACCACCAAGGCATCGTCATCGTCTTCGGGCGCTTCGACGGCGACTTCTTCCGGCAGCAGCAGAGTCGATCCTGCCGCTTCCAGCATCTCGGTCGTGACTTCTTCCAAGCCGCCCCGGCGGCGGCGTCCGCGCCGCGCTCGCTTGCTGAGTTTCTCCGTGCCGTCCGCCGCAGCCTCTTCACTCGGCTCTTCGGCGGCGTCTTCGTCTTCTGTTTCCACTGTCTCTGCGACAGAGGCTTCGACATCGGGCAGCTCCGGCCCGCGACGCCGTCCGCGCCGCCGCTTAGAGGCCGTTCCTACGGCTGGCGCGACGGGCGCTTCGACGTCAAAAATCTCCGCATCAGCAGTCTCCGCGGCGGCAGCCTCGACGGCTTCCGGTTCCGGCGACTCTTCCGCGACAGGCTCCGGCGCGGGCGATTGCCGGGTGCGGCCCCGGCGGCGCGTGGAAGCGGGGGGAGGTGCCGTTCCCGCAGTCTCAGCGACCGGCGCTTCCAGGTCAAAGCTTTCAGTGAGGACTTCTTCGGGCGAGGCTGCCGCGACGGCTTCGTCCATAACGCCCGGCGCAGGCTCCGGCGCGGCGGTGCGGCGGCCTCGGCGGCGTGGGGCCGTCGGTGTTTCCGGCGTGGGCGCTTCATTCGGGACGGGCACGTCCGCCGACGCAGCAGTACGGCGGCGGCGCGGGGCGGGCTTTGGGGTCTCGCCGGTCGGCGCTTCAGACGCCGGGGCGTCAGGCTTTGGGACACGCGGGGCGCGTCGCCGGGGCGCTTTCGCCGGTTCGGCGCTTGGCGTCTCGGCAGGAGAAGGCGTGTCTGAAAGAGATGAGTTCGGAAGAGAAGAGTCGGCAGGGGCCGGCGAGGTCTCGACTTCCACCGCGTCGGTCGCGGGGGTGTCGGACGCCGGGGTGCGTCGTGTCCTGGGCATGATTTAAGTGATACTCCGTATAAAATGGTGCGCCGGTCCGAGCAAATCGCTGTATAGACAGCGGCGCTGACACCATTATACTGGATTCTGGGGCTTGTGTCAAAGGTTAGGAGACCTACCACCTTGCTTCGCAGGGTCCTTCCTAAAGGAAGGATTAGGATTGCGAATGCTGACCTTGATTGCTGTCTGTATCCTTCCTTTAGGAAGGACCCTGCGAAGCAAAGTGGTAGGTCTCTTTTCGGGTAAAGTGCTTTCATGAAAAACACACCCGATACCGAGATGACACTCACCCACGGCGACTGGCAGTTGACTGTGGCTCCCTACGGCGCGTCCCTGCGCGGCTTTTCCCGCGCCGGCTCCCCCGTCATCGCCGCCTACACCGGCGCGAAAAATAAAGTCGGCGGGCAGGGCGACGTTCTTATCCCCTTCCCCGGACGAGTCACAGGCGGCAAGTACACGTTCGCCGGAACGTCCTATCAAATGGACATCAATGACAAAGAAACGCCGAGCGCCATCCACGGCTTTCTGCGCGGGACACTTTGGGACATCGCGGCACAGACTGACAGCAGTGTCACGTTCACGACGACGCTTGCGCCGGATGCCCACCCCGGCTACCCATTTGCGCTGTTCGTCTCGCTGACTTATGCTTTGTCTGAAGGCGGCCTCACCGCGTCGTTTGAGATCGAAAACACCGGCGACAAGCCTGCGCCGGTCGCAGCGGGTTTCCACCCTTATTTTTCTACTGGGTCCGCACTGATTAACACGGACACGCTGCATGTGCCGTTTGCAAGCTATTTGGAGTTCAAAGACCTGCTCCCGACGGGAAAGGTCCTGCCGGTGGAGGGCACGGAGTTCGACTTCCGGCAGCCGCGCCCCGTCGGCGAGACTGTGCTGAACATCTGTTATCTTCACCCGATACGCGACGCCGATGGGCTTCTTCGCATTCGGCTGTCGGACAGCGAAACGCAAACGGCGGTGACGGTGTGGATGGACGCGGCGTTTGATTACACTGTACTGTATTCCGGCGATCCGCTGCCGGACGATCATCGGCGCAAGTCACTCGCTATCGAGCCGATGACCTGCGGGGCAGATGCGTTCAACTATGCGGAGTGGGGATTGGTAACACTGGTTCCGGGCGAGACGCTGACGGGAATCTGGGGCGTGGCGGCGGGGTAGTGTGCTTTGGACAAAGGACGAGGAGTTGAAAACTCCTCGCTGGGAGAGGCACTCTCCGAGTGAAGGATACAGATGCCGGCATGGGCTGTTCGTTCCTCCGTCCGAAGGACGCCTGACCTAGCGAGGAGTTTTCAACTCCTCGTTCATGCGTTCACTCAGTTCACGGCAGCACCTGCGCTTCTTTAGCTTCGGTGCGGGCCGTCTCCTGTTCCCGCTGAAGCGCCGAAGCCGTGTCGTCTTTGCGGACACTCGGCGCGGCGCTCTCCGTGTCTTTCGCAATCGTCTTCTGCACCACGCTTGCCGCACGGCGGACGGCGACCACGTCGGTCTTGAACTGCGGGAACAGACGGATCAGAATGACCTGAATCGCAGCGGCAATCGGCACGGCCAGCAATGTTCCGCCGATGCCGAACAGAGTCCCGCCCGCCATCAGGGAAATCAGGGTCAGGAGCGGATGCAGATTGACGCTGCCGCCGATGATGCGCGGGGCAAGAATGTTGTCAAAAACGACTTGATGGATGAAGATCATGATCAAGACAACAATAATCGCCACGGCAAGGCCGTGCGTCGCCAGCGCGACCAGGCCGATGAGAATCGTCGACACGAGCGCCCCAAAGTAGGGAATGGTATACAGCAGACCCGCCGTGATCGCCAGCGTCAGCGCGTAATCCCGCAGGCCCGCAAACCATAAGACAGCGAAAATGACGCAGATGTCCAGCGCCATGACTGTCAGCACGCCCCGGACATAGCTGCCGAAGACTGCGATAATGTCGGTCACGGTCGCGAGGATGCCCTCGCGCTTGTGTTTGGCGACCAGAAGCAGCGATTTTCCGAGGATTTTGTTGAAGTCCAGCAGGAGAAAGAACGTGATGATCGGGACAATGACGACCCAGACCAGGTTCCCCGCCAGCCCCGGCAGATTGTCCCCAAACCACTTGAGGCCGTTTCCCAGCAGCTCCGGCACATGACGCGCTTGGTTGATCAGCGGGGGCCGGACCACCGCCGGGACCTGGTGTGATTCCATCCAGCCAGCAGCGAACAGCGCGACATCATGCGGCGAGCCGTACAGCTGCTTCGGGACATAAAGGTTGATAAGGTCGGTCATCTGCCCGCTGACCAGCGTTAGCCCTTTGACAATCAGCACACAGATGCCGAGAAAGAGCGCGTAAATGACCCCGATGGCAAGGCCGCGCGGGAACCGCTTCCCAAACATCCCCTGCCGCTCCAGCCGGTCCACTTCGGGGGTCAGCGTCAGCGCAATCATGCCGGCGACGAGAAATGGCGGGAACAAGTCGCGCAGCGCATAACACAAAAAGAGGCCCAGCAGCGCCAGGCCGAAGTAGGCCAGCACGACAAACAGCGAGACCACTTTTTTCTGCTCAAACACAGGAACCACAGGCGGCTTGTCTTTCAGAGAGGAACCCCTCCCGCCTTGCTTCGCAGGGTCCCTCTCCTGTTAGGGAAGGGCTTGAGGGAAGAATCGGAGCCGGGATATTCGCCTCGTATTACCCTTCCAGGGCCTTTTGCCCTCCCCTAACAGGGAGGGGCTCTTACGAACTCATCGGCAGGCCGATGTAGGTACGCGGCTCCGGCGGCACGTCATCGTCGTCTATCTCGATATAGTTATCTAAAATGTCGAACAGCTCAAACAAGTCTTTGTTGGTGTTCAAGAACACGTCGTAATTGTCGGCGACATCGGCCAAATAGGTCGGCTCGCGGGAGGTCGGCCCGGCGGCGGCGAGCCAACCGGCAAAGACGGCGGCGGCCTGCGGGGTGGGTGTTCCCGACGGGTCTCGGTCGGAGATCGCTTTTAGCGTCTTTCCCAACTCCATTGTCTGCGCTTGCAGCGAGGGCGCTTTTTCCGCTTTCTTTTCGCCTGCCACTATAGTATCGGACATGAGGTGTCCATTCTTTCTAAGAACTTTTCTCTAGGTAATCTTCCACGCGCGTCAGCACCTTTGTCCGCAGCCCTTCGATTGCGGTCTCGCGGGAGCCGAAGTAGTTGATCGCCGTGTAGCCGCCGAAGTTCGTGAAGTTCTCGTAAGTCGAGAACTTGGACGCATTGGCCGGCACCATCACCGGCGTGTTGGTCTCGCGGTCAGTGACTTCGAGGCTGCGGATAAATGCCGTGCCAGGATCGGCGTCTTTGATGCGTTCATTGTAGGACAAACGGATCAAAAACTGCCGCCCGTCCTGCGTCGTGTAGCGTTCGGTGATGTCCATAAACGTTGTCTCGTGGAGTGTTCGGAGGCTGAATTCCAGGCCCGGAGGGCCTTTGCGAACTCTTAGGCCGGCCTTTTAAAGCCGGGTGTCCTTTAGCTAAAACCGTCGCCGCGGCTTAGTCTTCGGCGGTGTGGGCCGTTTCTCCTGCCCCTCTTCCTGGGCATCGTAGACTTTCGCGTTGGATTTGGCGCTTGAACGGGATGCCGTGCGGGAGAGGCCCGGCCCTTTGCCCGGCTGAAGTTTCTCTGCCCACGGACTGCCGGTCTTGCGGCGCACAAAGGCCCGTACTTTTTCCGCCCGGACCTTGTCGCCGGCACCCGCATAGGCTTGGCCCAGCAGATAATGCGCCTCGCCGGAAGCGTCTAAAAAGCGCTGGGTGGGGGCGGAAAACGGTTCCAGCGCGGCGACGGCTTCAGTCCAAGCCCGCGCCTGCACCCGCTCGCGCCCGATTTCAAGACGCGCTTGGAAGAGCTTATAGATGCCGAAGTAGAATGGTACCAGGACAACCAGCAGGCTGAGGCCGTTCAAGATCGCCATCGGCACAGTCGGCAGATGATACTTGGCATTGGCGTACGGCACGGCAAATGTCGTCAGTACCAGCAGGGCAAAGACGACCGCGCCGAATGACAGCGCGATCCGCGCCAGCCGCCGGTCGGCATCAGCATTGATGACATGGGTGCGAGGCACAGGAGTTTTCTGGAGCGAGGGCATAGCAAATACTTACCGAAAGTTGGGTGAATTCAAACAGAGAACGCCCCGGCACAGGCCGGGGCATTCCTGAAATCGGATAAAAGAGTGCTTGTGGAAAAGCGTCTACGCGGGGATAGGCTCGGCGGCGTTCAGGGCAGGTGAGGCCAGGGAAACGACCTGAGCGGCCTGCGGACCCTTATCACCATCTTCAATTTCAAACGCGACGTCTTCCCCTTCCGCCAGGCTTTTATAGCCTTCTTTCTGGATCGCCGAAAAATGGACAAACAGATCTTTGCGGCCCGCGACCTCGATAAATCCGTAGCCCTTAGAGTCGCTGAACCATTTGACTTTCCCGTTTAACATGTCTTGCCTTCTTGCCTCCTCGAAAGTTTCGATCTGCGAGAGTGTTTTCTGCAAGAGTCTTCTGTCTGCGGAAGTGCTTCAGACATGCCAGGGCTGATTTCCCTTGCGTTCCCGATTATAACATGGGTTATCAAAAATTGTCAAGATTAAGTTGCCTAAGATTCGTATTTCAGCCTACTTTCCCCCGCAGGCACCCCTTAAGTTTCCCAGTCTTCCAAAAGCAGACCGGGGACACGGCTGAACTTACGGGTGTTGTGCGTCACCAGCGTGAGAGTGTTCGCCAGTGCAATCGCGGCGCTCTCAAAGTCATACGGACCGATAGGAGTACCGGCAGTTGCCAGTGCTGCGCGGATGCGGCCGCAGATTTCCGCCGCGACATCATCGAACGGCAGAGACAGAAACGGCAGAAAGAATTGAATCAAAAGTGCAAGATTATCCTGTTGAAGCCGGGCGGCCAGCCGCGTGCCGGCAGCGCGACGGGCTGAACCACAACCATCACTTCCACATCGGTCTCGCGCAGAGGTGTCGGCACGGCCAAACTCAGCGTTCCATCCGGCCCGACAGGGGCGGTTGTTTTGACACTAATCATAGCCGCAGTGTACCACACACAGTTAAGTCGGCTTGTCGTCGCGATCCTCGTACAGCAGGCAGCGCACCGTGCGGCCATCTTCCAGGGGCGTATTGGCGGGAACTACGGACGGACACGGGGCGAAGCGCTGGGGGCAGCGGGGGGCAAAGGGACAGCCGGGCGGGATAGCAGTCAGACTCGGCGGCTGGCCGGGCAGCGACGGCAGCGGCTCCCCGGTGGACGCCCGCCGCCAGTCGGGCAGCGACGCCAGCAGGGACTGCGTGTAGGGGTGCTTCGGGTCGGAAAACAGGTCGGCGGACGACGCATATTCCACAATCTGCCCCGCATACATGACTGCCACATCGTCGCAGCGCTCCCGGACCACGCCTAAATCGTGGGTAATCAGGACAATCGCCGTGCCAAGCTCCGCTTTCAGCTCGTCCATCAGGTCTAAAATTTGGGCCTGCACCGTCACGTCAAGCGCCGTTGTCGGCTCGTCGGCCAGCAGGAGCGCAGGGCGGCAGGAGAAGGCAATCGCGATCATCACGCGCTGGCGCATCCCCCCGGACAGCTCATGCGGGTACTGTCGCATCCGGCGCTCCGGCAGGGAAACGCGCACCCGTGTCAGCCAGTCCAAAGCGAGCGCCCGCGCCTCCGTCCGCGACACTTTCTGATGGGCCAAAATCGTCTCCGCAATCTGGTCCCCGACAGTCAGCGTCGGGTTCAGCGCGGTCATCGGGTCCTGAAAGACCATTGCGATCTTCGCCCCCCGCACCGTCCGCATCTGCCGCTCCGGGAGCGCCAGCAAATCTTCCCCATCAAACAAAATCTGGCCGCCCGTGATCCGTCCCGGCGACGCGATTAGCCGCAGGATGGACAGCGCCGTCACGCTTTTCCCCGACCCTGACTCTCCCACAATTCCCAGCGTCTCGCCCTTGCGGACCCCAAACGATACCCCGCGCACCGCCCGCGCGACCGGCCCGCGCCCTTCGCGCCCAAACGCCGTTTCCAAGTTCTCAATTTGCAGCAGATTCTCAGTCGTCATAATGTCTCACAGAAAAATAGGGGGAAGAAGCGTGGGATTGAAATCCGACGCTGTGGGGCGAAGCGCCCAGTAACCGCCTTCGCGGGTACAAGAAAGACCTATTTAAACACCTATTTATCCTGCTCCTTGTGCGTTCTATTCTTCGTCCACGCAGGTGAACGGCAGGCGCTTCGCCCCACAGCGTCGGATTTCAATCCCACGCTTTCTTCATTTCCACGCTTCTTTGTCACACTTTCCCTACACAAACCGCGTTTCCACCCCCGCCAGCAGCGCTTTCGGGTTCTCGTACAGCGCCCTATCGGTCTCCTCGGCAGTCAATCCCGCGCCGAGCGCCACTGTGCGGGCAAACGCTTCGGTGTGCAGGTCGCCCGGCGAGTGCGTGTCGGAGTTGACCAGAAACTTCGCGCCTGCCGCCCGGCCCAATACCACGGTGTTGCCGTTGCCGAGGCAGTGGCCCCGGCGGGAGGTAATCTCTAAATAAACGCCGTTCTGCCACGGCAAGCGCGGCTTCAGTTTCGGTGAGCAGTCCAGGGTGGCCCAGAACGTCTACGTCAGGACATTCGACACTCGCCCGATTCGTCCCCGGCGGCACGGGTTCCACCAATGTCTCGCCGTGGATGACCACAATCTTCGCCCCGACGGCTTTGGCCCGTGCCGCCAGCCGCGCAATGGAGCGCGGCGGGCAGTGGGTCAGTTCGACGCCGGGCAGCACCCGGAAGCCCCATTCTTCCCAGGCCAAATCGCAGTCGCGGGTCACTTTCTCGACCAGCTCTTCAATGTTCGACGCCGATGCATGATCGGTAATTGCCATCGCCGTGTAACCATTGACCTGGGCGCGGCGGATCAGCTCCATCGGCAGCAGCGCCCCGTCGGAAAAGAACGAATGGGTATGGAAATCGTACAGGGGCATTTCAAGTTCCTTTATGGCACGTCTTGTGTCACAGTGTCACACGTTATGTCACAGTGTCACATAGGCAGCGGAAAGTCACACTGGCCTTCCATGCCAAGTTCTCGCAGACGGCGCAAAATCGCAGGGTCGGTGCCGCCATAACGCAAACCATCCATGCAGCTTACGGCCATTGCCATGAAAGCGTGTTCTAATTCTTTCAGAGTTTCCGGCTGCTTCTTGAAAAAGCACCCATACTCTGGGTTGTCTAAGTTCTCTTCGAAGCCCAACAGCTCCGGCGCTTCCGCTTCGGGCAGCAAGCAGGCGAGGCAGATATTGGCTTCCGTGTAAAATAGCCCATCCACGTTTAATGGATTGCGCTGACGCGGCACATATCTTCGAGCATTGTCATCCTTTAGTGCCATTGGCAGAGTTGTCATAGTTCGCCCTCTTGATAATGTGCTGTCCAACCTATTCGGTAAACTCTTCGCGCGCCATTTTGCTGCCTGCGACAGCGAAGACGACCCGCTCCTGCTCATCCACATCAGCGGCGAACTCACATCCGTTGAGCAGCAGAAAAGTTTCCATTGCGGCATGACCGACGCGCTTGTTGGCATCTGCAAACGCATGATTTTTGATGAGCGAGAAGCCCAGCGCGGCGGCCTTTTCTGCCAGTGTCGGATACAAATCTTCGCCGCCGAACGTCATCTGCGGCTGTGCAACGCAGACTCAATCGCGCCTGCATCACGGACGCCGGGCATCCCGCCTTTGTCCACCAGCGCACGTTCTTGAAGTCGGCACACTTGTTCCAGCGTCACATAACGGATCATGCCAGCCGCCGGTACAGTTCAGAGTTCTTCTGGAAGACGTATTCCATCGCTTCTTCAAACTCCATACTGCCCTCTTCACTTGTGGACTGCCGTCCGTCAAAGAGACGACGAGCTGCGACTTCCTGCATCGTCAAACTTAACCGCTTTGCTTCTTCAGCAAGCAGTTTGGTCTGCTCATCAGTCAGTTATAGTGTAATAATGGTCACAATTTTGCATTTTCTAGTCGAACAAGCTGGAAACGCTCATGTCCTGGTTGACGCGGTGGATGGCCTCGCCGAACAGGGATGCGATGGAAAGCTGAGTAATTTTGGGGCGCTCCCGATCAGCAGAAAGCGGGACACTGTCGGTGATGACGACTTCGGCAATCGCCGGGTGGTCGTTGAGACGGTCTACGGCGTTGTTGGTCAAAACGCCGTGGGTAGCGGCGACATAGATTTCGGGCTTGCAGCCATGCTCAACCAGCGTATTGACGCATTCGATAATCGAGCCGCCGGTGGTGATCATGTCTTCCAAGATAATCGGCGTCTTGCCTTTGACATCGCCGGCTAGATCGGTGATCTCCGTGTGGCCGTGCGCCTCGTGGAACTTGTAGCCGACCGCCAGCGGGGCGTTGAGCTGACGCACTAATTTGCGGGCCTGCTTGACCCGGCCTTCGTCGGGTGAGACAATGACGACATTTTCCAGATGCTTGTGCTGGAAGTAGTCGGCGAACATGCCCCGCGCGGTCAGGTGGTCCAGCGGGATATTGAAGAAGCCTTGAATGGCGTCGGCGTGCAGGTCCATTGTGATAATCCGGTCCGCGCCCGCCGCCGTCAGGACATCCGCGATCAGTTTAGCCGTGATCGCCTCGCGGGGCCGGTCTTTTTTCTCCTGCCGCGCGTAGCCGAAGTACGGCAGCACCGCCGTGATGCGGTCGGCGCTGGCCCGGCGCATGGCGTCAATCAAGATCAACAATTCGACTAGGTTGGTGTCCACCGGCGGGCAGGTGGGCTGGATAATGAACGCATCCGCACCCCGAACGCTTTCTTCGTACTGCACATAGGTTTCGCCGTCGGAGAAGCGGCTGATCCGCACATCACCGAGCGGCGTTTGGAGCCAGTCGGCGATTTCCTGCCCCAGCTTCGGGTTCCCGGTCCCCGCAAACAGCTTGATTTCGGTTTTTTCTCTCATGCGCCCTGCTCCCCATAATTTTCCCCGCCGTGTTTCGGCAGTGTCCGCTTGCTGTTCCGAATGAGTCCGTAAGAATGGCGCTTTGATTATACCGGGGCGGGGGGCGGGTTGGCAAGGGGAACCCACCCCCCAACCCCCTCCCCAGGGGGAGGGGGCAAAATCTACGGATAGAGGCTCTTTGTCCTCCTCTCTGGGGAGAACCCCTGCGTCGCGAAGAATGAGCGAAGCAAGGAGGGGGGTAGGGTATAATCCCTCCATCATGCGCCAATTCGACACTGCCCACGACCCGCCCGAAGCCATCCATGCCGCCCTGACTCGCCCGCGACCATGCCAAAAACGCCCAAATCGAAGCCGTCGTCCGGGGCATCTTAGACGACGTGAAAAGCACGCGGCGACGCCGCCGTTCTCGACTACACCCGCCGCTTCGACTGGCCGGACGCGACGGTTGAAGGCTTGGAAGTTCCCGTCGAGATTCTCATGAATGACCATGAGTCACTCTTCGAAACTCCTCTTCATTGCTCTATGAGTTATGCTGCGGAGAACATCAAAAAATTTCATCGTGCTGAACTAGGCCATCTTCAATCGTGGATGCACATGCACGCTCTGGATGCGGCGGTGGTTTTAGGTCAGATGATACAGCCTGTAGAAACTGTTGGCGTGTATATTCCTGGCGGCAAAGCACTTTATCCCAGCACGGTACTCATGGCTGGACTTCGGCCCGCCGCGATAGCAGGCGTGCGAAACATTGTTTTCTGCACCCCTTCCAACAAAGCAGGAGAAGTTTCGCCACTGATTAGCACTGCGGTTCTAGATGTGGAAGAATACGGCGGCCAGTGCCGCGTGTTCAAGATCGGCGGGGCGCAGGCGATTGCGGCGATGGCTTACGGAACCGAGACCGTGCCGAAGTGCGATGTGATTGTCGGGCCGGGCAACCAGTATGTCAATATCGCCAAAAAGCTGGTCTACGGCGAGTGCGCCATAGACATGCTGGCGGGGCCGTCGGAAGTGGCGAGTCATTGCCGACGAACACGCAAAGCCCGCGCTGGTCGCCGCCGACATTCTGGCCCAGACCGAACATGGACACGACAACCGGGGGGTTTTGTTCTGCCACTCGCTTGACGTACTCGAAAAGTCCAAAAACGAGCTGTCCCGGCAGCGGGCGGAGCTGTCCCGGAAAGAAATCTTAGACGCGACGGCGCTCAATCTGATTTTTGTCAAAACGAAATCGCTGGAAGAGTCGCTGGAACTGTCGAATGTCTTCGCCCCGGAGCATTTGGAGCTGATGGTGCGCGAGCCGCTGGCCGCCCTGCCGCTGGTCAAAAACGCCGGGGCGGTGCTTTTGGGCGAGCATACGTCAGCGTCCGTCGGCGACTACTGGGCGGGGCCGTCGCATACCCTGCCGACCGCCGGCGCGGCCCGGTTCTCGTCACCACTGTCGGTGAACACATTTATGAAACGGACCAGCGTTGTTTATTACTCAAAGCAGGCCGCCGCCGAAGCCGCCGAAGAGGTCGCCCGGTTCGCCGAAGCGGAAGGCTTCGACGGTCATGCGGCGGCGGCAAGGATGCGGGGAGCGAATGGCACCGGCACTGGAAGTGCCGGTCTATTGTTGAATGAAAGTCGAAGCGACTAAATGCCGATAAGATTAGGCTGTTCCTATTCTTTAGTCGCCTCGACTTTCACGCAAAAGTAGACCGGCACTTCCAGTGCCGGTTATTTTCTAAACCATCATGATCTACACAACACCCAACGCGCAGGCTCTCCGCTCCCAAATAGACGCCGTCATTTTTGATATGGACGGCGTCCTGATTGACATGTCGCAGTCCATCCGGGTCGTTAACTGCCTGGCGGTCCCCTACTACCTGCGGACCATCTTAGGCTGGCCTGCGCCCGACGACCTGCTGACCTCCGCCGACATTGAGCTGTTCAAGAACGCCGGGGGCTTCAACGACGATTTGGACTTGTCCTATGCCCTCGTCCTGTTCTATGTCGCCAAAGGCCGGGAAAATCCCAGCGCATCCCCGGAGACGCTGAACGTCTTGCAGCCGAACTTGAACCGTTTCGCCGCCCGAATTAAAGAGCGCGGCGGCGGGGTCAAAGCCGCTGAAGACATCTTGATGGAGCATTTGACTCGCGACGACAAGCTGGCCGTGGAAACCGATTACCGCAAGCATTTGATCAAGCAGGTCTTTCTCGAAATGTTCGCCGGAGAGCATTCCGAGCGCATTTACGGCTTCACGCCGACCCTCTACACCGGCCCCGGCTATATCAACCGGGACGTGCCGCTGCTGGACTTATCCAAGCTGCCCGGCGATAAGATCTTAGGCATCTATACGGGCCGGAGCTTTGAAGAAGCGAAGTTCGGCTTAGAATTGTGCGGCCTTCTGGACTGCATTCCTGAAGACAACATCATCACCCAGCGCGATGGCTTCAAGAAGCCCCACCCCGGCGGCCTGCTGACCTTGGCAAAACGGCTCGGCTTCACAAACGCCGTGTATCTCGGCGACACCTGGGACGATCTGCGGACCGTTCAGCGCTTCAACAACGCGCCGGTCGGCGACGCCCGCTTTTTGTCCATCCAAGTGCTGACCGGCCCGGCAGGCACGGCCAACGAGCGCCTGTTTCGCACATCGGGCGCGGATGTGATTGCGTCCGATGTCAACGAGGCGCTGGACTGGGTGAACGGGGAATGAGAGCACGGGAAACACGGGGCTGAACCCCCGTGCTTCAAAAGGCAAATCCCCGCCTGCGCGGGCAAAGAAACCGAACTTGTCTGATGCCCGCGCAGGCGGGGAATTGCCCTTCAAAGCCCTGCCGCTCAGGGCAGGGTCATCCACTCAAGCCCCTGGGTGGCCCACCCATGCAGGCTGTCCCAGTAAGTGCTTCCCTCAGCCGGACGTTCCAGCGGCAGGTCACGAGCGATCATTTGCAGGGCCGTCAGCACGAGCCGGGGCGCGAACTCGCGCTTGCTGACGCCGCGCCGCCACAGAAACTGCTCGACAAAGCCCGTATGCACGAACGGGTAGCAGTCGTAGACCCAGACCATCGCTAGGCCCAGCAGTGGGTCGCCGTAGTGGCCGAAAGGCTGCACGAACTCGGCCAGCGGGTTCTTCTGGTACGCCGGGTCTCCCGGTGCGCCGAATGGTTCATCAAAAGCGCTTTCTGCCGTAATCCGATAAGACAGCGGGAAGAAGTGGCCGTAGGAAGTGTAAACGAGCGGGATGGTGATTGCTGGGAGCGCGGCCTGCACTTTCCGCAGGGCGTCGGCAAACCACGGGTCTTGCAGCCACTGCGTCCGGGCGTGTCCTTCTTCCGCCAGCCACGGGTCACTGTTCCACCGGGCATCTTCCGTGAGTATTGCCGCTTCATCGGCGAGTGTCCGCCGTTCCAGCGCTGCGCCGGCGGGATCGGCTTGCAGGGCGGTGGTAACGCCTTGCAGCCGGTCAATCGCTTCAAACGCCCGCTCCGTCGCGAGACGGGTCCGGTGCGGCGTCCCGCCGAGCGCCCACAGCAGCAGGTTTTCGCCGCGCGGCGGCTCGCAGAGAGTCAAAAAGTCCGCGCCGTTCCAGTTCTCGACATCACGCTGATTTGCAGGGCGCGGGACCGGCCCGGCCAGCAGGCGCGGGCCGGGAATGCCGAGGCGTTCCAGCACCGGCAGCAGGGCCGCACGGGCGGGGTCAAGGTCGCCGCGAAAGTCGGCGGCGGTTTCGGTGCCGTCCGGGAGGGCCAGGCGAACACGCGGACTAAACGGCATCCAGGGTTCGATATCGGCTTGAACCGAGAGAATGCGGGCGTTCGGGAACGCGGTATTAATGAGCGAGCGCTGAAGCTCAGACAGGCCAAATGTGTCGGCCAGTGTCGTATTAGTAGGCATCGGGTTTCCTTTGGCGAGCGCCGCCGGGACAAAGCCCGGAAGTCCGGCGCGAAGAGTCCGCTTTGCCGCTGACAAGCGGCTGCGGACAGTGTTCAGGGGAATGCCGAGGATGGACGCGACTTCTTCCCGCGACCAGCCCCCAACATAATGCAGCAGAAACGTTGTTTGATGGGCCGGGGGCAGACCGGCGACCGCCTGACGCAGCGTATAGCGTTCGGCATAGTTCACCTCTTCGGCGGCTTCATTGAGCACATGGAGCGGCTCTCCCAGACGGCGTGTGCCGCGACGCCGCCGGTAATCGGCGCACAGCGACAGCGTGATGTGCCGAAGCCAGCCGGTCAGATGGTCCACGTCCCGCAGCTCCGGCAGCCGCTGCACCGCGTATACCAGCGCCTCCTGCGCCACATCCTGTGCGTCGTCCGCGTCGCCCAGGGTGCGGAGCGCCAGCGCGAGAACAGCCCACCGGTGCCGCTCAGTCAGCCGCCCCGCCGCCAGCTTATCTCCCGCCAACGTGCGGCGCACAAGCTCTCTGTCTGTGTTTTCTGTCTGCTGCATGATTATAAGGCGCGGCGAGATTTGAAAAGGGACCACTTGTTTGGTACAATGCATTAACGATGACAGCAGTAACTATGACACAAGAACGCACAGCAGCGCGGACGCGGCAGACTTCCGAGACACAAATCACGCTGTCGGTGGCTTTGGACGGCGACGGCGGCAGCGAGATCGTCACGGGGGTCGGCTTTTTCGACCATATGCTCACCCATGTCGCCCGGCATGGCCTGCTGCATTTGACGGTCCAGGCGACCGGCGACCTGCACATTGACGATCACCACACGGTCGAGGACATCGGAATCGCGCTGGGGGAAGCCCTGCGCGAAGCCGCCGGGGACAAAGTGGGGATTGCCCGCTACGGCTTCTCGCTGCTGCCGATGGACGAAGCTTTGGTCTCCTGCGCCCTTGATTGGAGCGGGCGCGGCTTGCTGTTCCATGACTTCTCGTTCCCATCGGCGAAGATTGGGACCTTCGATACTGAGCTTGTCCCGGAGTTCTTCCGGGCCGTCGCCGCCCATGCCGGCCTGACCCTCCACTTCGAGCAGAAGCGCGGGGTAAACTCGCACCACATCGCCGAAGCCGCATTTAAGGCCTTCGGGCGGGCTTTGGACATGGCGAAGCGCCTCGACAGCCGTGTCAGCGGCATCCCCAGCACCAAAGGGGTACTTTGATGGCAGCCATCACGTTCCCACGCTCCTTTGCCGCCGACCTTTCGTACCGGATGGGCGCAGTTTTGTTTGCAATGGTTGGGGTCATCGGCCTCGGCCTTGCCATCCCCCGGCATCAAACCCAGGCTATTCTCGCGCTGGCCCTGCCGTTCCTGGTCTTTTTCGGCGCGGCTTTGCTGTGCTGGACTTTCACGCTGACTGTGGATGAGGATGGCCTGCATCAGCGGTCCATTTTCGGTCGTCGGGACGTTCCCTGGGACAACGTGCAGCGACTGGACCAGAGCCGGGCCTATTCCATTCACGGCGCGACCGACCATGAGCTAGTTTGGATGTCTTTAGTCTCCACCGCCGCCCAGGAAGCCATCGCCGAAGAAGCCATCCGCCGGGCGGACCTGCGGCTGTCGGGAGAAAAAGCCGTGTACCCGCTGAAGCGGCAGTGGGTGCGGTGAACCCACCTGGCACAAGTGCCTGTCCTCCCGAAGCGGGCGGACAAAGAGTTCTGAGCTAAGCTATCAACAACAACCTCTGCCCCTTCCCGTTTCGGGAGGGGAGTCACTTGTGACGGGGTGGGTTCCGAGGTTCACATGAAAGTCGCCATTATTGATTTCGGCATGGGCAACCTGCGGAGCGTCGAAAAAGCCTTCCACAAGGCCGGCATGGACGGGGCGTTCGTCACCGACGACCCTGCCGCCGTGGCCGCCGCCGACAAGGCCGTGCTGCCCGGCGACGGCACGTTTGACCAGACGATGCACTCGCTCCGGCGCTCCGGCACCGACACCATTGTGCGGGAATTTGTCGCATCGGGTCGTCCGTTTTTAGGCATCTGCGTCGGAATGCAGGTGCTGCTGACGACAAGCGAAGAAGGCGAACAAGGCATAACCGGCCTCAACCTCGTGCCGGGCCGGGTCAAGCGCTTCCCGGCAGGCACGACTCTTAAAGTTCCGCAGATCGGCTGGAACACTTTAGAGTTCGCGCCCGGTTCGCCGCTCGGCGTGGACCTGCCCGGTGCGTCGCCGATGGCCTACTTCTTGAACTCGTACTACTGCACGCCCGATGACCCCGCCGACAGCGCGGCGACCACCGAATACGGCTTGCCGTTCTGCTCGGCGCTGCACCGGAGCAATGTTTGGGCGACCCAGTTCCACCCGGAAAAGTCCGGCCTGGTCGGCCTGGCAATTTTACGGAACTTCGCGAAGCTGTAGACGAAGAAGCTGTGGAGGCGGGGAGGCAGACCGTTGGGACAGATGATTTTTGACATTATCGTGCTTGTGCTGCTCATCCCCCTGAGCGCCATTGTGCTGGGCATCGGCAGCGGCATCGTGCAGCTTGTCCTCAAATCGTCGGAGCGGCGGATGGAGCTTCGGCTAAAAGCGCAGAAGGGCCAAAGCAGCGATGTCGGGAAGCAGCTTGAAGCGCTGCGGGCCGAGATCGCCGCTTTGCGCGACACGACGACCCAGTACGACATGACCAACGATCAAGTTGTGCAGCGCCTGGAAGAGCGCCTCTGCCGCATCGAGAGCAAGACCGCTGGACAGTCCGCGCGGTATCCGTTAGAAGAGCCGCGTCAGCGGCTTGGGCAGGGTTAGGAGAAAGTCATGGGCCACGAATTTATTAGCGATGTCTTGCAGCCGCTTGCCGTCTTTGGCGGGATCGCGATGGTGATCTGGGCGTCGGCGAGGGCGAAACTAGAACACCGCAAGCTGGATGTGCAGCGCGGGCAGCCGCTGGAAACACGCGGTGTTGTCTCCGAAGACAAGGTTCTAGCCGAAATGAGAGCGATGCGGCAGCAGATGGAGCAGATGCAAAGCACGAGTCACCAGTTCGACATCTCGTTTGATGAAGCACTGAACCGTATGGAAAGCCGCGTCAGTCGCCTGGAAACAAAGTCCGCAACAACCGGCACGGTTCCCCAACCAGACGCGCCGCAGACGCTGCGGAACGGGCAAAGCTCGTAATATGAATGCCCCAGAGTACAGCTATGGGCGAGGGGACCATTCGGCGTTTCGCACCCGCGAGTACGTTTTCCACCAGTTGATCCCGTACATCGGCAACAAGCGCAAGCTGCTGGGGCTGATTAATCAGGCCATCGCCAAAACCGAAGTTCTCCCCAACGGCACGTTCTTGGACCTGTTCGCCGGCAGCGGCGTCGTCTCGCGCATGGCAAAAAAGCAGGGGTTCCGGGTCATTTCCAACGATTGGGAGCCTTACGCGAAACAGATTAACCAATGCTACATCACTTGCAATTCGGCTCCAGCCTTCACCCGCTTCGGCGGCTATGAGAACGCCATCGCTGCGCTGAATTCCATTGTGCCGATCGAAGACTGGATCACCCGTCACCTCTGCCCCGACGACGATGATCACTACGACATTCGCAAAGAGCGCCTGTTTTATACGCACTCCAACGGAATGCGGATAGACGCCATGCGTTTGCAGATTGAACAGTGGCGGACGGACGGCCTGCTGTCCGACCTTGAAATGTCCTGTTTGCTGGCCCCTATGCTCTATCAAGCCTGCTACACCAGCAACACCAGCGGCGTCTTCAAAGGCTTTCATAACGGCTGGGGCGGACAGACTAAAACCGCGCTGTACCGCATCCTCTCGCAGTTCCAGCCTAAGCCCGCCGTCTTTTATGACAACGGGCAGGAGAACACAGTTTATCGAATGGACGCGGAGCAGTTGGCCGGAAAGTTACGGGAAAGCGGCGAAACTGTAGACATCGCCTATCTTGACCCGCCCTACAACCAGCACCCCTACGGCAGCAATTACCATGTCCTGAACACGCTTACGCTCTGGGACCACCCGCCGCTCACACAGCAAATCGAAGGCCGCAACAAAGCCGCCATCCGCGAAGACTGGCGCACAGACCGGCGCAGTTCCTACAACCATCGCGCTTCTGCCGTATCCGCTTACAACGCGCTCTTGCAGTCGTTGGACGCCAAATACATTCTCACCAGTTATAGCACTGACGGCACAATTCCACTTCTTGCCCTCGTCGAAGCGTGTCTGCGGCGCGGGCAAACGGATTTCGTGACCCAGCAGTACAAGCGCTACCGGGTCAGTTCTCAGCGTTTCTCGCCCAAGCCTGTCAACGTCGAGTTCATCCTCATTGTAGACACCCAGAAGAGCCACACCGGGCTGAACGCCGACACCATCTGTGACCACATTTTATGTGCAGAGCAAACTGCCCTCAGTCGGCACACGCCGCAAGCCACTTCTCGGTAGCCACCTGCATTCGCACGTTCCACTCTGGCGTCTCTTCCGCCGTTGCTCGTCGCACAAAGTCCTGCGCCATGAAAGCACAGTAAAACGCCAGCACCTGCTTTTGCTCGGAAGTCAAGCTCCAAAGACGCTTTAGCTCGCTGATGTAAAACAAGCCTTTCTCACCGACATCGGAAACTACGCCGACCGTTGTCAGCGCAAGCCAGTAAAGCGGATCGCCGTAGCAGACGCAGTCAAAATCAATCAGCCCTTGCAGCTCTCCATCTTGAACAATAACATTCTTGACCGTAATGTCGTCCAAAAAGCAGACCGGCGGCACCTGCCGGAGATAAGCCTCAAAGCGGGCCACCTGCGCTGGAGCATTTTCCGAGCAAACCAAGTCCCACCAGGACGTGTACGGCCCCGTCTCGCCAAGGCCGACATAGCCGTAACCCGTTCCCGGTGGCAGCGTTATGACACGCTGTTGAAAGTCAGCAATCTGCTCGGCCAGCCGCGTTATCTGCATAGGCGTCATGCCGGCAAGCTCGTAGCGCAAGTCACGGCCGGGAATTTTGTCAAGAAGGAGATAAGCAAAGGGAAAGTGGGTTTGTGTGAGGTCCGAGGCCAGAACAACGGGAACCGGCAGCCCCAGCTCGGCGAGCGTCGCAACGTTGCGCTCCGTTGCCGTAAACACTGAAGCATTCTCGTTCATGCGGACTATGACGCTGCGCTCCGGCAGGACAACTTCGTAGGTCATGCTGTTGTGCCCAAATGCTTGATAGACGGCGGCAGTTGGCCGAACGCCCAGCACTTCAGCGGCTAATGCGAGAGCCTGCGTTTCGTTCATATTCGTTTACAAACAAAAATCTCCCCCACGTCATACATCGCCGGTGAGAGCGACGCTGGCAGCGAGAAGCAAAGAAACGGCTCCGGCATAGCTGCCGGAGCCGAAGTTTTGCGGTTTAACTTGTTTCTGCGCTTTTTGTCAGGTCAATCGTGATGTCGGCGGAGCGTGGTTTGGCACGCAGTCCGGCGCCCGACGTGTCATAAACGATCCGCCAGCGGTCTAAGACATCCCGGCCAAGAAGCGAGGGGACTTCTTCCATCTCGGCGTCATAGGGCGTAATGTCAATTTCTAGATCGTAGCCGTAGAGTGTACGGTGGGGATGGGAAAAGACCGAAATGGCGCGTTCGATAAAGCTGTGGACGGTGCCGCCGATGCCGCCGCACTCGTGGTCGCCTTCCAGCAAGTTATATGGAACGCCTAAATTCTTAGCATCGCTCGGCATCAGAACAGAGGTGTCAGCGCCCGCATCCATCAGAAACGAAACATCACCTTCAATAGCCAGCCGGGGCAGGATTATCTTTCCTTCAATGAGAGGACGGCCGGAAACATCGCCAAAGCTTCCAATAATCAATTACAAAATCATCCGATACAAAATCATTCGACGCATACTTTGGTTCATGCAGCGGATGACAGCCTTTCCGCGTGGGATTTTCAGAGCATCCAGCCGTGCAAGGAGATAATCAAGGCTATCAGCGTCCGCCTGAACCTTGCCGCCGTAGATCGCGACCCAGCGATTGGGGTACTTCTCGGCGAAGTTTATTCGCTTAGACGACAGCATTTTTGCATCCTTGCGGAACCTTTGCAGGTCGGCATCGAGACGCTGAGGATCACCAATAATTTCTTGAAGGCTGAGTTCGTTCATATTCATCTCTTAGCGGCGGCGCAGGAAGGCAGGGATGTCTACGTCGTTGTCTGCGGCCTGGCGCTGGGGAGACGGCTGCTCCGGGGCCGGCTGGGCCGCACGGCCCGTTTCGGCGGGCGCGGAGGAGGCGGCAGTGACCGCGACGGCAGCAGGGCGGGCGGAAACGGGAGCCATCGGGCGCTGCTGGTCGAAGCCGGTGGCAAGGACCGTGATTCGCACTTCGTCCTTCATGTTGGGGTCCTGGACAATGCCGAAGATGATGTTGGCGTCTTCGGCGTCGGTCGCCTGCTGGATCAGCTCGGTGGCTTCGTGAACTTCGGCCAGCGTCATGTCCGGGCCGCCGGTAATATTAATCAAGGCGGCGCGGGCGCCCTCAATGCTGGTCTCAAGAAGCGGCGACGCAATCGCAGCCTGGGCGGCGTCTACGGCGCGGTGATCGCCGGATGCGACCCCGATGCCCATCAGTGCGGTGCCAGCGTTCAGCATGATTGCCCGGACATCGGCGAAGTCAACGTTGATGATGCCGGGGATGGTGATAATGTCCGAGATGCCCTGCACGCCCTGGCGCAGCACGTCGTCGGCTTCCTTGAACGCTTCCACGAGAGTCGCCCGCTTCTCGACGACCCCCAAAAGCCGGTCATTCGGGATAATGATGACTGTGTCTACTTTGTCTTTGAGATTGTCCACGCCTTCGTCGGCCAGCCGCGAGCGGCGTGGGCCTTCGAATTTGAACGGCTTGGTGACCACGGCGACCGTGAGAATGCCTAAATCTTTCGCGATCTCGGCGATCACGGGCGCGGATCCGGTGCCGGTGCCGCCGCCCATGCCGGCGGTGATGAAGACCATGTCCGCACCTTCGAGCGACTTTTTAATATCGCTTTTCGACTCTTCGGCAGCGTTGCGCCCGACTTCCGGGTTGCCGCCTGCGCCGAGGCCGCGTGTCAGGTTCTCGCCGAGCTGCAATTTGTAATCGGCGGCGGAAATGTCTAGCACCTGAATGTCGGTGTTCATCGCAATGAACTCGACCCCGGTGAGGCCGGCATCAATCATGCGGTTGACGGCGTTCGTGCCGCCGCCGCCGCAGCCGATAACTTTGATCTTGGCGAACGGCGTAAGTTCCTCGCGGTATGCGACTGCCATAGAAAATTCGTCTCCCTTGAAAGTGTGAATAAGTGCTTGTTGATAAGTGCAATCGTTTATAATACCGCAAATTGAGAAGAAGTGCAAATGTTAGGCAGCGTTGCGCGTGTTCAAGGCTTCGTTCTCGGCTTCGGCCTGCACTTCTTCCGCCCGCGCCGCCCGCAGCTCCGCCAGCGCCTGCCGCTCCTCGGCTTCGTCCACCGCATCGGCGACAGCGTCGGCGGCTTTGTCTTTCCGCATCCGGGAATCCCATAGCCGCTGCCAGATCCGGTTCTGCGCCGGGCTTTTCTCGGAAATCAAGTTGATCGGCGGACTGCGGCGCGGCTCTTGATCGTTCCAGGCGTCTTCAAACTTTTGCAGCTTGATCGCGTAATCAAATGCATCTTTGCCGTCCGGCAGGTAAGTGGGGATGTATAAGTAGTAGCCTTCCATGTGGGCTTTTTCGGGATACAGAACGATCTCGATGCCTAGAACTATAGACTGTTCCCGCAGCCACTCGTAGATTTCTTCGGGCGCGTAAGCAACTGTTTCTTTTTCCAGCACTGATACGATCGTCATGTTATTCTCCCGGTAAGATGTCAGCCACGATTTTGACAATGAAGGTGGCGCTTCGGACAGCGGCTGTGACATCATTGTCAAGCTCGGCATTGCCGTGGTAATCGGCGTTCAGGCGCAGATCGTACAAAACTTCCAGCCGCTCGGTCAAGTTTTGCTGTCTTTGCGAGTTCAAGATTTTCAACGGTATGTTTTTCAGCAGGTCGGGCGTCGCTTCATGGCTCCAGCCTTCGCGCCCTTCCGGGGGCGGCAGCCGCGCGTAAAGCAAAAGCGCAGTGACGGCTTGATACGCTGCATAATAAGCGCGGCTGACACTTGAGCGTGCTTCGCCTTGCAGCGCGAGCGACTGTGCTGCGATGAGAGACCCTCGCGCTATTTGCTGCCATTGTTTCCAAGCATCCATGCGTCCTTACTATACCCGACTAACGTAATTTATGTGCCGAGGGCGCGGGACATGATGCGGGCGAAGAAGCGGTGGAACTTGCCGAGGAGGGTGTTTTCGTGCTGGAGCTGGCGGTGCTGGGAGTGGCGGGCGCCGTACTGGACCAGCCCGATGGCAGTGGCGTAGATGGGGGAGCGGAGGTCGTCGGAGATGCCGCCGATGTCACGCGGGCTGCCGAGGCGGGTGGGCATTCCCGTGACTTCGCGGCACAGCTCGGCGGAGCCGAGGAGCTGGGAGCCGCCGCCGGAGAGGACAATCCCGGCAGGAAGCATGTTGTAGTAGCCGGACTTGAGAATCTCCTGCCGGACCATCAGAAACAGCTCGTGCATCCGTGGCTCGACAATCTCGGCGAGAATGCGGCGGGGCAGGAGGCGCGGCTCATCGCCGCCGAGGCTGAGGACTTCGAACAGGGCGTCGGGGTCCATGATGTCGGCGGTCGCGGCGGCCTGCTCGCGCTTGACCCGCTCGGACTCGTCGAACGACGCCCGCAGGCCGACCGAGATGTCGTGGGTGACATGGTTGCCGCCGACGGGGATGGCCGACGAGTAGTAAATGTCGCCGTCTACGAAGATCGCAATGTCGGTCGTGCCGCCGCCGATGTCGGCGATGCAGACCCCCAAGTTTTTCTCGTCCGGCAGCAGCACCGACTCGGCGGTCGCAATCGGCTCCAAGACCGTCGCTTCAATGGTCAGCCCCGCTTTATGAACGCACTTGGCGACGTTCTGCAAAAAAGTCACCGCGCCGGTGACGATGTGGGTCTCGACCTCTAAGCGGGTACCGGACATGCCGACCGGGTAGCGGATGCCGTTCTGACCATCAATGGAGTACGAGCGGGGGATGGCGTGGATGATCTCGCGGTCGGGTGGCAGGACGATGACCCGGCTTTGATCCTGGACCCGCTCGACATCGTCGGTGGTGATTTCGCGGTTCGCGTGGGTGATGGCAATGACCCCGCGTGAGTTCAGCGACGCGACATGCTCGCCGGTCACGCCGACGACGACCCGGTGGATCTCGTAGCCGGACATAGCGCGGGCCTTGTCGACGCTGTCTACAATCGCTTGGGCGGCGCTGTCAATGTCAATCACGACTCCCTTGCGGATGCCGCTTGACAGCGAATTGCCGACCCCCACGATGCGGACGCGGCCTGGCTCCTCGATTTCCGCGACAACGGTGCAAACCTTTGTCGTCCCAATGTCCAGTCCAACGACGCAGTCCCTCGCCACCTCCTCTGCTCCCCTCATCCCGTCCCAAATAGATGCCGCCCCGGACTCCCCCCAGCCCCCACCACTTGTTTGAATAGGGCGGGGAGCAAGATAAGAGCGGGCCTTCCTATCTTTTCCGGTTCCCCCATTATTGGGGGCTAGGGGGACTTAATCCGACTTCTCTTTTATGTGTGTCTTCGCGGCCTTCCATCCAGTGCCGCCGAATAATGGATAAATTCACGAAAATGCGTCCGCCAAGAGCGACCACTGCCGCCAGCCCCAGCGGCTGGCCCATCACGTCGCCCAAATACGCGAGAAACGCCGCCAAGAGAGTGTTCGTGAGAAACCCCGATACAAACACATCACTCTTGAACTTGCCCTCGGTTCCCGCCCGGACACCACCGATCAGGGAGTCCAGGCCCGCCAGCGCTGCTAATGACAAATACTGAGCGTATTTCGCCGGAAACTCCGCGCCCGATAGATACACGAGGCCGAAGCCGAGTGCGCCCGCCAGCAGTGCAAACCAGCCCATGACTCGCTATGCTCCCGCGCTTTTCTCAGTAGATGCCGCCTTCTCAGGCATCACCGGCAGCGCA
The DNA here is from genome assembly GCA_965213825.1 of Capsulimonadaceae bacterium. Taxonomy (GTDB): domain Bacteria; phylum Armatimonadota; class Armatimonadia; order Armatimonadales; family Capsulimonadaceae; genus JANXMY01. Next base: position 29,875 of record CBDCAE010000016.1, read on the forward strand.
TATTGCGGCTGGATCAGGCCACCAGCGGCCGGGATGAGTAAACGCTTTGCGGACTGCACACTGAACATCGCCTTGTCAAAGTTCTTCACCTGATCGGCTTCGCCGCCGGGGAAGTTCAGCGCCGTCTGCAATATCTGCGGGTTGCCGATGGCCTTGATGACATACGGCGGCGTTTGCGCGGTGTTGTTGACAAAGACTGTCGGTCCCGCGCAGCGGATCGGAGTGACTGCACCGACACGCTGGTCGTTGACCGAGACCGCTTCCGCGCCCGCCGCTTTGAGTTCGTTGACAGTCGCGTTTATGTCCGTGTCATGGATAATATTCGGCGGCGCATACCCTGGGGGCAGCCCACCGGCAAACGGCTTCTTGCTGTCGTTGAGCGTGACTTCCACGCCGGGACCTTGCACGGCGGTCAGGCAAGCCGCAAACTTCGCCGTCTTGAGATCCGCGCTCAGCGCCCGCGTTTCCGCTGAACTTGACGACGCGCCGTTTTCGTACTTGGTGATCTGGCTTTGCTGCGCTTTGTTCGTGCGCTGTAAATCATCTACCTGCTTTTGCAGAATGTCCGAGGCAGTAACGGTGGCGACGTGGGTGACGGCCTGCTGGGTGCGGACCGAGAGGGCCAGCATCGCGCCGAGAATGGCGCACAGCAGGAACAAGGTCATCCACCAGGTCCGGCGGTCCTGGGGCGGGGCGGCTTGAAGCGGGTCGGTCATATCCGTCACGCGGTCTGTCTTGCGATTTATCTCTAACGCCATTTTCGGCCTCAATTACTTCTGACGACTGTTCCGACAACTGTATTCACGGCGGCACGGGGCCGCCAGACGGGCTGCTGCGGGCAGCTCACGTCAAGGTACGCAGCCCGCGCAGACAGCGCCCCGCCGTAGGCCGACAAAGCGGCGTTGGCAAGCGCCATCTTCCAGCGCAGCGAATCGGCCTGCCCCAGACGAACTTGCGGTTTGCCCCTATTATTTAAGCACAAATTCAGGTTTTGGTCAACTGCTATTTTTGCGCCTCGCCATACGGGGTCGCTGCGGGTCAGCGCCAGCAGGCGATACGCATCAGGCAGCCAGACCACTGAAAGCGGCTTGCCAAGGGCGAAGGCAGCCGGCAAGGCGGCCGGGTCGGCGCTGATGACCGGCAAGCCGGCTAGCGGGGCATCGAACCGCTGGTAAGGGACGCCTTTGCGGTCCAGCAGCCAGTACTGACCACCGGACGCCAGCGTCGCGTAGGGCCGGCGCTCCGTGACCGTCAAAATCAGCGTGTCCGGCAGGCGCACCGTGCGCTCGGCATGATCAACTATCGGGTCCGCCGCGAGGCGATTGGTCAGCGGCTGACGCAGCATCCAAAGAACATTGGTGCTGTTCGGTACCCGCGCTTCGGCGAACACCTGCTGCGGGGTCAGGGTGTGCGCCCCCAGAACACGCACTTTAGTCACGTGCAGACCCGGCGCAAGCGCCAGGGCAGCCAGATCGCCGAGCGCGAGGAACACGGCCAGGATTTGCAGAGTTCGGTTCCAGTTCCGCCGCCGCCGGTTTGCTTTGCGCTGGGGTGTGCGCCCGTGGCGCTTCGCCGATACGGGAGCGCCCCGGCTGTCATCTAATCTGAGATGTGTCCGCTTGTGCATGGGCATTCTTCCAAGAAAATCAGACCATACGTTTCAATATATGGTCTTCTGACACATCCCGGCAACAACGGCATACTCCTATTCCAAAGCCAGCGCAATCAGCTTGTCCAGAAGCTGCGGGAAGCTGTAATTCGCAGCTTCCGCCGAGCGGGGCAGCAGGCTTGTCGGCGTCATGCCGGGAATGGTGTTGATTTCCAGCGTGTAAATCTCATTTTGGGCCGTCACGATCATGTCCGTGCGGGACATGCCCCGGCAGCCAAGTGTTTGGTGACACAACTTCGCAATGCGCCGCGCTTCGGCGGCAACGGTTTCGGAAACGCGGGCCGGAACAATCTCGTCGGTCTCGCCCGCCGTGTATTTGGCTTTGTAATCGTAAAAGCCGCCGTTCGGCACAATCTCGACAATCGGCAGAATCTCTAAGTGGCCGTTGCCGAGGATCGGCACGGTGATCTCGGTTCCCGTGATAAACTGCTCGATTAAGACCGTGTCGTCATGCTGGAACGCCAGCGCCGTCGCGGCGTCAAGCTCGCTTTCCTGATGCACCACCGTCATACCAATGGTAGACCCCTGTGCGTTCGGCTTGACAATCAGCGGAAGCGGCATCGCACGGGGCTGCATCCGGCTCCCGTGCGGGAGGGTCATGCCGTCCGGCATCCGCACCCCAGCGGCAGTAAGGACACGCTTGGACATGGCTTTGTCCATCGCGAGAGCGCTTGCCAGGACGCCGCTGCCGGTGTAGCGCAGGCCCAGGACTTCCAGCATTCCCTGAACCGTGCCGTCTTCGCCGCCTTTGCCGTGAAGCGCGATAAACACAACATCGGGCTTTTCCGACGCCAGCGGGAGCTGCGGCAGGCTGGTAATCTCCGTCGTGCCGTCGGACGCATGAAGAAAGCCCAGCGGCTGCGTGACGCCGGACGGCAGAAATTTCTGCCCGGAGGCCGTGTCCAGCGCGTAGACCGTGTATTTCTCTGGGTCCAGCGCGTTCAATATCTGGCGGCCCGTGGACAGCGAAACGTCGCGTTCAGCGCTTGTGCCGCCCATCAGGACAGCGATTTTCAGGCGGCTCATAATGCCAGAAACCCTTCTCCCGCCGCACGAATGTCGCCTGCGCCGAGTGTCAGCACAAGGTCGCCGGGGCGGACGATCTCGGCGAGGCGGGCCGGCAAGGCGGATTTATCGGCGACATAGGTGACGCAGTCCGCACCCCGGCGGTCGGCGGTCAGGGCGGCGAGACCCGCGCCGGTGACACTGGCGATCGGTGACTCACGTGCCAAAAAGATGTCGGTCAGCACGACATGGTCGGCAGCGGCGAAGCTTTCCGCAAACTCCGTCTTGAAGTCGCGGGTGCGCGACGGCAGATGCGGCTGGAAGACGGCGACAATTCGGCGGTCGCCATAAGCACGGCGGGCAGCGGCGAGTGTCGCTTTGATCTCGGTCGGATGATGCGCGTAGTCGTCTACAATTAAAACATCCGAAGCCGTGGTTCCAACGCGCTCAAAACGCCGTCCCGTGCCGGTAAAACCTGCCAGCCCGGACACGATTTTATCGAATGTAATGCCGAGCATCAAGCCGACGGCGACGGCGGCGAGTGAATTAGAAACCGTGTGCAGGCCCGGCACTTGAAGCTGCACCCGGCCAAGCGTCGCCCCGCGCCAGACCGCCGCGTAGCTTGGGGTCGCGCTGTCAATATCCATTTCCGTGGCGGTCAAGTCAGCCTCGGCATTGACCGCGTAGGTAACAACTGCTGGGACAGACTGCGTCCCGCGCAGCTCCGCCAGCAGCGCCGGAATGTTGGGGTCGGTGGCGCAGACAATCGCCGTGCCGGAGACTTGCCCCAAAAACTTGCGGAACGAGCGCAGGACATTGGCGAAGTCGCCGTAATAGTCTAAATGATCGGCTTCAATGTTGGTCACGACCGCGATCTTCGGGGCCAAATCGAGAAACGAGTCATAGGCTTCGCAGGCTTCCGCCAGAAACACGTCCGAGCCGCCAAGACGGGCATTGCCACCGTAGGCAGGCAGATCGCCGCCGATCAGAACCGTCGGGTCGAGGCCACCCGCTTCTAATACCATCGCCGTCATACCGGTCGTCGTCGTCTTGCCGTGCGTCCCCGTAATTGCAACGGAATTGGTATATCCAGCCATCAGCCGCCCCAACATTGCGGCCCGCGAGATGACCGGGATGCCCTTCTCCCGCGCCGCCGCCATTTCCGGGTTGTCTTTCTTGACCGCTGCCGAGGCGACGACCAGTGTTGCCCCATTGAGATTTGACGCCGCGTGCCCAGCGTCTGCCTTGATCCCCGACTCCCGGCGCAAAGCCGCCAGCGTCGGCGACTCCCGTAGGTCTGACCCTGTGACCATGACGCCCTGCCGGGCCAGCACCCGCGCCAGGCCGCTCATGCCCGCGCCCCCAATTCCGACAAAATGAATGCACTCGCTCACGAAATTGACACTCCCAGAAGTTTATCGTACGCCATCGTACAGACGAACAGTGTACCCTATAAAGCCCCCGCGAGCGCCAGAAGCGCGTCGGCCAGGTCAAATGCCGCGTTCGGGGTCGCCAGCATCAAGGCCGCCCGCCCCATCGCCGACAATCGCGCCGGGTCCGACAGCAGCCCGGTCACATCCGACAGCAGGCGCGGGCCGGTCAAGTCCCGGCTCGGCAGGATGGTCGCCGCCCCGGCGTCCGCCGCACGTTTGGCGTTCCGGGTCTGCTCGTCGCCTCCCGTCGGCACCAAGGGGATAAACAGCGCGGGCCGACCGACCGCCGCCGCTTCCGTCACGGTCCCCGCCCCGCTGCGGCCCACAATCAGATCACAGAGCGCAAAGATGTCCGCGATCTCGTCCCCGACAAACGGGATCACAGAGTACCGATGCGCCAGCAGCGGCAGCCGCTCTTTAACGGCGGCGAAATGCTCGCCCTCGGCTCGCCCGCACTGATGGATCACCCGGCAGCGTTCCAGCAGCTCCGGCAGTACAGCTTCGACGGCGGCATTGATGCTCTTCGCGCCGAGCGCCCCGCCCGTCACATAGACCGTCGGCAGGCGGCTTTCGGCAGGGTCAAACTTAAAGCGTTCCACCGCCCGCGCTTTGTCCCCATCGAAGATCGCCTGCCGCACCGGGTTCCCCGTCACGAACGTTTTAGAGCGTAGGCTTGCGGGCAACTCGGAGGCCGCCCCCTCAAACGTCAGCGCAATGCGGGCCGCGAACCGGGCCGCGATCTTGTTGGCAAGCCCGATCTGCACGGTCTGCTCGTGGATGAGCACAGGACGGCCCAGCAGCCCAGCAGCAATGACTGTCGGGACGGACACATAGCCGCCGGTTGCCAGCACTGCGTCAGGCCGAAAGCGCCGCACTTCGCCGATTGCCTGTCCAATGCCGACAGGAACACGCAGAGCATCAGTCAAGTTTTTCACCGTCAGCAGGCCGCGCACCGACGATGCCCGGCGCAGCTTGCCGCTTGCGACCCCGACAAATGGAATGCCCGCCGCTTCCACGAGGCTCTGCTCGACTCCGTGCTTGCTGCCGACGTATTGAAACACGGGTGTCCAGCCCGCCCCGGCAGCCCGCGCCTGCACGGCCTGAATGGTCGCCAGCGCCGGGGAAACATGACCGCCGGTCCCGCCGCCGGTGACTAACAATTTAAAGGTTTTCATGTCCTCCCCCCAGCCCCCAATAATGGGGGAGCCGGACAGCAATTAGGAACCTCACTCTCTCTTGCTCCCCCATTATTGGGGGCTGGGGGGCATTTCATTCTTTGAACGCCCCGCGATCCGACCGTGACTTATCGCCTGTGCGGCTTCTGTCTAAACGACGCACCGACGACCGGCGGGAAACGATTGCTGGCGTCTCATTGGTGCGGTCCCAGCGGCGGTTCCAGTCATCCTCATTCGGCGCAGGCTTGTCTTTCTGCGGGCCTTCAGGACCGTTAGGGTGACTCGAAATGTTCAAGAGAATGCCGATGCCGAACAGCATCAGGACCAGCGACGAGCCGCCGGATGAGATAAACGGCAGCGGGACCCCAGTGTCGGGAATGGACGCCGTCGCGACTGCCATGTTGATCAGTGCCTGCACGCTAATCAGCGACGTGATCCCCGCCGCCAGCAGAGCGCCGAACGGGTCACGGGTGCCGTAAGCAATCGCAAAGCCCCGTGCGGCGACAAAGACAAACAACGCCACGAGACCGAGTGTCCCGATCAGCCCCCACTCTTCGGCGATCACAGGAAAGATAAAGTCCGTGCGCGGCTCCGGGATAAACAGCTTTTCCCGGCCTTCGCCGAGGCCCATGCCGGTCACGCCGCCCGACCCCAGCGCGATCAGCGCGTGCCACACCTGATACCCCGTGTGGTACTTATCCGCCTCCGGGTTCCAGAACGCCGTGATGCGCCGCGCCCGGTACGGCTCCAACGCGACAAAGCCCGCGACTAAAACCGCCGCCCCGCCAAGCAGTGCGCCGAGGTGGGCCGGCCGCGCCCCCGCCAAGAACAGCATGATCAGACCGGTCGTCGCCAGCACCAGCGCCGTTCCCAGATCGGGTTCTTTGGCAATCAAAGCCGCCAATCCTCCGATCACAATGAGCGGCGGCAGCAGGCCCTCTCTGGGCCGCGTCCTAATTTTAAGACTTCCTGCCAGTACCCGCGCCAGATACAGCACCAGCGCGAGCTTCGCGATTTCCGACGGCTGAAAGCGTACCGCCCCATGCCCCAGCCAGCGCCGGGCGCCGTTGACTGCAATGCCGACATGAGGTATTAAGACCGCCAGCAGCAGGAACACGGACAGCGAGACCCCGATCACGGCAAACTTCTTCCAGTGCCAGTACGGCACCCGGCTTGCTCCCCAGAGCGCCAGCAGCCCAGCCACGGCCCATTCCCCCTGCGTCTTGACAAAGTGGAACGAGTCCCCGTGCAGCTTTTCAATGGCGAGGGCATAGGACGCATCATAGACCGACACAATGCCGATGCCGAGCAGCAGAAAGGTCATCCACAGCAGCAGCCGGTCCATCGGCTGCCGCTGCGAGATGACCAGCGCCGCCTGCGCTTTGGCGGACTGTGATTTAGAGGCGTAGGAAAAGGGTGGGTTAGTGGCGCTCATAATGGGTTGGTTATCGTGATGCAATCGCATTGGAACCGGCACTGGAAGTGCCGGTCTATTGTTGAGTGAAAGTATGCCTGCGGCATTACTGCGTATCGAAGCGGCTACAGAGTAAGATGGCATTCTTCGAGTCTTTAGTCGCTTCGATACGCAGTAATGCCGCAGGCATACTTTCATTCCAAAGTAGACCGGCACTTCCAGTGCCGGTTTCCTAACTGCCTGTGGCTTTCTTTCTGACCGCCCGCTTGAACTGCTCGCCCCGGTCCTCGAAATCCGCGAACATATCAAACGACGCGCACGCGGGCGCGAGCAGCACCGTATCCCCGGCCTCCGCCAAACCCGTTGCCGTCGTCACCGCGTCCATCAGTGTCTCGGCCCGGTACACATTCTCGTACCCCGCCGCCCGCGCCGCGTCTTCGATTTCGGGGGCCGAGCGCCCAATTAGCACCAGCATCTTGACGTTGTTTTTGACCACGGCGTCCGCGAGAGTCGCCACGTCGCCGCCCTTGAAGACGCCGCCCGCGATAACTACTTTCGGCTCCGGCAGCGCTTCCAGCGACTTCGCGAAGGCATCTGCGTTCGTACACATGGAGTTATTGACGTATTTCACCCCGTCAATCGTGTCCACATATTCCAGCCGATGCACCACCCCAGTAAACGTCGTCGCCACCTGGCGAATGGGTTCTCTCGTAACGCCAAATGCGCTTGCCATTGCCGCAGCCGCCATGATGTTATCACGGTTGTGCCTGCCAGGCAGTTTGATCTCGGGGAGTTCGCATAGTTCGTAATCCGGCACAGGTGCATTGCGGGTAAACTCTACCACAACGCTTGTGTCGCCGCAGTAAACCATGAACTCGTCGGAACAAACGTTGCCAAACTCCCAATGCCAACCTTTGAGCTGCCATGCTTCCGGCTCAGACGACAAATCTTCATTCGTCACTGCCGCGTCATCTTCCGTCTGGTTCTCGAAGATGCGCCATTTGGCGGCGACGTATTCTTCCCAGGTCTGACGGTCGCCGTGGTCGGGTGAGATGTTTAACAGCGCCGCCACTTTGGGGCGGAACGTGGAAATCCACTCAAGCTGGAACGACGAAACCTCGGCGACAATGGCGGCGTCCGGCGGGGCGGCGTAGGCGGCCTCAATCAGCGGGAGCGCGATGTCGCCCGCCGCGATGTTGCCGGCAATATAAGTCTCAATCCCGGCGGCCTTCAGCATTTCGCCGAGCAGCAGAGTCGTCGTCGTCTTGCCGTTCGTGCCGGTAATCGCGAGAATGGGCGCACGGGCAATCCGATAGGCCGCTTCAATCTCGCCCAGCACGGGAACGCCTGCCGCGACGGCGTTCTGCAATACGGCGGCATCTTTGCGGACACCGGGACTGGTGACGACATAATCCAATAGGCTGTAGTCTAAGACAGCACTGCCGGTCAACGGGGTCAGGCCCAGCGCGGCCAGCTCGGCTACGGCGTCGGTCAGTGCGTCGGCGGGCTTGCTGTCCCACGGGATGACGGTTGCGCCAAGTGCGGTCAGGACACGGCAGCAGGCCAGGCCGCTCCGGGCGAGGCCGACGACCGCAATAGTTTTGTGTTTGAATTCGGTCATACCCACCTCCTTGCTTCGTAACAAGTTACTTCGCAGGGGTCCTCCCCAAAGGGGAGGACTAAGAGTCACCTGCAAGTACCCACCAACGGCTTGCGGCTTCTTTCCTTCTCCTAGTCCTCCCCTTTGGGGAGGACCCCTGCGAAGTAACTTGTTACGAAGCAAGGAGGTGGGTCACAGCCACACATACAGCAGCGGGGCCAGCACCAACCCCAGCACGAGCGCGAAAATGCCCACAATCCAGAAGCGGGCGACGACCTGGGTTTCCTTCCAGCCGGACAGCTCAAAATGGTGATGGATCGGCGTCATCTTAAACACCCGCCGTCCGTTTGGCTTGCCGCCCGTGGCCTTGAACACGCTCACCTGGATCATCACGCTGATGGTTTCCATCAAAGAAGACCACAGCGAACAGCAGAAGCAAGACTTCCTGTTTGCCGATGAGTGCGAGAGCCGCGAAGCTGGACCCCAGCGCGAGTGACCCGGTATCGCCCATGAACACTTTCGCCGGGTGGGCGTTGTACCACAAGAAGCCGAGACACGCGCCGGCCAGTGTCCACGCAAATTCGGGCAGTTGGCCGAAGTTCGGGTGTGTTGTCAGCGCGAGACCGATCAGCGTGAAGATGCTTAACCCACCTGCGAGGCCGTCCAAGCCGTCGGTCAGGTTAGCGGCGTTGGACATGCCGATCAAGAGAAAAAACGCCAGCGCGTAATAGGCATAGCCGAGGTCCAGATGCTGCGTGCGCCAGAACCAAACCTGCGTCGTAAAATCCGGCTGAGCGGTCAAGTATAGCCAGCCGACAAACAGCAGCGCAATCACGACCTGGCCCGCCAGCTTCTGCCGCGCCAGCAGCCCCAGCGATTTGCCGCGCCGAGCTTTCAAGAAATCATCTAAAAAGCCGAGGCCGGCATGGGCGAGAAAGACCAGCAGGACAGCCACAAGCTGCGGGCTGACCGGGCGCAATGTCGGCACAAATGCCACGCCTAACCCCAGCGTCACCAGCAGGCTCAGGGCGATCAGAAGGCCGCCCATCGTCGGCGTCCCCTGCTTTGCTTGATGCCCCGGCACATGCTCATTGATGTTCTGGCCGAACTTCAAGACGCGCAAAAAATCAATCGTGCGTGGGCCGAGAAGAACGGCGATGGCGAACGCGGCGAGAAACCCACCGAGCGCATAGGGGTCCAGATGGGTCATGGGCGCGGCTCCGAACCCACCCCGTCCGGCAGAACCTCACCCGGCTCGCTGAGGCTCCCCACCCTCTCCTTGTTAAGGAGAGGGTCGCTGAGGAACGAAGCGGGGTGAGGTGTTCTTATCGCGGGATGAGGTTCTTCCAGCGCCTTCGCAATCCGCTCCATTGCCATTGCCCGCGAGCCTTTTACCAGCACGACGTCGCCGGGCATCAGCGTAAGCTGTTCCCGCGCGAATTGGGCAGCGTCTTCGCTATCCGTGAACCGCTGAACAGCGCTCGGAATAAGCGCGGCAAGCGGCCCAACCGTGTAGAGCAAATCTATCCCGCCGAGATTGTCAATGACCGTGCCAAGCTCTTGATGCGCGGCTTCCGCGCGGGTTCCCAGCTCACGCATGTCGCCGAGAAACGCGATTTTGCGCCCGCCGGAGACTGATATGAGCGTCTGAAGCGCAGTCGCAACCGATGCCGGCGCGGCATTGTAGGCGTCGTTTAACAGCGTTCCGCCCCATCCTGTCTTGACGACATTCATCCGCATCGGCGGCGGCGTGTAATTTTTGAGCGCGGCGGCGGCGTCCGGCAGCGAAACGCCAAGCGCTTCGGCGACAGTCAGGGCGGCAAGAGCGTTGCCGATGTCATGCCGAGACAGGCTGGCAACTTCGACAGGAACGCCGCGCACGGTGAACTTCCAGCCCAACTCCGTCTGCACGGCGTCTTCGTCAGAACTGTAAGTCAAAACTCGCGCATCCGTCTTCGCTCGCAGGCGCGGCAGGTACGGCTCGGCGGCGTCCAGAACGGCCAGACCGTCTGCCGGCAGCGCTTCCAAAAGCTCGCCTTTGGCGTCGGCGATGGCGTCGCGCGACCCCAGCAGCTCTAGGTGGTTGTCAGCAATAACTGTAATGACCCCCACGGTCGGATGGGCAATGCCGCAGAGATAGGCAATCTGGCCGGAGCCGCGCATTCCCATCTCCACCACTGCCGCTTTGTGGTCGGGCGTGAGCTGAAGCAGCGCTTTTGGGACGCCGGTCTCGTTGTTCTGGCTGGCGGCGGTTTTCAGCACCAGGCCGAGCGGCGACAGCGTGAGCGCCAGCATTTCTTTGACGGTGGTTTTGCCGACGCTGCCGGTCACGCCGACGACCGGAATATCAAAGCGGTCCCGCCAGAAGCGGGCGAGCAGGCCGTAAGCGACCTCGGTATCGGGAACCCGCAACGTCGGCAGACTCGGCGACGCCACCACCGGATGCGAGACCAGAAGGCCCGCCGCGCCCGCCCGCAGAGCCGCCGCAATATGCTGGTGGCCGTCGGTCTGTGGTCCCATCAGGGCGACAAACAAATCGCCCGGCGCAAGGGTCCGCGTGTCGGTGGAGACGCCGGAAAAGACAACTTGGTCGCCGCCGTTCAGGACCCCATAGTCCAAAGCCGCGTAGACATCGCGCAAGCTTAAGCGCATCTCATTTACTCCGGGCATTCGGCCAGCGCCTCCCGCGCGACTTGGCGGTCGTCAAACGGAATGGTGCGGCCCGCCGCCGTCTGCCCGGTCTCGTGGCCTTTGCCGGCAATGACAATGAGGTCGCCGGGTCGGGCCAGCTCGCAAAGCGCGGCCTGAATGGCAGCGAAGCGGTCCACTTCCGTGATGACGTTTGGACTGGCGCTGCCGCCGCTGATGCCCGCGAGAATGTCGGCAATAATCGCATCGGGATTTTCCGAGCGCGGGTTATCACTGGTCAGAATAGTCACGTCGGCCAGCTCCGCCGAGATGCGGCCCATCAGCGGGCGCTTCAAGGGGTCGCGGTCGCCGCCACAGCCGAAGACGCAGACCAGCCGCTTGGGTTCCAGCGCCCGCGCGGACTTCAGCACATTTTCGAGGCCGTCAGGGCTATGGGCGTAGTCTACCACCACCGTGAAGTCTTTGCCGGGCGACGGAACCAGCTCGAAGCGGCCCGGCACGCCCGGCAGGGCTTCCAGCCCGTTGACAATCGCAGTTGTCGGGACGCGGCGCAGGAGCGCGACGCCGATGGCGGCAAGCGCATTGGCGACTTGGAACAGGCCACCCATCTGCAAGCTCACGGTGAATATCACGGCGCTGCCCTGCGGCGGCTGGTAGGT
>CBDCAE010000017.1:0-763114 GCA_965213825.1 Capsulimonadaceae bacterium
CTGAGGAACACATCATGAGCGTCTCGAACCCGACTGCAAACCAAACCGATTTTGCCCACGCCAACTTCCCCGCGGAGCCTCTTGTTCGCCCGCAAACCTCCCCCACCGATGCCGCCCTGCGACGCGCCCTTGATGTTCTCCTCGCCGCCCTCGCCCTGCTCCTCCTCTTTCCTCTTCTGCTTGTCATCGCCCTCCTCATCCGCCTCGACAGCCCCGGACCCGTCCTCTTCATCCAGACCCGCGTCGGCAAACACGGCCGCTCCTTCCCCGTCTTCAAGTTCCGCTCCATGTTCACCGATGCCGAAGAGCGCCTCGCCTCTGTCCTGGACAGCAATGAGCGTTCCGGCCCGGTCTTCAAGATGCGCCATGACCCGCGCATCACGCGTGTCGGGCGTCCTCTGCGGCGCTGCTCTTTGGACGAAGTGCCTCAGCTTCTGAACGTCTTGCGTGGGGAGATGTCTCTGGTGGGTCCGCGTCCTGCCCTGCCGCGTGAGGTAGCTTTGTACACGCCGGCGCAGGAGGGTCGTTTGCTGGTGACACCGGGTTTGACGGGTCTGTGGCAGGTCTCGGGTCGTGCGACCTTGTCGTTCGAGCAGTCAGTGGCTTTGGACTTGGAGTATGTGCGTCGTCAGTCTGTTGGGCTGAACGTGGTGCTGATCCTGCGGACGATCCCCGCCGTCCTCACCGGACACGGCGCGTATTAAGAAGAATAGAAGTTACGGAAGAACAGAAGCCAAAGAACCTCACCCGGCAGCAAGCTGCTACCCTTTCCTTAAGCAAGGAGAGGGCCGGAACGCAGTTCCGGGGTGAGGTCTTCTTCTGTGGGGGAAACTATGACCTTGCGTGATGAAGAGTCGGTAGACATCCTGACGCCGACCGGACCGATGCGAACCAGCTTGTTCCGGCCTGCTGCCGACAGGCGCTATCCTGGCATCATACTGTTTTCCGAGATTTTTCAGATCACTGCCCCGATCCGACGCATGGCGGCGTCGCTTGCAGGGAACGGCTATTTGGTCGCGGTTCCCGAAGTCTACCACGAGCTGGAGCCTGCCGGAACCGTGCTGGCGTATGACACTGCCGGGGCCGACAAAGGCAACGCCGACAAGACCGCCAAAGAACGTGGCAAGCTATGACAGCCGACGCCCGCGCTGCTACTGGACTTTCTGAAACGGCTCACCCCGCCTGCACCGGCAAGCTGGGTGTCAATGGGCATCTGCCTCGGCGGGCATCTGGCGTTCCGGGCCGCCATGAACCCCGACGTCTCGGCGGGCGTCTGCTTCTACGCCACCGACATCCACACGCGCACGTCTCGGCGAAGGGCAAGAGCGACAACACGCTTAGACCGCATGGGCGAGATTAAAGCCGAAATGCTGATGGCCTGGGGCCGGCAGGACCCGCATGTCTCCCCGCGAAGGCCGCCGGCTTGATCTACGATGTCATGAACGACGCCGGGGTGACGATGCAGTGGCACGAGTTCAACGGCGCTCACGCCTTCCTGCGCGACGAAGGCCCCCGCTACGACCCCGCATTGGCCCGCCTCGCTTACACCCTCATCTTCGAGCTGCTGGCCCGCAAACTGGGGGAGGCCAGTGTCTGACGAGGAGTTTTCAACTCATCGTCCCGCTTATCTTACTTCGCTATTTCACAGTGCACGTTTGGGTATACTGTAAAGTCCGCAATACGCTTTTTCTCGGACCCCAAACACATGATCGATCCGAATAGTTTTGATGCACGCTGGACACTAGGGCTGGGCGTGCCGGTCATTGCCTGGCTCGGCTGTTGTCGGCCTGGCGGCGGATCGCAGCGCGGTTGTCCGAAGCGCATCCAGGACGTTCGCGTCGAAATGGCGCGTCATCCGCAGGACCCGTATCAAGCGCTTTGGCGGCGGCTGATAGCGGAGGAAGAAGCCGGCAAGGAAGAAGCACAGAAAGAAGTCAAAGCAGGGAGGCTCTGATGGCAAAAGGAGTGACCGACCGGCAGCAGGAAGTATTTAACTTCATTGTCGCTTATCTTGGAAGACAAAGGCTATCCGCCGACCATCCGGGAGATGCAGCTTGGCCTCGGCATCGGCTCTCTGCGCGGCGTGACAATCCATCTGGACGCCCTGCAAAAAAAAGGCTACATAGACCGGCTTTCCGCAAAAGAAGGCCCGCGCACGTCGCGTGGCATTCGCATTCTGGCGCGGCTAGAATCACGGGCGAAAGACGAAGAGTCGGGCCTGCGCCGCCTGCCGCTCATCGGCACGATTGCTGCGGGAACGCCGCTGCTGGCGAATCAGAACATCGAGGATATTGTCGCGGTCCCAAACCAGCTTTTGCGGACTACGGCCCCGGACTGCTTTCTGCTGCGGGTGCAGGGCGACAGCATGACCGGCGCTCACATTCTGCCCGGCGATTTGGTGCTGATCCAGCCGCAGGCGACGGCGGAAAACGGCGACATTGTTGCGGTGCGTCTTGGTGAGGAAGCAACGGTCAAGAAGTTCGCCCGCCACGGCAACCGGATTGAGCTTCAAGCGCAGAACCCGAATTACGCTCCAATCCCCCTGCGGAAGTCAGACAACGCCGCAATCATCGGTAAAGTCATCGGATTGTTAAGAGGCTACGCGGGATGATGCGTTCTCGTTCTCTCTGGTCTTTGTGCTTCTTGCTCCTCGCTGGCTGCTCCCACCCCGCGCCGGTGGTAAAGGCGCAGAAGACCGTCGGCAGTTTGGTGGTCTCGCTTGCCGCCGACCCGCCGCCTCACGTCGGGGACAACAGTTTTCAGGTCACGGTGACCGACGCGCAGGCACCGGTGGGCAACGCCAACATCACAGCGGACCCACAAATGCTCTCTCAGAACGGAACCGGGACAAAGACAAGCGGCCGGTCGCAGGGAAACGGCGTGTATCTGATTCCCATTCGCCTCGGTATCGCAACCCGCTATGACATCAGCCTGCACATCGAACGCCCCGGCAAACCTACCGCTGACATCTCGTTTCCCATCGAAGCGGCCCAATAACCCCGCACAAGGAGAGAATTATGGTCGAAATCGAAACCTGCTACGACGGCGGCAAAAAATGCTCGCTGACCCATCAAGAAGGCGCGATACTTCAAACAGACGCCCCCAAAGACATCGGCGGGGACGCATCGGCCTTCAGCCCCACCGATTTAGTGGCGGCAGGTCTCGCGTCCTGTGTCCTGACGACGATTGCCATGTACGCCGAGCGGCACGAGCTGAACTTGGACGGCATGACCGCGCGCATCGAAAAGGGAATGACGACATCGCCGCGCCGAATCGGCCATCTGCCGCTGACCGTGCATCTGCCCGCGTCGGTTGCCGAAGAAGTCAGGCCGCACATCGAGCGCATTGCCCATGCCTGCCCGGTTCATGCCAGCCTGCACCCGGACATTGATGCCCCAATCACACTGATCTACGATCTATGAAAGCAAAAAGCCCTGCTTCTTAAAGAAGCAGGGCTTTTTGCTGTGTGCTTAGTTATAGCTGAACGTGCCGACAAAGCCGTTCGTGCTAAGATTGGAAGTGCCGGCTGCTTCCCCGACAAATGCCGTATCTTGGTTGTCTGTCGTGACGGTTGCGCTGCGTCCCGCCGAGACCTGGTTGCCTCGTGTGTATTTGACATGGCCGTCAGCAAACGCAAAATTCGCCGCCCCGGTATGCACTGGGGTCGCAAGATAAGGCCCGGTCGTGCCGGCATTATTGGCACGCGATGGATTTCCCATGCCGACAGTGCTGCTGACGCCGCAGACATACTTGGCGTTCTTGGACCAGTCCAGATACCCCACAAGGGTTGCGCTGTCGCCGCCATTTCCGCTTGGCGAGGCGTAAACACCACTTACCGGTCCGAGATCGTTTGCGGGATTGGTGATGTCCGCCTGCGCTCCCTCTGTCTCAAACAGGAGAACCGTACTGGCGGAAGCGTTTACCTGCGCGAGATTTGCGCCGCCGAGGTTTGAGTTCATGCCATACGAGACCGGTACATCAGGTTCGTTATGGCCTTCCAGGTTGGTCGCATTCGCAGTTGGATCGTCTGGGCATTTGTAGACGCCAGTGCTTTTGGTGTAGGCATAAATCCGGGAACCCCAGCCGAGGCCCGCGCCGTTGCCGCCGGCAGGGAACATCTCGTCGGCGTCCTGGTTGTACTGAACCAGCGCCAGACCGAGCTGCTTCAAGTTGGACTGGCAGGAAGCGCGGCGGGCATTCTCGCGCACCTTCTGGAACACGGGAAATAAAATCGCGGCGAGAATCGCGATAATGGCTATCACAACGAGCAGTTCAATGAGTGTGAAGCCTTTTCGCTGGGTCATGTTGTCTTTGTCCTTTCGAGATTGTCAAGCCGTCTTTTCTTATTATATTTTCTTCTCCAAAACACTTTGTTCTAAAACAAGGGAAAGCCGTGCTGGAACCCGAACTACCTCCCATGACTACACTTTCCGACACGTTTATCCGCGCGTACCCGCCTGCCTCGCCTGCGCCTGGTCCGGCCTTCTGGCTGCCGTTCTCCAAAGAGGGACTGCTCACACCGGCCGGTGCCGACGGCGGCAGCCCCCTTGCCCTCTATCATGGCTCGCAAAGCTCTTTGGGCCTGCTTGGCCTGAATTCGCCGCTGTATCTTGGGACGCTCGGCGGTGTGCCATGTCTGGCGGCAGAAGCCGATACGGATGACGTGCCCGATGGCTGGATGGCGACAAACTTGCGCGGGCTGTTTGGAAAGCTGTCCGAAGCCCAGTACAGCCTGGCCGGGTATGCGTCGCAAGTGCTTTACTGGCGGCGCACGTCCGTTTTCTGCCCGGTCAGCGGGCATCGCACAGACTCAAAAGAAGGAGATTGGGGCCGGAAATGCCCGGAATGCGGCCATGTCAGCTACCCGCATGTGTCGCCGGCAACGCTGATTTTGGTCCACGACGGCCCGCGCCTGCTGCTCGCGCAGAAGCCGGGGTGGGGGACGCGCTGGAGCATTCTGGCCGGATTTGTCGAGCCAGGCGAGTCGCTGGAAGACTGCGTCCGGCGGGAAGTGGAAGAAGAAGTGGGCGTGACACTCGGCGCTGTGGCCTATGCGGGCAGCCAGCCGTGGCCGTTCCCGCACCAGCTCATGGTCGGATTCACGGCGGAATACAAAAGCGGCGGGCTGAACCCGGACGGCGTGGAGCTGGAGCGGGCCTCGTGGTTCACGCGCGAAACGCTGCCGGACCTGCCGCCGCCAGTGAGCTTGTCACGGCAGATGATTGACCGCTGGGTGGCCAAGAGATAAGACTGGCTGGGCCTGTGCCGGGCCTTTCAAGGACGTGGCAGCGGCTTGACATACCAATCCGTCGCCAGCGTTAGCCCCAGCGCCGCCAGCATCGTGCGCTTCGGGATGTCACCTGCCCCGCAAACAACGAGCAGGCTTTTGAGGCCGTGCGCGTGTGCTTCTGTGCCTGCGGCACCAAGTAGTTCCGCACCGACCGCCGGCCATAGATTGGGCGCGGCGACCGCATAATCGTCAACCGTGCCTCGCGCATTCGCCAAAATAAAGCCGTCTACTTTGCCCTCCTGCTCATGCGCCAGCGCGATATTCTGTGCATCTTCTATCTGCTCCTGCATATAGGGTCCGAACGCCTCGCGAGGCTGGGAGGACATGTGCCAGAACACTGGGGAGTACGCTTCATACTCCCGCCGCTTCTGCTCGCCGAGTTCCAGCACACGCGGCACATCGGCAGCCGTCAGACGGCGTATGTGAGCCGGCTGCGCCGTTTTTGCCAGCGGAAGCGAGGCCGCATACCACTCGGAAGCGACTGTGTAGCCATGCCGCGTCAGCATCCTGGCGCGGTTCGGGTCGCCCTGAGCGCAGATGACGCGCACGAGAACCGCCCCGCGTGCCGCCGCTTCCCGCTCCGCGTCCGCCAGCAGAGTTTCGCTGCCCGTCCAGTCTTCTACAAAGCAGACCAGGCCGCCAGGATCGTAAACCGGCGGCGCAGACAAGATAATAGCCCGCAGCGTATTCGGCCCGTGCGTAAGGGTGAAGGAGTTGTTCACGGCGTCCTTTTTGGCGGGACTGCTCTGTGCCATAAGTGGGGCGGCCTGCGCGATGGTCATGGTGAAAGCCGCGATGCCCGTCAGTAGAACGGAAAGTAGAAGTTTACCGCTCAATACCTAGCTCTTTCCAGAGGCTGTCTACTTTGGCTTTGACTTCGGCGGGCATGGTCAGGACATCGGGCCACTCACGGGTGAAGCCTTCATCGGGCCATTTGCGGGTCGCGTCCACGCCCATTTTCGACCCGAACGCCATCATCGGCGAGGCATGGTCTAAGACATCAATCGGACCTTTGACGAATGTGATGTCGCGCTCCGGGTCTACATTCGCGAACGCCCGCCAGACGGCGTCGGCGTGGTTCTGCACGTCTACATCTTCATCAAAGACGACAATGCACTTGGTAAACATCATCTGACCCAATCCCCACAGCGCGTGCATGACTTTGAACGCATGGCCTGGGTAGCGCTTCTTGATTCGCACCAGCGCGAGGTTATGGAACGCGCCCTCGGCGGGCAGGGAATAGTCAATCATTTCCGGCACGAACAGCTTCGCCAGCGGCAGGAACAGCCGCTCGGTCGCCATGCCGATGTACTTGTCCTCCATCGGCGGGGGCCGACAATCGTGCAGGGGTAAACGGCGTTCCGGCGGTGTGTAATCGCCGTGATTTTGAGAATGGGGTAATCGTCGGCCAGGCTGTAGTAGCCGGTATGGTCGCCGAACGGCCCTTCCCGGCGGCGGACTCCCGCCGGTACAATGCCCTCAATGACAATCTCGGCATTCGCCGGGACTTCAATGTCCACCGTTTTGCACTTGACCAGCTCGACCGGCTGCTTCCGCAGAAAGCCCGCAAAGACCATCTCGTCAATGTCGTCCGGCAGGGGCGCGGTCGCGGCGTAGATCTGGGCCGGGTCGCCGCCCAGCACAATCGCGATGGGGATGTCCCGGCCTTTCGCCTCAAAGTTTGCGAAGTGGCGCGAGCCGACTTTGTGCCGCTGCCAGTGGACTCCCGTTTCGCGTGGCCCCTGCTTCTGGATGCGGTACATGCCGACGTTGCGCTTGCCGGTGCCTTCATCTTTCGTGTAGACCGTCGGCAGCGTGATATACGGCCCGCCGTCGTCCGGCCAGCAGGTCAAAATCGGCAGGTCATCCAAATTGGCGTCATCACCCAGATGCACGACTTCCTGACAGGGGGCAAACGACGACGACACCATCTTCGGCGAAATCTTCCCCAGCACCGCAAGCTGCGGCAAAAGCTGAAGCTTCCCGAACAGCGTCGCCGGCACATCCGACGGCAGCTTGGTCAGCGCCGCGATCTCATCGCCAATTTCTTCCATGTCGTCCACGCCCAGCGCCCAGGACATGCGCTTTCGTGACCCCATCAAATTGATTGCCAGCGGGAACTTCGAGCCGATGACGTTCTCAAACAGCAGCGCCGGCCCGCCGCCGGGCATCTTCATCACCCGGTTCGCAATTTCCGTGATTTCCAGCTTTGGGCTGACCGGCGTCGTGATCCGCCGCAGCTCTCCCGCGCGGTCCAGCCGCTGAATAAACTCGCCTAAAGACGCATACGCCATTACCGATACCTTCTTCTAAAATAACCCATTCAATCCGTGCATTTTTTCACAATGTTGGTGTGATTATACCTGGAAACAAAGCTGGAAAGATGGGCGTGGGAATGAATTCCTACGCACTTGTTCCCACGCACTTATGCCTAAGCCATCTTACCTGCACGCTGCCCATCCACCGTTTTTACCAGCAGTCTAATCTGCTTTGCCGGGTCCGGCGTATGCGGCTGCCGCTCCTTTGTTTCCTGAAAGCCGAGCTTTCGGTAGAAGCCTATTGCGCGGGCATTATCCTCGACGACCCAGGCTTGCAGCGTCGTCACACCCTGAAGGACCGCCCATTCCACAATCGCCGTGACGAGGGCATCGGCGACGCCTTGACCGCGCTGTTCGGGGGCGACCCAAAACGCCGTCAGCTCGGCGGCGTCAGGGTCTTCTTGCGAGGGATAAGCGCTTGCCATGCCACATGGCACACCGTCCACAAATGCAAGGCACCCGGCGGCGGACGGCAATTCGGAAAAACGCTGCGCCCGCGCCTGCCACTCGGCGTCGGAATAGGCTTGTGCCTGAGTAAGCGTCGTGCCGAACGCTTCGGGGGCGTCGGCCAGCGCCCGCAAGCGAACATCTTTCAGCAGCGGCCAGTGATGAGGCAGAGTGAGTTTGACTTCCAGCATGAGGCTTGCTCCTAGGGCTGCCGCCGGGGCTGCGGCGGCCAGACGGTCTCATCCTGCTCAACAGAGGTCAGCGGCGGCGTCTCGCCGGGGCTTGGCGGCAAACGGGAAATCGTCTGCCAGAGGCGGACAAATGACACGAGATGAAACGGTAAGCCAGCCAGTGTCAGTAGGTAAACGCCTGCCCGCAGCCCATAATTGCGCCGGTCATAATAACTGACGAAGGCTTCCAGCAGAACCGCGCTTGTCGTCAAGCTCGTCCCAATCATCAGCGGAGAATACCAGCGGATGTAGGAGTGAAGACGCCTGCTGAACGCTTTTCCCAGCAGCACCCAGCCGAGAATGCAGAGGAGAGGAGCAACAACGATGCTGACCAGCAGATACACTTCTGCAATGGTGCGATAAAGTAGCATGGCTTGCCTCTTCTTGTACGCTTGCTTGAAAGCTTGAGTATACCCATCCGGCAGCGCAGAACGAGGCAGATAGGAAAACCCGCAATCCGTGCAGTGAGCGCCCATCGGGCAAACGGCATAATAGAAAGTGTAGGCAGGATCGCCTACCGGAGCCGCTCTTTTCTAAGCTGTCCAGAGCGCCGCCGTGCCGAGGCCGCCAGGACCTCTGTGCTGAGGCCGCTAGGTCCTCTTCTTCCGGCTCTCCAAGCGGCTGCCCCGCTGTTCAACGATGCACACGGCAGGCAGCCGCTCTTAAAGCCGGGTTTCTAGAAAACACTGTAGGAGACAATGATGGTGTATCAAATGCCGTGTCCCGGCAGCAAAGGTGTTTTCGTGGCAAGCAGTGAGCCGAACCCGGACCACGCACGTCAAGAGCTGCAAGGCTGGGCGGCGGGGAACGGCTACCGGCTTGCCGAAGCCGCACGGGCATTTACCGTCTACGGGCGGGACCAGCAGCCGCGCCAATGGGTGCTGCTGGAACAGGGCCAACCGGAAAGCCGAAGGGATTAGCGGGATGCCGTTTTAACGGCTTGGAGATTTGACGGCTTGGAGAATATCCCGGTCGGCAGCTCGCAGCCGAAAGTTCTCGTTGATATAGGCGTACTTCACTTTGCCGTTTTTGCCGATGACAAACACGGCAGGCTTCAGCGTGGTCCGGCCCTCATAGACGCCCGCATATTTATGCGCCGCGGTGCCGGCTTTGTCCGACAAAAACGTGATGAAGTCTAAGCCGTGTTCATCCTGCATCTTCTGCTGCGCCGCCGGGTCTTCGTCGGAAATGGCATATACCGCCGCGCCGCTTTGGATAAACGCCGCTTTGTCTTTTCCAATCTGCGTCATCTGCGCCTGACAGAACGGGCACCAGACACCCCGGTAGAACACCAGCACGACAGGCCGCGTCCCGATGACTTTACTGAGGTCAACCGGAGCGCCGTGGCTGTCCGGCAGGGTGAATGCGGAGGCGGTGCGTCCGACCCAGCCGCCAGAAGTGGCTTCAGCTGCCGCCGGGGAAGCCGGAGCGGAGAGCGCTGGCGCGGTGAGTGCCGCAAGCGTCAGCCCGGCGAGGGTGAGCGTCAACAATTTCATGGGATTTCCTTTAAGAGCCGACAGTGAAATACTGCACGCTGAACTTCTGCTCGGCGTCGGTCCAGACTTGCCGCATGGCAAAGCCCGCCGTCTCAGCCATTGCCGCAAACTCCGGCAGGCTGTACTTGTAGGAGCATTCGGTCCAGATCGTCTCGTCCTCGGCAAAGCGGATCGTCTCGCCGCCGAGGCGCACGGTTTGGGCGTTTAGACTTAGCAGGTGCATTTCAATCCGCCCAATCCGCTCGTCGTAGAATGCCGAGTGGGCAAAGCCGTCAAGCGCGAAATCCGCGCCAATCTCGGCATTCATTCGGGTCAGCAAATTCAAATTAAACGCCGCCGTAACTCCCTGCGCGTCATTGTAGGCGGGTTCTAAGATGCCCGGCGACTTCCGCAAGTCAACCCCAATCAAAAGTCCGCCGCCGGGGCCGCACACGCCAGCGATATGCTGTAAAAAGACGGCGGCTTCGGGCCGGTGGAAGTTGCCGATGGTCGAGCCAGGAAAATAGACGATCCGGGACTGCACCGGGCGGCAAGCGTTTGGCAGGCTGAAGGGCTGTGTGTAATCAGCGCACAGCGGCAGGATGTCCAAATCAGGATAGGCCGCTGCCAACTTCTCGGCGGTCTGATACAGATGCTCCCGCGAAATATCCATCGGCACATAACCCGCAAGATGCGGCAGATGGTCTAATAGGATGCGCGTCTTGGTGCTGCTGCCGCTACCGTATTCAATGAGAAGTGTGTCCGGGCCGAACACAGCCGCTATTTCTTCAATGTTGTCTGCCATGATGCCCGCTTCGGTGCGGGTCGGGTAGTATTCGGGCAGATCGCAGATTTTGTCAAAAAGCTGGGATCCGCACTGGTCGTAGAAGTATTTGCAGGGTAGTGTCTTCGGCGTACTTTTCAAGCCTTCCAATGCGTCCGCCAAAAAATGCGTGTCGACCTGAGTTTCATTCGAGAGGGGCTTCGCTGCCGTGAGTGTCATAAAATGTCCTTTAATTGTTCCACGGATTGAAATCGGTGGCGTTGGCCCAGGGTTGAAATCCTGGGCTGAAGAGCCTCCGGCTGGCTGTCCTATGGACAGAAGACCAACTTCGTTGGACATGTACTTTGTCCGCAGGACAGCCAGCCGAAGGCTCTTCAGCCATGTACTTCAGTGCGTGGTTTAGATGTCTTTTGCAAGCCGGATGCCCATGAACTGCCAGCGGGCGTCCGGCGGGAAGAAGTTGCGGTAGGTCGCCCGCATGTGCGAGTGGGAAGTCGCGCACGAGCCGCCGCGCAGGACAAACTGGTTGCACATGAACTTGCCGTTATACTCGCCGAGTGCGCCCGGCGGCGGGGCATAGCCGGGGTAGGGGATATACTGGCTGCGGGTCCACTCCCACACATCGCCGAACATCTGGTGCAGTTGTCCGGGTTCGGCCTCAGCGGGGTTGAGTGCCGCCGGGTGGAACCGGCCTGACTCGGCAAAGTTGCCGCACAAGGGAACCGTCTCGGAGGCGATTTCCCATTCGGCTTCGGTGGCAAGCCTTGCCCCGGCCCATCGTGCGTAAGCGTCGGCCTCAAACAGCGAGACATGGCAGACGGGCGCATCCAGCTCTAATTCTTCCATGCCGGCCAGCGTGAACTCTTTCCAGTCGCCGCGCTTGTTCCACCAGCACAGCGGCGCGGTCCAGCCGTTGGCCTGTACCGTGCCCCAGCCTTCAGACAGCCACCATTCGGGCTGCGCGTAGCCGCCGGCTTCGATGAACTTCAGGTATTCGCCGTTTGTTACCAGCCGCGAGCCGAGCGCAAACGCTGAGACATATTCTTTGTGCCGGGGCGTCTCGTTGTCAAAGGCAAATCCATCGCCGCCGTACCCGATTTCTTTGACGCCTTCTTTGAACGCAATCCATTCCATCCCTGGCACAGCGTCAATGGCTGGGTCGCGGCGTGGGCGGTAGACGGGGCAGAGCGGGTTTTCGAAGAAGTTGTACTTTAAATCCGTCACCATCAGCTCTTGATGCTGCTGCTCATGGTGCAGGCCCAGTGTCAAAAGCGGCTCAAGTTCGGTCAGCTTCTCGCCGCCGGCTTCCGACAGCAGCGTGTCCATAAACTTGTCCACATACGCCCGGTACGCATACGTTTCATCCACGGTCGGGCGCGAGACGACGCCGCGCTTCACCCGGCAGTGCCGCTCGCCGACCGCATTGTAGTAGGAGTTAAAGAGGTAGTCGTACTGAGGGTGAATGGACTGATAGCCTGCGAGATGCGGCTTCAGCAGAAACGTCTCGAAGAACCAGCTTGTGTGGGCTAAATGCCACTTCGCCGGACTGACATCGGGCATGGACTGAACGACATAATCTTCGGGAACCAGCGGCTCGCAGATTTTCTCGCTGAACGCCCGGATGGTTCGGTACTGGTCCAGAAGTGACTGGGACAAGACGGGATGTGGCATAAAAATCGGTTTCGCATTCTAGCCTTGATAGGCTGGCGGTTACGGCGTTTTACCCGCGAACTGTTTGTCTCTAACCGCCGAGGCGTGCCGGAAGTTCCACGCAGGAAAACCCCCGCCTCGCCGCGAACTTTACACTGTGGACGAAATTCGCGACATTATGCGGCGCGGCGCAAACGATGTCTGGCATCTGGGGCTGACCGATCCCCAGATGGACCAATTCGTGCGTTATGCCGAGATGCTGGTGGAATGGAATGCGACCCGGATGAACTTGACCCGGCTGGTGTCGCCCCGCGACATCGCCGTCAAGCACTTTCTGGACTCCTTAGCCTTGCTGACGGTCTACTCCCCGCCTCAAGGGGCACGAGTGATTGATGTCGGCACTGGGGCAGGACTGCCGGGGCTGGCCCTGAAAATCGTCCGCCCCGACCTGCGCGTGACACTGCTTGACGGCACCGCGAAAAAGCTTCTCTTCTGCCGCGCCGTCGTCGATGGCTTAGGTTTAGAAGTGGCAACTGTTCACGCCCGCGCGGAAGACGCTGCCAAGCTGCCGGCGCTGGCCGGGCAGTTTGATTGGGTCACGGCCCGCGCCGTCGCGCCGCTCGACAAACTTCTGCCCTGGCTCGCCCCGTTTGTCGCCCCAAGCGGCCGAATTGCCGCGCTGAAAGGCGTGGGCGTGACTGAAGAAGTCGCCGCCGCCCGGCCTATCGCGAAGCGCTTGGGTCTGCATCTAAACGCCATCGCCGTAGAACTGCCGGAGACTGACGAAGAAACCGTGCGGCAGATTGTGTTCGCTTCGCGAAAGGAGCTTAAATGAGCATTCCGCCTCCAAACACTCCGGCTCCAGACCAGCCCGTCCCTGCCCCGTTTTGCGCCCGCTGCGGAGCGCCGAATGAAGCCGGTCTAGCCCAATGTCCCCATTGTGGGCAGAGCCTGCTGGCGACCGCCTGGCCGCCCCCGCCCGGCGTCTACGCGCCGCAAGGCTACCCACCGCAGCCGGCGGCGAACGGGCTGGAAGCGATGATCCCGACCCGGAACCCCTCGGCATTGACCGCCTACTACCTGGGCATCTTCTCGATTATCCCCTGCCTGGCGATCCCCATGGGGATCACCGCCGTCGTGCTGGGCCTGCGCGGCTTGAAGCTGTTCGGGGAGCATCCTGAAGTGCGCGGGCGCACCCACGCCTGGGTCGGCATCATCGCCGGTGGCCTGTTCGCGCTGATCAACATTGTTGGCATCGGGTTCGCCGTGATTGCGTCACAAACCCATCCCGGCGGCTAACTGTCTGCGCTTCGCCGGGCGGCGGATGAGGATACGCTGTGCTGGATACTAGCCCTCAGTTCCGCGATGACGACTGACACCCATTCCCGACCGTATTCAGTGAATGTGTCTGAGTGCAGAAGCCTTGTCGTCGCGGCATCCAGCAGTTCTAGAAGCCGCTGGCGGCTGTCCACGTTCATCGCCCACTCATCAAGGAACACGACCTTGCCTGTAAAGAACTGCTCCCGCTCCTGATGGAAAAATACGGTGAGAGGATCGTCAGGCCCAAACTTGCCCGCAGCTTCCGCGGCCATCGCCTCAACGTAAGCTTCAACCGCGCCGTTTGTCCCCCAAAATACTTTCTCCCTAATACTAAAGCCCGCGCTCATCTTCTGCCTCTGCTGATGACGAAAAATAGCGGAAAATGCGAGTGCCGTGTGTGAAGTTTGCATCCGCCTGCGCCGCGAGTGTGACAGCTTCCTGGTCTGTGTGGTGGAAAGGCTCGTCATCGCCCCGCGTTGCGGCCATCAAGTGGTAGAAGAAACCGATGACGAACAGCACCGTGGCGTTTACATGAACACCTTTACCTTGTGGGGCGATGTATGCCTTGAACCCAGCTTTGAGGAACGCTGGCGCAAACGGTTCCTTGCCCGACCCACAGGCAAGGCAGATCAAGGTGCGCCCATTTCCCCTGACGTACTTGGGAATATTCGCGGGCGTCAAGCCAAGTGTAACACTTTCCCATCCGGCGTTTTTGCTGTAATCACCGTCCACCTGATCGACAAGTTTGAGGCTGATTTGCGGTCCGCCATCTTGTTGACGCCACCCGTGGCAGCACAGTATCACATACTCGCAGTCGGGAACCGCGCCGGCTAAGACTTCCAGCGCATTCCGTTTCTGCGCGAGTTCATATAGGTGAACTCGCAGGCCAAAAGCCTCTAGGGAAGCTCGAATAGCATTCACCTGCTGGGACAAGTCCCCGGAAAGGTCATAAAGTATGACTACAGAATCGTATAGCTTCATCGTGTTGCCTTTCGTTTCACGCTGCAATTCGCTTGCCGCGTTTGTTCCCGACAATGCGCAGAGGGGGACGCCGCCGCCGGGGTGGGTGCTGCCGCCGACGAAGTAGAGGCCCTCTACGTCGGGGGAGACCTGCGGGGGGCGCAGGAAGCCCTGGCGCCAGCCGTTGGAAGACAGGCCGTAAATCGCGCCCCGGTAGGCATGGTAGCGGCTTGCTAAGTCTAGCGGCGTCCACAGCTGCTCGACGACGATGCGCTTGCGTAAGTCCGTCAGGCCCATGCGCTCCAGTTTTGCCAGCACCAAGTCGCGGTAGAACGGGGCTTCGGTGCGCCAGTCGAAATGGGAAGAGAGCGCGGGCGGGTTGGTCATCACAAACAAATTGGAGCAGCCCGGCGGGGCTTTGGTCGGGTCGGTGACGGACTGGCAGGCGACCCCGACCGTCGGGTCTTCGGCGGGTGTCTGCGTGTCGAAAATTGCTGAGAACTCGGCCTCGCTGTCCGCCGCCAGAAACGAATTGTGATGGGCCATCTGGGGATACTCGCCCTGGACACCCAAAAGCAGCAGAAATGCCGACGTGCTGGGTTCGATTTTTGCGACGCGCGGTTCGGTCCATCGCCGCCGGGCGGCCTGGGGAACAAGCGTGGTCATCGCGCCGAGTGCGTCGGCGTTGCAGACCACGGCGTCGGCAAAGAGCCGGTGGCCGCACTGCGTTTGAACGCCCCGCGTCCGGCCGTTCTTCACGATGATTTCCGAGACTTCGGTAGAGGCTTGGAACTTGACGCCGAGGCTTTCGGCGGCGTCTCGGAGCGCTTCAGCAAGTTGGTACAGGCCGCCGCGCACATAGAACGTTCCCTGCCGCCACTGCACGTCGGCAACCGTCGCGAAGATGCCCGAAGCCCGCGCGGGATGCGAGCCGCTGTAGAGAGCGTACAGCTCGAAGACTTGGCGCAGGCGTGGGTCGGCGAAGTGTTCGCGCACAACGTCCCGCAGCGTCCGCCATGGCTTCAGCGCGAGAAAGTCAGTCAACTGACTCCACTGGGCGGGCGACGGAATGCCGCGCACGGACGCCCCGAAGTCCTGTTTTAGAAACGGCTCGGTGGTGGCGTCAGAGACTTGCCGCGCGTAGTCCAGAAATTGCCGAAAGCCGGCTTCCTCGCCCGGCGCGAACTCCCGGATGGCCTGCGCGGCGTCTTCCGGGTCGCCCGGCGCGTCCAGCGTTTCGCCGCTCGAAAAGTGGTAGCGGCAGACGGTGTCCAGCCGCACCAAATCCAGCACGTCTTCCAGCCGCCGCCCGGCATTCGAGAAGACTTCGTCCAGCGCCCACAGCATGGTCAAAACGTGCGGCCCCGTATCGAACCGGAAGCCGTCTTTCTCCCACACATTCAGCTTGCCGCCAATCTGCGCGTTCTTTTCCAGTACCGTCACGCGGACGCCCCGCGCCGCCAGTCCAATCGCCGCCGCCAGCCCGCCGACACCTGCGCCAATGACAATAACTTCCATAAAAGAGAGTGTACCCAGCAGAGGGGAGAACCCAGCAGATAGGGGAACCGGGTACAGACAAGAACCCGGCGTTGGAAGCCGCAGAAGGGCGAACATAAAACGAAGGGCGAACACAAGGTTCGCCCTTCGTTTTGTGTTCTATGGCTTCATTGCCTACGACACGCTCAACACGACCTTACCCTGCGTATGCCCGCCTGTCGCCTGCTCCTGCGCCTGCCTCGCCTCTGACAAGGTCAGGACCGCGCCGACACGCACTTTGACCTGGCCGGTATCTACCAATCTGCCAATCTCGGCGAGGTAAGAGGCGTCTGGGTGGGCGCTGAATGATTTGCCGACAATGCCCCGTGCCGCCGCCTCCGGGGTTGCTTCCGCGCCGGGCAATGTGCTGACCAGAACGCCGCCGTCTTTGAGCGTCCCCCACGACCGCGCCCGTGTGTCGCCGCTGAGGGTATTCAAAACGGCATCTAGGCCGTGGGCTTTGTCCTCAAACTTCTCGGTTTTGTAATCTATGACCGTGTCCGCGCCGAGACCCTGCACATACGCTACATCGTCCCCGGTCGCTGTCGCGTAAACCGTTGTACCTTTCGCTTTCGCGAACTGCACGGCAAACCCGCCGACCGCCCCGCCTGCGCCGTGGATGAGAATCGTTTGGCCGCTTTGAAGATTAGCCTGCTCAAAGAGCGCTTCCCAGGCGGTGATGCCGGCAAGCGGAACAGACGCCGCTTCGTCGAAGCTCAGCGACTGCGGCTTTGGGACAACAATCGCTGCCGGCAGGCTGATATACTCGGCATACGCGCCGTTGACGCGAATGTTGGCGAACGCAAACACGGCGTCGCCGGGCTGAAAGTTCGTCACGCCCGGCCCGACCGCTTCGATTGTCCCCGCTGCGTCCCACCCTAAAATCAGCGGCAGAGTGTGGTGAACCATTGCTTCCATCTTGCCCGCCCCGATCATGCTGTCTACAGGATTGATGCCTGCCGCCGCAATTTTGATCAAGACTTCACCGTCTTTCGCCTCCGGCTTCGGCGCATCTTCGTAGACCAGCTTGTTCGAACTCCCGAACTCATGTATCCGCACCGCTTTCATTGTGTCTGCCATTGATTGTGTTCTCCTGTTGTTCCTAGATAGTCAGCACGATTTTACCGCGCGTCCCGCCGCGTTCTACCTGCTCGTGCGCCTGCCGCGCCTCGGACAGCGGCAGAACCAAGCCGACCCGCGTTTTTACTTTCCCCGCATCAAGGAGTGCCGCAATCTCGGTAAGCTGTGCCGGGTTCGGCGTGACGCCGACCATTTTTGCGCTGACTCCGTGCGCTTTCGCCGCGCCCTGATCAGGCGGAGCCGGCGTGGCGATGAGAATGCCGCCGCTTCGCAGCGTCGCCCAGGAACGCGCCTGTGTGTCGCCGCCCTGCGTGTCCAGCACCGCATCAACGCCGTGCGCTGCATCCTCAAACTTTTCGCTCTTGTAATCCACCACCACGTCTGCGCCCAGACCGCGCACATAGTCTAAATCTTCGCCCGTGGCGGTGGCAATGACTTTGGCCCCGCTGACTTTGGCAAACTGTACCGCGAATGACCCAACGGCTCCGCCTCCGCCGTGAATGAGAATGGTCTGGCCCGCCGTGAGATTCGCCTCGCCAAACAATGCCTGCCAGGCCGTCAGCCCCGACAGCGGTACAGACGCGGCGTGAACGGCGTCCAAAGTTTTGGGCCGCCGGGCGATCTCGGACGCGCGGACGGCCACAAACTCCGCATTGCCGCCGTTTCGGGTCGAGTCGGTCGTCGCATAAATGGCATCACCGACCGCAAACACTTTTGCAAAATCTTCCGTGTCCGGTCCCCTCTCAGCGACAATCCCCGCCAGATCGTAGCCTAAAATAAACGGCGGCGTGTGATACGCGGCGAACTCGCCCGCCCGGATTTTCGTCTCGCCGGGGTTCACCCCCGCCGCCTCCACCCGCAGCAGCACATCGCCACTGCCGAGCGTCGGCACCGGGACATCTTCATAACTCAGCACGTCCGGCCCGCCGTAGCGAGCCACCACCACCGCTTTCATTGTTGCCATTGAGCGTCTCCTGTAGTCGCGTTGTACCCACTCCCGGCATACGAGCCAAAACGCCCGCCGACAGTATGCCGGCGGGCTTCATAAACTGCATTTGGCGTGTCAGTGCGCCTTTCGCGCCGATTTCTTTTTGGCCGCAAAGGCCGCGCCGCCGAGAACCAGCAGAATGCCGAAACTGACTGTCGTGGAGGCTTCGGGAACCGGCGCGGCATCGCTTGTGATTGAGCCGCCGAAGACGACCCCTGCTTCGTTGACTGAGTAAGGCTCATTCGCCGGGCCGCCGGGGAAGGAAGACGGCCCATTTTGGGCGTCAATCACAATCTTATTCAGGCCGGAAGTCAGATACGGAGCAATATCAAAAGTCGTCAGCGCGGACTGAGATGCAAACGCCGCCGAGATATTCGTGATGCTGCCGATAGAGCCGGCCTCAGTGCCGTTGACATACACCGCGGCAAAGTCATCGGCGGCAATCGTTAGATTGTCCCCGACTGCGGCATACCGGCGAGAAAGAACTGATTGGAGAACGAATACTGCGCGAGGCTGGCGTTCGGAGTCGCGCCGGTGATGCCGGGCGCCCAAATCCAGTACGCGCCGGAAATGCTCGAAATGTCCGCTGTCCAGACCGGCGAAGTCGTGACGACGCCGTAATCGGTCGCGCCGGGCGGCTGAACCGTCGGGTACTGGCTGTTGACAACAACATATTGTGCGCCGCCCAGCGAATTCCCGAACGCATCTGCGGTGTTCCAGCTTGGGCCGGAAACAAATGTCGTTGTCGTTGTTTGGGCGGCAGTGGGATGAGCCGCGCCTAGCCCGGTGGTCAGTATCAATGCTGTGGTAAGTGTGCTGCGAAAGTGAGTGTGCATGAGAAGAAGCCTTTCTGCAAGCGAGAGTAGGATCAAGGCATGGCTGCCTGCGGTGAGGGTACAGTGGAACACCGTAACTTTACTTGCTGCATAAATCGTGCCAAGTCAGCGTTAGCAATAGCTGATACACTGAAGTTCGCTGACGGTCGCTTTGTCTTCTCTGCGTTGACTTTGCGGCGCTTGCAGTGCTATAATTCGGCGTCCAATCTCAGGCCGTCCAGGAACACATGAAGATAAACATAAAGAGAAGGCCGGTCAAAGAAAACGGGGAAAAGCAATGGCAAACACAGTGGTCGTGGGAGCGATGTGGGGCGACGAAAGCAAAGGCAAGCTGATTGACTTTCTCGCGCATGACAAAGATGTCGTCGTCCGCTGGGGTGGCGGCTCCAATGCCGGGCATACGGTGGTCGTGCCGAACGCGGACGGCGGCGAGGAAGAGTATAAGCTCCACTTGGTCCCGTCGGGCATTCTGCACCCGAATACGCTTTGCGTGGTCGCCGATGGCGTGGTGCTGGACCCGGCCTCGTTTGTCGGCGAGCTGACTTCCCTGAAAGCGCGGGGCGTCTCCTGCGAGAATTTAAAGATCAGCGGCAACGTGCATATTGTCCTGCCGTACCATGTGCTTCTCGATGAGCTGGAAGAAAAGCGCAAAGGCAAGCGGGCTTTGGGAACCACCGGGCGCGGCATCGGTCCGGCCTATCAGGACAAAGCCGCGCGGGTCGGAATTCGGATGCGCGAGTTTGTAGACCCGGCTTTGTTCGCCGAGCGGCTGAATGAAGTCTTGGAGTTCAAGAACGAGCTGCTGACCAAAGTGTACGGCGTCACGCCTTTGTCTGCCGAACAAATTTTAAGTGACTTAATGCCCCACGCCGAAGCCCTGCGGCCTTATGTAGACGACACGGCGCTGCGGGTAGCGTATGCCGCGCGTTCGGGCAAGAAGGTCTTGTTTGAGGGTGCACAGGCGACGCTTTTGGACATAGATTTGGGCACCTACCCCTATGTGACGTCGTCACACCCGTCAGCGGGCGGCGCGTGCATCGGCACGGGATTGGGGCCGACCCAGATTGACCAGATCATCGCCGTCACGAAATCCTATACCACGCGGGTCGGTGCAGGCGCGTTTCCAACCGAGCAGGCAAACGCCACGGGCGATTTGATCCGTGAGCGCGGTGCAGAATACGGCACGACGACAGGCCGCCCCCGCCGCTGCGGCTGGCTTGACGGTGTCGCCCTCCGCTACTCGGCGCTGGTGAACGGCCTGACCGACCTCTATTTAGGCCACTTGGACGTCTTGACGGGTTTTGAGGAAGTCAAGATGGCCGTCGCGTACAACCTAAACGGCACCGAAATCACCGACTTCCCCAGTGACCAGGCGCGTCTATGCCGCTGCGAGCCGATCTACCAGTCGTTCCCCGGCTGGTCCGAAGATGTGAGCGCCATTCGTGAGTACGCCCATCTGCCCGGCAACGCCCGCCGCTTCGTTGAAGCCGTCGAGGAATATGTCGGCGTCCCCATCACCACTATTTCCGTAGGCCGCCGCCGCGACCAGACCCTGTTCCGGGAGGCATAACCGCCATGACCGTCCTTGCCGCTCCCTCTTCGCCGGCCTCAACACTGTTGGATGACTTGACACCTGACTCCGGCCTGGCCCTGCGCCGCTGGACCCCCGATGAGTTCCGCCGCCTGGCGTCCTCGGCAGTTCTCGGCGACGCCGCTCAATTAGACTTAGCCGGCGGCGAGATAGTCATGTGCGACACGGTAGACCCGTACCTCTTCAGTCGCGACGAGTATTATCGTTTAGGCGACCTAAACATTTTTGGGCCGGAAGAGCGCACGGAACTGATCTACGGAAGGATAATCACGCGCATGAGTCCCATCGGCAGGCCGCACGGCATTTCCGTCAGCAAAACGGCGGATGCGTTAGAAACAGCCTTCGGCGCTGCATTCTTCACCGAGCAGCAGATGCCTCTGCACGTCGGAAGTGGCTTGGAACCGCAGCCGGACGTAATGGTTTTCGCAGGCATCCCCGATGATTATCAAGATGTGCCGTGTCCCACCGATGTTCTGCTTCTGGCCGAAGTCTCCTACAGCACTTTGCAGTATGACCGCAGCACCAAGTCCGGGCTATACGCCGAGAACGGCATTGCCGAATACTGGATCGTCAACCTGCGCTCACGCACGTTGGAAGTCTATCGTCAGCCCGAAGGCGACACCTACATCAGCCTGCGCGTTTACGATGAAACGGAAGCTGTCGCGCCGCTTGCCGCGCCGAAAGCCTTAGTCCGCGTCGCCGACCTGCTACCGATGGTACAAGGGTAAAAGCGAATGCCAAACTCTTTTACACTCTCAGAAGCGGTCGCTGCTTTCTTTGAGGCAAAGAAGGTACAACTTCAAGAGATGCCGGAATGCCGTCTTCTTGATGTCGGCCCGCTGAAGTGCATTCACAACCACCCTCACTGGCCGGAAGTGGATGGATTTTATGCGCTGGATGTCACGCCGGCGGAAGTCATCAAGATTGTTCAGCGTTACGGCCCGGATGCAAAGCATATGGTGACGGCGTTCGGCTCCAGTCCTGACTTGCTGAAAGAAGCCTACCTTGAACTCGGTTATCGCCTGCTCCCCTGGGCGCAGCCATTTATGGTCAAGTTGCTGTCAGAGTTACCTGATCTTGATAAACCAAACTTTGTTCAGGTTCGCCAAACTCCGACAACAGTGGACTGTTGGATTGAAGAAGACGGTCAGCCCGTGTGCTGGGGCAAAAGCATGATGACTTCGGCGAACGCGATCTATGTTTCCGGCATGGAAACTCTGCCGACGCATCGTCGGCGCGGTTTAGCCTTAGCAACTTTAAGCAGGATACATGACGAGGCGCTGGCAGGAGGCGCAGACCGCAGCATCCTATGCAGCAGTCCGATGGGTCTGCCTCTTTACCTGGCAGCGGGCTATGAGGTGATGGCGTATATGCAGGCTTTTGTTCCGGCACATTAAACCTCTGCGTAAATCCACCCGGATTGAAATCCGGGTCTTCTGTAGAGCGAATGTCCGCCTTCGCGGACATAAGAGAAGAACAGCCTCGGTATACTCTGGCGTCTGCGAATGCATACAGTCGCACTTCATAAGTCCTGGAATTCCATTCCAGGCGACTTATGCAAGAGGTCCATCGGAGGACTGGCAAATACCAGGTTGATAAAGGAAAACACATGCGGAAAAAGATTATCGCGGGTAACTGGAAGATGAACAAGACGGTCGGGGAGGCGACGGCGCTTCTCGACGAATTAAAGCCGCTGGTGGCGGAGCATACGGGCGTAGATATTGTGATCTGCCCGCCATATACGGCGCTGTATGCGGTCAATCAGATGCTGGCAGGAAGCGCGATTGGGCTGGGGGCGCAGGAGGCGTTCTGGAAGGCGTCGGGGGCGTACACGTCGCAAATCTCCCTGCCGATGCTGGCGGATGTGGGCGTGACGTATGTGATACTCGGCCACTCGGAGACGCGGGGGCGGTTCGGCGTGCCGGAACCCGATTTGACTCCCGATCTCATGCGGACATTCGGCGAGACCGATGCCGGCGTCAATATCAAGGTGCAGGCGACGCTTGCCGCCGGGCTGACGCCGATTATCTGCGTCGGCGAAACGCTTTCCGAGCGGCAGCGGAACGAGACCGACGATGTGGTCCGGGTGCAGGTGCTGGGCGCTCTAGCAGGCGTTGCCGCGCATCAAGTGGCCGCGCATGTCGTGTTCGCGTATGAGCCGGTGTGGGCCATCGGAACCGGGGAAGTCTGCGCTCCCGACGAAGCCGACCGAGTATGCGAGGTCGTGCGCCATACGGTGGAAAGCGCTTACGGCGCAGAAGCGGCGGAGTCAGTGCGAATTCAGTATGGCGGCTCGATGAAAGCGGATAATGCGGCGGAACTGCTGTCCCAGCCCAACATTGATGGCGGGCTGATTGGCGGCGCGAGCCTTAAAGCCAAAGACTTCGCCGCGGTGATCGCGGCGGCGGGAGAATAGAGGCGTTCGCAGCAGGAGAATAGAGGCGTTCGCAGCAGGAGAATAGAGGCGTTCGCAACTGGTTGGGTGCGTTTGTTTTGAGGGCGAAGAGGGAACAAGAAACCAACAGATTTCAATCTTACGAGGAACCCTCTGATGAATACCAAACGCAGAATGATCGGTGTCACGGCAGCGCTATTGGCGGCAGGCGCGAGCTTTGCTTCTTTATCGCCGGCTCGTGCTGACACACTTGCATTCACAAATGCGCCGGCCAGCGAGGCCGCGGCAGTGATGAGCAAACGCCTCGGCGTCACGATTGTGTTCCAGGGCAGCATCAGCAAAAGCTTGCCAGTGACGTTTTCGGTAGACGACCCGGACTCGCCGGGGGGACGCTTGCAAGCGGTTAGCAACTTGGCGACAGCCTTAGACGCCGACTTCCAAAAAGTGTATGTCGTGTCGAAAGTGGATCCCGGCGCGGCGGTTCCGCCCGTGCCGCTTGACTCTAACGGCCCGGTCGTGTTTCGCACAACCCGTGTTCCGGTTCGTCAGGCGATCCAAGAGATTGCCGCCGTGGACAGTGCCGTCACACAGATCAGCGGCGCAGTGAGCGGCAGCGTGGTATTTCCCGATACGCATTTAAGCGCGTCCGACGCGGCTGCGGTGATCGCAAAACAGACGGGAACCGAGTGGAAAGCATATTATGGCT
Source organism: Capsulimonadaceae bacterium (assembly GCA_965213825.1). Classification (GTDB taxonomy): domain Bacteria; phylum Armatimonadota; class Armatimonadia; order Armatimonadales; family Capsulimonadaceae; genus JANXMY01. The sequence goes on from CBDCAE010000017.1 coordinate 23,607, forward strand.
TGTTCAAGCGCGGTGAAGCGCCGGACCGGCTGAATGGGATCGTTTTGGACCGGACAGCAGGCGGACAGGCGATCAAAGAACAGCCATTGCTGTCGTACCGCAGCTCGGCTCCTGTGACTGTTCCGCTCCATAGCGGTCAGGATGCTGTGGTTGGGCCGTTCGCGCTGCCGGGTACCAACCCGAATGTCGGGTCTGTCGCAAACACGAACTTCGGATTTGCCGATGGCGGCTTTGGCTTCGGTGATCCCTACGGCTACGCCAGTCCTTACGGCCCGTATGGTTACGCAGGCCCGGACGGCGGGTTTGCCACTCCCGGCGCGGTCTACACGCCCGGTGTCGGGGTTAGCCCGGCGGTTCCCGGTGTCAATGCGCCGCCGACCAACGCGACCGCCGGACCGAGCGGTCAGGCAATTTTGCCGGGCTTCCCTTATATGGGCAGCGTGGGATCAACCCCCGTCGGTGGCTACTAGCGGCTGCTGTCAGCGAGAGACTTATGAGTGAACTGCTGGCCGCTTCTTTAATACGTGACATCCCGGACTTCCCCAAGTCCGGGATTTTGTTTAAGGACATCACGCCCGTTTTGGGAAGCCCGAACGCCTTCCAAGAAGTGATCAATGCCCTGGCAGAAAATGCTGCTTCGCTTGGCCCCGATGTAATCGCTGGGATTGAGTCGCGCGGCTTTCTTCTCGGTGCTCCGGTTGCCTTGGCCCTGGGTGTCGGCTTTGTCCCTATTCGAAAGGCCGGCAAGCTGCCGTCGGAAACTGAGCGCGAAGAATACGCGCTGGAATACGGCACGGCGGTTGTGGAGATCCACCGTGACGCGGTTTATCCGGGCCAGCGCGTTGTGATTGTGGACGATTTGCTGGCAACCGGCGGCACAGCGGCGGCAGCGGTGCGGCTCATCGAAAAGATCGGCGGCACTGTAATCGGTCTGAGTTTTCTCGTTGAGCTTGGTTTCCTGCCGGGGCGCGACGCGCTCAGCGGCTACGGAATTCACTCACTGCTGACGTACTAGCGATCCTATTAGCGGACGGCTCCAAGCGCCCATGCAGGCCGACCAGCCCCAGCACGGCAAGTGCCGCCAGCGCGTAGCGCAGGGCCGGACGGGGGAATTCGCCCGCAAGTGTCGGCAGCAGGCGGGATAGCCCGCCGCCTGCCAGCACGGCCAGCAGCGGCATGAGGGGCAGACGCATCCCCTCGGCGGTCGTCAGCGAGCAGACCGAAGCAATCCCCAGCGATAGAACACTCCACAAGACAACCGGCAGCCAGCGGGCGCGGCGAACCGGCTCCCCGAACTCTCCGCAGAACGGCACCAGCAGCCACAGCAAAAGCGCCGACGCCGGGGTCCATAGCCAGCGCCAGATACCGCCGTGCAGCCCGAAAACAGGCAGTCGCGGCAGACCGTAGCCAAGCGCATGGCGGCCCGCCTCAAACGCCAGCAGCGGCGCGAAAAAGATAACAGCGCCATACCCCGCCCGCTTGCGCTGCTGCCTCACTGACAGCCCCATCAGTAGCAAGCCTAGTACCAGTCCGTCGGGCCGGACCATCGCCGCGCCCGCCGCCAGCGCCAGTGCGGCCAGTGACGACCCCGCGACAAACGCAAACAGCGCGGCGACCGCCAGCAGACCGAATGCCGCGCTTTGGGGTGAATACCCGGCCCAGAACAAGTCTTGCGGGCTGAGTGCCAGCAGCAACCCTGCTCCGACCCCCGCGGCCCGGTCCCGTGCCCTCCATCCCAGCGCATACATCGCTCCGACTGTTCCTGCCGCCGCCAGCGATCCCTCAAGTCGCCGCCCAGTCAGTTCACCGAGCCACGCCGAGACTGCAAGCGACACGAGGCACAGGGCCACGATCCAGACGGCGTCAAGCGTCTGAAAGCGGGGCCGATTGGCACGCGGCGCAGGACGCGCGGTTTGGCGGCGGGGCAGGGGGCGCGGCGCGTTAGGAGGCAGATCGGGATTGGTCGGCGGGGAATAGGCCATGATGCCGAATCATAGCACAAGGCGTTTAGGGTGTCAAGGGCTGCTTTTCCCTTGTTTTTGCCGGGCCGACTTGGGAGACGCTTTCAGGTATACTCTGCGGCGTAAGTTACACTTAGCAGCAGAGGAGCCTAGGATCGAATGAAGGGCATTATTTTGGCGGGCGGGTCGGGAACGCGGCTGCATCCGCTGACACTTGCGGTCTCGAAGCAGCTTATGCCGGTGTACGATAAGCCGATGATCTATTATCCGCTGTCTGTGCTGATGCTGGCGGGCATCCGGGAAGTCTTAATTATCTCGACGCCGCACGATCTGCCGCACTTCGAAAAGCTGCTCGGCGACGGCAGCCGGCTTGGGTGCCGGTTTGAGTACGCGGTCCAGCCGGAGCCGAACGGACTGGCGCAGGCGTTCGTTATCGGCGCGGACTTCATCGGCGGCGACAAAGTGGCTCTGATTTTAGGCGACAACATCTTCTACGGCTCCGGAATGGCCGAGATGCTTCAGCAAAATGCCGATCCCGAAGGTGGGGTCGTGTTCGCCTACCATGTCAAAGATCCGGAGCGCTACGGCGTGGTCGAGTTCGACGCCGACTGCCGGGCGATCTCCATTGAAGAAAAGCCGGCGCACCCAAAATCGTACTACGCCGTGCCGGGCCTGTACTTCTACGACAACGGCGTAGTCGAGATCGCGCGTCACTTGAAGCCAAGCCCGCGCGGCGAGTACGAAATTACGGATGTCAACAAAGAGTATCTCGCGCAGGGCCGTCTGCAAGTCGGCATTCTTGACCGGGGCGCGGCGTGGCTCGACACTGGAACGTTTGCGTCACTGATGCAGGCAGGAACCTTTGTGCAGGTCATTGAAGAGCGACAGGGACTAAAAATTGGATGCATTGAAGAAGTCGCCTATCGTATGGGCTTCATTGATGCCGACCAACTGCAAACCATTGCGTCTCCGCTGGTCAAAAGCGGGTATGGCGAGTATCTGCTGAGCCTGCTGCGCCCGGAGTTCACTCGGTAGCTGTTGGCGAACCGAGTAAACACCGAGCAATAGGTGCGGCGAGCCGAAAGTCTGTCCAGGCCGTCAGCCCTCAGATCCCGACCTGTTACGCAACGAGCGCTATGCCGCCGTCTTGAGTCAGCGCCGTGCTGATAGCATCAGTGATCTGCGCGGGCAGGCTGGCTGCTGGGCTGGTGGTTGAGTCTGTCGTCGCCTGATAAGCGGCGGCAGCGGACGCGGCGCTGCTTCCACCGCCGTGATGATGTCCGCCGTGATGGGCCGGTTTCAGAGAGGACAAGTCGCCGGTCTGGGACGCTTGCTGGAACTTTGCGGCGAGGCTGGTCAATGCCTGCCCCTGGCTGCCGCCGGTCTGTGTCGCGTCGGCTTGAAGCTGGGTCGCAATGTCCGCCGTCGCTTTCTTGAACGCGGTGGGGTTAGAGAGCGAGAGCTGCTGAAGCTGGGCCAGCAAAGACGCGCTGCTCGAAATGGATGTGGACGCCGCCGCGCCGCTGATCTGCGCTGTGCCGGTCGTGCTGGAAGAAACAGCGGCGGACGCCGTGGTCGTGCTGGGCGCATAGAGGGCGCTCAGCGGGTCAGTGGAATTTCCGGCAGTTGAAAAGATGCTGCTGACACTCATAAATTGGCTCCTGATTTCGGAACAAAACGGCGCAGGGTTACGCCGCTTTCATCTTCGGTAATAATGCGGGGTTTCTGGAGTCACAGTCGAAACTTGATACAGAACGCTCACCCGCACCGTGTGGGGTATCATGGTAAAAGAACGTCCATTTTCAAGGAGAAACAGGTAATGGCAGACAAGATCAAGACGGCTTCGGGGCTGGAATATGAGGACCAAGTGGTTGGAGACGGTGCAAGCCCGTCGGCGGGGAAAAAAGTCACAGTACATTATACGGGAACGTTCCCGGATGGGCGCAAGTTTGACTCGTCGCGCGACCGCTCGCAGCCGTTCGTGTTCACCATCGGCAAAGGACAGGTTATTCAGGGCTGGGACGAAGGGGTCATGTCCATGAATGTCGGTGGGCGGCGTATTTTGACGGTCCCCGCTCATCTCGGCTATGGGGCCGCCGGTGCGGGCAATGTCATACCGCCGAATGCGACTTTGCTGTTTGATGTCGAGCTTCTAGGGGTGGGGTAACAAAATGCAGGCAAAGCTGACGCCGGATGACTTCGGGCCGGAATTTGGAAGTGTCCTGACAACGCAGGAGTACGGCGGCGGGAAGCGCATCGAGGGGGTCAGGATCATGGACCTGCGCCTCTTAACCGACGATGGCGGCTTGTTCGCTGAGTTGGTGCGCTTTGATGAGGCCGGCAATCTGGAAGCGATTCCCGAATTCAAAGTCCGGCAGTCGTCATACTCGCTGGTTCTGCCGGGAGCGATTAAGGCGTTTCACCTGCACTTCAACCAAGAAGATGTCTGGTTCGTGCCGCCGACTGACCGGCTCCTCATCGGCCTCGTAGACGCCCGCAAAGATTCGCCGACGCTCGGCGTCACCATGCGGTTCGTCATGGGCGGCGGCAAGGCGCAGCTTCTGTATATTCCGCGCGGCGTCGGGCATGGCGGGGCGAATATTTGGCAACAGCCGGCCACCATTTTGTACTACGTCAGCCAGCAGTTTGACCTCGCTGACCCCGACGAGCGCCGCCTGCCGTGGGACATGGTGGGCAAAGACTTTTGGGAAATGACGATGGGGTAGGACGAAGGCTAGGCAGCAGGGCAAAAAACGAAGAGCGAACACCGGGTTCGCGCCCTACAATTTACTCTGAACCCCATAGGGGCGAACCTTGTGTTCGCCTTCGTCTCTATGTCCGCTGGAAAGATAACCTATGCCTGAGCCGTTTCCGACCGTTTATTGGAGCGAATGGGACTCCGACGCGACCTTTGACGCTGGAGAGACCTTGCCACCCGAAAGCGCGGGGCGGCTTTGGGCTGTTTTGCTGTTTGTCTTCTACGGCGATAAAGTGGCGCTGGCCGATATTCAAGGACGCGGTCTGACTATCCCCTCTGGCCGCATCGAGCCGGGCGAAACGCTGGATGAAGCCGGGGTGCGGGAAGCCCAGGAGGAGACCGGAGCAAACCTTGATCCTGACCGGCGGCGGCTAATCGGCTGCTACCGCCTTCTGCCGCGCTCCGGCGAACACGCCGGAGAAACCCGCTACTGCCCGGTTTTCGCCGCCGAAGCGTTCGGCTTCGGCCCAATCCCTAGCGGCTCTGAGTCGCGCGGCCTCGTGCTGGCCGCCTGGGAAGATGTCGCCGACCTGTACTTCACCTGGGACCCGCTTATGGCCGCTGTCTTTGACTACGCCCGCGAGCGCCGCGAGAGCCTCTTTCCCGCTGGCGTCGCCGTTTCCTGGCTGACGGGATAGGTTATTTCAGCGATGTCAGAACAGCATCCAGCTCCGCATTCCCCAAGTTCCCGACAATGACCACTTTCAGGCCGTTTTGGCGGCCAAACAATACGCCATGCCGGGGGTGCAGGGGCTTGGACACAACACCGGGCTGCTTTTCGGGGGTCTCGAAGACCGACAAGCCTCCTGCGCCGCTGGAAAATCGCAGCTCGGCGACGCGGGATGCGCGGCGGTCGGACACCGAGCCGCCCTGATAATGGAAGCCGTCCGGCAGCGTCGCCGGTACCTGCACGGGGAACCCGGCCTGGGCGCGGACCTGGTCCAAAGTCAAAGTCGGTGCAGCAAAGCCGGTCGCAACGACGTTGCCGCTGCTGGGAACGCGAAAGACAGCTTTGGCAAATACCGGATTGTAAGTAATCTGGGTGTAATACGATGCCGACCGGAGGCGGCCCGCGCTGTCGTACTGCTCATTGCGAAGCTGAGCGCCATTGGCTGGGTCCACCCAGAACTTCTGCGATGGTGCTGGGCCAGTGCTCTGTGCCATGACTTGCAGGACAACGCAAGCGTGGCCGGCGACCGTGTCGGTGCCGACCTGCTGAACGACAAGACGCCCGGATTTTACCTGCTGGATCACCTGCGGCACACGCACCCGGAGGGTTTGGATGCGCGATGGGCTAAGTTCCAGCGTATTTTTGGCCGGGATCAAATGACAGTAGAACCGGCCATTGTCAATAATTTCTTCCCCCGCCAGCCGGTCCGGGCGAATGTAATCCAGCCGCAGGGCGCGGGCGCCGTCGCGCTGAACCTGCTGCTCGGACGACACATCCAGGCCGTTCCGCACGACAATCGTGATTTGGTCGCCGGCCAGAGGCAACGTGTTCTCCGCTCGCAGCATCAGGCGCAGCAGATTAGACGCCGCCGGGTCGGTGGAGGCACGTGGCACAATGCCCCGGCGCAGCCCGGCCTGCGTCGGCAGGGCCGACAAAAGCGCCAGACCAAGAAACAGAAATTGCCGGATGAAGGCAGTTCGTGTCACAAAAGACTCGAATCGGCGGCATTGCCCGGATCGGCGGAGGAATCGGCTGTCGAAGCGCTGTCCAAATTGCCGGCTAAAGTTTGAGCCGACAGATCGGCCAGCGGCTCGGCGGCGGCATCTCGGTGATGCTGGGCGACGCAGTCGGCGATAAATGCCGGGTCGGCGGTATGGACTGCCGGCACGACCGGCACCTGCGGGGGGTGTCCTGGGAAGAATGCCGCAAGGGTTCCGGCGGCGAGCAGCAGCGAGAGAGCCAATGCTGGCCGTAGCTGCCGGAAGGTCAGTTTCGTGTGAAACGAGGGCGTACTCGTGTGAAATGAGGACGCAGGCGCAGCGGGGCGGCGAGTCAGGGCCAGACGCTGGGCCAGCGCGGCATCGAAGCCGGCGGACGGCGCGGCGGCTGGGAGCGTGTGCAGGAGCCGCTTGACCGATGATAGTTCGCGGTGCAGCATCCGGCAGACATCGCAGTCTGACAGGTGGGTCTGCACCTGCCAGGCCGTCCCGGCATCAAGTGTGTCGTCGGTAAATTCCGTCAGCAGCGAATGAGCTTGATTGCAGTTCATGATAGATTTCTTGTGCTAAAGTTCTTCAAAATGCAGAGGACCTAAGGGTTCAAATAGCCAGCAAGATGCTGGCGAAGCTGCATCCGGGCATTGAAGAGGCGCGATTTGACGGTTCCCAGCGGACAGCCGGCAATCTGAGCGATCTCTTCATACGGCAGCCCTTCAATGTCATGCAGCAGAAGGGTTGCCCGCAGCTTTTCCGGCAGCTTTGACAAGGCCGTTTGGATTTGCTCGGCCATCTCGACATTTTCCAGCAGGCGGTGCGGCGCATAAGTCTCGTCGGCGACTTCATGCGTGTGAGCATCGTCGCCCAGTGGCTCATCTAGAGAATACGCCGGAGCACGGTTCTTGGAACGGCGAAAGCGGTCAATACACAGGTTGCCCGCGATCCGAAACAGCCAGGTGTTGAGGCTGGACTGGCCGCGGAATGAGTCAATCGATGTGTACATCCGAATAAAGACTTCCTGAGTCAAGTCTTCAGCATCGTCCGCGCTGCCGGTCATGCGGAACACATAGTTGTAGATCTTCGCTTTGTATCGCGCCACGACTTCGCTGAATGCTGCATCGTCGTTCGCCCGGCAGCGCTCGACTAGCGAAAGATCTGTCAGCGGCATACGAATGGCCTGTGCGTGTCGTAAAACATATTCCATGCAGCGTCGCTCCCAAACTCCCGACAATGGTATCGTCTGGATAACAAGACGAAGTGAGACGAAAAAAGTTCACTGCAAAACGTTCTATTTTTCCTGCCCGGCAGGAATCAGCGACAGTTGGGGGCAATAATACCGTATAATGCTGTGTACGCGCTTACGCGGAAGCGTTTTGTTACGGTCAGCAACGGAGGATCATTATGACTCAGATTTTGACGCAGGCTTTTTTGCATAAAATCGGGGCGGGCATTTTTGCCGCCGCCGCGCTTGCGGCCTTTGCGGCTGCCCCGGCACAGGCCGCTGGAGCGGAGCGGTCACTGGCAGGAATTGCGATTTTCGCGCCTGGCTCGTTAGTTACAAAAAAATTCGGCAACCCAAATGCAATTTTAGTGGGCGGTGTTGCCCCGCCACCGTTTTCCCCGGCAGGCGCGTCAGGTGGCCCCGGCGGGGCCGGTGGCTATCCCGGCGCTCAAGGGGGCGCACCGGGCGGCTATCCCGGTGCATCCGGTTCGTCGGGCGGCTTTCCGGGCGGTGGCGGTGGCTTTCCAGGTGGTGGGGGCTTTCCAGGCGGTGGTGGGGGTGGCATCGCCGATGGCAGGGGCGAGCAAGGTCTCGGCTCACTGCCGGGCTTCGGCGGCAGCTCACCAAGCGGTTTTCCCGGCGGCGGTGGCCTCCCTGGTGCCCCAAGTGGCTTCCCCGGCGGCGCGAGCGGCTTCCCCGGTGGCGGGGCGGCGACAGTTGCCCCAACCAAGCCTCCGGTGACGCTGGTTTACAACCGGGCCAATGGCGGCTCGCTGGAGTTTACCATTTCTCCTGATAAGCGCGTTGTCCAAATCCGTGAAACCGGCTATCAGGGCGCTTACGGCACGACACGCGGAATCAAACTCGGAACCTCCTATTCCGCCGTCGTCGCCCGCTATGGTTATCCGGAAAACACGGACATCGCCGGTCCTATCATCAACATTGACTACCGCAGCACCCTTCACTGCGGCTTCCAGTTCCTCGACCAGAAGCTAGTCGGCATTGTTGTCTCGTCGCCGGACTAGGTTGCAGCAGGCAAAAAGCAATGCCAATCTCCAAGCCAATACGAAAAGCGTGTCTTTACCTGCTGCTGATACTTATGATCGATACTTAAGATCACGGTAACGGTTGGTCTTATCAACCGTGCCTGGCCTCCGGTATCTCCGCTCGGCATTGTTGGGGGCTTTTCCTACTATATCTGGCGCAAAGAGCAGAGGTTGGAGGAGAAAGTGAGAAAGGCTGATCAAGATGATTCGCACCGTTGAAGCTGTGATTGATGAGCGTGGCACGGTGCTGCTTCAGGAAACCGTGGCATTGTCCGCGCCGCATCGTGCGCTCGTGACAATCTTGGAAGAAGAACCGAGCAGCCGTGAGACTTCTCTGTTGAGCGAAGCGGCACTGGCTGAGGATTGGGACCGACCGGAGGAGGAAGCCGCATGGTCCCATCTTCAGCCGGCGCGGTAGTTCTGGTGGCGTTTCCGTTCTCGGACTTGACCCAGACGAAGGTACGGCCTGCCGTTGTTCTCGCCGCCGGCGGACGCGGCGATTGGATTTTGTGCCAAATTACCAGCAACGCTTACGCGGACGCCCACGCGGTGCTTTTGGACAACAGCAGTTTCAGTTCCGGCTTTTTGCGAACCACAAGTTATGCGCGGCCCGGCAAACTGTTTACGGCTAACGTGAGCTTGATTAGCTCGGAGATCGGCATTCTCAACCCAGTGGCCTTTGGGCTGGTTTTGACGGCTGTTGTTTCTCTGATTCAGCCAAAACCCACAAAATAAAGAGATCACGAAAGACCTATGGCCGACCGCAGCGACATTGATGAGGTGCGGACCCGGATTGACCTCGTTTCCGTGATTGAGCGCTATGTGACGCTGAAGCGCACCGGGGGAAAGCTCAAGGGCCTCTGCCCGTTTCACGCCGAAAAAACGCCGTCGTTTACGGTCAGCCCAGACATCGGGCGCTGGTACTGCTTCGGGTCCTGCGCCGAAGGCGGGGACGTTTTCAAGTTTGTCCAAAAGATCGAAAATCTCTCGTTCCCGGAAGCGCTGGAACGGCTGGCTTTGCAGGCGAATGTCACGCTGACGAGCCGAAGCCCGCGCGGCAGCGAGGCTACTTTGGGCGGCGGCACTATCCGAACGGAAGCGGGCGAAAAAGACCGCATTTACAAGATCAATGCTCTGGCGCTGCGCTTTTACCGGGAAGTCTTGGGACGCTCTGCCGTAGCCCGTGACTACCTGCAAGAGAGAGGGCTGGCGCATGACGCCCAGGAGAAATTCGCGCTCGGCTTTGCCGCCGACGAGTGGGACGGCCTCTGCCGCTATCTCACGCAGAAGGGTGTTGCGCTGGCCGACGCCGAAAAAGCCGGATTAGTGACAATCGGTGAGCGCGGCACCTTCGATAAGCTGCGCGGTCGGCTGATTTTTCCGATCTTTGACGTGCAGGAGCGGCCCATCGCGTTCGGCGGGCGGCTGATCGCTGAAGCTCGCCCCGGACAGCCGAAATACTGGAACTCGCCGGAAACCCCAGTGTTCTCGAAATCACGCACCCTGTACGGCCTGTGGCGGGCGCGAAAAGCGATTGCCGCGCGGGAGCAGGCGATTGTGGTGGAAGGCTACACCGATGTCATCGCCTGCCATCAGGCCGGGTTTGAGAATGTCGTCGCGACTTTGGGAACATCGCTGACCGAAGAACACGTCCAGACCCTGGCGCGGCTGGCGTCGGTCGTGCTGCTGGCGTTCGACGCCGACTCGGCGGGCCTGAAGGCGGCAAGCCGGGCGGCCCAGATTTTCGAGGCGCAGGAAGTGGAAGTGCGCGTTCTGGACCTGCCCGAAGGCGAGGACCCGGATAGTCTGCTGCGCTCCGGCAAGCGGCTGGTCTTTGAGAACGCCATCGAAAACGCTCTGCCGCTGACTGAGTACCGCATCAAGCGTCTGATTCGCAAAGGCCCAGCGGAAACGGACCGCGACCGGGTCGCGCTGTTCCGAAAGGCTCTGCCGATCCTCGCTGCCGTGCCGTCGGTGCTGGAGCGCGAGCAGTATGTCAAGATGCTCGCCCCATACCATCCGCACTACGGGGCAGGCGCGGCGTTCGCCGAGGAGCATATCCGGCAGGATGTTGCCGGGCATCTTGCCGGACAGGCCAATACGCAGAATAGCGGTCAAAACGCCTATGGCAGCAATGCGCGTCGGCCTGCGTCTCTGCCGCAGCCGCCGTCTGGGGGTGGGGCAACCGAGCAGGCCGAGCGGCATCTGCTCCGCGCGATGGTCAGCGACGATCCCGCGCTGGCCGGCCCGGCACTGGAGCTTGTCACGCCGGAAGACTTCGTCTCGGAAAAAGCTCGCGCTTTGGCCGAGTTCTTGCAGGGACAGTGGCGCGAGGGCCAGTCTTTGGAGCCGAAAAGCGTGCTGGCAGCGCTCGGCCAAGACGACCCCCGCGCGGATATGCTGGCGGATTTACTGATGAACAGCGGCGACGAGCCGCTGCTGCCGGAAGCGCTGACCGGCGAGATTGACCATCTGAAAGACCGGGCCAAAGAGCAGACGCTGGCGACGCTGAAGCAGCGCATCGCAGATGGCACGGCGGATACGGAGACGCTGCGGCAATTCGCCCGGCTTCAAAGCGAGCTGCGCGGGACACCGAAGTCCCCGGCGGGCCGCGAAGGAAAATAATCGTGCTGACACCTGTAGAGACAGAAGACGCCGGCCGCACTGAAGCGGGCTTAGAAGGCTCAAGCGACATCTTAACGGAAGCGCTGGGCAGCAATGCGCTGGACGATGGGCTGGACTTCCCCGACGAAGATTCGCCGGCGGTCCGCCGAGCGTCCGAGATGGCCTCGGCTGCGTTTGCCGAAGACGGCCACGGCGCTCCTCATGCCCCCGATGTCGCGCCTGAAGACTTGTCGGGCCTCGAAGGGATGCCGCTTGACGACTCCGTGCGGATGTGGCTGCGCGAAGTCGGGCGCACCCACCTGCTGACTCTCTCTGAAGAAGTGCGTCTCGCCAAGCGCATCGAGCGGGGCGATCAAACGGCGAAAGCCATTCTTACCCAGGCCAATCTGCGGCTTGTCGTCTCCATTGCCAAGCGCTACACCCTGCGCGGCATGTCGTTCCCCGATCTCATTCAGGAAGGCAACATCGGCCTGATCCGTGCCGTCGAAAAGTTCGACTACCGCAAAGGCTACAAGTTTAGCACTTATGCAACTTGGTGGATTCGGCAGGCCATCACCCGCGCGATTGCCGACCAGGGACGGACCATTCGCATTCCGGTCCATATGGTCGAAACCATTAACCGCCTGGTCAAGACAAGCAGCCATCTCCTGCAAGTGCTGGGCCGGGAAGCGACCCTCGAAGAAATTGCCGCCGAGATGCAGGTTACGGTCGAGCGTGTTTCTGAGATCATGCGGATCGCCCCGGAGCCGCTGTCGCTTGAAACCCCCATCGGCGAAGAAGAAGACAGCCGCCTGTCCGACTTCCTGCCCGACGACGTTTCGGATACTCCCAGCGACTCGGCGACGTTTCAGCTTCTGCGCGAAAAAATTGACGAAGCCTTGACCTCGCTCACTCCCCGCGAGCGCGACGTTCTCAAGATGCGCTTCGGCCTCGACGACGGCTACCCACACACATTGGAAGAAGTCGGACGGCATTTTGAAGTCACCCGCGAGCGCATCCGGCAGATTGAAGCCAAAGCCCTCAAAAAACTCCGCCACCCCAGCAAATGCCGCCTCAGCGACTATGTGGAGTGAAGTCTCTTCAAGAAAGACGTGATGAACTCCGTCATCTTGTCTGTTCATTTCGCCGGTCATCTTGAGAAGGTGACAGATCCCTCTAAAAACAATTTTTCGCTTACCCCGTGTGGCGTCAAAAACTTACCTGCTAATGCCCTGGCTCGTCGGATTTTGCCTGCGAGAGCAGCCTAACAGCGTTTGCGATGTCTTCCCGCAGGGCGGCAGGCTGCCTTGCTGCCTCTGGATGGTAAGCCATACCGAAGGGGCTGACTGCGGTCCAGGCCGTCGCAAGCGCCATGATTGCCGTGAGAACAAAGCCGGGCGGGAAGACCCTCCCAACCACACCGGCCTGCTGCGCTTCTGTCAGCGCCGCTACCTTCCCCGCGATTGCGCGGGTGCGTTCCGCAGGACTGATGGCTTTTTGTTCCAGGTTGAACCAGGCCATCAGCCGCATCAGATCGGGATTCGCCATCGCGAAATCAAAGACGCGGCCCGTATAGCCAGCGAGATCGTCCGGCGTGAAGTGAGTTTCGTCGTACACGCGGGTCAGGTTCTTTTGTAGAACCGTCGTGAAGAGCGTTTCTTTGTTCTCAAAGTAGACGTAAATCAGGTTTTTATTGCATCCTGCCGCCTTCGCAATGCGGTCCACTCTTGCCCCCGCAATCCCATAAGCGGAGAACTCTACCATTGCCGCTTCTAAGATTTTTTCCCGTGTTGCTTCCGCATTCCGCATTAACAGCCCTCAGTGTTTTCAACCTAATTCGCTTCTTGTATTTTACCACTTGACTCGCTGATTAGATGAGGGTATATTATATAACTGTTTAGTTATATTGCGGCAGTTGTCACGGCTTTGTTCTCAGAAAGGGAAAATGCAATGTCAGAGGGAAAAATTGCGATTATCACCGGTGGAAGCCGGGGACTCGGACGGAATACGGTGATGCATCTTGCTCAGCGCGGTGTCCGCTCGATCTTCACCTACAACGCGAATCAGGCGGAAGCCGACAAGGTCGTGGCCGAAACCGGTGAGATGGGAAGCACATCAGTTGCCTTGCAGCTCAATACGGGAAACGTCAGCGCCTTTGATCCGTTTGTGCTAGAAGTGCAGAAAGCACTGGGGGAGATGGGAGCGCAGCGCTTCGATTATCTGGTCAACAACGCCGGAACCTCGCATCACAACAGCATCGAAAAGACGACCGAGGAAGAGCTAGACAGCCTTTACAACGTCCACTTCAAGGGCGTGTTCTTTTTGACACAGAAGCTCCTGCCGCTGATGAACGACGGCGGGCGCATCGTGAACGTCTCCTCCGGCCTGACCCGCTTTAGCTTTCCAGGCAGCGCCTCCTATGCGTCCATGAAAGGTGCGGTCGAAGTCCTCACCCGGTATTTGGCAAAAGAGCTGGGACCGCGCGGGATCGCCGTCAACACTGTCGCGCCTGGTGCGATCCAGACCGATTTTAGCGGCGGCATGGTGCGTGACAATCCCGCGGTGAACAAGATGGTGTCGGAGGCAACCGCCCTGGGCCGTCCCGGCTTGCCGGATGACATCGGCCCGATGATCGCCTCGCTGCTGTCTGAGGATAACCGCTGGGTCAACGGCCAGCGCATCGAGGTCGCAGGTGGCATGTCCCTCTAGCCGCTTATTTAGGAGAGAACAATGTCAACAAACTACCCAGGCGGCTCTTATAAGCTCGCCGATGATTTGGTACTCAGCCGCATGGGCTATGGCGCAATGCAGCTTGCCGGCCCGCACGTTTTTGGCCCGCCGTCCGACCGCAACGCGGCAGTCGCCGTCCTGCGCGAAGTTGTCGCACTGGGAATGACTCACATTGATACCAGTGACTTCTACGGTCCCCACATCACCAACCAGATCATCAAAGAAGCGCTTTCCCCCTACGCGGAACAGTTACGGATCGTGACGAAGGTCGGTAATCGCCGCGACGCCGAGGGCGGCTGGCCCCCTGCGCGTGCGCCCCATGAGCTGCGCCAGGCCATCTACGAAAATCTGACGAACCTCGGCCTCGACACGCTGGACGTTGTCAATCTTCGCGTCGGCGGGCTGAACAGCCCGATGCCCGGCTCGCTGGAAGAGTCGTTTACCGCACTTGCGGAAATGCAGCGAGAAGGCTTGATCAAACACCTCGGCGTCAGTACGGTCTCGCCGGAGCAGATCGCCGAAGCGCAGTCTATCGCGCCGGTTGTCTGCGTTCAGAACTATTACAACATTGCCCACCGAGCCGACGATGCGCTTGTTGACTCTCTTGCTTCGCAGGGGATCGCTTATGTGCCGTACTTCCCTCTGGGCGGCTTCACGCCCCTTCAGTCCCAGGATTTAGCAGCAGTCGCCGCCGAGCTTCAGTCAACCCCGATGGCGGTCGCCATCGCGTGGCTGCTTCAGCGGTCTCCGAATATCCTGCTCATCCCTGGCACTTCGTCGGTGGCACACCTGCGCGACAACGCCGCCGCCGTTAATCTCAAACTGCCGGTAGAAGCGCTGGAAAGGCTCAACACTATCGGTGCAGAAGCGAAGCAGCAGTGAGCTGAAAGACTGTGCAGAAAGCCCCGCCGTTTACGGCGGGGCTTTTTTGTGTAGCATCCCAAAAATAATTCCTCCCATTCTCCGGCACTTCGTCTAAAGCGAGCAAATGTGCGATAAAATAGTCTTAACGACTTTCCGAACATGAGATTCAGGGCGGCAGCGGCCATGCTGCGCTTTTCCGCGACCCTGACCGGGCGCTTTTTGCTTGTTGAAGGGAACAGAAGTTTTATGTCTCCTCGCTTTTCTTTTTCGTACCGCACGGTACCCGCGCTTAATGCCGCGCGGCTCGGTCTGGCGTTTTTAGGCCTGACAGCGCTGTCTGCGCCGGTCGTGTCGGCGGCCCCATCGCCGGGATTCCGCGTGCTGCCGGGGCATATCCCGGCGGCGGTCGCGTCAGCGCAGCCGGTTGCGGCGGTAGACAGTGCACAGATGATTTCGCTGGCGCTGGCCCTGCCGCTGCACCATCAGGCCGAGCTGCAAGACCTGCTGCATGGGCTATCTGATCCCAGTGATCCCCGCTTTGGGCAGTTCTTGACCCCGGAACAGTTTGCAGCCCGTTACAGCCCGACCCCTGAAGAATACAGCCGGGTGATCGCCTACGCAAAAGCGATGGGGCTGACCGTGATGGCGACCCATGACAACCGGACACTGGTAGAGGTGGCCGCGCCCGCCGGGCAGATTGGACGGGCATTCGGCCTGCATCTCCTGACGTACAAATCGCAGCGCGATGGCCGTATCTTCTTCGCGCCCGACGCCGAGCCGCAGGTACCCGCGGCACTGGGCGGTCTCGTCTCCGGCGTCATCGGTCTGTCCAATGCTTCGATGCGGACGCCGCACCTGCGCGAAAAGACAGGGGCGGCGATCACACCGGCCCTGGACCCGCTTGCCGCCGGCCATGAGACCGGCTCCGGGCCGGGCGGCGGCCTAACGCCGTCGGATATCAAGACTGCCTATAACTTAAGCAGTGTGCCGCAGAACGGGGCCGGGCAGACCCTCGCGCTGTTTGAGCTAGATGGCTATACGGCATCGGACATTGCCGCCTATGAAAGCCAGTACGGCTTGCCGGCGGTCCCGCTGCAAAACGTCCTGGTAGACGGCTACTCCGGCGCGGCGGGCAGCGGCGCGGCGGAAGTCACTTTAGACATTGAGCTAATGACGGCGCTGGCCCCTGGCGCATCCAAAATTTTGGTCTACGAGGCACCGAACTCCGATGCGAGCGTTGTAGACACCTACAGCAAAATCGCGGCGGACAACATAGCAAAAGAGATCAGCACGTCCTGGGGCGAAGCGGAAAACTCGGAGTCGGCCAGCACGCGAAACAGCGAAAACACGGCGTTCCAGCAGATGGCCGCGCAGGGCCAGTCTATTTATGCGGCGGCAGGCGACAGCGGAGCAGATGACAACGGCTCGACGCTCAGCGTGGACGACCCCGCGTCCCAGCCGTACATGGTCGGAGTCGGCGGCACGTCGCTGACAACCAGCGGTGCAGGCGGCGCATACACGTCGGAAAAAACCTGGAACAACGGCTCGGCATCAAAAGGCGCGGGCGGCGGCGGCATCAGCACGGTCTGGGCGCTCCCATCGTACCAAAGCACCCTGGCCGGAACGGCGGCCTCCAAAGGCTCAAAGACGAACCGTAATGTCCCGGATGTGTCCCTCGACGCCGATCCTAACACCGGCTACTCGGTGTATTTCAGTGGAAAATGGACTATCTACGGCGGCACAAGCTGCGCCGCGCCCCTGTGGGCAGCGTTCACATCGCTCGTGAACCAGAAGCGCGTTGCGGCAGGCAGCGGCACGCTCGGCTTCGCGAACACGCCGCTGTATAATCTGGCGGCGGCAAGCGCGTATGCCAGTGACTTCCATGACATCGCCGACGGCAGCACGAACTTGTATTATCCCGCGGTGACGGGCTACGACGACGCCACCGGCCTCGGTACCTTTAACGGCGCGAGCCTGCTGGCCGACCTCAGCGGCGGCACGTCTACGCCGCCGGCTGTCCCTGCCGCGCCGACCAGTCTCACGGCGACGCCGGGCAATACCCAAGTTTCACTCTCGTGGACCGGCAGCGCGGGCGCGGCGAGCTATAACTTGTACCGCAGTACGTCCACTGGTACGGAAGTGCTCTACAAGAGCGGCCTTACGGCGGCCTCCTACACGGACACCGGGCTGACCAACGGCACGGCGTACTTCTATCAGGTCGCGGCGGTCAGCAGCGCCGGGACCAGCGGAAAATCCGGCGAAGCGTCCGCGACGCCGAAAGCGCCGGCCACAGCGACACAGCTTCTCGGCAACCCCGGCTTCGAGAACGGATCGTCTAATCCCGCTCCGTGGGTCGTCACGGCAGGCGTCATTGACAATTCGAGCGGTGAGCCTGCCCATTCCGGGTCTTGGAAAGCCTGGCTGGACGGCTACGGCAGCTCCCACACGGATACGCTGGCCCAGACCGTCACCCTGCCGGCGACGCTGACCTCAGCAACGCTGAGTTTCTATCTGCATATTGACACCGCCGAGCGCGGCACGACCGCCCATGACACGCTGAATGTCCAGATCCGCAATTCGTCCGGCGCGGTGCTGACGACGCTGGCGACGTATTCCAACCTGAACGCCGCTTCAGGCTACAGCCTGAAGTCGTTCAACCTGTTGGCCTACAAAGGACAGACCATCCAGGTCTATTTGATCGGCACTGAAAACGGGTCACTGGCGACCTCGTTCGTCACCGACGACTTTGCTCTTAATGTCCAGTAAGCGGCCCCGCAGCACGGCCTGCACACAATTCATTCGTGCAGGCCATCCCTTGTGCGCGTCCCCACATTTTGGCACGGTTTATGCATTAGGTATTACTACGGTATCGCACTTTATTCTCGCCGCAGGCAATTGGGTTGCTTTGGCGTCGCCGCAAGTCAAATCTTGTCGAAAAGGAACTTTTCTATGCGCTTTCTTTCTTCCCGCGGCGTTTGCCGCGCTGCGGGCCTGAGCCTGCTGACTTTGCTCGCCGCGTCTGCGGCTCAGGCGCAAAGCCTGGTACTCAACAGCGGCGACATTATGACTGTCAGCAGCATAGGCACCTTTGGCGTAATCGGCGGCTCGCCCTTCAGCAGCAGCACCTCCTCATATTATGCCCCAGGCCCCGGCCCAGGCAGCAACAACACCGCCGTGCTGGTCGGCGGTACGGCCGCCTTTAATCTCACCGGCGGCAGCCTTTACGGGATCACCGAGCAAGGCACTTCGCTTGCCGCGATGGGCAGCGGCCCGGTGACCATCAGCAGCGGCACGGTTGCCGGCGGACACGGCATCGGGGTGAATGCCACCGGCCGGGGTCTTGTGACAATCAGCGGCGGGAACTTCACTGCCGATCCGCGCGACGGCACCAATCTTGTTGCTGGAAACGGTGCTTCGGTGGAAGTCACCGGCGGCGCCTTTGATGCGGCCCCCATCGGGGCCAGCGCCGGCGGCAGCTTGTATCTGTTCAGCTTCAATGACACGCCGTTCCTCATCAACGGCGTGGCGATGAACAACATGAGCCTGATGAACCTTTCGTCTCCCTTCAGCAATACCATCAGCGGCACCCTCGCCGATGGGGAAAAGCTCAGTACCAATTTTTTCGACACCGGCACCATCAATCTGAACGTTCCTTTTCCCGCCGCTGTCCCCGAAGCCTCCACAACCATCTCCTTCGGCCTGCTTTTAATGCTCGGCCTCGGCGGCATCATCATGGCAAAACGACGCGGCACTGCTGCTGCCTCGCAACCGTCGGCGGCGTAGAAGCAAGTAAAAAAGCCCCAGTCAAAAAGGCTGGGGCTTTTTCTGCTGCTGATTATGACGAGAACTCTTCGCGGGCGGCGCGGGTCATCAGCTCTTCGACGGCGATGGATGGGGAAAGACCGTCGTGAAGGACCGCGTTGATGGCGGCAAGCACCGGCGTCTGCATCTCGTAGCGGCGGCTGAGGACCTGCGCGGCACGGGCGGTCGGAATGCCTTCAGCGGCTTGGTGCAGCTCGGTTAAAACGTCGGGGAGCGATTTCCCGGCGGCAAGGCCGAGGCCGACCCGGTAGTTGCGGGACAGCTTGGACGATGCCGTGGCAATGAGGTCCCCGACGCCGGACAAGCCGAGGAAGGTCAGGGCTTTGCCGCCTGCCGCAACGCCAAGCTCGGTCATTTCTAAAAGGCCCCGCGTCATCAGCGCGGCTTTCGTGTTGTCGCCGAAGCCGAGGCCGTCAGACAGGCCCGCACCGATGGCGAGGACGTTCTTCAACGCCCCGCCAAGCTCAACCCCCTTGATGTCGGTGTGCGTGTAGACCCGGAACGAGCGCTCGGTCATCAAAAGTGACTGGGCGAAGCGGGCCTGACGCGGGTCTAAACTTGCCACGACAGCGGCGGTCGGGACGCCGCGCGTCAGCTCGCGGGCGAGATTCGGGCCGGACAGGACGACCAGCCCGGCATAGGCCGCGTCGGCCAGCAGCGAAGTCAAGACTTCGGAATTTGTCAGGCCCGTGTCGGCTTCCAGTCCTTTCGACGCGCTCAGAACACTGGTCCCTGCCGCCAAAAGCGGGGCGGCTTCGGCGGCGACAGATCGGATACCGTCGGAAGAAACGGCCATGATCACCCAGTCGGCGTCGGCCAGAGCATCCCGCATCGTCGGCGTCGCCGAAACCGTCTCCGGCAGAGGAACGTCCGGCAGGTACTTCGGGTTCAGGCCGCGCTCTTTAATGCTTTCCATCAGATCGGTGTCCCGGTCCCAGAGCCGGACCAAATGCCCCTTTGTTCCCAGCAGATGCGCCAAAGCGCTGCCCCAACTCCCCGCTCCTAAAATCGCCACTGTTCGTTGATCCATGATGCGATTATAGCAGAAAAAACCTCACCCGGCCTCGTCCACCCTTTCCTCAAGCAAGGAAAGCGTTAAGGGAAGCAGACACGCAGCAACACCAAAAGCATACTGGGTGAGCAGCACCGGGAACCATTTATATAAAATCCCCGTTCTTATACTTGTACAGCGTTCGTTCCTCTGAAAATTCAAAATGGAACAGGCGCTTCTTTTGTCGTGTGCCGGAAATAGTTCTTGACAACGCACAGTGAACTGTGATATACTGTGCGTTCGTGTGTTCCCCCAGGAGGTTTTATTTGAAAGAGATTCAGCATACCGCAAAGCAGACCTCGCATGTGGTAGATGTCCCCAACCTCGTCGAACTCCAACTTGATTCTTACCGCTGGTTTCTTCAGGAGGGCCTGAACGAACTGTTCGACAGCTTCTCACCGATCACCGATTTCACCGGCAACCACTCTATCTCGCTTGTAGATTTCACGCTTGGCGAACCCAAATATGACATCAGCGAATGCCGCGCCCGCGACGTGACGCTGGAGTCGCCGATCAAGGCCAAAGTGCGGCTGCAATCGGGCGCGAATGAAGTGATTGAAAGCGAAGTGTATCTCGGCGACCTGCCGCTGATGACCGACAAAGGCACGTTCGTCATCAATGGCGCGGAGCGCGTCGTTGTGTCTCAGCTTGCGCGGTCTCCGGGCGTCTATTTCAAGGACACGCTGGACTTTTCCGGGCGTCAGTTGTATTACGCGACCATCATTCCGAGCGAAGGTGCCTGGGTGGATGTCGAAACCGACGCAACCGATGCGATCACGGTGCGGATCGGACAAACCCGTAAGTTTCCGATCACGACCCTGCTCCGTGCCCTGAACCTGTTCCCGGTGGCATCGCCGAGCGGCGTTCAGTCGGTCTCCTGGGGTGAGCTTGCCGGCAAGCTGCTGGCCGCTCCTGTGGTGGACAAGTCTACGGGCGAAGTGCTGGTCGAGACTGGCACGATCATGGATACGACCCAGCTTCGGCGCATCGAGAAGAGCGTTGACCAGGAAAACGACTCGTTTGAAGTCGAGCTGCCGTCCACGCCCTGCAACACGACCGCCGAGATCGTCCAACTGTTTGCCGAGCCGGAAACGATTACGTCGCCGAGCCGGGCTACCTTATTTGATCCGACCCGCGTCGAAGTGGAAGTCCTGGACTTCAACGATGACGGCACGCCGGCGCTCGATGCCGAAGGCGGCTACCGCAAATCCAATCCGCGCAAGCGGGTTCCGTATGCGTCCGCTGACATGAAAGATGCGGCCGGCAAGATTATCGTCAAGGCGTATGAGAAGATCGACCGGGAAACCGCCCGCAAAATCGAAGCGCTGGCTTTAGACACGCTTGACGTGATCTACTTGAACAACTACATTGTTGCGACACTGGATCAGGAAGGCTCGGCCGTGTTCTCGAAAGAGACCGCACTGCTCGACATCTACCGCAAAATTCGTCCCGGCGACCCGGCGACCCCGGAGTCGGCCCGCTCGCTCTTGAACTCGATCTTCTTCGACACCCGCCGCTATGACCTGGCAAAAGTCGGACGTCACAAGATGAACAAGAAGCTGGGCCTGTCGCTGCCGCTGTCTTATCGCACGATTACGAAGGAAGACATCATCGCGATTGCGCGATATGTCGTCAAGCTGGCATCGGGCGCGGGCAACGTGGACGATATTGACCATTTGGAGAATAAGCGGGTCCGGTCTGTCGGTGAGCTTCTCTATTCGCAGCTTCGCCTGGGCTTCCTGCGGATGGAAAAGGTCGCCAAAGAGCGCATGACGTCTTTGGACACCGAGAACATTCTGCCGCAGGTGATTCTGTCGGTGAAGCCGATCTCGGCGTCTATCAAGTCGTTCTTCGGATCGTCGCAGTTGTCGCAGTTTATGGACCAGACAAACCCGCTGGCAGAACTCACGCACAAGCGGCGCTTGTCTGCGCTGGGACCGGGTGGCTTGTCCCGGCAGTCGGCAAAGCTGGAAGTGCGGGACGTTCACCACTCGCACTACGGGCGTATTTGCCCGATCGAGACGCCCGAAGGCCCGAACATCGGCCTCATCGGGTCGCTGGCCGTTCATGCCCGCGTGGACCAGTTCGGCTTTATTGAGACCCCGTACCGGCGGGTCATCAGCGGCAAGGTCACGACCGATTTGGACTGGCTGCCCGCCGACGGCGAGCATCACTACTTTATCGCGCCGGCCAATACGCTGCTCAAGCCCGATAATACGTTTGTGGACAAGCAGGTACAGGTCCGCAACAACAACCAGTACCCGGTCATCAACGCTGATAAAGTGGAGTACATGGACGTGTCCCCGCAGCAGATCGTGTCTGTCGCGACGGCGATGATCCCTTTCTTGGAGAACGACGATGCGAACCGCGCCTTGATGGGCGCGAATATGCAGCGTCAGGCCGTCCCGACGCTCCGCCCCGACGCGCCGCTTTGCAAAACCGGCATGGAGAAGCGGGCGGCGGTGGACTCCGGCGCGGTGATTATTGCGCTGCGGGCCGGGACCGTCAAGCGGGTCACGGCGGAAGAGATTGTCGTGGTGGCCGATGAAGACGGCGGCGAGGACACTTACCGGCTGCTGAACATGCTGCGCTCGAACCAGGCAACGTGCGTCACGCAGCGCCCGATGGTCAACAACGGGCAGCGTGTGAAGGAACATCAGCTTCTGGCCGACGGTCCCTGCACCGACGGCGGCGAATTGGCATTAGGCCAGAACGTGCTGGTCGCGTTTACGCCGTGGAACGGCTACAACTTCGAGGATGCCATTCTGCTCTCGCAGCGGCTAGTGCGCGACGACGTGTTTACGTCGGTTCATATCGAGAAGTATGAAGTCGAAGCCCGCGATACGAAGCTCGGACCGGAAGAAATCACGCGGGACATCCCGAATGTCGGCGAAGATGCGTTGAAAGACCTGGATGACCGGGGCATTATCCGCATTGGGGCCGAAGTCCGGCCTGACGATATTCTTGTTGGGCGTGTCGCGCCGAAGGGCCAGGGCGAGCTGACGGCGGAAGAGCGGCTGATCATCGCCATCTTCGGCAAGAAGGCCGAAGAAACACGCGACGTGTCTCTGCGGGTGCCGCATGGCGAAAAGGGCAAGATCGTTGACGTCAAGGTCTTCTCCCGCTTCAAGTACAAAGACAAGACAGGCCGCGTGTTCGATTTCTCGAAGCGCCCTGACTCGATGTTCTCCGACGAGTGGGAAGGCGAGCTGGACCGGATGTCCGGCGATGAGCTGTCGGCGGGCGTGAATATGCTCGTGCGCGTCTATATCGCCCAGAAGCGCAAAGTCATGGAAGGCGACAAGATGGCTGGACGCCACGGCAACAAGGGTGTCATCTCGCGCATTCTGCCGCAGGAAGACATGCCGTTTCTGCCGGACGGCACACCAGTTGACATCGTGCTGAACCCGCTCGGAGTTCCGGGCCGTATGAACATCGGTCAGATCCTGGAAACACATCTGGCGTATGTCGGCAAGGCGCTCGGCTGCTCGTTTGTCAACCCGATCTTTGAGGGTGCGACCGAGGCCGAGATCCTGACCGACATCGGCAAGTTCGCCGAGTTCACGCGCTACGATGCGCTCCGAACCTACGTCGAGAAAGAGCTGAAGATTGACCTCGAAGCAGGCAAGAAAGACGGCGTTGCCGAACTGCTGGCCAAACTCGAAGTCAAGCTCGGCGAATTGTCCCCGGCACGTTTGGAGCAGGTCGCGGCGACGGTCGGCGCACCACCGGCGGTTGATCTGCCGGAAGACTACGATGGGACGCCGATGGACGAGGAAGCAGTCCTGAAGACTGTAGACGGCTACGACCTTCAGGCGATTGTCGAGCGGGTGCAGCAGAGTGTCTGGCGCCGGAGCGGCATTGACGAGAAGTCTGCGAAGTCCTGGATTCGGGACGGCTTATCGGGCGACTGGTTCACCCAGCCGGTGACTATCGGCACGATCTATATGCTGAAGCTCGCTCACCTAGTAGACGACAAGATCCATGCCCGCTCGACCGGCCCATACTCGCTGGTCACGCAGCAGCCATTGGGCGGCAAGGCGCAGTTCGGCGGCCAGCGCTTCGGCGAAATGGAAGTCTGGGCATTGGAAGCTTACGGCGCAGCGTACACGCTGCAAGAGATTCTGACGATCAAGTCCGACGACGTTCTGGGCCGTGTTAAGACCTACGAGTCCATTGTTAAGGGCGATGCGATGCTGGAACCGGGCGTTCCTGAGTCGTTCAAGATTCTTGTCAATGAGCTTCAGTCACTGGGCCTGAAAGTGGCTGTGGAAGACGAAGACGAGAAAGAGATTGACCTGAAGGACAAGGAAGAAGACTACGGCGACAGCGAAGGTAGGGGACGCGGCCTGCGTCCGCGCCTGCCCCGCGCCGAATCCGAAGCCGAGGCTTTGTTCGGGGTGTAGGTGATAAGCGGGGCGAACCGTGTGTTCGCCCCATTTGACCGTGTTCATTGTGACCGTGTTTAGGGAGCATAGCAACTAATATGACAGATGCAAGCGCATTCGATAAAATCCGTATTGGGATCGCCTCACCGGGCGAAGTCCGCAACTGGTCTTACGGCGAAGTCAAGAAGCCGGAAACCATCAACTACCGGACGTTCAAGCCGGAGCGCGACGGCCTGTTCTGCGAGCGCATTTTCGGCCCCGTCAAGGACTGGGAATGCCACTGCGGACGCTACAAGAAAGTAAAATTCAAGGGCATAATCTGTGACCGGTGCGGCGTGGAAGTGACCCGCTCCAAAGTCCGGCGCGAGCGCATGGGCCATATCGAGCTGGCCGCGCCCGTCTGCCACATCTGGTACCTCAAGGGTGTGCCGTCGCCGCTGTCTCTGCTGCTGGACATCTCGCCGCGTCCGCTAGAGAAGGTCCTCTATTTCGCGTCGTATATTGTGACGTATGTGGACCGAGGCCGCATCAATAACGAGATGGAGAGCTTCAAGATCGCGCTCGAAGAGCGGGTCCGAGAGCTGGAAGATCAGCGCGACGAGGACATCGAAACCGCGCGGGTCGAAGCTGGCGCGGAAATCAAAGCCCGCCAGACCCCGCCGGAGCCGGTAGAACCGTCTGAGGACGACGCCGAGCTGATGGAAGGCATGGAGGACATGGAAGCCCCCGAACCCTGGCAGCCCTGGGACGAAGCGCGGATTGTTGACCGCAACCGTCACATGGAAGAAGAAATCAAAGACATTGAGAAGGATTCGCTGGAACAAATCCAGTCCCTGCGCGATGCCTTGACACTTCTCGACGAAAAAGTCGAAAAGCGGATGCTGCTGATTGAAGACGAGTACCGCAAGCTTGAGAGCTTAATGGATATGCTCTCCGACAAGCTTGACCGTAACCTGCGCCTGAACGATTCTGAAGGCGAGATTGTCCGGGCAGGCCTCGGCGGCGCGGCCGTTAAAGAGCTGCTCGAAGAAATTGACCTCGAAAAGCTGGCCGGTGAGCTGCGCCATGAAATCTCGCTGACTCAGGGACCACGCCGGGCGCGGGCCATCAAGCGGCTCGAAGTCGCCGAAGCGTTTATTTCGTCGAAGTCACGCCCCGAATGGATGATTTTGGACGCCGTGCCGGTCATTTCGCCGGAGCTGCGCCCAATGGTCCAGCTTGACGGTGGCCGCTTCGCCACGTCCGACCTCAACGACCTGTACCGGCGTATCATCAATCGCAACAACCGGCTGAAGAAGATCACGGAGATTCGCGCCCCGGAGTCCATCGTCAACCACGAAAAGCGGCTGCTGCAAGAGGCTGTAGACGCGCTGATTGACAACGGACGCCGTACCCGCCCGGTCGTTGGTTCGAACAACCGGCCCTTGAAGTCGCTGTCGGATATGCTGAAAGGCAAAGAAGGCCGCTTCCGCAAGAACCTCCTGGGCAAGCGCGTAGACTACTCAGGCCGTTCGGTTATCGTCGTCGGCCCGCGCCTGCTGCTGCACCAGTGCGGCCTGCCGAAAGAAATGGCGATCGAGCTGTTCAAGCCGTTCGTCATGAAGGCCTTGGTTGAGCGCGGCTATACGACCAACATCAAGACCGCCAAGCGCATGATTGATAAGCTGAAGCCGGAAGTCTGGGACGCGCTCGAAGAAGTCATTCGGGAGCATCCGGTCCTCTTGAACCGCGCGCCGACCCTGCACCGCCTGGGTATTCAGGCATTCGAGCCGGTGCTGGTCGAAGGCAAGGCCATTCAAGTCCACCCGCTCGTCTGTACGGCGTTCAACGCCGACTTCGACGGCGACCAGATGGCGGTCCATGTGCCGCTGTCGGCATCTGCCCAGGCGGAAGCCCGTATCCTGATGCTCTCGACGCACAACCTGTTCTCGCCTGCCGATGGCCGCCCGATTGTAGCCCCGGCGCAGGACATGGTGCTGGGCGCGTACTTCATGACGGTGATGAAGGAAGGCGAGCCGAAGTTTGATGCGTTCGGCAGCCGTGCCGACGCCGAGCTTGCTTACGCTACTGCCCAGATCGGCCTTCAAGACGCGATTGATGTGGCACTGCCGAACATCGGCGAGCCGGGCAAAAAGGTCAAGCGCACGACGGTAGGGCGCTTGCTGTTTACGGACATCATGCCGGACAACATGCACCCGTTCATCTTTAAGATGCTCGATGATATGTTCGCCAAGAAGGAATACAAGGGCAACGGCTTCGGCAAGAAGGACCTCGGCGCGATCATTGCCCAGTGCCACCGACTGAATGGCGACACGCGGACTATTCAGCTCCTGGATGAGCTGAAAGCACTCGGCTTCCAGGAAGCAACCAAAGCAGGTATGACCGTGGCGATTACCGATATGGAAGTGCCGGAAAAGCGCAACCAGATCATTGTAGACGCCGAAAAGAACGTCAGTGCACTTAATAAGAACTACCAGCGCGGCCTGATCACGGGCGGCGAGCGCAAAGAGCGGGTGCTGGAAGAATGGCAGAAAGCGGCCAAAGATGTCGGCGAAGCGATCTTCGAGACAATCAAGCCGACAAACCCGATCTTCATGTTCACCGACTCCAATGCGCGCGGTACGCGCGGCCAGATTACCCAGCTTTCGGGAATGCGCGGCGTCATGTCCGACCCATTCGGCAACATGATCGAAGACCTTCCGGTGAAGTCAAACTTCCACGAGGGCTTGAGTGTTCTGGAATACTTTGTGTCCACCCACGGTGCCCGAAAGGGCCTCGCGGACACGGCGCTCCGCACCGCCGATGCCGGGTATCTGACCCGGCGCTTAGTAGACGTGTCCCAGGAAGTCATTGTCCGGGCCGACGACTGCGGTACGGAGCTTGGCGTCTACCAGGAGGAAATTAAAGACGGTAACGAGGTCATTGAAAAGCTGTGGGAGCGCATCTATGGCCGGTTTAGCTTGGAAGACATTGCTTATCCGGCGGGCCATGCCAAAGCAGGCGAGATAATTGTTGCTAAGGGCGACATGATCACGCAGGACCTGGCAAAAGTGGTCATGGACAGCGGCCTGAAGCGCATCGGTGTTCGCAGTCCGTTCACCTGCGAGCTTCGCATGGGCATCTGTGCCCACTGCTACGGCTTAGATTTAGCGAACTCCAAGCTGATCGAGCCGGGAGTCGCGGTCGGCGTCATCGCCGCTCAGTCCATCGGCGAGCCGGGAACTCAGCTCACGATGCGGACGTTCCACTCCGGCGGTATCGCTCAGAAGCAGCTTACGGGAGTTGCGAATGTCCGCGCCCGGAAGCAGGAAGCGCTGAAAGAGCTGCACAACGACATCTCGCGGGGTCTGGTCTCGCTGGACTCCCAGGCAGAAGAGCCGACAGCGGCATCCGCGCCAAGCGCTACCGGCGTGGACCGGGAGCGTGTCCGTGCGGTCCAGGCAGTCCTGAAAGTGCTGGAAGACCAAGTCGGCGGCCTCCTGCGGGTCGTGGAGCTGTTTGAGGCGCGGAAGCCGAAAGGCCAGGCGATTGTCACCGAGTTTTCGGGGACTGTGGCCGAGATCGAGCTGAAGGGCCTGCGGCGCGTTATCATCCACACGCCGATCACGATTGACGAGAATACGGGCAGCGCGGTCTCCGGTGAAACTCTGGCGGAGGACCTTGAGCTGGGGTCTCACCCTAACTCAGAGATGCTGGAAAAGATGACCCCAACCCAGGCGAAACGGGCCACGGAAATCCCGGAAACGCTGACGGCGGGAACGGAGCTGACCGACAAGCACATCAAGAAAATCAAAGACGTGTTCCTGACCGACGGCGTTACCGAGACGCAGATCAAGGTCCGCAAGGCCATCTTGGTGCCGTATCGCGGTCAGCTCCAAGTGAAGCAGGGCGACATCGTGGAAGCGGGCGACCGCCTCACCGAAGGGCCTTTGGACCCGCAGAAGGTCCTAGACTTGCAGGGAACGCGCGGCGTCTCCAATTATGTGGTTCGCGAAATCCAGGCTGTGTACAAGTCGCAGGGCGTGGACATCAACGACAAGCATATTGAAGTCATCGCGCGGCAGATGCTCCGCAAGCGGCGCATCAAGAACGCCGGCGACTCCGACTTCCTGCCAGGCCAGATGGTGGACAAGTTCGAGTTCATTGACGCCAACAAGCGGGTCAACGAGCGCGACGAGCCGGGGACCGAAGCGACTGCCGACTGGCTGCTGCTGGGGATCACCGAAGCGAGCCTTGCCACCGACTCGTTCCTGTCGGCGGCGTCGTTCCAGAAGACGACCCGTGTTCTGACCGAAGCGGCGGTGCGCGGCAAGAAAGACTCGCTGATCGGCCTGAAAGAGAACGTCATCATCGGACGCCTCATTCCTGCCGGAACGGGCCTGCCGCAGTACCGCAACATCGAGCCGCGCCTAGAGGGCCTCGACGACGCCCGCCGCTACCCGGCGGTCGGCGTGGGCCGCACCAACGGCAACGGTCACAGCGCATCCAGCCGCGAGCTGGAAGACGACGAAATGGATATCGTCCGCGAGATGACCGGCACCGCCGGAGCCAATATGTCCCTCTTGGCCGAGCAGGAGAGCCTCGGCGAAGTGAGCGAGCCGACCGTCAGCACCGACTCCTAGTCGGCGAGCTAACAGCGGCACGAGCAATCAGCAAAAGAGCGCAAGAGACCAGGTCTCTTGCGCTCTTTTTTGTCGTGAACCTTTCGCGCACTTCTGCCGCCTTTACTTGTGGAGGATAGACGGAATGAACTCAGAAGAAGGCCGCAAAACTGAGACCGAAGTGCAGGATGACGCGGAAGCATTCCGCCAAATCATCCGCTGTTACGGGCCGATGCTCGCGCGGTTCGTGCGCTATCGCATCACTCACTCCACTGATGCCGAGGATGTGCTTAAAGATACCTTTGTCGCGGTTTGGCTCGGCTTCCGCCGCCTCCAGAACCCGGCTCGGATGCAGCCCTGGCTGCTGCACATCGCGCAAAACCGCTGCCATGACTACTTCCGCACTCAGGGCCGCCGGGAGCTTCCCTTAGAAGAGGAAACGCTTCAGCACCACGCCAGCCGGTTTGGCCTGCATCAGCATCGTCAGACCAACTTGTTCAATGACGCCGCAGACGCCCTGGAAGCGGCCCCGCCTGCTGCTGTTGAAACGGCACGGCACTTTTATCTGGAAGGACTCACAATCACCGAAATTGCCGCTCTCTCGCAAACTCCGCCCGGAACCGTCAAGCGCCGCCTTTTTCAAGCCCGCCACGCCGCCCGGACATTTTTGGGCGTTTCCAGCCCAGCCTCCCAAGCGCACAAGGAGAAACCGATGACAGCTCAAACGATAGCTCAACCCGCCGCAAGTCCCGTCGCCGTCGAACGCTTGCCGGCCTTCCCTCTCATCCGCCCCCAAATCACAATCACGGAGCTGAACGAGTCGCCGTTTGCTGTAGACTGTCAGGAACTCCGCTCATGGCCCATTATTCCGCGTGTGGGAGAACAAGGCGCTTCTGCGGATTATATGCTGACTAGGGCCGATTTGACGCAATTCAAGCTCGACGAAGTCACGACCCTGCAAGCGCTTCGCACGGCAGCCATTCACGGTGTTGGCGGCGTAGAAATCGAGGTGCATTCCTGGAAGCCAGATACCGGCTGGCAGCGCCCTGGCACAATCCATGGCCGCTTGACTGATGACAGCGCGGAGTTTCTCGCCGTGCATTTGCCGGAGTTTCCTGACAACCACTCGACGCAGATTGAGACATTCTTGGACAGCACGTTTATTTGGAACTGGGGTGTTGTAAAGCGCAAAGTTGTCGATCAGGGTCTTGTACGCCGCGCCTCGGATGACTCAATCTTGGTGTCCGAGACGCTTTCGCCTCAGCCCGGCGCGGAAAGCAAGCCTGATCTGGGCGCGGGAGTAGGATTTGGCCTGGTTCGAGTGGAAGTCGGGACCAAAGTGTTTACCTGTCTGCGCGTTCTTGATCTTCCTGACGGGGATTTGGCGGCAACGAGTGACTACTTAACGGAGAATTATCTGACCCAGGAAGGGCGAACGGTATTGGTCCGCCGCTTTCGCCGTCCTGAGTTTGTAGAGATTGCCCAATTCCCGGTGGTGCTGGATGAGTCGGAGCGGCTGACGCTTAACGGGACTGTCCTCCTCCACTGGTATGACACGCTCACGGAACTGACGCTGTAAACTTCCAGCCGTGCCCCGGTCTTTCAAAGCTGGGTATTTTCGTTCTATGTAATCTATCCCTTAGTCCAGCAGAGGCGGCTGAGGAGGAGGAACAGATCTATCGTAGCACGCCGGGCGATGGACGGGGTATACTAGCGCTGTTTTGGAATTTTCTCTGGGAGAATGAATGAATGAGCTTCAACAAAAAGACGGTGGAAGATGTGGATGTGGCGGGGAAGCGTGTACTGGTGCGCGTGGACTTCAACGTGCCGCAGGACGAGACCGGGGCGATCACCGATGACCGGCGCATCCGGGCCGCGCTGCCGACGATTGAGTATCTCCTCGCGCATAACGCACGGGTGATTTTGGCGTCCCATTTAGGTCGCCCAAAGGGCGGGCCGACGCCGAAGTTCTCCCTCGCGCCGGTTGCCGCGCGTCTTGGCGAGCTTTTGGGAAAGCCCGTGCCGCTTGCGCCCGACTCGGTCGGGCCGGAAGTGACGGCTTTGGTCGGAAAGCTGGCGGACGGCGACGTTTTGCTGCTGGAAAACGTGCGCTTTTACCCGGAAGAAGAGGGGAACGACCCGGCGTTTGCCGAGAAGCTGGCGGGGCTGGCTGAAGTCTATGTCAATGATGCGTTCGGCACCGCCCACCGTGCCCATGCGTCCACCGAAGGCGTCGCACACCACCTGCCGGGTGTTGCGGGCTACCTGATGAAGCGCGAGCTGGACTACTTGGGTTCCAATGTAGACAACCCGGAGCGGCCTTTCGTCGCGATTCTCGGCGGCGCGAAAGTCAAGGACAAGATTTCCGTGATCGAAGCGCTGCTGCCGAAAGTGGATACTTTGATTATCGTCGGCGGCATGGCCTACACGTTCTTCAAGGCCCAGGGCAAAGAAATCGGCAAGTCCCTTTTAGACGCCGGCAATGTTGATTTCGCGAAGCGTCTGCTGGCCGAAAATGGCGATAAGATCATGCTGCCGGTAGATGTCGTGGTTGTGGACGGCAACCCATTCGCGGCTGACCCGTCTGCGCTGCACACCAAAGTTGTTCCCGTCGGCGAAATCCCGGCGGATTGGGAAGGCGTAGACGCCGGTCCGGTCACGATCAAGGCGATTTCAGCCGTGCTGCACGGTGCAAAGACCGTCATTTGGAACGGTCCGGCAGGCATCTTTGAAGTGGACCAGTTTGCAGTCGGCACCAAAGGCGTCGCGCAGGCAATGGCGGACAGTACGGCCACCACGATTGTCGGTGGCGGCGACTCGGCGGCGGCAGTTGAGAAGCTGGGCTTTGCCGACCGGATGACCCACATTTCCACCGGCGGCGGTGCGTCGCTGGAGTTTTTGGAAGGCAAAGAGCTTCCCGGCGTTGCCGCGCTTCAGGACAAGTAGTTCGGTCCCAAAGAACCCCTCCCGCTCGTTCCTATGCCTTCGGCATTACTTCGTATCTGCTCCCTCCCCTGCTAGGGAAGGACTTTGGAAAACGAGCGGGAGGGGTTCTTCAAGGCTACCTCCCAAATCGGAACCCTATGCTTTCACGAATATCTTCTCCCTGCCTCGGACTTGCTGCCACCTGCGTCAGCCTTCTCGCTGCTGCGCCCGCACACGCGGAGTCGCCGGCCCGGCAGGCGTCAAACTTTGCCTCGGACTCCGGCAACATCATTTACCTGGCGGCGGCGGTCGGCCTGCCGCTGCTGTCCGACGGTGACCATGCGAAAAACCACGCGCTGCGGGCGGCGGATGCCATCGGGACCAGCGTGATTCTCTCCGAAGGTCTGAAAAACCTATTCCACGAAAAGCGGCCTGACTCAAACGCCCACGACAGCTTTCCCAGCGGCCATGCGACGGCGGCGTTCGCGGCGGCGACCGTTGAAAGTGATCTGCACCCGCATCAGGCCATTTATTGGTTTACGGGCGCAACTTTAATCTCCTACTCACGCATCCGCCTGCACCGGCATTACGGGCGGGATGTGATTGCTGGGGCGCTGCTCGGCTACGGCACGGCGCGTCTGGAACTGTCTGCCCCGCGTGGCCTCATACTGTCGCCGTTCATTCAGCCTGAAGACCACGCGGCTGGGATGCGGATGACGTTCCCCCTGCGCTGATATTTTCTGCCGATTTTTCAATACTCCTGCGGCAACAACTGGAACAACCGAAGTGGTCAGGTACGATTACCTGTTTTTTTGGCGCGATGCCGCCGATACTTCGATTAGCATCGCTTGCCGCAGGATTTTATGGATACCGGACACAACTTATTACCCCTCGACACTTCCCGGCTTTTCGCGGCGGCCCCGGACGCGCAGGCCCGCTCGCTCCGGCGGCACCGCGCCCTCGTCTGGCTGCTGGCCGTCGCCGGCGTGGTTTCGGCCGCGCTGCTGCTGGTGGCTCTGCTGGCCGCCGGACGCTCAACCCGTGCGTTCCAGGACGTCAATCTGAGCGGCTCCCTGCGCTACCGCAGTTTATGGGTTTACGGTGCAACCCGGCCAAATGCAGGGCTGCTGCCGGAAGACCCGCGCTGGCCCGACCAAATCACTGCCATGCAGGCCATCCGCAGCCGCCTTCATGCATCTTATCCTGAAGCCGTGGACACGACCGATCCGGCCTGGGAGTCATTCCAAAGCTCGCTTGCACGGACAGGGCAGGTTGATTGGCTGACAGCCAATACCATGCGGTACGCCGCCGACACTCAGACCAAACAGATCGCCGCCAAAGCGTCAGCGCAGAACGCAACGTCGGCGCTCCTTCTGCGCCTCGGTTTGGCCGGCCTGTTCTGCGCCCTGGCAATGTCTGGTTTCCTCCTATCGGGTCTGCGGACGGCGGAACGGGAGATGGAACAAGCGCTGGCAGACCATCAGGAGAACCGTGACCTATTCCTGTGTTCCATCAACGCCTTACAGGAAGGCTACCTGGTGGTAGACCGGGGCGGCAAAGTGCTTCTGTGCAATACCAGCGCCGAGCGGCTGCTGGGCGTCGCGGCAGCGGACCTATTGGGGCGTGAGGCACTGCGCCCAGACTGGGACTGCTTTCAGGAAAACGGCGAAATCTTTCCAGATGCGGAGCAGCCCGCCGTGCAGGCGATTGAGACTGCGCTGCCTCAGGAAAGTGTCACACTCGGCATTGAGCGCCCCGGCGAGGCGCGGGTCTGGTTTTCGGTTCGTGCTGCGCCGGTCTTCCACGCCGGTGAGACACTTCCCTATGCTTCCGTCTTAACCTTTACCGACATTACGGCTGGGAGACAAACTCAGGAAGACTTGAAACAAGAGCGTGAGTTCCAGTCGGCTATGCTGGAAAGCCTGCAAGCAGGGGTTGTCGCCTGCGACGCAGACGGGGTTCTGGCGCTGTTCAACCGGGCTGCGCGGGAGTTCCACGGAATGCCCGAAGAACCGCTTCCGGCGGAAGAATGGTCTGACCACTTTGACTTGTTCCGCTCCGACGGGATTACCCCTCTGCCGACCGCCGAAATTCCTCTGTTCCGTGCCTACGGCGGCGAGACTGTGCGCGATGCGGAAATGGTCATCGCGCCGCAAGGCGGCCCGCACCGAATTGTACTTGCCAGTGGCCAGGCAATCTACAGCCGGGACGGCCGGAAGCTCGGTGCGGTCGCTGCTATGCACGACATCACCGCCCGGCGACGGGTGGAGCAGGAGCTGTCACGTCTTGCTTCCATCGTCGCTTCCTCGGAGGAAGCGATTGTTGCGGCGACTTTGGACGGCACGATTGTGAGCTGGAATGCTGGAGCTGGCCGCCTCTACGGCTATGCGGAGTCTGAGGTGATCGGCCAGCACGCCTCAATTCTTGCCGCACCTGGAGAGGCCAGCCCAGTAGATACCATCGTTCCTCGCCTGCTGCGCGGCGAATCCCTCGCGCCGGTCGAAGTCGTGCGCCGCCGCCGTGACGGCGTTGTTTTGAACCTCGCGCTGGCGTTCTCCCCAATCTACAGCGGCGTCGGCGAGATTATCGGCGTGTCGTGCATCTCGCGCGACATCACGGCCCGGCGGCAGGCGGAAGACGCCCTGCGGGAAAGCGAAGCCCGCCTGCGGTACTTGTCGGATGCCGCGTTTGAAGGCATCGCCGTCAGCCAGAACGGCGTCGTCCTGGATGCAAACCCGGCATTTCTGTCACTCTACGGTTATACGCGGGACCAAATCGTCGGCAAGCCCGGTGAAGAGCTGACCGTGCCGGAGGCGCGAGATATGGTCCGGCAGAAGATCGCGTCCGGCAATGAATGCGCGTATGAAGTGGAATGCCTGCGCGAGGATGGCAGCACCTTCCATGCCGAAGTGCGCGGGCGCAAAGTGCTTTGGAACGGACAGCCGGCGCGTGTCACTGCCGTGCGCGACATTTCAGAGCGCAAGGTCATGGAAGATGCGCTCCAAGAAAGCCAGCAATTCGCTCAAAGCCTCACCGAAAACTCCGCATCAATTGTCTTTGTTCTTGATCTGGAAGCGCACACCTTAATCTATGCGAACCGCACCATCCCGGAAGCTCTCGGCTATTCGGTGGATTACATCCGTGATGCAGGCCCGCACCTGATGCCCTCTTTGGTGCATTCGGACGACCTGCTGCGGTTTAAGACCCACATCGAGGAACTCCAGACCCTGACAGATGGTGCTGTGGCTGAGATTGAATACCGCGCAAGACACGCCGACGGCGGCTGGCGCTGGTTTTGGTCACGCGATATCATCTTCAAGCGCCGCCCCGACGGCACGCCCTGGCAGATGTTAAGCAATATCCAGGACATCACAGACCGGCGGGGGATGGAAGAAGCGCTGCGGCGTAGCGAGGAAGCCATGCGGGCTGTCCTCAGCAGCGCTCCGGTGATCCTGTATGCCGCCGACAAGGACGGCACGATTACGCTCTCGGAAGGCACCGGCTTGGCGGCTCTCGGCCTCGCGCCGGGCGAAGCGGTAGGCAGGCCGGTGGAGGACTTCAGCGGCGGCGACCCCGTGGCGCAGGAAAGCATCCGGCGTGCCCTGGCAGGCGAGACAGTCTCCTTTGACATGCGCTCCGGGCCGCTCTGCCTCCATGTGGCGCTCAAGCCGCAGCGCGACCTCAGCGGGGCAGTTTCGGGGATCATTGGTGTCTGCTTCGACATTACCGAACGTGCCCAGTCGGAAGAGCGGTTCCGGGTCCTGTTCGAGCAGTCGTCCAATGCTCATCTGCTGTTTGACGACGGCGGCATTATTGACTGCAACCCCGCCGCTGTTAGGATGCTGCGCTGCACTGACATCGCCCAGCTGCTCTCGCTCCACCCCGCTGTCCTGTCCCCAGAGTTCCAGCCCGACGGCAGGCGCTCGGACGAGAAGTCTGTCGAAATGGACGCTTTGGCACGCGAATGCGGCCACCACCGCTTCGAGTGGACGCACCGCAAGATGAACGGTGAGGACTTCCCTGTTGAAGTGACGCTGACGCCCGTGACCCTTGATGTAAAGCCCGTGATGCTAGTGGTGT
This sequence comes from Capsulimonadaceae bacterium, assembly GCA_965213825.1. Lineage (GTDB taxonomy): Bacteria > Armatimonadota > Armatimonadia > Armatimonadales > Capsulimonadaceae > JANXMY01. Next base: position 59,324 of record CBDCAE010000017.1, read on the forward strand.
GGCATGACCTGACTAAGCAGAAACAGGCGGAGCAGCAGATCAAAGACTATATGGTCATTCTGGAGTTCCAGAAAAGCCAATTAGAGGGAACTAACAAGGAACTCGAAGCGCTGGCGACGACCGATGGATTGACGGGCCTCAAGAACCGCCGAACATTCGGGGCCAGGCTGGTGGAAGAACACGCCCGTGCGGTTCGCTACCATCAGCCGCTGTCGCTGCTACTGCTGGATGTTGACCATTTCAAGCAGTACAACGATGCGTTCGGCCATCCTGCCGGCGACGCCGTGCTGAAAAGCGTCGCAGAAATGCTGGGCCTCACGGCCCGCGACACGGACATGGCGGCGCGGTATGGCGGCGAAGAGTTTGCGGTCATCCTGCCGTTCACCGATGAAGCCGGGGCGCTGATCATCGCCGAACGGGTTCGTGCGGTCATTGCCGATGCCGACTGGGAAAAGCGTCCGGTCACGGTCAGCATCGGTGTCGGCACGCTGTCACTGGATACCCCAACGCCTGACGCGCTGATTGCCTGTGCCGACAGCGCTCTGTACCAATCGAAAGAAGCCGGCCGCAACCGCGTGACGCACGGCAACCCGTCCGCCCCGCCGGTCCGCCCGCCGCGAGCGTCCCGCGCCAAGCGCCCCGCCGCTACCTCTTAAACCAACAACAAGCGCCCTTCTCCAATAAAGAGAAGGGCGCTGTTGCGTTATTTATGCACTTCTGATAAAATACAAACGAAAAGACAGCCCGGCAGGGCTGCCTTTTCAATCTTGCCGAGAGGAGGCGATGCTCTTTGAAGCAAGGAATCCACCGAATCTCTCCGAATCTCAGAGTGATTTCACAGACTATCGCCGCGGTTGCATCCGCAGCCGCCGCGGTCTATCAGTCACTGAAAAATTAGCCTGATGGCTGGCAGAGGCCGGTTGCACCCGGCCTCTGCCTGTTTAGTTGGTTCCATTACACTATAATGCGCGACAAACGATGCGAGGAACAAAGATGGAAACACGTACGCCGCTTCGAATAGCTCGGAACGCAATGGTCGCCTCGGCCAACCCGATTGCTTCACTGATCGGCACAGAAATCCTGCGGGCCGGGGGCAATGCCGCCGATGCCACTGTGGCGATGGGCGCGGCCCTCGCCGTCATGGAGCCGCAGAACTCTCATGTCGGCGGCGATGCGTTCGCCCAGATTTGGGATGCGCCCGCCGGGAAGTTGTCTGCGCTGAACGGCAGCGGCGTCGCCCCGGCCATGGCGACAGTGGACGCGATGGGCAGCGTTATTCCGGAGCGCGGCATTCGGGCGGCGGCCGTTCCCGGCGCGGTAGATGCCTGGCTGACGCTCTTGGGGCGCTGGGGAACGATGACCGCGACGGAAGTTCTGGCCCCGGCCATTGCCCTCGCGGAAGACGGCTACGCGGTTCCGGCGCGTCAAGTGGAAACACTGAAAACCTATGCCGAACTCTGGGCGGCGTTCCCCGCGTCCGGCGCAGCCCTCGTGCCAGATACGCTGCGCCCTGGCGCGACTTTGTATCAGCCGGAGCTTGCCGAAACCCTGCGGCAAATCGCAAGCGGCGGACGTGCGGCGTTCTATGAAGGCGGGTTTGCCGAAAAGCTGCTGGCTTATTCGGGTGGTCTGGGCGGCTTCTTCACGGCCGCCGATCTCGCTTCGCACCGAACGCTTGTCACCGACCCCATCCAGACCACTTACCGGGGCGTCACTGTCACCGAGCAGCCGCCGGTCTCGCAGGGCTGTCTGCTGCTGCAAATGCTGAACATTCTCGAAGGCTACGATCTCGCTGCGCTTGACCCCGAAGGCCCAGACACCGTGCATCTGATGGCGGAAGCAAAGAAACTGGCGTTTGCCGACCGGCTGGCGTATCTCGGCGACGTGCCGACCCTGCCGCTGGCCGCGCTGCTCTCGAAAGAGTACGCGGCAGACCAGCGCAAGCGGATCAATCCCGCCGCCGCTTCCCAGTACACACCGGGTCGCCTGCCGGTTATTGACGGCGGCACGGACACGACTTCGTTCTGCGTTGCGGATAGTCGCGGCAGCGCGATTACCTGGATTCAGAGTGTCTTCCACCGCTACGGCAGCGGGGTTGTTATTCCCGGCACCGGCGTTCTTTTGAACAACCGCATGACCGGCTTCAGCTTGGACCCGAAAAGTCCCAATGTGCTGGCACCGGGCAAAAAGACGATCCACACGCTCAACACCTGGATGCTGTTCCGGGACGGTGAGTTCTGGACGGCAGGCGGGACACCCGGCGCGGACGTGCAGGTGCAGACCAATTTGCAGACCGTGACGCAGATGATAGACCACGGGCGCAGCCCGCAGGAAGCGATTGAAAGTCCGAAATGGCACGATGTTCCCGGTGGCGGCCCGCAGCTCGCCGTGGAAGACCGCCTGCCGCTCGACACTTGTTACGAGCTGCGCCGCCGGGGCCATGCACTCGCCGTCGGCAGTGCTTGGTCGGGGTCCTGCGCGTCCCAGATCATCGCCCGCGACCCGGACGGCGTCCTTCTCGGCGGCTCCGACCCGCGCACCGATGGTCTTGCACTGGGTTTCTAACCTATCGCTTGACAAGACCTCTATTCTTGTGCTAGACTGTTTGCTACATCATGTTTACCCGCGCCAATAACCAGCATCAACCCGCTCAGCATCGCCGGCAGTCCCTGCTCCCGCAGCCTGCCGCCCTGTCGCCGCTTGCGTCTGTTTTTGTCCGCGCGGAAAGCTGTCCCTGACACTTTTTCCACCCATCAAGAACACCACTTCCGGCTCCAGGCACACTGCCTGGGGCCGTTTTTGCTTTTGGAGACGCCATGAAAGATTCGCTCGGCGACCGCGTGAAAGCGGATTATGAAAACCGGACGCGGTTTCTGCTGCCGCGCCGGACCTATACACTGATCCGGGTGGACGGCAAGAACTTCCACCGCTATACGCGCGGCTGCGCCCGGCCGTATGACACCGGCCTAATGAACGATATGGAAACGGCGGCGCTCGCGCTCTGCGAGAATATCATTGGCGCACAGCTTGCGTTCGTGCAGTCCGATGAAATTAGTGTTCTGCTGACAGATTTCGGCTCGCCGCAGACGGAAGCCTGGTTCAACGGCAGTGTGCAGAAACTCGCGTCTCTGAGCGCGTCGCTCGCGACGGCTCACTTCAACGCCGCTCGGATGCGCCGCGCCGTCAGCCAATCTCAGGAAGTGGCCTGCTTCGACAGCCGGGCCTTCACCATTCCTGATCCGACCGAAGTCGAAAATTATTTCCGCTGGCGGCAGCAGGACGCGGCACGGAACTCGGTCTCGATGACCGCTCAGGCGCACTTCCTGCATGAGCGGCTTCAAGGCAAAAGCACGGACCAGATGCAGGAAATGCTCTGGTCGTAGAAGGGCGTCAACTGGAACGACCTACCCAGCGGCTTCAAGCGCGGACGCTGCATTGTCCGCCGCCGCATTGTGCAAGACACCGAGTATCAAGACAAGCGCACCGGCGACATACGCACCGCAATCGGCATTGAGCGCCGGGTCTGGGAACAGGTCGTCCCGCCGGTATTTACCAAAGACCGAGACTGGCTGCGGGCGCACATCCCCAAAGCAGAAAGTGAGACAAGACAATGAAGTTTGAAGACTTGAAGATTTTTGGCCAGCACGATGAAAACACCCTGAGCCAGATGAAGACAGTGGTTGAGCATGAAGCCTGCGTCGGCGCGGTACTGTGTGGCGATGGTCATTTAGGCTACGCCGTGCCGATTGGCGGCGTTGTCGCGTATGACGACCACATCAGCCCGTCGGGCGTCGGCTACGATATTAGCTGCGGCGTCCGGGCATCGCGGCTGGACATCCCGGCGAAAGACGTTCGGGCGCGGATCAAGCCGATCATGGATGACATCTGGAATACGGTCTCGTTCGGCATGGGACGCCGCAACAAAGTGGAAGTGGAACACCCGCTGTTTGACTCGGATATCTGGCACCTGCCCGCTGTCGCGCCGCTGAAAGAAAGTGCCCGGCGGCAGCTCGGCACGGTCGGCGGCGGCAACCATTTCGTAGATTTGATGGCCGACGAAAACGGCCATACTTGGGCCGTAACCCACTTTGGCTCGCGCGGCCTGGGCCACAAGACGGCGACTTACTTCCTGAACGCCGGGGGGGCGAAAGACGGCATGATGGTCGCGCCCCTGGTCATCGGGGCAAGCACCGCGCTCGGCTATGACTACATTCAGTGCATGGAGCTGGCCGGGCAGTATGCGTATGCCGGCCGGGACTGGGTCATTGAGACGGTCGCGGGCCTGCTGGGAGCGCACGTCAAAGAAACCGTGCATTCGCATCATAATTTTGCCTGGCTGGAAAATCACGGCGGGCGGGATTTATGGGTCGTTCGCAAGGGCGCGACTCCTGCCTTTCCGGGGCAGCGTGGCTTTGTCGGCGGCAGCATGGGGGATGACGGCTATATCCTGGAAGGCGTCGAGACGCCGGAGTCGGCTTCCGCGCTGTATTCGACAGTTCACGGCGCGGGCCGGGCGATGAGCCGGACGCAGGCCGCCGGCAAACGAGACTTCCGCACCGGCGCGAAAAAATCCGAAGGGGCGATCACCAAGCACATGATGCAGGACTGGCTCAAAGAAAAAGGCGTCGAGCTGCGCGGCGCGGACACCGATGAAGCCCCGCAAGCGTATAAGCGGCTTTCGGAAGTCGTCAAGACGCATGGAAATACCGTGCGGATCGTCCATACTCTTGCCCCGATGGGCGTGGCGATGGCCGGCCCGGAGATTCGTGACCCGTACAAGGATTAGCCTGCCGAAAGCAGAAAAGCGCAGTGCGGAGGAAAAGATGTTCGGGTTCCGGGAGCTTTACACCCAAATCCTCAGCTTTGAGGGCGGAAACATAGTCAAGAATTTGCTGGTGCCTCAAATTGTCCCAGCGCGGCAGCTTCTTAAAACGCTCGCGTCTCACGCACGCTTGCCGGAGCATCCTGCGGAAACGCCCGTGGCCGAGCTGTGGCAGTGGTATGCCTTATCGCGGGTCTCCGACCGCCTGCTGATCGGCATTCAGGCCGACGACGACTTCTACCGCTCGCCGCAGCAGCGGGAGGAAGCGCAGCCGCTTGGAGATTGGTGGGACAACAGCGTGGTGACGACGGAGCAGTACGCCCAGTTTTTTGCCGCGCTCGGCTTCGAGCCGTTCGCTTCGGTTCCGTTCAGCCCGTTCTCCCACGAGATCGTTGAAGTGATTGAAGACCCAAGCCTGACCGGCAGGCCGGTAGTCGAGCGCATCTTCTGGCCGGGCCTTATGTTCGGCGAGATGCTGTTCGCGCGGGCCGGCGTGAGCGTGCGCTGCTCGCCCGGCTTCTACCAAAAAGACATCGCCGAAAACTCGTGCCTGTATTTTACCTATCAGCGCCTGCACCGGAAGACCCAGGACCTGTCAGACGGGTGGGGCAGCAATTCGCAATGGGGGACCAGTTTTCGGCGCGACTACGCCGTCGGCGGAACATTTTACTACAATGTGGACGGTGAGCATCCGCTTGGCCCGAACTACGAAGCGTCTTTTGACTCCGGTGATGACGATCCGCGCAGTGAATGGACGCTGGAAGAGCGTACCGAGATGCTGACCCACCGCTGCTTTGTCCGCTGCCCGAAAGATGACGATAACTGCTGGCCTTACGATGACACATGGCAGGAGCCGATTGGCGGCTGACGGACTTTCAGCCGTCAGCTAGGCAGAGTGATTTGGCTCGTGGCGATTAATCGCCAGTCGGCAAGAGCGGCTTTTCGGTGAGGGTAGGCGTCCGCTGTATATTTCGGGCTTTCCGTGATGGCCCGAAAGGCTGAAAAACTGGGGTACTGCACCAGCACGATGTTGTCCCACTGCTCGCCCGCCGGTGCGGCAAGGGCGGCGGTGACAGCCCCAAGATAAAGCACTTTGGTCTCGGTAATGCCTTCCGCCGCCGCGACCGCGTTGAACGCGGGCGCGTACCGCTGTAGATAGGCTTCCTGCCCGGAACACGGCGGGAGATCAGTACGGTCGCCGTAGTCGGCGTGTTCGTTATAGCGGACGAGATTAAGCATGACAACCGGGCCGCCATCGGGAATGGCTTCGGCGGCTGCGAGAATGGCATCGGTGTTCATTTCTGTTGTCGGCATGAGAGTTTCCTGTCTGTGTTAAGCTGTGGCCCAATGTGTTTGCAAGGCTTGTGCGATCTCGGCAGGCTTTTGTAGCGGGGTCCAATGCCCGCAGTCGAGCTTGACGACGCGCTCGGCCCTTGTGTCTGCGGCGAGATGATCTGCAAATTCGACAGGGCAGGCCGGGTCGGAAATGCCCCAGAACACAAGGCCGGGCGAAGTGATGCGGGCAAGGTCCGGCTGCCATTCGCGCCCGACTGTGACCGCCGAGCGGTACAAGCGCAGAATGCAGTCTTTCATCAGCGAGTCTATTCGGCTCGCCGTCTCAGACGCGGTTTGAGCAGGAACGCCGTACTCTTCAAGCTGGCGGCTGAAGCCGGCGGTGTCAAGAGTCGCCATCCATGCCTCGCCGACCACTGGTGTCTGCCAGATTTTCGCCAGCGGGTGCCACTCGTAAGCGGCAGAGACCGGGCCGCTTCCCGCCACCCATGTCCGCACAAGATCGGGCCGGAGCGAGGCGACCCGTGCCGTCAAAAGGCAGCCCCAATCATGGCCGACCAAATGGACCGGCTCTGCAAAATGTTCAAGCTGGGAGATAATCCAGTCAGCATATTCTTCTTTCGTGGCCGTAAAGCCGTCGGAAATCGGGCAGCCGAAACCCGGCAGGGCAAGCGCCACGCTGTCGGTCTGGGGCAGATGCTCACGCACTTCGTCCCAAACATGAAATGTGTCCGGCACGCCATGAACAAAAACAGCAGGCATCTTTGGTTCTCTTTTCTGGTACTCTTGCACCACCCAGCGAAATCATCAGTTTAGGCACTATGACACTTTATACATAATTTGTCAATATGACAGATAAGTCACACATGAACAGCAAAAAAGACAAGATCATCGAGGCCGCGACCGACGTTTTTCTGCGGTACGGCTATGCCCGGACAACCATGCGCGATGTCGCTGAACGCGCCGGCATCTCCCGACCCGCGCTTTACCTTGTCTTCCCCCGCAAGGATGACATCTTCGCGGCAGTTCTGAAGCGACTGAGTGACGACGCGCTGCAAGAGTACCGACGTGCTTCGCCGCAGTTCCCCTCTTTGAAAGAGAAGCTGCACTTCTGCTGCGAAAAGTGGGGAGCGCACGGCTTCGATTTGGCCGAGGTCTACCCGGATTCTAAAGACTTGTTCGACCCATCTTTTGCGCCTGTCCGAGAGATGTACGCCGACTTTGCGGCGTTCCTCGCGGAGCTGCTGATGGGGCCTGTGGCCGCGTCCGCCCTCCAAAGCACATCGGAAGAGCTGGCCTCTGCCCTAGTATTCTCGATGCGAGGGTTCGAAGAATTTGCCGAAGACGGAGCGCATATGCGGCGGATGATCGCCCTGCAAGTAGAAGTCGTCTGCGCCGCCGTCGAGCCGAAAGGAAAGCGAAATGGAACCCACACAGCCGCCGATTTTACGTGACCTGCCCGATGAACTGCGCGGCGAGCACGTCTTAATCCGGCCTTTGCGGCCCGGCGACGGCGCGGCGATTTTTGAGGCCGTGGAAGAGTCCCGCGCCGAGATTGGTCCGTGGCTGCCCTGGGTAGCAAAGACGCTTGCGGCGAGTGACAGCGAGGAAACGGTACGGCGCAGCATGGCCCGCTGGGCACTGCGCGAGGATTTGATGGTCGGGATTTGGGATCGCGCCACTGAGCGCTATCTCGGCGGCAGCGGCCTGCACCGGATGGACTGGGGCGTGCCGTCGTTTGAGATCGGCTACTGGCTGCGGACTTCGGCCTGGGGCCGGGGCTACATCACGGAAGCCGTTCAAGTGCTGTGCCGGTTTGCATTTGAAACGCTCGGCGCAAACCGGGTCGAAATCTTCTGTGATGCCAAAAACACGCGCAGCAGTGCGGTTCCGAAGCGCCTGGGCTTTGTCCAGGAAGCCCTGCTGCGAAACGAGTGCCGGGACGGGGCAGGGGAGTTGCGGGATACGCTGGTTTTCGCCCTGACACCGGACGATTACGCGAATGCAAAGCCTAGCTGGCAAGATGGAGGCAGTTTATGACAGGCAGCGATTACCCAATACTCGAATTCGACCCGGCCCAAGAGGCCATGATTGAGCCGAAGCGGGTCCATGCGGCGAAAGACGTGCCGCTCCATGCAGTCGTCTGCTTCTTTCAGGACGTGATTGAGCGGCTTCAGCAGGAAGAAGAAGTGACGCTCCTGCACACTCTGCGAAGCGAAATCGGGCCGCACCCTGTCTATGAAATGATGTTTGAGGGGCAGCGGCTGGCCGTCTTCCATCCCGGCCTCGGCGCACCTCTTGCCGCAGGACTGCTGGAAGAAGTAATCGCGCTCGGCTGCACCAAATTTATTGCCTGCGGCGGCTGCGGTGTTCTCGACAGCGCGGTCACGATGGGTCAAATTCTTGTGCCGTACTCGGCGGTCCGCGACGAGGGCCTATCTTACCACTATCTGCCGCCGGGCCGTGAAGTCAGCGCTTCCCCTCGCGCCGTTGCGGCCATTGAAGCCGTGCTGGCGGCTCAAGACATTGAATGCCGGCGTGTCAAGACATGGACGACGGACGCGCTCTACCGCGAAACGCCCGGCAAAGTCCAAAAACGCAAAGACGAAGGCTGCCTGTGCGTCGAAATGGAAGCCGCCGCCTTCTTTGCCGTGGCCCAGTTTCGCGGGGTCGAGTTCGGTCAGCTTTTGTATGGCGGCGACGACCTCGGCGGGGCGGTCTGGAACCACCGAGGCTGGAACAGTTACCGCTCGGCACGGGAAAGCTTGTTTCGACTGGCGGCTGAGTCATGCCTCAAACTTTAAGCGGCGTCATTTTCGATATGGACGGCTTAATGCTGGATACCGAGCCGATTTACTGGGACTCTGTGCAGCAGGCCGCGCGAGAACTCGGCTACCGCTTCACGGACGAGCTGCGGGCAGCCTTCATCGGCCGCAGCATTCCCGCCTGGCGTGATACTTTGATGCAGACTTTCGGCGCGGATTACCCGCAGTTCAGGCATCGCCGCCGTGAGCTTTGGGAGCGGCACGTTCAGGAAATCGGCGTCCCGCAGAAGGCAGGCTTAAGCGAGCTGCTGAACCGATTGGAGGAAGACGGAGTACCCAAAGCCATCGCCACTTCTTCCTCGAAGCCCGACGCGCTGCTCTGCTTGGGGCGTCTCACGGGCCGGTTTGATGTCATTGTCACGGGGGATGAAGTGACGCGGGGCAAACCGGCCCCCGATATTTTTCTCCTCGCCGCACAGCGTCTGACGCTTTTGCCGCAGCACTGCCTGGCGCTGGAAGACTCCGAGGCTGGCGCACTTGCGGCCCTGGCTGCCGGCATGACGGTAATTATTGTTCCCGACCTCAAACCGCCGTCCGGCGAAGTAGCGGCCCAGGTTCAGCGGGTCTGTTCTTCTCTGCACGAAGTTAGGGAGCTGTTTCATCGGGCGGAAACGTAAACTGGGCGGCGGCGGCAACCAGCGGGGCGGAGTCCCGGCAATAAGATTCTAAGCGCTTGCGCCGGGCTGGCGTCCAGCCTTCATTCGTTCCGGCCCCGGCGGCCAGTGCAGCGATGGCTAGGCGGCGCAGGCGGTCGTCGGGACTTGCCGAAAGCGACGCTTCCAGTGTGTCCCAGGCGCCCACGCTGAGGCGCAGGCGCGACGCGGCAATGCCCCGAACACCGGCGGAAACCGCGTCGGCATGAAGCGTGTCCGTGTCGGCCATCTGTGTCAGCAAAAACGTGAGTTCGCTCGGCAGCAGACTGGCGGCGGCGATCTCGACGCGCAGCGAGGCCGCTGCAAGGTCGCCCGCAAGGGCGGCAATGACGGCCTGAGCCGAAGCACGCTGGCGCTCCGGCTGACGGGCAAGCGCGGCAAGCAGAGCGTCGACGACTGTCCGCAGCGCCCGGCGGTTTAGGCGAATGGCTTCAACGGCCCGGCCAATCGCGGGTGCCTGCGCCCCGGCGTAAGTCGCGAAGACCGCCCGGCTTGCGGCGGCGGACTCGTCGGGTAGGCGTGAACTGAGTGCCGAGAGCAGCGGCGGCAGAAGCGCCTGATCTGGGTCGGGCAGGGGCAGGTCAACGCACCGCGTCAGCACGTCCAGCCGCACCTTCGGGTCTGGGTGGCCGAGCAGTGTCACGATTAAGTTTAAGAGGCGCGACTGAGCAAGCGGCGAAAGGCGGTCGGTCGGAATACGCACGACCCCGCCGGCGACGGCGGCTTCCGGATCACGCGCGGCTTGTTCCAGCAGTGGCCAAGTCGAGTCCTGCTCCAAATGGTCCCAGAGCGCCCGCAGCAGGGCAACCCGAACGTCCCGGTGCATCGGCTCCGCGCCAATCGTCAGCAGCCGGGGATAAGCGTCCGGCGTTTTGAGTTCCCCCAGCAGCCGGACCACTTCTTTGGCGACCGTGACTTTGTCTCGCGGCACTTCTTCCAGCAGGCGCAGCGCGGCGGCGGGCGGCATTTCGAGAAGCGTCGTCCGCAGGGCATAGATCGCGATCCGCGCCCGTGCGTCGTCAAGCGCTTCTACGAGCGTCGGCACGCCTTGCCCGCCATCGAGCCGGGCCAGCGCCCGCAGCGCAGCGTCGCGCAGGGCAGGCTTCTCCGCAGGCCGGGCAAGCGCAATCAGCCGTGCCGGGGCAATCGCGGGCAGGGCGGCAAGCTGCGTGATGACGAAAAAGACCGACGGCGCATCGCGGGCCGTGTCCCGCGTCACTTCCTCTAAAGTCTGCGCGAAGACTGCCTGCTGAGACTGCGTCCAGCGCTGAAACCCGCCTGTCAGCGGCAAAACAAAGCGGGTGCGTCCGGTACTGAACCGACCTGGAAACGCGGTCTGGCCGAGAAATGGCGTAATCAAATCCTGCCGGTGGCGATGGACGTAGCCATGAACAGTCGGCAAAGTCATCACGCTCCGATCTTTCTCAATCAGCGCCGGGACCAGCGCGGCCAGCCGGTCCGGGCGGTGCGCGGCCAGCACCGCCAAAATCTGCGACGCCGTGTGCGCGTAAGGCGTCACGACAAGCACTCGTTCCAGCATCTCCGTCAGCGCCGGGAAGACGCGCAGACGGCGGCCAAAAGACCGGGCGGCCCCAACCAGGACCGTTTCCCGCTCGCGTGTCTCCCAAGACGCCAGAACCGGAGTCAGAGTCGGCGCGATGCGCTCCACATCCCGGTCACTGAGCCGGCCGCCTAGATTGGTAAAGTGGATTTGCCCGCGCTCCTGTGCGAGTGTTCCCAGCCACTCTGCCGCCCACGCGGGATGGAAGGGAATGAGGGCCGTCACCAGCTTTTCGGCAGCGGACGCCGTCGCCGGAGACAGATCGGCGGCGCTGAGGGCCGCGCGGATGATCCGGCCCAGGCTGTCCAAATTGCCGACCGTCCAGCGGCCTGGCGGCAGGGCGGAAAGCGCCGACAGCATGGCGCGGCGCACGGGGTCCTGCTCGTTCGCGCGGGCTTCGGTCAGCGCAAGCGCGTCCGGCAGATGCGTCCGGTCATAGCGCACCGAGCCGATCAGCGCCGCCAGCGCGGACGCCCGCTGCTCCGGGTCGGGGCTGCCGATGGTCTGCGACAGCAGGCCGCGTGCCTCCTCCCACGGCAGCAGGGACGCATACGGCAGGCGCGATGCGTAGCGCGTTGCTAGCACCGGCAGATTGAAGTTACGGCGTCCCTCCTCGGCCCGCAGCTCGCCGGGCAGGAGCGCGGCAACGGCGACATCCAGCACGCCCTCGGCGCTGCGCCATCCCCGCCCGGCCAGTGCGTAGACCGCCCGCCGGGTTTCCGGCGGCACCCGCCGCAGCCAGCGAATTGGGCTGCCGAGACTGTCCGGCTGCCGCTCGGCCAGTGCCAGCAGGCGGTCTCGCGTCAGCTCAAGGGCAAGCATGCCGAACTGTAAAAATGTGCGGTCCCCCGACGCCAGCACGAGATCAGCGACCTCGTTCGGCAGGCGGTCCGTTAGCTCTTGCAGCGAAAGCTGAGACACCGAAGCGTTCCTCAGAAGCGACTGAACCAACGCCAGCGTCTGTTGAGGCCGGACTTCGGCCAGCGTCGGCAGAACAAAGTTCGCCTTAGTTCGGAGCCGCGTGTCCGGCTCGCTTGATGCCTCGGCCTGCGCCTGCAAAGCGTTCAAGACGATGTTTGGGTGCCGCCGAGAAAGCCGCTGCCAGTCAGACATTCCATACAGCGGTAGGACCGCGTCAAGATGACGCTGGATGACACCCGCCGACGCGAACGGCAGCAGCCGCCCCAAATTGGGAGCGCTCGCATCTGCCAAGCCTTGAAGAAACGCATCCGCCGTCCTGCGCCGCCCGCGCCGGACCAGCCGCCCCAAAAGGGCAGTCTGCGCGGCCTGGGGCGCAGATTCCAGTGCAGTCAAAACCTGCGCGTCCGTGCAGAGAATTGGAACAAGGCTGATTGCCAGGCCCCGCAGAAGCCGCGATGGGTCAGACAGCATTTGAAGCGGCAGCGCCCCGTCACGGCTGCCGGAGCAGGCCAGCAGGGCCAGCCGCCGCTCGTAAAACCCGCCGCGCGAAAGCGCCGCCAGCGCGTCCGCCGTTCGGCGGTCGGTTTGTGCCTCTCGCCCCAGTGCGATCATCCGCCGCACCCGGCCCGCATCCGTCAGCCCGTCTACTTCCGCTAAAATCTGCTCGCTTGTCATGCCGCAAGTGTTCCATGCGGATGCACGTAATTCCTCTTAGCGCAGATGAACGTGGAAGCGGGTATAGTTGATTTCAAGGAGTACCACAGATGTCCGATTTGCATCCTGCCGCCGCCTCGTCCGCGCCCGCTGTCGCTGCGCTGATTTTAGCGGCAGGCAAAAGTACGCGCATGAAATCGCGCCGCCCAAAGGCGCTCCACCCGCTGCTCGGCAAGCCGCTGCTGCGCTGGGCCGTCGAAGCCGCCGCCGGCGCGGGCGCGGGCCGAACCATTCTTGTCGTCGGCCATCAGGCCGAGAGGGTGCAGGAGGCGATGGGGGAGGAAGTGGAATATGTCCTGCAAGCCGAGCAGAAAGGAACCGGCCATGCCGTTCAGATGGCGGAAGCGCTGCTTGGCGACTGGACCGGCCCACTGCTGGTCCTGCCGGGCGATGCGCCATTGCTGTCGGCGTCGCTGCTGGAATCCCTCATTGCCCATCATACTCAGGCAAACGCTGCCGCGACCCTCTTGACGGCAGTGCTGGAAGACGCGGGTTCCTACGGGCGCATTGTCCGCGATCCCGACACACACCGGGTGCAGGCGATTGTCGAAGCCCGCGATGCGACGCCCGCCCAGCGGGAGATCGGCGAAATCAGCACATCGGTCTACGTTTTTCAGCCGCCCGCGCTGTTCGCCGCGCTGCGAAAGATCACGCCGCAGAACGCCCAGGGAGAGTATTATTTGACTGATGTGGTCGCCCTGCTGGCGTCCGAAGGCCAGAGCGTCGAAGCCCTGATTTCGCCTGATCCGGATGTCGTGCGCGGCGTCAACACCCGCCCGGAGCTGACCGAGCTGCGCCAAGTCTTGCAGGCCCGTGTCCATTACGCGCTCGGCCTGGCCGGAGTCACCATCGTAGACCCTTTGACGACCTATATTGATGCTACCGTGCAGATCGGGCAGGATACGACCGTGCATCCGTTCTCAGTGCTGTCGGGCGTCACCGACATCGGCGAAGACTGCGAGATCGGGCCGGGGGCGCACCTCAGCGATGCCAAACTGGGCAACGGCGTCTCGGTGCGCGATTCGCACGTTGTCGCCAGCGAAGTCGGCGACGGCTGCCGAATCGGCCCGTTCGCCAATCTGCGCCCCGGCAGCGTCCTCGGCACCCATGTCAAAGTCGGCGACTTCGTGGAACTGAAAAACACGACTCTGGGTGACGGCGTCTCGGCGGGCCATTTTGCCTACTTAGGGGATGCCGAAGTGGGCGCACGAACCAATATCGGCGCAGGGACCATCACCTGCAACTATGACCCGTTTCTGACGCCGACGAAAAACCTCACAAAAATCGGCAACGATGCATTTATCGGCACACATTCTACGCTGGTGGCTCCGGTGACGATTGGCGACGGCGCATACACTGCCGCTGGCAGTACCATCACCGAAGACGTTCCCGAAGGAGCGCTTGCAATTGGCCGCGCCCGACAGACGAACAAGCCCGGCTGGGTCGGGGCGAAGAAGCGGCCGAAGAGTTAAGAACGGTACGAAGGCGTGAGGCACCCGGATTGAAGATGCACCCGGATTGAAATCCGGGTCTTTTGCAGTGCGATTGTCCACCTCCGTGGACATAGGAGCCGACACAAAAGCTAATTCTTCTCTTATGTCTGCGAAGGCAGACAATCGCGTGGCAGAAGACCCGGATTTCAATCCGGGTGCATCTTCAATCCAGGTACTCCTGCCCCGCACACGATTGGTCACATATGCCTACCCGTATCTTTCCCATTCTCGAAACACCGGTTGACGGCATTCCTGACGACCCGGCGGTCGGCCTCGCGCTTGCCCGCGTCATTGAAGCGCACCCCGCGTTAATCCCGCTGCTGGACTTCTGCGCCGTGGACCCGCATCAAATCGCCGTGCAAGTCGGCATGGTCTACCCTTACGAAGAGGACGGCTTAGAAGATTTAGAGGAACTGGACTTCGGCCCGGACGACTGGTTCGAGCCGGTCGCCGGTCTGGCGACACTCGACCAAGCCATCGCCGCCATCCGCAAAAATCCCCAGAGCCTGGCCGCCGCGATCTACGACCCTGGTCTGCGTCCTGCCGACGTTCTGGCGGACTTAGAAGCGATCACCGCCCAACTGGAAGCCGCCCGGCAGCATGAAACGCGGTTTCATTTCCGGGAGACGGAATAAGGACGGACGAGATGGACGAGGAGTTGAAAACTCCTCGCTAGGTCAGGCGTCCTGCCGGACGGAGGAACAGATAGCCGCTGTCTGCCTCTTTGTCTTCCACTCGAAGAGTGCCTTTCCTAGCGCGGAGTTTTCAACTCCTCGTCCATCTCGTCCGTCCAAGCTGCCTTGACGCCTTTCCCGCCCGTATGCTATCATACAACGCATTATGCCGTGAATGAGGGAGGGCGCACTTATGTCCATGCTGGGCCGGATGTTCGGCTTAGGCCGCAACGAACACTACGACAAAGGCATTCGCCTGTTTGACCAGGGGCTGTTCGCCGAGGCGATCGCGGCGCTGAATCTGGCCCAGTCGAAGCAGCCTGACGAGCTGACGGCGCGGCTGGCCTCGTTTTATCTCGCTGAAAGCTATACCAGTCTCGGTGCGGCGGCACTAGAGACCGGCAGTTTTCCCGCTGCCCGAACCGCGTTCGCTTCCGCGCTTGCCATCAACCCACACTACGCCGATTTGCATTTTCAAGCGGGCCGGGCGGCTCGCGGCGACGGCGACCACCGCGCGGCGCTGTTGGCCTTCGACAATGCCCTCGCCGTCAATGCCCACTACGCCAAAGCCCTGTTTTATCGGGGCCTGACGCTGTACGCGCTGGACCGGCCCGCCGACGCCCTCAAAGCCGTCCACACCGCCGTGTCGGTAGACGATGCTTTTGCCGTTGCACCCTACGCCGATGCGCTCGCCGCCCATCAGAGCGGGGATTACCCGACCACAACGGCCCTGCTCACCCGCATTGCCGAGACCGACATAGACGACATCACGTTCCATTCCCGCCTCGGCGCGGACCTGTACCGGCGCGGGATGTACGCCGAATCCGCCGCCGAATTCGAAAAATCCCTCGCGCTGAACTCAAACTACGCCGACCTCCATAATTCCCACGCTATCGCCCTGACTGCCTTAAAGCGTTACGCCGACGCCATCGCCGCCTTCCACCGCGCCTTAGCGCTGAACCCCAAGTATACCGATGCCCGCACCAACCTCGCCCTCACCCTCCGCGCCGCCGGCCTGCCCAAAGAAGCCGATGCCGAGTTCGCCCGCGTTTTAGAAGACGACCCGACAAACGCCGTCGCGCAGGATGGATCGGGACAATGAAAGCCGAGCCGACCGAACAGCAGCGCCGCACAGTTAAGAACACGCACGACAAAAGCAAGATCATGGCGGCGCTCCATGAAGCGGTGGAAGACCTACACGGAGCACGTATTAATGCTGGCTTAAGACACTGCGAAAATTTGATGCGCTTTGCCTGACGCCCGTGCAGGAGTTGATCCCATGAACCATATAAACACCACGCCGAGCGGCGAAATCAACAGCCCGTTAGAGGTTTCGCCACCGCATCAAGGCTAGTAAGACCAGTATCAGCGTATGGCTGAGAACGGCGACGATGCGCTGCTGGATACTGATGTCTTTGCTTTGCACAGAGCGGGATCAAGCCGAATGGGAGTGGTAAGAACCCGGCAATGGAGAGACCAAACCGTAGAAGCCGGACATCAGAGGCGTGAGTGGTAGTCAATGACAATGCCGCCGGCGAGAAGGCAGTGGCCGCTCCGCGTGAGTTTGGCTTTACTGGGGACTTCCACAATCACAGCCGCTTGGTCGGCGAGCGAGCGTCAGTCGGGAGGCATGGGAAACCAAGTGGGTAAGAAAGCGTCCAGCAACGGCGTCGTAGAGCCTAACTGAACGACTTGATGAGCAGGGTAACGACTTTGGCCCGGCTGTAGGGATTATAAAGCAGAAAAGTTGGCAGGGCAGGCGGATGATACCAGTCGGTTGCCAGGCAGTTCCACTCTAAAATGCCCGGTACTTCAGTTGCTTTTTCGATGCCGCCGAGAAAGCCGACATGGTTTCCGCCGTAGAGTCCTAAATTATCGGGTGTGCCGCCGAACCACTGCGCCCGCTGGGCGAGATAGTCGTTTGGTGCCACTTTAGGATGTCCCGTTCCCCAGGCGTTCAAGACAGGGTCTCCGGTGGCGTAGGGCCGCAGGGGATGCGGCGGCTCAGGGTCTGCCGGGCTGAACCGATGCGAATTCGGCGCAGACGACATCAGCCCTTCGTAAAACAGCAGATTGTTTTTGTCCCACTGGGTTTTCCACGCGGAATGGTCTTGATGATCGGCGTCCAGGCCCACGCCCTGAAGCAGCCGGGCCGAGTTTGCCTCATGCAGCGCAAACCGGGCAATCGCCCGCGCATAGCGCGGGTCATAGCGTGCGACCGGCACCAGCCAGGCCGCGTTTTGCAGTGTCCCCATCGTGAACGCATAAAACTCGCCGTTCGGCCATCTCGCTCCGTCCAGCCCGTCGGTGGTCAAATCGCCGAAGTGTGTTCCCGCCGTCACAGCCATGGTGTGAGTGCTGGGCGGGCCGTCCCCGAACCAGGCGTTCAGCACCTGGCCGAGATCAATCTGTTCCCCGCCCAGAACGTTCAGCCGTGCCGCCGTCAGTGGCCCCATAACATGCGAGATTTCGTAGCGTCCGGGATGCGCGGTGTACCACTGCATGGTTGCACGGGCGCAGCGCCGCATTTCCGGGTCGCCGGTCCGCTGCGCCCCGACCATCAGTACCCACGCAACACTTGGTGCATGACCCAGCCGGTTCATCGGCTCCGGCCTGCCACCGGGTGCATTTTTAGAGAAATCCCAGCCAAGCACATCATAATTCGGATAGCCCGGAGCGCCCAGTCCATGCGCGATTTGGAGAAAAGCCTGCGCTGCCGTCACAGTTTGGTGTTGGAATTCTTTGTTGCCGGGATACTGCGCGGCCAACTCGATGCCTAAAATTGCCGCCCAGTAGCCATAGATGTCGGCATGAACCACCGTCGAGCGCTCCCCGGCGTTGTTCCGGTAAATCCCCAGCACAGGATCGAACCACGCTCTGGCCCTCTGAACATAATTGATTCCGTGCAGGCATGTTGGGTCCAGTCCGACCAGTTTTGCTCCGATGACCGCCGAGAGGCACGCCAGCGCTTCGCCGCCGGGCCTGCCGCCGACATAGTCCTTCATGGTGAAGCCGGGTTTGTCCGGCGAGATGCCGACCACCGGAAAGCCGCCACCGGTTGCGTTTGGGTTCAGTACCCAGGTGTAATAGGCTTGGGAGACTTTTCGCCAGTCACGGACAGCCAAAGGCGACGGCAGGCGCGGCATCTTCTCTACTGAAGCAATCGGGATTTGAGGAGCGGGTGCAGCTTGAGCCAGAGGCGCAGAGGCTATCAAAGGCAGCAGCCCAAAGTTGAGGACACAGGTAAGCAGAAATCGAGGCAAAGAAAACTCACTGCGGATGCGCTGCAAGGGCAGCGCATCCGCTATTCGAAGTTAGCGGCTTCCCGGCATAACTGAGCCGGCGGCAGCCTGACTCGCAGCCGCAGAATGAGGTAGGAAGCGGGCCGGGTCGGGATGCGGCGTCGGCGGCGGCACCAGAGCATGAAAGCCGATAAAGCCGACCAGCACCACGGCGGCGAGAATTGCCCCCGCCACCAGGAGGGGAGAAACAGTCTTGTTCACGGCTAATTCACCTCTCGGCTATTGCCTGCACCGCCTTCCGGCGTGTTCTGGTTGTTGCCCTTGTCGTCTAAAAACCAGTCCATGTCCATGCCGCCGTTCGAGTAGCCAATCTGCGAGCCATACTGAAGATGCCGGAACTGGCTGGCTTTAACTTGCTTGACATGACCGTCCACAAAGAGGCAGTTCAGCGCCATTAGCGAGTCGATGTTCGGCACATTACTGTTCGTCTCCCAGATTGTCGCGTTGCGGTTCAGATGCCAGGATGCATATTCATACACGACAAAGCTTTGGGACGGCAGCGGGAACTCACCCTCGGTGATCGGATGCCCGGCAAACCACGGGCCGCCGGCGATGGCCTTCTTGTACATATAGCTGACCCCGTTCGGCGCGATCTTTTGGAGCGCCGCCGCGTAAGTGGGGTCGGGAGTGCCGCACCAGCCCTGAGCCGCACTGGAAACCCAGAAGGTCGAATCGGCGCTGGGGCAGTGGTAGATGCCGCCGGCCTTGATGTAAGGATCAATTAGAACCGCATAACCGCCGTTCGCCCCGACCCATTCGAGGCCCGGCGCACAGCCGCCATCCTGCGAAGAATTGCTGGTAATTGAAGGGAAAGCGCCTTCGTTGTCCTGGTTGTACTGGATAAAGCCCAGCCCAATCTGTTTCAGATTGGAAACGCAGTTGATTTGACGCGCCCGCTCGCGGACTTTCGAGAACACCGGAAACAAGATTGCAGCCAGTATCGCAATAATTGCGATAACAACAAGAAGCTCGATCAGCGTGAAGCCGCGTGGGCGGTTTCTGGGAACAGTGTGCATCGGAGTACCCCTTCTTGACTTTAAACTATTTGTATAGTACCACACAACAATGAGATAACAAGCAATAGAAACAAAAAAACCAAAAAACTTTGCTCGGTCTGGTGCTGCCCAGTCATAAGAGGCTGCGGCATCTACCCCCTGCTGGTCGGGTACACTCTCTGTATGACTATTTTCGATGTGACGCATCGCTCGTCTGACACTGGGGCGCGGTGCGGGCTGTTGTCGCTGCCCCATGCCCCGGAGCCGATCCAGACGCCGGTGTTTATGCCGGTGGGGACGCGCGGGACGGTGAAGGCGATGACGCAGGAGGAAGTGTGGGAACTGGGGTTCCGGCTTATTCTCGGCAATACTTACCATCTGTATCTGAGGCCGGGGCCGGAACTCGTCAAGCTGGCCGGCGGCCTGCACAAGTTTATTGCATGGGACGGGGCGATGCTGACGGACAGCGGAGGCTTTCAAGTGTTCTCGCTAGAAGAGCTGCGAAAGATCACCGAAGAAGGCGTAAACTTCAAATCCTATCTCGACGGCTCGGAGCACTTCTTTAGCCCGGAACACTCCATTGAAGTTCAGCACGCGCTCGGCGCAGACATTATCATGGCGTTTGATGAATGCCCGCCGTTTCCCTGCACGGAGGAAGCAACACGGGGGGCGACGGAGCGAACTCATCGGTGGCTGGAGCGCTGCGTGACGTATCACAAAGCGCAGGAGACCAATCAGCTTCTGTTTGGGATCGCGCAGGGCGGAACCTATGAGCATTTGCGCGTCGAGAGCGCCCAGTTCGTGGCGTCCATGGACACGCCGGGGATCGCGGTCGGGGGTGTGTCGGTGGGAGAGTCGCCGGAGCAGATGCAGGAAGCGGTCGGGTGGAGTGTCCCGCACCTGCCGCAGCATAAGCCGCGCTACTTGATGGGTGTCGGGACGCCGCGTGATCTTTTAGACGCTGTCGCCCAAGGCATTGACATGTTCGACTGCGTCCTGCCGACACGGCTTGGCCGCAACGGAACGCTGTACACGACGCTCGGCCGGATCAACATCAAGGGCAGCCGCTACACCGACGATTTCGGGCCGGTAGACCCGAACTGCGCCTGCCGTGTCTGCCAGAAGTATTCGGCGGCTTATATTCGCCATTTGTATAAGTGTGATGAAATCTTGGCGTCTCGCCTTGCCACTTATCATAACCTGGCTCATTACGGGCAGCTCATGGCAGGCATCCGGGCGGCGATTGCAACGGACAATTACGCTCAGTTTCGGCAGGAGACGCTGGCGCGGTATGCGGGGGAGGAGTAGGAACACGGGGCTGAACCTCCGTGCTTTGAAGGGCAAATCCCCGCCTGCGCGGGCAGAAGAGCCGATTGCCGAAGCATCTCCTCGCCCGCGAAGGCGGGGGCTTGCTTTTTAAAGCATGGGGGGTTCAGCCCCGTGGTTCCTGCCGCATCTCCTCAAATTTCGCGACGAAGTTATCCGCCTCGGCTTGCAGCACTTCGTCCGTGTTCCAGGCCATCTGCACGACTTGCAGGCGGTTCGCGCCGCGCAGAGTCAGCTTCACGCCGCCGCTTTCCGTGCGCGTCAGCGAAACGGCATCCACCGGGCGCGGTTTTCCCAATGTGTAGCCGAGCTTGCCGAAGATGCGCCCGGCCAGCCAGCCCGCGCCGACCGCCAGCGTCCCGATGCCGATCAGTGCCAGGCCAAGACCGGTGCCGAACAGCTTGGCCCGGTGAAGCGCTTCTTCTTCCAGCCGCGACATTTCCTCACGCAGCTCCTCGCTCGGTACAATCTGGAACGTCCCATCGTCGTGCAGCACCAGCATTCCGCGCTCTTTGGGTTTGGTCAGGCTGACAAAGCGCATTTTGGCGATTTGGGTCATTTCTTTTCTTCTTTGTCTTTTGCCGCTTTCTTGACCTGGATTCGCAGCGGTGTTCCCTCAAAAGAATATGTTTCCCGGATGCGGTTCTCCAAGTAGCGCAGGTATGAGAAGTGCATGAGTTCGGGATCGTTGACGAACAAGAGGATCGTCGGCGGCTTGACAGTCGGCATGGTCGCGTACTTGATTTTCAGCGAGCGGCCTTTTTCGTTGTAAGGGTGCGCGTCCACGGCGTCCCGAACCAGCCGGTTCAGCTCGCCGGTCGGAATCCGCATGGAATGGGCTTCGGCGGCGTCCAAAGCCGCTTCAACCGCTGCCGGAACGCCCTTGCCGGTGATGGCACTCGTGAATGCCAGCGGTGCATAGGCCAAGAAGTGCATCCCATCGCGCAGCTCCTCGGAAAAGACGCTCATCGGGTTCTGGCCGGGCATCTCATCTAAGACTTCCTTGCGGCCCACATCCCACTTGTTGACCACGACAATCGCCGCCCGGCCCGCTTCATGTGCGTAACCGCCGACCCGCTTGTCGCCGTCGGTGACGCCGTCAATGCCGTCTACCACCAGCATCACCACATCGGCCCGCTCAATCGCCCGGACCGCCCGCAGGACCGTGTAATACTCCACGCTGCCCTGAATTTTGCCGGCCCGCCGGATGCCCGCCGTGTCAATCAGCACAACTTCCCGGTCTCCCTGCGGCGACTTGTACACAAACGCCGTATCGGTCGAGTCGCGGGTCGTGCCGGCGATCGGGGACACGATCGCCCGCTCCTCGCCGAGAATGCAGTTCAGCAGCGACGACTTGCCGACATTCGGGCGTCCGATAATCGCGATCTTGATTCGGTCGTCTTCCACCGGCTCCGTGACCTGCGGGGCGGGCGGGAACCGCTCAACGATAGCGTCCAATGCGTCGGCGACCCCGCGCCCGCCGAGGGCCGAAACGGGGAACACATGAGGCAGGCCGAGCGCGTAGACTTCCGCGACATTGCGGTTCTCCATGTCGCCGTTGTCTACTTTGTTGGCGATCACGATCAAGGGCTTCGGCGAGCGGCGCAGGGCGTTCGCCAGCTCCTGGTCGTCGGAGGTCAGCCCGACGGTCGTGTCCACGACCAGCACGATGACATCGGCTTCTTCCATCGCGATTTCCGCTTGAAGCCGAATCTGGGATTTGAGTGGGTCGGTGTCAAACATCTGGATGCCGCCGGTGTCCACCAGTGTGTATTCGCGCCCGTTCCAGTCGCCCTCGGCATACAGCCTATCGCGGGTGATGCCAGGCATGTCATCGACAATAGCGATCCGCCGTCCGACCAATCTATTGAACAGTGTGGACTTCCCGACATTGGGCCGTCCGACGATCGCCACCAGCGGCTTCGGCACATATTCGGGCCGGGCCACTTCCTGCCGCTGGTCTTCATCAAATTGCGATTCATCCGTCTGCGCTTCATCGAGTTGCGCTTCGTCTTCCGGCTCGTCTGGTACAAGCGTATAATCTTCCGAGTATTCTTCCGTCGGTTCGTTTATGGGTTCATCTTGGGGTAACGGGGCGTCATTCATGGCGATTTTCTTCCTTTAGTCGCAAGGGCGACACCGGGAGGAGGCGAAGCTTCCGGGCGTAGCAAACACTTTAAAACAGGCTCTAGTATGGCACAAATGCGGGGATTAAGTCAATGCGAGGCCATGTTTGCTCGCTTGGCATCATTTGTGCAATAAGAGTTTTCGAGATCGGCTTTCACGGAAGCCGCCGCAGGCACTCATGCCGATTCTTATTTTTACACAAAGGTTGCTTTCATGATTTCTCCGCGCATCTTCGTCCTGGCTGCTGCTGCCGTGGCTTCACTCGCCGCCGCTCATCCTGCGTCCGCGCAGGTACTTCTTAGTGACACTTTCAACTCCGAGAACGGCGGCGCCGGCCAGCTTAACTACACGGGGTTCGCCAACTTCAATGCCAGCAAAGTGGATCTCATCGGCAACGGCTACTTCGATACTATTCCCGGCAATGGCCTGTATGTGGACCTGTCCGGCAACACCAACGGCTCGCTTACTTCCAAGACAGAGTATGCGCTTGCGCCAGGCACCTATGAGCTGAAATTCGATCTCGGCAACCCTGACCGTGGCGGTTACAACATCGCCGCTAACAGCACGACGGTCGCTCTTGGCAGCGTTTACAGTCAGACATTCCAGCTTCCGGTCGCCGACTCGTTCACGACATTCACCGAAGACTTTACCGTCACCTCCGCCACGACGGGCTTTCTGAGCTTTGCGGAGAACAACCCGACCCCAACCGGCGACTACCTGGACAATGTTTCGCTGACCCAGACCAGCGCTCCCGTCCCGGAAGCTTCTACCACCATTTCTTTCGGCCTGCTGCTCGCGCTCGGTTTGGGCGGTTTGGCAGTGGCGGCGAAGCGCCGCAAGAGCGTGACTGCCATTTAAGCGCGTCCCGTCCAGCAGGACTGACAAGATGACGATAGCCCCGGCCTCCTGTTCAGAGGCTGGGGCTTTCGCTTGCTCGCTTGGCATGGTTTGTGCATGAATAGCTGTTACGGCGCCCTGACGACTACCCGCCGTTGAAGTTCGGCTTCTTTTGCCGCAGAAAGGTTCTCTCCCAATGACTGTTTCATCACTCCTCCCTCGTATCGCGCCGCTGCTTGCCGGTTTTGCCGTCCTTTTGCCGGTTTCCGCTGCCCAGGCTCAGTCTCCCACACTGGTCTCGCAGGGGAAAGCCGTAACGGCGACCGGCTTCTATGATCAAGGGTCGGAAACCTTCCCCGCGTCGAACATCACCGATGGACGCTTCGACGACACCGGCAGCCCCAGCAACTGGTCGTTCTGGCTGACCCCGAACGGGCAGATGGGATCGGCCACCATTGACCTCGGCAGTCAGTATACGATTGACAGCTTCCAGCTTCAAGACACGCATAACCGAGGCTACTTTGACCGCGGCACCAACGCCTTCGATATTAGCGTTTCCAGCGACGGTGTCAACTTTGCGCCGGTCCTGAGCGACGCCTTTACAATGTCCGCCTGGCAAAACCTCTCGATCCTGACGGAAAGCTCGTTCGCGCCGGTGACGGGAGAGTATGTCAAGTTCAACATTGATTCCCTCTACGGCGGTGCCAGCGGCGGCTTGAACGAGCTGCAAGTCTTCGGCACCCCCGCCGCCGTCCCCGAAGCCTCCACGACTGTGAGCTTTGGCCTCCTGCTTGCGATTAGTTTTGGGGGCGTGATGCTCGCCCGCAAGAAGCGTCTCGCTGCCTGACTCGTTCCGCTTCCTGACTCGTTCCGCTTCGCCAAACGCCCCGTCCTCTCTTAGTGGCCGGGGCGTCTAGGCGTCTTCTTCCTTCGGTCCGTCGTCTTCCTTCAAGCCCATCAGACGCACGAGGCTCGGCATAGCGGCTTTAGCAAGGAAGTCCCGCCCGTTTGCTGCTTTGCCCCGGCGGATGTCGAAGAGCGCGGCGGAGTAGGGAAAAGCCAGCGCCTGAGCGGCAAAATCTTTCTGTGTTTCAATGTCTTTGATGGGCGCGTAGGCGGTATCAATCGCCCGCGCCAGAGCATCGTACTCGGCTTTGATCTGGCCAAACGCTTCGGCGAGATTGGGGAAATGGGCCGTGACTTCCGGGACTTCGCCGCGCTGGATCACTTCCAGCAGGGATTTCGGCGTCGCGCCGTCCTTCATGTGGTGGATGGCGACGTAGCCGGGGTGCTTGACTTTGACCCGGTTTCCCAAAGCGTCAACAACAACGTAGCCTTCCTGCTGAAGCGGGTCCATTGCGCCGAACGTCGCCTGGATGTCAGCGAACGAGCGCAGCGGATATTCGCGGACGACCGGCACGACCCGCGCCATCACCGTGTCCGCCGCCTTGACCCACTGCCCGGTGACCCGGTCCCGCACGCCAAGCAGGGTCAGCCCCGCCGTCAAGTGGTTGACGATGACCCGGTTGTGCGGGGTCGTCAGCTCAAACAGGTAGCACCAGTTGGTATTTTCCCACGGCGCGGTGTCCCAATCTTCGCCAAGATACAGTCCCAGCGTTTCCCAAAACAGCTCGGCAAATGTATAAGCGCTGTCATTCACCGGCCCGCCGGCGTCTGGGTTCCCCGTCGTCGCGACACGCCATGCCCCCGCGTACTCGAACACCGTACATAAGGAACCGTCGACTTTCTCCTGCACCACGGCGGTCGCCCAGTCAATTCCCGCCGCATTCGGCTCGCCGTAGTTAAAGAATTTGGAATAGCCCCGGCTGACGACTCGCCAGTCGTCGGCTTCGTCCAAGATAATCCCTCGGCACTCCTGCACCACCGCAAGGCTCATGTCCGACGCGATCTGGCTGTATTTCAGCAGGATTAAGTTCGGGGACGCTTTGTGCCGCACGGCCTTGACCGCGTACTGCTCGGCCAATGCCGCCAGCGTCCCGCCCGTCCTCAAAAACTTCTGCACTGCAATCTGCGTTTCCGCCATTCTCAAGCCTCTTTTCGCCTTCGCGTGTCGCTTTTACAAACATTGTTGCATAATTTATAGGCGGTGCGTGAGAATAAATTCTTCCTCCAAATCTCATCATGCTTACTTGGCACGGTTTATGCACATGGTATTATTGCGAGGTAACTACGCCCGCTTTAGTTTTTGAAGGGAATTTGTCATGCTCATTTTATCCCGCTTCGCCTCTCGCATTCTGTTGCTATGCTTGTCCGCATTCACTGTGCTAGCTGCTCTGCCTGCGGAAGCGCAGACATTACAGCTCGGCTCGCTGCCCAGTGTGCGTCCCCCGCTTTCTGGAACTGCTACCATCAGCGCGGCCGGAACAGTCGCCACCGGCACTTATGTCTTCACTGCCGGAACGGGTCCCGCGACCACGACTTTCCGAGGAGTCGAAGTCCTCAATGCCAGCAGCTTGACTTTCAACAGCGGCGCGACAATTACCAGTACACTCTTTAACCAGAACACCGGAACGGCCACTATCAACGGCGGCAATGTCTATGAGGTCCTCGGCTATGACCAAAGTGTAACAAACATTTATGGCGGCAGTGTGTTCTACCCAATGGCAGTCGGCAGCAGCCTCGGCGGCGTTCCCGGCAGCGGCACAATCAACATTTACGGAGGCAACATCACTTACATCGCGACGCAAGACACAGGCGTCATGGACATCTTCGGCACCGGCCTCACCGAGACTTTCCT
Source organism: Capsulimonadaceae bacterium (assembly GCA_965213825.1). Classification (GTDB taxonomy): domain Bacteria; phylum Armatimonadota; class Armatimonadia; order Armatimonadales; family Capsulimonadaceae; genus JANXMY01. The sequence continues at coordinate 85,625 of CBDCAE010000017.1, forward strand.
AGGAACCAGCAGTCCTTTTCAAGATTATTCCGTGACCGGGACTTTGCAGGATGGAACGGCGCTGAACGTGCTGTACGGCAACAACAACGGAACACTGCTGTTCAATGGTCAGCCTGCGGTTCCGACGCCGGCGGTTCCTGAAGCCTCCACCACCGTCTCCTTCGGCCTGCTGCTGGCCCTCGGCTTGGGCAGCGTGGTGCTGGCCCGCAAGAAAAGCGCCGTCGCCTAATTCTCTGCTCCGCGTACAGCCCCATCTTCTTTCTGAGAGGCCGGGGCTTTTGTGCTATAATAGCGCTATGACAATCACCTATGAATTGCCGCCCGAAATTGTCAGCCGCTTGGACCGCAAAGCGGCCCAGGAAGGACAGGACACAGTGGAATATCTGCGTCAGCTTGCAGTGCAGGAAGCAGAGGCGGAAGGCGGTGAGCCGCCTGCACAGCCTCGCATTGCTGGATTGCATGCCGGACAGTATTGGATTGCTGAGGACTTTGATGCGCCTTTGCCGGATAGTTTCTGGCTTGGGACCGACACGGCATGAACCGACTCCTTCTGGACACGCATACGTTCCTCTGGTAGAATAGCAAGCCGGAGAAATTGTCTCTACTTAAGCCTCGTTAGCCTGTGGGAAATCCAAATCAAAAGCGGTTTAGGCAAGCTTCCGCTGGCACTGCCCTTGCAGGAGATACTTCGCGATCAGCAGGCACAGCGCGGCTTGCAGCTTTTACCGATCATCCCGGCCCACATTTTCGCTCTTGGAACGCTTCCGCACCATCATAACGATCCTTTCGACCGGCTGTTGATCACTCAGTCAATTTCTGAAGGGCAGCCTCTCGCCAGTGTTGATAGTCAGTTCTCTCCCTATCCTGCCTCGCTTGTCTGGTGACGCCCCGGTTTCTCAGCGAGAGACCGGGGCTTTGTGCTATAATGACTCCCATCTATCACTGTGGAGAATAACTTATGCTGGGGAGCGAGCTGAGACGCAAGTATTTGGAGTTTTTTGAGGCGAAGGCGGCGAAGCGGCTGCCGTCGGACTCGCTTGTCCCGAACGACCCGACCCTGCTGTTCACGTCGGCGGGCATGGTCCAGTTTAAGCCGTACTTTCTAGGGCTGCTGACGCCGCCTGCCGCCCGCGCGACAACCGCGCAGAAGTGCCTGCGGACGACGGACATTGAAGATGTCGGGGATACAAGCCACTGCACGTTCTTTGAGATGATGGGCAACTTCTCATTCGGCGATTACTTTAAAGCTGAAGCAGTCGCCTATGCCTGGGAGTTCTTGTTTGATGTCTTGAAGCTAGACATCAAGAATATCCGCGTTTCGGTATTTGAAGATGACGACGAGGCATATGACTTGTGGCGCAAAGCCGGAATGTCCGAAGCGAAGATTTTCAGATTTGGCGAGGACGACAATTACTGGCCGGCGGGCGCGGTCACGAAAGGCCCGAACGGACCCTGCGGCCCCTGCTCGGAGATCTTCTACGATACGCAGGCGCACCTGCCTCCGACCCCGGACGGGGTTTGGGACGATAAGCGATGGCTGGAAATCTGGAATCTCGTCTTTATGCAGTTCGATCGGGGCGATGGCGGGAGCTTGACCCCGCTGCCGCGCCAGAACATTGATACAGGAATGGGCCTGGAGCGGACGGCGGCGGTCATCGCGGGCCTGCGCGGGCCGTTTGAGACGGACTTGTTCGCGCCGATTTTGCGTCAGCTTGAAGCGCTGTCGGGCCTGACCTACACAAGCTTGGATACTGACCCGAAGGACATTGCATTCCGGCGGGTCGCCGACCATGTGCGGGCGACGGCGTTCTGCATCGCCGACGGCGTCCTGCCGTCCAATGTCGGGCGCGGCTACGTTCTGCGGCGTTTGATGCGCCGGGCCATTCTCGCCGGACGCCGGACTCTAGGCATTGAAACGCCGCTCTTGGAGCAGATTTTGCCGACGGTGATTGACCAGCGTAAAAGCGATTACCCGGAACTGGAAGCCAAGCGCGAGACAATCCTGCGCTATGCGATTATTGAAGAAAAGCAGTTCCGGCGGACCTTAGAGTCCGGCACGGCCCGCTTGCAGTCGCTTTTAGACGGCGGCGCGGTGACGGGCGATGATGCGTTTGTGCTGTTTACGACCTACGGCTTCCCGGTTGAGATGACCGCCGAGCTTGCGTCGGAAGCCGGGCTGGCCGTAGACATGGTCCGGTACGATGAACTCTGGCAGCAGCATCTGCTGGTCTCAGAAGGCGGCAAGACCCGCGAAGTGTTCACCGACAGTATCGTTCCTGCCCTGCGCGAAAAGAATATCCAAAAGACGCTCTTCGTTGGCTACTCCGAAGCGAAGACGCGCGGCCAGATCGCAGCGATTGTCCGAAACGGCACTCTCGCAGACAGCGCAGACGAGGGCGAGACCGTGCAGATCGTGCTGGACCAGACGCCGTTCTATGCCGAAGCGGGCGGCCAGGTCGGCGACACCGGTCAGCTTCACGGCGAAAGCGGCGGGGCGGAAGTGGCGGACACGCAAAAAGACAGCGGCTATTGGTTCCACACGGCGACAATCACGGCAGGCCGGCTTTCGGTCGGCGACACCCTAGACGCCGAGATTGACGGCGGACGCCGCTTTTCCATCCAGCGCAACCACACGACGACCCACCTGCTCCATAAAGCCTTACAGCAGGTACTCGGCTCCCATGTCCAGCAGCGCGGCTCTTTGGTCGCCCCGGACAGGCTGCGCTTCGACTTCTCGCACGACAAAGCGATGACCGGCGAAGAAGCGCGGCAGGTCGAAGGCTTAGTGAACGAGAAAATCTTGGATGATCTCGCTATTCACACGTTTGAAAAGCCGATTGCCGAGGCCAAGGAGATGGGCGCGACCATGCTGTTCGGCGAAAAGTACGGCGACATCGTGCGCGTAGTCGAAGCCGGCGACTACAGCCTGGAATTCTGCGGCGGAACCCATTTGGCGCACACGTCGCAGGCGGGATTGTTCAAGATCACGTCCGAAGGCAGCTCCCAGGCGGGCGTTCGGCGCATCGAGGCTGTCACCGGCAAGCGGGCGCTCCTGCGGACACTGGATCAAGAACGGCTGCTGTCCGACATCGCGGCGTCGCTCAAAACGTCGCTCGTGAACGCCCCCGCGTCGGTCGAAAAGCTGCAAGCCGAACTCAAGCTTAAAGAGCGTGAGCTGGCGACCCTGCAAAAAGCGGCGGCCGGCGGGCAGGTAGACGCGCTGATTGCCGCCGCCGAGTCCGACCTCGGCTTTCCGCTCGTTGTCCATGTGGTCACGGGCAATGCCGACGGCGACACGCTGCGAACCCTGGCCGATGAAGCGCTGAACAAGCTGAAATCGGGTGTTGTCATCTTAGGCGGTGCCGACGGCGGCAAAGCGTCACTGGCCGTGCGCGTTTCCAAAGATTTGGTCGCGCGGGGTATCCATGCCGGAAACATTGTCAAAGCCGCCGCCCCGATTGTCGGTGGTGGGGGCGGGGGACGCCCGGACGCCGCGCAGGCGGGCGGCAAGGACCCTGGCAAGCTGGATGAAGCGCTGGCGTCGGCGGAGCGGCTAGTCGGCGAGATGGCGGGGACGTGAGGAAGTCCCCCCCGCCCCCAATAATCGGGGAGCATGAAAAGAAGCACGATTGGTTCCTTTTCCGGTTCCCCCATTATTGGGGGCTAGGGGGACTCCTGCTCTTTATCCTCACCCTGCCGCTCCACGCCCGCCCGCAAGTGCTGGTAATCTTCGCAGACCATCTGACGCTCTCCGATGTCAACCGGCCTGGTCTGCCGAATTTTGCGCGGATGCATTTGGCGCTGATGTCACCGGGGCTGGCATTCAAGCCTGACCCGGTGATGAACGTCTATGCGTCACTGGGCGCGGGCGACAGCATCAGGGTAGGGGACAAGTCGCAGGGTTTAATAGGTGAGGCGCTGGGCCAGAATGGGGTGCAGACAGCGCTTCTCGGCGATGCAGATGGGGATGACACGGGGCCATATCAGCCTGCGCGGCTGTTCCTGCCGACGCCGAACACCGTTTCTGAAAACGGCGCAGTCACCGATCCGCTGGCCTGCGGCGGCAAGCGCGAAGACCCGGCACGGCTATGGAAGTCAACGCAAGCAACATTTCAAAACGCCGATTTGGTCGTCGTCCACTTCGGCGACTTCGCCCGGATTGAGCGCGAAAACGGGCGTGGATTTCTCCTGCCGACGGCGTACTGTCAGCACCGGGCGCAGGCATTGGCGTCGTTGGATGCGTATCTCGGATATGTTCGTGCCGGCTTTCGTGGGCCGGTTTATCTGGTTGTGCCGACGCCGCCACTTCTAGCGAACGGGGCATGGAACTCGCTGACCCCGTTCTTGACACTGAACGTCGCCGCCGCAGCCTCCGTGACTTCGGACACGACCCAAACGCCGGGACTCGTGGCTTCGCGCGACTTCGCGCCGACCGTGCTGGCCGCGCTGAGTGTTCCCCTGCCGTATCAGATGACTGGCGCTCCGGTGCGCCCAGTCATGGCTCCCGAAGTTGCGCTTATGCGTTTGGACCGCCTCGTGCGTCTCAATCAGGAAGCACAGGATGCGATCTTTTGGGCGGTTGGGCTGGTCGCCGGAGCCATCGTCTTCAGCGGCCTCTTTTTCTACCAGACCGGGCGCATGACAGGCCGCACGGGAACACTCGCCCGCTACGGCCTCCGAGTGTTATCGGCCTGGCCGCTGGCCCTGCTGCTGGCCCCGCTGCTGGGGCCGCAGACTGTTCCTCAGTATTTGCTGCTCATTGCCGCCTGCGTCGGATTGCTGGCCGTGCTGCCTTCGCCGACGCTGATTTTTGGCCTGACCGCGCTGGTGCTCGTCCTGGACGGCCTGACGGGAACGCAGTTGGTCTCAAACTCCGCCCTCAGCGAATATGCCCTGTCCGGCATCCGGTTTTACGGCATCGGCAACGAGTACATGGGCGTCTTAATCGGGGGGGCGCTACTGGCGACTATTTTGATGCGGGCGCGAAGCTGGGTCTTCTGGTTCGTCTTCGTGACCTTCGTGCTGTCGTTTCCGGCGTTCGGCGCAAAGGCGGGCGGGGCGGTGACGGCCACGGCCACCTTTGTTGTGGCCTGGCGGCTTTTAACTCAGCGTCCCGTGCGGTGGACGCATCTGCTTGGCAGCATTGCCTTCGGCTTCGCGCTTGTCTTTTTGTGGGCGATCCTCAGCCATGTCCTGCACCTGCGCCGAACGCACCTCGAAACAGCGGCGGATGCGCTGGGGCAGGGGCGGCTGGGGTATATTGCCGGGGTCAGTACCCGCAAAATCGGTCTAGCCGTGCGGGTCGCGCTGCATCCGGGAACGCTTCTGGGTCTGCTGGCCTTTGCGGGGCTGGGTGCGGCAATCCGCAGGCTGCTGTGGCGTCAGGTCACGGCGTACCTGTCGGAGAGACCGCGCGAGACGGCGGTACTGAAAGCGGGCCTTTGGGGCTGCCTGGTTGCCCTGCTGTTCAATGACTCCGGCATTGTCGCCGCGATTCTGATCTTGCAGTGCCTGGCGCTGCTGCTGCTGCACGGGCTATATGGGGAAGAACCTCACCCGGTCGCTCCGCGCCCACCCGCTCCTCCCGAAGGAGAGGGTATCCGCAAGCGGATTACTTCGTATACCGTTCCGGTTTGTTCCAATCGGAACGCCGTTCCGGAATGAAGTCTCCGAATTAGTGAGAGAGGTTCCATGCGCTTGCTCGGTTTAGATGTTGGTGACGTCCGGATCGGCGTTGCTGTCTGTGACTCGCTGGAAATCGCCGCATTCCCGGTCGGCTTGGTGCGGCGCGTCGGCAGCCTGAAGCGTGACGTGGCGGCGGTCGCGGCGCTTGCCACCGAGCAGGAAGCCGAAGGGATTGTCGTCGGCCTGCCGCTGTCTCTCGACGGCAGTATCGGCCCGCAGGCGTCAAAGACGCAGGGATTCGCCAAAGCACTGGCGAATAGTCTGCCGGTACCGCTTGTCTTCTGGGACGAAAGCTTATCCAGCGTCGAAGCCGAAGAAATACTTATCGCCCAAGGCATGTCTCGCGCCAAGCGCCGGGACAAGATAGACCAGACCGCCGCCGCGCTGATATTGGAAAGTTATTTGCAGCATCGCCGAGACATAAATGCCCCACGTGATATGCTACTGGGTGCATAGGAGAAGCTGTTGAACAATAAGAATACTCCCGATGAACAGTTGAAAAGCTTGGACGCCAATGATCGCAAGCTGCTGAAAATCGGTAACTCTCGTCAGCTCCTGTGGCCTCTTGCCCTTTTCTGGACAGCTTTTGCTATCAATAGCTACCGACAGCATGGGTTCTCTTGGATTGAAGGCTTCGTTGTTGGCCTTTGGATTTATTCGGCACTTACTGAGTTGATTGGCATTTACCGAAGGCGGCACCGCTGAAAGACCATGCGTTGAAACGCACGGCTACACAGCGAAGACGCTACGAAGTGCCGCTTCGCGGTACTCAGAATGGGCAAATCTATATTAACCCCGCGCCTTCCAGGTCTGCCAGTGCAGAAGCGGTGTTTTGTGGCGTCCGCGCCGTTTAGCCGTGCGTTTTAACGCATGGTGCTCATCTTATGCCTATTTCCCGCACAAAAACCTATCTTGCGAATACACCTCGGCGGGTGCGGCGCAGCGCATCGTTGCTGGTGCTGCTTTTGTTTGCGGCTCTGGCGGTTGCGGCTGGGGTGCTGTATATTATTGCTTTGATGGGGCCGATGTCAGGCAACCTGAAAGCGCCGACGGTGCTGGTAACGATCCCGCCGGGCAAGAGTGCGCGGCAAATCGGCGAGATTTTGGCCCGGAAGCATTTGATCCGCAGCCCGCTGTCGTTTGTATTCGCCAGCCGCCTGGACCATCTTTCCGGGGAGATGCACGCCGGGCGGTATGCCCTGTCGCCCGCGATGCCGCCGCGCCAGATGGCCGCGCTAATGGCGCTCGGCGAGACGGCGAGCAGCACGGTCACGATCCCGGAAGGCTTCACGGTGCGGCAGATCGCCCTGCGGCTTTCGGAGAAGGGGCTGGCCGACGAAGCGCAGTTCTTGGCGCTGGCGACGGCGCAGGGGAAGACGTTTGGGGTGCCAGGTTGGACGCCGCCGAACGCAAGTTTAGAAGGCTACCTGTTCCCCGATACCTATACGATCCCGAAAGGCGCGACACCGCGCGAGATTATCACGCAGATGCTCCAAAATTTCCATGCGCGGGTGGTCGTGCCGGACGGCAAGGCGGCTGCCCATGCGCCGGGTGGGCTGCCGGGGACCATCACGCTGGCATCGCTGGTAGAGCGGGAAGCGGAAGTAGACTCGGACCGGCCCGTAATTGCCGCCGTTTACCGGAACCGTCTCGCACTCGGTATGCGGCTTCAATGTGATGCGACGGTGCAGTACGCGCTGCCTCAGCACAAGACGCGCTTATTTTACGCAGATTTACGGGTAGACTCTCCATACAATACTTACATGCACACGGGTCTGCCGCCGACCCCAATTGCCTGTCCCGGTCTGCCCAGCATTGACGCTGCATTGCATCCGGCCCGCGTAGACTACCTGTACTACGTCGCCGGTCCCGATGGCAAGCATCATGTGTTCAGCCGGACACTCGCGGAGCAGAACGCGGCGATTGCGCGGGTGCGGGCGCAGTAAGCGGCAAGCATTTGAACGAGGAGTTTTCAACTCCTCGCTAGGAGAGGCACTCTTCGAGTGGAAGACGAACAACCCGACGCTCGAACTCTGCCGTCCGAAGGACACCGGCCCTAGCGAGGAGTTGAAAACTCCTCGCTGTTGGTCAAACGCCGTTCCGTTCATCAACAACTATGCCTAACACACTCCAAAACCTGACACCCAGCCGCGTTGTCGAAACCGTTAAAGAACTTGATCCAGAGGTGCTGAAAGCCCAGGGGATCACAGCCATCATTACCGATCTCGACAACACACTGGTCCCGTGGCAGCACTACGAGATCATGCCCGGCGTGATCGAGTGGCTGGCGAAGCTCGAAGTTGCGGGCATTAAAATCTGTATTGCCTCTAATACTATCCATACCGAGCGACTGAAGCAGCTCGCGGATACCATGAAAATTCCGTTCGTGGACCGGGTGCAGAAGCCGCGCACCGGCGGCTTCCGGCGGGCGATGAAGCTGATGGGTTCAAACGCCAGCAATACCGCCGTCTTCGGCGACCAGCTTTTTACCGATGTTCTGGCGGGCAACCGCCTGAAGCTCTACACAATCCTCCTGCGCCCGGCGCTGTCTAAAGAAGAGTTCATTTCGACGCAGATGGTCCGCTATGTCGAAAATGGTGTCATCCGCAGGCTGCGCGAGCGCGGCCAGTGGCCCGCCGCCGCCGCCGTTGAAGCCGCCCTGGACGCCATGCCCGACCCGCGCACCCCCGAAGCCAAGCGCCGCTCCGGCCTGCTAATCGCCGCCGTGATAGCTTTGGCTGTCCTGCTGATTGTCCGCGCCCGGCGCAAGTCGTGAAGTGTCAAGCGCCATGGATACACCTTTGGTGGAACAATCAGACCCGGAACTCGCCGCGTTCTGGCTGCGCTTCTTCCGCCGTGTTGTTGCCGCGCTGCAAGTTGTCGGCGGGCTATCTGGTCTTTATCTAGCGGTGTTCGCAACTCCTCTGGGTGTCAGCCATATCGTCTTGTTTTTCGCCATCGTGCTGTTCAGTGCTTCCATTTGGGGCGGGGTCCTGCTGGCACTCGACAAAATGCTAGGTGTCACCACTTCCTTGATTGTTCAAGTGTTACAGACACTGCAAATTTCTGCACCCGGCTTCCTTTACTCATTCGTGTGCGGGGTATGCCTCGTGGTCGGTCCCGCAGCGCCTCCCGATTTTGTCGGAGCAAATATCGCTTTGTATTGGCCGGCACGCTTCAGTGCAGCAACTGATCCGCCTGCGGATTTGTCGCAGACTGGAATTATATTCACGGGTGTAAACTTAGTCGCCGTTCTTGCGGTGCTTTTCCTGCTGTATGTCCGGTCAACTCGCGCTCGGTTAAAGGCTGACGAGACATAATGCCTGTGACAAACATCTCAGGAACAACCAAAGTGGTCGGCGTTTGGGGTCATCCCGTGGGACATTCGCGGTCGCCGGTGATGCACAATGCGGCGCTGCGGGAACTGGGTTTGGACTGGGCATATGTGCCGTTTGAGGTTGCGCCGGGGAATGTTAAGCCGGCGGTTGAGTCAATTCGGGCGTTAGGACTAATTGGCGTGAATGTGACGGTGCCGCTGAAAGAGTTGGTGCTGCCGTACTTAGATGAAGTAGACGACGCGGCGGCGCGGATTGGGTCGGTGAACACAATCTGCAACCGAAACGGCACACTGATGGGCTACAGCACGGATGGGGCAGGGTTTCTACGGTCTTTGGAAGAAGTCGGGCAGGGAGCAGACAATCGGCGGGTGTGCCTGCTCGGCGCAGGCGGCTCGGCGCGGGCAGTGGCGTTTGCGCTGGCGTCGCGCGGGTGCTTCTGCACAATAGCCAATCGAACGCGGGCGCGGGCGGAGGAACTGGCGGCGGCGATCAATACTGTGTACCCGAACCGTGCGGAAGCGATAGGGTGGGGGACGACCATAGTACCTGTTGATCTGCTGGTCAACACAACAAGTGTCGGGATGTCGCCGCGCCTCGAAGAAGCGCCGATGCTGCCGCCAGGCGTCTTTGAAGCGAAGCCGTTTGTCTATGATCTGATCTATGCGCCGATGCAGACACGGCTGCTGGCCGAGGCGGACGCGGCAGGGTGCGGGACTATGAACGGGGTTAAGATGCTGGTACAGCAGGGAGCGGTGTCTCTGTCGCTTTGGACGGGACTCCCGGTTTCGGACATTCCCGTGGCCGTGATGGAGCAGGCGGTTTTGGCGACGCTGCTGGCCCCGCAGCGCAGGTAGCAAAAAGGGCAAAGGGAACCCCTTGCGTCCATTTCGCGTTTATGTTATAATAGTGGATACCGCCCGCAGCCGGCTCCGGCCTTTCTTTCAGCAGTTGTTTTTCCTTGTCGTTCTTTGACGGCGTTTCTGGCGCGATTTGCTCTTTTAATTTCTTTTCGACTTTAGTAGAATCGTTTGTAGAATTGACGGCAGTGTCGGAACAAACTGCGTAAGGAGGCAGGTTTCCACAATGGTAATGCAGGCTAAAAAAAGCATCGGGGAAGTGCTGGTGGAGCGCGGCGCAATTACGGAAGTGCAGCTTCAGGAAGCACGAGAAGTGCAAAAAGTGACGCCGGGCGACCTCGGCGGGATTATCCAAGACCTGGACATGGCCTCCGAAAAAGACGTGACCTCGGCCCGTGCGGAAACGCTGGGGCTGAAGTTCGTGGACCTCAGCAAAGTCACGCCTGAACCGGCGGCGATCAAGTCCGTGCCAGAGCATATCGCGAAGCGCTACAACATTCTCCCCATCAAGCGCGATAGTACGTCTACACCGAACCGGCTGATGGTCGCCATCGGCGATGTCAAGACCGGCATGGTGGGCTTGGATGATGTGAAACTCGTTTCTCGGTGCAAGATTACGTCGGTACTGGGGACGAAATCGGAGATTGAAGAAGCCATAATCCGTGCCTATAGCGGCAACGGCAGCAAAGCAGCCACCGGCCCGCTCAATGGGCGGGATGGCGGCACGGGCTTTCCGGCGGTCATCAACGGCAACGGTCAGGTTCCGGCGATCATCAAAGAAAACGACGGCACGACCGACCTCACGCCGGGGCGCAACGGCAGCGGCAACGCGGACATGAATGTCGCGAGCGGCCTGTCGGATGCCATTAAAAACGAGCTGGGCGAGCTAACGACCGGCAACGTAGACGAAGACGATGAGGGCGGCCTCGAAAAAATCTCGGAAGAAGCGCCGATCATTCGTATCGCCCATGCGATTATGATGCAGGCCATTCGTGAGAAAGCCTCGGATATTCACATTGAGCCGGGCATCAAAGGCGTCCGAATCCGCTACCGGATTGACGGCGTTCTAAACGAAACCATGACTGTGCCGAAGCATATTCAGGCCGCGCTTATCTCGCGCTTCAAGATCATGGCCGAGCTGAACATCGCCGAGCGGCGCGTGCCGCAGGACGGACGTATTCCGGTCCGGCACGAAGGCAAAGACTATGATATGCGTGTTTCGTGTCTGCCGACGATGTTCGGCGAAAAGATCGTTATGCGTATTCTGGACAAGACCTCGGTTTTGCTTGGCTTGAACAAACTCGGCTTCACGCCGGAAGTGCAGGCGAAGCTGGAAGAAATCGTCGCCCAGCCGCAGGGAATGTTCCTGACGACCGGCCCGACGGGTTCTGGCAAAACAACGACTTTGTACTCGGTCCTGCACAAGATCAACTCAGTTGAGAAGAACATTATCACGGTGGAAGACCCGGTCGAGTATCAGTTGTCGGGCGTCTCGCAGGTGCAGATCAACAAGAAAGCCGGCCTGACATTCGCCGCCGCCATGCGCTCCTTCCTGCGCCAAGACCCGGACATCATCATGGTCGGAGAGATGCGCGACCTCGAAACCGCACAAATCGCGATTGAAGCGTCGCTGACAGGCCACCTAGTTTTGTCCACTCTGCATACCAACGATGCACCGTCGGCGGTTATGCGTCTCGCCGACATGGGCATTGAAACGTACCTGATCGCGGCGACGGTCCAGGGTATTATGGCCCAGCGTCTGTGCCGCAAAGTCTGCTCGAACTGCAAGGAGCCGTACCGGGTCCCGGCGAACTTCCTCTCGAAGTTCGGCTACAAAACCGAAGATCCGAATGCCCAGGTGACGCTCTACGAAGGCAAGGGCTGCGAAGAGTGCCGCTACAAAGGGTACAAAGGCCGTGTCGGCTTGTACGAGCTGATGACGATTAACGAAGAGATTGCTGAACTTGTTGTCCGCCGCGCTCCGGTCGCCGACATCCGCGACGCGGCCAAAGCAAACGGGATGCGTGAGTTGCGCGAAGATGGCCTGATCAAAATTCTGGAAGGCATGACGACCCCGGATGAAGTCATGCGCGTCGTCTTCACCGCCGGGTTCTAGAACCCACCCCCAACCCCCTCCCCAGGGGGAGGGGGCTAATTTGCAAAATGTAGCCCACACCTGTCGCAACGCCCCCTCCCCCTGGGGAGGGGGTTGGGGGTGGGCTTTTTGAAAGAGGCAGTTATTATGGCCGAACCAATAGCAACATCTGGAAACGGCGCGGCGACAATGCCGCAGACCAACGGACAGACGAACGGGCAGACCGCGCCGCAGTTTCAGCCGCGCCCGACCGCAAAGCCTGTCCAGAAGAAGTCTGTTCAAGAGCTTCATATTGACGAGTTGCTGGACCTGATTATCGCGATGAAAGGCTCCGACCTGCACATCGCGTCCGGCATTCCGCCGGTCATTCGGGCCGACGGCGAGCTGAAGCCGACTCCGTATGAAAATATGTCGCCGCTGGACATCCAGCAGATGATGTATGCGATTTTAACCGACGAGCAAATCCAGAAGTTTGAAAGCACCTGGGAGCTGGACTTTTCTTATGCCCTGCAAAAGAAGGCTCGCTTCCGTGTCAACATCTTCAAAGACAAAGGCAGTGTTGCCGCGTCCCTGCGCCTGATCCCGACCAAAATCCCGACCCTGGAAGAAATGGAGATGCCGGGCATCTTTGAGAAGCTGACCCATCTCAGGCGTGGCCTGGTATTGGTGACGGGACCGACCGGCTCCGGTAAGTCTACGACTTTGGCGGCGATGATTCATGCGATCAACTTGACCCGCTCCGAGCATATTATCACGATTGAGGACCCAATCGAGTTTGTGCACAACCATAAGCTCTCGGTCATCAACCAGCGTGAGCTGGGCATGGACACCAAAAGCTTTGGGAATGCCTTGCGGGCGTCTTTGCGTGAAGACCCGGATATTATTCTCGTCGGCGAAATGCGCGATCTGGAGACAATGTCGCTGGCTGTTTCCGCCGCTGAGACGGGTCACCTTGTCTTTGGCACTCTGCATACGAACTCGGCGGCGTCTTCGGTAGACCGGATCGTAGACGGCTTCCCGCCTGGCCAGCAGGGGCAGGTGCGCTTGCAGCTCTCGAACAACTTGCAGGCGATCATCTCCCAGCAGCTTGTGCCGACAACACCGAACTTTCAGGCATCTTCCGGCCGGGGGCGCATCGGCGCGTATGAAATCATGATTGCGAATGCTGCGATTCGGAACCTCATCCGTGAGGCAAAAGCGCATCAGATCACGTCCATTATTCAGACTTCAGCGAATATCGGCATGATTACCACTGATGCTTCGCTGCGGAACCTGTACATGGAAGGCAAGATTTCCTACGACAGTGCAATGAGCCGCGCTCAGAACCAAGAAGAGCTGAAGCGGATGCTGGCGGGCGACGGCACGACCGGCCCCGGCGGCTCACAGGGCGTCCCTCCCGGCAGTGCGCCTCGCCCCGGCGCACCCGGCCGCTGAGAATAATTTTGCTGAAGCCGAACCGTTTGAGGTTCGGCCTGCGTTATAGACGCTCACTAAAGGAGCAGTACACATGGCAACATACGCCTACACCGTCCGCGACGCCGCCGGCACAATGCGAAGCGGGACCTCGGAAGCGGAAAACCCGGACGTTCTGGCCCGCCGCCTGCGCGAACAGGGCTTCGTCATTTCGGAAATCAAATCGTCCAAAGTCAAAAAAGGCTTGGGCGGAAGCTGGTTTGAGAACATTCAGAAGATCAAGCTGACCGAGCTGTCCATCTTCTGCCGCCAGTTCTCGACTATGATTGACGCGGGTGTCTCGCTTGTCCGCTGCTTAGATGTTTTGTCGCAGCAGCAGACTAACCCGAAGTTCAAGCGGATCATTATTGACGTTCAGCGCGAAGTCGAGGCGGGAAACACGCTTTCGAAGAGTCTGGCGAAGTACCCCGGCACATTCTCGAACCTCTTTATCGGCCTTGTCCGGGCGGGAGAAGTCGGCGGTGTTTTGGAAGAAACCTTGCAGCGGCTGTCCACGTTCCTCGAAAAAGACGTGGAAATGAAGCGCAAGATCAAGTCGGCTATGACCTACCCAACGATTGTCGTCCTTGCCGCGACCATCATCGTCGTTGGGTTGTGTACGTTTATTGTCCCGACGTTCCTCAACCTGTTTGAGACGATGCTGCCGCATGGCCGCGCCGACTTCCCGGCGTTGACTCTGGGCTTGGTCGCCGTCTCCGACTTCTTCCTGCACAAAGGCTACTTGGCTCTGGCGATCTTCTTCGCCGTGCGGTTCGCGTTCGGCGCGTTCATCAAGACAAACTTCGGGTCGCATGTCTGGGATAAGTTCAAGCTGAAAGTGCCGGTCTTCGGCAAGCTGAACCACAAAGTCGCCCTGGCCCGCTTCTCGCGGACACTCGGTACGCTTTTGACGTCCGGTGTTCCGATCTTGCAGGCGCTGGAAACGGTTTCGGGAACGGTCGCGAATGTCGTCATCGCCGATGCTATTCTCGAAGCCCGTGCCCGTATCCGTGAAGGCGATAGGATTGGCGACCCACTGGTCAAGTCCAAGCTGTTCCCGCCGATGGTCGTGCAGATGATCTCTATCGGCGAAGAGTCGGGTTCACTCGACGCTATGCTGTCCAAGATCGCTGACTTCTACGAGGATGAAGTGGATGCGGCGCTTGCAGCACTGGCCGTTGCGATTGAGCCGATCCTGATTTGCTTCTTGGGTGTCGCGGTACTCCTGATCATTCTCGGTATGTTCATGCCGATGATTGTCCTGATCCAGTCGCTGTCGGGCGGCGACGGTACGGAAAAAGGCGCGGGCGAGTAAGCGCGTGTCACTTGCTGGGACATGGCTGCTGGTGGCGGGGCTATACGGCCTCGCCATCGGCTCCTTTTTGAATGTCGTCATCTGGCGGCTGCCGCGCGGGCAGAGCGTCAATTTGCCGACCTGGTCGTATTGCCCATCCTGCCAGCACCGGCTCGGCGGCCTAGATTTATTCCCCGTCTTCTCGTTTCTGCTGCTGGGTGCGAAGTGCCGCTACTGTAAGCAGCCGATTTCCTGGCGGTATCCCGGCGTAGAGCTTTTAACTGGGGTTCTGTTTGCCCTCGTCGCCTGGTACACATTTCAGGGGGGCGGGCGCTGGTACGACGCCGTGTTCTACTGCCTCTTTACGGCCATCCTCATCTGCGTTTTCTTCATCGACTTAGAGCATTTTGTGGTTGATGACGGCTTATGCGCCCTGGCGATTGTGCTGGGCCTCGCGCATGGGGCGATTGCCGGTACTTTCCTGAACTCGGTCGCCGGACTGTTCGGGTACGCCGCCGTGATTTATTTCATCGGCCTGGCTTCCTATGTCATCCTGGTCTCGTTTGCCGACAAGCGAATGAGTGCCGGACAGGCGGCGGGCGCGTACCTACGAGACAACGCCGAAGATTGGGTTTACAATCTTTTTTACTACTTCGGAACCCTGGTTCCCCCCGTGCGCCGCTGGACGGAAGCACGCTGGGGAGCAAAACCCTCCCTGGAGGGGTTCACGTCGGAGGAAATCGAAGAAGACGAGGACGCCGGGGGCATGGGCGGGGGCGATGGCAAGCTGGCCGCCGCGATTGGCGCGAATCTGGGCCTGGCGCTGGCCCTGGGGTCCCTCGGCTTCGCCATCTTTCTCGGCGCGTTTGCCGGCGTCATTGTGCTCATCCGGGCGCGGCGGCGTCTCGGCGAGCGCGTTCCCATTCCGTTTGGCCCGGCGATGGCCGTCGGCGCACTGCTCGCGCTGTTTTACGGGCATCCGCTGGCGGGCTGGTATGTCAGGACCGCGTTTCCACCGGTTCCTGCGCCAAGTGCCGTTGGAACCCACCCCGTAACAAGTTACGACCCTCCCGAAGCGGGAAGGTGAAGAGTTTTAGCCAGTCTAGTTGTTTAGGGAGCAGCGCTTATGGAAGAGCAAGTCAAACCGCAGCACGTGGTCATCGTTCAGCCGGTGCAGGAGGCAAAGGTTGTTCTGGCGCAGAATATGCGCCGGGAGATGACTATTGCCGAGGCGATACTTTGGACACGGCTGCGGCGCAATGGATTAGGGGTCAATTTTCGCCGTCAGCAGATTATTGACGGCTCCATCGCAGACTTTTACTGCCACTCGGCGGCACTCGCTGTCGAAGTAGACGGAGCAACACATACTGCTGAATACGACTAAGAACGCGACCGGATTTTCGCCGAGCGCGGCATTACGACTTTGCGGTTTAACAACCAAGAAGTTCTCACTAAAATCGGCTTTGTAATTTCTCGCCTTCGCCAATATCTCGTAAACAATAAAGCTCTGCACCCGCCACAGTCCTAAAACTCTGCACCCTCCCGCTTCGGGAGGGTCGTAACATATTACGGGTGGGTTCCAAAAAACCTTTGAACTTTCTTTTCAAATCCGGGAACAATCCTGGAAAACTTACCGTCATGCAACAGTTACGGCTACCAGTTCTCGCCGAACACCACTTTAGGAGTCACTTATGGCACCCACGCGCCGCCCCGCTCAAAACGCCTTTACGCAAGCTTTTACGCTGATTGAACTGCTTGTCGTCATCGCCATTATCGCGATTCTCACGGCGATCCTACTGCCCGTCTTTGCGTCGGTCCGGGAAGGGGCGCGTCAGAGCACGTCCATCTCCAACATGAAGGACATTCAGCAGAAGATGGAGCAGTTCAAGCTGGACAACCACCGCTACCCGGATGTCCTGTTCGGCTACTACTACCCTGGAACGACAGCTCGGCCTGGCTCAACGATGCAGAATGCTTTGGGTGAGGTTCAGGCGGATGACACGCAAAACAGCACCCACAATGCAGCTCTGTATTTTCCGGGCCTCTACCCAGCGTACATCAAAGACTCGGCGGAGTTTACCGACCCCAACAACCCCGTCAATATCGGCGACACTGGGAAGCTGACAAACCAGATCTCAATCAATATTATTGCACCTTGTAACCCGACAAATGATGGTGTCTTGAACGGAGCTGGCTCTTCCAACTGTACTCCATCAGGCTCAGGCACGAATATCACCCCAAAGGCAGGCAATGTCGTTTCCACAACACGCAACTTTTACCTGGCCGATGCCTACGACACCAGCCCGATTGTGACCGGAACCAATGCCGTCAGCACAACTTCCGTTGTCCGTTATCAGATTGCGCGTGAGCAGACTGCCACGAATATAGCGAATGCGGATGCGAGCTACAGTGACCAGCTTCGCTGGCAGAATCCACCCGCTGGAGCAGTGATTACGGCAACCACTTACCACGTCCAGAATGCTGATAAAGTGCTGTTGATGTTCGAGAGCGGCGCGATCAAGAAGGTTACCGGCCACGATTTCGCGACCCTAGACGGTCCCAACGCAAACCCGGCATTCTGGCAAGTCGCTGATGTCAACTATCCAGCCAACCTCAAGCCATAAGCTCTTTCGGTGTCAAGGACATTCTCAGTGCAGATAATGGACAGCCAACAGCATAACGGAACACGGCAGCAGCGGTCGCGGCGCGGCGTCTCGCTGATTGAGGTTCTGGTCGTCCTGGTCATCCTGGTCACGGGCATTTTGACCATCATTCGCCTGTTCCCCAGCGGCTTCTTCTCCATCCAAAGCACCGGCAATGCGGCGCTGGCTGACGGCCTCGGCGCGGCGGCGATTGACCTGGGTGCCCAAAGCGCGTCCAGCCTGCCGGAAGCCATTCTGCCCGATGACCTGAAACCGGCGGACAACGACACGCTGGCGGCGGCGATGACGATGTCGGCGGCGTACTCCAATTACGACCCGGATAATCCCAACAACCTGGAGAATGCCCGCGCTGTCTTCAATGAAACCGTGGCCGTGCCGACAGCGGTGAACGGCCAGTCGGTTTATGTCGTCAAGTACGGCCCGGTTTCCATGCCCGCTGACCCGACAGTGACTGCTGCTCAGTTCCCCTCATACTTCACAGTCAACAGTCCGAACTGGTCCGTGCTATCCGGCAATTCCGCCCCGGCGGCGCTTGCTCAGGGAGGAACCCTCCCAACGGTAGACATCCCGCAGGACACGCTGGTTCTGGGGCAGGAGAAGTTTCTCGTAGATCTGGCGAACCAGAGGATCGCTGTGCCGTATGCAGCGTACACGCCGACGCCGGACGGAGTCACTTTCACTTTGCCAAACGGTCAAGCCGTTCGCAATGCCGCCTCTTACGACCAGAAGATGGTGCTGACGGTCAGCTACTATGACACGACAGCTCAAACCTACGGAACTTTCACGCGGTATCTGGACGTGCCGGCGGCAACACTTCGGAATAGCAGCAATCCTTTCGCGCCATTTGATGCAGCCAGCCTGACCGCCTCGCAAGCCTACTTACCGGATGCAAATGTTTCCGGTGGCAGTGGCTATCAAGGAGGATGGCTCAATCCACTGAAGGATTACCAAGACTCGTCTTTAGGAACCGCCGGAACCTCTCCAACAACGGGGACAATCCAGTGGCTCAGCGCGACTTTATACCGGCCTTATGCTGGTGTTGTCTCGACGACCGACTTGACACAAAATGTTGCGGCTAACAATGATCCCTATCAGTTTAAGTTGACTTCGGCGAACATCGCTACAACCGCTGCCAGCGGTTCCACCCCCGCAACCGGGTCTAACCCCGGTGCGATCAGCTTCAACCCAAAAGCCGCCGTTGGTTCGGGGACGCAGGCGCGGCAGGTGAAGATTTCGTACATCGTTTCCTCGTGGGGCATTCTGCGCGAAGACCACGATATCCCGGCGCTGACCGGGACCGGCAGCACGTTTGTCGTCCGCACGACCGTGCCGAACTTGAAGCTTGCGGGATCGGCGAACCCGGACAACTCGATCAACCCCGGCCTCGCCGGCAGCAATTACAGCATCGTCATTATGGACTTGGACACCGGCAAGATCATCGCACCGAGCAGCGTCGCTCCTGACCCGACCAACCCGGACTCTCCGCTGAACAACGAAGACTTGAACGGCACTAGCACCAACCCTTTACTCATCAACATCGGCTATGCATTAGGGCGCTTGACCTTCGGCTCAGATGCGTTTGCGGACAACAATAACAACAGCCCAACCATTGGAGCGGGAACAGCCCCGGCGCACCGCATCCGCATCTTCTACACAGCGGATTTGGACTGGACTGTTGCTGTACAGAAACCATCGGCGTACTTCCAGGAGTTTGCGACGGCGCCCGCTCAGAGCGCTACGGGAATGACGGCGCTTGCGGCTTACCAGTTTGCATACGACCGCACTGATGCGTTTATTTACTTTGCCCGCTGCAATGCCGGGAAGACCGTTGAGATTGACGGCAGCTACACGTCGGGCGGTACGACGCAGGGCTTTTCAGACACAGTTGCGATTGACCCGACCCTATACTCTACAGGCGATACCGCCCTGCGCGTCAACCTCAGTGACGGCACCAAGTTCGCGCATCCCGTCCCGGTGGGCGCGACGGTCACGTTCAGCGCCGTGCGCGGCCTGTCCGCCCGGTCAATCGTTGCCTGGAAAGAGCGCAACCAATACAAAGTGCATAGCGTAGACGCCGTGCTGAACGGGACACCGTAGAAGACACCCCCCGGCCCCCAATAATGGGGGAGCCTGAAAGAAGCGCAATTTTAATCCTGCTCCCCTCTTAATCCTGCTCCCCTATTATCGGGGGCTGGGGGGAATTCACGAACAACTCGCGATGAACAACTTAGACCGCCGACAACTTCATAACTCGCCGCGCCTGCATAAACCGCTACGCCGGGCCTTCACGCTGATTGAGCTGCTCATCGTGATCGCCCTCACGGCTGTCCTGCTGACGCTTCTCATCGTCCCGCTCATCAGCGCCCTGCGCTACACCCAGCAGGCGCAGATCGTGACGGCAGCGCAGGATGCCGCCCGGATTACGCGGGAGCGCATCACGCGGGAGCTGGGGAGCGCGGTCTTCGTGTTCGATGGTACCAGCCACCCGTTCCAGACGGCGAACACAATCAAGCCCGGCGACGATGCCTTCACAAACTTCTTGGACTTGCAGATACTGGACAAGAACGGCAATTCGGTTGTCGCCCATGCGTACAACGCGAAACTTGACTTTGTGCTGCCGAAGCTCAATGACAGCGGCGCACCGATTGACCCGACTACTAACCAGCCGATTGCTTACACGCCGTCGTCGAACGGCTCGGCCATCATTGGCAACCCGTCCTATATTTTTCCGCTGGCCGCTGGCACGAATGCCATCCGGTACTTCGTCGGCCTGAAGAACCCGGCGCTTTCGTACAACAACACGCGCGAAGGCAAGTCAACCAGCGGCACGGACAACACCTATATTCTGTACCGCGCGGAGTACCAGCCGTACACGGCGGTGCCTGCTACGGCAACTCAGCCCGCAACCGTGATGCCGAATACCAGTCTATTTGCAGCCCGCAACAACAGCAGTGGCGTCAGCATTCCTGAACTCGACGACCCGGATTTCTTTCGGTATGTCAGCACGAGCGATGTCAACTGGCTCAACGACACGCATGCGGTTTATACCGCGCAGGAAGTAACCGACCACAACGCCCGCGTGGACAAGTGGGCGCAGATCGCAAAGCCCGTCATCCCTGGCCCAAACGTTGACTTGATTTTGCTGCCGCACAACGCAGATAATACGCTGGCGTATGATCCGGCAAACGGTGCATTTCCCGGCGTCGCACATAGCGGCGTCGCGACCGATCCTGTCACGGGGAAAACGTATCCGATTGTCAATACCAGCGTGACGTTCCGCCCCGCGACCATCAGCGGGAACGCGACGCCAGGGACGACTTCGGACTACAACACGCAGGGCGCTGTCTCGGTAGATCAGTCGGGCTATACCTACACGCCGACAGTCTACACGGCGAACGAGCCAGTCCTGGTCCCTGCCGTTCCATGTCGGCGTGTTTCCGGGAACTTACGGCCAGACAGGCGCGGATGCTGCGGCCACAACCGCGCTTAATATGTACTATGACACGGAGCAATTCGCGGCAGTGCGGGCGACAGTGATTGCGCCGTCAGGCTATCCCCCGTCGGGGGTTACGAATACCACTTTGTTTATCAATCCCGGCGATATTTTAGAGTACCAGCATTTAGACACCGATACCACTACGCAGGGAACACTGGTTTATGATGTCACGCAGAGCTACCCGGTCACGCAAAGCGGCACGACATACACGCTCGGCGGAACACAGTTCGTGCCGATGACGATTAATTCGGATACGGGGACGCTGACGTTCACCACGCCGTCCCTGCCGAACGGGCCGTATGACCGCCTGAACCGGCAGTGGGGCTATAGCGCCTTGCCGGCAGTTCCAGTCCTCTCACCGCAGGCATACTTAGACGCACAAAACAAAGGAATTGTTGCCGCCGATGGCACGGTTGACTTGACTACGCCTGCGAGTGCGACGCCCGCCCTGACCGACTCGCCGCTGCAAGGCTACCACCAATTCACTGTCGATGGCGCTCTCACCTCTACGGGCGTCTTGAACGCGCACATCGTTCCCGGCAGCGTCCGGGTGACGGGGCCAGACCAGACGAGCGGGCCGAACGCCGGGCAGGCGATCACCTATACGGAAGTTAATGCGTCAGTTGGCACAGTCAGCGACAACCAGTTCTCGATAGATTACGGCACTGGTATTCTGCACCTGCTGCCGGGAACCACCGGCGTCAGTGTGATTTACGACTACCAGGCAAACCTGAGCCTAACTGCGCCGCTGGCATCGCCGCTGCCCAGCACGCAGACGCTGCCGATCAACCTGGCAAGCGATCCGTACCTGCCGATGCAGGTCAAAGTGGATTACCAGACGCGCGACTTGATTGATGTCAATATCGGCGTGCGTATCTTTGACATCACCAACAACCGGGCGCAGGTGATCCCGACGGAGACGAAGATTAAGATCGGCAACAGCAACCGGTAAGAGACCTACCGCCTTGCTTCGCAGGGTCCTTCCTAAAGGAAGGATTAAGATTGCGAACAAAGCCTTCTGCCACTACTCTTAATCCTTCCTTTAGGAAGGACCCTGCGAAGCAAGGCGGTAGGTCTCTAAAAGCACAAACAACGATGTTCACTACTCAGCCCACAACACTAAATACACGGACCCGGACACAGCGGGGGCAGTCCATCGTCATCGCCCTGCTCGTGCTGCTCCTGCTTGGCCTTGCAGGGGCGCTATTTGTCACGATTGTTGCCCGGAACCTCATCAACGCCAGCCACGGCGCTCGTGTTCAGACCGCCGACAACTACGCCCGCGCCGGTCTGGCCTACGCCGACTCCCAGCTATCGGGCAGCGTAGACGGTGCGGATTGGCGTCCGCCGCTTCAGTACCAGCTTGCCGTTCCGCCGACAGAAGCGCGGGAGCTGGCGCGGTATAATGCCGCTGCTTTAACTGTAGCAACTGCAACCGACCCGGACGTAGAATACCTGCAAGCAGGCTATGCGCGGTACAACACCGGCGCAGGGCGCTTTCTGGTGCGCGTGACCTATGATCCTGTCAACATTGGGAATGCCAGTGTACCGCCGGGCAAGTACCTGAAGATCGAGTCCATCGGGCGTGAAGGCGTGATTGACCCGAACGACCCAACGACCTTCGGCAACAACCGCAGCTCGGACCGGACGCAGGCATACCAGGTGGCGTACAAGCCTATCGGCATCACCGACTATGCCCGGTTCGAGACCAACCCGGACAAGCGCTCGGACATCGCGAACCTCGGCGTCGCCAGCCAGTTTTACGCCCAGAACAGCGACGGCGGCATTGCGACCCCAGGCGTCTCGGATTTCAACACCGTCGGCAATGGCACGACTGCGCCGACCATCCAGGAGTATCCCGTGGTGACAACCTACGGGGCGTCGGATGCGTACTTGAAGACCGCAACCGGCATTTTCCCGAACCCATACCTCGGCTCGCCTCTCCCATCAACCGCTCAGGGTGATACGACCCTGCCGGGCGGCGGCTCGATCCACTCAAATATGCCGGTGCGCTTCTTCGGAACGAATGTCATCTATTTGAATGCTGGCACAAACTCACCGCTATTCCAGGACACGGCGGAAATTGGCGGCGATCTCCTATTGGATAGCTATGACCCGAAAGCTACATTAAATAACAAGACACCGGATACCACCGGCAGCATTTCTGTTGGGCAGCAGGCCGCACTTATTCTGAACCCAACTACGCTGAGTGATTTGACAGCAGCAACCAGTCCAGACAAAGCAACCTACATCACGCCGAGCAACGACAATCAAAGTGCCGGTGATCTCAACCCGGCGTTCAGCACGCAGGGCGGCTTGATCCGGGACGGCTCGATGCAGAACGACGGGGCCGGATTGCCGCGCTCCATCACGCGGCTGGACCCGCCGCTGTTGGATGCCCAGGATGCCGCGTCGCAGATGCCGCGCTACCGGGCCATTGCGATGAACTCCGCGCCGCGCCCGAACTTGACCAACCCGGACGGCACAGCCTATACGCCGGCGGCAACGGCTAATCCCAGCGCCTACGGCTACGGCAAGGCGATCTATGTCAACAACCCGGATGATGTCCAGCCTGACAGTGCGAGCATCGGCGGCGGCTCGACTCTGACCGACGAATGGCTGCACCGGACGACGGCCAGCGCGACGGCGGCCAACAAAGGTGGCTGGAACGGCCTGTTCTATAACCCCTCCGGCGTCTCCATCGTCCTGGGCCAGTTGATCCCGGCGACACCGGCGAACGGCGCTGTTCCGGCAAAGCCCGCGAGCTACGGCATCCGCCTGACCCGCACGGTCGGCGACTCGTTTGTCGGCCCCGATGGCACAACCCCCGCCGGAGCGCAGATGGACATCCGGTACAGCGACTTAGATACGGACACGACCGGCGCAAAATCAGACAATGACATTGTTATCTACACGGAAGGCAACTCCCGTGTGCGCGGCATTCTTAGCCCAGTCGAGCCGTCGGCGACCGGCGGCAGCACGACACAGGTAGTCCCGCGCCATATTACAATCGTTTCCGGCGGCACGGCCTACATTGAAGGCAACCTGCTGAAAGGCACACCGGACTCCAGCATCAGTGTTCTGGCCCACGACTATGTGTGCGTCAACACGACGCAGTTTCTGGCGGGAACAAATGTCGAAGACCGCACGGATGGACGGCAGAACCCCGATCTGCCCCAAAGCGGCGATTTCCTGGATTTAGACGACGGACATTCGCTCTTGCAGACGTTCAATTTCGGCCTGACTGGTGCCGCGACGCCGAGCAAACAATACGGCGCAAACAATCTTGCGCTGTATGTTTCCGCCGGCCCTGCCTCTGCCGGCTCGACCGCCGCAGACTTTGACATCTTCAGCCCATCGGGCAGTGTCTTCCCTGCGACGCCGCCCACTCCGGCCTTGCCCCTGATACTGACTGGGCTGACACACTTCACGTTCGACCTGTCAACGCTCGTGACACAGCCCACTTCAACGAACCCGCTGTTCAGCGCTGTCGGCACGGACCTGTTTCAACTGTCCGTCACGAAAGACCCCGGCTATGTTCCTGGCCCAAGCGGAGTCATTTCGCAGGCCGCGCAGGATGTCGCTTTAGAGCGGGTCGCCGTTCTGCCGATGGACATTCGCATCGAAGCCGTCCTGTACGCCCAGACCCGGTCGTTCTTTGTTATCCCCGGTGAGTGGTTCAACACGAACGCCGCCGACAACATCGCCGAGTATCTGACGACTGCAACTCGGCCTGATCTCGCGGCAAGCGGCCTGTCTGCCGCCGACATTCTCAGCCGGAGCCGGTTCCCTTTGTATGGGCAGCCGATTGACTTGAAGATAACAATTAGCGGCAGTGTTTCCGAGGCGCACCCCGCCGACATCGCCGCGCAGACGGCATGGATGCAGAAATGGGGCTGGATCCCCCAGTATCATGGCAGTCTTGTCGTCAACAGTTCCGGTGGCGTGGGCAGTCCCGGCGTTACAACGGAAACCGCCGGGCATACGCAGTCAGGACAGCAGCCTGCGGTCGGTTTGCAGATTGTGTACGACCCGCAGGCGGGGTATCCCTATGACCCGATGCCGACGATGGCCGGGGCGACGCCGTACTACCTGCGGAGCGACAAGTATGGGCGTCCGCTGCCCTTTACGCCGATGCTGCCGGTTTCGGCGGGCCTGCTGTATTCCGGCCAAAGCGGCGAAGCGCCGCTGCTTCAGTAGAGACGATAAATGGGACGAGGAGTCGAAAACTTCTCGCTAGGAGAGGCGTTTTTCAGACGAAAGCCCACAGCTTCCGGTCTTCCCTCTTCTTCCGGTCTTCTCTCTTCCGTCCGCAGGACGCTTGGCCTAGCAGATACGCAGTAATGCCGTAGGCATAGGAGTTTTCAACTCCTCGTCTCCGCGTTGCAATTTCGAGGAACTTTTGATGT
This sequence comes from Capsulimonadaceae bacterium, assembly GCA_965213825.1. Classification (GTDB taxonomy): domain Bacteria; phylum Armatimonadota; class Armatimonadia; order Armatimonadales; family Capsulimonadaceae; genus JANXMY01. The sequence goes on from CBDCAE010000017.1 coordinate 110,914, forward strand.
CTCGCCTCACAAAAATGCAAAAACGAACTTCCGCGCCGAAGCGGCTTCTGCGCTCCGCGCTGACCGCCGCCGCGCTCGGTGCCGGCTTCCTCAGCCTCCTTGCCCCAGCAGCCCATGCGGGCGGCGCGGTCTACCAGCAGCACGTCATCAACGCCGGGGTGCTGGTCAACGACTCCAACACGCAAGGCTCTGGCCCCAATTCGAACGCCGCGCCGTATCCCTTTTATGTCCTGAACAACCGGACCGACGTGCGCCCGCCGGACCTGACTTTGGTGAACCCGCTGGCCCCGACCTCTGTTACAGCCGCGATCCTGAACCGCTGGACCCCGGTGTCCGGGACGGCCCCCTACACGCTCGGCCAGACGGTCACGCCGGATATGGCCCCGTACTGGGAAGTGCCGCTGAACTCCGTGTCCGACAACGAGCTGGCCCAATTTAACGTCTTGTACCTAGAGGCAAGCGGTCCCGGAGGCGCAGTTACGTTCGGCCCGGCCCTCGATGAAAAGCTGCGCCGGTTTGTGGACAACGGCGGTCAGCTTATTGTGGAATATGCCGGCTCGGCCTCACCCATCGTCGGTCTGTTCACCGGAACCGGCGCGTCGGCAGTCGCCGCTCCGACTGCACTGACGTTTCCTGCCGTCACCACGGCAGTAATCGCGCCGCCGGCCGTCACGCAGCCGTATTTTCTGTCGGGTTCAGACTTGGTGAGCTTGTTCAGCACCATTCCCGTCGGCCAGGCAAGCTATCCGCCGCTGGCGCTGACGGCAAACACTGCCGACATTCTGCACGGCTCGGAGTTCACCACCGTGTTCAGCCCGGCTCTGGTAGAAGATACCGGACCGATGACGAACCTGACTCCTCTTGGCTCTGCCGTGTCTACCGCCCAAATCGGCGCAGGACAGGTGGTCGCGAGCGCCCTCCGCATTGGCCCGATGGTTGGTGTTACCGACCCCACCGGGCTTCGTCTGATGTCAAACGGCCCCTATTACATGGAGGCGGTAAACGCTTCAACCCGCTTACGCCTCCCAGTCACGAGCGACTTCTACAATGCCCCGGCAGCTGACTTGAAGCTGCTGACAAACATCGTGGAGCTGTCGGAAACGCATCCGGGCGAGAACAAGACCAGCCACGGGAATGCGTCGGGTGTCGGACTGGCCTCGTTCTCGCCCACTTGGCAGTATGGGGTGACGGGAACAACGGGAGCAAACACTGCGCCCGGCGCAGCCGTCTGGGGCAATTTCGTCTTCGTCACCGACGCTGCTGGGACGCTTCATGCCTTCGATGCGTTCCCGTCGGAGAACCTGACGGGAACGGCGGATGTCAATGGCAAAGAGCAGATTTCCCCTGTTCCTTTGCCTAACTATCCCACAAGTTCTTACGACGAGATTTGGCAGAAGAATGTCAATACGGGTGCGTCGGCCCCAGCCGTGGCATCGTTCAACGGCACGAACTATGTTTTTGTCGAAGCTGCAAACGGCTCAGTCGCGGCATTCAATGCCGTGACCGGGGCATCGGCTCCGTTCACATTGACACCACCGACAACTCCCTCGGCGGCTTCCTATAGCGGGACCAATGCGCCATCGCCGACCTTCTACGAAGGGCGGCTATATGCAGGGCAAGCGAATGGAACGCTTACAGTCTATGATCTCAGCGAAAACACCAGCGCCGCCGTGCCGCTGGACACCAATACCGCTCAGGTCGGGCCTGTGGTCGGGCCGCCGTCGGTTGGGTTGATTACGAATGGGGATACGAATGTCCTCGTCGCTGCCGTCTCGACTCCGTTTAATGTCTACTCGGTTTTAGCAGGCGCACGGAACGAGCCGATGAAGCAGTACCTGGTCAATAATTCGATCACCGGCTACAGCATCAACCGCTCAGGCCGCTACGACCTGAATAATATCTTTGCCGACGTGAATGCTATCACGCCGCCGCTGCGGGCTTACGACAATGGCGGCAATTTGGTGCAGAACGTTACGGCGAACCCTAGCCCTGCGCCGAACGCGCAGGACCCGCTATTCTCGATCACGACGAACTTCAGCTACTACACCGACTGGAACATGGATTTTGCTTCGGCAGCCGGTACTGGAACCACGCCCAGTCCGGTTAATTTGAATTACGTCAGCACGTCCTCCTACGGGCAGGTCATGGGCAGCGGGGCGGTCGCGGCGGCTGTGTCCGCCCCGGTGGAGGACAGGCACGGAGATTATTACTTCACTGAAACCAACACGGGGACCAACGGCCTGAACAGCTATGTGATCGGCGTGACTCCTGCGCCGCTGCACAATAACGTCCATATCAAGTTCCGGTTCCTGATGCCGACAGGGGCATTCAACAATCCTGAAGCCGTAGACTACGGCCAGATCAGCAAACTGCACTTCGTCGGGGCACCGGTCGTGGATGACCAAGACAACGTGTATGCCCTGGCGACAAACGGTACGGGGACAACTGCTGCAACACAAGCGTCAGTGCTGTGCTTCCACGCCAACCAGCAGGTCACGGCGGTTGTGACGACCGCAAATTCCCCGATTGACTTGACCCAGGCGACGATCATGCAGACGGACGAAGGCGACAGCAGCGCAATGAATACGATCCAGCGCGGGCCGGATACGAATGTCGGCGCGTCTAACGCCACTTACGGGCAGTTTATCAGCTCGACGACGACGCTGGATTTCTACAACTTCGGCAAGCGCGGGCAGACTGCCCAGCAGATCGCCGGGAATGTGACCGAGCCGCAGCCGATGACGGCCACCGATACCACCGGCACGATGACGGCTCCCAACAACACCGCCCAGCTCGGCTTTCGAACCAATCTCGCCTGGTACTTGACTCCGTTCCCGGTGAACGGCCCGATTGCGGGTCTGAGCCAGGTCGGCGGCAGCTTGTTTTTGTCCGATGGCACGGCCTTGTACCGCATTCCTACTAATCCGTCGGTCGGGACTGGGAAGCTAGTTGCCGCTGCACCGTTCGAGACTCCTATCGGACTCGGCTCCTCGGCCAGCGCAAATGCTGCGGGACTGGGAACGCTTGGTGCGCCGCCGAGCATCGGTGGGGATGTCATGATCCTGAACGGGATCACCGGCATTGAAGCTCTGACCCGGCAGGTGACGGTAATCGCCGACAGCAGCCGTATTCTCGGCGTGGACGGCGACGGGGCGGCGGTCTGGAGCGTAGATGCGACCAGCCGAATCGATCCGGCGACCGCCTTTGCGACCAAAGTAGCGTTTAATCATCCGACCGCGCTGTCTCAGTTCGCTGTGAACGATTATCTCGCCGCTGACACCGGCAGCAACCGCTGTGTCCGGTTCGACAGCGCAGGCAATGTCCGCTGGGAGCTGACCCGCTTTGCCGACCCGGCCGGCCTGATGGCCTCCGGCCAGCCGCTGACCCTAAGCCAGCCCAGCAGCGTCGTCACGCGAACCGTACCGGATACGGCGACACTCTCGAATGGGGCGCTGGAAAACCCCGGCGGGAGCTACGTTTACTACTTGGTCGCCGACAGCGGCAACAACCGCATTGTCGAAGTCGAAGACCGCGTCAATGCCAGCGGCGGCATTTTCGTCAACGCCGCCGGCCTCAGCATCAACCATGTGCTGAGCTGGGTGACGCATACCGGCGACCGGGACGGGCGCAGCTACCGCTACGGCAGCGCGGATTACTACAAAACCACAAACGCTGGTATTGACACCTACAATGTTGCCGCAACCGTAGTCAATACCCGAATCGGAACACTGGCGGCGGCTGGCGGGGCCGGAGCAGCCAGCAGCGATGCTCCGGGCGGCAGCCTTGTCGTCTTTTCCGGTCCCCAAGTAGACGTGACGACGCCCTCGTTGCCAAAGCCGCTGCCGACGCCGCCATTCAACACAACGCCGACGCCGCCGAGCGATCTCAAATTGGTGGTCCCCGGCTTCTACACGGCGTCTCCCGGAGCAAGCCCGACTTACACGCCGTTTGCGATCCGCAATCCGCGCTTCTTGAAGCTATACACGCCGCCGGGGACGGCTTCTGCTGGAGTGAACCCGAACAGTCCCTCGTTCGACTTTTTGTATGCCGACGACAATGGGGCGTTTGACCTAACACCCAATACGACGCTTTTTCCAAACAAGGTCGTATTTATTGCGGGAGCAGACCGTTTGCAGTTCACACCGACAAGCCTCACTCCCACTGATGGGAAAAACTACGCCGGTATGACGGTTCCAACATCCGGCACCACTGCTGCGACTTACTCGCGGGCTGGCCTGCCGTTTATTCCGACCTCGGTGCAGGCACTGTCTACGGACGCTTCGGGAACCGGCAACAGCACAGTCACGACCCGGCGGTACTTGATCACGCAGAGCTACAGCCAGGGTGAACTGGGCGGCCCGCCGAATGCCGCTCCGAAACTCGGCGGCGAGGTGTTTGAAGTGGACGTGTCCGCAACAGGAACGCCTGCCTCCGGCACGTCGCCCGCGACCGTCACCGCCGCTTTAAGTACACCGGTCGGCGGGTTCGCCGGCAACCAGACCCTCAGCCATCCCGACTTGACCGGGCCGCTGATCCAGCCGACCTACGCGGTTCGGCTGCCGTAGTTACCCCGGATTGAAATCCGGGTCTTTTAAAGTGCGACTGTCTGCCTTCGCAGACAAGAAGAACCCGCAACGCGGGCGAAACACGCCACCATGCACAACCCTATGCGACCTATGAAATACCTCGCTTCCCATAACATCTTTATTCGCCCGGCCCGGCGCACCGCAGCGCTGCTGTGCGCTGCCCTGCTCGGTCTCGGCCTGGCGACCAGCCCAGCGTCCGCCCAGGTGACAGGGCCGCTGGCCGCGCCCTATGCGTCGCCTCCGCAGCCGACGCCATTTCAGTGGCAGAATTACCACAGCGGCGGAGGACCGATCCCAGCGACGCAGTTTCCGGTCGTGCCTGACCCGAATACTGCGGTCGGTCTGACGCCGCTGATTGACCCGCTACAAAGCCAGCTTCAGGGAACTCCAACAGAACTGTATAACGGCAGCCTGACCGAGATTCCGAGCTTCCTGCTGGGGAACTATGACCCGACGCGCCCACCGGCGGGGCTGGATATCAATGGCAACCTGCCCTTCTATCCGAACCACTTCCAAGACGGCAGCATTTTCTCCTGGGCCGCGCCTTTTAGCTACATTGCTCAGGGGAGCGGCACGGTCACAGTGGACGATGTACCGATCCAGGCTCCGACGGCGACCGCGTCCGGCTTTACGATCAGTGGGGGGTGGGTCTCCGTCACCGATCCGAACGGCACGGCCCCCGGCCCTACCCCCAGCCCGGCCGCCGCGACTGCGACCGGCGACGAGTACCTGCGTCTGCCCTCCGGCGCTCCCGGCACGGCAATCTGGACTTTGTACGAGCCGGCGGCGGGGACCTACTCGGTCTACTTCCACATCCCGAATGATCTGCCGGACTCTTCGGGGAACGCGGAAGTGCGCGACACCCAGGTGGTTTACTTTATTCGGGTGCTGGACGCGAACGGTAATGTGACCGCCAACACGACCGCCACCGTCAGCCAGACAGAAGCTAATGACAGCCAGCTTTTGGCGGGTCCGTTTCAGGTTGTCGCCGGCGGTTCCGTCGTCGTCACCCTGAATCGCAGCAACACTGTCAACAACAACGTGGATTACCTGGTAGCGGACTCGATGACCCTTCAGCAGACGGTCGGTGATGTCCAGAGCGCACCGACCGTTATCACGAACACGGCATACCCGACGGATTTTGCCAGGGCGCAGTACTGGGGAACGTTTGTCCCAGTAAATGCTATAGCACTGTCTACTTCTCCCGATCCGGCAACGGCGGCGGCAGCAAACGCTAACCCTGACACGACGACGGGGGATGCAACTGGGAACATTCTGCTGAAGACCGGTAACCCGGCCACTGCGTTGGGCACGTCCGGCATTGCCGATCCGGCGCGGATTATTCGTCAGTTGGTCTACTTTGGGCGCTCCGATCCCAGTGCCAGCGTCGCAAACAGCGTGGATGACAATGCCGGAGCGCCAAGCTTTTCTCCTGGCTTTCTCTCGGCACCTATCACGAACACGACAGCCAGCAACGGCGAGTACAGAGAAGCGACGGCTGTGGTAGGCGGCATCACCTTTGGGGTAACCAACCCCGCCGCGACCTGGACCGTACCGGTTCCCGCGACGGGGGCCAGCACCGGGTTCTTTGTTTACGCTCATATCCCAGCAAACCAGAACGGCGAACTTCGTACCAGCAGTGCTTATTATACAGTCTCGCTGAACGGTACCCAGCTTACCAACGGTCCTGTCGCCATCAGTCAGGTAACGCAGGGAACTGACGCGCTTGTCGTCCTACCGACCGGCGCTTTGCAGGTACCGGCGGGGTCAAGCCTAACAGTCCGCTTGTACGCGCAGAACAACTCGGCAACGGCAGCCCCGGCCACTGGCACGGTGGTAGTCGCCGACTCCGTCACGGTCTCTACGGGGACGGGGCAGGGCGCGATCTATTGCGTGGACGGCTTCACCGGCGGCGTGGTCTGGCGGTTTGAGACGCCCGGCTCGGCGAACGGCGCATCGGCACCGGTCTTCGCGTCCCCGGCCATCGCCAAGATCAACGTCATCGTCACGCCGGCCACGACCACCACGGCTGCGGTCTACGCGAACAAACTTGTGGTGATCGTCGGAGACAACAACGGACTGGTTTACTGCCTGGATGCTATCGGCAACGGCGACGGCACCAGCAACTTTGACGTGCTGAACCCCACGACCCTTCAGCCGGTGACGATCCCGCAGCCCGCCTACGGTGCGGTCGTCGCGCCGCTCGTCGCCGGGGTACCTGCTGCGACCGCCGCGCTTACGGCCCATGCCGGCACGACCGGTGTGTACTGGATTTACCGCCCGGATGCCACCCAGCCGAAGTACATCACCGGAGCCGCTATCGGCACCGTCAAGCCTGTTGACCCGACCACAGACCTGCCGGTCCCCGCCGCGTTCAACACGGCGTCCCCGGTAATCTTTGTGGACCCCACGGTTCTCACTGCCACACCAACCGCCACAAATTCTACAGTCTACATCGGCAACTCCAACGGCGTCTTGTACGCCCTCGACGGCGGCGGCGCGTCCCTTGACGGCAGCGGTGTGCCTGTCAACGGCGGCACGCCTGCGACCTTCAAGGCGACAGGCGACTCGTTCAACGTCAGTCAGGACGTGCAGCCAGGTTCATTCCCGAAGCTTGCTATCCCGTCCGCTCAGCCGCTCTGGTGGTTCAGCCTGCGCGGCGTGGACCCAAACGGTGCGGAAAACACGTCATCCGCCGACATTGAATCCGCCCCCGCGCTATATATTAACCGCACGACAAACGCCCTCGCCGGCACGACAACATACGTGCCGACAGTCTACATTGGCTCGGCGCACGAGCAGGAAGCGACGTCCAATGTCGGGCGCTTGTATGCCTTGAACGGCCTGTACGGGCCGTCGGGCAATGGCGGACGCCTCAACCCGGTCAACAGCACCCCGACGGCAGCGAACTACGGCGGGCCGGGTGCGTTCAATTACAACGTCGGACAGATCCCGCAGATCAGCAAAACAGACACTGCCGACTGGTCCTTCCCAGACGGCGTCGGCACGACCACCTATGCGACCGGCAAAAGCAGCGACGGCAACCCGCGCCCTGCGCTCGGCAACATCACCGGCTCGCCGGTCGTGTTCACCAACATTGATGAGACAGTCGGCAGCCCGACGCGCATCTACATCGCGGCAAACAGCGGGTTGGAGCCGACCGCTGCGACGCCAATCCCGACAGCCCGGCCTGACGACACGCAGACCGGACGTATCTGGGCGGTTAATCTGGACGGCTCCGTCGGCACGACGACAAACTCCGGTGCCGCCGGCCATGTCTGGGCCTATCCGGTCGCGAACAATCCGAACGACAAGACAAAAGACAACGTGGCGGAGCCATATGCCCCCATCGGCTCGTTCCTGCGGGGGACCCCAGCCATCGGTTTTGTCCAGTTCCCGGCCGTGATAAACTTTATTCCTGCCAGTGGCACCCTCACGACCTACAGCCCGGTAGATGCTGTGCATCCCGGCGGCATCGCCGGCGCGTCCGTTCCCATGCTCTATGTCGGGACGCGCGGGGTCAACGATACCTCGCTGTACGCCGTGGATATTGACGGGGACATGACCGCATTGCCTGCAAATGTCGTCACCACGACCAGTGGCACAGCGGCGAACGATCAGCGGACGATCTACCGGCTGGTCACGCCCGACGGCTCGATTTACCAGTCGTCCCCGGCGCTGGTCACGAATGGAACCTCGATGGGCGGCAACGGCGGCAGCATATATGCCGTCGCTGGCAACTCGATGTACGACTACGGCGCGACGCCGATTTCTAACCCGTTTGCCGGAAACGACTTCCCGCTGATTCCCGAAAACCGGGTGTTCGTCGGCCTCGGACCGATCTCGTCCCCGGCGCTGGCCGGCGCGGATACAACTGACCTCAGCACCGCGTTTCTAGCGACGAATATAGGAGTCCAAACCCCTGGACTAACCAACACCAGTGGCTTTATGACAAACACAACCGACTGGGTGATTATTGGCGACAGCACTTCGGGTCTCTGCCGGGGTATCACGCCGAACGACGCCGCCTACGGCGGCATCCCGCCCCTGCTGAACCGGATCATCCCGCCGGATCCGAACGCCCCGCTGACGCAGCTCTTGACGGCAGAGATCCAGACATTCCTCGTGCCGGACCTGACGACTACGAACCGGACCAGCAGCAAAGCGGACGGCGTCGGAGCGACCGCCTCGCTCCCGGTTTATGACTGGGGCGAAAGCGCCTATGTCGGCTTCACGAACGTCGCGCCGCCAAACCCGAACAATGATCCGGCGCTGTATGTCTACGACCATGTCCTTTATCCCGATTTGTCCACTGCGTCAACGAAAGCAATTCCGTTCTACACGTCCGACGGCACGACCGCGCAGACGGTCACGTTTAACCTCTCGGATGTGGATGCGACTACCGGCGTCACCGGCGCTCTGCAAACGGACAACGGCTCGGTGCTGCCTGCCAACTACTTCCTTGACCCCGGCTCACTGACGTCCGACACGACCGCTGTGCCGAGCTATACCCCGGCGGTGGCGAACGTTGTGCAGAACTTGCAGACTATGGCCAATACCAAGTACATCGGCACCTACGTTTACACCATCGGCGATGGCTCTGCCCGCAACAACACGCCGGGCGCACGCCGCCGCTTCCAGAATGTCCGCCAGGTCGTCACCGAGTATGACTACGACGGCACAAACTACACCCGCATCGGCAATGTGGTCATTGGCGGGGATGCGACCTCCAACAACATCACGCCTGCGCCCGACGGCAAGAGCTTCCTCAAAATCGCCTCGGTGGACCAGCCGACGTTCGGCATCCTCAACCCGCTGGCTGTGCGCGGCGGCGGCGTCCCCTTGCTGCCCGTGGGCAGTGTTAAAGCCGTTCAGGTGGGCGACGAAGCCGGGCCTTTCCGGTCTGTCGAAATACAGACATTGCCGCTGCCGACGTTCAGCACACAAGGCACCGGCGACTTGTTTGGTATGCAAGCCTTGACAAACGGCAACGCCGTTTTGGCCTATGCCCCGCCGTCGTCGTCCGGTGTCGGTGCTAGCCCGGTGGCGCTGCCGAACCCGAAGACCGACCCGACCGCCCCAGGACCGACCACGACTAATGTAGTCGTCACAGCCACAGGCCTGATCCCGCACAACAGCGTTGGCGACAATTCCGAGCCACAAACGACGCTCGCTCCACTAGGAACCTACAGCGGCACGACGGACGGCTTGACGGTCTCTACCTTCGGCGGCTATGGCCTGAATGCCGCCGACCGGAGCGCCTTGTCCAACCTCGGCCAGACATTGCGGCTCAAGTCCACCATCCCGGCGACTGGCCTCGGCGTCGCGTCGCGGCCTAGCGACGGCCTATACTGGAACTCGAACGCTCCGAACACCGGCTATGGCACATCCGGCCATGACTCGGCCGTTAACTTCCTGCCCTGGGAGACGCCGCCAACTCCATATTTGGTCGGCATCAACTCCAGCCTGGACTACCCGGATATCACCTCCGGCAACGTCGCCCAGAATGCCCAAAGTATCAAGAACTCTGCCGGTATCTCGAACTCCGCCGGTGATCTGACCTCCAACAGCGTCACGCTGACCCCCGGCGTCATCGGGACGCAATCTGGAAGTGGAACGGCAATCCAAAACCGCACCGTCTACGGCGACCCGGTGCAGATCAAGATCACCGTGCCACACTACCAGCCCGCCAACCAGCAGCTCTACCAGCAGGCCATCAACAGCAGTGCGTATAATCCGGTCGGGCCAATCCCGCCGATTGATAGCACGGGAAACCGCATCGCGTTGAACGACAACGTCTTTCCAATGGGCTATATCGCTAACAAGCGGCTGTTCGTCCCGTCCACCACCGGCAGATACACCGCCCAGCGGCCTTACCGTGATGTCAGCATTTACACCGGCGTTCCAGTGGATATGCAGACCAGCATCGCCAACCCGACCACCGACATCGGCCAGGTCCCGGCGGCGTTCGGCGTTCAGACCGAACTGGACCCTAACTACCTCTACTTTACGCCGTACTCAATGGCGGTGAACAGCCCGAACCCGTTCCTGTCGTACTTCAAGCCGCTGACTGTGCACAACGACGGCAATGTGAACATGCTCAATGTTCACTTCGACCAGAAGTACGCGAACTTTAACAACGGCGGCAACTCAACGCTGCTGCTGTCTTCGGATGGCGTTGATCCCCTGTCCGCGCTGCTGGGCTACGACTTCCCCCCAGCGGGCAGCACGAACGGCACCACTGGGCCGCGCCCGACGCCGGAACAGCCGTTCCTGATCCGTACCCCCCTGGATACGGACCTAGTGACCGGCACTCTCGGACGTAACCCGCTGATTGCAAATAACGCGACGCTCAGTGGCCTGTATCCCGGCGCGACGTTCCACAAGCCGCTGGTCGGCAGCGATCAGCCTTCGCTGCTGACCGTGCCGGACGCGCCGGAAGGCTACACGGCGGGTGCGTCACTCGACAGTTCGCCAATGCCGCTGGTTCCAAGCTCAACAAATGGAACCTACAAGTCGCTGCCGTTTGTGAGCCTGGCGATCCCGTTCGGCACGCCGGTCGGGACTTACTCGACGCCTGCGCCGCAGTCGCCTTTGTCCCTGCGTCTGTTTGAAGGGCTGGATACAAACACCGCGACGGCCTACAACACAGCAAGCGCCACTGGATTCCTCTACCCGCCGCAGTACAAGACGGGCATCGGCGGTATCACTCCGCCGACCAGCAATCTGTCTGATACCTACATTCAGGGTGCCCAGCCGCTCAGCACGACCGGAACCCAGCTTTCGGCCACCGTCGTCGAGCAGCGCCTGACCGACGGCGCGACCTACGGTGCTGTGCCGATGATTGATGCCGGGCCTGCCGTTCCTGCAAATGGCAACAACCCGGCGACTTCCACGCCGGACTTCGCCCCTGCCGCCTTCCGCGACCCTTTGACCGGCTATCTCTCGGTCTACTGGACTTCCGGACGCGGCGGCGGCTACGGCATCTACGGGGCAAACGTGCCGTTTGTACAAGACCCGGCGACGAGCGATCCGAACTTCGGCCACTTCATGCCGTTTGATTCCACGAAACAGTGGTGGAACCCGTTCACGCCTGGCCTTGAGACGGGGGTGAACAGTGGCTTCAGCATCACGCCCACAGGCGGCAACTATTATGGCTTCGCGGTCAGTGTCGCTAACGCGGCGGGGGCACCATATAGCAACAACATCTACAGCTATGTCGTGACGCCGAAAACCGGCGCTGTATCCCCACAAAACACGCTAGTTTCACCTCCTTCGGATGCCAGCATTGTCAAGTATGGCGTCAAGGGACTATACACAGGGACCAGCTTCGCCAGCAACACTTGGGCCTTCTGGACAGCGAACACGCGCGGTCGAACGGCGCTGTACTACAGCCCCAATACAGACTGGGGAACACATTCGTATCTGCTGCCGGTCCCGGCGGGCCTGACTGCCGTGTCTGACGCCAGCCCTCTGCTGATGACGGCCCCCGTGGTTGTCAACGGTTCGCTGACCTATACGCAAACGATTGAAGTCACCTACAGCGGCACCGGGCCGGACGGCAATGCGGACCTGTATGTCAGCCGCTACCTGCCGCACGGCGCGACGGCGGCGGCAGGTGCGGCGCAGCTCGACCTCGTGCCGTTCCCCGCCGTGACCGAAAACCTGAAGCTGCAAGGCAATACCGGCTGGTATCAGGGCCGCGATACGGCTTGGTCTCGCTCCGGGGCGCTCAACGTCTCGGCTATCTACAAAGACGCGAACAGCACTTCAGCCGTGCCGTTCCAGAACATTTCGCTGCTGTACGGCGCGACCACGCCGTTTGCGCCGAAGTTCACGAAGGCCATCTACGACAAGGCCAGCGGCTACTTGGTGCTAACCGGCGTTCAGGTGCCGATTATCCTGACGACAGCCGGTGGAACCCAGCAGTACACGACCAACACGGTTTATGTGGACGCCGCGACAGGCCGCATCCGGTTCTCCCCGGCCCTGCTGCCGACGCAGACCTTCGGCACTGTTCAAGCAACATTCAGCCCGCTCGCCCGCCGCCTGACGACTGACACCCGCGCCGATGTCGCGCCAGTGACGTTCCTGGATAACACACTGAAGCCGAATGATGCGGCAAGCATCCCGAGCTCTATGTACGCGGCAAACGTTGAAGCTGACCGCCGCTGGACGATCTGGCGCAAGTCCGGTGTCGCCGGTGTCGGCAGCACGGCGACGCTCTACTTCAAGACCCAGCGCTTGACAGTCTTCCTGCCTACGACGTTCACGAAGGCGGGAGCGCCGGTCACGGTAGATGCCACAAAGGCCATCATGGTCAATGGCAGCAACCTCGCCGGTCTTGATATAGACTTCCTGCGGAACCGGCTCTACTTCCCGATTTCGGCGGGACTTGAAGGACAGAAGGTGACGGTGGCCTATTTTGACTCCAACGGAGCCTCTCAGACTGTTACCGACACCGTGCAGTGGCAGGACGAACAGCCGGCCAATGGCCTGACCAGCAGCGGCGACGTGCTGCCTACCGACAGCGTCACCGGCCTCGACACGGTGATTGATACCCTCGTGCCGATCCAGACGGCAACTAACGAAAACAACGTCGCTGCTTTCCTTGACCCCTACGCGGGAACACCTGCCGCCTACGGCGGCTTGAACCCGCACAAGGTCTGGCTATTCTGGAACAGCACCCGCAACGGCACGGCGGACATCTATTCGGAAACGATTGATCCCCGGTTCGCGCCGTCGCCGACCATTCCGTAAGCGGCCAAAGCCGCGCACCCGAAAGCCGCCTGTCCTCCTAAAGAGGGCAGGCGGCTCTTATTTTGAGAACGCACCCTGCCCCAATTTCGGGGGCAGAGGCAGCGCCCGCCAGACTGTCCCGCGTGGGCCGTTCCAGGCCGGAACAAGGGTGTAGTCCCGGAAGAGGGCCTGCACGTCTGCGCCTGTCAGGCCCGGTGACTGCCGGTTTAACCCTACCACCTGGTCCCGGCGGCTCCACATCTCGCCCATGACATAGACCTGCCGCTTTGCGCCGAACGCGCCTGCTATCGACTGGTCGAGCGATGCCTGCGCCGCCGGCAGTGTTTTCGTGTGCGCCAGCAGGCCGTGCAGGGACAGCACCGGACGCCCGGCGAAATAGGGGACATCCACTTCGCACTGGGCGTCATCGCCGACCCCCGACAGCACGACAAGCGAGTGCGGCGGCGCGTGCGCCTTGATGTCCTGCGCGACACGCTGAGACAGCCCGGCAACCGGCTTCAGGTAGGGCAGAATGCCCGCGAGAAAGTTCAGCCCGGCAAAGACGCCGACCCAGACGCCAAGCAGGCGCGGGTTCGAGTTTGCCAGCAGAAGCAGTGTTCCAAGCGGGATCAAAACCGGAACCCAGAAGACAAATGCGCCGGGACACCAGACCGTGAAGAACCCGGCGTATAAAGCAACCCATAGAAGGCAGATAACGGTGACAGGCCGGTCCTCGGCATGACGGAGCAGTCTCGGCAGGGCGGCGAGAATGGCGCAACCCGCCGCGAGAATACCGAGCAGCGACAGGGCGTAAATCAGCCAGAGCAGCGCGACCGTTCCGAGGGGTCGGAGCAGCGTCAGGGCGAGCGCCGCCCGGCCCAGCGGCTGAGAAAACACGGCATGGCGCAGGCCAAACAGGTCCAGCCGCAGATTGCGGACGATATGAAAATCCCACCACCATCCGCGTTCGGCATAGGCGTTCATCCAATGCTTGAACTCCCCCGGCGAATGCAGATGCAGCGCCCAAAAGCCGACGGTGCCGTAGGCGCTGAGAACAATCGCCGCCCAGGCCGCGCCGTAAGCGGCGAGCAGGACCATGCGTTTCCGGCCTGAGACTGCCGCGCAGATGCCGGCTGCGCTGACAATCCCAAACAGCCCGGCGCTCTCATGGAACAGCACGGCCAGCCCGGCAAACAAGCCCGCCAGCGCGGCCTGACCGGCAGAAGGCCGTGTACGCAGACGGATCAGGATGCCGAACGCCGCCAGCATCAAGACGCTGCTCGGCATATTCACCCGCCCGTCGGTCGCACAAATCCACCAGCCGAATGATCCCGCCAGACCCAGCGCGATCAACAACGGCGTGGGTCCGCTTGGCTGTAATCGCCGCAGGGTCGCATAAAATAAACTGACACCCCACGCGCCCAGCACCGCGTTCAGTGTCTGATTAATTATCAGCGGCCCACCGCCATAGCCGAGCGTTCGTGCCAGCCGCCACACGCCGAAACCCAGGGCATTGAACAGCAGGTGATGGGGATGAAACAGCGGCCGCAGCTTTCCCGTCTCAGAAGCCAGCCCGATTTGGTTGGCATACGCCACGGCATCAAACGTGTTCAAATGCGTCCGGGTCAGCAGGTAAACCGCCAGTGTGCCGAAAAACAGAAGCCAGGCGGTCGGTAATTGACGCTCCTGAATAACTACTTGTGTAGTCAATAGAGACGGGGGTTCGGCTGTCTTTATCATTGGGGAAACTCCTAACGTGTAGTCGTGGGCGTCAGCAAAAATAGATGCTCCTGCCCGTTCAGCTTGCCAGTGCCGACAATCTGGCCCCGGTTGTTGATCGCCTGCGCTTCTTCCAGTACCCAGCCGGACGCGGGCGGCAGGCAGGTGTTCAGATCAACGATTTTGCCCCGACTCCAAACCACGGCCCGCGAGTCGCAGCTTCCGGCAATCGTTGAGCTGTCATTGATCGCAAATGCCTCACAGTTTTTTCTGCCGGGAAGAATTGGTAGAGCCATCATTTTGCCGCCGCGCCAAAGAAAAGCCGCCGCCACATCTCTGATAGCCACGCCCTCAAAGTCGCTTTCCCCGTGAGTGGCGGAGCCGACAACCTCGCCCCGGCGATTGACTGCGTAGCCATACGAGTCAACGCAGCCCGGCAGGGTGCCGAGGTCGCGCATCCTGCCCGCGCTTCTCCATCCCGCGTTCCGCTGTCCCTTGCCGGTGCCGCGCTGCCACAAAAACGCATGGACCGGGAGCAGCCCAAGCTGGCTTCCGGTCTGCGGGTCATGGACTTTGCTGTTGATCGTGGACCAGCCGACGACCAGTCCCGACTGGCTGATCCCTCGCGCGGTGCTGCGGTTGCCGCCGGGGCGCGTACTGAGCGTCTTCAAGATCATAAATCTGCCGCCGATGTAGACAAAGCCTCGCACTGAATCCATACCCGCGATTTCGCCCGCGTCATTGACGGCATACGGCGTGAACGAGATGCGGTTGTTTGTCCACTGGCGCATCGGCGCGTTGTTTTGAACAATGAACCCGCGTGATAAGCTCAGCCCACCGCCTCCAAAAGTAGCAGGCTGAAACGAGCCGGAGTCTCCCACAACGATGCCTCGGTTGTTGATACCGTAGGGTTCCGCCGTCGTGTCAGTTTCTTCGTCCTCCTCCGGCTTCAGCGTTCCCAAGTCTGTTCTTTTGCCGTCGGTCCACAAAAACACATGGCCGTCCGTGCCGACGACCTGGCCGTGTTCGTTTAACGCCACAGCTCCGTCCGCTTTGCCGACATCCATAAGCGTGTAATCCGACGCGCCATTTGTCTGGGCCGAAGCGCAGAGAGGACCAAGAAGCAAGGGCAGGCAAGCACCAAGCGCTGTTAGCCCAAGCGAATGAAGTGGCTTCCACTTCATCATGGTTTGTTTCTCCCGTCCGGCGTCAGCAGGAACGCGCAGGGCTTGCCGTTGAAAATGCCCTGCCCGGCGATTTGGCCGTGATCATTGATGGCACGGGCTTCGGTGAGAACCCAACCGGAACGCGGAGGAAGAAGCCTGTTGAGATCGGTCGGCGTGCCGTTCTGCCAGAGGGTGGCACGTTTAACGCCTTCTGCTGTCTGCGACGTGCCGGCAGCTTGATTTGTGCTGTTGACGGCATAGGCGGCGCTGTCGTCCATGCCCGGCAGGGGGGTTAAGTCGCGCAAGGAACCACTTGCGGACAAAAAGCCGTGGCGGGTGCCGCTGTCGTTGGTCTCCGAGACGCCTGCTACCGCGCCGGCGCTGCTGACGGCATATGCCGCGCTGTTCGCGCCGCCGAGCGTGCCGAGGTCGGTCATGCCGTCGCCCTCGGTCCAAAGGAATGCGTGGGTCGCGCCGGTACCGGTGTCGGCCTTGCCGGTGACGCTGCCCGATGCGCCGACAGCGTAGGCCGCGCTGTAGGGACCGCCCAGCGTGCCGAGGTCCAAAAGCGAGCCGCCCGCTTGGCGGACAAAGGCGCGGGAGACCCAGGCATGAAGACGGTCGGGGCGTCCGGTCTCGGCGAAGCCTGCGACTTCGCCCGTGTCACTGATGCCCCGCGCCTCGCTGTAGGGGTAACCCGGCAAAGAACCAATTTTGTGGGTCGCGCCATCCCAGAAAAACGCCCGCGCATGGCCGAGAATGTTGAACGATGCCCCCGCCGCCTGCCGGGAATTGTTGATCGCGTAAGCAAAGCTCGCGTGATGCTTCGGCAGAGCAGGCAGTGCCGCCAGTGTATCTCCGTCGCCGATATAACCCTGAGCGCCGGCTGACAGCGCGGTCTGACCGGCGTTGTTCAGCCCGGAAACGCTGCCGTCCCGCCCGCCCGCAAGCGGCGTGACACTGTAGCGCACCGGTGGTGTGTCAGACGCCTCTAAGCTGGTCGGCAGCGCGGCGGAGAGACGCCAGGGCAGGAGCAGGGGCAGGGCGAGAAGACAAAAACGCGCCCAGCGCGGGGTCTGCCGGGCATGGGTCAGGCGGACCAAGCGGCGGCGCAGGTGCCGGTAGCCCGGCGACAGGCCAAGTGCAGGGGCGGCGGCTTCCGGGGCGGCGAGTTTCAGCAAAAGCCGTCCGTAATCGGCGCGGGGCGTGTTCGTGACCGCAAGCGCCTCGGCGTCGCAGGCTTCCTCCCGCGCAGCGGCCCACTCGGCAGACGTCCACCAAATCAGCGGATTGAAAAAGAACACGATGCGGGCAAGCGCCGGGACCAGCGCCAGCAGCAGGTCGCCGCGCCTGATATGGGCCATCTCGTGCGCGAGTGTCAGGCGCAGTTCCGCTGCCGTGAGGCCTGGACTCGGCGGCAGCAGGATGGCCGGGTGAAACCAGTTCACGACGCACGGCGTTTGGACGTTCGGCCCGGTCAAGATGCGCGGCGTTCGGCGCAGGCCCATCTGCTTGGCGAGCGCGTCCAAGTCTATGGCGGCAAAAGACACGGCTGCCGTGCCGCGCTGCATTTGCGCCAGGGCAAAGAATTGGCGGACGATAACCGCGAGCGAAACGGCGACGCCGGCAAGCCAAACGCTAAACAATATCAGAGGCCAGCGGGGCGCTTGTCGAACCGCAGGTGTCGGCGCGTCGGCAAGAGGAAATATGGCCGCGTGCGGAGAAGCGACCGGCTTGGACGTTGCAGGAAAGATGACCCTGTGCGCGGGGCGACAGCTGATAGAAGTCGCAGGCACAGAAAGAGCAGGCGCGGGCAGGACTGCCAGGTCAAGCGGCGAGGTGAGGCAAATCCCCAGCAGCAGCTTGGCGCAGGCCAGCCACCACAGCCACGCCCGGACCCCTGCCGGCAGGCGCGGCAGAATGCGGCAGACCACACCGACGGCGGCAATGCCGACACTGCCCCACAGGCAGGCGTGTCCCAGTTGAAATACCCAGGCCGAGACTGACTCCCCCATTGCGGCTATTCCTCACTCTTGTTCTGCTGGCACGTCAAGCATCTTTCGCAGGTCGGCAATCTCGCGCTCCGAGAGCTTGGCTTCGCTTAGGTACGCGACAAACGGCGAGAGCGACCCGCCGAGCGACTTCTCGACAAAGTCCTTTACCAGTGACTGCATCAGCTCGGTCTTGGCGACGACGGGCTTGTACTGGAACGCGCCCAGTTCTTTGAAGCGGGTCAGATAGTTTTTCTGGCGCAGGCGCTCCATCATCGTGAGGATTGTCGTCCGGGCCAGCCCATGCGGCTCCCCGAACTGCGCCGCTGCCTCCCGCACCGTCACCGGCGCATGGTCGGTGACATAGCGCAGCAGGGCGAGTTCCTGGTCGCCTAAACTTTGCGGCTTGTTCATACGGCTAGTATAGCACAGGACTACAGTAGTCGTCAAGGACGTGTTTTCTGCCTTGCTGGCCTCTACGTGATCGTGCCGAAGCAATCTGGTGCTCTCCTTAGCCCCGGAGGGGCTTCGCGCACTTCTAGCCTGGCCTTTCAAGGCCGGGCATCCATACTCCTCAAAATCTTCGGGTACAATCTCGTATCATGGACTCATTGCAAAAAGACGCCGCGCGGGCGGAAGACCTGCGGGCGAAGCTTAGTCACGCGAACTATCTTTATCACGTTCTCGACCAGCCGGAGATGGCGGACGCAGAGTATGACTATCTCCTGCGCGAGTTAATAGACATTGAAACGGCGCACCCGGAGATCGTGACCGCCGACTCGCCGACACAGCGGGTGGGGGCGTCGCCGCAGTCCGATTTCAAGCCGCACACCCATAAGCAGCCGATGCTGTCCCTGGCAAATGCGTTCAATGACGACGAACTACGCGCCTTTGATGAGAAGGTCAAGCGGCATCTGGGGCTGGCGGCGGACGCGGCGGTCGAATATGTCACCGAGCTGAAGATTGACGGTTTGGCCGTCTCGCTGACCTACGACAACGGCGGCGTCTTCCAGACCGGCGCGACGCGCGGCGACGGCGTAGTCGGGGAAGACATTACGGCCAATCTTAAGACCGTAGCCGGGTCTGCCCCTGCGCCTGCGCCCCGCCGTTCCCGCAAGGGGTCGAGATACGCGGCGAAGTGTATTTGGACCATGCCGAGTTTGCCCGCATCAACGCCGGTCGGGAAGCTGCTGGGGAGCCGGTGTTCGCGAACCCGCGCAACGCGGCGGCAGGCAGCGTCCGTCAGCTTGACCCGGCGGTGACGGCAAAGCGCAAACTAAGCCTCTTTTTGTACGCGCTGGGGAATGTCAGCGAGTCGGCGGCAATTCGCAAATGGGCCTCCTGCAAACTTTGCAGGGGTGGGGGATGCGGACAAACCCGAATGTCCGGGTCAACGCCGATATGGACGCCGTCATCGCCTATATCGCCGAGTGGACCGACAAAAAAGCGTCGCTGCCGTATGACATTGACGGTATTGTCGTCAAAGTCAACGATTTTGGACAGCAGCAGGATTTAGGTTTTCTTTCCCGAACCCCGCGCTGGGCGATTGCGTACAAGTTCCCGGCGCAGCAGGGGCGCACGAAAATCCTGGATATTCTGGCCTCAGTCGGACGCACCGGCGCGGTGACGCCGGTGGCGATTGTCGAGGCCGTAACCCTGCCGCCGAACTCGGTGGTCCAGCGGGCAACCCTGCACAACCAACTGGAAATAGACCGCAAAGATGTTCGCATCGGCGATACGGTCGTCATTCAAAAGGCGGGTGATGTCATTCCGGAAATCGTTCAGGTCGTCTTGGACGCCCGCCCTGACGACTCACAGCCGTACAAGCTGCCGGAACACTGCCCGGCCTGCGGGACGCTCTTGGTCCGGCCTGAAAACACGCCTGTCACACGCTGCCCGAACTCGGCAGGCTGTCCCGGCCAGAATGTGCAGCGGATTATCCATTTTGTCTCGCGCCGGGCGATGGACATTCAATGGCTCGGCGAGAAGCACGCCGCCCAATTAGTGGAACAGAGCCTCATCAAAGACGCCGCCGACTTGTATTTCGTCAAAAAAGACGATTTACTGCCGCTGGAGCGCATGGGGGATAAGCTGGCGGACAACATCTTGGCCGCGATAGATGGCAGCAAGCATCCCCCCTTGCCGCGCCTAATCTTCGCCCTCGGCATCCGAATGATCGGTGAACACGCCTCCGAGATACTCGCCCGGCACTTCGGGTCTTTAGAAAAGCTGGCCGCGGCGACCACGGAAGAACTCGCCGCCATCTACGACATCGGCCTGACCACGGCGGAGCATATTGTCGCATTCTTCGGGCAGGCCGGAGACGACTGAGCTGCTCCAATAAGCTCGTCTGCCGCCGGCAGTCCAGCCCACCGCCGATGAGTTTGCGCCGTCCGCCGACACATTCAGCGGCAAGTCGTTTGTCTTCACAGGAACGCTGACAACCATGACGCGCGGCGACGCTGAAGGCATGGTGAAGAAGCTGGGTGGGCGGGCATCGTCGTCGGTCTCCAAGCAGACGGATTACGTCGTCGCGGGCGACAGCGCCGGTTCCAAGCTGGAAAAAGCGCAAATGCTTGGCGTCACCGTTCTGACCGAAGCCGAGTTTCAGACGCTGGCTGAGGGGATTGAAAAGCAGGCTGAAGGCGAACTTCAGAGTCCCTCCAGCCCCCAATAATGGGGGAGCTAGAATGTGAATAGCCTGCGTCCGTTCCGTATTGCTCCCCCATTATTGGGGGCTGGGGGACTCTGAATAGGCAAAAAGCGCCAGCCTCAATCTTGAGGCTGGCGCTTTCTTTGTCTCACTGGTTGGGTACAGGCTTATTTCTGCTGGGCGACGGTCGCATGCAGGTAAGCTTTTTGATCCTGGATCGCGGTGTAGTTATCGCCGCTGATCTGGTACTGCTGGCTGATCGCTTCCTGAGTCGGCATCTTCTCGACGATACCGACGAGGGAGACTGGCTGTCCGGCGGCAATCGTCACTTTACTTGCGCCGCTTGCTCCGGCGTCCATGCCCTTGTCGAGAAGCACCAGGATCTGCTGCTGGGCAGTCGGGCCGACAAAGAATGCCCGGTCGCTCAGGACCTTCTGCACCGGAACGTTGGTCAACTTGGCGTTGCGGCCCACAAACGTCAGCGGATCGGCGGCGGTTGCGAACGCGACAACGTCACTGAGCGGAACACCGGGAACGCTGGCCTGCTCAGGCTTTGCGGTTGTGATGTCACTGCCCTTGTGGATTTTGATGTCCTGGCCGGGCGTAGAAGTGGAAGCGTCGGGTGTCGCGGCTGCCGGGGTTGCCGGAGCAGCGGCCGGTGCGGGCGTGGGGTTTGCCGCGACCGTCGGCGCACTGTGATGCAGCAAGGCATACAACAGGGCGAGCAGGAGCAGGGCGGCGAGAAGCCAGGCCCACCACGGAATGCCGGCTTTCTTTTCGCGGTACACTTGAGCGCCGCCTTCAGCGCCGACGCGGTTCGGGTCGTTTTGGTTCGTTGCCATGAATTATATCCTCTTGTTGGTCGTATCGGTCGTGATGTCTTCGACTTCGACATCGGTGCGGCGGACGGTATCACGGACGGTCTCGATGCGGTCGGTCTCGGTCTTGCCGACGACGACTTCTTCAACGACCCGCGCGTCTTTCGTGATGACCGGGACTTCATGGGTTTCGGTCAGCACCACGTCGGCCGTCCGGGCGAATGCCGCATCCGTATTGGCGACGATGCGGTCTACTGCGTGGCGCTCGACGGAAACGGTTTCGTCGCGCAGGGTGACGGACTCAGAAACGGGCCGCTCTTCGACGCGCTGGAAGACGCGGACACCGCCGCGCTGGATTTGGCGCTTGCCGACGGCGAGCTGCTCTTCGACCACCGGCACAACCACTTCGCCGCCGACATCTTCGCGCCGCTCGGCCATAAGGGGCGCAGCAGCGGCGACTGCAGCGATGGGCGCGATGGGCGCAGCGTCTAGATAGCTGCCGCGCTGGGCGAATGCATCATGGATGTCAAGTGCGCCGTGGCGGTTCATAATTTCCCGCGCCTCCTCGGCCCGGTCATCATCAGTATGGGCGATTTCCAGCGCGTCTCCGGCACGCATTCCTTCTTCAAAAAGCTTGGCATCGCCTTCGGGGACGCCCTCGCCTTCGAGTTCATGGCGGACCGACGCCAGCGAGTGCTGGGAGTTTTCGGTGTACGGCTCTTTTAGATCAACCTGCGCCCGGTCAAAATTGCTGTTGATTAAGTCGTTCAGCGCGGCTTCCGCGTCCGAGCGATGCTCGAACAAGCCGACGACAATGCTTGTCATGGTTTTCTGTCCTTATGTCTGTTCTTTGTGCTAGAGTGATTTCTGCCGGGATTAACTCTCCGGTGACACCCTTTACCCACCGGTTTTCGGGTGCAAACTCGCAAAGTTGTTAGTTTTCTGCTCGTATGAGTAGGAGCAGAAAAAATCTTGACATACGTTTATTAACCAACCGTCTATCTTGTGATTCCTTTGCGCCTGCCGGAATTGCCCGTATTTGTGCTATAATGGTTCGCAGGACTGGACGCGGTAGCGGTCACCGGTTCGGACCCCAGGAGCAGCACTTCTTAATCATGTTTAACTTCATACGGCGGATGTCGGGTCGGTTCTCGCGCGACATGGGCATTGACCTCGGCACAGCTAACACGCTCGTCCATGTGCAGGGCCGGGGGATTCTTCTTCGCGAGCCGAGCGTCGTCGCCGTCAACCGGCAGACCAATGCCGTGATCGAAGTCGGCGAGGAAGCCAAGCGGATGCTGGGCCGGACCCCCAACTCAATTATCGCGATTCGCCCGCTGAAAGATGGAGTCATTGCCGACTTCGACCAGACCGAGCGGATGCTGCGCTACTTCATCGAGAAAGTCCATCGCCGCAAAGGCTTCGTTCACCCGGTCGTCGTTGTCGGTATCCCATCGGGCATTACCGAAGTGGAGCGCCGGGCAGTCATCGAAGCGACGAAAAAAGCCGGAGCCAAAGAAGCGTACTTGATTGAAGAGCCGATGGCAGCCGCGATTGGTGCCGGCTTGCCCGTTTCTGAACCCATCGGCTCGATGATTGTGGACATCGGCGGCGGCACGTCCGAAGTCGCCGTCATCTCCCTCGGTGCGATGGCCGCCGCCCGCTCGATCCGCATCGCCGGCGACGAGATTGACGAAGCGATTGTGACCTATGTGCGCCAGCAGTTCAACCTGTTCATCGGCGACCGCACCGCCGAAGAATGCAAGATCACGATCGGCTCAGCCTCGTCTTTGGAGCAGGAGCTGACCATGCAGGTGCGCGGACGTGACCTGCTGACCGGCCTGCCGCGCTCGACGACGATTACATCCGAGCAGGTCCGGGAAGCGATCGCCGATCCCATCAACGCAATTGTCGAGACCGTGAAAGAAACCCTGGAAGACACGCCGCCGGAACTTTCTGCCGACATCATGGACAGCGGGATTGTGCTGGCAGGCGGCGGGGCACTCTTGCGCGGCTTAGACCGGCTGATCTCCCGCGAAACCGGAATGCCGGTGCATATCGCCCCCGACCCGCTTTCCTGCGTTGTGCTGGGAACCGGCAAATGCCTGGATGAAGCCTCCCGCTCCAGCGCCCTGCGCTCGGTGCTGCTGACCGAAACGCGGTTAGGCCACTACACGATGCCCAGCCGGGCATAAAAAAACCATCCGTCACGAGAGATAAATTGAGACAAGGGCGTCAATTCCCTCGCTGGACGGTAGTTCTGATCACCTTCCAGCGAGTGCATTTAGTCACTCGTGCATTTCTTTAAGAACCCTCCGTTATGAGACCTCCCCGCGACAAATGGCGTCTCGGTGCGCTGGCGCTGGCGCTGCTGGCCTGCGGCCTCTTGACCGCTTTGCACGCCCGCTCCGCCGCACGCGGGCAGGCCGATCCGGTCTCGCGCACGGTGCAGGACCGGGGACTTGTCCCAGCCCAAACCCTGGTCGCGCGGGTGGGGCAGCGCTGGCACCTGAGTGTCGGCTCGCTGCTGTCCGGCCCGAAGCTCGCCCATGAGAATGCCGTGCTCAGCGCCCAGGTGCTGGAATTATCGGCGCAGAACAATGATCTGCGAACGGCGCAGGCGGAGAATGCCCGCCTGCGCCAGCTCCTCGGCTTCGAGCAGGCGTCCCTTCGGCCTCTTCTGGCCGCACAGGTCACGGCGCTGAAGCCAAACCCGCACTTTGACACGCTGACCCTGAACCGTGGCAGCACGCGCGGGGTTCATCCCCGGTCGGTTGTGCTGTCGCCGAGCGGAGCGCTGACCGGGCAGGTGCTGGACGTTTCGCCGGGGTCCTGCACGGTGCTTCTGCTGACCGACAGCGGCAGCTCGGTCGGTGCGGTGGTTGAGAACCACACCCCGCATGGGCCGGTCGGCTTGTGCCAGGGGAGCGGCGGGCGAATGCAGGTGACATACCTCCGAAGCGACGCCGTGCTGCATGTCGGCGACTCCGTTATCACATCCGGCCTCGGCGGCGTGTTCCCACCCGGCATACCGCTCGGTACGGTAGAGTCCATCTCGGTAGACAAGACGCGCTCGCTGCAAACCGCTTGGCTGCGTCCTGCTGCCGACTTTGATCATCTGGAAGAAGCATTCCTCATCCAGTCCCCCGTGGCGGGGGGCGGTCGGCAATGATCCCAACTCGCCAGATGGCGCTGGCCGCATTTTTGATCTGGATGGCTGCTGTTTTGCAGGGCCGGGTCGCCCATGCGGTTGCGTTTCGGGGCGCAGAGCCGGACCTGCCGCTGGTTTTCCTGTGCAGCAGCGCCATTCTGGTCGGCAGCCTGCGTGGAAGCGTTTTGGGTTTTCTGGGCGGGACTGCTGGCATCGGCGTCGTTTCCGGCAGCTTATGGCAGCCTTTTTGCGAGCCGGATTTTCGCCGGGGCACTTGCCGGAAGTCTCGGCAGCAGTCTCATCCGGGCCAACCTGTTCGTGCCGCCGCTGGTGACGCTTGCCGCAAGCCTGCTGGCTGAGGGAATCTGCACCCCTGATTGCGCCAAATCCGGCGCTGCATCACCTGCGCCGCTGGCTGACTCAGACCGGCGGGGAAGTGTGTTACAACACGGTCTTAGCTCTTCCGGTCTATCTTGGACTCCGCCTGTGCCGGATCGGCCAAATTCGCGACGATCCGTTCGGTCAGCGGCTCTGAGCCACTGATGTTACGCCTGGGGTGGCCACGAAACAACTTCCGCGGCGTATCGCGCGTAAACTTTCAGTATAAAATTTCCGCTTGACAGCACGGCGACTTTGCCTTATAATAGAAGGAATAGAAGTACCCGTGATACACTTCAGACTGCCCCGCCTCCGTCCCGCTAGACCCGTCCGACTGAAGGAGCCTTCTCTCGATGCATGCCAATCTCTCTTGCGCCAAAATTTCCCCCGCCACGGTGCGGTCACTTTTCACCAAATCGCTGCTGTCCATCGCCGCGCTCGGCTGCCTCGGCCAGATGGCCCATGCCGCTGAGCCGCGCCTTGCGCTGGCCGGGACTGCACCGCCTCCGGCCCGCCTCCGCGCGGCGCATCTGCTGGGGCGCTTGGACGCGCAAACACCTCTGCGGGTCGCGCTGACGCTGCCGCTGCGAAACCAAGATAAGCTGGCCGAGCTGCTCCGGCGGCAGTACACGCCCGGCGATCCGCTGTACCACCAATTTTTAACTCCGCCCGATTTCACGGCGCAGTATGGGCCGACGCAGGCAGACTACGATGCCGTCGCCGCTTATGCCCGTGCTCAGGGACTGACCATTACCGTGACTTCGCCGGGCCGGACATTATTAAGTGTTGCCGGATCGTCATCGAAGATTGAAGCCGCGTTCGGTGTTCAGATGAGCCGCTACCGCCTGCCGGATGGCCGGGTCGCGTTCTCGAACAGCGCCGCGCCGACCCTGCCACGCTCGATTGCTGTGCGCCTGGCCGGAATCGCGGGCCTGAGCAACGTCGCGCAGATGCACCCGCACCTACGGAGGCCTACCCCAAGCCCTTTGACACCCCATGCTCCGGTTCCTATCGGCGGCGGCGGTGGGGGGATCGGCAGTGGGCCGCTCGGCGGCGTGGCACCAAACGACATCAAGTATGCATACAACTTGAGCAGCATCACGCCGCTCTATGGTACGTCGACCGCCGCGCCGGCGGGGGCGCTGACGGGGGCGGGCCAGAACATCGGCCTGCTGGAGTTTGATGGCTACGTTTCCTCCGATATCGCCGCGTACACTTCCCAGTTTGCCCTGCCGACCGTGCTGACCGGCGCGGCCGCGCCGGTGACGAACATCCTGCTCGGCGGCTACAGCGGCGTCCCGCTGTCTGTGGACGGACAGACGGAAGTGACGCTCGACATTGATATGATCCTGGCACTGACCCCCTCCCCAACTGGGATTTATGTTTATGAAGACGATCAAAATGTGGATGCTGTTGCGCCGCTGACCGTTTTCACCCGGATGGCGAACGACCTGAACCCGAACGGCAGCAAGAAGCCTCTGCTGCAAGCCATTTCCGTGAGCTGGGGCATCACGGAAGATGTCGAAGACTCCGCCATTATCCAGGGTGAGAACACTCTGTTCCAGCAGATGGCCGCACAGGGACAATCTCTCTTTTGCGCCGCTGGGGATGCCGGCGCGTATGATTCTTACGGCATTACGGGGCTTGGGCTGACCTCGCCCTCGGTGGACAACCCGGCGTCCCAGCCCTACGCCACCGGGGTCGGCGGCACAACCCTTTCGTTTGTCCCGTCCGGCACAAGTTCTACGGGAGCCGCCATCGCCGGCGCTTATGTCGGCGAAACTGTTTGGAGTGCTGGGGCATCCGATCTCAATCCTGAAGGCGGCGGCGGCGGCGTCAGCGACCTCTGGGTCAAGCCGTCATACCAGCTCGGATTCGGCATCTCGGCAATCAAGCGGGAGGTTCCCGATGTTACGCTGAACGCGGACCCGAACACCGGCTATGTGATCTATGTCAACGGTGTGGCGGAAGTGATTGGCGGGACCAGCGCCGCAGCGCCGCTATGGGCGGGCTACACGGCTCTGATCAACCAGCAGCGGGCGACTAACGGCCTCGGTCCGGTCGGGTTTATGAACCCGGTGCTGTACCCGATTGCCACAACCAGCGGATACGCCGCTGACTTCCACGACATCACGACCGGCTCCAATTTGTTCTACCAGGCGACGACCGGCTACGATGATGCGTCGGGCCTCGGCTCGTTCCAGGGAGCGCCGCTTATCGCTGCTCTTTCGGTCAATACCAACGCCGGGACGGGCACGGCGACACTCTCCGGCACCGTCACCGACGGCAGCATACCGGCCGCGCCGATCGCGGGCGCGACTGTTTCGGCGATTGTCGGCACTACCGGCGTCGCCGCCTCCTCCACTACCACCGACGCGACCGGCGCATACACGCTTTCGGTCCCTGCTGGTTTGTCGCTGAAGATTACGGTTTCCACCGGCACGGTGACTGCGCCGACTACGGAAAACTTTTCCGGCACGTCGGTGACGCTCACGACACTGACGGCGGGGGCGGCGGTAACTCAGAACTTTGTCCTCCCTGCCGCCCACACCTACGCCGCCGGCTTGCAGATGATCTCCGCGCCGTTCGACTACACCGGCGTCGGTGACTTCGCCGCCGTGTTCGGCCTGACAGAGGCCCAGGCCCAGCTTGCCCCGCGCTTGATCCAGTATGAGCCGGCGCTCGGCAGCTACGTCTTTTATCCGACCGCGCCCGCCGACACCCTGCGTCTCGGCCAGGGCTACTGGATTCGGTTCCCGACCGCGAATTACTTGCATGTTTCGGGAACACCGGCTTCGACAGCCGCAGCCTACTCGATTTCCTTGCAGCAGGGATGGAACCAGATCGGCGACCCGTTCACCGCCGCCGCGCCGCTGTCTACTATTTCGGTCGTAAACTCTGCTGGAGCCACGGTCGGCCTGCTGACGGACGCGGCCAGCGCGGCCGT
This sequence comes from Capsulimonadaceae bacterium, assembly GCA_965213825.1. Lineage (GTDB taxonomy): Bacteria > Armatimonadota > Armatimonadia > Armatimonadales > Capsulimonadaceae > JANXMY01. Next base: position 139,062 of record CBDCAE010000017.1, read on the forward strand.
CGTTCAGCCGACTTTGTACGGCTTCAATGGCACAAGCTACACCGCCCTCGTTCCGGCGTCCGACTCTTTAACCCCGTACCTTGGCTACTGGGTCTTCGCCTTCCAGGCATCCTCGCTGAGTGTCCCGGCCCCCGCCGGTCTGGCCCCACCGCCGCTGCCCTTCGCCGCTCATCGGTAAGACCCCACATGAAACGCAAAAAAGCCGCCCTAGTCACACTGACCGGGGCGGCTTTCTCTCTGTGAGTAAGGCAAGCCGTCTTTGCCCCTCGTGCTATAATAAGCACATGGCGACACTAGAAAATGCAGTCTGTCTCTTGTTTCTTCACGAGGTACGGGATCAAGCGGCGGAGATTGGAAAAGGTTTAAATAAAAAAGGCGTTAAATGTCTTGCTGAACAGCCATGTTTGAACGCTTTTATGAATGAGTAGACGATGGCACGGCTGGCTTGGATTGAACGCCTTTCCGAAGGCACGGTCAACAAAACCTTTTATCTCGCTCTCAAAACTCTGATCTTGGATGCCGGGGTTCGACCTGAACTCGACACTGGAAGCCTTGCGCCCGAAAGTCACATCCGAAATGATTTCTCTTATGTAGCAGGCAAAATCTAAAACGAAAAAGCCGCCCCGGTTAATATGACCAGGGCGGCTTTTCGTGTCACAAGCCCATTTGCTCCGCTTCAAACTGCACAAGCGCTTCCATGGCATGAGCGGCGTACATCAGCGCCGGACCGCCGCCCATAGAAATCGCAACACCGATGGTTTCAGAGACTTGCTCGTGCGCCGCCCCCTGTGCCAGCGCTTCATGGGTATGAAACGCAATGCAGCCGTCACACTCTCCTGATGCAGCAGTCCAAAGCCTTTCATGGTGCCGGGAATGCTGACTCGAAGCTGACCGATTAGCTCTTGCAGATGCTTCCGGTACTTCGAGCAAGTTTTGTCCATCGCTGCTGTCCTATCATGCCGTACCGCTTCCCCTTATGCCGTCCGGTTCCAGGGCATGAGCTTCAGCGCTGACATCATGGGGCAGATTCCGAGCATTCCTGTCAGCGCCAGCATGAAGCCGACAAATACCGCTCCGTAAATGTAACGGAAGTTGACCAGCAAGGCCGCTGAAGAAAAGCCGAAAACAAGGACGCCGGCAGCAATCCGTACCTGCCGCTCCAGTGGAACAACACTGGATTGTTTTACCGTTGGCAGCCCTGCCTGCCGCCATGCTTGGAAGCCGCCGGCAACATCGGTGATGCTGTCCATGCCGAGTGCGCGAAGACGCGCCGCCGCGATGTCGCTGCGGCCCCCAGACTGGCACATGACAAGAACCGTCTGGTTTGTGGGAACTTCACCCACCCGCCGCTCCAAATCGGGCAGGGGAATACAAACTGCCGGAAGCGCATGGCCTGTCGCGAACTCGTCAAAGCCGCGAACATCCAGCAGAAACGCGCCGTTTTTTACCTGTTCCGCCGCCTCTCGCACCGATACTTTCTGAGACATGATTACTCCTATTGTTGGCATATGTAAGTAGCGACGTCGCTATGTTCCGCGCCGAAAAAAGAGTGAGCTACGCTTGATGCTGGCGGATGCAGTCCAGCAGAAGCAGGACGCTCCTCTCGGCAATGGCATAAAGAACATAGTTGCCCTCGCGCCGCGCGGAAAGCACCTGCTGATCTTTCAAGATGCGAAGCTGCTGGCTGACAAGTGCCTGGCCGACTCCTGCCGCGCCGGTAATCTCCGTCACCGTGCAGGGACGGTTTTGCTGACGCAGAAAGTCCAAAATTCGTAAACGAGTCGGGTGTGCGACGTTTCGGATAATCGGCGCAACCCGTTCCAGCGTTTCCATATCAATCAGTATATGAGGAGTGTCTTTGTGCAGCATCACGACATAGTTATACCTTTATATAAAGCGGCTGTCAAGTGAAAAGCCGCCCAGCTACTTGACCGGGCGGCTTTTTCAGGTTTTGCCTACCCTTCCAGCAGCAGGGCTTCGGGGTCTTCGATCAGCTCTTTGATGCGTACCAAGAAGCGCACGGCTTCGCCGCCGTCTACAATGCGGTGATCGTAGGACAGCGCGACGTACATCATGGGTCGGATAACGACTTCATTGTTCACCGCCATCGGGCGCTGCTCGATCTTGTGCAGGCCGAGAATGCCGACTTGTGGGGCGTTCAGGATCGGCGTGGACATCATCGAGCCGAAGATGCCGCCGTTGGTGATGGTGAAGGTGCCGCCCTGAAGCTCCGGCAGCGTCAGCGTGTTCTCGCGGGCGCGTTTGGCGAGGTCGGAGATTGCTTTTTCAATCCCGGCGAAGGTCTTCTGGTCGGCGTCCCGGACCACAGGAACGACGAGGCCCTCGTCGGTGCCGACCGCGATCCCGATGTCGTAGTAGCCTTTTTCGACAATCTCTAGGCCCTGGATTTCGGCGTTCAGCAGCGGGAACGCTTTGAGTGCTCCGATAGAGGCTTTCGTGAAGAACGACATAAAGCCGAGGCCGATACCGTTCTTTTCTTTGAACGTATCTTTGCGCTTGGCCCGGATTGCCATCACGGCGGTCATGTCAATCTCGTTAAACGTCGTCAGCATTGCTGCCGTGTGCTGGGCTTCGACGAGGCGGGTCGCAATCGTCTGGCGGCGGCGGGTCATCTTGCTTCGCTTTTCGGGGCGGCCGTTCGCGGATGAAGTCGGTGCGGAAGCAGGCTTCGGTGGGGCGGGGACCGATGCAGGCGGCGTTGAGGTCGGGGCGGGAAGCGAAGTTCCGTATTCGGCGGCGCGTTCCTCTTTGCGCTCGGCGGCCTGGGCGGGAGCAGTCTGGCTGCTCTGGCCCAGGTGGCTGGTTACGTCGTCTTTCGTGATGCGCCCGCCGGGACCGGTGCCTTTGACCTGAGACAAGTCCAGCTTCGCTTCCTCGGCCAGCGCCTGTGCCAGTGGCGACGCGGCGGGAGCCGACGCGCCGTTCTGCCCATTCGCTGCCGGCGCGGAAACAGCGGCAGCAGGCGCTTGAACAGCGGCAGCAGGCGCGGCGGAGTCGCCTATCACCGCCAGCACATCGCCGACGGCCACAGTGTCGCCTTCGGCATGAGCAAAGCTCTGGATAATGCCTGCATTATCGGCGGGGACCTCGACATTGACTTTGTCTGTCTCAAGCTCGGCAATACCTTCACCGGCAGTGACCGAGTCACCTTCTTTTTTCAGCCAGCGCAAAATGGTGGCTTCGGTGACTGATTCTCCCATCTGCGGGACACGAATTTCAACGGGCATGAATGGCGCTCCTTTTCAAATTATCGTCCTTCATAGTGTCGCCCTTCGGTTTTGCGCCGTTCAAGGCCGGTTTTGGAACATCACTCAGCACGGCGGCCAGCAGGCGGCCCTGCTCCACATCATGGCGGCGTTTGGAACCTTCCGATGGACTGGCCGACTTGGGGCGACCGACAAAAGTTAGCTCCACACCCGGCGGCAGCGATTCACGGATGCGTGACGACACAAACACCCACGCCCCGGCGTTACGCGGCTCTTCCTGCACCCAGACGGCTTCCCGCAGGTTCGGATACTGGGCCATGACTTCCCGCAACTCCGGGTACGGGAACGGGTACAGCTCTTCAATCCGTGCAACGGCGATACTGGAAGCCGCCGCGTATTCTTCGCGGGCCACCAAATCTACATATACTTTGCCGGAGCAGAGGACAAGACGGGTGACTTGTGAGTTATCCCGTGCGCGGGGATCATTTAGGACCGGCTGAAAGCTGCCTTCCGACAAATCCGAGAGCGACGAGCCGACCGGCGGCTTGTCTACCTTCAGCAGACCTTTGGGCGTCATCAGCACGAGCGGACGTGGCGCGGCTTCGAGCAGTGCGGCTTGGCGGCGCAGAATATGGAAATACTGAGCTGCCGTGGTGCAATACGCAATCCGCATGTTGCCATTCGCGGCAAGCTCTAGATAACGCTCCAAACGCGCGGAAGAATGCTCTGGTCCCTGGCCCTCATAACCGTGTGGGAGCAAAAGGACCAGTGACGGCGTCTGCGCCCATTTGGAGTTGCCGGACGCGATGAACTGGTCAATAATGACCTGAGCGCCGTTTGCAAAGTCGCCGAACTGGGCTTCCCAGAAGACCAAGCACCCGGCGGCGTGCATCGAGTAGCCGTATTCAAAGCCCAGCACAGCGTTCTCTGACAGGGGGCTATTGTAGACCGCAAACGAGGCTTTTGCCTGCGGCAGCGATTGCAGCGGGCTGTATGTCTCGCCTGTCGTCGGGTCATGCAGCACTAAATGCCGCTGGCTGAACGTGCCGGCCTGCGCGTCCTGCCCGGACAGTCGGATGGGAGTGCCGTCGGCCAGAATGGACGCAAACGCCAGTGCTTCCGCGTGAGACCACCGGATACCGCCGTCCGTCGTGATGGCCGCCCGGCGCGGCTGAAGCGACAGCCGTTCCAGCTTGGCGTTTGCCGTGAAGCCTTCGGGTCGTGCCAGCAGCGCCTCATTCAGTGCGACAAGCTCTTCGGCAGGAACATTTGTGCGGAACTGCTTGGCGAACTCGGCTAAGTTTTCCGGCGTCGGCAGCCCCTTCGCAAGACCTTTGCCGGTCGGCTGACTGCGGGCATCCGTCAGCTTCTGCACGACTTCCGCTACCATCGCCTGTGCGTCGGCCTCGGTCACGACTCCCTGCGCTTCCAGCTCTTTCGCCCAAATGGCGCGGGCCGTCGGATGCGACCGAATGCCTTCGTACATCCGCGGCTGGGTATACGACGGCTCTTCGCCCTCGTTGTGTCCCCAGCGGCGGTAGCCGACCAGGTCAATGAGAAAATCTTTACCGAACTTCTCGCGGTACGCAAATGCCATGCGGGCAGCGGCGACGCAGGCTTCGGCGTCGTCGGCATTCACATGAACAATAGGTATCTCAAAGCCCTTCGCCAAATCGCTGGCGTACAAGGTCGAGCGCGAGTCGCCGGTAAGAGTTGTAAAGCCGATTTGGTTGTTCGTGATAATGTGGATCGTCCCGCCGACCGAGTATCCGGGAAGCTGGGATAAGTTCAGTGTTTCCGCGACAATGCCCTGACCGGGAAACGCGGCATCGCCGTGGATCATAATGGCGAGCGATGCTTTCGGGTCCTGGACCGGCTTGCCGGGTTTCTGCCGGTTATCCTGGGCGGCGCGGGCGCGGCCTTCGACAACCGGGTCCACAAACTCCAAGTGGCTGGGGTTTGGGGTCAGCGTGATCGGCATCTGCTCGACACCGTTGTCGCTGAAGTCGAGCCGTGCGCCGCCGTGGTAGATCACGTCGCCGGAGTAGCCCTGCTGCGAGCCGCCTGCGACCGAAGCGCCGTCGTCCTGCTTGGAGGACTTGAACTCCTGCAAAATGTCTGTGTACGGCTTGCCCAGAATGTGCGCCAGCACGTTCAGCCGCCCCCGGTGGGCCATGCCCATGACCACTTCATGCGTGTGGGCGGCGGACGCTTCGTGAACAATCTGATCCAGCATGGGAACCAGCGCGTCCACGCCTTCAATCGAAAAGCGCTTGGCCCCGACAAACGTCGTGTGCAGGAACTTTTCCAGTCCTTCCACTTCCGAAAGCCGTTTCAAGACGGCCCGCCGGTCATCGTCGGTGATGCCCGTAAAGAACCGGCGGCTTTCGGCGGCGTCGCGCACCCATCCGCGCTCTGCTGGGTTCTGAATATGGCCGTCCTCGTAGCCGATGGCCCCCGAATACGCCGCCCGCAGCCGCTGAAGTGCTTCGGCGGCGTTCGCCGCGCCAGCCGCCAGTGGTCCGCCGACGACCGACGCCGGCAGCGCCGCGAGATCGGCTTCCGTGAGGCCGTGCGACGACAGCTCCAAGCTGGGATCGCCGGGCGGGGTACTGCCAAGCGGGTCAATATGCGCCGTCAGATGCCCTACCTCGCGCACAAGGCGAGTTACACGCGCGGCGTGGACGATTTTCATCACGTCAATCTGGGGAACCGCAGCTTGGGGAGCCGGTGCGGAGGCGGGCACCGCGCCGTTTTTAATCGCTGTGCCGTTTCCGTTTATGCCCTTCGGCATTACTTCGTATCGAGCGAGGGGCTGGGCAGCAATCGGGTTCCAGTCTTGGAACATGTCGCGGGTGGCGGGGTCCACCGCGTCGGGGTTCTGCTGGTAGCGCTCGTAGAGGTCCAGCACGTACCCGGCATTGGGTCCGTAAAACTCTTCTAAATCGCTCATAGTTCCTGCTTGTCTTTACTGATTCATTTCGATCTTGAATTGGGTCAGGTGGAATGGATTTCGTTTATTGTACCCCAGGCGGCACAAAACTTGCACTGGTTTTTGGTAGAGCGTTAAGAACCCCTCCCGCCGTTTGCGGCGGGAGGGGTTCTTAACGCCGGTCAATAACGCTGTAAACCACGCGCCGCTTGCGGCTGCTGAGTGTTTCCGTTACCCACGCCTGCAAAGGTTCCGGCAGCGGTTCGTCGCGCGGGTGCTTTATCACGACCCGCCGCCTCGCCGCCCGCCGCGCTTCGGCAACTGTGTCGGGACGGAGCGGGGCTGGATTGCCGAAGACGAACAAAGGGGACACCGAGACCTCTGAGCCTGACAGGCGATGCTCAAAGAAGGGATCAAAATAAACGACATCAACTGAGGCGTCCGCACACTGCGGCAGATACTCGGCAGAATTTGCAGTGACCACCTGCACCCGGCGCAGGTCCGCCGTGAGACGTGCGCTGTGCAGCTCAAAGCTCCCGACGCCGACGCGCGTCACGAGCGCAAGCTCCGGCACGCTTTCCAGACCGACCACCCGGCCTGCATCGCCGACGGCAAGCGAAGCCAGGCTGGCTTCCGACGCAAACCCCAATGTGCAGTCAAGAATTGAATCGCCGGGCTGAAGCTGAGTTGCCTCTAAAAAATGGTCGGGAGCACCCCGCAGGACATTCGCGGCCCGGACCTGAAACAAGTTGGGGTGAAAAAAGTATTCCGTGCCGCTGGCGCGGTCCCGCAGGCGCAGATGATCCGCCCCGACAATCAGCAGCCGGTCAGCATCGGAAGCGGCAAAGACATCTGGGAGGGACAGACCGATGCGTGGAACATAAAGCGCTTGGAGTTCGGCGGCATAGGCCCGTGCCTGTGATTCCAGAGCGGTGCTCGGCTTAAAAGACTTGACTGAGGTGGTGATGGCGAGGGGGATAGGCATGGTGCGATGCGAGGTAGGCTAAGAGGCTATAGGAAAGCGAGCAAGAACTCCCCCCGGCCCCCAATAATAGGGGAGCAATACAGACTAAGATTTGTCTGCCTCCAGCACCCCCATTATTGGGGGTTGGGGGGAGTTTCTCTCACAATTCCCGCACCGCATCTTTAATGTCGGCGACGGCGGCGGGGGGGACGATGAGCTGGCCGAAGCCCATACCGAGTGTGTCGCCCAAGACCTGCGGCCACCAGTCGCCGCCGATCCGCACGGTGGCCGGCTTGCTCGCGTGACGCGCCTGACCCGCCGCCCGCAGCAGCCGCTCCCATGATGCCCCGCGCAGGCTGCCGGTGAGGAACGTCCCCGCAAAGCCGTCCAGCGTCTCCGGCAGGTCGTCCTCAGCGTCGCCTCCCTCGGTCGCAAAGCCGCATTCAAGCTGGACGCGCCCGAACAGCACATCGTCTTCTTCCAAAGACGCTTCAATCTCATCGAGGCGCTCTTGAAGCTCCTCGCGCTCAAATGGGTCGCGCAAAACTAAATGCAGCGGCAGGCGGGCCGCGCCGCGCACGAGGGCGGTCAAAGCCAGGTTTTCATGGGGAATGTCGAGATAAAGCGGCTGACCGCCGATGATGCGGGCCAGATCGCCAAGTGTCTGAGCCTGTTCCCCGGCGGTCTGGGGCAGGGTATCCGTGCCGAGAAAATCATTGCCGGCAGGAACCACGAGGCCATCCGCGCCCGACGCCATCGCGGCCTCGGCTTGTGCGAGCGACCAGGCCGCACATAGGACTGTGATGACCCGGTTGTCCGAGGCCGTCCGGGCCGGGAGGTGAGCGCCTTCGAGAAAGAACCGGCGGGAAAGTGTCAGGGGAGCCTGATAGCGGGCGACGGTGGTTGCATCGGGCGCGACATAGACCCGGCCCCGGTCGCCGTCTATGATGACGATATCGTCTTCCTCCACCGAGCGCAGCAGCATCTCGCCGAGGCCGAGGACTGATGGCATTTCCGGCTTCGGGGAGAGCAGCAGCGGGGACTGGGCGGCCAGCCCGACAATCTGGACGCCGGGCAGGGGGGCGAGCCAGAACGCCGGGGGGATTTTATCTGCCACGAGGATGATTTGTTCGGGTTCGGGGTTTTCCACACCAAACGACCGCAGGCGCTCGCCGAGCCGCCGGAGCCGGTCAGGGGACAGGGAGACCGCGCCGAAATCGTCGGACAAACGCGCGGCGGCAGCAATGGCGACGCCGGGCGCGGCGGCGGTCCCGTGCAGGATTTCCATTACGGTATTCCTGCTGCGCCGCCGGGGGCAGGGGGCGCACCGGTCGCCGGCACGTTAGAACTGGGCGCAGCGGCGGGCGCGGGCGTCTGCTTCGGCGCAACAAGGGGAGCGGCAGGCGGCGTTTGAGGCGCCGCCGGGGCGGGGTCGCCGGGCGCGGGCGTGTGGGCGGGCGGCGTCGGCAGGGTCAAGTCCGGCTCATCGTCTTTGGTGTCGTCTTGGCTGTTTTTTGACTGCGGCTTAGTCGTGAAGTGGCCTGTTGTGGGGAACGGCACCAGAATTGACTCGGAGCCTTCTTTGACGCTGATGACGACAGGCTTACCGAGTGTCCGCGTGTTGCCTTCAATGACACTGCCGTCGCTATAGGTGCCTTTAATGTCGCCGACAAGCTGAATGGTCTCCGCCTTGCCGTTGTACAGCCCGGCGTCGGCGGTCAGGACGCGCGTCTGTGGGCCGTCATCTTTGGTCTGGATGACCTGCGTGACGGTGAGCGGACCCGGAATGCGTCCGACCTTGAACTTGTAATCGTAGGTCATGGCCTGGCAAGTCAAGGTCGCCGGGTCTTTGAACTGCTTGCGGACCGAGGTGCCGTCGGCGTTCACCTCACGCTTGCCAGGCTTGACGACCAGCACAATGCTGTCCGTCAGCGTCGCGAGATGCTTGGTAAAGTCTACCGAGCCGTGCTGGCCCGTCAAATCATCTTGGGGATCAAACAAATGCACGGGACCCTGGGCTTTGGCGCTGACTAGGTTTTGATCTTTGTCCAGAAGCGCCACGGCGGCATTCGTTTTGAGCGTCGCATCGTCCTGCCCGAACTGGACTCCCTGGCTGAGTTCCAGCGTGTGCGGGGCGGACAGCCACTGGGCCATGCCGGAAGCATAAGTCACATATTCGGCAGGTTTGGCGGCTGCCCCAGCGTGCGCGGGAACGGCGGCATCGGGACGCAGCAGAAGTACGCCGAGGGCGGCAGCGGGAAGCAGCGTCAAAAGTGGTAACGGGTTACGCATGACTTATTGTACCTCGGAAGACAGATGCAGTGTTCCCCGCAAGCCGTGACCACTGAGATCGCCGGTGCGGGTGTTGACCGAGATGTCGGCGGCGGTGGCCGTGCCGAAGCCGCCGGGAATCAACGCCGAAACTGGGCCGAGTGTCTGAGCGTTCTGCCCATCGGCGCTCCATGTCAGGCCGGGGCAGGTTAAGTCGGCCAGACCGCGTGTGCTGTCGAACCGGGCTTGGATCCCGCCGCCGAGGTGCAAAACACCGTGCAGGGGCGAACCCGGCGGGGATGTGTACGCGGCATTGCCCGCCGTGACGGTCAGCTTCGGCAGCCGGGCCGTGACGGAAACCGGGCAGGTCAGCACACTAGAAACCGTGTTCCACTCCATCCGCTCTGTTTTCAGCGTCGGATGCTCTGCGCTCAGCACCTGGGCGGTGACATGGCCCGAGACAGACAAGTCCCCCGCGCTGCCGGAGCCGATGGAGCCGAACGGGGTCCCGTAGACGGCGCGAGCAGCAGAGACGAGGACGCTGGGCCGGCCCGCATCTCCGTACAGTATTCCTCGATGAATGCCCGTGATGGTGATGGTCCGCCGGTCCGCGCTGAGGGCTACCGTCTGCGCCTTCATGCGCCAATGGACCGTGCCGCCGCCGCGTCCGACGACCTGAACATTATCGGCTTCCAGCGCAAACTGATCCGCTCCCGGCAGCCCGCCGCCGTCAAGCGCCGTCAGCGGCGCGTAAGTGGAAAACCAGCGGAGAGACAACGCCGCCGCAATGGCAATGGCAATCCCAAGACAGACCAGCAGCACCCGCGGATTACGAAGCATGGCAGATGTTTACTTCGTAAACGGTGCGATGGTCGGCGGCGGTGGCGGCAGGTCACTACCGGTCGTGCCCGTCGTGCCGGTCGTGCTTGTCCCCGTGGTAACTGTTCCGGTCGTGCTGGAAGTTCCGGTGCTGGACGTTCCGGTGCTGCTCCCGCCGCCTGAGTTGCCGTTGCCGCCTCCGCCGCCGCACCCGGCGACCGCCAGAGCCAGAGCCAGTCCCAGCCCGATCAATCCGAGATTATCTGCCAAGCGTCTCTGCTTATGTCCTTGAATCATTCTCACCCTCTCTTTATATCGCGCGACAAGTTTTTGTATGTTTTTCGCCAGCTTTATTATAAGGGAAACCCGCAGTAAATGCAAGGGGTTCCTAATTGCCAGGCGGCCCACCGCCGATGTCGGTTTTGCGGCGGCCGGAGCCGTCTATCGGGGGCACGACCAGCTTTTCGCCGGGCGCAAGGCCCGACACGATCTCAACTTCCGTGTCGTCGCGCAGGCCGGTCGTCACCGTCCGTGCTTGGGGCTTGCCTGACGCCGTCATCACTGTCACTTGGCCCGACACCTCCGAAAATGGCACGGCTTCGAGCGGGGCGAGAACGACGCGCGTGTGGCGGCGGCTGATAATCGCGACATTTGCGCTCATGCCGGAGCGCAGGCGCGGGTCGTTGCGATCAAACGCCGCTTTGACCGAAAACTTGGAAATCGAGCTAGTGCTGCTGCTGCTGCTGTCGGACGAAAACGCATTGGTGGAGGCCGGGGCGATCCGTGTCACCGTGCCGGGAAACGGAACGCCGGGCAGGGCATCTACAGTAATAACAGCGGGCGCGTGCAGTGCAACTTTGGCAACATCCACTTCGTTGATGTCAACGCTCACCTGCAAACGACTCCCCAAAGTGGCAACGATGGACTGAGCATCGGAAAAGCCCGTGGTCGCGCTTTGGACAATCTCGTTCGGCTCTTTATACTTTTTCAGCACCAGCCCGGAGGCCGGGGCAACAATGTGCGTGTCCCCGATGCTCACCTGAAGCTGCTGAATAGTCCCAGCGATCTGGGCGACCGCCGCGCGGGCTTGGGCAATATCGGAGTATTTGACCGCGTTCTGCCCGGTGTTTGCCTCGGCGGCTTCAAGCTGGACCCTTGCTGACGCCACCTGGGCCTGCGCGTCGGCCACATCCTGCACGCGCGGTCCGGCGACTGTCAGCGCCTGGGCCTGCTTCGCGGTCGCAAGCGTGCTTTCGGCAGTGTCTACGGCGACTTGGGCGCTGTCGTAGTCAGCCTGGGAAATGAAGCCCCGCGCCAGCAGCGCAGCCCGGCGCTTCTGAGTCCGCAGGGCATCGGCGACTGAAATCTGCGCCCGGTCTACGGCTTCTTTCTGCTGGGCCAATTCCTGCGGGCGGGCAGCGGCGGCCACGACGGCGAGATGGGTCTGGGCGGTCGCGAGTGCGGCTTTCGCTTCGGCGATGGCTGACGCCGTCTGCTGTACCTGCAAGGCGTACTCCGCCTGCGTTTGGGAAAGCCGGGCCTGGGCCGACCGAAGCTGGGCCTCGCTTTGGGCAAGCTGCGGGTCAATCAGCGACCGATCCACGACCGCGATGAGCTGGCCTTTGCGGACAAATTGGCCTTCGGTGATGGGAATGGACAGCAGACGTCCTGCTGCCTTGCTCTTGACATCCACTTTGTCTACAGGTTCAATCGTGCCGGTTTCAGAGACCTGCACGGAGATGTCGCCGCGCGTCACTACCACTGTGCGCGGCGGGACCGGCGGCTTATGCAGCGACTTCGTGACCGAGCGCCCGACCAGGGCGGCAAGCCCCAGCACGACGGCGGCAATGATCAGCGGTTTGAGAATGCGAGGTAAAAGACGGGTCAAGATACTTTGAGTATACCACGCCGAGGCGGATCATGCCGGATAGGCTTGCGCTTTGACAGCAGCGGACGCGGCGTGGGCGTGGGCTGATGACGACTCGCAAGCTGTTTGCGCTGAACCAGCGCGGTCTGGCAGACCCGCTCATACGTGGTCAGCGCGGATGGGGCGGCGGTATGAAGCGCGTCGGCCCGCCCGGCGACCAAAGCCGCCCGTGCCTGCCAGTTTCCAAAGTGGGACCTGCGGCAGCGGGCCAGGAGTGCGAGGCGAAACGTCTCCGGTCCCCAGAGGGCCGGATCGGGTTCGCCGGTCTGCCGACGCGCGGCCTGTGCAGCATCCGAGACGTACTCTAAAGCATGGCGTGGGTTGTTGGTCCACAGGGCGAACAGCAGTGCTTCGGCGAACGGATCATTGCCGCAGATGCCCGCAATCGTTGTGTTCTGCCCCGGCACACTTTCGGCCAGGAGGCTGTCCACACGTCGCTCGGCGTACTCGCATTGGAACTTCTGCACGGCGGGCTGACGGCCCGCGCGGGCAAAGACGGTCGCCCAGTAGCCGGCGATTTTCGGGTCATAATTGCCGGGGATCGCCGAACCGCGAAACGCCAGGCGCATGTCGTCCGAGGTCAGAAGCGGCTTCCCATAAGCGATCAGCCCATGGGCATCGGCGTCCAAGCCCTGAGCGACAAACACTTTGTCCCAGACACGCTTCTGCCCGGTCGCAAGGAGCCGCCGCTTGATGTACGTCAAAACAGGCGGCAGGTCGCTGGTCCCGGCGGTCCACTGCATGATGCCCCATGACAAAACGCCTTTGTCGTAGACATTAACCGAGTCGAAGCCGCCTTCAAGTGACTGCGTCAGACTCAAAATAAACAAATCGCGTGTTGCGACATCGGCAGGCAGAATGCCGCGTGTGGAGCGCACTTCAACGCCGTTTTCCAGGTTCATGCGCCGCAAATAATTGGCCTGCGCCGGGTCAGCTGCCGTCGGCACGACATACGGCTGTACCAAAACGGGCGACAAGTCTAAAACCACTTGCTCTGGCGCAGAAGAGGCGCGATGATGCCGATGGTGCGAAGAAGCCTGTGCTGCCGCCATTGGCAACAGGGCGCAGACACCGAAAAGCGCGAGACGCGCTCCAAAAAAGCGCGAGCCGAAAGATCGAAAAACAGTCATTGTTTTTTATTGTACCTTGCCGTCATATCAGTTACGCCGGTTCATCCGCCGCAAAGCTTCCGCCGCCGCATCCGCGACATCAGGGTCGGGGTCGCGGGTGAGACGGGTCAAAGCGTCATACGCCGCCCAATCGCCGAGCGTTCCCCATGCCCACGCACACGCCCCCCGCACGGCAGCCACGGGATCGAGTTCCAGCGGCAGCAACAGCGCTGCCGTACCTGACCCACCGATCTGACCCAGCGCAACCGCCGCTGCGCCGCGCAGATTGGGTTCCGGGCGCGAGAGAAACACGGCCAGTGTGTCAAAGGCGTCCAAAACGCGCAGCTCGCCGAGGGCCAGCACGACGCTGACTTTGACCGTTTCCGACGAGTCGGACAGCGCCGCCGTTAAGGCAATGATGGCGGCGGAGCCGCCGAACTCGCCGAGTTCTTCGGCGGCATCCGCACGGGCGTCAGCGCTTTCGCTGCGCTCTAGCTGGCTGATCCACGCCTCAATTTCGCTCATAAGCCTATCTTTCTCTTGACAATTCTTTTTGTACGGCGTATAATAGGGCTATTAAGCGGGGTTAGTTTAATGGTAAAACCCCAGTTTTCCAAACTGATGTCGAGAGTTCGATTCTCTTACCCCGCTTTTCCCCTTTTCAATTCCCCGTCCTTGTCGCCTGGTAGCTCAGCTGGATAGAGCAAGAATCTTCTAAATTCTAGGTCGAGGGTTCGAGTCCCCCCCAGGTGGCTTTTCCATTATTATTGCGCGGCTGACTCTTGGCATGGATTATGCACTAACAGATAGACAGTAAGTCTACTAGGCCGTAATTCTGACAGGAACACCTCTTTGGCTGACGACACATCCCTTTTCGCGCCGGTTCCCAGTGATGAGCCGGAGCGTCTTGACGCGCTCCGCCGCTACGGCGCGTTTGGCCTGCTCCGCTCCGCTGTTTTTGACGACATCGCCCGGCTGGCGTCGTTCATCTGCCGGACACCCCTGTCCATGATTAGTCTCATCGACAGCAACCGGCAGTGGTTTCTCGCCAAAAACGGCATCGACTCCTGCGAAACCTCACGCGAAGCGTCGTTCTGCGCTCACGCGCTGGTTGGTACGGAAATGCTGATCGTGGGTGACACACACCTTGATGCCCGCTTCTCGCGTAACGTCTTGGTAACGCAGGAGCCGTTCATCCGCTTTTACGCCGGAGCGCCGCTGCTCACCTCCGATGGCTATGCGCTGGGTACTCTTTGCGTCATAGACTACGTCCCGCGTATCCTTGCTCCCGAACAAATGGAAGCCCTGCGCTCCCTCAGCCGCCTTGTCATGACCCAGTTAGAGTCTAGCCGCCTCAAGCGCGAGATGCGGATTTTAAAGCAATCGGTCACGCTGCGGCCTGCGCCGAGAGGGTAAGAGCTTTTTGAGTTCCTCGTTTCGGGTACACTTTCTGCACAATGCCAGATATTCCCTTAAAGTCTTTTAAATCCGTCTATGTCATCTTCAACCCCGTGTCCGGCCAGACGGACCCAGAAGAGCGCAAAAAGCTGATCTCCGACGCGCTTGCGGTGGACGGCTACACCTGCCAGTTTATCGCGACTTCGCTGAAAAACGGCGCGAAAGATTTGGCCGCGCAGGCAGTGGCGGCCGGTGTGGACCTGCTGGCGGTCTCCGGCGGCGACGGCACCGTCATGGAAGCCATGTCAGCGCTGGTCGGAACCGATATCCCGATTGCTGTCCTGCCCGCCGGCACGGGCAACCTGCTGTCCATTAACCTCGGTATCCCGACGACGGTTCCCGACGCCGTCCATGTTGCGCTTTCCGGTAAGCCCTACGCGCTGGACCTCGCCCGGACAAGCGAGGGACGCTACTTCGCCATCATGGGTGGCATGGGCATGGACGCTCAGATGATTGCGGATACCGACCGAGCCGCGAAAAACAAGCTCGGCAAATGGGCGTATTTCCGGGCAGCGCTGAAAAACCTACCCCGCCGCCGGGCGTTCATTGACATTTATTTAGACGATAAGCCGCCCCTGCGCCGCCGGGCTAAGACCGTGCTGCTGGCAAACATGGGCAAGATCACCGGCGGCCTGTCTGTTCTGCCGACGGCAGCTCCTAACGACGGTCTGCTGGATGTCGGTATAGTCAAGGCTGCGACTTTGGCCCACTGGGCGCACCTGGCTGGAAGTGCTTTGCTGGGCCATGCCCATCAAGACGCATCTTTGGAAGTGCATCAAGCCAAAAAAGTGACGCTGAAGCCGCGCCGTACCCAGCCGGTCCAGTTTGACGGCGAGGATGGCGGGCGCACCGACAGCCTGACCGTCGAGATTGTCCCACGGGCCGTCTGCGTGCTGGTCCCGGCGGATGCCCCCGCGCTGACTGAAACGCGCCCTTTAACTGCGGCGGATACCGCCGCCCAAGCTGCGTCTCGCTCCCGCGCATTGCTTCTGCCGTTGCTTCTGCTCGCTGTTGCCGCTGGCAGTGTCTGGCTATGGCAAAGGGGACACCAGGCAGAAGAGACGCCCTAATTGATTATCTTTGAGTCTATTCAAGTCGCCCTGGCCGCGCTTTGGGCAAACAAGCTGCGGGCGCTGCTGACCATGCTTGGCGTCATCATCGGCGTCATGTCGGTCATCGTGATGATTTCGCTCGTACAGGGCATCCGGCAGCAGGTGTTGGACCAGTTCGCCGGCAACGGCGCGAACCTGCTGTTTGCGTCCTATGAGCCGAAAGTCGGCACAGTCGCACGCGGCGGGTTTTCGGGGCTGACGATGGACGATGCGCGGGCTGTCGCCGCCCGCGCGACACTGATCAATGCGGTCAGCCCGAAGGTGGATACATCGGTGGTCGCCCAGAACGGCACGCACCGGCGGCAGGTGACGCTGTCGGGGGTCGAGGATACATTCGACCAGACCTTCAACATCACGCCGGCGGAGGGCCGGTTCCTGCGTCCTGACGATGTTGCAAACTGGGGCAAAGCGTGCGTCTTGGGCCAAAAAGCCAAAGATGACTTGTTCCCAAACACGGACGCGCTCGGCAAAGAAATTTTGTGTTCGACCAATGACGGCTCAAAAGTCTCCCTCGTCGTGGTGGGCGTTCTGGCGAAGAAAGATGCGAACCCCGGCGCGGGAGACTTCAACAACAGCATCTTCACGTCTCTGACAACCGTGCAGAAGCGCTTCGCGAACTCCGATAAGATTGACGGCTTCACGGCCCGCGCCGTAGACATCTCGGAGGCGGAAGCTGCCGCCGATCAGGCGTGGAGCATTTTAAAGCAGCGGCACCCGCTGAACTACAAAGACTTTGTCGTGGATACACAGGAAGGCATTCTGAAGCAGATTGATACGGTGCTGAATGGCATTCAGCTCGTGCTGGGCGGGGTGGGGGGGCTGGCGCTTTTGACCGGCGGCATCGGGATTATGAATATCATGCTGGTGTCGGTGACGGAGCGCACCCGCGAGATCGGTATCCGCAAAGCGGTTGGTGCCACACGGAACGCTATTCTGCTGCAATTTGTGGTAGAAGCGATGGTAGTATCGGGTCTCGGCGGTCTGATTGGGGTCGCCTGCGGCTACGGGCTGTCCCAGGCTGTGAACGTCTTGACCCATGGCAGTCCGCCGACGTATGTTCCGCTGTGGGCGGCGGAGCTTGGCTTTGGCTTCGCGGTCGGCGTCGGCCTCTTTTTCGGCATTTATCCGGCGTTCCGCGCCGCCAAGCTTGACCCGATTACGGCGTTACGATACGAATAATGCGAGAGTGCGTGGAACCGAGCAGTTTTCAACTCTTCGTCTTCCTCCTACACTGCCCTATTCTTTTCCAAATCCGCCTGCATCAATGACACAAACGCTTCGGCGAGACGCGGCTCAAATTGAGTCCCCGCGCTGCGTCCGATTTCCCCCAATGCAATTTCCCACGACATTCCCTTTCGGTAAGGTCGGTCGCTGGTCATGGCGTCGAATGTGTCCGCGACCGCAAGCAGCCGGGCAATCTGCGGGATGCTCTCCCCGCTGATGCCGTCCGGGTAGCCCTTACCGTCCCATCGCTCGTGGTGGTGGCGAACGCCCGGCAGCGTATTCGCCAGCTGGGGCGCTTTGCGGATAATTACTTCGCCGAGGGCCGGATGGGTCTCCATGATGCGCCGCTCTTCGTCTTCCAGACGGGACGGCTTTTTCAAAATGGCGTCGGGAACGCCGATTTTGCCGACATCGTGCAGGGTTCCGGTGATATGCACTAAATCCACCTCGGCATCGGAAAGGCCGATGGATTGGGCGAGGGCGACGGCATAGCGGGCAACGCGCGACGAATGGCCCTGCGTGTAGGCATCTTTGGCGTCTACCGCCGCGGCGAGGGCTTGAATAGTGGACAAACTTTCATCCTTTAAGAACCGGTGGAGCTGGTAGGGATCGGCGTTCGTGTCCGCGCCCGGCAGCGTGTCAAAGCGGCAGACCTGGTTCCGGCCAAGCTGCTTGGCGCGGGAAACGGCAAGCTCGGCGGCCAGCACCAAGCCGGCACCTTCCGCCGAGTGTGTGCCAAACTCGGCGCAGCCGGCACTGAGGGTCAGGCCCTGGCCGGAGCCTTCAATCCCGGCTCGGATCGTCTCGGCGACTTGTTCCGCCTGGGCTAAGTGCCATTGCGGAAGCAGTACAGCAAACTCTTCGCCGCCGTAGCGGGACGCGACCGCGATTTCGGGCAGCAGGGATTGCAGTTTCCGGGCCGTGTCCTGCACGGCCTTGTCCCCGGCGGCGTGGCCGTGCTGCTGGTTGTAGTCGCTGAAATGGTCCAGATCGAAAAGCAGCAGTGATAGGCTCTCGCCCGATTGGGCGCAGCGGCCCACCTCCTGCTCCAAGCGCTCCTGAAACCGTCGGTGGTTATCCATCCCCGTCAGCAAATCGGTGTCAATCAGTGCCAGAAGCCGCTCCTGACTGCCCCGCAGCGAAACCGTCATTTCGTTGAAGACAGTCTGAAGCAGGCCGATCTCATCGGTGCGCCCCGGCGCGAACTGCTCCGGCCAGTCCCCTCGGCGCAGCGTTTCAGCGGCCTGCACGACCCTGTCAAGCGGGCGGGTGAGGCTGCGGGCCGTCCATGCCCCACCTGTGAGGGCCAGAAGCAGCGTGACCAGGGAAGCCGCGAGGAAGACAATCAAGCAGCGATGGTACAGGCGCATGGCCACGCTGTAGGGGCGCAAAGTAACAAAACCCATCCGGGCCGCCGGCTCGGTCGTCGGCAGCGGTGCGTACAGCGCGAAGTAAGACACGCCGCTCAAAGATACCACCGAGGGCGTGGAGGGCGACGGCAGGTGTTTGGGCAGCGGGCAGGACGCGCCGACGACCCGGCCGGCATCGAGAAATGCGACCTGCGTGCCGAGCGATTCATGCAGGCTGCTTGCGACTGCCGAATCAATAGGACGGTACATAGTCAGTGTCCCGTAAACGATGCTGCCAATCCGCACCGGAACCGATACGGCCAGCATCAGCTGACCGCGGCGAGATGTAATGCCCGACCAGTCATGGCCGTTCAGAGCGGCGGTAATACCGTAGTCCTGCCCAAGAGGCGCATGAACCGGGGATGCGCCGTCCGTGTCGGCCAGCGCTTTGCCGTCCTGGTCGGTCACGATGACCACAGCGACACCGAGCTTCTCCTCGTAATCTTTGACCTTATCCAGCACCGTTGCCGGGTCCGCCGTTCCGATTGCGGCGTGCAGGGGCGGGTCATCGGCAACAACCTGGGCCTGGGACAGCAGGGTCGCCGAGCGCTCGCGCAGAAGCTGGGCCAGAACGCCGCCGGTCGCCCGGACATCGCCCTGGACACCCTGGTTCATTTCCCGCGAGATCAGCAGGGTGAGCGCCAGCAGGATCACCGAGATCAGCCCAACAGCGGTTCCGGCAATCAAAAGCAGGATCTTAGTGCGAAGGCTCAGGTGCATCAAGACTACTTCCGGGCTAAAGCCAGCGCGAGAGCCTGCGGGCCGCTGCCCACTGTCACAGTCTGAGTCAGCGTCACGCCGCTTTCCTGCCAGCCGTGCAGGGTGTAGGTTCCCGGTGGTACATTCGGCAGACGGAAATGGCCGGAGCCGTCGGACACGGCGTAATAAGGCGTGTCCACGACCATGATGTACGCGCTCATGTACGAATGGACATTACACAAAATAATCACGAGGCCAGTCTTGTCGAACGTCACCTTTTTTGTCGTGCCGCGTGGGTACATACCGAGATCGAATTTTTTGGCCTGGAAATAGGCAAACACATTGTGGAACACCGAGTCATCGTTTGGAAAGCGCACGGTTGTCCCGCGCGTCACTACCGACACATGAGGCGTGAACATCTTGTCGCGCTGGTCCACCATCGCCGTTGTCATGGGCAGAGTTTGTGCAGTGTTCCCGGTTAAGTACACGACTGCGCCCCGCGCCGCCCCGTGTCCATCGGTGACGGTGCCGCTGACAGCGCCTGCCGACGCGGGGCCGGCGTGGATTGCGGCGGCTAAAGCAAGAAGGGCCGGCAGATAAGCGAATAAAGTCTTCATGCCGTTGTTATCGGCAAAAATGCGGGGATTAGAGAGGCTTCTTCGCTTCCTCTCTAAAGGTCACCGAAAAAACGCCGATAATCAGCGGCATGAAAACAGAGTTTAAGTGGGTTTTTCTGCTGCTGGCGCTGCTCGGCCTACAGGCTGCCGCACACGCGCAGACGGTTTCCAGCATCAATGAGCTGGATTTGGACCTGCGGGGCAGGATCGCGGCGTCGGGAGCGTCGGGAACAAAGCTTTACACGACTGCGCTGCGGACCAACACGACGGTTGCACCCGGCGTCCATATCCAGCTTTACGGAACCCATCGGTACGGCCTTTATGGAGTCCAGCAGGCATCGGTTGAGAGGGAGTGGGGCGGCATGGCGGGAACAGCGGCGGCGGGGATTGTCCGCTTGCCGTTTGGCATCTATGACCCGCGTGAGACCTACGCATCGGGCCTGATTGACTACCCACTGGCGCGGGGCGACTACGCCTACCATTCAGTGGACTGGGGCGTACCAGGCGTCGCCTGGACCGGTGGTCCGCCGAACGTGCAGGTGGAAGCGGCGGGCTTCAGCGGGCGCGGCACAGGGCTTTGGGACAATCAAGGCCGCATTCGAGGCGCGGCGGCGCGGGCGCAGACTTATACCGGCACGGCAATTTTCGGCTTCAGCCGGTGGGACGGCTCAGTGCAGAACGGCCCCACTTCTTTATCAATGCGGACAGTACATCTGAACGGCTTGGATCTGCGGTACACCAAGACTCAGCTTCTCGTGCGCGGCGAGTATTTGTTCGGGACACTTGCAGGCAACCAGATGACCGGCTGGTACTTAGACACCTATTATCGCCTGCCGCAGTACGAAAAGTGGAGTCTGGTCGGGCGCTTGGAGCGTCTCAAGCCGGGATCGAACTTAGCCGAGGGCCGGCAAGTGACCCTCGGCGTCCGCTATGTCGCCGCCCGCGACTGGACTCTCGCGGTCAACTGGCGGCGCAACAATGGCCCGGCTTACGGCAAGTACTGGACCCCCTCCGCCTTCGGCAGCGGCGACGTTTTGCTGCAAGCCTACCACCGTGTTGGGTGGTAAAGTCATCCGGTGGGATGATCGGTCACTCACAAGGCGTTTCACCCGCGCAGAACCGCGCGGAAGACGACTACCAGCGCAAAATCAAATAACAAGCCGTGCCACAAAATCGGCACGATAATGGAGTGGGTCTTGCGGTACAGCCAGGCAAAAAAGATGCCGGCGGCCAGGACGCCGAGCACCGTCAGCTCCGCCCAGCCGGGCCGGAGCAGCAGTCGCAGCACCAGATAATGCCATGCGGCAAAGGTAAATGCCGTCCAAATTGCACCCACCGTCCAGATCGCGTCCCCCATGCCGCGCAGCTCGTTGAGGACCACGCCCCGCCAGAACAATTCTTCTAAAGTCGCGTTGACGGCGACAAAGTACACCCCAAACGGCAGCAGCCAGGCCATCTGAAAGCCGCGCTCGGTCACGACCGAGCGCAGTATGTCTGGGCTGTCCAGCAGCATCCGTCCGATTTTTCCGTAAACAAACAGCGTCACCGGCAGCACGACGGCAATAGCAATGAAGAGTGCGGCCCACTGCCGCCCCGTCGGCCAGCGCAGAGCGCCGCGCCACAGCTTCCGTCCCCAGATCGCCGCCGGCAGCAGGCAGAAGCCGTGATAGAATACAAATGTCCACGCAATACTGTCGAGCTTGTACATTCCCATCCAGACCGCCGGCATCGGAAGCAGGGTGAGCAGAATAACGCTGAGCAGGCGCTGTGAGGCTTTTCCGACAGGGAGGGGCATATGCACACGATAGCACACGCCGAAAGTGCCTGTCAAGGGAACTCAAGAGCTTGTCAAGGGAACTTGCACTGGGTAAGATTTGTTTCAGGAACAGGTGTAATGCCAAAAGAACCGAAAGTACACAACCAAGACTAGAAGAGGCTATCCCGTGACTACTACCCCCGACATTTCCACCGTAGATCCCAACGTGACAAACCCAAACGAGCCGCGCAATGTCGTGATTATCGGCTCCGGGCCAGCCGGTCTCACGGCAGCGATTTATGCTGCGCGGGCGAACTTAAACCCGTTGGTGATCGAAGGCGGTGCCCCAAATCTGCCGGGTGGACAGCTCATGATTACCTCGGATGTCGAAAATTTCCCTGGCTTTGCGCATGGCATCATGGGGCCGGATTTGATGGACCAGATGCGCCAGCAGGCGGGCCGGGTGGGGGCAGAGTTTTTAACCGAGAATGTCGCCTCCGTGGATTTCTCTCAGCGTCCGTTTCACATCAAGACCGACGACGATAAAGAGTTTTGGGCGAAGACTGCAATTGTCACCACCGGCGCGTCGGCGAAGTGGCTGGGCCTGCCGACCGAGACCGCGCTGTACGGCAAGGGCGTCTCCGCCTGTGCGACCTGCGACGGCTTTTTCTTCCGTGGCCGCGAAGTGGTCGTGGTTGGCGGCGGGGACACGGCGCTAGAAGAAGCGAACTATCTGACCCGCATGGCGTCTAAAGTGACGATCATTCACCGCCGGGATACGTTACGCGGGTCTCAGATCATGCAGAAGCGGGCCTTTGACAACCCCAAGATCGAGTTTGTCTGGAACAGTGCGATTAAAGCCATCCATGACCCGGAGCTTGGCAAAGTCACGGGCCTAACCCTGCACAACTTGAAGACTGATGAAGAAACGTTTTTCCCCACCGATGGCGTCTTTATCGCCATCGGACATTCGCCTAACACGAAGCTTTTTGAAGGCCACTTAGAGATGGACGACCAGGGCTACATCGTCACCGAGCCGGGTCGCCCTGTCACCAACATTCCCGGCGTTTTCGCTGCCGGTGATGTCCAAGACACCGTCTATAAGCAGGCCATCACCGCCGCCGGCTCTGGCTGCCAGGCCGCGATGGACGCCGAGCGGTTTCTCGACGAAGAGGAAGAATAGTTCTCACAAAAACAGGGACAAAAGCCGGGCGCAAATTGCGCCCGGCTTTTTTTGCTTTAATTTGTCAAAGCAGACATACTTGGCATGAATTTTGCAGGGTGAGTAGAGGGAAACCACCCAAGCGGGACGGCTTTGCGCCCGACGTAGTATCTCTTACAAGAATAGTGCAGTCTTTCACTCTTGACAGCAGGCAGGCAAGCCTGTATACTACGGATGTAAAATGTAGTTCTTAAGTCAAACCCGCAAGCATTTATTTCTCGAAGCAGTACCGACCCAAGTAGCCTCCGCTGCTCACCTTGAAAGGACACGCACTTGTCAACCACGCGCAAAGCGCTCTTCACGCTTGCCGCCCTCGGCCTCACGGCTTTCGCCGTGCACCCGGCGTTCGCTCAGTCAACACTCACCGGCACGTTCTTTCAAGCCCCGATGGGGACCATTAGCACGATTGCCCAGGCTCAGGCCTTCATCGCGAGCCACAATGCGACAGGCACCTTCACTTCTACTGAATCGATACTGACCAATGGCGGCTACTCGGGCACTGATAACTCGACAGTCCCCATCTTCCTGGGGAATGATGGTCCTTCCTTTAAAGGACCGTTGAACACAAACCTTCAGGACGGCATTTTTGACTTCAACGGTCTTCTGAATGTGACCACGCCCGGTATGAACACCTATAACTTCGCCACCAGCAGCGATGATGGCTCTGCTCTGTTCATTGACGGAACTGAGATTGTGAACGACGACGGGCTTCACGGCGTGCAATTCGCATCGGGAAATGACACGCTGAGCGCCGGCAATCACCAAATTGAGCTTGTTTACTTCAACCACGGCTTCGGCAGCGGCGGCGCGAATTTCGCCGCCGGTTTTGCTGGGTTTGGCACGTCGCCCGCCTCGGCCGCCCCAGAGCCGTCGCAGGTTGGAATGCTGGCCCTGGTTGCTCTCGGTCTCGGTGCACTCGCCGTTAGGGCCCGCAAGCGCAGCATCGCGGCGCAGACGGTTTAACCCACGTCCTGTTTCTCTTCCTGTCCGGCACCTATTTTTGGGTGCCGGACTTTTTTGTATCTACCCCAGCCGTTGAACAAGAAAGTGGGGCAGGAAAAGAGGGAGATGGCGGCGAAAGAGTGTCCACAATGAAAACATTCCCCTGCTGTTTCGCTCTGCTTCCGCTTGCCCTGCTTCCGCTGGCTGCCGTTCCTGCCTACGCAAAGCCGCCCGCCCCGAAGGGTGTCCTTAGTTACACCGTCCCGGACATCGCTGGGAAGCCCGTGCCGCTGTCTCGCTACGGCGGCAAAGTCCTCCTAATCGTCAATACGGCGTCGCTCTGCGGCAACACGCCTCAGTACAAGTCGCTGGAAGCCCTCTACGAGAAGTACCAAAGCAAGGGCCTTCGCATTCTTGCCTTCCCCGCCAACGATTTCGCCCAGCAGGAGCCAGGTTCTAACGCCGAGATTCATCAGTTTTGCACCCAGAAGTACCAAACGTCGTTTGACCTCTTCTCCAAGCTCAGCGTCAAAACCCCCAATCAAGCTCCCTTGTATGCGTTTTTGACCTCCAAGCAGACCGACCCGCAGTTCGGTGGCGACATCGAATGGAACTTCGCCAAGTTTTTGGTCGGCAGAAACGGCCAAATCGTCGGTCGCTTCCCCGCCGGCCACGACCCCCTTTCCCCTGATGTAGTGGCCGCGGTCGAGAGCGAGCTGAACAAGCCTGCGCGTTGACACGAAAGAAGCGACAGACAAGAGCCTCGGAATTTATTCTGTGGCTCTTGACTGGCTAATAACTATGGAAGACGAAACGCTGGTAAAATCAGTGCGGGACCGGGTGCGGCTCATTCCTGCGGGGCAGGTGATGTCTTACGGGCAGGTGGGGGACGACGTGGGCTGCTCGGCGCGGGAGGCGGGCTGGGCGATGAACCAGATCGCAGACGAGGATGAAGCGCCCTGGCAGCGGGTGGTCGGGAGCGATGGATATTTACGCATTGCGAAGCGCTCGGCGGCGTGGGCGCAGCGGCAGCGGGCTTTGCTGGAGTCTGAGGGTGTGACGTTTAAAGCGAATGACTGCGTAAACATGGCGAAGCATCGTTTGGGTACACTAGAGGCAGGAAATAAGACAGGACCGGCGGCTGAGACGCTGGATTTAGGACTTTAGGGCTG
This sequence comes from Capsulimonadaceae bacterium, assembly GCA_965213825.1. Taxonomy (GTDB): domain Bacteria; phylum Armatimonadota; class Armatimonadia; order Armatimonadales; family Capsulimonadaceae; genus JANXMY01. The sequence continues at coordinate 163,922 of CBDCAE010000017.1, forward strand.
GAATGATCATTCACGATATTTCGCTGACGGTAATGCCGCAGACGGACGCAAAAGAACAGGGATTCTCGGTGCGATGGACAGACAAAGTCGGGGTCAAGGGCGCGAGCAGCAGCTTATCGGTGCTGACCGCCGGGGCGCACATGGGGACGCATGTCGAGTCGCCTCTGCATTTCGTGCCGGGCGGGCTGACGATTGAGGCGCTGGACTTGAATACGTTGGTCGGGCCGGCGGAAGTGGTCCAGATTTATGGGCGCAGTCCGATCACGGCGGCGGATTTGGAGCACGCGAATATCGAGCCGAAGGCGGAGCGGGTGCTGCTGAAGACCGACAATACGCGCTTTATGCGCCTCCGCGACCCAAAGTTCCACACGGACTATACGGGTCTTGCGCCCAGCGGCGCGGAGTGGCTGGTGCATCACGGCATCCGACTGGTCGGGATTGATTATCTGTCTATCGGTCCCTACGGGCCGGCCAATGCCGAGACACATCAGATTTTGCTCGGCGCAGGCGTGGTCGTGCTGGAGTCGCTGGCGCTGGACAAAATCGCGGCGGGCGAGTATATGCTCATGGCCCTGCCGCCGAAGTTCGCGGGCCTGGAAGCCAGCCCCTGTCGCTGCGTTCTAGTGGAAGGAGGTCTTGGATGAATGGGATGTTTTCTCCGGCGGTTCTGCTTAAAGAGGTAGACCCGGACACGCTGGTCTCGATTGAAGACAACCGGGAAGCGATTGAGTTTGGGGTCAAGCTGTCGTCGGCACCCGGCGAGGTCTGGATCGGCGAGTTCGAGCAGGTGTATCTCCAGACGCCGTACACGCTGAAGCCGCCGGTACGAGTGGAGGGCGACGCGCTACGGATCGTGTTTCTGCACCGCTATGCTTCGGAGCTGCAAGGCTTTTTGCAGTTTCTGTCGCTGATCGTGGACCGCGCGAACATGGAAACGCAGCGCACGGAGGAGCTGCACTTGTCGAGCGACCAGGAAAAGTACAAAGCCGAGTTCCGGGCCGCACTGCGCGGTGTGCATCTGCCGGGTCAGTAGCACTTCAGAAAGCGGCAGCGCAGAAAGCAGGTGGACGAGGAGTTGAAAATTCTTCGTCCATCTTCATTGTTCCTCTTCATCATTAACCGCTCCCCGAAACCAAGCCATCTCATGACAAAAACACTTCTATACCTCGCCTTTGTCCTCCTGTGCTTCTTTTTCAGCCCCACTGCCCATGCCGCGCCGAACGATGCCCGGCAGCAAGTTCAGGCGAATGGAATTATTTCGGGCGTTGTAGATACGCTGTGGAACCAGACCGATCACTACTGGCATGAAGGCGATTACCCGCGCATCATCGCGCTCGACCGGATTATCACTGAAGCCGACCCGCAATTTTTGGAAGCCTACTCAAACGGCGGCTGGCTGATGGACAGCCTCGGACGCCGGCAGGATGCCGAAGCGTACTACACGCTGGGCGTGCGCCGAAATCTCCACTCTGAATATGCGTCCCGCAATCTGGGCTTCTTTTACTTTAACACCAAGCACGATTACCCGGCGGCAGCGCAAGCGTTCCGTCACGCGGTCCAGCAGCGAGATGCCGACCTAAATGTCTGGAAGATGCTGGCCCATTCCTACGAGAAGGACGGCCAGTGGGATGCTGCCGTCGAAACTTGGCAGCAGGCGCGGGCGCGGTTCCCGCAGGGTCTGTCGGTGGATCGCCTGCTGGCGGAAGCCGAAGCTAAGCGGCGGCAGGCGCTTGCGGGTGGACACCCAACCCAATGACCGCCTCATTTCTGCCGCTGCCGGACAAGCGTGACCGCCTGCCGGTGTGGGTCATCGTTCTGCTCGGCCTGTTTCTGGTCCTGCGCGTGGTTGAGCTGCACGGGGACCTCGCCGCCGGGCGCAGCGGTCATCTCCCGTCCCTGACCGGGCAGGTGGATGAAAAAACTGTAGAAGCTATGGTCACAGCTAGCTCCGACGCAAAGAGCGCGTACCTGGCTTCTTACAGCAAGCCCGGCCCGGCAGTCCCCGATGCGGCAGCGCTGCACCGGGCACTGAAAGAAGCGGAGACTTTTCAGAAGGGGTCGCAGAACTCGCCCGGTGCGGCTCGGCAGGTCATTATCTTGCGGGGTCTGCTGCACCAGCGGCTTTCGGATCCAGGGAAAAATAATCTAGACCCCACAGCAGCGTTCGCCCCGGCGTCGCTCGTCGGCGTCACCCCCGCCGAAAAGCAGCGCTACGCTGCCGAAGGCAAGCTATGGGCCGATGTCGCGTTGGGACCGCACCTCAGCCCGGTGCAAACGGCGCAGGGAGCGGCCTTGCTGCGAGCGGCTCCGAATATCCGCTGGTGGCTGGGGCCAGCCCTGTCGGTGCTGTACCAATCGCAGGGCAACCCGCGCCTCGCGAGACACTTTGCAGAACAGTCTCGGTCGCAGGCGCTGATGACGCTGGGACCGCGCAATCTCTTGACGCTGCTCTGGTTCGGTCTGGGGCTTGTCGGGGTCGGCCTGCTGCTCGCGCTGCTGGCCCGCGCGTTGGAGCCGAAGCCGACGTCTGAGGACCACGCGCCGAAGCCGCCAGGCTTCTGGCCAACCCTGCGCGAGACGGTTCCTCTGGACGAGCGCCGCCTGCGGGCGGGCGATCTAATGGGCGTCTTCGTGCTGTACCTGCTGATGCCGAATATCATCGGCTGGCTGCTCGGCGGCGTCGGCGTTCATCACCTCTTTTATTTCCGGGGCCTGCTTGCGCCGTACCGGCAGCACCTGATCGCCCTGTCGGCGACGGATCGGGTTGCGGCACTCGTCGTGCTGGAAACCTGTGCTTATCTCTTCGCCGCCGCTGTCCCCGTCGTCGTACTGATCGCGATTGCCGCGAAAAAGCGAGCCTCCATTGCCGAAGAGCTGGGCTTCAACACGCACCGCCTTGGCTGGAACCTGCTGTACGGGGTCGGGGGCTATGCGATTGCCTTGCCGATCTTTTTCCTGGCTGCTCTTCTCGGCTTGATCATTCCCGGACCGACCCCTTCAAACCCGGCCATTCCATTGGAGGCGAGCGCCGGAACCATTTGGGCGCAATTACTGCTGGCTGGGCTGGCGACCATCGCCGCGCCTTTTGCTGAAGAGTTCTTGTTTCGGGGTGTCTTCTACAACGCCGCTAAGCTCAAAGTCGGCGTCTGGCCTGCGATCATTTTGACGGGCCTCATCTTCGGCTTCGTCCACCCTGTCGGCATCGGCGGGATGCTGCCGCTGGCTGTCCTCGGCGGCGTCTTCGCCTGGATGGCCGAGACCCGCAAGTCCCTCGTCCCCTCCATGCTCGGCCACTTCCTGCAAAACACAATGGCGACCGCCATGCTGCTGCTTGCCCTTGGAAGCTAATACGCTTGGGAGCTAAACTGATGAAACTGCTGATGCTCTTCGCGCTTTTTGTTTTCTCTCCTCTGGCCTGGGGCCTGACGCCGAGCCGCGTTCAGATCGCAGCGGCTCCGATGAACCGAGTTATCCGGCCCGACACACCGGCCAACCGGCGCCTGCTGACAGCCATTGAAGCTGGCGATCTGCCTGGGGTGCAGGCCGCGCTTCAGTCAGGCGCAAGTGCGGACGCCGAGGCGGGCTGGGAAATCCCTGCTATGGATGTTCCCCCTTCACCGGCGCAGCCTTTCGGCAATTCCAGGTCGTTTACTGACCTGGCGGTTGAAGACTCCACATGGCAGCGCGACAAGTATCTGCCGATCTTCCGCCTCCTGCTCCATCATATTCCGGCATCGAGCTTCGCTCGCTCTGAAATTAAAGTGAGCCTGATGTGTTCGGCTGTCATGATGAACGATCTGGATTCGGTGCGGTGGCTTGTCGCACGAGGCGTAAGCATCAACCCACCAGCCTCCGGCGCAGGCATTCTGTCGCTAGAGCTTTCGTGCAGCGACACACGTGTCAAAATGGTTTCACCCCTGATGGCGTTTCTGCTGGATCACGGTGCAGAAGTCAACACGGTTGACCTCGAAGGCGGAACACCGCTGATGTGGGCAGCGGAATACGGGCAATTTGGCGTCGTCCAAGCACTGCTGGCACACGGCGCGAACCCCACGCTCCGTGACAAACGAGGCTGGACGGCTTTGGATTGGGCCGCGCAGAGGGATCAGTCCGCTGCCGCCTCTCTGCTGCGCTCCCGAACGCCGATCCGCATTGGCGATGCGGCGCGGCTAGGAGACATGATCCGCCTGCAAACTTGTTTAGACTTGGGTGATGACCCGAACCAGCCCGATGACTCCGGCGCGACGCCGCTAATGCAGGCGGCGCAAGCTGCCTGCCTGCCGGCCGCTCGCCTGCTGCTGGAGCGCGGAGCGAGTGTCCGCCGGACGCGCGGGGATGGCATGACCGCCCTGCATCTGGCCGCCGCAAGCGGATGCGCACCGCTCGTCGCTTTGCTGCTCGATCATGGCGCAGATAGCAACGCCGTTGCCCTTGACGGAACGACTGCCCTGAGCCTGGCCGGCAAGGGAAACTTTGGCCGGGTGATGGCGGCGCTCCGGCTGGCGGGCGCTCGGCGCTAAACCTAAGCGCTACAGCGAAGCGACGGCGCGGGACGTAGGCTGGGGATGGGACATTTCCTGGGAGAGGTGGGCGGCGCGGGCGGGGGGCAGACCGGCCAGCACTTTACCAGCTTTTTTCTCGTCAAGGTTGATGAGGGCGCGGACCACGTCCGGGTCGGGCAGCTTGGCGAAGATGGTCAGCAGATCGTCGGCGGACATAGCGGCATAAATCGCGTCGAGCTTGCCCGCGCTGTCCTGTGCCGGGGCAGCAGTGGAAGATGTCGTCGAAGAGGGTGTCGAGGAAGCAGATGCGGTCTGCTTCTGCGCTTCAAAGTCGGCCTGGTCTTTGGCGAGAGCGGCTTTGCCGTCGGCGAGCTGCTTTTCCTCGGCGTTCAAGGCGGTCTGCTCCGGGCTAATTGCTGCCGGGATAGAGGAAGCCGTTTTAGTTGCCGACACAGGCTTTTTGGCTTTCGCAAGGTGCAGAGCAACCAGCGCGTGGGCGAGAGATGGCGACTTCGCGGCCATCTTCTGTACGGGGATGACGCCGAAGAAGGCCAAAGCGTAGACAATGCCGAGGGCAGCCAGCAAGCCAAGAACAGGAAATACGATTTTCATAAAGGAACCGGAACCATGTCCTGAAGGACACGGCTATTGGGCGCGGACGCCGGGAACCCACCACTTCGTGGGGCTAAGAGTAATAAGACGGCTAAATCTGAGTGCGCCGAAGGCGTAGTTTACGGCGTCTGCGCCCAATAGCCGTGTCCTTCAGGACATGGTTCTGCGGTCAGAGCTGGTTTCTACTTTGTCATCGCGGCGCGGACGCGCTGAATGTAATTGCGGGTCTCGGTGAACGGCGGGACGCCGCCGTATTTGCGGACATTGCCCGGCCCGGCATTGTAGCCTGCCAGTGCCAAATCTAAATCGCCGTGGTACTGAGACAGCAGCCCGGCAAGCTGCTTGGTCCCCGCGGCGATGTTCTGCTCCGGGTCAAACGGGTCGGAGATCCCCGCTTCTTTGACATTCTCCGGCATGAGCTGCATCAGGCCCATCGCACCGGCCCCGGAAACGCAGCGCGGGTTGCCGCTAGACTCGGTCTGGATGACGGCTTTCACTAAGCTCGGCGGAAGGTTGTTTTGCGAGGCGTATTTTTCAATCAGCGTCCCGTAATCTCCTGGTCCAGACGCCGAAGCGAGAGGGACGACGTTGACGTCCGATGGCGAGACGGGCAGGGGGCCGAGCGACGCCGGGGGTGCGGTGACGCCTGACGTGCCGCCCGGCAGCGTTGTGTTCCCGCCGGACGCAATGCCGGGCGGTGTCTGCGCGGCAGCGAGTGTCTTTTCAAACACTGGCGCGTCTGCCGGGGGAGACGCACCGGGCTGAGAGCTGAGGGCGCTGATACGCTGCTGGATTTCGCTGATGCGGGCTGTAATTGCGCCGATCTCGTCTGCCATAATGTTTATTTCCTAAGACCGCTGTTGATGAGAGAAACGTGTCGTCGCCAGCTCATCCATAACCGCCTGCTCGGCCCGCAGAGCGGCTTGGGCATGGGCTGTTTTGTGCCGGTCATGGATAGTCGCCAGCGCTTGCCGGTCCTGAGACGTGCCGATCATGTGCAGCTTGTGCGCTTCGCAGGAGGCCGCAAGCGCCTTAATGTCACTTTCCTGCTCTTGCAGCGACTGGGTGATGATCTGCATATAGTCCTGGTACATCTTGGTTTCATACGCATCAAACGCCCCGCCCGACGCGGCTTCGACCCGAAGGCGGCACAGTTCATCCAAAATCGCCTGCCGGACTTCGCGCATTTCTAAAAGCAGCCGCTCCGCGCGGGTCAGCGCGGCCTGTGACTCGGCATAGGTTTGTTTTGCTAATGTTTCCCGCCGCTCCCGCTGTTCCAGCACCGCTTGCAGCCGAAATCGAAAGTGCTTCATGCGTAATTGCTCTCCGTGAAGATTTCCTGAAGAGCGCCAACGGTATCTGCCATTGCGGCCTGCTCGTGGACGCCCTGGCGCAGAAAGGCACGCACCGGCTCAATCAGCCGCCGGGCAGCATCAATGCGTGGGTTGCTGCCCTCGGCGTACGCGCCGATATTGATCAAATCTTCGGCCTCTTTAAATGTCGCCAAAGTCTCGCGCAGATGGGATGCCGCCGCTCGCTGCTCGCCTGAAGTCACCTGGGACATGACCCGCGAGACGCTGCGCCCGACTTCAATCGCCGGATAATGACCCCGCGCGGCAAGGTCCCGTGACAGCCAGATGTGGCCGTCCAAGATGCCCCGCACGGTGTCTGCGATCGGCTCGTTCTCATCATCGCCTTCCACCAGGACCGTGTACAGCGCGGTGATCGTGCCCTTGTCGCTGGTCCCCGACCGCTCCAAAATCTTCGGCAGCAGGGCAAAAACGCTCGGCGGGTAGCCGCGCGTGGCTGGCGGCTCGCCGACCGCAAGCCCGACTTCGCGCTGGGCCATCGCCAGGCGTGTCACCGAGTCCATCATCAGAAGAACGTCTTTGCCCTGGTCCCGGAAATACTCGGCGATTGCCGTGGCGACAAGCGGGGCTTTCAGGCGGACCAGCGGCGGCTGATCGCCCGTCGCGATCACCAGCACGGAACGCTCAAGGCCCTCGGTGCCGAGATCGTTTTCAATAAACTCTCGCACTTCCCGGCCTCGCTCGCCGACCAGACAGATGACATTGACATCAGCGGATGTATTGCGGGCGATCATGCCCAAAATTGTGCTTTTGCCGACCCCCGATCCGGCAAAGATACCCATGCGCTGGCCCTTGCCGACTGTCAGCAAGCCGTCAATCGCCCGGATGCCGAGTGTCACCGGCTCGGTAATCCGCCGCCGGGTCATCGCGTCCGGCGGAGCGGCATTGATCGGGTACGACTTTGCACCTACCCCCGCAACCGGCCCTAAACCATCGGCAGGAGCACCCAGACCGTCTAGGACGCGCCCCAGCAGGAAGTCTCCGGCAACGACACTCGGCATGTCCCCAGTCGCGACCACTTCCGAGCCGGGCTTAATACCGGTCATCTCGCCGAGCGGCATGAGCAGCACCCGGTTCGCTTTAAACCCGACGACTTCCGCCTTGACGGGTTTTGCGCTGCGCCCGCCGCTGCGTATCTCGCAGACTTCGCCGATCTGCGCTGCTGGCCCGATGCTTTCCACGACCAGGCCGATGACCTGTGTAACCAGGCCGTTCGCCCGCACCGTGTCGAGGCGCTGAACGATGGAGCGATACTTTGCGAGGTCTACGGAAGTCCCCCCCGCCCCCAATTCTGGGGGAGCCGGAATAGGAAAAAGATTGGAAGCAGAGGGCGCAGCAAGCAACTCCTCTACGGCTCCGTCTCCCCCAGAATTGGGGGCGGGGGGGGCGTCACTCATTCTCGCTGACTCCTAACGCACGGGCAACTTCGGCGATTTGTGTTTCGATCTTAGCGTCAATGGTACCGGCATTGGTTTCAATCACACAGCCGCCGTCGCCGACCCTACGGTCTTCTACAATCTCGATAAACCGCAGGCCGTCCACAATCTCCATCAAATCTTCGCGGGCTTCTTTGACGCGCGGGGCATCAGACACCGAGACACGCACCCGGACGTTGTCTTTGTCGGTGATCCGCCGCAGCGCATTCGTCAGGATGGCCTGAACGACCGCCGGCTGGGACACTTCCGTTTTAATTACCTGCTTGGCAATGTCCAGACTCAGAGCCACCATCTCACTTTCCTGGGAACGCCAAAGCCTGGCACGGGCTGCCCCAATGTCCGCCGCGACGGCCTCTAACTCGGAGCGCAGGGCCTCCTGACGCGCGGCCCATTCAGCCCGCAGTTCAGCTTCGACGGCGATGCGGGCTTCGACACCACCTGTATGAAAGCCTTCCTGCCAGGCCGCTTCCCGCAGCGCTTCCGCCTGTGCTTTGGCATCCTCCATCAGCTCTGCCGCTTGGGTCTGCGCCGACGACAGCATAGCTTCGGCCTGAGCGTGCAGTTCTGCGGTGTCAAGGGCCGGAGTGCCGCCCGCGGCCTGCGGAGTGTATCCAGTGAAGCGGGGCGGGGGAGCTGCTGCAAGTGGTTCAAGTGTGTCCAGCCAGGAAGTCATAGGGTGCTTAGTTCTTGCAGGAGCGTGCAGGGTTTCAACCCCACGCTTCTCCGGCTTGTCTGCGTCGTTACGCAATCATTTCCTCGCCGCCGCCGCGTGCGACAATAATCTCGCCGGCGTCTTCCAGCTTGCGGATCACGCCGACAATCCGCTGCTGGCTTTCTTCCACGGCTTTCAGACGCACCGGTCCCATGAACTCCATTTCTTCCTTCATCATTGCCGCTGCCCGCTCGGACATGTTCTTGAAAATCCTGACCGCCGTATTCTCGTTGACGCCTTTCAGCGCCACAGCCAGCTCTTTCGTGTCCACTTCTTTCAGCACCATCTGAATGGCCCGGTCGTCGAGAAGGATGATGTCCTCGAAGACGAACATGTTCTTTTTGACTTCTTCGGCGATCTCCGGGTTGTTCTCCGACAGCGACTCGATGATCGTTTTTTCAGTGGAGCGGTCCACATAATTCAGCACTTCGACCAGCGACTTGACGCCGCCCGCGTGGCTGAAGTCGGTAGACACGACCGATGACAGCTTCTTTTGCAGAACGCTCTCCACTTCGCGGATGACTTCCGGCGGGGTCTTGTCGAGTGTCGCCAGCCGGCGGGCGACATCGGCCCGCAGGTCTTGCGGCAGGCCGGACAGAATTGCCGCCGCTTGGACAGGCTGCAAGTAGGCAATAATCAGCGCGATGGTCTGCGGATGCTCGTTCTGAATAAACGTTGTGATTTGCGACGCATCGGCTTTCTTCAGGAAGTCAAACGGCATGACTTGGAGCGCCTGCATGACACGGCTGACGATCATCTCGGCTTTTTCTTCGCCGAACGCCGTCATCAGCATTTCGCGGGCGGCGTCCATGCCGCCTTCGGCGATGAACTCCTGGGCGACGCACAGCTCATGGAACTCTTCAATGACGCTTTCCCGGAGCTGGGCATTGACCCGCCCCATCCGGGCGACTTCCACGGAGAGCTGATCAATCTCGTCCTGGGTCAGGTGCTGGAACAGGTTGCCGGATGTTTCCGGGCCAAGCGCAACCAGAAGAATGGCGGCTTTTTTGCGGTTGGTCATCGGCTGCGGGCGAAGTGCCATAATTTTCTCCCCGGCACTGGAAGTGCCGGTCTACTGTTGAGTGAAAGTCGAAGCGACTAAGAATTGTAGTCGTGAGCGCCTTTTGTTCTGAGTCTTTTCTTCAGTCGCTTCGACTATCATTATAAAGTAGACCAGCACTTCCAGTGCCGGTTTCCTACTGGGTGCGTCTTTACGCCGATACCTTCATGTCGTCTGCCATCCAGCCTTTTAACAGAAGTGCGACACTTTCCGGGTGGGCGTCCACCATCGTGCGGATGCTTTCCATTTTCATGTCCTGCTGTTCTTCAATGGACTGGACACGCGGACGGCGGCGCGGGCGGCTTTCAGGCTCAGGCATTTCTGAGAGAATGTCTTCCACTGTCAGGGGCCGTTCTTCCATCATTTGCCCGTTATCCGGCTGGCTGTCGTAGAGCTTCCCGCTGCCGGCGCTGCGCGAGCCGTTGCGGTCGAGAAGCGCGGCAATGTCGTCGCCTCCTGCTTCTTCCAGGTGGCCGATATTTGCCCCGCCGCCGGCCAGCGCAAGCTGCGGCTGGCCGGCGGTGCGACGGCCGGTACGGGTCAGCAGAACCAGGAGGACGATGGCGACGACGGCGACCGCAAGGGCACGGGCGATGTTGGAATAAAGCTGCTGGGATGCCAGCGACTGCATCTGGGAGGCTTCCAGCTTCTGGGCGCTGGTATCAAACGCGAACTGCTGGACAGTCACGAGGCGGGTGGTGTCGCCGGGCATCGCGCCGATGGCGGTGGCAATCGAGTCTTTGAGCTTGGCGACCGTGTCGGCGGGGACGGACGTGTCTACTAACGCCGTCACGGTCTCCTTCTTAATGGAACCCGGCGCGACTTTGGTGAGGGTGTGCGTGACATCATTGTCATAATTGGTCGTTGTGTCGGTGTTTGCGTACTTGCCGCCGCCGCTCCCGCCGCCGCCGGTGGTGTAGCTTGGCACGTTCAGATTGGAGGCGGTTCCGGCTGCGCCGCCGACGGGAGCTGAGGCCGCCGCGCCGCCGGAGTAATCTTCTTCTTTGGTGCGAACGCTCACCGGCAGGCCGGTCTTTTGGCCTGGCTGGGGCGTGTGCTGGATCGAGTCGGTGGAAGTCTGGTCTAAATTGAGTTCGGCGTGGACTGTCACAATCGCTTTGTGCAGGCCGACCGTCCGGTCAAGCAGATCCTGGATGTCTTTGCGGGCGGCTTCGCTGGCTTTCGCATCCTCGCCTCCAGGCAGTCCGGGATCGCCGGTGTCGTCGGCCTTGCCGAGCGGCATTCCGGTCTGATCGGTCAGCGTCACGTTATCAGGCGTCAGGCCGGTGATAGCGTGGGCGACGAGGTTGATGACGCCTTTGACTTGCAGCGCAGACAGCGTCTGACCGGGCTTCAGGGTCAGTATGACACTCGCAGTCGGAGCGGTGTCATTGCCGAACAGTGTGGTCGCGGTCCCCGCCGAAATCGAAACGGCGGCGCTGCTGATAGGATCAAGCCGCATCAGCTTGCGGTCCATCGCGACTTCTTTGGCCGTGTTCTGCTTTTGGGTGACAACGTCGGGGGAGTCCATCGGGCTGATGGGAACGTCTTCGGTCTCGGTACCGTCGGCGACGCTGTCCTGAGACAGAATGCCTGCCGCTGCGACATACATGGTGGCGTTGCTTTCGTCTTTGGCGGGAACGGAGACGGTCTGGTCTTTGTCATCGTAGTGCATCTCGATCCCGTGGCCGTGCAGCACCGTTTCCATCGCCGCCGCATCTTTGCCGCCGACCCCGTGGTAGATCGGCTGGTAATCAGGCGAAGTCGCAAGCGACCCGGCGACTGCCAGGCCGATGCCCAAGAAAATCACCATGCCGGTCGCCATCGCGCGGGTGACAGGGGTTGCCGTCACCCACCAGTTCCGAAGATTGTCCCAAAGTGTCGAAAAGAATGCCAACGCTCAGACCCTTCCGCCCGTCGCCCCCTGGCCCCCAGTTCTGGGTGAACCCGCTTTCAGGAGCCTACATACTCATCCGCATGACTTCTTGATAAGCGTCCACGGCTTTGTTTCGGATTTGGGTCGTGAGCTGGAGCGCCATCGTCGCCTGCTCCGACGCGATCATCACGCTATGGATGTCGCCGGTCTTACCTTGTGCAAACGCCGTCGCCATCTGCCCGGCGTGGTCTTGCAGGCCGCTGACCTGTCCCAGTGCGCCTTGCAGCATCTGTCCAAACGACGGCCCGGCCATCGCCGTATCCGCCGCTGCGTCTGTTGAAGTTTTCGGGTTCGCAAACAATCCGCTGGAAGCAAGAGAAGGCAAAGAAGAAAGTGTCATCGAGGAGGTTCCTTTTGAGATCATGGCTAAAAGTGTGACGTGCGGATTGTTCCACAGAAGCTTCGGGGATTAACAGGTTATTTTGCGGGGGAAAGTTTCAGCATATGTCCGGCAGCAGCGCAGAAGTTGGCACGATCTATGCAGGATAGGATTTCGCACAACAAGCAGTGTCCCCACACGGACACGTTCACCTATACGAAGTAATGCCTTCTTAGGCATACAACGGCCTGGGCCTGCGGGTGGGCAAGGCCGACAGCACCGGCACGTTCAGCTTCCTGTGCGACGGCGCTTCTCCCGCGTCTCCCGTGCTGTGGGACGGCTACGCGGTCTACACGCCGGGCTTATCGGAGAACCGGGGCGGCACCACGCTGTACAACCACGCCGACCTGCTGGGGAGCCTGGTGGAGCTGACGGATAGCCAGCAGCAGCCGACGAACGCGGCGGAGTACGACGGGTTCGGGAGCATCACATCGTCGTGGCTGGGTCAGGGTCAGGTGCCGAGCGTGACGCCGTTCAAGTTCGGGGGGGCGAACGGGTGCCAGACGGACGCGGACACGGGCTTGGTCTTGATGGGGCATCGCTACTACGACAAGCGCACCGGGCGGTTCATCAGCCAGGACCCGGCAGGCGACGGCGACAACTGGTACGGATACGCGGGCAATGACCCGATGAATGGGAGTGATCCAAGTGGGTTGTCTCAGGGCCTTCCCTGGGAGTCAGGTGCACCCGATCAGCGCTACGGCGGCTTGGGCGGCGGTCTTGGGGATGATCCTGGGGGCTTGTTTGGCGGAACGAGCGGTCTGGATGGGTTCTTTGCATCCGAAGATGCTGCGATGGAACAGGGCAGGCAAGAGTATATCCAATCCGAAATAGCCAAATCGTTACAGAAGTTGCTCTTTGACGAAACTGCCGCAAAAGGCTTTTTTCATATCACGGATTTACACCAAAGGAAGTGAAAACAATCAAGTACCTGCTGAAACTCATCAATGCAACCCCGACCGGGCATGACTTGATACAATATGCAACAAAAGCAGCCCAAGATTATCAGATAATCAATAAGAAGGGCGCAGCAGAAGCAGGCTATTTTATCGGCACGATTTATATTGACCTTGCATACCATCCTACAGCCAATACTGTTGGAGGCCAAATTCAGGCTAGTTCGCTAAGAATACTTGCACATGAACTTGGTCATGCTGTTGATGGATACCACGACAACTACGACCCAGATAATCCAACTCCTGGCAACCAAATGATGAACGTGGACAAGGTAGAAAATCCCATCATGAAAGCCATAGCTGGCCCTAATGCGGTTCGAACAACATATCCTTAAAACAATGTTAAGGATGTCGAACCCGCCTCTTTCATTTCTTTACGCCTTGTTTGGAGTGTCATCATGTATAGAAACGCTCACTGTCAACCCTTGCGTTTTATGATTATACAACCTTGCACTTTGTGTATTTTCGCCTTGTTTATGCTGGCGCATACACAAATAGCGTTAGGGCAGCAACCACAACGCAATTCTGGGAAGTACGTCGATAAAATTGTTCAAGCTCGTAAGCGCACAGCACAGGGGACGATATACTTTGTTCCCATTATAGTAGATACTTTTGTTCCGGTGTATCCAAACACAATAAAACAAAATGCGGACAAAGTTATTTCCCTTGATGCTGACGGCCTGGCAATTTTCTACCATATTATCAGCGGAACGTATGGAAGGGGCACTTTTGATTCTACAGCTTTCTACCGTACCATTAATGACAAGAAAGCGATAGGTACCTTTGACACTACTCATGTTAGATTACGCTTAGATGACGGCAAAGAGCCGCCTCTATTTGTAGATCAACAAGGCATTGTGCTCTATAAAAACGCAAAATACAGCCTTACGCCGTTTGCCTTTGTTCAGCTTGACCATTTTGTTGCCAGTTTGAGTGATCACAAATAGTAAGGTACGCTAAGACGGACAATGTGGACGGCACCTTGCACACGAAGACGCTGGCGAACGGCCTGTCCCTGGTCTACGGCTACGACGCGGCAGACCAGCTCATCGCCCTGTCCTTCGGCAGCCAGGCGGGGGCTTACAGCCACCGCTACACCTACACGCCCGCCGGGAAACTGGCGTCAAGGAGCGAAACCGACGGCGGGACCAACACGTTCAGCTACGACGGGGCGGATCAGCTTGTGAGTGAAGTCCGCACCGGGCCGGTGCCGTTCAACGAGGGGTACACTTACGACCACAACGGCAACCGCTTGACGCAGACGGTGAACGGGATGCTGGCTACGCGCGGCCAATCTCCAAAGCCTTCATCGCCATAGACTTGACCGCGCCGATGGCCGAGACGTTGGCTTCGTAGGCGCGGGTGGCGCTCATCATGTCCACCATCTCAGTGACGGTGTCTACGTTCGGCAGGCTGACGTAGCCCTGACGGTCGGCGTCCGGGTGGCCCGGCTCGTAGACGCGCTTGAACGGGCGGGTGTCCGGGACAATGCCGGAGACCTGGACGCCGCCCGCCGTGTCGCCTTCGCCATCCTCGCCGCCGCTGCTGTCGGCGTCCGAAAGGTGTGCCAATGTCTCACCGAACGACGTTCCGGCGGGCGTAAATGTCACCTGCTGCCGCCGAAACGGCCCGCCGGTGGGGGTGCGGGTGGTATTGACGTTGGCGAGGTTATTCGCGACCACGTCCATCCGCAGCCGCTCGGCGGTCATGCCGGAGGCGCTGATCGCCAGCGTGTCCATGTAGCCCATTTATTTGCCTCCCGCGATCACATACTTCAATGCGCTGAACTGGCCGGACAGAAGCTGCGCCGCGCCTTCGTAGTAAATCTGCGCCGCCGCCATGCGGCTGGTTTCGGCGTCAATGTCCACGTTGTTGCCGTCCAGTCGCATCGCCCCGTTCTGCTGGGTGGTCAGCGTCGGATGGCCGGTCTGCCCCGGATCGTCGCCCAGTGCCAAGTCGCGCGGGTCAGGCGTCGCCTGCGCGAGCGACCCGCCGCCGCCGTCCGCCTGCGCTGAATCAAGCAGCGCGGCAAATGTCGCGTCCTGCCGCTTGAAGCCGGGCGTGTTGACATTGGAGATATTGGAAGAGATCGCTTGCAGCCGGGCCGAGCCGAGGTCAAGCGCCTGGGATAAAGCCGTGATAGGAGAAGTGTCCATACTCTGCTTATCGGCAAAGCTTGGGGAGAACTAGAGGCCAAAAACAGTATTTGTGCGGAGAATGTTTTGGGGTAGACTCCCCGTGAGGAACCCAATATGATCAAGTTTACCATTCTGCTGCGGAAACGCGAAGATTTGACACACGATGAGTTTGTGGCCTATCACAAAAACAACCATGCTGCGCTCTTTATATCGCTCCCGGAAGTGCAGCAGTATGTCCGTAAATATGTCCAGGGCCACACGCTCGATGTCGCCCTGCCGGGGCTGCCGCCGCCTGAGTATGACGGCACCACCGAGCTATGGTTTGATGACGTGGAAGATATTGCAAAAGTCTTCGCCGCGCCGCGCTACATGGAAATGATTCGGCCCGACGAGAAGAAGTTCTTAGACCTCCACGGCTGCGGCTTCCTGGTCTGCACCGAAAACCAGGTGATTTAAGCCAAAAGACGTGTTACTCTTTTGACGCTTTAGCCGGTGCATCAACTGTCAAGTCGCCATCACCAGTCATACTGATCGTGCAACCACCTTCCACGAAGATCTTGTGTCCATTCCAGGGAAATGACCAGTAATCTTTGCCATCGCGCTTGACCGGCTCCATCTTGATTTTTGTCCCGTTGAACTCTAGCGTGTCTCCTGCCGGAGTTATATGAAACATCGCGTTAGTTCCATCCGAACTGACAATGGTGGCACCGTTTGGGACTACCGCCATAGCGATCCCGTCGGTTTTTCCGCCGCCGTTCATGCTGACAATGCTGTTGCCGGCCCCAATCACATAGGTAAAAACCGGCCCATCGGGAAGATTGTCCTCTGCTGCACTTGCCACAGCGCCGGGCTGACGCTCCGTGGAGAATGCGAAAGTAAACTTCATGCCGCTATTCACGCCACCCATTATGTTCCAGGTCATCTTCGCCGAGTGCATTTCTTGAACCACGGGAACATGTGCGGACCAGAGGCGCAGCCCCGTTGCATCTTCTAATGTGAACAGCAGGGAAGGGGGCAGCGCCGCAGAAGTGGCTGTTTCTTTGATGAGAACGGCACGAAGCGTCGGTGTTGCGGCTTGGCGCGTCAGCAGGAGTTTTCCGGCCTCATTCTTGATCGTGATCAAATTGCTGCTGTGGCTGATTGTATACGATGTGGAAACTGTCCTCACTGCCGCCGCTGGCGCAGGTGGGGCAGCCAGACAAGGAGTGAGAAGAAGCACGGAGGCTGCGAGAAGGAGGCCGGCTGAGAGGCGAGTAATCATGACGATTGTTCCTTTTGTTTCGCTCTCAGTCATTGTAGCCTATTTGTCGTAAGAACTACGCAATCGCGAGCCTTATGATGGCAGAGCCACCATCGCACGGGGCCGGGCATCCACCATCCTTTGCGCTTCGTCTGCACCCGCGATTAAAGCGGCGGCGTCGCGGGCTTCGGCCAAGAGGTTCGGGGGGCGACCTGACAGGTCATGCGTGTCGGATGCAATCACGAGCGGCCATTCAGCGGCATGAGTGAGCATCGCTTCGGCGGTCGTCTGCGCCCTTGGGCCAAAGTAGCCGAGCAGGCTGCCGCTGGTGATCTGGAACACGACGCCGATAGCCGACGCCGCTTCTAAAAACGCCAAGCTGGTCTGGATTCCAGCACACCGTTCCGGGTGAGCAAGAACCACTTTAAAGCCGGCCTCAAGGATCTTTTGCAGCCACTTCAAGCCATCCGGGGGAACATGGTCGAACGGCGGCTCAATCAGCGCCCATTGCCCGTCGCCGAGCGTGCCGATCTTTTCTTTGATGAGGTCTTCGGCGTTATGCGCGTTCAGCTTAATCTCGACGCCCGGCAGAACCGTCAGCGGGATAGAGGCACGGTTCAGTGACTCTTGCAGCACGGCGACATGCGCCCGGATGACATCGGGTTTTGAGGGCTGCCGCAGGTACCAGCCGCGATGCGGGGTGGCAACCAGCGTGTCCGTGCCGGACTCAACCGCCAGCCGGGCCATTTGCAGCGCTTCTTCAATGTTCAGCGCCCCATCGTCCACGCCGGGCAATATGTGGTTGTGGATGTCTACGAACAGAATGCGTCCCCAAAGGCCCAGGATTTTAATCCGGGGCTTATTCCAAATAAAACAATACCTGCGCCGCCGCTACTAAAGCCGCCGTTTCCGTTCGCAGAATGCGCGGCCCCAGCGAGACAGTCTGAACGCCGGCCTTGCGGGCGGCTTTGATCTCGGTGTCACTGAACCCGCCTTCCGGCCCGATGATGACTAGAATACGTTTCGGCGTTTCCGACTGGGCCGTCAGCGCCTTCTTTAGCACCATCTCGGTTTCGCCCTCATAGGCGACAAACGCTGCGTCATACTCGGAAGCCGTCGCGAGGACGTCCCGCAAGTCACCACTGATGGCGAGCGACGGCAAAATCGCCCGGTGCGCCTGCTCCGCTGCTGTCTTGACAATCGCCCCCCACCGCACCTGCCGCTTTTCCTGCCGGTCGCCCGTCAAATGGGTCAAGCTGCGCTCCGAAGAATAGGCCCAGAACCCCGACGCCCCGATTTCTGTGCCGCGCTGAAGTACCTGCTCCATTTTCTCGCCGACTTTCGGCAAAGCCTGCGCGACCGTGATATGCACATTCGGCTCGGTCTTCGGTTCAAACGGCTCCCGAAGCTGCGCCGCCGCCTTTGTCTTCCCTAGTTCCGTCAGCGCCGCCGGCCATTCCTTGCCGGAGCCGTCCAGAACCGCGATTTTCGTTCCCGGCTGCGCGTGCAGTACTACCCGCAGATGATGCGCGTCCTCGCCGTCGAGATAGACAAACTCACCGACAATCTGGTCCGGCCTCACAAAAAAACGTGTCATTGGGCTGCCTGACGCGCGAAAACCAGCGCCACCCATTCGCCTTGATGGCGAGTGTCTTTGGACGTGAACCCCGCAGCTTCGACGGCCTGGCGAACGTCCGCCTCACGTGTGTCTATGATGCCGGAGGCGATGAGCGTTCCACTGGGAATAGTCCAGGCGGCAAGCTGGCCGGCCATGCCGATAATCACGTCGGCCAGGATATTCGCGACAACGACGGCATACGGGTCAGGCGGCAGGGTCTCGGCGACAGCGACCATGACGCCGTTGACGGCAGCATTCTCAGCGGCGATCTTAACGGCGAGTGGGTCGTTGTCATTGGCGCTGACGGTCGCCGCGCCGAGCTTGGCGGCAGCGATGGCGAGGATGCCGGAGCCAGTGCCGACGTCGGCGACAGCCATGCCGGGTTTGACATATTCCTCCAGTGCGATGAGGCAAAGCTGGGTGGTCGGGTGGCTGCCGGTGCCGAACGCCATGCCGGGGTCAACCACAATCGCGAGGTCATCGGAACCAAGCTCCGGCGTCTCCCAGGGCGGGGTGACGACCAGATGCTTGCCGATCCGCATGGGCTTGTAGTAGGCTTTCCAGGCCGTTGCCCAGTCCGCCTCCTCGACGTAGCGCAGGGTCAGCTCGGTCCCAGCGCCGATGACGCCGAACTCCGGCAGCTTCGCCAGCGCGTCTTGAAGCGCTTCCAAGCGCCCTTCCAAGCGGTCGTCCACGGGCAGATAACCCGCGACAGCCGGCGGCGCTGCTGTCTCGCGCACCTCGAAGCCGCCGCATCCGGCGGCGTAGAGGGCTGCGCCAACAGCATCTACGGCGTCGGCATTCGTATCAATTTGGATTTCGGCCCAGCGCATGAGTGCCTTTCAGAGTGACGGGGAGTTGAAAACTCCTCGCTAGGTTAGGCGTCCTATCGGACGGAAGAAGGCGTTATCCGTAGTCTTTCGTCTGAAAGACGCCTTTCCCAACGAGGAGTTTTCAACTCCTCGTTGTCGCATTCTACTTGTGCGAGATCGTGCCTTTCAGCTTGCCGAAGAAGCCACGGTCTTCGGCGTGTAAAGTTTCCCCGAACGCCGCCGCCAGCTCTTTAATCAATCGCCGCTGATCGTCGGTGAGTCGTGTTGGGACTTTGACCTTAATAGCGACAATCTGCTCGCCGCGCTCGCCATTCCGTGAGTTCACATCGGGCAGGCCCTTGCCGCGCAGGCGGAAGGTCGCGCCCGGCTGGGTGCCTTCGGGGATGGTGATTTTTTCGGTCCCACCCAAAATCGGAACCTCAAACGTGTCGCCGAGCGAGGCTTGGGCAAACGAGACAGGGGCTTCGTAGATGATGTCCATGCCGCGCCGGGTGAACTGGGCATGGGCCTGGACAAAGATGACGACATACAAGTCGCCGCGCATCCCGCCGCGCAGGCCCGCGTCGCCCTGGCTGGGGTCTACTAAGCGGACTCCGGAGTCAACGCCGGCAGGGATGTCTACGACGCGCTCGACGGTCTGGCGCAGGCGTCCCTGGCCCCGGCAGGCCGGGCAGGGGTCGGAAATAATCCGGCCTTCGCCTCGGCAGCGGGCGCAGGGAACGACGCTGGCAAACGAGCCGAGAATCGTATTTTGGACATGGCGCACCTGGCCGGAGCCGGAGCAGGTCGGGCAGGTTTGGGGCTTGGACCCGGCTTTCGCGCCCTCGCCGTGGCAGACATCGCAGCCTTCGAGCCGGGACAGGCGCAGTGTTTTAGAGACGCCGAACGCTGCTTCTTCCAGCGTGATTTCGAGATCGTACCGGAGGTCGTTGCCCTGGGTCGCCTGCTGCCGGGCGCGTTCCTGGCCGCCGCGTCCGCCCCCCCCGCCCGCGCCGAAGAACATGTCGAAGATGTCGCCGAAGCCGCCTTCGCCGCCGAAGCCCTGCGGCGGGCCGTCATGCCCGTACTGGTCGTACACCTGCCGCTTTTCGGGCGACGACAAAATCTCGTTCGCTTCGTTAATCTCTTTAAATTTATCTTCAGCGGTATGGTCGCCGGGGTTCACATCGGGATGGTATTTCGCGGCGAGCTTCCGGTACGCCGACCGGATTTCCGCAACGCTTGCGGTTTTGGGAACGCCGAGCGCCTCATAATAATCACGTTTAGTAGCCATAAATTGCAGCAGCCGTTCAGAATAGGGTTAAAAACAAGAAAAGGCCGGACGCCTTAAACAGAAACAACACTGATTATACCAGCAAAGTTTCCATTCGGGAGTCCGGCCCCGCAAGACAGGCGCGATAATCTAGTTTTTCAGCCGCTCAAGTTCGTTCAGACGCTTCTCTATATAAACTTGCTTACCTGCTACTGCTACCAGCCACCAACATGAACAGCCCTGTGAGGACCTCCCCATGGTTAAGTTCACTCATCTTTCTCAATGTGGTGTCTTGAACTTGGTTCTGAAGACCCATGACTATTAGGAAAGGCCCCAAACCTATCAGCGTCACAACAAGAAGAAACGGGTCGCCAATCTTAGCCTTCATCAAGCTTGCCTTTCTCGGTAAGTCATTTGGACCCTGACATAAATGTCATGGCTAAACAGCGGAGACGCTACAAAACACCGCTTCGCGGGGTTCAGAAAGATTTGTCCCAGTGCCGCGAAGCGGTACTTCGTGGCGTCTGCGCCCAATAGCCGTGCCATTTATGGCATGGTCTTGACCGCCGTTTCCGACCACCGATTAATCTGCTTCCCCACGCGCCAGAAAGACCAGCAAAGATAGGGCAGTGTGAGCGAGTTCCAAACAAACGGATGCTCAGGAAACAGGAAACTCAGGGCGAAGAGGAGCAGAATACCACCTAGCCCCTGAACAAGAACAGTAAAGGCAAGACGCGGCAAAAACCGCAAGATTGTCAGAATTAGTTTCTTGTCTCTAGGCTTCATTTCCTTAATCTCTACACGTCGCGGAACTCGTTGCTGCTGGCTTTGGCCGTTTCTTCCTGCTCCGTCAGTGTGTCCATGTCAATGCGGAACTCGGCGTCCGGGTCGGGGAACGCCTGGGCGGAGGACTCCGGGATGAAGTCTTCGGCCTCTGCTTTCGAGGCAGAAGCAGACTGCGGCGGGGCGGGAGGCGGCGGAGCCGAGTTGCCGTTGGTGTGCGCTTTCGCGTCGTAGAAGGCGCTGGAGAGGGCCATCAGCGACGAGTTTAGCTCTTCCATGCCGCGCTTTGCACCGGGCGTGTCATAAGCGTTGACCGACGCAGTCAGGTGGGCGGCAGCCTGATTGACGGCTTCGATGAGGCGTTGGTCTACGATCCCGCGAGCGTCGGCGGCGATCCGCATGGCCGTGTAAATCTGCTGGTCGGCCTTGTTCTTGGTTTCCTGTTCTTCGCGCCGCTTTTCGTCGGCCTTGCGGTACTGCTCGGCTTCCACGACCATGCGCTCGACTTCGTTGGTGGCAAGGCCGCTGGACGCCGTGATGGTCACTTTCTGCATGTTGCCCGTGGCCGTGTCTTTGGCAGACACATGGACAATGCCGTTCTGGTCAATGTCGAAGATGACTTCGATCTTGGTGACGCCGCGCGGGGCCTGCTGCAAGCCGGTGAGCTGGAACTTGCCGAGGGTTTTGTTGTCTACGGCAAAATCGCGCTCACCCTGCAAAACGTGGATGTCTACCGCCGATTGATTGTCCACTGCCGTCGTGAAGAGCTGGGCGGCCGAGGTCGGAATAGTAGCGTTGCGCTCGATCAGCTTAGTGAAGACGCCGCCCTGGGTCTCAATGCCCATGGAAAGCGGAGTTACGTCAAGCAGCACGATGTCGGTGATCTGGTGATTGAGAATGCCGGCCTGAACCGCCGCGCCCATCGCGACAATCTCGTCCGGGTTGACGCCTTTGTGCGGTTCCTGGCCGAACATGGTGCGGACACGTTCCTGAACAACCGGCATTCGGGTCATGCCGCCAACAAGCAGCACACGCTGGATTTCCGATGGCTCCAAGCGGGCGTCTTTCATCGCCTGCTCGGTCGGACCGATCATCCGCTCCAGCAAATCCCGCGTGATGTCTTCAAGCTGCGCCCGCGTCATTGTCAGCTCAAGGTGCGCCGGGCCTTCGGGCGTGGACGAGATAAAGGGAAGATTAATGCTTGCCGTCAGCAGCGTGGACAGCTCGATTTTGGCCTTTTCAGCGGCTTCTTTGAGGCGCTGCATCGCCATGCGGTCTTTGGTCAGGTCAATGTTGGTTTCTTTTTTAAATTCGGTGGTCATCCAGTCAATAATGCGGATATCCCAGTCATCGCCGCCGAGGTGTGTGTCGCCCGAAGTCGCGCGGACTTCAAAGACGCCGTTGTCGAGTTCCAAAATCGAGACGTCAAAGGTGCCGCCGCCGAGGTCCCAGACCAAAATCGTCTGCTCGCCGGTTTTGTCCTGCCCGTAGGCAAGCGCGGCGGCGGTCGGCTCGTTGACGATTCGCACGACATCAATGCCGGCAATGACTCCGGCTTGCTTAGTCGCTTCGCGCTGGGCATTGGAGAAATATGCCGGAACTGTGATGACCGCCTCGGTCACGATGTCTCCTAAATAGGCTTCGGCATCAGAGCGCAGCTTCGCCAAAATCATGCCGGAGATTTCTTCCGGGGAATACTCCGTGCCGTCAATACCGGCCCGGTAGCGGGTTCCCATCTGGCGCTTGATCGAAGAAATGGTCCGGTCAGGGTTTGTCACGGCTTGGCGCTTAGCAAGCTGGCCGATCAGACGCTCTCCGGTCTTGGAGAAGCCGACAACCGAAGGACACAAACGGCTTCCTTCGGCGAGTGTGATGACGACCGGAGTTCCCGTCTCGTCAATGGCGGCAACGACGGAGTTCGTCGTTCCCAGATCAATTCCAACTGATTTCGGCATGATGTTTCCTTATCCGTTTTTGCCTTACCCGCTGATTGCTTCGTTTGCCGTGCTGTCGTCGAGCTGAGGCGTTCCGGCCGGGACTGGAACAATGTCGCCATCGGCTTCAATGGCTGTGACTTTGCCTGCCGCGATTTCTTCCAGCGCGATGGTCAAAGGGTTGGTGGAGTCTGTGTCAATCAGAATCGGCGCTCCTTCTTTGATCTGCTTGGCACGCTTGGCGGAAAGAACCACCAGCGAGTAACGGCTCTTGACGCGGTCTTCAATGGTATCGGCGGATGGATAAATCAAAAGTGGGTGTGTCCTTTGTACGAATTCGCTTGTGGAAATTCGCGGTTTTGTGCAGAATGCTGAGTTATTCGGTCGGCTCCAGCGTCACGCCTTCCATCTCTAGGATGAGCTTGACGCCGTTCATATTGACCCCGCGCTCCTCGGTCAAGTACCGGATGCGGGCCAGCAGCGCAATGTCGCGGTCCGAATATAGCCGCCGGTCCGTGAGTGTTCGCTTGGGGCGGACAACGCCTTCTTTGTCCAAGACCCGCAGTGTCCAGCTCGGCAGCCCGGCGAGCTTCGCCGCAATCGAGATGACATATACCGGCTCCTCGGACGCCTTTTCTTCCTCCCTGGACGGCTGTTCTTCAGACGGCTTGTGTCCGGGCGCGTCTTGTTCCCCGGCAGGCATGAACTGGACCTCGGCACGCAGTTGTGCGGCGGAAACGTGTGGCAGAATTGGTGAAAAATTGGGCGGAAAAAGACGTCAAACTTTTCTGCGGGTTTTTCTGCTTTTATTATAGTCGTTTCTTGCCGCTTCGTCAAGTCTTAATGCACTTATTGACAGAAGGCGCAGGCTTGCTTCCAGTTTCCCGGCACGCGGCGTATCAAAGTCGCGTATAATAAAGCCATGAACGCTCGCCAACGAAAGTTTCTCCCGTCCTTCGCCGCTGTCTTTGTCATCCTTGCCGCACTTGGTGGATGGGCGCTCGACCCGCACCGCAAAATCCCGCTCCGAAAAGTCTTCAATCCCGTGGAGTGGGTCCGGCACTGGCAGGGCCGAGACCGTTACGATACCGAAAACGCGCTGCTTCAGGAAGGCGACGGCGCGGTTCCCGAAGTCGCGCTGACTTTTGATGATGGTCCAGATCCCGCTTACGGTCCACAGGTCGCCGCAATTCTTAAAGCGAAGCACGTCTCGGCAACATTCTTTCTCGTCGGAATGCGGGTCAAGCAGTACCCCGAAGTTGCGCGTCTTTTGGCGTCGGACGGCTTCGAGTTGGGAAACCATACCTATAACCACCAGGACCTGCCTGCGCTGAAGCCACACGAGATCGCAAACGAGCTTCGTTTGTGCGACCAGGACATTTTCCAAGCGACCGGGCAGCATACCCATTTGATGCGCCCGCCGGGAGTGCAGTACAACGACAAAATGCTCGGCGTCACCAAAGCGCTCGGCTATGTGACCGTCTCGTGGACCGTCGGCGCGAAAGACTACGACAAAGACACGCCGGCGGACTTCATCAAAGACCGGGTGCTGAACCGCACTGCGCCCGGCGCAATTATCCTGCTTCATCAGGATACGCCCGCTACCGTCGCCGCCCTCCCCGCCATCATTGACGGCCTGCGCATTCAAGGCTTTCGATTTGTCACCGTCAGCCAGATGCTGGCACGTCTCCATGCCAAGCTTCCTGCTCCGCCGTCAAAATAGAAGTGGCACGAAGAAAACTCGGCAGGCACACGGCTCTGCCGGTTCTTAACATTCTCTTTCTTAACATTCTCTTAATCCGCCGCAGGTATACTGTGAGGCTAGGATAATGAAGCTGGCCTCCCGGCTGAAGTGCTTGCCCTGCCTAATGAAAGAAGTATCTCTATCTGTGAAATTTCATCCTTTCCTGCCCGCCGCGCTGCTGGCGCTCCCAATGACGGCGGCTTTTGCGGGGCAGCGGCTGCCGACCGGCCAAATTCTCCGCCCAGCCGGCCTGTCGGTTCCTCTCGGCGGCACGCTGCCGATGGCCGTGTGCGTTGTTCCCGGCACTGACCGGGCCGTGACCGTGTGCAGCGGCGCACGGCAGGCCCTGACGGTGGTAGACACGAAAGCGGCAAAAACTCTGTCCGTGCTGCCGTACCAGACACTGGACCCGAACCGGGGCTACACGCCGACAGGGAGTGTCTTTTTCGGTCTGGCGCTGGCCCCGGACCACACGACCCTCTACGCCGCGCGAGGCAGCGAAGACAAGATTGGCATCTACCATTTAAACGCCGCCGGGCAGATCGCCGAGGCGGGAACCCTGGACGAGCCGACAGGCGACCCGCAAAAGTTCAATTTCCCGGCAGGGATCGCCCTGAACGGGCCGGGGACTCGCCTGTACACGGCAGGCAACACGTCTGATACGCTGACCGTCTTCGATGTGCCAAATCGCAAGCGGCTCGGCAGCATCCCTGTCGGCAGCTATCCGCTGGCGGTGGCCGCCCTGCCGGACGGCTCCAAAGTCTATGTTTCTTCCGAGCAGGACAGTGAAGTTACGGTCGTTGATCCCCAGCATCTGACGCGGCGCAAGGACATCCCGACCGGGGCGCATCCAGACGCGCTGCTGCTCTCGCCGAACCATCAGCGGCTGTATGTCGCAAACGGCGACGGCGACACAGTCTCCGTGGTCGGCACGGCAAGCGATACGGTCCTGCACACGATTGTCCTGCGGCCAATGGGCGCACGCGGCCTGCCCGGCGCGACCCCGACTGGGCTGGCGCTGTCACCCGACGGCCGCACGCTGTATGTTTCTCTGGCGGACATGAACGCCGTCGCCGTGGTTGGCTTGACCGCCGGCGGGTCGGATGGTTTGGTGCGCGGCTACATTCCGACCGGCTGGTATCCGACCGGAGTTGCCGTCTCGCCGGACGGTCGGCGTCTGCTGGTCACCAACGGCAAGGGCAGCACGGCGCAGGTCGCCAATCCGAAAGGCCCTGGGCCGTTTCAGCCGAACTCGACTGACAAAGACCACAACCTTTTGGAAGGGACACTCTCGGTCATCCCCATGCCGGCATCGAAGACCCTGGCCGCACAAACCCGGCAGGTGCTGGCCGATAACAGCGTCGGCACCTCGGTTGACGCCGATGCGGCGGTGGTCGAGAAGAAATTAAAGGCGCTGCCGATCACGCATGTGATCTACATTATCAAGGAAAACCGCACCTATGATCAAGTGCTGGGCGATCTCAAAGAAGGGAACGGCGACCCGGCGCTGACCCTGTTCGGGCAGGCCGTCACGCCGAACTTGCACGCGCTGGCGCAAAACTTCGTGCTGCTGGACAACTTCTACGACTGCGCTGAGGTCAGCCCCGATGGCTGGAACTGGAGCACATCCGGCCTCGCCGAAGAATACACGCAGCGCACTGTGCCGGAGAACTACGGCGAGCGCCGCCGGTCGGCCCGTCCTTCGGCTCGCACTTATGATTACGAGGGCGAAAACCGCGGCGTCGCGGTCTCGCTTGCCGGAAAGCCGGATGTCGCCGAGTCGCCCGGCGGCTATATTTGGGACGCCGTCGCCCGGCGCGGATTATCGTACCGCAACTACGGGTCGTTTCTCACCGACGACGACCGGCCGACCAAGCCCGCCCTTGCCGGTCACACCTGCCAAGATTTCGCGCCGTTCAACATGAAATATGCCGACAGCGATGCCTGGGTGACGCTTGGCCTGCCGACGCCGGGTTTAGACACGTATGGCCCGGACAAGATGCCAAGCCGGTACACCGCCTGGAAGCAGGAGTTTGACGGGTTCGTGAAGAACGGCGGCCTGCCGGCCTTTGAGCTGGTGCGGATGCCGCGCGACCACACGGCAGGGACAGCTCCCGGCAACGACTCGCCCCTTGCTATGGCCGCCGACAACGATTACGGGGTGGGGGAGATCGTTCAGGCCGTTTCTCGCTCGCCTTACTGGAAAGACACCGCGATCTTCGTGGTGGAGGACGACGCGCAGAATGGCCCCGATCATGTTGACTGCCACCGCTCCACGGCCTATGTCCTGTCGGCATACACGCAGCGCCGGGGCGTGGACCACCACTTTTACAACACGGACAGCCTGCTGCGGACAATGGAAATCTTGCTTCATGTCCCGCCTATGACCCGTCTGGATGCGACTGCCCCGCCGATCCGTGCCTTCAGCTCGGCTGCCGACCTGACCCCGTTCACAGCCCTTGCACCGGACAAAGCAATCCTGGCTCAGAAGAACACCCGTGACTCCTATGGGGCCGAGCGCAGCCGCCGCATGAACTTCGCGGTGGCCGATGATGCCCCGGACGACGTACTGAACGAGATTCTCTGGCGCTCCATCAAAGGCGCTCATGCCGCGCTTCCCCCGATTCGTCGCGGAGCCTTGTCCCACTGAACCAAGATACCGTTGATTTTCTCTCCTGTGATTTTTCCTCCTGTAGCAGCGGGAAGATGACAGTGGGCAGCGAACACAGTCGGCGATGCTATTATTCACGTAATTCATTGTATCATAAGGCCACGGCACTTGACAAAGAATCTGAGGGGTGGGTACACTGGGGAAATCTTTATATAAAGTCGCGCAATGCCGCGCGGCCAGAAAGCCTTGTTGCGCCATGCCGTCCCTGAAGTCGGTTACGTTAAAAGATGTCGCCGGAATGGCGAAAGTTTCGCAGTCCGTGGTCTCGACTGTGCTGAATGAGCGCCAGAACGGCATTTTTGTTTCGGAGGGGACGCGCCTGAATGTCCTCGCGGCGGCGGCGGAGCTTGGCTATGCCGTTCGCCCGCGGACGCTGCCGCCGATCCGCAAACCGAGCGCGGCCCGCGCCGGGGCGCAGGGGCACTTGGTTGGGGTTCTGCTCGGACGCCGCTTTGGCGGCTCGCTGTTCACCGATACATTCTACGGTATCAACGAAAGCCTGGCTGCCCAAGAGTATCATCCGCTTGTTTTAGACACCTACGCCGAAACCTATCAAAAGGCTGCTGAAAAAGAAGCCGAATGCCTGCACTACGCCCAGGAAAGCGGGTTTGCCGGGGTTGTGCTGTGGCATGAAGGCGGGCCGGCGAATGTGGAACTGATTGAACGTCTGCGGCGGGAAATGCCCGTGGTCGCGATTGACCGCCGCGTTCCGGGCATCGATCTGGATTTTATTGGGACCGACAACTACGGCGGGGCGTATGAAGCGACCCGGCACCTCATCGCTCAGGGACATTCTCGCATCGCGCACCTGACCCGGATGGAGACCACCGAAGCCGCCGCCGACCGGCTGCGCGGCTACCGACAAGCGCTCGAAGACGCCAACTTAGAGTTCAATCCGCGCAATCTCATCCTACTGCGTGACGGCGGGCAGCGTCTGGACCCCGCGCAGATCGCGTCGCTCTTCACCGAACGGGATGCGCCGACCGCTGTGTTCCTGCTGGCGGACTACTGGGCACCGGCGATTGTCGCCGAGCTGCGCCGGCTGGATTTACGGGTCCCGGAAGACATTGCACTGGTCGGTTTCGACGATGTCGTGCCGCCGGGCCTGGACGACCTAGGGCTGACGACAATGGCCCAGGACTTCAGTGGCATCGGCCGGACGGCGGGCGAGCTGATCCTGCGGCGGCTGGCCGACCCGGACGCCGCGCCGACTACCCAGGTCTTCCCCGCCCACTTGGTCATCCGTCACTCCACGCTCGGCTACCAGCAAGCCGTGCCGCGTCTGACCCGCACCGGGCGTACTTCCCCGCATCTTTCTGCCGTTTCTTCTCGACGCTGAGGCAAAACCCAGTAATTCTGCTGTCTCCTGCGTTGGAACTTGCTCGCCGACAATCTGTTTTAACCTGTGTAAGACAGTAAAAATGTCAGCAGTATTTGTCCGAGGAGAAACAGTTATGTCGGTGCGCCTTTTCGCGGGTTATTTTCTGGTCCTTGCGGCCTGTGCCGTTGTCGCATTCGGGTCGACCGAGCCAGAACCTTATGTACAGCCGTTCAGCGCAGAAGCTGGAATGATGCCGATGGGCTTTCCCGCTTATCGCGCCGACTTCCCCACCGCGTCATTCTCCGTGCGCCCGCACAAGCTGGTCTCGAAGCGGACCCGGCTCGCGAACGCTCAATAAATTGCCTGAAACAAACCTCGTGCTTTTGCTGTCTGTAGAGGTATAATGGAAGGTCTTAGCGGCCTTCCAGAAGTTTCTTCCAGACAACGCTCAAAGACAACGCGAGGATGTTTTATGCCCCCCGAAGGATGGACCGACCGGTTCCGCCGAAAATCCAAGTTTCAGTCCGTGCCTGCCGCCCAAAGCGCCGCGCAGGTGCCGGATGGCGTCGCGACGAAGTGTGCCAAGTGCGGCGAGATTTTGTTTACCAAGGATTTTGAGAAAAATCTCAAGGTCTGCCCCCTTTGCGGCTTCCACCACAAACTGACCGCCGAGGAGCGAGTTGCGTTCACCGTAGACGACGGCATGTGGACTGAGCTGTTCACGGAGCTGCGCTCGACTAATCCCCTGCCATTTGAAGATTATGAGGCGAAGCTTGCCAAAGCGGTCGGCGCAACCGGAGCCAATGACAGCTTCCGGGCCGGTCTAGCCCGCATTCTCGGCACGCCGATCGTCTTGGGAGTCGCCGATTTCCATTTCATGGCCGGCTCGATGGGATCGGTCCACGGCGAGAAAGTCGCGCGGGCGATGGAAGAAGGGGTCAAGCGCCGCCTGCCCGTCGTCATCTTCACGGCGACTGGCGGCGGGGCGAGGATGCAGGAAGGGCTGCTGTCCCTGATGCAGATGGCAAAAACGGCGGCCACCGCCGCGCGTCTCGCCGAAGCCAAGCTGCCTTACATTGTCGTGATGACCGACTCCACAATGGCCGGTGTGCTGGCGTCGTATGCGTCGCTCGGCGATGTGCATCTGGCCGAGCCAGGCGCTTTGATCGGGTTTGCCGGGGCGCGTGTGGTCGCGCAGGCAACTGTGCAGAAGCCGCCGGAAGACTACCAGACTGCTGAGTGGCAGATGGCCCACGGCCACATTGACGCCGTTGTCCAGCGCCGCGACCTGCCCCAAACGCTGTCTACTTTGCTTTCGCTTTTCACCCCAGCGCCTGCTGGCGCTGCTGCCGTTCCTGCGCCGAAGCCGCAGAATGGCAACGGCACGCACACGGTGGCCTCCCCGCTTCTTATTTCGGCTGTGACAGGGGACACGCATGGCTAACATGAATGTCCTGGACTTTGAAAAGTCCATTGAAGAGCTGAACAATGACCTGGCGAAGCTGCGGCACATTGTCGCCGATCGGGCGAACCCGCAGAACACGCCGGAGCTTCCCGACCAAATCGCCGAATATGAAGAACATCGCGCGGCGCTCTTCACGCATTTTTTTGATAACCTCACGCCCTGGGATAAAGTGCTGCTGGCACGCCACGTCAAGCGGCCCTACACGCTGGACTATGTTTCGGCAATCTTTGAGGACTGGACGGAGCTGCACGGCGACCGTCTGGGTGCCGATGACGGCGCGATTGTTGCGGGCTTTGCCAAGCTCGGCAGTCAACCCGTTGCCGTCATCGGCCATCAAAAAGGCCGGGACTTGAAGCAGCGGCAGTTCCGCAATTTTGGCTCGGCCCGGCCTGAGGGCTTCCGCAAGGCCGGACGCATCATGTCCCTGGCTGCGAAGTTTGGTGTTCCTGTGGTGACATTCGTGGATACTGCCGCTGCTGCCGCCGATATTGCCGCCGATGAGGGCGGCATTTCGGAAGCGATTGCCCGCTCGATGTTTGAGATGGCGACTCTGCCTGTTCCCATCATTTCCGTCATCATCGGGGAAGGCGGCAGCGGCGGCGCTCTCGGCATCGCCGTTGCCGACCGGGTCCTGATGCTCGAACATTCCGTCTACTCGGTCATTCCCCCCGAAGGCTTCGCCGCCATTTTGTGGCGCGATCCAACGCGCGGAGCCGATGCCGCCGCCGCGCTTAATCTCACGGCTCAGCGGGCGCTGGAGCTTCACATTGTGGATACGATCATCCCAGAGCCTCTCGGCGGAGCGCACCGCGACTGGGCCGAAGCCGCCGAGAGTGTCAAAGCCGCCTTGCTCTTTGCGCTGATCCCGCTGCTGGCCGTGCCAGCCCCAGTGCTGGTAGCCGAGCGTTACGAAAAGTTCCGCCGCATGGGTCAGTATTTGGAAGAGGGCGGTATGGATGGGGAGGCGGGGGCGTAAAGACGAGGGCGTTGGTTTACGAGGGCGTAAACGCCCTCGCTGGGGAGCGCAGACGCTAATGACCCGCCTGCGCGGGGCAAGAACAAAAATGATTTACATCTTCCGCCACGCAGGTGGCGGCTTGATGCTTCGCCCTCCAGCGACGCTGTTCACGGCATCGCTTCTACACATCCAAATCTTATGGCTCTGAAATACCAACGCCCGCGCGGCACACACGACTTCATCCCCGACGCTGCAAAATGGGCGGACGACAGCGGACGCCGCCAATATCTCGAAGACAAGTTTCGCGCTCTGTGCCGCGTCTACGGCTACGGCGAGGTTCGAACGCCTATGTTCGAGACCACGGAGCTGCTGCGGCGCTCGGTCGGCGAGGAAACAGACATCGTTTCCAAGGAAATGTACACGTTCGAGACCAAAGGCGGCGACTCGCTGACCTTGCGGCCCGAAAGCACTGCCCCGGTTCTGCGGGCGTATCTCGAAAACTCCTTGCACACGCGCGGCGGCGTGATTAAGCTGTACTACTGCGCCCAGCATTTCCGTTATGAGCGCCCGCAGGAAGGCCGCTACCGGCAGCACGAGCAGCTTGGGGTCGAAGCACTCGGCACGGATGACCCGGCGCTGGATGCCGAAGTGATCCAGCTTGCTCTGGCATTTTTCCGCAGTGTCGGCATCAGTAACTTGACGCTGAAGCTGAATTCCGTTGGCTCAGTCGAGTCCCGTGCGGCGTATCTAGTGGCCTTGAAAGCCTTCGTTGAACCCTATTTGTCCGAGTTCAGCGCGGAAGGGCAGGGGCGCTATCAGACAAACCCATTAAGAATGCTGGATACGAAGAACCTGCGTGAATTGGAGATTTTAGCAGGTGCGCCGCATTTGTCGTCTTATCTCACCGAAGACGAACGCGCCCACCATGCCGCTGTCATGGGCTACCTGGCCGACGCCGGGGTGGACTACGAAAATGATCCGTTTCTCGTGCGCGGCTTTGATTACTATACCAAGACTGCGTTTGAAATCCAATCGCCCGATCTCGGCGCACAAAACGCCCTCGGCGGCGGCGGACGGTACAATCAGCTTGTCGAGACCCTCGGCGGGCCGCCGACGCCAGGCATTGGCTTCGGTCTCGGCGTCGAACGGGCGCTGATCGCCTTGCAGGCCCTCGGCGTGGAGATGCCGGCGTTGCCCGCGCCGACGGCCTATGTCGTGACGCTCGGCGACAGCGCAAAGCCTGTCGGGATCAAGCTGCTGGCGGATCTGCGGCGGCGCGGCATCGCGGCGGAAACCGAGTATGGCGCTCGCAGCATGAAGGCGCAGATGCGGGCCGCCGACAAAGCGAAAGCCCGCTACGCTGTGATCCTCGGTGATGACGAAGTCGCGCTTGGCATAGTGCAGCTTAAGAACCTGCACGACGGATGGCAGCATAAAGTGCCGCTGTCGGAGCTTGCCGATTGGCTCTCCGGCGATACCGGCGGCAAGCCGCCTGCCCAGTCGCCGCTGCTTCCTAAATAATGCTCTGTCGCTGATGCCCAAGAGCTGCCCAGGATTACAATTTTGGGTACCGTTAGAAAGAACTGTTCATGGTTGATATTATGCCGTTTCGGGGGGTCCGTTACGACCCCGCGAAAGCAGGCGCCAGTCTCGAAGAACTCGCTGCGCCGCCTTACGATGTCATCTCGCCCGCCGAGCAGGACGCGCTGTATGCTCAGCACCCAGCGAATGTCGTGCGCCTGATTTTGGGCCGCGAGGACGACAAATACGCGCAGGCCGCGACGCTGTTCCGGGAGTGGCTGGCGTCGGGCGTTCTAGCTGCCGATGACACGCCCTCGTTCTACGTTTACCGCCAGACGTTCCGCGACCCCGCGACTGGGCAGCCGTTCCCGGAACGCCTCGGCCTTGTGTGCCTCCTGAAGCTCGAAGACTATGCGACGGGAAACGTCCTGCCGCACGAGAAAACTCTTTCGGCGCCGAAGGCGGACCGCTTGGAGCTTTTGCGGGCGACTCATGCCCAGTTCGAGTCTATTTACGGCCTGTTCAGTGACCCCGACAGCGCGGTCCGCAGCTTTATTTTGGAATATGATGACCGCGAAACCGTCATCGAGCGCGTGGATGGTCTGCTTGGCTCGACGCACAAAATCGAGCGGCTGGCCGACAGCGACGGGCAAGCGGTTCTGCGGGAGCTGATGGCGGATAAAGCCGTGTTTATCGCCGATGGCCATCACCGCTACGAAACGGCGCTGAACTACCAGCGCGAAGCTCGCGCCTCTTCTTCCAATGAGGCAGCGAATGATTCGGCGCAGGCCGCCGACTTTATTCTGGTCACGCTGACGGCGTTTGAAGACGAAGGCTTGCTGGTGCTGCCGACGCACCGGATGATCCGCGCTGTCCCGGCGGAGCAGGTCGCTGCGCTGACATCGGCGCTGGCTGAGAACTTCACGCTGTCGCCCAGCAGCCTGGAAACCATTGACGCTGAGATTGCCGAACATGCAAAAGCGGGAAAGACCGCGTTCGGGATTGTTCTGCCGCCCAGCACCGTGCAGCTCGCTGTCCTCAATACTGATGCGCCCGCAGAGGCTGCCGCTGTCAGTCGCCTGCCGGTCTCACAGCTTGAATCGCTGATTTTGGACGGCTGCCTCGGCATCAGCCGGGACATGGTCACGGCGGGCGAGCACGTCTCGTACACACGCGATCTGGCCGAAGCCGTGTCTGCCGTGGCGCAGGGCGACGCGCAGGCAGCATTTTTGCTCGGCAGGCCGACGGTGGAAGAAATTCGGGATGTGTCTTTGGCAGGCGATGTCATGCCGCAGAAGTCCACGTTCTTTTATCCTAAGCTGCTGTCCGGCTTGGTGCTGCGCGACTTGACACTCGATCAGGCGGATTTGGACACTGGGGCCGAGGAAGTGTCTTGATGCGGCCCCAACTTCTCGCACAAATTCTCATAGCGGCAGTTCTAACGACCACCATGGTTCTCCCGGCGCAGGCGGACACGCTGAAACAAGCGCCCAAGCCGCTGCTGCCACCCTCGTTCTACGCCGGGCCGAGCTTCCCACGCAATGCCCGCCCCTTTGGCTCTCTTCTCGCAAAAAATGCTTACGCGCGGGATTTCGGCGATAAGTTCAACAAAGTGATGCGTGGAGACACGCGCTGCCCGCGTATTGCCTTGACCTTCGACGACGGCCCGCACCCTGTCTACACGCTTCAGCTTCTGGATATTTTGCGCCGAACCCACACCCCTGCGACCTTCTTTCTCGTTGGCGAGCAGGTTGAGAAATACCCCGGTTTGGCGCAGCTTGAAGTCGCTGAAGGCAACGAAGTCGCCGACCATACTTACGACCATGTCAATCTAACCGTTATCCCGCCGGAACTTGTCGCGTATGAAGTGCAGCGGTGCAGCGCCGCGCTCCAAAGCGCTACCGGGGCACCAGTCCGCTTTTTTCGCCCTCCCGGCGGCGAGTATAATGGCGAAACGGTGCGGGAAGTCTCCAAGCACGGCTTCATCACAACGCTGTGGACAAACGACCCTGGCGACTTCAGCCGCCCACCGGCCGCGATGATTGAAAAGCGCACGCTGGCGCATTTAGAAAACGGCGGGATTATCCTGCTCCATGACGGTATCCCCGAAACCTTGGCGGCCCTTCCAGCGATCATCGCCGAAGCAAAGCGTCGCGGCTTTCAGCTCGTCACCGTCAGCCGTCTGGTCCGGCCGTAAGCGTGACACTATGGACTCCCTGCTCAAGCAATGCCTGATCGTCGGCGTCGGCGGCTTCTTTGGCGCGATTGCCCGCTTCCTCATTAATACTGCAATCGCCAGTCGCCACGGCAGTCATTTTCCCTGGGCGACCTTCGTGATTAACGTCACCGGGTCGTTTGTGCTGGGTCTGCTAATGACGCTGATTGCCGGGCAGGTCTTGACAAATCCCAACTGGCGGCTAGGCGTCACTGTCGGCTTCATCGGCGCTTACACGACATTCTCTACGTTTGAGTACGAATCGGCGGCGCTCGGCGTGTCCTGGCCCGCGCTCGGCAATCTACTCGGTAGCGTCCTCGCCGGGTACGGCGCGGTTCGCCTCGGTATTTGGCTGGGTCGGCTCTGGGAGCATGGATGAGAGAGTGTAGGATGGAGAGCGTAGGATTTCAATCCCATGCTCTTTGCCTCCCTTACAAGTTTAATCCACGCCCGCTTGTTGGAAAACAGGGCCGTAAGACACTCTCTCAAACACTTTGCACGATGCCTGCATTGACGAAGGACACCTACAATGGCACAGCGATTAACGCTAAATGATATGGACAACCTCTCGGTCGGCAAGAAGGTCCGCCTGCACCGGCTGATGCACGAGCATGGCCCCGGCAACGGAACCCTGCTGCTCCTGCCGATTGATCAGGGACTGGAACATGGCCCGCGTGACTTTTTCGCCAATCCCGACTCTGCCGACCCGAACTTCCAGTTTAAGCTCGCGATTGAAGGCAACTATTCGGGCATTGCGCTTCAGTATGGCCTCGCCCAGAAATACGGCACGCCGTATGCCGGACGCCTGCCGCTGATTGTCAAGCTGAACGGCAAGACCGAGGTCCCCTCGGATGCTGAATCGTTCTCCTCGTGCAATGCGTCGGTTGAGGACGCCGTCGCGCTTGGCGCGGACGCCGTCGGCTACACTCTATATGTTGGCTCCCCGGCACAGGACCGGGACTTTGCCCAGTGGGCGGAAGTACGGCGCGATGCCGAGCGCTTTGGAATGCCAACGATTATCTGGGCCTACCCGCGCGGCGAAGCGGTGGAAGCCAAAGGCGGCAAGGAAAGTGTCTGGGCGATTGACTATGCCGCCCGTGTCGCCACTGAAATGGGCGCGGACGTGGTGAAGATCAACTTCCCAACCCACAGCCCGACACCGGCGTCCCCGAAGCCCTACGACACGCAGGAGTTCTCGCCCGAAGAAGGCATTGCCAAAGTCATCAAGAGCGCGGGTAGGACACTGGTCTTGATTTCGGGCGGCGAAAAAGAACCCGATGACCAGCTTCTCGTGAAAGCCCGCCAATCGTTCGCCGCCGGCGCGACCGGCCTGATTTTCGGCCGCAATACCTGGCAGCGTCCGTATGCCGACGCGCTGACGCTCATGCGTAATCTCAGCAAAATTGCCGAAGAAGCGTAAGACCCCCTCGCTCCCAATTTTAGGGGAACCGGAGGCAGAAGATGCCGAAAGGGCGCGGCAGGCAGCGCCCCTACGGCTCCTTGTCTTGATCCGGCTCCCCCATTATTGGGGGCTGGGGGGAGGCTTAGACTTTCTATCTGGTACAATACGGCTATCATGCCCCTTCTCGAAGTCTCTAACCTTACTAAACGTTTCCCGATCTCCCGTTCCACTGGCCTGCTGACCCGGACGACCGACTTTGTCCGTGCCGTGGACGGCGTCGATCTGACGCTGGACGCTGGCGAAACGCTGGGCTTGGTCGGCGAGTCCGGCTGCGGCAAGTCCACCCTGGGCCGCTGCATCCTGCGGCTGATCGAGCCAACTTCGGGGACCGTCCTGTTCGACGGCCAAAACCTGCTGTCTCTGCCGCCGGAAGCCTTGCGCCGGGCGCGGCGCGAGATGCAGATCGTCTTTCAAGACCCGTTCGCGTCTCTAAACCCGCGCATGAGCATCGGCCAGATTTTGGAAGAGCCGCTGCGGGTGCACTCAGTCGTGCCAGCAGGCGAAGTCCGGGCCGAAGTCGCGCGGCTGCTGGACCAAGTCGGCCTGCCCCAGACCGCTGCCGCCCGCTATCCCCATGAGTTCTCTGGCGGCCAGCGTCAGCGGGTTGGGATTGCCCGCGCTCTGTCCCTGCGCCCGAAGCTGATTGTCGCCGACGAGCCAGTCTCGGCCCTTGACGTTTCCATCCGCGCCCAAATCCTCAATTTGTTCCGCCGCCTGCAAGCCGATACCAATGTCGCGCTGCTGTTCGTCGCCCACGACCTCGGCGCGGTCCGCTCCATTTCCCGCCGCGTCGCCGTCATGTACCTCGGCAAGATTGTCGAGCTTGCCCCCGCCGATGAGCTATACGACAACCCGCGCCACCCCTATACCCGCGCCCTGCTTGCCGCCGTGCCGAGCCTTGACGGCGTTAAGATCGCCGCCGAAAAAGTGGAGGGCGATGTTCCCTCGCCCATAGACATCCCTAGTGGCTGCCGCTTCCGCACGCGCTGTCCCTTTGCCAAAGACATTTGTTCCGAACAAGAGCCGCCGCTTGCCCCGTTCGACGGCGGCCTGCCCGGCCACGTCTCCGCCTGCCACTTCGCCGCCACCCTGCCCGTGCTGAACACTCTGTCGCAGTAGTCCTCAAGTCTGGTATACTGAGCGCATTCACGGAGGAAGCCCATGCCGACACGTGACGAAGAAGCCGAGCAATGGCAGGCGATCAGCCTGAACAGCCGCAAAGCCGCCCAGCATCTGCTGGAAGCCGAATGTTACCGCAGCAGCGTCAGCCGTTCGTACTACGCGGCGTATTCCGCGATCACCGCCGCGCTGATTCGGCAGGGCATCACGTTGGCTTATGCTGGGAACAATCCGAGCCATCTGAGCTTGCCGGCGCTTGTCGTGAACAATCTGACGTTTCTGCCGCTAACCGTTCGCTTTGAGCTGAACAAATCTCTGCGGCGTCTATACGCCGCACGGATCAGTGCGGACTATGACTCCGCTGCGGATGTCGGACAGACGGCGGCGCTTGCCATGCTGCGCGATCTGAACCGTGTTTTGACGCTGCTTGGAATAAAGGAGGAAACGACATGATCCCACAACTCGCTGTGACCGAAACTTCGCCGGATTTCACGCCGCAGGAACTCGCGGCGCGGCTTCGCCCGCATTTACAGAACAACCCGATCCGTGGCCGTGTCCTGGAGATACGCGAAGACCTGATTAACCGGGAAGACAACTGGTGGTATGTGCCTGTCCGGCTAAACGCGCAAGAGCCGCGCACCTTTGAGTATTACGACATGCTAGTGGAGATTGAAGACGAAATCGCCCAGCAGGAGCGGTTAAGAGTTTTGCTCGTTCCCGCCGGTTAAACAAGAAAAAACAGCGTAAGCCGTATGGCTTGCGCTGTTTTGCCGTCAGGATTGCCACTCCCTTTTATTCGACTATGGAATACCGAATGCGTTCTCCTATCTTCTTGTCACCGGCCAGTGGGAAGAAGCCAGGCATCAGAAATTTTTGGCTCTCCAGTGCCAAGAAAGGCTTTCCACGTCCCTGAAGTTCGCCTGAGACCGTAGACTCGGTGATGCGTCCGCTGGCCCAAACCACGATGCAGACATTGCCGGGATCAATAGAACGGGCAACACGGAAGTCATGGTAGCGGGCAAAATCTTCCCGGATAGATTTGTCCGCAGGCTCCTGGGATCGTTCCAAATGCGAAAGCGTGAGTGCAGTTGTCTGCGTGCTGAAGGTGGGATCGGGAACATACGAGCTGATGACCGGCGTTGCCCTGCCGACACGCGGGTCGCCATTCCACAAGGGAAATGGCAGCTTGATAAGCGAATCGTACACCCGCATCAGAGACGCGAGATCGTCAGGCCGCGCTTGTTGCATCTGCACTAGTGCGGCTTTGTTCGCATGCGCCCATTCCGCGAGGCGTCCGCGTAGTTGGTGAGCCTGAGCAAGCCGAAGCTGCTTCTGTGCGTCGCTCAAATGGAGCGTTGCCATTTCCTGCTGATCCCGTACCGGAGCGGGCAACGGAGTCTGCGCTTTAGCCATCGGTTTGAGCATTGCCAGCGGGACAAGCGCGACGGCGGTGAGAGCAGCGCCGAAGATTAAAGCACGGCGCGAGATGGTGCGGCGGCGGGTGGTGTCCAAAATCATGGCGATCCTTCCTTCGACTTTCGATGTGTGCGCCATCGGCAGCGCGGCCCAGAGGGCATAATCGGCCGGCGTAAGCTTGTGTTTCATGGTCTATTTTCCCAAAGATGGTGTCAAACTGATCTCAAATCCTCGCCCGCGAAGGCGGGGGGTTGCTCTTTTAAAGCACGGGGGTTCAGCCCCGTGTCATTCTTCTGCCGCGTTTACTGAACCGGCTGCAAGGCGACATCTTTGAACTCAATCCACTGAAACGGGCGGGTTTCGACGCGAATATCTTTAACCTGCGCCGAAAGCAGGGCGAAGTGGACATTGATTTGATCCATCTTCCCGCTGCTGTTGTCTCCAATAAGCGTCGGCAAGATTTCATGGCCTAACGCATCCACGGCGACGACGCGCAAATCCCACTTTTGCCCGTAGGCACCCATCGTATCTGTCGTGAGGGTCAGACTGAAACCATCTTGCATTTGGGTCAGCGGGCTGAAGATAAAGGTTCCATCGGGCGATGTGCTGCTGGAACCAGCGTCAGGATTTGGCGGTAGGTAATGAACTGAAGTCGTCCAGGCTCCTGACGCAATCCCCACTCGGATATTTGTTTTAGAGAGTGAGGCCGGGAACTCTGCGGTCACAATGCGGGTGCCATTGGTGTCGGCGAACATCTGGGCCTCGGTACGCCCAGCATTTTCTTTGATTTTCGTCGGCCAGAAGCCATCCGACGAAGACTGTACGCTCTGCGGCAGTTCGTACCGAACCGTCATGTCGGAGGCAGTCGGGGGCAAACGGAAGGCGAGGCTGACGGTGTGCGCGTTGGGAGCAGCATAGTTTTCCGCATGATGAGCATTCGTATCATAAATGGGCGTCGGCAGGAGTGTTCCGGTCGCTGACCACCACGGGCTTCCTGGCTTGTTTGCGTCGGTGATGCCAGCAAAAAGCGTCGTGCCGTTGATTTTGAACGATGGGTCAGGAATGATAGTATTATTTTTCCCCTGAGCGTTACTTACGAACGTTGCATTGTTGAAAGTGAAATCGAGGCGACCGGAAGACAATTTGGAAGCGGGCGGAGATGACATCGCCGGAGCCGTCTGTGCTTTGGCATCGGGCCGCAAAACTGCAAGCGCCACAAGGGCGGCGGTGCTGGGAACGAGGGCGAGGAGCAGGACGCGGCGGGTCAAGGCGCGGCGGCTTTGGGTGGTGTCGAGGAGCATGAGGAGCCTTCTTTCGATGCGGGAAGTCTGGGCCATGGCGATGGCCGAGTGGGGCGAACGAGCGACGGGCGGCAGAGTCTGGGCGATGGAAAGCAAGTGCCGGGCGTAGTCCGGGGCGGGGATGCCGGACGCGAGAACCAGGTCGTCGCAGGCCGCTTCCGACTCGGCACGTAGGCGGCGGGCGATCACCCAGACAAGCGGATGGAACCAGTAGACGGTGCAGGTGAGGTCGGCGACGCGGTGGCCGGGCCAGTCCCGGCGCTTGACATGGGCCAGCTCATGCAGCAGAACGGAGCGCAAGCGGCCTTCGGGCCAACCGACGGCGGTATCCGGCAGCACCACTACGGGGCGTCGCCAGCCCCAAGTCATTGGCACGGGAACATCCGCCCGGCACAGGCACGGCAGACACACGCCGAGAAGGCGGGCGCAATCGGTAAATACGCCCAAAGTTGGTGCGTCAGTCACGGCAGTGCAGCCCCGGCGCAGGCCGCGGATACCCCACAGTCCGAGCAGGGGACGAACGCTTGCCAGAAGCAAACCGAGGAGGTAGAGGAATAAGAACCCACCTCCTTGCTTTGTTCTTTCCTCACTCCGCAGGTGTCCTCCCGAAACGGGAAGACGCGGAGCTTCAAAGGTCACGGGCAACGACCTTGTCTGAAACTCATCACCTTCCCGCTTCGGGAGGGTCGCTGAGGAACGAGGCGGGGTGGGTTCCTGATAAACCGGGGTGGGTTCCACGCTTTGCGCTCTCAGCACCGGCAGATGCCAGCCTGGAAATGTCAGCGAAAACAGCGGCAAGGCCAGCAGCGCCACAAGCGTCCAAAGGCAAACGAGATGGCGGGCGGCGGCGGACGACCGGCGCAGAGCCGCCAGCAGCAGCCGGCGGCGGCACACACCAGCAGGCTCTTTAGTAGCAGCGTCACGAGCAGAAGCATCATCGGGGTTCCTCTTCTTTCGCGATTTGGTCTTTCGCGTTCTCAATCAGCGCCGACAGGCGGGCGGATTCTTCGGCGGACAGGGGCGTGTCGGAAACGGACAGCAGGGTGGCGACGGTTTGCTCGACGGAGCCGCCGAAGAAGGTCTGCATGACCTGCCGAAGCGCGGTCTTGGCGGCGCTCACGCGGGGGCGGGTGGGGAGATACACATAACGCAGGCCGTCTTTGACGTGCTTCAAGTGGCCTTTAGTCTCCAGAATGCCGAGTAGGGTACGGACCGACGAGTAGGAAGGCGGGTCGGGCAGGGCCGCCTGCACCTCGGCGGCGGCAGCGCGTCCCTGCTGGTACACGATGTCCATGATCTGCCGCTCCCGGCGGCTTCAAACTGCTGACTGCCTGTCTGCTATCGTTCATGCTAATAATTTAGCACACTGCAGGAAGAATGTCAAGCCTCTGTGCTAAATTATTAGCATTTATTTTGGCGGGGTTAATGGGAGCCTTTGGCGGGCAGCATCATAACTGCTCCAGCGCTTAGGCGAGCGCAATTTTCGCCAGTTTTTCCAGCAGCGCTCTCCTGTGAACAAGAGGAGCGTGAACCCAAACAAGGGAAGTGTGAGCGGATGCCCTACAAAAGAACCAAGCGCAAAGTGTACGGCCCACAGCACAGGAAGAAACAGCAGAGCTTCTGTGATGGTAACAACAGCGATGCCATAGTAGGGAAAGGGACCTAAAACGGGTTTCAGGCCATAGCGAAGAAGGTAATCGTCAACAATACCTATCGCATCTGCGAGACCCAGAAGCGATTTTGCGATTGCCGGCACAGGCCGTACTCCGATGCCGGCGTGACAATTTGGGCCATCCCGCTGCAATTTCTTCGCAAGTGCTGTGTTATTAATTCCGTAATTAAGACGCCGCGCTAGCTCAATTTGCGCCGTCAGCCATGCATCATAAGGGCCAGAACCAAAACGCGCTTGAAGCACACCCCGCTCACTGAAGTCCTCGACGACTTTATGTGCTTCTAGAAGGCTAAGTCGTTCCGAATCACGCAATATGGCTGATAATTTAGTTCTCGATGGAGTTATGCCAGATGCTTTAAGAGCTTCGGCAGAGCTAATTAGAAAATTATCATATTTGCCATCAACGATTGCCGGGTTCATGCACTTTGCCCTTTTACATCTCGACAGTTTGGCCGTCGTAAGCCAGCTCGACGCCGGGCGGCAGGTCGGCATTGGTCGGGGCGTAGTCGTAGTCGTGGGACAAGTGCGTCAGCAGCGTGCGCTTCGGCTGGAGCAGGGCGATGGTTTCTAAAGCGGCGTCTAGGTGGAAATGCGTCTCGTGCGGCTCGCGCCGGACGGCGTCCAGCATCAAGAGGTCCAGGTTCTGAAGATGGGGCCAGGTCTCGACGGGGATTTCACTGACATCGGTGACATACGCGAAGCGCGGGCCGAACTTGTAGGCCAAAATCGGCAGGCGTCCGTGGCAGACGCGCAGGGGCAGAATGTCCAGGCCGTGCAGAGTCAGCGCATCGCCGGGCGCAACTTCGGACAGCGACACTTGCGGCTTGCCGCCGCCTGCCTGCGTCTCGATAAAGATGTACTTGTAGATACGCTTTAGGTCGTCCAAAACATCTGCTTCGGCATAGACCGGCATCGGCAGGCCTGAACGGTAGTTGAATGTCCGTACATCGTCGAGGCCGAAAATATGATCCGCGTGGGAATGGGTGTAAAAGATGGCATCCAGACGCCGGACGGAGTTTGCCAGAAACGCCAGCCGCATTTCCGGCGGCGTGTCTACCAAGATGTTCGCGCCGTCATCGGCTGTGACCAGAATCGCCGGGCGCAGACGCTTGTTGCGTGGGTCCTGGGACGTACAGACCGCACAGTCGCAGCCGATCATTGGAACGCCGTGGGAGGTGCCGCAGCCGAGAACAGTGACTTTCATGCTGCTTATTGTACCCGAAGAAAAAGGCCCGCCGGGTTCTGCCCCAGCGAGCCTCTGCTTCCCACTCTTCACGGTGAACTCGCAACGGTTAGCCGCCGCCTGCGCCCCCGCCTCCTCCAGCACCACCCGCGCCCGCGCCGCCTGCACTCCCTGCCGCGCCAGAAGCGCCACCCGCGCCGCTCCCGCCGGAAGCCCCCGCCGCGCTGCCGCTCGCCCCGCTGCCGCTTGCGCCGCCCGCCCCGGCCCCGCTTGCACCGCCGGCTCCGTTTGCCCCCGCGCCGCTTGCCCCGGCTCCGTTTGCTCCTGCCGCGTTAGATCCCGCCGCACCGCTTGTGCTTGCTCCGGCTGCGTTCGCTCCGCTCGTTCCATTTGCCCCGGCAGCGTTGCCTGCCGCGCCTGCGCTGCTGCCGCTCGCTCCCATGCCCGGCGAACTGGTGCCAGACGGGCTTGCCGTGCCAGCAGCCCCTGCCGAGCTGGAAGTCGGCGAAGGCGAGGACGTTCCAGGAGCCGCCGACACGCCGCTGCCAGAAGCACCATTGCTTGCCGCGCCGCCGCTCGCAGTGCCGCTCTGGCTTCCTCCGCTTTGACTGCTGCCGCCTGCTTGACCTGCGCCGCCTGGTCCGCCGCTGTTAGACGCGCCGCCTTCCGAGCCGACAGCTCCGCCGCCGCTCGCGCCGCCGCTCGATGCCGGGGCGCTGCCCTGTGTGGATGTCGCGCCACTGGAATCACTGCTGGTTGCCGAGTTCGCGTTGTTTTTACGCAGATGGCTGGTCGCGGCAAATGCAATCAGCGCGACAAGGACAATGCCGGCGATGATAAACGGCAGTGCTCGGCGGGCGGCGGTGTTCTTCGCTACGGTGTCCTGCGCCTTTTGCTGGTTTTCAGCGGGGGTGCCGCCATCGGTGTTCGGATCCTTTTGCTCACTGGGGTCCTGGGAATAACTGGTTGCCATAGGTTTCTCTTTTCCGTTGCTGCTTAATCTCGGTGTTCCCCGCATTTTCTGCCCTGAAACCGAGGAAGCACAAGTTAGAGGTATAATAATCCCTAGTAATCGACTGGGAAAAGAATATGCCTGAACCGTCTGCCCACCGTTTGGAAGATTTGATCGGCAATACGCCGCTGATCCGACTGTGTAAAATCGAGCGCGAAGTTTCCGGTGTCGAAATTTACGGCAAGGCCGAGTTCTTCAACCCCGGTGGCTCGGTCAAGGATCGGCCTGCGTTGAACAT
This sequence comes from Capsulimonadaceae bacterium, assembly GCA_965213825.1. Classification (GTDB taxonomy): domain Bacteria; phylum Armatimonadota; class Armatimonadia; order Armatimonadales; family Capsulimonadaceae; genus JANXMY01. The sequence continues at coordinate 207,981 of CBDCAE010000017.1, forward strand.
GATCTTAGAAGGTGAACGCGCGGGGCATTTGCGGCCCGGCAAGATCATTCTGGACGCCACTTCGGGCAACACCGGCATCGCCTACGCGATGATCGGTGCGGCGCGGGGCTACAAAGTACGTCTGTGCCTGCCCAGAAACGTCACGCCGGAGCGCAAGAAGATTTTGTCGGCCTACGGTGCGGAGATTGTCTATACCCCGCCCGCCGAGCAGTCCGACGGTGCTATTCGGGTCGTCAAGCAGATGTACGCTGAAGACCCCGACCTCTACTTTTATCCTGACCAGTATGGCAACGACGCCAACTGGCAGGCCCATTTTAAGACGACCGGCCCAGAGATCTGGGCGCAGACCGAGGGTAAAACCACTCATTTTGTCACCGGCCTCGGTACCACGGGAACCATGATGGGTGTTGGCCGCTTTCTGCACTCAGTCAACCCCGACATCAAGCTCGTCTCGATGCAGCCCGACTCTCCGTTCAACGGCCTAGAGGGCTTAAAGCATCTAGAAACCGCCATTGTCCCGCCGATCTATGACCCGACCGTCGCTGACGAAAACATTGAGTGCCGGACCGAAGACGCTTACGCAATGGTCAAGCGTCTCGCCCGCGAAGAGGGCCTGCTCGTCGGCATCTCCGCCGGCGGCAACGTTCATAGTGCTTTAGAAATTGCCAAGACCGCTCCCGAAGGCAGTGTCATCGTGACCATTTTGTGCGACAGCGCCGACCGGTATTTGTCCGAGCGCTTTTGGGAAGACCCCGCCGACGACCCGCATCCGCAGATTTAGCAGGGGAAACCGCCCTAAGACCATGCCATAAATGGCACGGCTACAGGGCGAAGCGCCACGAAGTACCGCTTCGCGGAACTCAGAACATTTCGGTATTATCTTAACCCCGCGAAGCGGTGTTTTGTGGCGTCTGTGCCGTATAGCCGTGCCATTTATGGCATGGTCCTACACCGTACAAGATTTAGAATTATGGAACTCCGAACACTAACCGCAGATGACGCACCGGCAATCGGGAAACTGATGGCAGAGGCGTTTGGCCGGGGAAGCTGGTCCGAGCCGCCGAAAGAGATCAAGCCGGAAGTTGCCAAGACGCGGCTGGGCGTCTTCGACGGGCCGCGCCTCGTCGCCTGTGCCATTATCAATCCGCTGACCCTGGCGTGGGGTGATGCCGATGCGTCGATGGGCGGGATTGGCGGGGTGGCCTGCACGGCAGACCAGCGCGGGCGCGGCCACGTTGGACGCCTGCTGGGCGAGTCGCTGCGGGCAATGCGGGACGCCGGGCAGTACCTCAGCGGCCTGTATCCGTTCTCGTTCGCGTTTTATCGGCGGCACGGCTGGGACTGGGTAGGAGAGCAGAAGCAGTATTCCGTCCCGACCTCCGAGCTGAAAGCCGGGCCGGAAGGCAGACGCCTGACCATGTACGAAGGCTTAAACGCGCTGGACGTGATTCGGCCCGTGTACGAGCAGTTCGCCCGGCGTCACTGCGGGATGGGTCTGCGCTTAGAAACGGCCCCCGGCGACACGGCCTCGTACTGGTGGAAGCGCACTCTGGACTACAGCGGCAATGGCAATCGCACCACCTATGTCCAGGTCTATTCCGACCCGATCACCGGGCAGCCGGAAGGCTATTTGACGTTTCTGTACCCAGAAGACGGCGACACCGGGCAGGTCGGCGACTTCATCGCGAACACCTCGGCGGCGTACCGGGGCCTGCTGTCCGTGCTGCATTACTACGGCGTCCAAGTGGAGAAAGTCACTGTCAGCGCCCCGATGGACGACCCGCTGGCGCTGCATCTCATGCACTGGGATCTGGAAACAAAGATCAAGCCGCTGTTCATGGGCCGCATCGTAGATGTCCCGGCGGCGCTGACCGCCCTGCGCCCGGAAGCGGGCTTGTCGGGTAGACTCATCCTGCAAGTGGCCGATAGTCAGTGCGAGTGGAACAATGGCACATTTTCTGTGACACTAGAGGCCGGCCATGTGACAGTCGCGCCGACGCGGGACACACCGGGCGTCACGCTGGACATCCAAACACTTTCGCAAGCCTATTGGGGCCAGCCGTCGCTCGATTTATTGCGAACTGCCGAACGCCTCGCAGTCAGCGACGAATCGCAGTACGCGCTGCTTTCGCGCCTGCTGCCGCCCCATATCTGCTTTCTGCGGGACTTCTTTTAAGTGCAAGCAAACATGGAAACACCACGCGAAACAGTTTATGTCGTTGAAGATTGGTATGACGGTCCGCGCAGCGGGTACGCAAACTACCAACAGCAGCCTCATTTTTATCGTTCGCTTCATCTCGATAGAGATAATTATGATCACTACAACCCGAACGAAGACCGTTTCGAGCTGACGCTCGTTTCAATGCAAGTAGTAGAATGGGCGGTCGCGAGCCATCGGCTCTGGTGCAAGTGGAATGAAGCGTACCGCGCCGGGACTTTGCCGGAAGGCACAAACGATGATGTCCGCATCCTTGCCTGAAGACCGTGTGCATGACCAGAAACTTTGTGACTTAATTGAGCATTCTATGAACGCGCAGGCAGGGACGCAGTTCGTTGTGCGCGGCAAGTTCGAGCTGGGCTGCAACCGAGTTCAGTGGTACGCAATTAACGCCTGATAAATTATGCCAATTCAACTGACAACGCACCATGACCAAGCCATCCGCGCTCACGGGGCCGAAGACTATCCGCACGAGTGCTGCGGGTTCTTGGTGGGCCGGGCAGACGGCGAGAAGATTAGTGTGACGCGCACGGTTCCGGCGGCGAACTTGCGGGATGATTCGCCGCGCAATCGGTTTGAGATTGATCCCGGTGATTTGGTGAAAACAGACCGGGCGGCGCGGGCGGAGGGCCTCGGCGTGGTCGGGTTCTACCACAGCCACCCGGACGCGCCCGCGAGACCGTCGGAGTTTGACCGGGAACACGCCTGGCCGGGGTATTGTTACGTCATCGTGTCGGTCTCGGCGGGACAGCCCAAAGAAATGCGGAACTGGTTACTTGCCGAAGACCACACCCACTTTGAAGAAGACGAAGTTCGTACACTTGAGGAGATAGCTTGATATGCCCGTGAAGATACTCGTGCCTACCCCGATGCAGCGGTACACGATGAACAAAGAGGAAATCGAAGTCGGCGGCGCGACTGTGGATCATGCTTTGCAGCATTTATCGGAGAATTATCCCGACATCAAGAAGCACTTGTTCAATGATGATGGGAGTTTACGCGCGTTTGTCAATGTCTACGTCAACGACGAAGACAGCCGGCACTTGCAGGGCGGTGCGACGCCGGTTCAGGACGGCGACGTGCTGACCATCGTGCCGAGCATTGCGGGCGGTCTGGACGCCGTCGGGACCGGCGGAGCGCCGTCGTTCCACCTGGCAGGCGACCCGGATGCCGAGACGCTGACGAACGACGAAGTGCTGCGTTATTCGCGGCATTTGATTATGCCGGAAGTGACGATGGAAGGGCAGAAGCGGCTGAAAGCCGCCAAAGTGCTGTGCATCGGCACCGGTGGCCTCGGCGCACCGCTGACGATGTACCTGGCGGCGGCGGGCGTCGGCACGATTGGGCTTGTGGATTTTGACACCGTGGACGTGACCAACTTGCAGCGGCAGATTGTGCATCGCGAGAGTTCCGTCGGCAAACCCAAAATTGACAGCGCGGAGCACACTCTCAAAGAAATCAACCCGTATGTCGACATCGTCAAGCACGAAGTCATGCTGACGTCTGAAAACGCTTTGGACATACTTGAAAGACTACGATGTGATCGCCGACGGCACCGACAATTTCCAAACGCGGTATTTGGTCAACGATGCCTGTGTGCTTTTAGGCAAGCCAAATGTCTACGGCTCCATTTTTCGGTTCGAAGGCCAAGCCAGCGTCTTTTTCGCCAAAGACGGTCCCTGCTACCGCTGTCAGTACCCGGAGCCGCCCCCGCCCGGTTTGGTCCCAAGCTGCGCCGAAGGCGGCGTGCTGGGCGTCCTGCCCGGCATTGTCGGCGTCATTCAGGCCATCGAAGTCGTCAAGCTGATTTTGAGTGAAGGCCAGACTTTAATTGGACGGCTTTTGATGTTCAACGCGCTTAAAATGTCGTTTCGGGAATTCAAAGTCCGCAAAGACCCCTCCTGCCCGATCTGCGGCGAGCATCCGACCATCACCCATCTGATTGACTACGATGAGTTTTGCGGGGTGGGGCGCGGCGACGAAGGCCCGGCGCTGATGACCGGAGAAGAAATCACGGCAACTCAGCTTCAAGCCAAGTCTGAGCGCGGTGACAAGTTCACATTGGTAGATGTTCGGGAGCCGTATGAGTACGCCATCGGGCATATCCCCGGCTCGAAGCTGGTCCCGCTCGGCACAGTGAAAGAGCGCCTGCACGAGTTTGACACGTCGGAAGAGATTGTTTTGCAGTGCAAGTCCGGCAAGCGGTCGGCGGAAGCCTTGCAGATCTTCAAGCAGGCCGGGTTCAAGAAATTGCAGAACCTCACGGGCGGCATTCTGGCCTGGTCGGACGACGTTGATCCGAGTGTGCCAAAGTATTAGGAACCTACCCCGTCTCGTTCCTCGCCACCCCTCCCTAAGAAGGAAGGGTTAAGAGACAAACCCGGAAGGCTTTCTTCTGAAGTTCCTACCCTTCCTTCTTAGGGAGGGGTGGCGAGGAACGAGACGGGGTAGGTCCCTTGACACTCCCTTCCCGTGCCGGGTAGAATGCCCCAAATCTGATCTTGTTTGTCCAGTCAATCGCTAAACAAAGTCAACAAAGAGAAATCCTAAAGAAGAACCCCAGCCATGACAACCCCCAATGAAACCCAGAAAGTACGGCTGAACCTCACGTTTCCTGTAGACCGCGTGGACCAGCCGCTACTGGCCCAGGCAATTAAAAATTTCGGCGTTGTTGCCGACATTCGTCGGGCGCAGATCGAGCCGCAGACCGGCGGCTATATCATGCTGGAGCTGACGGGAACCGACAAGCAGATTGACGACAGCGTCGCGTTTTGGAAAGCGTTCGGCGTCGGGGTCGGCTTCATCGGCATTGACGAAGCGCAGGCGTATTAGAGACTTATTACTCATAGGAGACAAGCGGCAATGGCTGAGAATTACGCGCACCCGGAAGTGCTGATCGAAACCGACGAAGTCGCAGCGGCACTCGCTTCCGGCGCGTTCACGCTGATTGAGATTGACGTAGACACAGACGCCTACGCGCAGGGACATCTGCCGGGGGCGCTTGGCTTCAACTGGCAGACGGAGCTGGAAGACACGCTGTGCCGCGATGTCCCGGACAAAGCCCAGTGGGAAGCGCTGCTGTCGAAGTCCGGCATCACGAACGCCGACACGCTGGTTTTGTACGGCGACAACAACAACTGGTTTGCGACCTTCGGCTACTGGCTGTTTCTCATCTACGGCCATGACCGCAGCAAGCTCAAGCTGATTAACGGCGGGCGCAAAAAGTGGATCGCCGAGGGCCGCGAGCTAGTCGCGGACGTTCCAACGCCAACGCCTGCAACCTACACGGCCTCCGAGCCGAATTGGGAGTTACGCGCCTTTAGAGACGAAGTCCTGCAAAAACTTGGCGACCCGAATGTCACGCTGATTGATGTTCGTTCGCCCGACGAATACTCCGGCAAAGTGATCGCGCCGCCCGGCATGAGCGAGTCCGCCCAGCGCGGCGGCCATATCCCCGGTGCCCAGTCCGCGCCCTGGCTGAATGCGGTCCAAGATGACGGCACGTTCAAATCCGCCGACGAGCTGAAAGCGTTCTATGCCGGCAAAGGCGTCACCGAAGGGCGCGACGTGATTGCCTACTGCCGCATCGGTGAGCGGTCGTCGCACACCTGGTTTGCGCTGTATAACCTGCTCGGCTTCGAGAACGCCAAGAACTACGACGGCTCGTGGACCGAATGGGGTTCGATTATCGGCGCTCCGATTGAGCGCGAAGTTGTTACCGTTCCCGGCACGGACGGCGGCGGCAAAGCCTGCCCGCCGTAACCTGACCCGGCACTGGAAGTGCCGGTCTACTTTGGAATGAAAGTCGAAGCGACTAAGAACAAGAAAAGCTTGTATTTGCTGTCCATAGTCGCTTCGACTTTCACTCAACAATAGACCGGCACTTCCAGTGCTGGGTTCCTTTATTATGCGACTTACCACAAAAAGCCAGTACGGCCTGCGGGTGCTGGGTGACCTCATCCAGAACTGGCGCGACGGCAACAGCTACCGGCAGGTCGGCGAGCTTGCCATCCGGTGCGAAACATCGCAGAAGTATTTGGAACAGGTGCTGCTGCCGCTGTCCCACGCTGGGATACTCGAAAGCAAGCGCGGCCAGCACGGCGGTTACCGGCTGAACCGTGCGCCGTCGGACGTCTCTTTAGCCGAAGCCCTGCGCCATTTGGAGGGTCTGCTGATGCCGATTCCCGCCTGGGCCGACGACCGCGCCCTCGATTCGTCGGAGCTGGCCCGCGTCCTGCGCCGGGTCCGCGACTCCATCCGGGACATCCTCGAAAGCACGTCTATTGAAGTCCTCGCCGAAGGCGGCGGCAGCCCTGACCCCAAGCGCACCGACGAGGCCGTTGAGGCCCTCATGTACTACATCTAACCTGCCGACACCTATGTTGACAGCCGCGCCGCTTTTGTGCCACACTCACAATGCTTTGCTGCCGCAGGGCGGCAAAAAGAAGGGAACCGCCTGCAAGCGATCCCCTTCTTCTCAGGGGCCTTTAGAAGCCAAGGCTCTTAAAGATCCGCAAAATCGCAGCGATTGTTGTTGCAATCGCCGCGATGGTCTGAGCGACGGGTCGCATTCGAACACATGCCCGCCGCAATTTGCTGGACATAGGAATCACCTCCTTTCTGCCCAGTTGGGAAAGACGGCCCTTGCGCGGGCCGTCTTTTCTACTTTACCTTATTTCCATGCTCCCTCGCTGTCCGCGTCCGGTTTGACAATCCCCTGCCAAAAATGCTATTCTGCATGGGTAGACGCTTCTCGCGTCAAACAGTCGGATAAGGCGGCTTCTATGTCCCCCGCACCCAGTAAATCTTCCCTCGGCACGTTCTCGCTTGTTCTGCATTCGCACATTCCCTATGTCCTCGCCCACGGACGCTCGCCCCACGGCACGGACTGGCTCTCGGAAGCCGCTGCCGAGACGTACCTGCCGCTGCTGGATACCTGTCACAAGCTCATCGCCGAAGGCATCTCGCCGAAAATCACGCTCGGCCTGACCCCCGTGCTGGTCGAGCAGCTTGCCGACGGAAGTTTTCAAGAGGAGTTTTCGGGCTACCTGCGGAGCAAAGTCGAGGCTGCCGAGGCAAACGGCGAGCAGTTCCGGCAGGAAGGCAACTACCACCTTGCGTACCTGGCCCGCTACTGGGAAGACTGGTACAGCAAAGCGCTTTCGGACTTTGAGAGTGTCTACGGGCGCGACATCGTCGGCGCGTTCCGTGCGCTTCAGGACGCCGGGCAGATTGAAATCATCACCAGCAGCGCGACCCATGGCTACTCGGCGCTGCTGGCCCAGGATACCAGTGTTCAGGCTCAGGTCAAGACCGGCATTCAGGCGTATGAGCGTCACTTCGGGCGCAAGCCGGCTGGCTACTGGCTGCCGGAGTGCGCGTACCGTCCCCGCTACCGCTGGTCGCCATCGGTGACCATTCCCGATGTCGAGTACGAGCCGGTTCTGCGAAAAGGCACCGATGAATTCCTCGCCGAAAACGGCATCCGCTACTTCTTTGTCGAGGGAAGCCTGCTGCACGGCGGTGAGGCGCTCGGCGTCTATGCCGACAAGTTCGGCCCGCTCCAAGAGCTGTACCGACAGTTCCAGAAAGAGACCGTCGAAGTCAAATACCGCCCGTATACGACCTACCGGCCTTACCTCGTCGACTCATCCGGGCAGCGTGAACACCCGGCGCTGGCCGTCTTCGGGCGCGACGCCGCGACGGGGCAGCAGGTGTGGAGCGGCGACCACGGCTACCCCGGCGACCCGTGGTACCTGGAGTTCCATAAAAAGTTTGTCCGCGCCGGCGAAAAGTCGCTGGGCCTGCGCTACTGGCGCATCAGCGAGGACAAAGCCGACATGGACGCCAAAGCCCCCTACGCGCCGCGTCAGGCCGAAGAGCGCACCGAAGCCCACGCCGCCCATTTCGCCGCGTTGGTCAAAGAAACGCTGGCCGCCCAAAGCGACCCGAACGCCATTATTACGTCGGTCTACGACACCGAGCTGTTCGGCCACTGGTGGTTCGAAGGTCCGCAGTTCCTGTACCACGCCTTGAAAGCCATTGCCCTTGACCCCGCCATCACGCTCCAAACCGTGAGCTGAATACTTAGACGTTCATCCCGCGACCCTGCCCGTGACCCTCCCGGAAGGCTCCTGGGGCGAAGGCGGCTTCCACTATATCTGGCTCAACGAGCAGACCGCCTGGTCATGGAAGCTGGTCTACGAAGTCGAAGCCGAGATCTCGCAGCTTGCCCGTGACTACGGCGCGAGCGCCGCCGCCGCGCCCATTCTCAAACAAGCCGCCCGCGAGGCATTATTGCTTATGGCCTCCGACTGGCAGTTCTGCATCTCGACGGGAGGCGCAAAAGACTACTCCGAAGTGCGCCTCCGCAACCACTACGACAACTTCCAGGCGCTTGCCGCCCTCACCCGCCGGGCGGCCAACGGCGAAACGCTGTCCGTCGGCGACTGGAAGAACATCGCCGAATGCGAAGCCCGCGACAGCGTTTTCCCCGACATCCGCCCCGAATGGTTCGCGGCGCTAGAGCATCCGGCAGAGGGGTGATGGAATAGAGAACCATGCCGTGAACGGCACGGCTATTGGGCGCGGACGCCGGGAACCCCCACTTCGTGGGGCTAAGATAAGGACAAAACGCTAAGGAGGGCTGGAAGATGGGCGTTTATATAGAGGCGTTTTACCATTTTGTGTGGGCGACGCGCAGGCGGGAATGGTTTATCACTGACGCGGTAGAGCGGGATTTGTATCGGTACATTCACGGGAAGTGCGACGCTTTGCGCGTGCATATTTACGCCCTAAATGGGATGCCCGACCATGTGCATCTTGTGGTGAGCCTGCCCGCCACGCTATCGGTCTCAGACTTCATGGAAGCCGTCAAAGGTACGTCGTCACACTATATCAACCATCCGCCGAACCAGCCGAATTGTCTTTACTGGCAGCCCGGCTATGGCCTGCTGACATTCGCGCAGAATGACTTAAATCGTGTGGTCAATTATGTTGAAACTCAAAAACAGCACCACGCCACTGGCGGCCATCTTTCGCCGAAAATGGAACGCACCACCGATTGGCAAACCAATTCCCAGCCCCACGAAGTGGGGGTACCCGGCGTCCGCGCCCAATAGCCGTGTCCTTTAGGACATGGTTCCGAACGGCAGCAAGCACAGCAGAAGGTAAACCAGATGGTTTCTATTGAAGAACTAAAGGCCGAACTTGAAAGCTTCCAGGCATCTTGGCATGATCTAAGGCCATTCTTAATTCAATACCTGCCGCGCGACAAAGCCAGACTAAACAGAGCAGACCGTCTTCTGCTCAAGGCCGAGCATCTCTTAGAGAAAGCCACACAAGCAGAGCGTCAGGGCCGAAAGCTGCCGGCCTTTTGGTGGTACACCCAATCACTGACCGCTTTTAGAGAGCATGGAGAATTGATGGACAGGTTAAGTGAGATCGCACTGAAGGCACAGGCAAACGCTAAAAAGCCTGCAGGAGCATAAAGTAACAATCCATGCTTCCAGCGCAGTGTAAATACTAAAAAATGGGAACAAACAAGTAAGCTAAGTAAGCGTTGCGAGACAAGCGCACAAAGAGATGCACAAAGTAACAAACCAAGCAGGGACTAAGGAGATTGATCGATGAAAGCTGTTGTCATGGCGGGCGGAGAAGGAACGCGGCTTCGGCCGCTGACGTCCTCTCGGCCCAAGCCACTTGTCCCCATTTTAAACAAGCCCTGCATGCAGCACACGATTGAGCTGCTGAAGCGCTACGGCATCACCGACATTGTCGTGACGCTGTATTATCTTGCCGACGAGATTGAAGGCTACTTCGGCGACGGCTCGGAGCTGGGCGTCAATCTTATCTACACGGTGGAAGACACGCCGCTCGGCACGGCGGGCAGCGTCAAAAAGGCCGAAGAGTACCTGAAAGACGACACGTTTATTATCGTATCGGGCGACGCGCTCACCGATTTAGATGTCGAAAAAGCGCTGGCGTATCACAAAGAAAAGCAGTCGGTGGCGACTTTGGTGCTTCAGCATGTGGATAACCCGCTGGAATTCGGCGTCGTGATTACCGACGACAATGGGCGTATTAGAAGATTTCTCGAAAAGCCGAGCTGGGGCGAAGTGTTCTCGGATACCGTGAACACGGGCATGTACATTCTGGAGCCGTCTATCTTCGAGTACATGGAGCCGGACAAAAGCTACGACTGGTCCCAGGACATCTTCCCGCAGATTTTAGCCGAAGAAAAGCCGATGTTCGGGTATGTGCTGGGTGAATACTGGACGGATGTAGGCTCTTTGCAGCAGTACCGGCAGGCGCAGTACGAGATGCTCGGCGGCATGACAAAGCTGCCGATTGAAGGCCGGCGCGAAGGCGGCGACATCTGGATCGGCACCGGAACGGAGATTGACCCGAACGCCCGGCTGATCGGCCCGCTCTGCATCGGCAAGAACTGCCGGGTCAAGGCCGACGCCCATATCGGGCCGGACACGGTGATCGGCGACAACTGCCTGATTGAAGAAGGCGCGACGCTCCAAAAAGCCATTGTTTGGGATTCAAACTATGTCGGCGCCCGGTCCCGACTGACCGGCTGTACGGTCTGTTTCCGTTGCACCATCAAAGAAGACGTGGATATTCAGGAAGGGGCCGTCGTCGGGGACCGCTGCCACATCGAAGCGGGCAGTACGATCCGGCCACTCATAAAACTTTGGCCCGACAAGATCATTGAAGCGGGTTCCGTCGTGACCATGAGCCTTATCTGGGGTTCCAAGTGGCAGGGAGCGCTGTTCCGCAACCTCGGCGTATCCGGCATCGCGAATGTCGAAATGACCCCGGATTTCGCCTGCAAGCTCGGCGCAAGCTACGGAGCATTCCTGAAAAAAGGCGCGACAGTCATCACGTCCCGCGACGCGACGCTTGTCTGCCGGATGCTCAAGCGTGGCCTGATTGCCGGGCTGGTCTCAGTCGGTGTCAACGTGCTGGACAACGAGGGGATGCCGCTGCCGGTCAGCCGTCACACCATCCGATCGTCGAACGCCGCCGGCGGGGTGCATATCCGGCTGGCACCCGATCAGCCCAATCTTGCGCTCGTGGAGTTCTTCGACAAGAACGGCATTTATCTGTCTACCAACGGGCAGCGCAAGATCGAGACGATCTTCTACCGGGAAGACTTCGGGCGAACGGCAGCGGACGAAGTCGGCACCATTGAGTTCGTGCCACGGGCCATTGAGCAGTATTCGCAGGACTTCTTCCGTCTGCTGAACACGGAAGCCGTGCAGAAGCGGAACTTCAAAGTCATCGTGGACTATGCTTACAACCGCATTTCCGGAGTTTTGCCGCAGATGCTGGGGCAGCTTGAAGCCGAGACGATTGCGCTGAACGCTTACACGGACCCGAAGAAGTCACCGAAGACCGAAGCTGACCGTGAGGAGTTTGTCCAAAGCCTCAGCGAGTACCTGCTGACGCTCAAAGCCGACATGGGCGTCTATCTCGGCGATGACGGTGAGCGCTTGACCGTGGTAGACGAAACCGGCTCCATACTCTCCGGCTCCGATCTGCTGGCGATTTTTGCGCTGCTGGTCGCCCGCGCGAGGCCTGGTGCCCAGGTCGCCGTGCCGGTGACGGCGCCGTCTACCATCGAGCGCATTCTTGCCGCGCATGGCGGCGGGGTCATCCGCACCAAGACCGATGTTCGGGCGCTGATGGGAACGGCGGCGGAAGGCAAGGAAGGAATCGCGCTGGCCGGGGACACCAGCGGCGGCTTTATCTTCCCGGAATTCCACCCGGCGTTCGACGGTCTGTTCGCGTTCGCGAAGCTTCTAGAAATGCTGGCGCTGCAAAACACTACTCTCAGCGAAGTGCGCGGGATGCTTCCGGCGTACTTCATGGCGTCCGAAACGGTCTCCTGTCCCTGGGAGGTCAAAGGCCGGATCATGCGGGTGCTGACAGCGGAGTCCGAAGGCACACGCACGGAGCTGGTGGACGGCATCAAGACCTACGGCGAATGACGCCTCGTGGGTGCTGGTCCTGCCGGACGCCTCCGAGCCGAACTTCCGCATCTACGCCGAAGCGTCGTCGCAGGACGCCGCCAACGAGCTGGTCCACCGGGCCGTGCTGCGGATCAGCGGCCTGAAGTAGCAAGCAGAAAGCAAGCCATGACACCGACACAAGAGCGTCCGGCGGCAGCGCCGGAGCCGGTTATCGAAAACCTCGTGGCAGAAGGGCCGCAGGAAGACCTCCTGCGTCCTCGGCGCTGGACGACTGCCGAATACTACGCACTCAGCGACGCCGGGTTTTTCGATGACGAGCGGGTCGAGCTGCTGGATGGGGAGATATGGACATTACCGCTACAAGGAACACCGCACTTTTATTCCACTGACGTTACCGGCGATGTGCTACTGGAAGTTTTCGGGGACGGCTTCATCGTCCGCCGGCATGGACCGATCACGCTGGAAGACGGCACTGAGCCGGAACCGGATGTGGTCATCGTTCCCGGCAGCAAGCGGGACTACATACCCTCGCACCCTGTTCCCTCCTCAGGTACGCATTCTCGTAGAAGTCTCCGATGCAACACTGCGGAAAGATCGGGGCGAAAAACTCCGCACCTACGCCCGCGCGGGCATCGCCGACTACTGGATCGTCAACCTCGTCAACCGTCGGCTTGAAGTGTACCGTGACCCCGCACCAATAGACGACAGCTACGGCTACAAAAGCGTAATGACGCTTTTTGACGGCGACATGATTGCGCCGCTGTCTGCGCCGAACGGTACGGTTGCCGTTGCCGACTTGTTCCCACCCCAACAACCATGAAATTAGTTTCTCTGCAAATCGGCAGGCCCGCCGAGCATATATCCTCGGTCAAAGACGGCAAAGACGCCGAATGGGTCAGCTCCATCTGGCGCGAAGCCGTCACGAGGCGAGTCTCTCTCAGTCTTACCGATCTCGCCGGCAACGCGCAGGCGGATTTGAAAAACCACGGTGGGCCAGACAAAGCCGTCTGCTGCTACTCGGCCGAACATTACGCCGCGTGGCGCTCCCGTTTGGACATATCCGAAACAGACTTTGCCTATGGCGCATTCGGCGAGAACTTCACGCTGACGGGCCTCACCGAAGACGCCGTCTGCCTCGGCGACATTTATACGGCCGGCACAGCGAAAGTCCAAATTAGCCAGCCCCGCATGCCCTGCTGGAAAGTCGGTCGCCGCTGGGAGCGTCCCGACCTGCCGGGTGAGATGACGGTGACGGGCCGCACCGGCTTCTACCTGCGAGTGCTGACTGAGGGCGAAGTCGGGGCAGGGGACACGCTGACGCTTCAAGACCGCCCGTTGCCGGATTATACGGTCGCGCGGCTCAACGACGCTTTGTACATTCACAAAAACAACCCGCTTCAGGATGAAGCGCTGGCTCGCCTGCCGCTCCTCGCCGAAGCCTGGCGGCGCACCTTCCGCCGCCGCGCGGGGCTTTTGAAGTACCGGGCTGAACTTAAGGAGACAACGCCATGAAACCTATCATCCTGCTGTTTGCCTTGGCATTTTTACCTACTCACGCTCAAGCCGACCTAAGTCAAGCGCCCGCTTTTTCCGGGAGCATCACTGTGACGCGAACGGCAGACGGCTGTGACATCACCCTATCGCCTGACAAGGCCAAGATGCTGACAGATCAGATTTGGCTGGTCGTGGACGGTAAATCGGAAGGATTTGGGGGTGGCTACTACAATTCGTTTGAAGAGAAGCCTGTCCACTACACAGGTCATGTCAGCAGTGAGTTGGATGGCAATGTCAAGGATATACTAAAAGCGCAGGGGTTTCTCACCAAAGAAAACATTGTTACCTACCAGGTCAGCTTCGGTGTTAATGAGCCTGAAAGTGGCTATGTTTCCAAGACTCTCCACTTTCGCAAAGGGTCTAATATCCTTGCTTTCACGCACTATCCCGCGTCCGCAGTGTACAAAGCCGGGGATAAAATCCCAATCTTTGAAGCCGTGGCTATTGATTCCAGCCAGGACACTGCCGGGATATTGGGCAAAAGCGCTGAAAAGCAAAATCAATTGCCTCACGACCTGCTGCACCGGATTACAATCCAGGTGCAGTTTGTGCCGAAGATGACGCCTTGACGCTTGCCCCGGCTGTGATGACCTGCCCCTGGGCATCAAAATCGAAGGGGTCTACGCAAAGCCTACCGCGTGCGGTATTTGGCGACTCGCCTCGGTAAGAGAACCAGTTGCGGCCGTCCGGGCCGGTAAAGACTGCGAGATGGCCGCCCTCAAAGACTTTGCCGCGCAGGTCTTTATGCCAGGGGCCGCGCGGGGAGTCGGCGTAGGCGACACCGGTCCAGTAGCTGTCAGCGTAGGTCTCAGCGTAGAACAAATAGTAGCGCTTCCCGACCTTTATCGGCCACGGGCCTTCCAGATACTTGGGGCTGGGCCGGCCAATATCGCTGAAATCAGACTTTACGGCTACCGTGCGCGGGCCTTTGTAGCCGATGACGTTTTGTGAAAGCTTGCTCAAATCCAGCTCCTGCTGCTCGATATTGCCGAACGGCATATAGGAATAAATGCGCCCGTCGGTGTCGCCGAGGATGGTCAAATCGCAGGGTGAGTTTGGAATGAGGCTGATATGCTTGTACGGGCCTGTCACTTTGTCGGCGACACCGAGGAAGCAGTGGTAGCCGTACTGACCGCCGGGGTTGTTTTCGGGCTTCAGCCAGTTCGACCCCGTGAACACAAGATAAAACTTGCAGCCGACTTTTTGGATTTCGGGTGCCCAAAACTGATGCTTGTACGGACAGTTATCCGGCAGGTCCGACGATTTCACCAGCCACGGGCCGGGCGTCCAGTGAACTAAATCCTGCGACGAGTAAATCCGCACACCGGGCGATGAATTGCTGTCAGGCTTTTTGGCGTCTCGGTCGGTGAAGTTCGTGAACGGCCACATCGTGAACACCAGAAAGTAGGCGAGGCCGTCTTTGATAATGCACGGGTCCCGCAGCTCTGTGTGGTCCGCATCATTCGTGCGGTAAGTGAAGGGAACAGGGTTCAGCGAGGGCAGGGGAGCCGGCGACGCCAACAGGCGCAACGGCAGGAAGCCGAGCAGAAGCGTGAGGAGCAGGCAGCGAAAAGCGTGTTTGTCCATAGAGAGCTTAACAGCACCGGCACTTCCAGCCTTCTAGGTCTGCCGGTGCAGTGCCGGTTCCTATTCCAAGCGCCGGTCCTAAGCTACTTCGCCACATGCAGGCCGCACTCGCGGCCCAGCCCGAAGAAGCGGGTGTCTTCCTCGCTCATGCCCTCGCCAAGCGGGCGGGACGTTTGGACGTCGCCGATGGAGACATAGCCCTGCTCCCAAAGCGGATGGTACGGCAGGTCGTAACGGGTCAAATACTGGTGAACGTCTTTGTTTGTCCAGTCGTAGATCGGATGGACTTTGACCAGGCCGTCCTGCAGCGCCAGCGTCTGCAAGCCCGCACGGGTGGACGACTGCGACCGGCGCAGGCCGGTAATCCATGCCTCGGCATGAAGCTCTTTTAAGGCCCGTGCCATCGGCTCCGTCTTGTTCATCGCGTTGAACTGATGGATCCCCTCTGCGCCCTGCTCCCACAGCTTCCCGTGACGCGATTCCTGCCATTCCCGACTGACGGGGTTTTGGTAGACTTTAAGGTTCAGCGAGAGACGCTCGGTCAGCGTGTCCGCGAACTTATACGTCTCCGGAAACAAATACTGCGTGTCCAGCAGCACGACGGGAATGTCCGGCCAGAGCTGCGTCGCCATGTGCAGCAGTACGGCGGACTGGGCACCAAAGCTGGTACTCAGCAGAATATTCGGCTTCCATTGTTCTAGAGCATACTCAACGCGCTCTTCCGCCGTCGCTTGCGCCAATCGCTCGTTGGCATGTTCTATTTCCTCAGTCGTCAGCACCATAACAAAAGGCTCCTTCGTCTTCTGCGAGTAAAACGCCCGATAACGGGTAAGAAGTTCCTGAAAATCTATGGAAAAAGATTGACGGGAATACTAAACCCATGCCAAAACTTCTGCGGGTCGCGCTGGTCGGCTGCGGCCTCATCAGCGATGCCCATTGCAATGCCTACGCCGCTTATCCCGAACGCGCCAAAATTACCACTTGCTACGACACCAATACCGAGAAAGCGGCAACCCGTGCGGCCAGCCTCAGCGGAGCACGTGTCGCCGCGTCCCTGGAAGATATTCTCGCCGACCCGGACGTTGACGCGCTGGAGCTTTGCACCCCGCCGCATCTGCATCCCAAAGCCGCCATTGCCGCCGCACGGGCCGGGAAGCATGTCTTATCCCAAAAGCCGCTGGCCCGAACGGTCGCCGAGTGCGATGCTATGATCGCCGCCGCCCGCGCCGCCGGGACCGTGCTGTTCTACGGCGAGACCAACCGCACCCTGCCGTCGGCGCTTGCCGCAAAACAAGCAATAGACGATGGGCGCATCGGCAAGCTTGTCGGCATCCAGGCGACATTTGCGTACTGGCAGCGTGGCGAAATTCTCAACACTGCTTGGCGCTACGATCCCCAAATCGCCGGGGGCGGACAGCTTCTCGACAGCGGCATTCACGCGCTTGCCCTCATGCACACGCTTGGCGGCCCTGTTGGCTCCGTTTCCTGCTTCACCCAGCGCTACCGGCCAGAGCTAGGCGGCGAAGACACGTCCGCCGTCGCCGTCAAGTTCACCGGCGGCCACGTCGGGACCCTATTCTCGTCCCAGGCCGTCGGCACATGGGTTCCCGGCCCCGGCCTCACCGCCTTCGGCACCGCAGGGGCGCTGACGCTCGGCGGCGGCGCGGCCCTGACCCTGCACCGGCCCGACCTGCCGGACCGCAAAGAAGTTCTCTTACAAGCCGACGGCAGCCACTTCGGCGCGATGATCGGCGCGTACCTGGACGTGATCCAAAGCAGCGCCCCTAACCCCTCGCCGGGCGAAGCCGGACGCGAAGACCTGCGCCTCGTCCTCGCCGCCTACCAAGCCGAAGCCGAACAGCGGCAGATTATGCTGGATATTCTTTAATCGTCACTACGGCTCCCGCGCTCCGTGCCAGACATGTAGAGCAACGACAATGCTCGCCTCATCGTCAACGGCCTCAACAACGTGAAACAGTATCCGGTAGGTCGCTCCGCCTCGGCGGCGCGAGGAGCCATGATATCACAGGCGGCGAACCCCAATATCGTAATGAGTATTCTCCCGCGCGACCTCGCGGCTAGCAGGGAACAGCGAAAGCCGGTCAATTTCAGCCAAAAGGCCATCCTGCCAGCGGTCGGCATATTTCTCTGAAACCATTCCTGCGAGCCGGGAACGCTCCGTCTCGACTTCGATTTCTGCCGGCTCCGTATACTGCACTTGATGGGCTGTTGGTTCATCCATGAGACTGGTTTATCGTCTGCCTCTCCGCTCGTCGCTTCATCACATCAGCCTTGTAATCGGCTGCTGATCGAACTCGCCCGGCGGCGGCTTCCAGGCCGCGCTGAATGCCGGCACGAATTTCAACCATTCCGTCTTCCGTCAGATCGTCCGGGTCATCCGCCAGTACGTCGGCTAAAAGCGGGTTCGTAAACGTGTCAATATCCTGCCCGGCGCGTCCGGCACGTTCTCGCAAAATCGTTTCCGTTTCCGGTTCCAACGTCACTGTCATAACTTGTTCTGTAAAAGCAAGGCTTCCCCATCTAAGCCAGCGTCAATTTACAGAAAAGACCGGACGTTATCGAAACGAAATTGTTTGTTGAATTGTTGCACTTTTCGGGAACACTGGCCGTAGATGTTTTGTTAGGAGTATTGACAATGCCACGCTCAAGTGATATACTGAATGTTGGCAAGATTTAGACAAAATTTAAACTAGGAGAGAAATACACAAATGGCGAAAACAGTAGGAATTGACCTCGGAACGACTAACTCGTGCGTGGCCGTCCTCGAAGGCGGGGAGCCAACGGTTATTGCGAACGCGGAAGGGTCCCGGACGACGCCGTCCATTGTCGGCTTCACCAAAACCGGCGAGCGACTGGTCGGCAACGCGGCTAAGCGGCAGGCGGTCGTGAACCCCGACCGGACCGTGATTTCCATCAAGCGCAAGATGGGCACGAGCGACAAAGTGACGATTGACGGCACCTCGTACACGCCGGAGCAGATTTCGGCGATGATTTTGCAGAAGCTGAAGGCCGACGCGGAAGCCTATCTCGGCGAGAAGGTGGACAAGGCGGTCATCACGGTCCCGGCGTACTTCAACGATGCCCAGCGGTCGGCGACCAAAGCGGCGGGTGCGATTGCGGGGCTGGAAGTCCTGCGAATCATTAATGAGCCGACGGCGGCGTCACTGGCATATGGCTTAGACAAGAAGAAGAACGAGACTATTCTTGTTTACGACCTCGGCGGCGGCACGTTTGACGTGTCCGTGCTGGATGTGGGCGACGGCGTCTTTGAAGTGCGCTCGACGGCGGGTGACACGCATCTCGGCGGCGACGACTTTGACCAGAAGATTGTTGACTTTGTGGCCGAAGAGTTCCGCAAAGAGTCGGGCATTGACCTTCGCAAAGACAAGCAGGCCATGCAGCGGATGCGCGAAGCGGCGGAAAAAGCCAAAGTCGAGCTGTCCAACGTCGTGCAGACAACGATCAACCTGCCGTTCATCACGGCGGACGCCGACGGCCCGAAGCATTTGGACGTTGGCCTCAGCCGGGCGAAGTTCGACGAGCTGACCCGTGATTTGGTCACCCGGACCGAAGAGCCGTTCAAGCGGGCGCTGGCGGATGCCGGCATTGAAGCGAAAGATGTGGATGAGATTATCTTAGTTGGCGGTTCCACCCGCATTCCGGCGGTACAGGATTTAGTCAAGAAGCTCGGCGGCGGCAAGGACCCGAACCGTAGCGTCAACCCTGATGAAGTCGTCGCCATCGGCGCGGCCATTCAGGCAGGCGTTCTCGGCGGCGAAGTCAAAGACGTGGTTCTTTTGGACGTGACCCCGCTGTCTTTGGGCATTCAGACGCTGGGCGATATGTTCACCAAGCTGATTGACCGGAACACGACGATCCCGACCCGGAAGTCCGAAGTCTTCTCGACGGCTGCCGACGGCCAGACCGCCGTTGATGTCGTGGTATACCAGGGCGAGCGCCAGGCGGCGTCCCAGAACAAGCTCTTGGGCCGCTTCCAGCTTACGGGCATTCCGCCGGCCCCGCGCGGCGTCCCGCAGGTCGAGGTGACCTTTGACATTGACGCGAACGGCATTGTGAATGTCTCGGCCAAAGACCGGGCGACGAACAAAGAGCAGCGCATCACGATCTCCGGCGCAGGGACGCTGGACAAGGCCGACATCGAGCGCATGATCCGCGAAGCCGAGGCACACGCTGCCGAAGACTCGGCCCTGCGCGAGAAGGCTGAGACCCGCAATCATGCCGACCAGATGGTCTACTCGACCGAGCGCCTGATCAAGGACCTCGGCGACAAGCTGCCGAGCGACGAGAAAGGCAAAGTCGAGACCGCCATTGCCAACGTGAAGTCGGCCCTGGAAACCGAAGACACCGACCGCATCAAGACCGCGACCGACGAGCTTCAATCAGCGTCCTATGCCCTGTCCGAGCTGCTCTACAAGCAGGCCGACGCCGGCGCACAGTCAAGCAACGGCTTCCAAGCGGACGGCGCACCCGAAGCCACGGAAGATGTCAAGCCTGCTGACGACGTCATTGACGCCGAGTTCAAGAGCGAGTAACAAACGCGCTGAGCGTAAAGCGAAGCGGCCTGGAACACTGTTCCGGGCCGCTTTTTCGTCTGCCTATGCCGACCAATCTTCAAACTTTAATCCAGGCACCTGACCAAAATCTTTGGAGTTGCGCGTCAGCAGCGTCGCGTCGTTGGCGAGGCAGATGGCGGCGATTTTCAGCTCCATTCTTCCGATGCGAACACGCGCTTGACGCAACAGTTCATACTCACTTGCGGCAGCCTTATCGAAGGCGATGACTTTGATGAAGCGGAAAAGCTCAATATGTCTTTGCATACGCTCGTAGACAATCAGCATTTTGTCCGTCGTCTTCACTTGAGCGCTTTGCGCCAGCCAGCCGCGCATTTGTTCTTCATAGGTAATTACCGAAGTCAAGATTTCATCGGATCCGACATGGCCCAGACGCGTTTGCAGCGAAAGCGAGGCCGCATTTGTCCGTTCCAGAAGCGAAACGTGGTTGGTATCGAGGATGAGCATCAAATCTCCTGGTCATCTTTGGGACGCAGCGACTCGCGGTACTCGCGGCCCAAACGCATTGCTTCTTCAAATTCAGGATCATCAGCAAAAGCTCCGACGATCCGCTTCCACCAGGGGAGGTTATCGTCTGACTTGTCAGGCTGTTTTGCTTGTTCAATTTGTTCCAATTTCGTTTCCACGGCGGCCAGTCGTTCCTCGATCGTTTGCGTGGACATTAAACTATTCTCCTTTCATTGCGTCAGTATACCCGGACATCCGAAAGCAGTTGAAAGGGAACAATTTTGGATAAAATAGAGACTGAATAAATAAGGATTGCCTGATGCGGCGGCAAGAGCCGCCGCGCACGGAAGGTCGGAAGAACGTCATGCTTGATACCAGCCCGGCGGAAGAACTAAAAAGCAGAAACGGCGCGGTAGCCCGGTTTGTCGGCCCGTACCTCCTGCGGCGGGAGCTGGGCCGGGGCGGGATGTCCGTGGTCTACGAGGCACGGGACACGCGCACGGGCGGCGAAGTTGCGCTGAAGCTGCTTTCCGTGCCGCCGACGTTTGCCGCTGAAGAAGCAGGCCGGCTGGTGGCGCGGTTTGAGCGGGAAGCGCGAACGATGGCCCGGCTGTCGCATCCAAATATCATTGAAGTCTGTGAGGTCGGCGCGGCGGACGGGCAGCATTTTCTGGCGATGGAATATCTGCACGGACAGACACTGCGGGAGCGCTTGAAGCAGAGTAAGCTGACACTGGGCGAGGCATATGCAGTTTTGACCCAGGTGGCCGGGGCGATGGATGCCGTTCACGCGGCAGGCATCGTTCACCGGGACATCAAGGCGGCAAATGTCATGCTGCTGCCGGACGGCACGGCCAAGCTGCTGGATTTCGGCATTGCCCGGTCACGCGAGGAAGCTGCAATCACAAATGCGGACGCCGTCATCGGCACCCCGGCCTCTCTGGCACCGGAGCAGGTGCGCGGCGAGGCGGCGTCGGTCGCTACGGATTTGTGGTCGCTGGGCGTGCTCGCCTACGAGATGTTTGCCGGACACCCGCCATTCGGTGGCCCGATTGTCGCGAACGTCCTGTTCCAGGTCACCAGCAGGCCACCCGTTGCCGCGCCTCACCTGCCGAAAGCTTTGGGGAAAGTTCTGCGCCGTGCCCTGGACAAGGACCCGGCCCGGCGCTACTCGGCCACTGCTACGTTTGTTCAGGCTGTGAAGTCTGCCCTGCCGAAGTCTGCTCTGCCGAAGCCTGCCCTGATGAAGCCGACCCTGATGAAGCAGCCGCCTGCCTCTGCCGGACCAAAGCCGGCGGCTTCTCTCCTGCTTTCGGTGCCTCGATGGGCGCAGGGCGCGGCCCTGCTTCTCTTGTTTGCCGGAGGCTTTGCGGCGATGGCGCACGAGCGGCATCCGGCGCGGGGAGCTGCGGCGAACCATTTTCCTGCTCTGGCCCAGCCTATTTTGCCGCCTGCTGCTGCCCTGCCGGAGCCGGTCGTTCTTACGCCTGCTGCCCGTTCTGCTCCGCAGGCTGCCGCGCCGTATTGGGCGCAGACCGAGAGGCCGCCGCAGACCGATGTGCCAAGTGCTGGTGTTGCCCGCCGGGATACGGTAAGCCCAGGATCTTCGCAGGCCGTCAGTTCGGGTTCCATGCAAGCCGAGACAGACAAAAGCCCGGCTAACACAGACAGCAGCGTGGCCCCTACCGAACAACCGGATAGAATTCCGTCGCCGCAAACGCACTTGCCACGCCCCGCCGACTTCTCGGCGGAAGCTGCCGCACCTCAGCCGGCCCCCAGCGGGTACCCGCATGCGGTCCACGCCCCCCAAAGTGCCAACAGACCGGGGCCGATGCAAATTTCTGTACAGCCCGATGGTCAAAATCAGACCCAGTACCAGGCTCAGCCTTCGGCACAACAGCCGCCCGTGCAGGCTGCGCCGCAGGCAGCCACGCTGCCCGACACCGGAAGCGGCAGTTATGACCCGGAAGCCGCCGCCAGGCTCCGCAAACGTGGCTGGTCCCAAAGCGGAGATGCCTCCGGCCAGTAAGTTTTTTTAGGCAGTCAGCAATGGAAAAGAACATGGATAAAGAAGACCGACTTGCCGAAATCACCGGTAATCCCGACGAGACCCAGATTGTCAGCTTGAAAGACTTGGAAGAGCTGGAATACTTGCAGCTCACCGGCGGGGACAAGGGCGCTCCGGCGGCAGTTCGCCGCGCCGTCCCGCTCGGTCTGGTGCTGGGACTGCTGGCGGCCCTCTGCGTGGCCGCTGTCCTGACGGCACTTTATGTTCACCACGAAGCGCGGCCTGCTGCCGTCCAATCCGCACCGCAAGGGAGCCGCTGACAATGGGAACACTTGCCTGCGCGGCTATGAGCGTCGCCGTGCTGATGTCCCTGCTCGGCGGAGTGCGGGCGGACACGCCTGCCGATCCTTTCCCCACTATTCCTGAAGCGAACTGGGCGGGTCTGCGCCTGATAATCCTGCCGCAGTCCAAGGCCGTGCAGCATTACGGCTACCAAGAGATGTACCGGGACACCGACAAAGAGTTTGTCCCGCTGCCGTATGACGAGTTCGCCGGGCGGATCGTTCGGGTCGCCCGGATTGAGCAAGGGCATGGGCCGAATGGGGAAACGCTGGACGAAGCGGACCTGCAATTAGAAGACGACAAGAAGACAATCCACGGCGACATTGACGGCGGCTGCATGGATGATGTCGCGCCAGTCTCCGATCTGGAAATGGCCCGGGCGCTGTACCGGGGGAAAACCCTCTGGCTGGGGAGCGATCATATCAGCACTTACGATCCGGCAAAAGACATATCTGATTCTCCGGCCGCTTTGGCGCGGCATGAAGCGTTCCAGCAGACCAAGATCAAGCAGTATTCGCCAATGCGCGTCTTGGATGTTGTACCGGGCTGGTACGCCAGCGCTCCAGTCCGCTTCATTGTACAGGACGAGACTACCAAAGCGCTGGGTTATGTGGATGTCCACATGAGCGACACGAATGTCCCGAAGGATCTACAAGCCGTCAGCCGCTTTCGGGACGTATTCTTGGAAGGCGACCCGCGAGCCGCCTATCCCTGGCCGGCAAAAGTGTGGGAGGCGATTGAAGACAAAAAAGTGTTTGATGGGATGACGGCCCCACAGGTCCAAATGAGCTGGGGCAGCCCAAAGGCGATCCGCCGCACGAGCGGAGATCAAACAGAGCAATGGGCTTACGGGGCAAATTACACGCTGACTCTGAAAAACGGTGTCCTGACTGGCATTGCAAAGCAGTAGGCCGGTTCTCATTATCCCGACCAGTCTTCTGCTTTTAAGTTAGGGACTTGTTCAAAGTGTCGTAAGTTGCGCGTCAGCAGAGTCGACCCATTCGCAAGGCAGATCGCCGCGATCCGCAGGTCTTTTGTCCCAATGCGGATTTTTGCTTGACGAAGCAGCCCAAACTGATCCGAAGGCTCTGCGCCGAAAGGCAGAACCTTCAGGTCATGGAAGTTTGCAATGTGTTCCTCGAGAAGCACATAAGCGTCCCGTACCCGCGTCGGCGTGTTTGCTCTCGCAGCTTCCACAAGCCATCCGCGCATTTGCTCCTCGTAGTTGATGACCGTTGTGCCGACTTCCTCAACAGGAACCTGTCTCAAACGCATTTGCACTGGGAGTGCGGCACTGCCTCCGCGCTGCAAGATGTTCAGATGTTCAGATGTTCTGTATCCAATAGCCACATTAGGAAGCAGCCTGGTCATCCATTGTATCTTCTGACTCGCGCCATTTTCTTTCGTAGCGCACAGCCTCCTCAAACAAAGGGTTGTCGGCGAAGATGCCGACCATGCGCTGCCGGCCTCGCGGTTCCCCGGAGTTCTATGCTGGATTTGCTTTTTCCAGCTTTTCCAACTTCGTTTCCACGGCGGCAACCCGCTCTTCCAAAGCTTCCAATGTTTGTGCCAGCATAATTTGTTTTCTCCTTCCACTTGCCAGAAGTACACCCGAAGGCAGACGGCAGAAAGCGGCCCCGGACACTGTCCGGGGCCGCTTCAATCTCATCGTCGCTTTATTGCTGCTGGGCTTGTTCGGGCTGCGGCTGTGCCTCAGCGGGCTGCTCTGCCGGAGCTTCATCCTGCGGGGCCAACCCCTGGTTTTTGGCTTCGGTTTTGGCGGTTTCGACCGCTTCATGCACGGCACTCTGGGCGACGGTGGTGACTTTCTGGGTCAAATCCGACGCGGCTTCCGTGGCCTTGTCCAGAAGCTGGTCGCGGGTCTTGCCAAGAGTTTTGTTTTCGTAGGAGGTCTCCGGGACGGCTAGACCAAGGCCGAGGCCGGCGACCAGGGCCATCGCGCCGATGACCAGCGGATTTTCCTGCAAGGTTGTGCTGAACCAGCCCGCACCCTGCTGGGCCTGAGTCTTGACCTGGCTGCCTAAGTTCTCGGCAGCAACCTGCACCTGACCAGAAATCGTGCCGACTTGGGCGGCAGCGTCGGAGACGCTGACCGGGGTCTGGGCGGCTGTCGCGCTGTTGTTGCGGAGCAGCCAGATAAGGCTGGAAAGGAAGAAAATCGCTTGCAGCGGCGAGCGCTGGACAATGCTCCAAAGACCCATGCCGACGGTGCTGGCCGCTCCGGCGACGGCACCTTTGGATTTCTCGCCGGCGTCAGCGGCAGTTGTCTTGGCCGCAGCCGCCTTGTCGGCGAGTGTGCTTGCTGCCTCTTTTGCCTTATCGGCCAGATTGCCTGCCGCATCCTGGGCCTTGTCGGCGATGCTGCCGGCAGTGTCTTGAACCTTCTGAGAAAGATCGCCGGCGGCGTCCTGCGCTTTACCTGCGATGTCTTGGGCGGTTGAAGAAACGTTTTGTGCCATGTCCTGAGCCTTGTCCTGCACAGTGCCTAGGGCATCCTGTGCTTTGCCTTGTAAATTGTTGGTCTTGTCTTGAAGATCGCTTACTTTGTCTTGGACGCTGCCGGCAATGTCTTGAACTTTATCCTGAACGCTGCCTGCAACGTCTTGTGCCTTGCCTTGAAGGTCATCGGCGGTGCTCTGCACAGCGTCTTTGACATCTTGCGCATTGTCCGCAAAGCCGCTTTGAGCGCTCGATGGGGTTTCCAAATAACCGCCGGAGGTGTATGGGTCGGATTGCGCGGGGATGTCGTACTCGGCGACAACGCCAAACTCAATGGCATCTTCCGGCTCAACCATCTCGCTGACGGAAAGAGGAACTGCGTCCTCCGGGCCGTCTACCAGGAATACCGTGCCTGTGTTGACTGCGCCGTCGGCGAGAGGTTCTTCGATGAGCATAATTGCCCCAACTTCCAGCGTCTCTTCCACCGGCACTTCCCCGCTTATGCTTTCCGTCTCCGGGACCGAAGATACCGGCTCATTGTACTGAGTTCTGTTCTTTCTGCTCATAACAAGTTCTCCTCAAACTTAACGATTAGGACACGGCCTGGGCGCTGGTACTTTTCAGGAACCGAGCGGCGGCGAAGCCGAGCAGGGCAGCGATGCCGAGGAAGTAGGCGGGCTGGGTACGCCCAAAGTTCTCGGTATCCCGGACAACCTCGTCAATGTCCTTTCCCTGAATTGTCGTTCCCACTTCGTTCAGCTTGTCTACAGCCTGATCAATGTAGGGGGCAGCGACAGCGCCGAGGCCCTGGCCTCGGAACGAGTCGCCGTTCTGCTTTAATATCTGCGCGGCATCGGTAATACCGGTCGCAAGCGCGTCCTTCTGCTGGGTCAGCGCGGTCTTGACCCGTGACCCGACCAAATCCACAGCCTGTCCAGCATACTGCTGCCCTTGCTGGACTGCCGACTGCGTTTGTTCTTTGATCTGCCCGGTAATCTGCTCTGTATCGGCCATTGTCGTATTCTCCTGCAAGTTCTCTTTATGTTACAAGTAACGTTACGGGCTTTTACCCGCAGAATGGAAACCGTAAACGGGAACCGCTTTTGTCGAAGTTTTGTTAAATAAGTTGACAGTAGTACGCTCATGGGCAATAATGCTGCAAAGATAAGCTCGGCTGCCGCGAAGACAGAAGAGCTGGGGAGACATCATGGCGGTAGATTACAAAGACTATTATAAGATTTTAGGCGTATCGAAGACGGCAACGGAAAAAGAGATCAAAGCCGCCTACCGCAGCCTCGCCCGCAAATACCACCCGGACGTGAACCCCGGCGACAAAACGGCGGAAGACAAGTTCAAAGATGTCGGCGAAGCCTACGATGTCCTTTCGGACCCTGACAAGCGCCCGAAGTATGACCAGTTCGGCGACCAGTGGAAGTCCTATAGCCAGGGCAGCGGATTTACCCCAAGTCCAGGCAGCTCAGGCGGCGGACGCCAGCCGGACTTCGATTTCGGCGGTGCAGGCGGCAATTCGGCTTCCATTGACGACTTTTTGTCGTCGCTCTTCGGCGGCGGCGGCGGTGGGGCGGGTGGCTTCAGCACTGGACCGAGCGGTGGACAAAGCGGCTTTGGGGGATTCAGCAGCGGGCGGCCCGGCGGGCGGACTTCGCCGCAGGTAGAGCAGGATGTCGAACAATCGGTAGATATCACACTGGAAGAAGCCTTTCGGGGGACAACGCGCTCCTTTACCCTGAGCATTCCCGAAACCTGCGGCCAGTGCGGCGGGGCCGGGGCGGTCTCGGTCGGCAGAGGCCGGCCCTGCCCCATGTGTTCGGGTTCCGGCAAAGTTAAGGGCCGGAGCGGCCTATTCGGCCAATCCGTCTGCCCGCAGTGCGGCGGCACAGGTCAAGCGACTGAGACCTGCCCGGAGTGCCACGGCGAAGGGACCGAAACCAAGCAGCGGCGCTTGTCGGACGTCAAAATCCCGCCGGGTGTCACTGACGGCCAGCGCATCCGCCTGGCCGGACAGGGCGCGGCAGGCGGCGATTTGTTCCTGAAAATCAAGATCAAAGCCAGCGCCAAATTTGAGCGCCTCGGCGACGATCTGAAAACCGACTTTACGGTTCCGTACACAGTCGCTGCGCTCGGCGGGGAAGCGGCAGTGGAGACATTCGACGGTCCGCGCACGCTCTCTATTCCAGCAGGAACCCAGAGTGGACAGTCATTCCGGCTGAAGGGCCAGGGAATGCCGATACTCAAAGGCGGCGGGCGCGGCAGCTTGCAGGCGACGGTAAAAATCACCGTGCCAAAGGACCTGTCGCCGCGTGAGCGCGATCTGCTGACCGAGCTGGCGAAACTGCGCTCTGACGGCGTGAAAGTGTGACGACATGGCCTTTATCAAAGACAGAGACGAGCCGATTTATACGATCTCGATTGCTGCGAAGCTGGTCCGCCCGCCGTCGCGCACAGTGCCGGCGAGCGCGGAAGATGCCGCAAAGCCCATTCATGCCCAGACCCTGCGGATGTACGACAAGCTGGGTCTGGTGAAGCCGCAAAAAGTCGGCAAGAACCGGTTTTATTCAGACCGGGACATTGAGCGCTTGCAGCAAATCCAGCACTTCACGCAAGACATCGGTATTAACTTGGCTGGTGTTGCGTATATTTTCGCGCTGCTGGAACAGGTGCAGATAGATGAGACGGAAGCGATGCTTCTCCGCGCGGAAGAGCGCATTCGCGAAATTACAATACAGGAATGACCTATCACCTTGCTTCACAAGGTGGTAGGTCTCTGAACATTTCGAGGCAATTATTTATGTTTGAAAAATTTACCGAGAGGGCGCGGGAGCTGGTGCAGACGGCCCAGGACGTTCTCGTGCGCTACAAGCATACCCAGCTTGACACCGAGCATTTGCTGCTTGCCATGCTGGAACAAAACGACGGTCTGGCGGTTCAAGTGCTGCAAGCCCTGAACGTAGACACGCGGGCATTGTCCCATGCAGCGGAAGAAGCGCTCGCGCGGGCGCCCAAAGTGCAGTACGCCGACCAGGGCGCACAGATTTATATCACGCCGCGCATCAAGCGCGTTTTTGATCTCGCGAAAGAAGAAGCCCAGCGGCTGCACGACAGCTACATTGGGGTTGAGCATCTGCTGCTGGGGCTGATCACCGAAGGCGACGGCGGCGCAGCACGCCTTTTGAAGCAGCAGAATGTGGACGAAGAAAAAGTCTACAAAGCCCTGCAAAAAGTGCGCGGCTCGTCGCGCGTTACCGACGAAAACCCGGAAGAAAAGTACCGGATGCTGGAGCGCTTCTCGCGCGACCTGACCCAGCTTGCCCGCGAAGACAAGATTGACCCGGTGATCGGGCGCGACGAAGAAGTCAAGCGGACGATCCAGATTTTGTCGCGACGCACCAAAAATAACCCGGTTTTGATCGGCGACCCCGGAGTCGGCAAGACGGCCATCGCCGAAGGCTTGGCCAGGAAAATCGCCTCCGGCGATGTTCCCGAAAACCTGCGCGGGCGTCGCCTGCTGGCGCTTGACATGGGGGCGCTGGTGGCCGGCTCGAAGTTTCGGGGCGAGTTTGAGGAGCGGCTCAAAGGGGTCATGGACGAAGTCCGCAAAGCCGCCGGGCAAGTGATTTTATTTTTAGACGAGCTGCACACGGTCGTCGGCGCGGGCGCGGCGGAGGGCGCAATGGATGCATCGAATATGCTGAAGCCTGCCTTAGCGCGGGGCGAACTACAGTGCATCGGCGCGACGACTCTCGACGAGTACCGCAAGAATATCGAGAAAGACGCCGCTTTGGAGCGCCGCTTCCAGCCGATTGTTGTGGGCGAGCCATCTATTGCGGACACCATTGAAATACTCAAGGGCCTGCGCGACAGATATGAAGCTCACCACACGGTAAAAATCGACGACAGCGCCTTAGTCGCCGCCGCCGAACTCAGTGCCCGCTACGTGACAGACCGCTTTCTGCCGGATAAGGCCATTGATCTCATAGACGAAGCGGCGTCTAAGATACGCATTGAAAAGTCATCCATGCCCGCTGAAATTAAGGAGATGGAAGCGCGATTGACCCAGACCCAGGTGGAAGGCCGCGCGGCGGCGGATGCCCGCGACTACGAGAAAGCCGCCCGGCTGCGGGACGAAGAAGTCGCCTTGCGCCGTGAGTTCACCGAGAGCCGCGATGCGTGGATGCGTGAATCCGGCGTCGGCAGTGTCGTGGATGAACACGACATTGCCGAGCTGATCTCGAAAACCACAGGGATCCCGGTGTCTCGTATGTTTGAAGAAGAAGCCGAAAAGCTTCTCAATATGGAAGCAAAGCTGCATGAGCGGGTCATCGGCCAGGAAGCCGCCATTGAAGCAGTCTCTGAAGCCGTTCGGCGCGGGCGAGCAGGGCTGAAAGACCCCAACCGGCCCATCGGCTCGTTCCTGTTCTTAGGCCCAACCGGCGTGGGCAAAACCGAGCTTGCGCGGGCATTGGCCCAGTTCATGTTCGACGACCCGGACGCGATGATCCGCATTGACATGTCCGAGTACATGGAAAAGCATTCGGTCGCACGTCTGATCGGCGCCCCGCCCGGCTATGTCGGCTACGACGAAGGCGGACAGCTCACCGAAGCCGTCCGCCGACGCCCGTACCGCGTGGTCCTCCTAGATGAAATCGAGAAAGCGCACCCGGACGTCTTCAACATTCTGCTGCAGCTTCTCGATGCAGGCCGCCTGACCGACAGCACCGGACGCACGGTAGACTTCAAGAACACAGTCGTGATTATGACTTCCAACATCGGCAGCCAGTACATTGAAGCCATGCCGGTCGGCGCGTCCCAGCACGAGCAGGATATGCTGTACGACACAATGAAAGAGCGCGTGACTCAAGAACTGCGAAAGCATTTCCGCCCGGAGCTACTGAACCGCATCGACGAAACTATCGTTTTTCACGCGCTCAACCAGCCGCAGATCAAAGAAATCGTAGACCTCTTGCTGAAAGGAACCGAGCGCCAGCTTGACGCCCGCAAGCTGCACCTGGAAGTCACCGACGCCGCCAAGACGCTCATCGCTGAGTCCGGCTTCGACCCCTTGTACGGAGCGCGTCCCCTGCGCCGCACCATTCAGCGCATGGTCGAGAACCCGATCTCCAGCGGCATCCTGCGCCGCCAGTTTACCGACGGCGACACGATTGCAGTAGACAGCGACGGCGAAAAGATCATCGTCTTACTAAAAGCGCCCGCGCCAACCGCGGAAAGGGATAGCGTTGCGGCGTAGCTCAAAAGGGCGGAGGCAATAAATTGCTCGGCTATAGGGCGCAGACGCCAAGCGTCCACCTTCGTGGACGAAGAATAAGACAGCAGAATTATTCTACTCCTTGCCCGCGCTCTCCGAGTCGCCAGCGCGGAAAGCAGACACTATGTCTACGCCATTACTTGATATCTGGCGTCTGCGCCCCGTAGTGCAGGAGTCCACTCCCACGCATTCTCGGCCTGTACGAAGGAGAAAACAAAGATGGATAAGACAGCACAACTAGAAGATATTGTCAAAAAGATATTGTCAAACCGCTTCAACTGTGGTCTGAGGAGCGAAACCTGATTGAATCGGCGTTTGATGGCTGCCGCATATTTCTCGAAAACAGTGAGCGAGAGGACAAAGAAGTTGGACTGACTGCTCGCTGGATTTTGAGCGACATTCAACTGCACTTTGATAAGCAATCGCTTGTCTTCAAGCATGGCATCTTCTCGCACCCATTTATTGATACTCAGATCGCTTTGGATCTCGCCGCCGAAACTAAAAGCTGGTTTCGGGATATCCAGCCTATCGGGTGTTATCGTCTGATCACCTCGCTTGATGGTCACGGAAGATGACTATCTTGTTTTTGATGATGGATCCTGTTTAGAATGGTTACCCAATCCCAAATCCAGCAGGTGAGCGATGAGATTGCTCGGCGGTTCCGGCCGGAACGCAGTATGCGACAAGACAAAATCCCGGCGGAGTGGGCCGGGATTTTGTCTGCGTCAGGTTGGGCGATGCGCTAGGTCAGTTCAGACTAAAGGTAGCCGTGAAGCTGCTGTAACCTGTGGAAGCGGCGGGCAGATTGGCGTCGGCGGCACAGGGACTACCGCTCATGTTCTCAGGACAGCCTGAGCTGGGGTTGTTCGCCCCGGCGGAGACTGCCGGGCCGCGCAGCCATTTGACATGGCCGTCGGACATCAGGAAGTCGGAGCCGTCGGTATGACGGCCCGTAGCGGCGAAGCCGGAAGTCGGCGAATTCTTGGCCGGGCTGCCGAGCGGGCCGGTTTGGTATAGATCATTCCCGCCGAGGGTCGCGGTCGCGCCGGTGACGGCGTTGCCGTTGCCGGCGGGGGATTCGTTGTCCACGGTCGTGTCCCCGGAGCCTTTGCCGTTTCCGATCTTGGTGATATCGCTGCGTGCACCGGAGACCTCAAACAGAATCACTGTGTTGGAAGGTGCCTGAAACTGAGACAGGCTGGAGTTCGCCGCATTGCTGTTGTAGGCGTAAGACACGGGGACAAGAGTGCCGCCTGTCGCTGTGTTAGGCATTGATGACGTACTGTCATCAGGGCACATAAAGACAGCGGTACTTTTGACGTTCGCGTAGAGCTGGCTGGCCCAGCCGGAGCCGTCATAGAGGCCCGTTGCCGGGTTGTAATAGCCTGACCCGTTCGGCATCCGCTCATCGGCATCCTGGGAGTACTCGACAACCGCAAGGCCGATCTGCTTCATGTTGGACAGGCAGGATGTACGGCGGGCGTTCTCACGTACCTTCTGGAAGACGGGGAACAGAATCGCAGCGAGAATCGCGATAATGGCGATGACGACGAGTAATTCAATCAGCGTAAATCCTTGTTTGCGGCGCATTCTTGCATATACCTCTCTACTTCTATTCATGTGACAAGGCTTTATTGTAATACATTTTAGCGCTTCTGTCAAACTTTTCTATCACAGCTACTTTTCGTCGTAGATGACTTTTGCCAGAACGTCGCCGATGACTTTAAGGCTTTGCGGGTCGCATTTGTCTGGGGTGTCCTGAAGCGTGTGCCAGTAGGGATAGTCGAAGTCTATCAGATCAATCGCGGGGATGCCGGCGTTGTTGAATGGCTGGTGATCGTCGCCAATCGGGCCTTGCAGGGCATTGGGGTCCCCTGGGAACTGCTGGGTGTCACCGAGCGCGGCGGCTGCCGACCAAACTTTGTCATTAAGTTCCGGGTGGACCTGCTGCGAGTAGGCTTCGCGCTTGACGACTAAGTTTTTCTGACCGATCATATCGAGCAGTATGGCGTAATCTGGCTTGTATACACCAGGATTCTGAGCGAAGAAGATGGAACCCAAGTACATCCGGTTCTCACCGGGTCCCCAGTCCTCGCCGTCCACGAACAGCAGCACGACGCCGACATCCGGGCGCTTGGCATGAAAAACGCGGGCGAGTTCCAAGAGTGCCGCTGTCCCGGAAGCACCGTCGTCGGCCCCCATGATCGGTCTGTCTTTATGGTCTAAATCCTGGTCGGCAGTCGGACGGGTGTCCCAGTGTGTGAACAGGCAAATTTTCTTTTTGGCGCTTGGGTTGATGACCCCGATGATGTTGGTCAGATGCAGGGTGACTTTGCGGTCGGAGTCGTGATAATTGAACGTCTGTGTGCTGACTTTGTCCACGCTCGGCGTGAGCTGCTGCAAAATATATGTCTTGCACTTTTCGTGAGCCGCCGAGCCGGGCGGGCGGACGCCGAACGCGCACTGCGCTGTCAGGTCGGCAAAGGCCCGGTCGCCGTCAAATGAAGAGTGCGCGGCGGGCGGGGCCACAGGAGTCTGTGACTGGGTGCGGCAGCCCGACAGCAGAAGCAGGGGCAGAACGGCGATCAAGAACGGACGCTGGTAATGGTGCATAGGTGTTTGTCAGAAAGCGCCACGAAATTGATCCCGTGGCAATCAGTGGGACGAAATGCGGCTCTCAACGACGTTGTTGATTGTCGTGTGCGCGGCGAGATAACCGCTTAGGCTTTTAGAGAGCGGAACGCCGGTGTCGTCGCTGATGTCTTTGGCGGACCATATTTGGTAGTAACCCAGGCTGCCGCCGGCCAAAGAGCGGGTCATCGCGACTCGGTACGACTTGCCGGAGTTTACTTCGCTGCCGCCGGCCCCAACTAAAGAAATGCGCTTGCCTTCAGGCTGACCGGCATCGTAACGAATTTGCAGACCCGATACCTGCAAGAAGCCGTCAAACGGCTCCGGTGCACGCGAGACAGACCGCTCGGCGACTTTGAGCAACTGCGCCCCGGTGAGTGTCAGGACAACCACGGTGTCGCTGGGATCGCCCGCGTAATGCAGAGCCGCAACAATTTTGCTTGCTTCAGTTTTCCCGGCGGGAATGATCGCGCTGCCGTCAATCTCGTCGGAGGGAATGAGTGCGACTTGGGCGCTGCCGGTCTGGCGCACCGCGTCGGCGACGAGATCGCCGAGGTTGGTCTCGGCATGGGATGACCCCGCGCCCGACAGCGCCGTCTGCACTTCGACTGTATCTTTGGTATCTTTCGAGACCGTCTGCGGGGCGGCGTAAAGTGCTGTCGTCAACGTTAAAGAAAGTAGCCCGGTCATCAGTAAATTCAGTCTCATGGGGCGTCCTGCGATTTCTGCGCCTGCTGCCAGCGCAAGTAGTCGTCAATAAAGTCGTCGAACTCGCCGTTCATCACGCGCTGAATGTCGCCGGTCTCGTGAGCGGTGCGCGTGTCTTTCACAAGCGTGTACGGCTGGAAGACATAGTTCCGGGTCTGATGGCCGAACGCGATGTCTTTGCGGTCGCCGCGCAGCTCGTCAATCCCCGCCTTGTTTTCGGCCTGCGCCAGAGCCAGTAGCTTAGACTTCAAGACGTTCATGGCAAATGCCCGGTTCTGGCCCTGGGACCGCTCGTTTTGACAGGAGACAACAATGCCGGTCGGCAGGTGCGTAATTCGGACTGCGCTGCTGGTCTTGTTGACGTGCTGGCCGCCCGCCCCGGAGGCCCGGAAGTAGTCGGTCTTCAAATCTTTCTCAGGAATGTCCACATCTTCCACTTCGGCCACTTCCGGCACGACATTCACCCCAGCAAACGATGTTTCGCGTGTCTTATTAAACGGCGAAATACGAACCAAGCGATGAATGCCCTGCTCGCCTTGCAGCAGCCCGTAAGCATTTTTACCTTCAATCCGCAGTGTCGTGCTTTTCAGCCCTGCCACGTCGCCTTCCACTTCATCTAAGAGATCTGCCTTGAAGCCGTGCCGGTCGGACCAGCGCAGGTACATCCGCTGCAAGATGGAAGTCCAATCGTTCGCATCCGCTCCGCCGGCTCCGGCATTGATCTCTAAAATCGCGGGCGCGGCGTCGTGCGGCCCGGACAGCAGGGTTTCGACTTCCAGCGTGTCCAGTGCCGCCGTGATGGCCGCAAGCTCGCCCTCGATTTCCGGGACATACGCTTCCGGGCTTTCTTCCATCTCGGCCAGCTCTGCCAGTGTGCGGGCATCATCGAGCCGCTTGCGGACGGCGTGCCACGGGGCAAGACCGTCTTTTAATGTGTTCAGCCGCTGCATCTGCGCCTGAGCGGCGGCAGGGTCGTCCCAGAACGCGGACTGGCCCGCTTCGGCTTCTAAAGCATTGATTTCCTCAAGCTGACTTTCTAAATTCAGGGGCCGGCTCAGCGACTCAAGCCGCGTTTCGATCCCTTCCATTGCTTTGACGACATCTTCCAGCACTTCGTTCCCTCACAAATCTGTGTCTTCAGTATACCCTACGGTTTGCCGAGCGGCGCGTGCGGGAATAAATGGGAAATCGCAAGAGACCGAATTCGAAGGAGCATTTGAACATGGCAGAATTGAAACCCGACGCGGCGGCGTCCGGCACGTTTACGATGGGCGGCGATTTGACCGTCAACCGCATGGGCTTCGGCGCAATGCGGATCACCGGCAAGGGCATTTGGGGCGACCCGAAAGACCCCGCCGAAGCAAAGCGCGTTCTCCAGAGAGCACTGGAGCTGGGTGTCAACTTTATTGACACGGCGGACTCCTACGGCCCCTATGTGTCGGAAGACATCATCGCCGAAGCGCTGTTCCCCTATGCCGATGACCTGGTCATCGCGACTAAAGGTGGCTTGACCCGGCAGGGTCCCGACCAGTGGCTTCCCGTCGGGCGGCCTGAATACCTGCGCCAGTGCGTCGAGATGAGCCTGCGTCGTCTCAAGACTGAAACGATTGACCTGTATCAGCTGCACCGGATTGATCCCAAAGTGCCGGCGGAAGAGACTTTAGGCGCATTGAAAGAGCTGCAAACGCAGGGCAAAATCCGTCACATCGGCCTGTCGGAAGTTTCGGTGGAAGAACTGGAACACGCGCAGACGATTGTGGACATTGTTTCCGTGCAGAACTTGTACAATTTAAGCGAGCGCAAATCCGAAAAGCTCCTGGACTACTGCACCGAAAAATCCATCGGCTTTATCCCGTGGTTCCCGGTCGCGGGCGGTGATTTGGTCAAGCCTGGCGGCGTCTTAGACCAAGCCGCGCACAAGCACGGCGCGACCGTCGCCCAGCTTGCGCTTGCCTGGCTGTTGAAGCGCTCCCCCGTCATGCTGCCGATCCCCGGTACGTCGTCGGTAGCGCATCTGGAAGAAAACGTCGCGTCGTCGTCGCTGACACTGACCGACGAAGAGTTCGAGTCTCTGAGTGCGCTTGGGAAGTAACCCACCCCAGCACAAGTGCCGACCCTCCCATTTCGGGAGGGTCAAGAGTTTTGGAGGGGTGGGTAGCAGGAAATCCTGCACCGCCCGCCGAACACTACGCTCTATGAACGTCCCCTTGCTTTTTCCCAAATCGCGGCAATCCGCCGCACTCATCGCCGGGCTGTTTGCTTCCTCCACTTTAGCCGCCCATGCGGATGAAGGTATGTGGCTGTACAACGACCCGCCGAAAGCGCAAATCCAGCAGACTTATGGCATTACGCTGTCTGACACCTGGCTGGCCCACTTGCAGCGGGCATCAGTAAAATTTGTCGGCCTGGCGTCTGGCTCATTCGTTTCTGCCGACGGCCTCGTGATGACAAATCACCATGTCGGGGCGGACACGCTGCAAAAAGTCAGCACACCGCAGCACAATTATGCCCGCGATGGCTTTTACGCCCGCACCCGCGCCGAAGAAGTCAAAGCTCCTGACTTAGAGCTGGACGTTTTGGAAAGCATTACGCCGGTCACGGACCTCGTCAGCGCCGCCGTGACGCCGCGCATGACGCCGGCGGAAGCGTTCCGCGCCCGGCGCAGGGCAATCGCAGGCATCGAACAGGCGTCACAGGCCAAGACCGGCCTGAAAAGCCAGGTGGTCACACTGTTTGGCGGGGCGAGATACGATCTCTACACCTACAAGACCTATACCGACGTGCGTCTCGTGATGGCCCCCGATGCGAACGCTGCGTTCTACGGCGGCGACCCGGATAACTTCGAGTACCCGCGCTATGATCTGGACATCTGCTTCTTTCGGGCCTACGAAAACGGAAAACCCGCCAAGATCGCCGACTACTTGATGTGGAGCCAGGCCGGAGTCAAAGAAGGCGACCCAGTCTTTGTGTCCGGCAATCCGGGGCGGACAGCCCGGCTAAACACCGTTGCCGACCTAAAAACCCAGCGTGATGTGTTTCTGCCGGCCGGCCTGAACGCCCTGCGCCGCCGAGAAGTGCTGCTGTCTTCTTGGGGCGCACGCCTGCCGGAAAACGCGCGGGTGGCCGATGACGCGCTGTTCGGCACACAGAACGGGCGCAAAAAACAAACCGGCTCGCTGCAAGCCTTGCAGGACCCAGCGTTTCTCGCCGCAAAGCAGACACGCGAAACGGCGCTGCGGGCCAAAGTCGCTGCCGACCCGAAGCTGCGAGCGGCCTACGGGAACGCTTGGGACCAGGTAGATCGTGCCGATGCGGCGTCGCGGGCGGAGTTTGCCCACTACGGCCTGCTGGCGGGCGGTTTCGGCCTGCGCTCTCAGCTCTACGGTATTGCACAGACTCTCGTGCTGCGGGCGGAAGAAGATCAAAAGCCCAACAATGAGCGTCTGCCCGGCTTTACCGACTCGGCGCGAGCGTCGCTGGACTTGGAATTATTTTCGCCTGCGCCGGTGTATCCAGATTTGGAGAAGCTGACTTTGGCCGACTCGCTGGCCCAGATGGCCGAAACGCTCGGCGGGGATAATCCGATTGTCGTGCAGGCACTGGCCGGACACTCGCCGCCGGAGCAGGCGGCGGAACTTGTGGATGGAACGACGCTGGCGGATGTCTCGGTCCGCAGGAAGCTGGCTGGCGGGGGACTAGCTGCCGTGCAGGCGTCCACCGACCCCATGATTGTGCTGGCCCGGCAGCTCGACCCGACGTCCCGCGCTCTTCGTAAGGCACGCGAAACGGATGTGGAGAGTGTCGCCCAAGCCGCTTACGCAAAAATCGCGCAGGCGCAGCTTGCCGCATTGGCCCCCGCCAGCGTCTACCCAGATGCGACTTTCACCCTGCGCCTGTCCTACGGCAAAGTGGCGGGCTACACGGAGGCCGGGCAGGCGGTCCCGGCATGGACGACGCTCGGCGGCCTGTATCCGTATGCCGCAAAGCATGAAGACAAACCGCCGTACCAGTTGTCTGCGCCCTGGCTGGCCGCGAAAGACAAGATCGCACCCGCAACGCCATTCAACTTTGTGTCCACCGCCGACATCATCGGCGGCAACTCCGGCAGCCCGGTGGTCAACAAGGACGGCGAGCTGGTCGGGATCATCTTTGATGGCAACATTCAATCGCTGGCGCTGGACTATGCGTACAGTGAGACGCAGGCCCGCGCCGTGTCGGTAGACGCGCGGGCGATCATCGAGTCTCTGCGCCACGTCTACAGCGATGACGCGCTGGCCGACGAACTGCTGTCCGGCCACGCACAATGACAGCAGGAACCTTAATGTTCCTGCCGCTGTTCTTCGAATACATGATGCAAAAAGAGTTCCCTGCTCGAATTACGGTGAGCAGGGAACTCTTTTTTGCCGAGAATAGTCAGCACAGCAGCAGTGAACGAGATCGTTGGAAAATACACGAAACAAAGTGGAAACCAAAACATCGTACACTCTGACAACCCGAACCGAGAACTTGAACAACGCCTTTGAGGTATGCTTCCGATGAACACTGCCGTTTCTTGCTTAGATACACTGGAATATGCCGACAATTCCATGGCA
This sequence comes from Capsulimonadaceae bacterium, assembly GCA_965213825.1. GTDB lineage: Bacteria > Armatimonadota > Armatimonadia > Armatimonadales > Capsulimonadaceae > JANXMY01. Next base: position 246,408 of record CBDCAE010000017.1, read on the forward strand.
ATCCTGCCGCACACCGTCCGTGAGTTTGGGGTCGAGGCCCGCAAAGAAGGCCGGGCCTGGGAAGCGGCTTTCAACGGCCCGATCCAGTCCTGGGTAGACGCCGAGACCGAGCAGACCACCTATGGTGTTACCGTTCGCCTGTCCCGGATGAAGGACCCTGTCACCCACGAACTCTTTTCAACGAACTTATTGTTCTACTTTGCCGAAGCCGAAATGCACGGCATCCACAATGTTTACGAGATGGCGCACCAGTTTCCGTTTACGCGCATTCGCGGCCCGCGCACCCCGGTTCCGGTCTGCCCGGCCCGCGCCGGGCGGCTCTGGTACGATGCCAATCCCGAAGGGGTCATCATGGAAGACGTGCGCTTGTCTCCGGTGACGCTGCCGGAAGGCAGTCCTGGCTTTTTTGTGACGGGGCAGGGGTATCGGGGCAAGGTCATGCTGCCCGACGGCAAGTTCATCCACGATGTGGGGGTCTATGGCGGCTACCTGAACCCGGCAGAGCGGCCCCGGCAGCTTGAATTGCAGCATTTGTTCGGCGGCATCGAATTCAGCGCCATTGCCGACGACCGCCTGCTGACCGAGCTGGGCGAAGGAGTTTGGGTGCGCGGTATTGCCGAGTCCGATGCCGGCAGCCCTCATGTCGAGTCGTACAAGAACTCGGTTAAGCTGCCGAGCATGGACACGCAGCGGACACTGATCGGCGCTCGGTCCATGAGTGAGACCAAGCAGATCGCCTACTTCGAGAGCCAGGCTAAAGACGGCCTCAGCGGCTTCCGCTTGGGGGGCGTCATTGACGGTCTGCGCCGGGCGCTCGGCCTGCAAATCTGGGACCGGGTCCACCGAGTCGGACTCGGCTCAAACTTTGTGGAGTGCCAAGAGCTTGGCGGTTACATCGGCCTGATCCATGTTGTCCTGGAAAAGAATAACCCGGCGCATCCCGAAACGCTGGACGCCGCGCATCCGGGGATTGAAGAGCAGTATGAAGGCTGGGTCGTCTGGCTAGCGCTGGATGAAAACGGCGTGCCGAGCATCAAAGCGTGTGTCCGGGCGATCACGCCCGACGACGTGCCGACCGAGTACCACGGCCGGGGCGAGTTGTTTGATACCAAGCGGGTCGCGTTCCCGATCTCGCTGTACCGCACCGGCGACTCCCTGCAAGTCGGCTACGGCTGGGGCGACCGGGCTTTGTTTCAAGCCGAGTTCGAGTACGGCGTCGTGATTGACCAGTTGTTCCGCCGCAGCCTGAGCTAAGTGAAACCTCACCCCGAAACTGCGTCTCGACCCTCTCCTTGAATGAGGAGAGGGTTAGAAATGAAGATGGCGAGTTCAATTCCGCAGCCAGTGTCTGCGGGACTACTATATCAGATTGTGCAGGCAGTGACTGCACTTCCGCTCCATTTCTGCCTGTTTGTCTCCTCTACTATTCTCTCGACAAATACATGCCAAAATAATTTCTGTGCTCACCTCCTCTGCATGCTCAGTTGGCACGGTTTTTGCACTGACAAAAGTACCGGCTTCCCGCACTTCCCCCGCCGCTGGCAATCAAGCCTACTCAAACACGCAGAAGGGCCTATTTCCATGACCTCGCACTCTTCTCTTGTACTCCTCTCGCTGACGCTGCTGGCCGGCAGCGGATTTGCGGCACGTCCGGTGCAGGCACAGACTTTCACAAATCAATCGGTAAGTGCCTTTGCCAACATCTTTGGCGCAGGCAATGCTGCCAATCCCACGCCGAATCCTGGTGGGGGAACTGGCGGCACTATTGCACCGGAATTCGATCTTGCACCCGGATCAGGGCGAACTTTGACATTCAGCAGTGTCGTTGGGGTCATCTCATTTACCCCAGGAGTGTCTTCAGTTCCAGATGGACTCATGCCTGACGGTTCAGCGCCTCTAAACCTAGATACCAACATCACTTCTTACCAAGGCATTTCCGGCATTCAGCTAGAGAAAGGCTCTGGGTTTCTAGTCGGTGTATTCCTGCCGAGTGCCGCTCCGACCGCCTTAGCCCCTGCTCGCCTCACGTTCACAAATAACGGCTCAGCCGGCCTGATTGACACCAGCTTCGTCAGCATTTCTCCGCTTTTGGATCAAACCTTCTTCGTCGGAGATGGCTTGACAGGCAACGGAAATGGCAGCCGCCAGCAATTTTTAGTCCCGGATGGAGCGAGTCGGTTGTTTCTAGGATATGCTGATGCCAACGGCTACAATGGAGCACCAGGGCAGTATCAAGATAACGGCGGTTCTGTTACTGCCTCCTTTCAGATATCCTCACCTGTCCCTGAAACCTCATCGGTTATTTCGTTTGGTTTGCTTCTCGTGCTTGGTCTTGGCGGTGCGGCGGTCGCGGCCCGGCGCAGGAAATCTGCGGGGGTGGCCTAGCGGAAAGGACAATACGAACCTTCTCCGCTTGACATCGCCGTTCTTTTGCGGCTACAATGCAAACATATTCCAGACCGCTGGGGGTGCCGCGTCTTTCATGCTTTGCATTGAAGACGCCGGCTGAGAGGCTTTCTGCCAACCCCACGAACCTGATCCGGGTCATGCCGGCGTAGGGAAGCGGGAGGCAGACCCTTTCGCACCTTTGCTGTGATAGGCCGCCGCCCCTGATTTTCTCTGAGGCGGCGGCTTTTTTGCGTCTGTTCATTGGCGCTCACAGCAAAGGAAAACTCACTTGAACCGTTCTGCTATTCGCGCCTTTACACTCATTGAGCTGCTTGTCGTCATCGCCATTATCTCGATTCTCGCGGCGATTTTGTTCCCCGTCTTCCAGAATGTCCGCGAGAATGCCCGCCGGACGGCCTGCATTTCCAACGGCCGGCAGATCGGCCTAGCAGTGATCCAGTACACGCAGGATTACGATGAGACCATGCCGATCTTCCAGGCGTACAACACGGCGGGATCGGGCGCTGCACCAGGAATGCCGGGGCATAAAGGCGTAGAAGACGAACTCAATCCCTACACCAAAGCGACAAACCTGTTCAAGTGTCCTGACGATAGCGGCGGTCCGGCGACCGGCGGCGGAACCTACCACGACACTTACGGCTCGTCGTATCGGTTCACGCAGGCATGCTACACGGTCGTGCCGGGTCCGAACGGCTCCTATCAAGACGACGCCCCGGTTGATGCGACGGCCACCGACCCTGTCAAGACCATCACCAATGCTCAGTTTGCCGTCCCGTCGGACACGCGCATTATGCGGGACGAAATGATGCCCTGGTTCGGTCCCGCCATAGACCCTGCCGGTACTTTGTATGGCTACGAGCCAAGCTACTATCAGCAGTGGCATCCGGGCGGCGGGACATTTATCTTCGCGGACGGTCACGCGAAGTTCATCACATCGGCAGCGGCCTTCAACAGCCTCGCTGTGACGCCAGACGGCAAGACGTATAACGACAAAGACGCGAGCGGTAATCCCTACTACTACGGCTATGATTAACCCCAGGATTGAAATCCTAGGCTGATGAGCCTTTGGCTGGTTGTCCTACGGACAAAAAAGCAAGATGTCCCGCTTGGCTTAATCTTCTGTCCGCAGGACAGCCGGCGCGAAGCGCCCTTCAGCCCAGGATTTCATTCCTAGGCCCCCCATTCCGGCACTCAACTATGCGTGTCTTGATCTTAGCGAACGGCGAGCCGCCGTCCCAAGAAGGGCTGTCGCGGCTCGCCGCAGACCACGACCTCTTTCTCGCCGCTGACGGCGCGGCTTTAACCGCCGCACGTCTCGGCGTATTCCCAAGTATTGTCAGCGGAGACTTTGACTCGCTGGATTTGGACGCGGCGCGGGCGCTCTTGCCTGGTGCCGAGTTTGTTCCGACGCCGGATCAGAACCGGACGGATTTGGAGAAAGCGTTCGGAATTGCATTGAACCGAGGCGCGGACTTCATCACGGTCGCAGGCGCGGCAGGGCGGCGGATTGACCACACGCTCGGCAATGTCAGCCTGCTCCTGCGCTGGCGGGCAGACTATCCCGAACTGCCGGTCGTGTTTGCCGCCGATGGCTCGGAAACACGGGCAGTCACCGGCGAAACCACTTTAGAGACCGCGCTGGGCGACGCGGTTTCCCTTCTGTCATTCGATGGGTTGGCGCGGGTCAGCATGGACGGCGTCCGCTGGCCGCTTGACGCGCATCCGCTGGCGGTGGGCGTCGGCGGACTGCTGAACGAGGCGACCGGGCCGCGCGTGAAGATAAAAGCTGAGGGTGGCGTTGTTATTGCTTGCCATCTTCAAGCAGCGCTGAGGAGACACGGATGACCCCGGACCTACGCGCTTCGTTTCATCTTGTAGACTGGGCCATTCTCGCGCTCTACTTTCTCTTCCTAATTGTCGTCGGCTTCTGGAAGCGCAAGGGCAGCGCGGAAGACTACGCGATCGGAGGCCGCAGCCTCGCCCTGCCGGTCTTTGTGGCAACGCTTGTCGCGACCTGGTACGGCGGCATTCTGGGTCAGGGCGAGTTTGTCTACGACAGCGGGCTTGTCGCCTGGACCACGAACGGCCTGCCGTATTATGTATTTGCCCTGCTGTTCGCATTCTTTCTTGCCAAGCGTGTGCGGGGCGGGGCAGCCCATTTGTATACGATCCCCGATAAATTAGCCGCCGCTTATGACAAGAAAACGGCGCTTCTGGGCGCGGTCTTGGCGTTTGTCTACGCGGCCCCGGCGTCGTATGTGCTGATGGCCGGGACCCTTCTCCACATTCTGTTCGGCTGGCCGCTGCTGTGGGCTATGCCGGCGGCGATTGTTTTTTCCGTCATTTACGTCTTTCGCGGCGGGTTTCTGTCGGATGTGCGGGTCAATGTCCTGCAATTTCTCTTGATGTTCGCGGGCTTCGGCACGGTTGCCTTTTTGTGTCTCACCAAGCTTGGCGGCGTGGCGCTTTTGACAGCGCCGGGCAGCCTGCCGCCGAAACATCTGACCCTGCTCGGCGATTATGACCTGGCCTATGCCGCCGTCTGGTTCTTTATCGCGCTGGTTACGCTGACCGATCCGGGCTTCCATCAGCGGTGCTACGCGGCGAAGACCCCGCGCGTCGCCGCGCTCGGCATTGGCCTCGCAGTAGTCTGCTGGATGGTCTTTGATGCGCTGTCTACGACGACCGGCCTGTTCGCGCGGGCCTTAGTGCCGGGGCTGGCGGACTCGGTCATGGCCTATCCGGCGCTGGCCGAGCGAGTCCTGCCGCCGGGCATCAAAGGCTTATTTTATGTGGGAATGCTGGCTCCAATTATGGCAAGTATTGTTTCCTACACCTTCATCGCAGCCATGACGGTCGGCCGGGACTTTTTGTGGCGTCTTCGGGCGGACGCCGACGACCGGAACCTGCCAGCGTACACGCGCATTGGGCTGGGCCTCACGTCCGTCGCTGCCATTTTGATCTCCCTGGCAATCCCGTCGGTTGTTAAACAGTGGTATGCGTTCGGCAGCCTGCTGGTGCCGGGCCTGCTGCTGCCGCTTCTCGGCGCGTATGCGCCGTCGCCCCGCTGGAAAGCGCCCGCCGATTATGCGTTTTTCTCCATGCTGCTGGGCGCTTCGACGGCGCTCTCCTGCCTCCTGTGGGGCTGGGGCCACGGCGGGTTCGACGCCCCGCGCTTTCCGCTCGGCTGGCAGCCGATGTACCCCGGCCTCATCGCGGCGGCGGCGGTTTATGGGCTAGGGTTACTTCAAACGAGTAAAGCGCGTTAAACCTCGCTCCTGTGTGCCATACTCTCCTCATGCCGCCCCTGCTGGAACTGCGAGACCTGACAATCACTGCCGCCGGAACCCCGCTGCACACGCAAATTTCTCTCTTGGTTCAGCCCGGTGAGCTGGTTGCCGTTACTGGACCGTCAGGCGCGGGCAAGACGACGCTGCTGCGGACAGTCTGTGGCCTGCAAAGCCCCGCTGCCGGGTCAGTGCTGCTGGAAGGAAAAGACGGCGATGCCTGGGGCTGGCCGCTGTTCCGGCGCAAAGTGGTGCTGGTCAGCCAGAAGCCGGCACTGCTGGCGCTGACCGTCGAAGACAATCTGCGCCATCCGTTCCTCTACAAGTCCGCCGAACAAACGCCGTTTCCCGCAGAGGCGGCGCGGCGAATGCTGGATGAGCTAGGTGTTGGAACATCATGCTGGGAGCAGGACGCGCAGACACTCTCAGTCGGGCAGCAGCAGCGGGTCTCGCTGATTCGGGCGTTGCTGTTAGAGTCGCCCGTGCTGTGTCTGGATGAGCCGACAAGCGCCCTCGACCCGGACTCGGCGGGGCGCGTGCAGGCGCTGATCAGTCGCCTCGCCGCCGAGCGCGGATTGGCGGCATTGATTGTGACCCATAGCCCGGAGCAGGCCGATCACTGGTGTTCCCGGCGGCTGGTGCTGCCGGGGCGAGCTTGAGGGGCGGTATAGAAACCAAGAACACGGGGCTGAACCCCCGTGTTCTTGTCTAGAAAATTTCTGAGGGCGGTATTTATCTATGACAGTCCAGCCCATTAGCCTGCTCCAAATCGCCATCGCCACGCTGCTTGTCGTGTTTTGCGGCGGCGTCAGTATCGCGTTCCGGCTGCGGCTGGAAAATCAGCTTGCGGTGGCGTCGGCCCGGACTATCGCGCAGCTCCTGCTGGTCGGCTATGTGCTGAAATATGTCTTTGCCCTGCACAGTCTTTGGCTGATCTTTGGGCTGGCCCTCGCGATGGTCGGTGTCGCCAGCTGGGCGGCGACCGGACGCTCGCCGTACCGCTACACCGGCATCACGATGCATGCATTTTTGTCGCTGGCAGCGAGCGGCCTCTTGACGACGTATCTTGTCACGGCGGTGATTATCGGTGTCCATCCCTGGTATCGCCCGCAGTATCTCGTTCCCCTGCTCGGCATGATTCTGGGCAACTGCCTGACCAGCGTTTCTCTAACACTCGACGGCCTCCTGAGCGATGCAGTTCAGCGGCGGCCGGAGATTGAAATGGAGCTTTCCCATGGCGCATCCGCCTGGGAAGCGGCGGCGGGGCCGCTGCAAGCGGCGGTCCGGCGGGGTATGCTGCCGACCATCAACAGCATGCTGGTCGTCGGGATCGTCTCCCTGCCGGGCATGATGACCGGCCAGATCTTAGCCGGTTCCGACCCGCTGCAAGCCGTCAAGTATCAGATCGTCGTCATGTTTATGCTGGCGGCGGCCACTGCCCTCGGCTGCATGCTGATTGTCCTGCTGGCCTTCCGCCGGCTGTTCAACGCGCGTCATCAGTTGGAACTCCCGATACCTGCCAACAAGAAGTCGTCTTTTTAAGCCCCTCGGTCTTGTTTTCTCTTGTGATGCTCTCAGTAAATGCCGATAAAAGTGTTGTCGGGAACTATTTTCCCATCCCGCCGATTATCGCGCTGGCTTGGCATGGTTTCTGCATGAGAGAAGGCTGATGACCCCAATTTCTTTGCCTGTCCTACACTTAATTGACGCGCAGGCCGAGCGCATTCCCGGAGCGGGCGCCGTTGTGTCCGAAAACGGCTTGCTCTCCTACGCCGCGCTCCAGCGGCAGGCGGACGCTCTGGCAGCGGCTCTGCGGCAGCGCGGGGTCGGCACCGGCACGCTTGTCGGGGTCTGTCTGGAGCGGTCGCTGCTGATGCCCGCCGCCCTGCTCGGCGTCTTGAAAGCTGGGGCAGGCTATATCCCGCTGGATCCGGCGTACCCGCAAAGCCGCCGCGACTTCATGTGCGCGGACGCAAAAGTCCGCTTGGTGCTGACCCAGAACTCACTGGCGGCACAGATTCCCGGCGGCATTGAAGCGCTGTGCCTGGACACGGAATGGCCGGCAGCAGGCGAAGCCGCGCCGCTTGTTCTGCCCGCCCCTGACGACAGCCCGTTTTATGTCATCTATACGTCCGGCTCGACGGGAACGCCGAAAGGCGTTCAGATGGGACGCCGGGCCATCGCCAATCTTGTCGCCTGGCAAAGTGAAGCCAGTCTCCGGTCCGATGTTCGCACGGCCCAGTTTGCCGCGCTCGGCTTTGATGTTTCCGCCCAAGAAATCTTCTCCACACTCTGCGGCGGCGGGACACTCGTGCTGGTCCCCGAACTCCTGCGCTCCGACCCGCGCGGCCTCATTCAGTTCTTAGACAGGCATGCAGTCGAGCGGTTGTTTCTGCCATTTGTGGCCTTGCAGCAGCTTGCGGAAGCGGCGCAGTCACAACCGAAAAGTCTCAGCGCTCTGCGGGAAGTCATCACCGCCGGGGAGCAGCTGAAAATCACGCCCGCTCTCCGGGCGCTGTTTTCGCGCCTGCCGGAATGCACCCTGTCTAACCACTACGGGCCATCGGAAACCCATGTTGCGACGGCTTATACACTTGCAGGCCCACCCGCCGAATGGCCTGCCCTGCCGCCTATCGGCCGCCCTGTTCCCGGAATGTCAGCGCTGGTGCGCGGCGGCGAGATGTACCTCGGCGGTATTCAGCTTGCGGACGGCTACGTCGGCCGGCCCGATTTAACCGCCGAGCGGTTTGTTGCGCTGCCCGGTACGGAAGAGGGGACGCGCTGGTACAAGACAGGTGATTTAGGGCGTGTCAACCCGGAAGGTGAAATCGAGTTTCTCGGCCGGGCCGACGGCCAGCTCAAAATCCGCGGCTTCCGGGTGGAACCCGGCGAAGTTGAGACCGCCCTGCTGGCTTGCCCTGGCGTCCGTCAGGCCGCTGTCCGGGCCTGGGAGTTTGCGCCGGGCGACACACGCTTGGTCGCTTATCTGACGGCCTCTGGGCCGCTTTCCGCTGATACCCTGCGCGAGTTCTTGGAGCCGCGCCTGCCGGAATATCTTGTCCCGTCGCGCTTTGAGACGATTGAAGCGCTGCCGCTGACGCCGAGCGGCAAAGTGGATTATGCCGCTTTGCCGCCGCCGTCCGCCGAACGTCCTGCATTAGGCACGGCCTATGCTGCGCCGTCATCAGGGCTGGAACAGCAGATTGTAGAAGTTTGGCAGCGCGTGCTGGGCATTTCTCCTGTCGGTGCGGAAGACAGCTTCTTTGATCTCGGCGGGCGCTCGCTGCAGCTGGTGCAGGTGCATCAACAACTGCGTGAAGGCGCGGTGCCTGACGCCGAAATCACGACGCTTTTTCAGTATCCGACGGTGCGTGCGCTGGCCGGCGCGTTGACCGCCAGGGAACAAGCGCCGACGCGCACAACGCCAAGTTATGAGCGTGGGTCATCTGATGCGATTGCCATTGTCGGCCTTGCCGGGCGGTTTCCCGGCGCGGCGAATATCACCGAGTTCTGGGAGAATTTGAAAAGCGGCGCGGACTCGATCACGCATTTTACCGATGCTGCACTGCTTGATGCTGAGGTCGCGCCGGAGACGCTCGCCGACCCGGACTATGTTAAAGCACGCGGCTACTTAAAAGATGCCGATCTGTTTGACGCCGCGTTCTTCGGCATTCCGCCGAAAGAAGCGGATGTGCTGGACCCACAGCACCGGCTGTTTTTGGAGTGCGCTGCCGAAGCGCTGGAAGACGCTGGCTGTGTTCCGGGAACCTACAACGGAGCAATCGGCGTCTGGGCGGGCAGCAGCCTGAATACCTACCTGCTGGCGAATCTGTGCGGGACGCGGGCCGAAGTGGACCGTCTGACGCGCTCATATCAAGTCGGCGATTATCCGACGCTTGCTGGGAACGACAAAGATTTTCTGGCGACCCGCGTTTCGTATAAGCTTAATCTCACCGGACCCAGCTTGTCGGTCGGGACCGGCTGCTCGACTTCCCTGGTCGCCATCGCGCTGGCGTGTCAGAGCCTGCAAGCTCGCGCCTGCGACATGGCGCTTGCCGGAGGAGTCTCGGTCGCGTTCCCGCAGACACGCGGGTATGCCTACCAAGAAGGTGGCATGGTCTCGCCTGACGGAAAGTGCCGGGCGTTCAGCGCAGAGGCTCAGGGAACGGTCTTCGGCGGCGGGGTAGGGGTCGCCGCGCTGAAGCGTCTCGCCGATGCTCTTGCCGACGGTGATACGATTTATGCCGTCATCAAAGGCCACGGGTTGTCAAACGACGGGTCGCAGAAGGCCAGCTACTCCGCGCCGAGCGCGAGCGGCCAGGCCCAGGCGATTGCGGCGGCCCACGCGATGGCAGGAGTCAGCGCCGAGACGATCTCCTATGTGGAAGCCCACGGCACGGCAACGCCGCTCGGCGATCCGATTGAAGTGGCCGGGCTGACCGAGGCGTTCCGCCGAACAACAAACAAAACCCAATTCTGCGCCCTGGGATCGGTCAAGCCGAATGTCGGCCATCTGGAAGCGGCGTCGGGCGTGACGGGCTTAATTAAAACCGCGCTGGCATTACACCACAAGCTCCTGCCGCCGACGATTCACTTTGACGCCCCGAACCCGCGCATTGACTTTGCAAATAGTCCCTTTGTCGTCAACACAGAACTGAAAGACTGGCCGGAAGGCGCAACGCCGCGCCGCGCCGGGGTCAGCTCATTTGGGGTCGGCGGCACCAATGCCCATGTCGTGCTGGAAGAAGCGCCTCCAACAGACGAAGCTCAAGAAACGCCAAACGAGTGGCATTTGCTGACGCTGTCTGCCCGGACGGAAACGGCGCTGGAAGCGATGACAGACAACCTGGCAAAGCACTTGAAGGCGCACCCAGACATCAGCCTCGCCGATGCCGCCTGGACGCTGCACGCTGGCCGCAAAGCCTTCGCACATCGGCGTACACTAGTTTGCCGCACTGCCGAAGATGCCGTCCATGCGCTGCGAACGCGCGACCAATCGCTGACAACCAAGGCGCTCACGAGGCAGCCGCCGCCGTCAGTGGCGTTTTTGTTTCCGGGCCAGGGGTCACAGCAGGTCGGTATGGGCCGCGAACTGTATCAGGCCGAGCCGGTCTTCCAAGCCCATATAGACGAATGTACGGAACTCCTGCTCCCGCTGCTTGGTTTAGACCTGCGCGAGACGCTGTACCCCAAAGATGGCGAAGAAGGCGCGGCGCAGTTGAGGCTTAATCAAACTGCGCTCGCACAGCCCGCGCTGTTCGTGTTCGGCTATGCGCTGGCCCGGCTGTGGCAGTCCTACGGCGTCGCGCCCGCAGCGATGCTCGGCCATAGCGTTGGGGAGCTTGTCGCCGCGTGTCTTGCCGGCGTCTTCACGCTGCCGGATGCGCTTACGGTCCTGGCGGGCCGGGCACGGCTGATGCAGACGCTGCCGCCCGGCGCGATGCTGGCTGTGCGGCTGCCTGCCGCCGAAATTCAAAAAAGGCTTGGTGCGTCGCTCTCGCTGGCGGCGGACAACAGCCCGTCGCTGTCGGTCGTCTCTGGCCCAACCGAGGCGGTAGACGCGCTGGAAGCGCGGCTGACCCATCAAGGGGCTGCCTGCCGCCGGCTGTCGGCGTCCCATGCGTTCCACTCGGCGATGATGGACCCCGTTCTCGCCGAGTTCGCGCAGATTGTCGCAGGCGTCCCTCGCTCTGCCCCGACAATCCCATTCGTCTCCAACGTGTCGGGGACATGGATCACCGACGCCGAGGCGACCGACCCGAATTACTGGGCCGACCACCTGCGCGGGACCGTGCGCTTCACGGACGGCCTCGGAACCCTGCTGGCCGATCCAAACCGACTGCTGCTGGAAACCGGGCCGAATGTCACACTGTCGCCGTTTGCCCGCCAGCACCCGGCGCGGGTGCCGGGCCAGGAGGTACTGTCGTCACTAGACCCTGGCAAACACAAGCTGCCCGAACATGCGGCGTTTCTCCAGTCCGCCGGCCGCTTATGGCTGTCCGGCCTTTCTCTGACGCCGCTCGAAAGTGGACGCCGCGTGTCCCTGCCGACGTATCCGTTTGAGCGAACGCGCCACTGGGTCGAACCCGTGCGCTCCGCCGCGCCGCCTCAATCTGCCGCGTCCTTAGAAACTGTACCACCCATGCCGATTTTTGCCGAGACACCTGTTTCTACGCCAGGCCGAACAGAACGCCTTTTGCGCGAGCTGACCGCGCTGCTGTCCGACCAATCGGGCGTCCCAGCCGCAAGCATTACGCCCGGCACGACATTTCTTGACCTCGGCTTCGACTCGCTCTTCTTGACCCAGGCTGGCACGGCTATCGGCCGGAAGTTCGGCGTCAAGATCACCTTCCGCACGCTGCTGGAAGACGCCCCAACCCCGGCATCTCTCGTGGCCCTGCTGGACCAGAAGATGCCGCCCGATGCCGCTCCCGTGCTTGTGCCTGACGCCGTGCCTTTAGTTCTTGCCCCCGCGCCGCCTGCACCCCTCAGCGCAGCGCCCTCCGGCGATCTGGAACAGATCATCAGCCGCCAGCTCCAGCTTATGGCCGATCAGCTTGTGCTTCTGCGCGGCTCAGTGCCGGTTCCGGCACCCGCTGCTGCCGCGCCGGTTCCTGCCCCTGCCATATCAGAGCCGAAGTCCGCGCCCGCCGCGTTTGGGCCGTTTAAGCCGATTGAGGCCGCCCACAGCAGCAGTCTCACAGTGCAGCAGCAGGCGCATCTCGCCGCGTTCATTGACAAGTATGCCAGGAAGACGCCGCAGTCAAAGCGGCTGACACAGACGCACCGGGCGCATCTCGCCGATCCCCGCGCGGTTGCCGGGTTCAAGAACTACTGGAAAGAAATGGTCTACCCTCTCGTCTCCGAGCGCTCCGCCGGGGCGCATCTGTGGGACGCCGACGGCAACGACTATGTTGACGTCACGATGGGATTTGGGACCAATTTGTTCGGGCATGGGCCGGAGTTTATTACGCAGGCGCTGCAAAAGCAGATGCTCACCGGGATCGAGATCGGGCCGCAGTCGCCGCTGGCAGGCGAAGTCGCAGAGCTTGTCTGCGAGATGACCGGGGCGGACCGGGCAACGTTCTGCAACACCGGCTCGGAAGCGGTCATGGCGGCGATGCGGGCCGCCCGGACCGTCACAGGCCGGACGAAAATTGCCTATTTCACGGGCGACTACCACGGGACATTTGACGAAGTGCTGGCCCGCGCCAACGGCGTCGGGGACGCCCGCCGGGCCGTGCCGATTGCGCCGGGCATCCCGGAGTGCATGACCGACGAGATCGTGATTTTAGACTATGGTACGCCCGAAACTTTGGAAACCCTGCGAGCGCTGGCTCCGACACTGGCTGCCGTTTTGGTTGAGCCGGTGCAGAGCCGCCGACCGGCTTTGCAGCCCGCCGAGTTTCTGCGCGAAGTGCGAACTCTCACCGAAGACGCAGGCGCGGCCTTGATTTTTGACGAAGTCATCACGGGCTTCCGCATTCATCCGGGGGGCGCTCAGGCGCATTTCGGGATCAAAGCCGATTTAACTACTTACGGCAAGATTGTCGGTGGCGGAATGCCCATCGGCATCGTCACCGGCAAATCTGAGTACATGGATGCGTTCGACGGCGGACAGTGGCAGTTCGGCGACGCGAGCTGGCCCGAAGCGGGGGTGACGTTCTTTGCCGGAACGTTCGTCCGGCACCCGCTCGCGTTAGCCGCCGCGAAAGCGACTTTGGAGCACTTGAAAGCCACCGGACCAAGCTTGCAGGAGAAGCTGAACGCCCGCACGACAGCGTTTGTCCGGGCCGTCAACGCCGATTTCGCCGCTGCCGGGGTTCCCATTCAGCTTGCCAATTTTGGCTCACTGTTCTACTTCCAGTTTGCGCCGGAAGTCAAATGGGCTAGTTTGTTATTCTTCTATTTGCGCTTCCACGGTGTTCACATCTGGGAAGGCCGCCCCTGCTTTTTGTCCACGGCGCACACCGACGCTGACATTGCGCTGATACGGCAGGCGTTTCGTGACAGCGTCCGGGAAATGCAGGCCGCCGGCTTCCTGCCCGCCCCGCCGCCGACGGAACCACAAGTCTTTCCCCTGACCGAAGGGCAGCGCGGAGTATGGCTGACGACACAAATGGGCGGGGCGGCGTCCTGCGCGTTCAACGAGTCTGTCGTGTTGGACCTCAGCGGGCCGCTCGACCAAGATGCGCTGACCCGCGCAGTTGACGCCGTCGTGAGCCGCCATGACGCCCTGCAGATGGCAATTTTGCCGGACGGCGAAGGCCAAAGAATTTTGCTGTCTGTAACTGTCCCTGTGCCGATCACGGACTTGTCGGCGCTGGAACCGGCGGCGCGTGAGGCGCGGGAAGCGGAAGTGCTGGCGGCGGAGGCCGAGGAGTCGTTTGACCTTGCCGAAGCGCCGCTGATCCGCTTTCGGCTGATCCGAAAAAGCGCGGAAGAGCACCGGCTTGTGCTTACCGCGCATCACATCGTCTGCGATGGCTGGTCGTTCGGCGTCCTGCTGTCCGGCCTGGCCGACGCTTATACGGCCTTCTCGTCGGGCAGAGCGTGGGCGCAGCCGGCGGCGGCGTCATTTCGGCAGTATGCCGAGACGCAGCACTCGGACGCCGAAAACAATGCCTCTTGGGTAGATCGGCTTTCCCCGCCGCCACCCCCGCTGCGGCTGTCGGTACGGGCGCGGCCCGCGCTGGCATCTTACCGGGGCGCACGGGAAAGCCGCCGGATTCCGCCGGCGCTGGCATCCGCCCTGCGGCGTCTGTGCGCCGCGACTGGGACGACGCTGTCCGCCGCGCTGCTGTCGGCGTACACGCTGCTCCTGCATGGACTGTCCGGCACAAGCGACGCCGTGATTTGGGTGCCGTCGGCCGGGCAGGCGCTCGAAGAGAATACAGAGCTTGTCGGTCAGTGCGTCTCGCTCCTGCCGCTGCGTGTCCCGTCCGCGCCGGAGACGGCCTTCACCGACCACTTACGCGCGACCCGCAACGCGCTGCTGTCGGCGATGGACCATCAATCCTACAGCCTGGACGCCGTCATGTCGGCGCTAGACCGGCCTCTGCCGATCACCACGACCTTCAACATTGATCAGTTCGTGCCGCTCGGCTTTGCGGGGCTTGCGGCGAAGCTCACTCACACGCCGCGCCGCTTTTTTCAGTTCGATTTGGGCTTGAACGTTATCGAAGACGCGGGCGCTTTAGAAGTGGAATGTGACTACAGCGCAGACTTGTTCAATGCCATGACCATTGAGCGCTATTTGGAAGAGTTTGAGAGCCTGTTGTCGGCAGTGACGGCAGACCCTGGCCTCTGTGTCGGACCGCTGACCGCGCCGCTGCGGCAGGGGGAAAGTCTGCCACCGACAGGGGCGGCAGACGCCGTATCCGAACCCGTTCCCACCGCCGCACCTATCGCTGAAGCCCTGACCGAGACCGAGACTCGGCTGGCGCTGCTCTGGGGGGAAGTGCTGGGCGTCTCAGAAATCCGCGTCACCGACAGCTTCTTCGAGCGTGGCGGTTACTCGCTGCTCGCGCTGCGGCTGTACGGGCGTATCGAGCAGGAGTTTGGCGTGCGCCTGCCCCTGCCGACGCTGTTTCAAGCCTCGACCCTGGAAGCGCTGGCCGAGATCATCACGCAAAAAAACGGCATGCAAAACTCCGCGCCGATGCTGCCGCCGTCTGCCGAGCCGCCGTCAACGCTTGTGCCATTGAAGACGCCCATTGGGTCTGAGACGCCGAAGCCGCCGCTTTACTGCATCCATCCCGATCATGGCTTGGTACTGTTCTATCAGGCGCTCGCGGGCCGCCTGCCGCCGGACCAGCCTGTCTACGGCTTACAGTCGGCTGGGGCAGACACAGACGAAGCCCCGCTGACATCCCTCGAAGACATGGCGGCTCGGTACCTGCGCGACATCAAGAAGTTCCAGCCCCATGGCCCATACCATCTCGGCGGCTACTCGCTCGGCGGCGTGCTGGCTGCCGAAATGGCTCGGCAGCTTCATGCGGGGGGTGAGCGGGTCGGCCTGCTCGCGCTCTTTGACACCTACGCGCCGGTCGCTTACCAGCAAAACTTGATTGATAAGCCGCGCCTGCGCCGGATGGCTGGCCATTTGCAGCTCCTGAAGAACAGCACGCCGAAAGACGCGCTTTTATCGCTCGGCGAAAAAGCGCGGGAGGCCGTGCAGGGCAAAAAAGCGGACTGGCAAAAGGCGGCGGAAGAACTCGCGGGAGCGCTGGCCCCGGAGCGGCTGGCAGCCTTGCAGTCGGTCATCCTCGCCAATGAAGCGGCCTTCTTCCAGTACGAGACGCCGCAGTATCCTGCGCGGGCAACGCTGTTCCGCGCCGCCGAAGTGAGCGTCTTTGAGGAACGCGACCCAGCCCTCTGGTGGGGTGACCACTTCCAGGGCGGCCTGGACATCCATGATGTCCCCGGCGTCCATTTGACTATAATGAACGAGCCGCAGGTTTCGGCGCTGGCCTTCGCGCTTGCGCTGCGTCTTGCTGAGGCATCCCGATGACCCTGCTGCATGGCATGGTTCACGTCTGGTGGTTCGATTTAGACCAAAACGTCCAGCTCGACCTGCTCTCGGCGGACGAACGCGCCCGCGCAGCCCGTTTTCATTTTGAGCGCGACGCTCGCCGGTGGCAGGCAGGTCGGAGCCTGCTGCGCCAAACGCTCGGCGGGTACTTGGACATTCCGCCAAAGACGCTAAGTTTCGAGACCGGGCCGTTCGGCAAGCCCCATCTGAATAACAGTCGTCTGCGCTTCAACATTTCGCACTCCGGCGCTCTGCTTCTGCTGGCTTTTGCTTGGGATCAAGAAGTTGGGGTAGATGTCGAGCATCTGCGATGCGACTTCGCGCCGGAAGAGCTGGCCGTCCAAGTCTTCTCGGTCCAAGAGCAGGAGGCGCTCTGCCGGGCTGCCCCGGCAGAACGCCACGCCGCGTTTCTGTCGCTTTGGACGGCCAAAGAAGCCTATGTAAAAGCGCTCGGCAGCGGCCTCTCGTTCCTACTGCCGCAACTCACGCTTTCGCCGATTTCTGGCACCGACCGTTACGCCGCCGTAGACAACACACAAGCCGGCGCACGGGCCGGCATTTCGGTCTGCCGTCTGCCGGCGCTGCCCGGCTGCGCCGCATCGCTTGCCGTTGCCGGCACGGCGGCGGATATTCAGCATTTTAATTGTTTCTATGTCCCCTGAAATCAGCATTGTCATCCCGGCATTTAATGCCGAAGCCTACCTAAGACAAACACTCGACAGTGTTTTTGCTCAGACCTTCCGGGACTGGGAGCTAATTGTTGTGGATGACGGCTCTGCCGACCGCACTGGGGAGATTGCCGGAGAATATGCCCGGATCGAACCCCGTATGGCTCTGGTGTCCCTGCCGAACGGCGGCGTGTCCGCCGCCCGAAACCACGGTGCGAACCTCACACATGCACCGCTGCTGATCTTTTTAGATGCCGACGATGTCTGGGAGCCGGACGCTCTGGCAACACTGCGGCAGACACTGAACGCGCTTCCCGAAGCCCCAGCGGTCTATGGTCTGGCTCAGTACATCGGCAAACGCGGCGAGCCGATTGATTTAGGGACCTGTGAGGGGCATCAGCGGTTCCGGCTGGGCCTCGAAAATGGGCGCGTCATTGTCTGGCCTGAAGACCGGCCCACGACTTTTGCCGTGGAAGCGGTCATGGAACGGGTGATGACCTGCGGCACGGTCTTGATGCGCCGTGCGGCGTTCACCCAGGCGGGTTCTTTTGATCCTGACCTGCGGATGTGGGAAGACTGGGATTTCTGGCTCCGGCTATCGCGCCTCGGCGATTTAGTGTTCACCAACTCGCTGGTCCTGGGCTATCGCCGCCACGACACCAATGTCTCTTCCCAGCAGGATCTGCTGGCGGCGGGAGAGTGGCGTGTGCGCGAAAAGCTGCTCCAAACGGTGAAAGACGACCCCGTTCATCTGGCAATCGCGCGGCAGGGGCTTGCTTACCGGCACCGGTGCGCGGTTCTGCATCGGTTGCAGGCCGCGAAAGCCTGCGGCTTGAACCACCGCCCGGCGGCGGCAGTCCGCGAGATCGCTGCCGCCGCACGGCATCTCGCGGCGTTTCTGCGCCTGCGCTGACAGATAGCCTCCTCCCCAGGGGCGGGGGTCTCAAACTTTCGCGGTTTTCGTGGATGACCGGCGCGGGCGGGATGGCGTCGGCAGAGGCAAATTAGAAGCTAGGTCTTGGAAATGGGCGACGTTGCCGGGGCCGAACGAACGGGCGGCGGTCAGCGCATCCTGGGCACGGGTGACGAGCGCGGCGGCTCCGTCCATGTCGGGCGTCAGCAGGGCGGCTCCAAGGCACGCGGACAGGGGCGGCTGTCCGGCAGGAACGGCGGCGAGAATGCCCGCCCGCAGCCGCTCGGCGGCGACCCGTGCGCCCGCTTCACCCGTTTCCGGCAGGATAATCGCGTACTCATCGGCGCCCAGACGCGCCAGCACATCCACTGTGCGAATCTTCGACTTGATCACCGCGACAGCGGCTTCCAGCGCTTGATCCCCGGCGTCAAATCCGAACGAGCGGTTGCGGGCGGCAAAGTTATCCAAATCCAGGAGAACCAAAGAGAGAGGGGCATGGTAGCGGGCTGCCCGCTCGATTTCTTCGGTCAATCGAGCGCGGAACGCCGGGTGTCCTGACAACTCCAGGCTGCTGTCGGCGGAAACGCTGACGGTGACGCGCTCCCGAACCTCCGCGGCTCTCGCCGCCGCCTGAGCTTGAACGGTTTGGACAGCTTCCAGCTCAAGCGTGAGCACGGCGAGCTGCTGCTGCAAAGCCGCAAACTCGGTCACGTCTACGCCCGCGCTGAGACCGCCGATAATTTGGCCGTCGGCATCGCGCAGCGGAACCATGCTGCACCGGAGCGGCGACTGCCCGCCGCCCGCGACTGTGTCCCAGCGCTCTTCCCCCAGCAGAGACTCTCCGGCCAGCACCCGGCTGATCTTCGCTTCGGCATCCTCACGCTCTGAGACCGGCACAATCGTGTCCCAGAGCGTGCTTTCTAATGCTGTCGCCGCCGGGATGCCGTACAAACTCTCGCAGCCCGCGTTCCACCGGATGATTTTACCGTTAGCGGCGAAGCAGAAACACGGCACGGGCAGGGTCCGAAAGAACTCCTGAAACTGCCGTGAGACCTGGTCGCGCAGGTTTTCGGTCTCGGCCTTGCGCTGCTGCGCTTCCTGAAGCTGCGCCTGCAGGGCTTCCTGCCTGGCCCCGTACTCTTCCTGCTGCTTCAAGCGGGCTGCCCGGTCGGCGTCCCACATCCGGCGGGCTGCTTCGGGCGTCGGGACACGCAGGGAATGGCTGAGGGCGAGTGCGGCGACAGCTGAGATGAATAAACCGACTCCGCCGCCGACGGTGAGTGGGAACGTCAGCGGGTTCTCAGTGCTTGTGGCAGGCTTCGGTGCGGCTTTGGTGATCGCTTTGTTTTTGCCGTGAATCGCATGGGTCGCCGGCTGAGGGGGGAAGCTGTGAAGAACGCCGACACCGAACAGCAGAAGTGAAAGAAACGCCAGCGCACCGATGCCGAAAATTGGTTTCATAAAAAAGCCCTTGTTACCGTTGTCGGCAAAAAAGGCGGTAAAAATTAGAGTTTCGGTGCCGCTTAGGCCGTGCTGTCGGCAGGTCAGGCGAACGGTTAAGACTGCAGGCCGTAGCCGGTGCCGCGCCGGGTTTCCAGCAGACCCGCCGACAGCGGCGGCAGCTTTGCCCGGAGCCGCCGGATGTGGATATCTACCGTGCGCTCGCCGCCCTCGAAGTCTACGCCCCAAACTAAATCCAGCAAGCGGTCCCGCGCAAAGAACTTGCCCCGGTGCAGTGTCAAAAACCGCAGCAGCTCATATTCGCGCGGGGTGAGCGGCAGCATCGCGCCGCCGGAGTCGCGGGCGCACCCCGAAGAAAGCTCAATGACGAGGTCCGGCAGGCGCAGCGCATCACCCGACTGGATTTGACGCTTGCGGAATCCCAGCAGAGATAAGCGGGCCAGCATCTCGGCGGGGGCATAGGGCGGCAGGAGAAAATCGTCGGTGTAGGCCGGCCAGTCAGGCTGAGACAGGTGGCGGGGCGCGAGCAGGGCCAGACGCGCCGGGGGCGGCATGTCGCTGCCCCAGGCAGATTGGAGCAGCCGAACGGCATGGCGAAGCGGCAGGCAGTCCGCCGCCGCCGATAGGTCTGCCAGCAGGACATCCGGCGGCCTGCCGTTAAACGCATTGCAAAGCGTTTCCAGCATCTCCGGCCCGCCGTCGAGGTCCATCCAGACGGCGGGGTAGCCGGCCTGTTTGAGCGCCGCTGTCAGCGGCGGCAAGGGCGAAGACTTTTCAGACGGCGCGAGAACAAGAATGGTGAGCATAGCGACACGGCGGAACTCAATAGCCTGAGTGGGTCAATAGCCTGAGTGGGAAGGCCGCGTCGCTGCGGGGGAAGTGTCGTCAAAGAAGTAGGTTAAGAAGAGTGTGGCACAGAAGGGGGGCAGGAGTCAAGAGGAAGCCCGGCCCTGGAAGTGCCGGTCTACTGTTGCGTGAAAGTCGAAGCGACTCAAGAGAAGATATGCCCAAAGAGACTTCGTTAGCGCAATTTTATTCTGTAGTCGCTTCGACTTTCACGCAACAGTAGACCGGCACTTCCAGGGCCGGGCTTCCTGCTACACCGTCAGCCACAGCCCGCCGCCTTCATCCCTCCGCACGGGATACGTCTGCAAATTGCAGTCGCCTTGCAGACCAATCCCCGTCGTGAGGTCGAACTTGCGTGCATGGAACGGACACATCAGGATTGTGCCGCCGAGCAGACCGTCGGCCAGCGGCCCTTGCTTGTGCGGGCATTCCGCCTGCACCGCGTAGACCTGCCCAGTGCGGGTATGAAAGACGGCGATGTCAACGCCGTTGACCGGAAAGACGCGCCCTTCGCCGTGCGGGATTTGGTCTACAGAGCCAAGCGCAAATTCGCCGGTCACCATTTTCGTGATCTTTGCTTCGATTTTTTCAAGTGTCAGCATAAAGTGATCCTTTTCAGTCTTTCCCCCCCCAGCCCCCAATTCTGGGGGAGCCAGAAGTAGGGGTGCTGCTTGCTGCGCCCTCTTTTCCGTATTGCTCCCCCAGAATTGGGGGTTAGGGGGCTTAATTTCTAAGCCAAAACCGGCAGGGTCGAGACGAACTGGTTGGGCGTCGCGGGCCGGTCAGCTTCGAGCCACGGGTCCACATAGGCATCCACGGTCGCCTGCATGGCGTCGTCGAGACGCGCGGCGATGCCCTCGCTGTCGTCGACGACGACGGCCTTAATTTTATCCAGACCGACGCGCGGGACGAAGCTGTAGGTGCGCTCCAAATACTTGGCGTTCTCAATATAGTACTGCATGAAGCGGCCCATGATCTGAATGACGGCTTCGTGCGAGTCCACGACGCAGAGAATGTCGCCCTTGCGGATATGAGCGCCTGCTGCGCCGCCGACATAAATCTCCCAGTAGCCGCCCTCAATCGCGACCGCGCCGACATCTTTGACCATCGCTTCCGAGCAGTTCCGGGGGCAGCCTGCCGTTGCCAGCTTCATCTTGCCGGGGCTTTCAATGCCCTGGAAGCGTTTCTCGATCTTGATGCCAAGACCTGTGCTGTCTCCGACCCCGTAACGGCAGAAATCGGTGCCGACGCAGGTCTTACACGTCCGAAACGACTTGCCGTAGGCATGGCCCGACGGCATGCCCAGGTCTTTCCAGACTAAGGGCAGGTTCTCTTTCGTGATGCCGAGCAGGTCAATGCGCTGGCCGCCGGTGAATTTGACCATCGGCACATCGTACTTTTTCGCGACTTCGCCGATCCGAATGAGATCGTCCGCAGTCGTGACGCCGCCGTAGATGCGCGGAACGACTGAGAACGTCTTGTCTTTTTGGATGTTCGCATGAACGCGGTCGTTGATAAACCGGGCATCCCGCTCGTCTTCGTACTCGGCCCCCCAGAGCGACTTCAGCAAGGATGCCAGGCCCATCTTGGCCGTGACTTCTTCGACCCCGCCGGCCAGTGCGTCAAAGACCGACGACACGGAGCGCAGTCTGCGGCTCATAATCTGCTCGACCAGGTCCGTCTTGGAATAGGGGACGCCGGGGACGTAGTAATGGATGCTGGGGTCTTCTTCGACTTGCCCTTCAGCAGCCCATTCGACTACTTCCTCCACCAGCTTCTTGCACGAGCCGCAGCCGGCTCCGGCGCGGGTGGCTTCCATGACCATCTTCAGCGAGCGCTTGCCGCCTTCGACGCATTTTCGGATCTGGCCTTTGGAGACGCCGTTGCAGTTGCAGATCTGCGCCGAGTCAGGCATTTCCAGCATCGTCGCCTGCGTAGACGGTGCGCCCATGTCAAATAACAGAGACAAACGCTCTTCAGGCAGGGGCGTTCCCCGGTCGAATGCCTGCATCAGATACGCGACTTTGTTCAAGTCGCCCAGCATCATTGCGCCGATGAGGATGCCGTCACGAATGATCAGCTTCTTGTACGTTCCACGCTTCGGCTCGGAAAACGTTACCACCTCGTCGCGGTCGTCGGTCGGCTCGGTGACGCCCATCGAGGCCAGCTCGACTCCCATCACTTTCAGCTTTGTGGCGATCTTCGAGCCGTGATAGGCGGCGTTCTCGTTGCGCCCGGTGATATGGTCGGCCAGCACGGTTCCCATTTCCCAGAGCGGGGCCACTAAGCCGTAGACCCGGCCCCGGTGCTGGGCGCACTCGCCGACAACGTACACGTCGGGATCGTCCACCGAGCGCATCTGGTTGTCGGTGACAATCGCCCGCTCGACCGTCAGCCCGCAGTCTGCGCCGATCTCGGCATTCGGCTTAATACCCGTCGAGATAACCACCATGTCGCAGTCCAAAGTCGTGCCGTCTTTGAATTCTAGGCCCGTGACGCTATCTTCACCGAGCACCCGCGTCGTCGCTTTCATCGTATGGACATGGATGCCCATCTTTTCCATGATGCCTCGCAAGATGCCGCCGGCGGCGGGGTCAAGCTGCTGGTTCATTAAGTGGCCGGAGATATGAATGACATGGACTTCGACGCCGTAGTTAATCAGTCCCCGCGCCGCCTCTAAACCCAGCAGACCGCCGCCGATGACAGCCGCTTTCCGGCACTTGGTCGCATAGCCCGCGATTTTATGGCAGTCGTCGAGCGTGCGGAACACAAAGACGCCGTGCTTGGTCTCGCCATCCGGTGTTTCCAGCCCTTCCATCGGCGGCACAAAGGGTCGGGAACCAGTGGCAATGAGAAGCTTGTCGTAGTCCGTGATCTGGCCGTCATCGCTGTGGATTTGCTTGCGGGCGCGGTCAATGTGCTGCACTTTCGCCGGGGCGTGGAGCTTGACATCGTTCTCCGTGTACCACTCTAATGGATTAAGGAAAATATCGGCGGCGTCCTGCGTCCCGTTCAGGACATTGGACAAGAGAATACGGTTGTAGTTGCCATACGGCTCATCGCCGAACATCGTGATCTCAAACTGCTCCCCGCCGCCCCGCGCGAGTATCTCCTCGACAGTCCGTGCGCCCGCCATGCCGTTGCCGATGACGACCAATTTTTGCTTTTCGCTCACACTCTCGTTCATAATCTTAAACCTCCACTAATCCGATGTCCAGAACGACTGTCCCGGAGACGCCTTCCGGGGCGGCGAGATACGCTTCCAGCTTTGTGCCGGACATCATATCCTCGACGACCGCCAGCGCGACATGGACATCGCCGCGTGCGCCGATAGGGAAGTAGCGCATCGGCTCGCTGTCACGCATCAGCACGACATAGACCATTTCCGCCGCCGAGTTGCCGGCTCGAAAGTAAACAAACTGGGTCCGCTTGCCGACTGGCACCGTGTAGGTCAGCCCGCCGGAAATCGGGTGGGGATTGGTGAGGCCGTGGCCCTCAAAGGTAAACACGCCCTGCAGTAATTTTGGTTTTGAGTACATAGTAGTAAGGTCTCCTTGAAAAACTTCCTCCAGCTCCCAATGTTGGGGGCTGGAGGGTCCTAGCTCTGTTACGCCGGCTCTAAATTCGAGCCGTCTGGGCCGACCAGAACACGCTCGCGGGCCGGTTCCTGCGCTTTTGCCACGCCACCTGCGCCAAGCCACGTCCGCTGCCATCCTGGGGCAACCGCCCGCAGGACGACCAGCGCGACGACGGCAATCGCGGTGAAGGCATAAAAGCCGGAAGCGTAGGTTCCGGTCGAGTCTTTGAGGCTGCCGAGCGCGAGGTTCAGGAAGAAACCACCGACGCCGCCCGCTGCGCCGACAATGCCGGTCATCACGCCGATTTCGTAGCGGAACCGCTGCGGGACCATCTGGAAGACCGAGCCGTTGCCCATGCCAAGCGAGGCCATGAGAACAAACAGCAGCACAAACGCCGCCCACATGTTTGTAATCAGCAGCCCGACGCCGAGCGCGGACAGTACGACGGCGGAGTACAGCACGGTCAGCATTTTGATGCCGCCAATTTTATCCGCCAATGCCCCGCCGATGGGCCGGACCAGGGAACCGGCCACGATGAACAGCGCGGTTGCCAGGCCGACCGTGGCCTTGTTGAAGTCGTACTGGTCCACAAAGAACGTGTTGATGAACGACGACAGGCCGACAAAGCCGCCGAAGGTCACAAAGTAGAGAATACAGAACCAGAGCGTGTCCGGCTTGGTGAACGCCCCGATATACGCCCCGGCAGAGGCGGGCTTCGGCTGGTTCGGCGCGTCTTTGGCAAGCAGCGCATAGGTCAGCAGGGTCAGGCCGACGGGGATCATCAAGAGACCGAACACGACGTGCCAGCCGAACGCTTTGGCAATCAGCGGCGCGAACAAAGTTGCCAGTACCGTCCCGGAGTTGCCTGCCCCGGCAATGCCCATCGCCAAGCCTTGTAGGTGAGGAGGATACCAGCGGGACGCCAGCGGCAGCGCGACGGCGAACGATGCCCCGGCGACGCCGAGGAAGATGGCAACGAACTCTAGGGCGTCATAGGAGGACGCGAACTGCCAGGCGGCGACCAGCGGCAGCAGGGTGACGGCTAGGCCAAGAATGCCGATCCGGCGCGAGCCGAAGCGGTCCGCCAGCAGGCCAAGCACGATGCGCCAGAACCCGGCGGCCACCAGGGGAATGGCAACCAGAAACAGCTTTTGCCCGGCAGGATAGCCGTTCGCCAGCGGCTGAAAGGCTTTGCCGACGGCGGCCAGGGCGGCGGCGGGTTTAAGCTGAATGATGTTGTCGTTCGGGTTGCCGTGTGCGGTGGGCGCTTCGGCGATTTGGATCAGCTTGGACTTGGCGTTGACGGCGGCGACGGTCGCCGGGTTGGCGTTGTCCACGACGAACTTCTCGACGGGCTTGTCGCTGGCCTTGACATGGTTCGAGTCGCCGGCTTTAATGAGAATGTTGTAGACAGATTTCGGCTGATCGGCTGTCAGCTTCGGGTTCTGCTTCATCGTCTGCGGCCCTTTGATGATGAGGGTGTAGGGTGCCGCTTTCGTGATCTGCGCCGACGGCGTGATTTTCATGTTCACGCCGGTGAGGGCCGGGTCGGTGGCGATAAAGGGCATAAGTGCGCCCAAAATGACCCAGACCATGAACGAAACGTCAAAGTACAGGAACGCGCTAAAGAGGGATGGCGCGTGACCGCTGTTTTTCAGGTCACTGATTTTCATGATGTCTCCTTGAAAGATTTCGGAAATGAACGAGCTTTAGCATGAAATGGGTGACGCGGCGGTGCGTTTGGAACATCAGGCGGCAGGCACGGTCAGTTACACCGGCACTGGAAGTGCCGGTCTACTATTGAGTGAAAGTCGAAGCGACTACAGATTTGCGAATGCTGACGGCTCTATGATTTGCGAACGCGGACGGTTGAAAGTCTTCTCCTTAGTCGCTTCGACTTTCACTCAATAGTAGACCGGCACTTCCAGTGCCGGTGTAACTTCCGGCACCTTCTCCACCCGAACCGCGCAGACCTTGAATTCGGGCATCTTTGAGACCGGGTCAAGCGCCGGGTTCGTGAGCGTATTGGCGCACGACACGCCGCCCCAGTGGAACGGCACGAAGATCGTATCCAGGCGGATGCTCGGCGTCAGACGCGCTTTAACAGTAATCGCACCGCGCCGGGTAGTAAGAGTGGCATCATCGCCGTCCGCAAGGCCAAAGCGCTTGGCAAGGGCCGGATGCATCTCGGCGAATGCCTCCGGGGAGATCGCATTCAGCGCGGCAATGCGCCGGGTCTGTGTCCCTGATTGGTACTGGGCCATCAGCCTGCCGGTCGTTAAGTAAAGCGGGTACTCATCGTCCGGCTCTTCCGCCGCCGTGCGGTGGTGGACGGCGTGGAACTTCGCACGTCCGTCCGAGTGGGCGAAACCGTCCTGAAACAAGCGCGGCGTTCCCGGATGCTCTTCCGCTTCTGGATTTTCTTTAGCCGGGCAGGGCCAGAAGACACCGTCTTCGGCGTCAATGCGTGCGTAAGTGATGCCGGAATAGTCGGCGGCCCCGCCTGCGCTGGCTCGGCGCAGCTCTTCAAAGATCGCCGACGGGTCGTCGGTTGGGAAGAACTCGCCCGCGCCGAGGCGCTGGGCCAGTGCCGTCACAATCGCGGCGTCGGTTGAGACGCCTGCCGGACGCACGGCAGCCTGCTTGCGATGGATGACCCGGCCTTCTAAGTTTGTCATCGTGCCGGACTCTTCCGCCCACTGAGCAATCGGCAGAACCACATCGGCCAGGAGCGCGGTTTCCGACAAAAAGATGTCCGAGACGCACAGGAAGTCCAAAGAACGCAAACGCTCCTGGACATGCAGAGACCGGGGCGCGGAGATGACCAAATTGGACGCCATGACCAGCATGGCCCGGACACCGCCGTCCTGTCCAAGCGAGTCAATCAGCTCGTAGGCCGACCGGCCTGGCCCCGGCAGGGTTTCCGGATCAACGCCCCAAACGCCTGCGATATACGCCCGGTGGTCCGGGTTGTCTATCTTGCGGTAGCCCGGCAACTGGTCGGCCTTCTGTCCATGCTCGCGCCCGCCCTGCCCGTTGCCCTGGCCTGTGATGCAGCCGTAGCCGCAGAACGGCTTGCCCGCTTTGCCGAGGGCCAGCATCAGATTGATGAACCCCAGCGTGTTGTCCACGCCTTTGGACTGCTGCCCCGCGCCGCGTGCGGTCAGTGCCATCGCCGTTCCCGCTTCCCCTAACAAGTGGGCGGCTTTCGTGATGTCTTTGACGGGAACACCCGTAATGCGCTCGACGCGGTCGGGCCAGAACGACGTGATAACTCGCCGGACACTTTCCCATCCGGACGTGCGGGACGCGATAAACTCCAAGTCCAGCAGCCCGTCGGCGGCGGCGATATGGAGCAGGCCGTTGGCAAGCGCGAGATCGGTTCCCGGCGTCAGCGGCAGGTGCAGGGTCGCCTGGTCGGCGGTCGCGGTCCGGCGCGGGTCGGCAACGATTAAAGCCCCCCCGTTTTCACGCTGCCGCTCGAAATACTGCATGATCGGCGGCATAGTCTCGGCGGGGTTGCCGCCAATCAGCAAAATCGCTTCCGCGCCGGGAATGTCTTCCAGCGGAAAGGGCAGACCCCGGTCTATTCCAAATGCTTTGAGGCTCGCCGCCGCTTCGGACGCCATGCAGAAGCGGCCATTATAGTCAATATGGGGCGTCCGCAGGGCGACGCGGGCGAACTTACCCAGCCAATACGCTTTTTCGTTGGTCAGCCCGCCGCCGCCGAAGACGCCGACGGAATCGCGCCCGTAGACTCGCTGCGCCGCGCCAATTCCCGCCGCTACTCGGTCTAACGCCTCATCCCAGGTCGCAGGCCGCAGGGTACCGTCTTTCGTGCCGCGCACCAGCGGCGTTGTCAGCCTGTCGGGATGCGCCAGCAGATCGGTGGAAGTCCAGCCTTTTTGGCACAGGCCACCTTTGTTAGTTGGGAATTCCTTGCGCGGCTGAACCGACAGCAGTCCCTGCGTGTCAGGAACCAGGTTCATGCCGCATTGCAGGGCGCAGTAGGGGCAGTGCGTGGCCGTGGCGTTACTCATGCCTCAGTCCCTTCCTCTAAGATGCCAATGTCCACGACCACCGAGCCGGTCAGGCCGCGCGGGGCGGCAAAACCGACTTCGATACGGGCACCGGCGGGGTAAGACTCCGTGATGGAGAGAGGCACATGAAAATCGGCTTTAGGGCCGACAGGAAAGTAGCGCACGGGCAGGGAATTGATGCAGAGTGCCAGATAAATCAGGTCATCGGACAAATTGCCGGCACGAACATAGATCACTTCGGCTTTTGCCCCGGCGGGAACAACGTAGCAAAGCGCATCATTCAGCGGCCCGACCTCAAAGAAGCCGCGCCCGGCGAACGGGTAAACCCCTTGCAGGAAGCGCGGAGTGGCAATACCGAGCCGTGTCAGCCGCTGCTGGCGCGTTTCCGTGGTCAATGTTCCGGTGTGATCGTCAGGGAGCTTGGCTTGACTCATGGCGTACTTTCTTCTGAATGGGAAGGCAGCATCGCCGACAGGAGCCACAGGGCAGCGTGGTAAAGTTAAACTTTGGGACGTGAGGGGAAAGCCGCCGCGTCAATGCGGGATTGGCTTTTGTGTTTCTATGATAACACGCGAATGTTTCCGCAATGTTTCTGTGAAAAAGTTGTTGGAAAGATTTAGAAAGAAGCATGGGATTAAAGAAGCGTAGGATTTTAATCCCACGCACTTCCGCCTTGTAGAAAGCTGTTCATTGACACTCACCATCGCTATCCTCGCCGGGGGCCAGAGCCGCCGCATGGGGACGGACAAAGCCGCACTCCAAATCGGCGGCATGACGCTTTTGGAGCGCACGGTGCGTCTGGCGCTCGCGGTCAATCTTCCCGTAATTGTCGCAGGCCGCGCGTGTCCCGACGGCTGGCCTCTGCCCGAAGTGATATTCGCGGAAGATGCCGAGGCCGGATTGGGGCCGGCGGGCGGCCTAGCAGCGGCGCTTCGTCAGGCGCAGACCTCCGTGTTGGCGCTGGCCTGCGATTTGCCGCTGCTGACCGAAGATGCTCTGCGCTGGCTGATCGCCGAGGCCAAAGCGCAGTTTGCACCGTCGGGCCTCATCGCAGTCAACGGCGGGCAGCAGGAACCGCTGTTCGCCGTGTACCACCTAGAAAGCCTGCCGCTGATTGAAGCGCGTCTTGCCGCCGGTCGCCGCTCGCTGCACGGAGTGATTGAAGCCGGCGCATTTGCGTTCGCCGAAGCCCCGGAGTGGGTGAGCGTTCAGCTTGCCAACGTCAACACGCCGGAAGAATGGCGGGAGAAGGTAGAGAAGCCCCCCCCGCCCCCAATAATGGGGGAGCCGGAGTTGGAGACGAACCCGTAGGGGCGCTGCTTGCCGCGCCCTTTATTCTTGCCGTGCCCGGACAAGTTCCCCCTGTTGGTGTCTTGGAAGGAACCGAAGCGGGTAAAAACGAGTTGAAACACGAACACTGACAGTATTGGAGAGACACTCAACATGGCGGATAAACCGAACTTCGGACTGACGGGCCTCGCGGTCATGGGGCAAAATCTGGCGCGGAACGTCGCGCATAAAGGCTTCCCCATCGCGGTGCATAACCGGACTACGGAAAAGACAGACAAGTTTATGGAAGAACACAGCAGCGAAGGGGCGCTGACGGGTTCTAAGAGCGTCGAAGACTTTGTCAACGCGCTGCAAACGCCCCGCGCGATTATGATCATGGTCAAAGCCGGACAGCCGGTAGACGACGTGATTGCCGAGCTGAAGCCGCTGCTGTCTAAAGGTGATCTTTTAATAGACGGCGGGAATTCGCTGTTTACCGACACCGAGCGCCGGGTCAAAGAACTGACCGCCGATGGTTTTCTCTTTCTCGGCACCGGCGTTTCCGGCGGCGAGGAAGGAGCGCTGAACGGTCCCAGCATCATGCCGGGCGGCAGCGAGGACGCTTATAAGATTGTTGAGCCGATCTTCACCAAAATCGCTGCTCAGGTAGACGGTACCCCCTGCTGCACCTATATTGGCGACGGCGGCGCGGGCCATTACGTCAAGATGGTTCACAACGGCATTGAGTACGCCGATATGCAGCTAATCGCCGAGTCGTATGACCTCTTAAAGAACGGCGCGGGCCTGACCAACGCCGAGCTGCACGATGTGTTTCTCCAATGGAACGAAGGCGATTTGGACTCGTTCTTGATTGAGATCACGGCGCAGATCTTCGCCAAGAAAGACGACTTGGACACCGACAACGACCTGGTAGACATGGTGCTGGACAAAGCCGCCCAGAAAGGCACCGGCAAATGGACCGCCCAGAACGCCCTCGACATGGGCATCCCTGTGACGGCGATTACCGAGGCCGTCTACGCCCGGTCGCTGTCGGCGTTTAAAGACCAGCGTGTCGCGGCGTCGAAAGTCCTGCCCGGTCCGTCGGGCAAAGTCAGTGACGCCGACAAAGAGGCGTTTATCAACGATGTCCGCGATGCCCTCTATGCGTCCAAAGTCGTCGCGTATGCTCAGGGGTTCGAGCAGATGCTGGCGGCAGCCAAAGAATATAACTGGACTCTGCACCCCGGCGAGATCGCGACTATCTGGCGCGGCGGCTGCATCATCCGCGCCAAGTTCTTGGACCGCATCAAGGATGCCTACGACAGCCAGCCCGACCTTGCCAATTTGATGCTGGCCTCGTACTTCACCGATGCCATCAAAAACTCCCAGGACGGCTGGCGGCGCACGGTCGGCGCGGCGGCGACCCTCGGCATCCCCATCCCCGCGTTCTCGTCGGCTTTAGCCTACTACGACGGCTACCGCCGCGAGCGCCTGCCCGCCAATTTGATCCAGGCCCAGCGCGACCTGTTTGGCGCTCACACCTACGAGCGCATTGACAAAGAAGGCGCGTTCCATTCCCAGTGGGCTGATGAAAAGCAGGAAGAAAAGAATCAAGCCCAGCACGGTGTCCAAACCACTGGGTAATAGCGGAGCTTAAGTTGAAGCGCGTGGCCGTTATCGGAAACTCCGGGGCCGGAAAGTCAACCCTGGCGGTCGCCTTGTCTCAGCGGACAGGGCTGCCGCTGATCGCTTCCGACCCGTTCTACTGGGGATCAAGTTGGCAAGCCGTCACGCCCGAAGCCGTCCGGCAGCGCGTCACTGACGCGACTGCCGGCGATGCCTGGGTCATAGACGGCAACTTCGTCTCCGAGCGCGATGTCGTTTGGGCGCGGGCCGACACAGTGATCTGGCTTGATTATCCGCTCCCGCTTGTCCTGTGGCGGGTCTGCCGTCGCAACTTAGGCTGGCTCTTGACGCGGCAAGTCACCTGGTCCGACAACCGTATGACTTGGAGCCGGACCTGGTCGGGCATCCATCACGCCCGCCGGACTTTTGCACAAAAACAGGCGACCTACCCGGCATTTCTGGCAGAATTTCCGCACCTAAACACGCTGCATTTCCGGTCGCCTCGTGAGGCAAATCAATGGCTGTCTACATTCTGACAGCAAGGCAGTCCAAACCATGAAAATCATACAGCTAGACATTCAAGGCTTCCGCTCCCTCAAAAACGTCACCTGGCGCCCCGGCGACCTCAACGTCGTCATCGGCCCCAACGGCAGCGGCAAGTCTAACCTGCTCCGAATGCTGGAACTGATTTCGGCGATGGCAGAAGGTAAATTAGAATCTTATGTTCAATCTGCCGGTGGAATGAGTGCGATTGTTTGGGATGGACAAGCTTTCCAAATCGTGACGCGCTTGATAACTTCCACTGTGGGAGTTCGATTTTCACAAGAGAATGTGCTTTATCAAGTCGAGTTGTCTAGAGATATAGGAAGCTACAAGATTTCAAGCGAATTGCTCGGTCCTAGCTTTGTTCTTACAAACTCATCAGATTCGAGCTACATCGAAGGTCCCTTTGCTCATATTGATAGAAAAGGCCATGACAGCAAAATTTTCAATGACGATAATCTGTCAATGTCAGTGCCAGAAGAAGTAGTTTCGGAGAAAGAAAGTTTGCTTTCCTTAGCGGCTAGTCCATTCACAGGCAACACATTGACTCCTGTTTATCAGAAACAGATTACCTCTTGGTCAATGTACCAAGACATCCGCACGGACCAAGAGGCTGCAATTCGCCAATCTCCTGTTTCGCGCTTGGAGCAGCGGGTTGCGCCGGACGGGCAGAACTTGATCAATGTCCTGCATACGCTGTATACGAGTGACCGGAAGTTTAAGCAGGACATTAACGACGCGATGCTTGCGGCGTTCGGCGACGCTTTTGATGAACTAACTTTCGGTCCTGCTGGTGACCAGCGAATACAGATGCGGCTGAGATGGAAGACGCTGAAGAGGGATCAACCGACTGCGGATTTATCCGACGGCACCCTGCGGTTTTTGTTTCTGCTGACCGTGCTGGCAAGCCCGAACCCGCCGCCGCTGGTGGCGATTGATGAGCCGGAAACGGGCCTGCACCCATCTATGCTGCCGATTATCGCCGAGTACGCGGTGGAGGCGGCGATGCGGACGCAGGTGATTTTTACGACCCATTCCGACCAGTTTTTGAGCGCGTTTCGGGACACGCGGCCCACCGTGACGGTGGCAAAATGGGAGAACGGCGAAACGACGCTGACGACTTTGGACGACAGCGAACTGGAGTACTGGCTCAAAGACTATTCGCTCGGCAATCTGTTCCGTTCCGGCGAGTTGGAGAACATGGCGGCATGAAAATTGTCCTACTGGTCGAAGGTCATACGGAACACAATGCGATTGCTGATTTTCTGAAACGCTGGCTTGATGCCCGCCTGGAAAAGCCGGTCGGAGTTCAGACAGTACGGTTTGAGGGCTGGCCGGAAATGGTCGCGAGTTGTGCGGCTCAGGTACAGCGGCAGTTAAATGCACCGAAAAAGGATGTGATTGCCGTACTGGCGCTTTTGGACTTGTACGGACCGACATTCTATCCCGCGGATAAGGTCACGTCAACGGAGCGGTGTGAGTGGGCAAAAACCTATTTGGAAGCAAGGGTAGACCAGGCAAAGTTTTCTCAGCATTTCGCCGTGTATGAAACCGAAGCCTGGCTGTTCAGCGATCCATCGGTTTTTCCTGCGGAAATCAAAAAAGCGATTGCAGATAAATATCAATACCCTGAGCAGATCAACAACGAGGAGCCACCAGCTAAACTGCTGGAAAAGCTGTACCAGAGCCGATTAAAGCGAGGATACCGCAAGACAGTTGATGGCAAAAATCTGTTCGCGAAGCTAGACCCGGCGATAGCTTACAGTAAATGCCCGTACCTGAAAACTCTGCTGGACGAAATGCTCAAGTTCGCCAAAGATACCGGGCATTAACCGAGTCTCACAAGAGGATACACTTTGGACAAATGGATATTTTCGCTGAAGCTTAGGAACAGCGCGGGGGTGCTGTCTTCGCTGACGGCGCTGTTTGCCGACCGAGGCGTCTCGATTGAAAGTCTATCGGCGCATGGGGGGGGCGGGTTGTCGCCCGGCACTGCCGTGATGACATTTGCGGCGTCAGCCTCGCGGAAGGCGCATCTGGCCCGGCTGCTGGGGAGGCTGGCGTCGGTGCTGGAAGTGACGGAGTACCGTTATGACGACGCCGCCCATGCCCGCAAGTCTACGCTGGCGCGGGTACCGCT
Organism: Capsulimonadaceae bacterium; assembly: GCA_965213825.1. Lineage (GTDB taxonomy): Bacteria > Armatimonadota > Armatimonadia > Armatimonadales > Capsulimonadaceae > JANXMY01. Next base: position 279,722 of record CBDCAE010000017.1, read on the forward strand.
CCCCGCCGATGCGCTGAAAGCGCAGGTGCCAGCGGGCGTTTTGTGCGATGTCGTGTCGGCGGACGACAACTCGACGCTTGCGCTCCTGCTGGGACCGCCCGCCGTGCTGGACGCGCTGCTGGTGCAGTGGAGCGGCGGCGCAATGCTGGAAGAGCAGGAAGCGACGGTCTTTGTGGTGTAGGAGCTGCTATAGGCTAGTTTCTAAGAAGGGCTAGGGCGGTGCTTGACCAGCACGACGCAGAGGCCGCGCGGGACGGAACGGAACTCGACGGTATCAGCCAGTTCCTGCATCAGCGGCAGGCCGCGCCCGCCGGGCGCTTCTGGCTCCGGCATCGGCGGCAGGGAATAGTCGAACGGCAGGCCGAGGCCGCTGTCGGTGACTTCCACATGCAGCGCCCCGGCGGATGTGCGCCGGCCCAGCACATGGAACTGGCCGTCGGGTCCATTCGGCGAGCCGTGCCGGACGGCGTTCGTCACGGCTTCGGTGACGGCTGTTTGGAAATCTTCCGTGTCGCCGCGATTAAATCCCAGCGTCGCCATCCAGTGGCCGAGTGCCTGACGCACTTCTCCGACATAATCGGGCCGGCTGGGAAACTGGAACTGGAACAAGTCATCTTCGCCATCGTTCCCATCTTCGCCGTTGCCCCTATCTTCGCCGTCGCTTTCATCTTCCCAGGCCAGCGCCGGCAGCGCGGCGATCTCGGCTGCGACCGGCAGAGGCTGGACCTGACGCCGGACGACCATCAGCGCCATGTCGTCCTGCGGCCTTCCTTCCGTCCAGCGCATTGCGGCCTGCTGCAAGTAAGCGGCCAGCGCCCCTGGCCCGGCTTCGGCGGGCGCGGCTTCAACGAGCTTCTGGACCCCATCAATGTCCAGCAGCACACGCTGCGGGTCCCGTGCTTCCGTCAGGCCGTCAGTATACAGCACGAGTGAGTCGCCTGGTGCCAGCGTGTCCGTTTCCTGCATGTAAGCATGTTCAGCCAAGCCAAGAATGGGACCGTTGGCGTCGAGAAGAACACTGCCGCCGGCCTGACGCTTAATCAGCATGGACTCATGCCCGGCGCTCGTCCAGGACAGCTTTCCAGTCTTTGGATCGAACACGGCGTAAAACAGTGTCACAAAATGGTCGCCGAGGCCCGCCAGCTCGCTGCACAGCATCCGGTTCAGGCGGGAAACGACAAGGCCCGGCGCTCCGGCTTCGGTCGCGAACGCCCGAAGTGAGTATTTGACGGTTGCGGTCTGCACCGCCGCGCTCAGGCCCTTGCCGGAGACATCGGCGATGACCAAAGCGACCCGGCCGTCGGGCAGGGCGAATGCATCGTAGTAATCGCCTCCCACCTGCGCTTCTTCCAGGCCCGCCCGGTAGTTTGCCGCCAGCGTCAGCCCCGGCAGCTCATCGGGGATGTCAGTGAGAAAGGCCGACGAAAGCATATCGGCGACTCGATGCTCCCGCGCATACAGCCGGGCATTTTCCAGCGCCAGCGCCAAAATGTCGGCGACCGCCGACACGAACGCCGCTTCATCCCGGCTCCAAATCCGCGCCGGTTCGCCAAGCTGCTCCGCCAGCAGCACGCCGCCAAGCTGTCCGCGCGAGAAGACCGGCGAGCCGATCCAAGCAGAATTACCGCCGGAAACAATCGCCGAATGTCCTGTATTCCAGCCCGCAACGATTTCCTGCGGCCAGTCTGTAAGTGCCGAGCTGCCAGCCGCCGCACCAACACCCGGCGTGGTGTACTGCTCCGGCGCGGCTTCCAGCATCTCCCGCGCAGGGTCCAGACGCAAAAAGCAGCACCGGCTAACTCTCAAAGCGAGGCCGGCCTGCTCCGTCACAATCGTCAAAATCTCGCCGCCGTCTAAGGAGACCCGCAGGGCGCTGCCGATTCTGTTGAGCATCGCTTCCCGCTCGGCTCGCGCCCGGATTTCATCGAACAATCGCGCGTTCTCCAGGCCCGCCGCTACCCGGCGTCCCAGCTCCACGACCAGCGCGAGATACTCCTCGTCATACCGGCGGCTGCCGATTGCCGCCAGCGACAGCGACCCCACGACCTGCCCGCGCACGATCAGCGGCACACTCAGGTACGAGTTCGTCCCCAGCGCCAGCAGCCGCGCTCGGATGGTATTGCTTTGTACTTCCGCCGCCTGAACATCGTCTGTGATCTCCGAAATAAGCTGCGCCTGTCCGGTCCGCAGCACATAGCCATGACCATAGACTGCATCCGGGGCAAGCGGCGCAGGCGGCGGCAGCGGCAACCTTTGCACGTCTTCACCTGGCACATTCTCCGCGAGGATCAAGGGCCGGACCAGTCCGTCCGGGTCCAGTGCGTGGACGGCGCACCAGTCGGCAAGGTCCGGCACGATAAAATCCATCACCGTTTCCAGCGTCGTCTGGGCGTCCAGCGACACCGACAGCCGCGAGCCGGCTTCCGCGAGCAGAGCGGCCCGCGTTTCCGCCTGCTTGGCCTGCGTGATGTCCCGGATCGTAACAATCGCTAAAATGACTTCGCCCGTCGCTCGGCAGACCGGAGCGCCGCTATAGCTGCCAATCCAGGTATGGCCGGTATTTTTGTGACGCACCAAAACTTCATAATGCGAGAACTTTTCGCCCCGCAGAGACCGGGCCAGCGGCCAGTTGTCGGGGCTGAGCGTCTCACCTTCCAGCGACAGCACTTCAAACGACTGCTCGTAATCAAGCAGCGGCAGACGCGCCTGTTCGATGCTCTCGTAGCCGTGCATCGCCAATGCCGCCGGGTTCATGGTCAGGACGTTGCCAGCCAGATCGCTGACGACAAGCCCATCAGTCATGCTTGACAGGACCGCCTCGGTCCGGCCCTGCTCCGCCGACAGCGTCAGCAAGAGCTGCTCGCGCTCCACTTCGGCCTGCTCGGCCTCAGCCCGCACTTCGCGCATTCGATCAATATGGCGCAGGCTCTGGGCCAGCAGATCGGCGGAAAGCCGGGCTTTCGACAAGTAATCAGCCGCACCGGCCTTCATCAGCTCAACCGCCAACTGCTCGTCGCCATACCCCGTCAAAACGATAATCGGAACACGGATGCCTCGCGACCGCGCTTCTCGCAGCACTGAAAGGCCATCGGCATCGGGAAGCTGGAAGTCCAGCAGAACCGCATCGAACGGCTCCGAAGCCAGGCGTTCCAGCGCTTCGCCTCCGCGCTCGGCTTCGGCAATTTCGGCGATCAGACCCGTTGCCACGAGCGCCCTGCGGGCCGCCTGCCGGTCTAAGGCATCATCGTCCACAATCAATACTCGCATGGAATTCGGCATAATGGCAGTTACAGCGGAACCTCGCTTAATGTCCAATACTTGTTAAGCGTCGCCATCGTTTCAATAAAATGTGCCAGCGTGACGGGTTTTAAGATGTAGCCTGCCACATTCATCTGGTATGCTTCGACTTTGTCCCGGTCTTCGCCCGATGTTGTGAGGACAATGACGGGAATCAAGGCTCAGCGCGGGGTCGGCCCGCAGCTCGCGCAAGAACTCGATGCCGTTCATTTTCGGCATATTCAAATCCAGCAAGATCAGCCGCCGCTCTTCCGGCACGTCTGGCGGCCCGCCGTCCACGCCTCGCAGCATGTCCAAAGCGTCCAAGCCGTTGCCGGCGACATACAGCGGGTTCAAAATGTTGTTCTTCTTGAAAGCCCGCTGGACATTCATCACGTCCAGGTCGTCGTCTTCCACCAGCAGAATGTTCAGCATCTTTCCAGACATTTTCCCTCCTTCAGGAGACCTACCGCCTTGCTTCGCAGGGTCCTTCCTAAAGGAAGGATCAAGACAAGAGGCAGAGGGCTTTGTTCGCAATCCTAATCCTTCCTTTAGGAAGGACCGCGCGAAGCAGTGCGGTAGGTCTCTTAGCTGCCCGGCCAGGTGAACTTAAACGTCGCGCCCTGCCCAGCCTCCGACTCGATTGAGACCGTTCCGCCCTGACCTTCGACAATCTTCTTCACTAGCGCCAACCCGACCCCGGTGCTCTCCACTTTGTCCCGCGCTTCCAATGTCTGGAAGATGACCCAAATGCGCTCCTGAAACTTCGGCGCGATCCCCGGCCCGTCGTCGCTGACCGTAAACTCGACCCACTCTCCGTTTCTACGTGCGCCGATATGAATAGTTCCGCTCGGTTTGTTGTGGTGCTTGATGGCGTTCGACAATAAATTCTGGAACACCTGGAACAGCCGCAGGCGCGGCGTGTGCAGCGTCGGCATTTCGTCGTCCATTGAAATCGCAATCCGGGTCGGAGGAGAAAGCAGGTCAATCACTTCCGTCAGCAACTTCCGGACATCCACCGTTTCTAACGGCGTCTCGGTACGGTCCACCCGCGAATACTGCAAGATCGCCTCAATCATCGCTTCCATGCGGTTGACCCGGCCGCGCATCAGATCAAACTGCCCGGCGACTTCCGGCGTGATGGAGCCTTCTAAATCTTCTTCAATCCAGCGCGAGAGGTTGGCGATGCCCCGCAGCGGCGCTTTGAGGTCATGCGACGTGACATAGGCGAACTGGTCCAGCTCGGCATTGCGGCGGCGCAGGGACTCCTCCGCGTTTTTTCTGGCCGTGACTTCTTCGGAGATCGCGACCGCTTGGACCGGACCCTCGCCGGGAAACCGTGTGACTCTTAAGTTAAACCAGCGCTCGTCGGGTCCCGGCACCGAGTATTCCAGCAGGAACAGCGGCACTTTGCCCGCCAGCACCGCGCTTATGCCCTCAGCGACCACTTCCGCCGAAGGACCGTCAATAAGAAAATTGCGCCAGGCTGCGCTGCCCGCTGTCACAGCGCCATTGCTGTTCAAGATGGCGACTTGTGCCGAAAGCGCATTTTGAGTGCCGATTTTTGTTTCGCTTTGGTTCATTAGTTTACAGCAAGTGACGAGGAGTTGAAAACTCCTCGCTGGGTCAGGTGTCTTCCAGACGAAGGATGAGGATCTGGGCGCTCTCTTACGTCCGGCAGGACGCCTCTCCTAGCGAGGAGTTTTCAACTCCTCGTCCTCTCCTATAGCTCTCCTAAACAAACGCCTAGCAGCCCCAAAAAGCGGTCGATCTCGGCGGGCGTGACGCTTAAATTGGGACGGGTGCGGATGCTGTCTGCGCCCGCGCCGAGAAGCAGCAGATCATGCTGCTGCAAAGCGATTTCGGAAAGCCGTCCGCGTGCTTCCGGCGATGCCAGGGTGAAGCCTTGATACAGTCCCATGCCGCGCACGTTCCGAATCAGGGTGGGGAAGCGTGACTGTAACTGACGCAGGCCCAATGCCAAACGTTCGCCGCCGGTCGCCGCTGCTTGAACCAAGCCCTCATCTTCGACAATGCGCCATTCCTGGCAGAACCGGACCATATCCCCCAGGCTCCCGCCCCAAGTGCTGTCGAGAACGCCGACATCGGACAGCGGCTCGCGCATGAACAAAGCCCCGACCGCGAACTTCTTGCCGACCGCGACCGCGTGCGGCGCATACGGCAGGTCGAACTGGTCAATCGCAAACAGCGTTCCTGTCGGCCCCGCTGAGGTCTGCACTTCGTCCACGCCGAAGCCCACATCGTACTTGTGCGCCAGTTCGGACAAACCCCGGAACCAGGCTGGCTGGGCGGTCCGCTGACCGCCTGCGCCCTGGATTGGCTCGACAATGATGCCGACGATCTCCTCGCCCATCTGGGATAGAACACTTTCAATGAGGTCTAAGCTTTGGCGGGTGCGGGCGTCGTTCTCAGACACCGGCGCATCGCTGTCTACCGCCGGGAACGGGACTTTGATATTGCCTGATGCCGCCAGGCCATGAAAGTCTTGGGTTGCGACCGGGTCCAATGTCTGGGTCACTTGCAGGGCATACACCGTCCGCCCGTGAAATGCCTGATCAAAGTACAAAAACCGGCGGCTGCCGGAGCCGGCGTGTCCGCCACGCTTCTGCCGTTTGGCATTGTGCCGGGACAGCAGGTACTTCAGCATATTCTCGACCGCTTCCGCGCCGGAGTTGACCGCGTACACTTCGCGTGACTCCGAGGTCATACTTCGCGGCGACAGCCGGTGCAGCAGGCGGTAGTATTCCAGGCATTCGGCGGTCAGAAAATCCGGGTTCGCGACTTTGTTGTTTGCCGCCAGCGTCAGCGCCCGCAGGTAAGCAGGTTCCGAGAGACGGGGATGGTTATGGCCGATGAGCTTGGAACCGTAGTAGCCCGCCCAATCAAACACACGTCGTCCGTCGACAGTCGCCAGAAACATGCCCTCACAGTTTGCGAGGTCCACGACAAAGGGCCACGGGTGATAAATCACGTAGCGCTGCATTTCTGCAATCATGTCCCGGCTGATGGGTCCCGGATAGCGGGGAAGGCTTGTTTGGGGAACGGCGGTGTTTTCCATGCCGAAATTATACCTTCAAATCTGCCGCCCTCAAGACAAATGGATGGTCTGCCGACAATGACGGCATGAAGTTTGGAACCAGCAGCAAGGACGGCACGCTTGCCGGGCGATTGATCATCATCACCGGGGCATCGAGCGGGATCGGCTACGGCACGGCCCGGCGGCTGGCCCAGACCGAAGGAGCACGGGTGGTCGCGGTCGCCCGGCGACGCGTATTTCGGATCGAAGCGCTGGCCGCTCAGGTGCAGGAGCAGGTCGGGGAAGAGCGTGTGTTCCCGCTGACCACCGACATGGCCGACCGGACGCAGGCGGAGGCGGTCGTGCAGCAGATTGCAGACAAATTTGGGCGCATAGACGGCTTCATTCACGCGGTCAACCGAGCACTGAAGCTGCCGGCGCTCGATGTCAGCGACCGTGAGTTTGATTTGACCATGCAGGTCAATGTTAAAAGCGCCTTGTATGGGGTCCAGGCGGTCGCACCGGCCCTGCGGCGGCAGGGAAGCGGCGGTATCGTGATCTACAACCCGACCCCGCAGGAAACCGCCGAATTTGTGGCGTCGGAAGCGGTTTATACCGCCGCCGCCCATGCGCTTTCCGCGCTGACCGCCGGCTGGATACGGCAGCTCGCCGGTTCCGGGGTGGGAGTCAGGGAGGTGGCCCCGTCACCAGACAGCGGGGCCGGGGAAGGTGCCTGGGGGCGGGCCGGAGCGTCCCACGACGCGCTTTTAGTCGCCGCCCTGCATGAGACATTAAGCACGGCCCGGCCGGAAGCATCCGCGCCCGCGAAAACTTCTCTGCTGTCCTTCCGGGCGTCCGCCGAGCGTCCTGAGCCGCCCCAGCCGGCTTCAACCAGCCGCGACCCGCAGGTGCTGCGCTCCCGCGGCGGCTTGGTGCTGAAAGAATTTTAGCAATTTATGTGAACTTTTCCCGAAACTTGGCGTATAGTCTTTCAGGAGACTAACATGAAGACATTTAATTTCGCTGTTCTTGCCGCTTGTTCCCTTGCGCTGACCGCGCCCCTTGCCCCGACATTCGCGCAGGCTCCCCCGCCGCCGATGCATGGCCCCATGATGGGCGGCCCGATGCACGGGATGCGCGGCGGCGGGGGACGCATGAAGAAGATGGCGGCTGAACTCGGCCTGACCCCTGCCCAGGAAGCAAAGATGCAGCCGATTATGATGAGTTCCCGGCAGCAGATGATGGCGCTTCGCGCCAACACGACCCTGACTCCGGCGGCTCAGATGGCGAAGATGAAGAGCATTCGGAAAGCCTCAAATATGCAGATGATGGCGGTTTTGACCCCAGCCCAGCGTATCAAGATGAAAACAATGCGGCAGGATCAGCGCCAAGCTCGCGCCGGGCAGTAAAGAAAGCTTAAGCCCCCGGTGCTTTTCGCGCCGGGGCTTTTGTTTTTTATTTCCTCTGCACCTGTTTTTTCCTGATTCACGGTTGACTTTCGCCGCCGGTTTGGGTACTATTCAGATGTGGGCCGGTAGCTCAGCGGTAGAGCATCTTACTTTTAATGAGAGGGTCCTGGGTTCGAGACCCAGCCGACCCATATTCCACAAAACTCCCAAAAAGCCAATCTGTGACACAGATTGGCTTTTTGCTGTCCGCAGGCCGAGCGGGCTTCAAATGGAACTTTCGCCGGCTGCCGCTTGTAAGAACGCTCTGTAAGAACGTCTCACTTTGGGCGTCTTTGGGAGTAAATTTGATGAAACTAACACTGATCGCTGCTGCCGCCGCGCTTGCGGCGTGCGCGTCTATTCTGCCGGTGCAGGCCGCGCAGACTAACCCCGTTATTGTCGAGCTGTTTACGTCGGAAGGCTGCTCGTCCTGCCCGCCTGCCGATACGCTCTTGTCGCAGTACGCCAAATCTTCGCCCGTTCCCGGCGTCGAAGTGATCGCCCTCGGCGAGCATGTAGACTACTGGAACCACGGCGGCTGGGCCGATCCGTTCTCCGCCGCCAAGTTCACGGCCCGGCAGAATGACTACTCCAATGCCTTTCACCTGGACTCGGTTTACACGCCGCAGATCATTGTAGACGGCAAAGCGCAGCTTGTCGGCAGCGACGATGACGCCGCGCGAGCGGCGATTGCCCGCGCGGCGCGTCTGCCAAAGGCGGAAGTCAGCGTCACGAAAACGGCGATAGGGCAGTTCTCGGTCTCGGTCAGCCATCTGCCGGCGTCAGCGGGCAGTGACCCCGCCGACGTGTTTCTTGCCGTAACGGAGGACAACCTGACTTCGTCGGTCGGGGGCGGCGAGAACGCCGGGCGGCACCTGTCACACAGCGCAGTCGTCCGCGAGCTGGTTCCGATTGGAACTGTGACGGGCAATACGTTTACCGCATCGCCGACGGTCACGCTCAAATCCGGCTGGCGGCGCGGGCATCTGCACGCAGTCGTGTTCGCACAGGAGCGGAATAGCCGCCGGATTGTCGGTGCGTCGGAGATTGGGTTGTAATGCCAACCTTTACAGTGAATGCCACTGAGGTGCTGACGCTTGCCGCCGTGCCGCCGCTGTCGGAGATGTATACGCTCAGCCCGTTTGTTTGGCAAGACGGCAGGCGCTGGGAGCTGCTGGTGCGGGCCGTGCCGAGGCGCGACGATCAGCCCGCGCTGAAAATCGCCTGTGCGTTTTACGGCGTGTCGGAAGATGGCTTGCTCTTTCAGATGGACGACAGCCCGGCGATTGCCGCCGGGCCGGATGCGGATGATAGGGACGGCTGCGAGGATCCGACGGTCGCGATCTGGAACGCGACATACTACGTCTACTATACGGGCTGGAACGGGAGCAAACAGCAGGGAAATCTGCTTCTGGCGACCGGACCGGACCCCCGGCACTTAACCAAGCGCGGCGTGTACTTAGCGTCCTCGGCGGACGCCGCCAATCCGAAGGAAGCAACGATTGTCTCGGTTCCTGACGGCACCTGGCGCTTGTTCTTTGAATATGCTGAGGGCGGCGCATCTAAAATCGGTATTGCATCCGCACCGTCGGTGGACGGACCTTGGACGCTGGGGACACCGCTGTTCGAGGCACGCCCCGATGGCTGGGACAACTGGCATCTCAGCACCGGGCCGATGCTGCAAGCCGATCCGAACCGCCCGGTCATGTTCTACAACGGCGCGACAAAAGATGCCCACTGGCGTATCGGCTGGATCGCGTTCGATGCGGGCTACACGCGCGTGGTAGATCGCTGTGACGATCCGCTGATCGTGCCGCCGGTGCCTAGAGGCTCAGATACAGATATTGCGTTTGCCGCCTCGTCCGTCGAAACACAAGATGCTGTGTATCTCTATTACAGCGTCTCCGACCAGTACCTGATGCGGGCGACGCTTAACTCGCTATAATGGCTGGAGTTCATGGTACTATAAACATCGTTCGTTACGAACGCCGGTATTGCCGGACAGTGATTGCTGGACAATGCCGGTATCACAGCGCTCCGACGCGCAGAAAGGGCTTTCTTATGAAGCTTATCGCACTTGCTGCGGCAGTCCTCGCACTCGCCGCCGGCTCCGTCACCGGGGCGTCCGCACAGATGATGCATCACAAAATGATGCGCCATCACATGATGCACCACAAGATGATGATGCACCATCACATGATGATGCACCACAAAATGATGCATCACCACATGATGATGCACCACTAAGTCCTGCATCTCCTGCCTGCCGGCGCGGAATACGCCGGCAGGCGGCAAGCCTCTGCTGCCCCCGTACTTGGCTCCATCACTGGGGGCTGCACAGACGACGCACTATAAGACAATGATGCACCACAAGATGACGCCGCGCCACTAGGTGCCTGCTTCTGCTTTTTTTGACCCGCTTCCGCTTTTTTTGGATTGAGAGATCGCTATGGCAACGACTACGGTGGGCGCAGTCCCCATTTCCGAAACGGTTCCAGTCGTCCGCAAGCACCACTGGCTGGTGCGCGTTACCCACTGGGCGAATATCCCGCTTTTGACGGGGCTGATACTGAGCGGCCTGTCCATCTACTGGGCCGCGCCGGTCTATAAGCACGCGGCGGACGCGAACGGCAACGAAGATTACTTGAACAACATTGGATTTTGGGTCGCTCGGCACGAACCCTGGCGTCATTCCTACGGCGTCTCCGACGACTGGGTTCCGGGAACACACTATTCCAATTCGTGGTTCTACGACCATTTCAGCCTCGGCACGGGTCTGCTGTCCACCGCGCTGAATCTGCACTGGCTGTTTGCCTACTTGTTCATGCTGAACGGCCTGCTGTATCTCGTCGGCCTCGGCCTCGGCGGCGGCTACAAGTCGCTTCTGCCCCGGCGAACCGACCTCAAAGAGGCGGTTCGTATGCAGATTTACTATGTCGGCCTGCCGTTTGCGAAGATTTTGCGCCGCCCATGGCATCACCCGGTTATCACGACTAAGTACAACGCCTTGCAGCGGCTGGCTTACTTCTCCATGCCGGTCTTCGGCACGATTTCGGTCCTGACAGGCTGGGCGATCCACAAGCCGATGCAGCTTGGCTGGCTGCAAGCCTTGTTCGGCGGCTACGATTACGCCCGTTTGTGGCATTTCTGGCTGATTGCGGTCTTCACGCTGTTCGTGGTCCCCCACGTTATCCTGGTCATTGCCGACGGCTGGGATACGATGCGCTCCATGTTCGTCGGCTGGTCCGACCGTATTGCTCCTGAAAAGTAGGCTGGCTTCGGCCCCTTGCGGTGTCAAAGCCATGCTGTCCGACTACTTGGCAGACTTGCCGCAATTCAGCATCCATGAAGTTCGACTATTCCCGCGACTATAAACACCTTGACCTGCGGGCGCACCCGGAGCTGTATTCGGTCGGGGTCGGCGAACAGGGCGTTCTGCTGGTCGAGCCATACAAAAGCGAAATCCTGCCGTTCTGGCGGTTTGCAACGCCTGATGCCGCTCGTGAATCGTCGGTCGCCATCACTGCGCTGTTTTATCAGTATAAGGAAAACGGGGACTTTGTCGGCATGGATATGGCCCGGAAGTTCTTGCAGATGGGCATGACCCGCGCCCGTCGCTACGCCAATCACAAAGGCGGCAAAAAATACGACGGCCCGGTGCCCGAAGACAAAAAGGGGCAGAGCGGGGCGCATGGCCGCGAAACCCTGCCTTATACGAATGACCCGGTGAAAGCCGAAGCCGCCGCGATCTTCCGCGCTTCCTGGGAAGCCGCCAAAGCTGACCCTGATTATCAGCGTCTTATGCAGGAACACAAAGCCAAGTTTGGGTAATGTTCAATAGGGACGAACGGTACCTGAGACCAGCGCTTCGCTTGCCGCTTCCCGGACTTTTGGGTCGCTGTCCTTCTGTAAGGCCGACAGGGCCGGAGCATCGGCGGGACTGCCGATGTGACCGAGAAGCCGGGCGCTTTCCAGCCGCACCATCGGGCCGGGGCTGCCGCGCAGCGCCGACAAAGCCGCACCCTCGGCATCGCGAACCTGGAGCGGCGAAAGCGTGTGCGCCCGCTGGGCTAGGCTCAGCACGTCCAGGGCTTCACTCTGGGCCTGGTCGTTGACCGGGCCGGCGGCGATGCTGACCAGACGGCGGCTCTGGGTAAGACTGAACTGCTTGTCAGGGTGCATCAGCAAGTCCCGACGCAGGACAAGCGCCTCGGCCATTCCCCGGTTCGGGCTGGGGTCGGCGGGAATATCGCCGCGAAACTCGCCAAGCGTCTGCTGGATGCCGTGCGGCGAAACTCCATGCGGGGCGTGGGCCGCGGCAATCCAAACCAATACGGCAAGGACCGGCAGGCCCAGCAGCAGCAGCCGTCGGCGGGCGGGGGAAGGGGTGGGGCGCTCATCGAACACAGCCATCGCGTGTTTACCGCCTAACTTTCCGGGTTAATGCATCCACTGACTGCCGACGGCGCACACATAAATCCCGACGTACAAGACTGACGTGCCGCGCAGGGACACGGCAATGAGGCGCGGGCGGCGGGCGCGGTAGTAAGCAGCGAATGCCAGCAGTGGCAGGAAGCTGAGTATCTTCGCCGCGCAGAACGCGGTATTGCCGTGCTGCAAGCAGAACTCCATCCACGGATTCGCCTCATTTGCCGCTCCGGCGTGGACCCAGTAGAGAGTCGAACTCATATCCAGCGTACAGATAAGAAATAAGAGCAGGCTGTCCCAGGCCAGCCACGCGCGGCACATGGCCGCTAAGTTCATCATGGTAGTCATCACTCCTTGAACTTGTTCTTTCCATAAACCGCGCCAGCCTCACGAGACTTCCCCTGCAATAATGCTGGGTTTCAGCCAATCTCAGCGAATTCCCGTATTTTTGCGGGTGAAGACCACGCCCGCGCGGCGCGTCCTAGCCGTCTTTCGGCAGCTTCGGCTCAACCAGCTTGACCAGACCAATAGACCCGAAGAACAGCAGGGTGAGCGGGATGGCAAGCGCCAGCATCGTGCCTGGATCATTAGACGGCGCAGCGACCATCGCCAGCGTGAACAAGCCGACCGCGATCTGGCGCCAGTATCTGACCATCAGTGCTGCATTGATGATGCCGATCTTGCCGAGAAACATCAAGACGACAGGCAGCTCAAACAAGATGCCGAAGACCAGCAGTATCTTAACGACGAACACCGTCCATGTCAGCGGATTTTGTAGCAGGATCGCGCCCGGCGGAATATAGCTCAGAAACCAGGTCGCCGCCCTCGGCAGGACGAAGTACGCGCAGGTCGTTCCCAGAAAGAAGAGCAACACCGAGAGCGGCGCAATAAGATGGACGCCTTTCTTCTCCGCCGGCGTCAGCGCTGGCGCGATAAATCCCCACAACTCCAGCACTGCTAACGGGAGTGCGAGAATCAGACCACCGACTGTAGCGATTTGCAGCTTCAGGAAAAACCCATCTGTGAAGTTGCTGATGACAAAGCCACCATTAGGGAGTTGAGCTTCCGGAGACGGCTTTGCGGCGAGGTTATGGACTGCCGTATTGATCGGCGACATGACCAGAGATTGGACGCGCCCGCTGAAAAACCACATCACGGCCATGCCGACGATGACATAGAGCGACGCACGGATGAGTCGCGTCCGCAGCTCGGCTAGATGCTCGGTCAGCTCGGCCTTGCGCTCTTCGTCGCGCCGCGAATTATCGTCCGGGTTCATCCCGGTCAGTTTCAGTGCCATGTGTTCTTTGCCGAATGCTCTAAGTCAGCAGTACCGATGTTTCCGTGTAGGTCAGCTTGACAGGACTGTTGCCCGGTCCCTGTGCTCCAGGATAGCCGCCGGGGCCACCGCCAGGGTAACCGCCCGGTGCGCCGGGATAGCCGCCGGGCGCTCCCGGATAACCGCCGCCAGGATAACCACCCGGCGCGCCGGGATACTCACCGCCGCCAGGGTAGCCGGGTGCGCTGTCCGAAGAGTCGCTGGACTCGCCGCCGGGGCCGCCGCGCCCGTCAGGCTGGCCTTGAGGGCCGGGATACCCTGGATAGCCGCCGCCGCCCGGACGACCGAACCTGCCGCCTGGTCCACCGAAACCGCCTGGTCCACCGAAACCGCCTGGTCCGCCGGGATAGCCGCCGCGCCCGCCAGGGTAGCCGCTCTGCCCGGAGGGGGAAGCATTCAGCAGGCCCGGATCGGTGGATGTCAGCGAGATCGTCGTTTGCGTCCTCACAATCCGTCCAGCGTTGTAAGCAAAGTAAAAGACGCGCTCGAACTTGATCTCACGGCTCTGGATCGCCGGCAGGGCCGAGCCGGGGCCGGGATAGAATGTTGCCGGGCCTTCGTAGGTCTCGCGGATTTTTGCGGTCGGATAGCGGTCCTGCCACTCGAAGTCTTCCAGCGTACTGGTCGCTGTCACTTTCGCTGGGGTTGGCGAAGCCCAGTCCAAAGTGATTTCGACCGGAGTTTCCCAGTGAGCACCGACCGAGACGCGGCGGGGCGGCAGGACGGGGATCGAAAAGCCGACCGAGCTGGCCGTGTTCTGCGACGTGAGCTGGGACAGGACCCGTCCGCGAGCATCCACGTTCCGGTACTCGGCATGGATGTCCGCGCCGAGTGCCTGCGGCTGGCCGTGGGTGGCGACATATGAGACAAATGCCTTCGGGTGGACGGATTTATCTACGGGAATGATCTGGTCCCGAATAAGCGCTGTGCCGTCGCTGACATTTTCCACCGTGCGCCCAAAGCGGAGCAGGGACTGCTGCAAGGTCTGGGGCGTGGCGGACGCGGGAGTATCGGTTGCGGTGGCGGTCAGCGTGGTCCGGCGCTGGTAGCGCAAGCTCAGGCCGGTCTTCCAGGGATAGGCCAGACGGATGCCTTCGGAGGCCGGCAGGGCGATCTTGTTGGCGACTTGCACCGAAACCGAGTCCTGGCCGACCAGCTTATTTTGGGCATTATACACGGCGATGGTGACGGCATGGGTGCCGTCGCTGTACGACTTCGGCGTGTCCGGGCTGTCTGCATCGGTGTAGGTGGCTTTTGTGTCCCACACATAGACCGGCAGCTTGCGGCTTTTCGGCAGGGCCTGCGCCGTGATAAACTTGCCGTCAATCGAAATGGCGACATAGCCGGTGGACGGGAAATCGCGCAGCTTCACCGGGACTGACTCGCGGACAACGGCCTTGTTGTACGGCGAAGCAATCTGAACGGCTCCAGCGGGCGCGATGGCGGCAGGCGGACTCGCCGCTGCCGGATCAGTCGGAGCCGGTGCGGCCTGGGCAAAAACCGTCGTGCCGCTGAGCGTGAAAAAAAGCAGCGCGGACGCTGAATAATGCATGGTGTGCCTCTTGGAGATCGGTGGTGTCGGCTTCTAAAAATCGGCGCTGTCGGCTTCGGAGCCGCTTGCGGTCGCGTCGGCAATAGCCGCCTGAGCGGCTTCGGCTTCAGATGCCGAGACGAGAATGTCGCCCCAGCGGGTTTCGTCGGGCTGGAAAATGCCGCCGAGGGCCGGGCCGGACAAAGAGTTGATCGTGGCTGGGATGCCGGACGCTTCCAGCAGGCCGCGCACGATGTTGGCTTCGGATTCGCTCTGCGCCGCGAAAATCGCGACCAGCGGCTCGCCCTCGACATTCGGCTGAAACGTCACGTTGCCGGGAACGCCTTCCAGCGGATCGGTCGGGATTTGCCAAGCTTCCAGCTCCCGCTCGGCTTCCGGCAGGGAAGCGGGGTCGGTCTGGGCAACGTACTGGTCAATGTCAGCGACCAGGACATCTGCTTCGTGTTCTTCCTGCCGCGCCTGACCCCCGCTGCGGCTTTGCAGCGCTTCCAGCCGCGCGGCAGTTTCCAGCGGCGTTTCCCCTTCACCTTCGTTCAAATACGCGCTCTGCGTCTGTGCCGGTTCCATGCGTGCTGTTCTCCTCTTCGGCTATTTCGCCTGCATCATCTTGGCCTGCCCGGTCGCGATCAGGCGATTGTCCGGCATCGTACGCACCTCGCCCGCGCAGGCGATCAACCGAGGCCGCACGGTCTCGATCCACGCCGTGACCATTAGCGGCTCACCGACCCTCGCCGGCAGTTTCAGCCGGGTCGAAAGCTCTGCCGTGACCCAGGAAAGGCCATGTTTTTCCAAAGCCGCGCGGGACAGGGCTTCGTCCAGTACCAATGCCAGCAGGCCGCCATGCACCCGCCCCGCCCAGCCTTGATGCTCCCGCCGCGGGGTCCAGAGTGCCGAATACTTATCGCCGTCCCACTCAAACGATAAGTGAAGGCCAATCGGGTTCTGCGGCCCGCATCCGAAGCAGTAGCCGTCGTTTTCTAAAACGTCACTCGTCAAACTGTCGGCTTCTGTAATAATCGCACTCGCTTTGCAGGGGGCAGACAGGACACGCAGGCTTCTGCGAGTGGCATACCCGGCGTCCGTGTTCAATAAAATGCACATGCAGCGAGTAGGCTTCATTGCCGTCCAAAAGCTCCGGCAGCAAGTCATGCGCCTGGTCTGCCGTCGCCTTCGCCGAAATCAACCCCAAACGCTGGGACACTCGATGCACATGCGTATCCACCGCCAGCACCGGACGGCCCAAGTTGAACATCAAAAGACAGGCGGCCGTCTTCGCCCCGACCCCGTGAAACCCCTTCAAGTAGGTGTTGATCCGGGCATCGTCCCAATCCCGAACGTGCGAAAGATCGGTCTGCCCGCCGCCGTCGTAAATATCCTGCAAGATCGCCTGAATGCGTGGCGCCTTCATGTTCGCCATGCCGCCCGACCGGATCGCATCCGCCACGTCCGTCACCGATGCCATCCGCACGGCGTCCCACCCGCCGGGGAAGGCCCGCTTCAGCGACGCAAACGCCCGCCCGGAGTTCAGATCGCTCGTGTTCTGCGACAGCACCGTCGCCACCAGAGCGCCCACGAGATCGTCCGTGTAATGCCCTGCCGACCAGACCCGCACCCCATAGGCCGTGTCCAGCTTTTCTTCCACCCGCCGCAGCTTCGCCCTCAGCCGCCCCCGCTCCGCCTCTGAATACACAGTCACGCGCAATTATAGCACATACCCCCTTGCTTGGCAAGCGGCCTGACGCGGGGCAGCGGTAGTTCGTTATGCTCTTCTTCCTCTTCGTTACTCCGTGCCTGCTTTCCCGTAGGTGTGCGGGGGTAAAGCAAACCCAAAGTCAACAAGCTCAGTAAGCGCATTGAACAGTGGCCTGCATCCCGCCGGTAAGTGACGGAGGTTGTAATACCGCGTCTGCCAGCGTCCGTGGGTGAACTGACTGGCAATGAGCAGCGAGGTATGGGGAACGGCATCAGGGTACCTCAAGTCGGATGGCATTGTGGACAATTGTTCGAGGGCATGAAACCACGTTTGGTCATGCGGCACCCTTGCTTCCCCGCCTGCTTCCATAATACCTCCCCGTCGAACAGTCCGCGACATCAGCAGCCCTGTGTGATAAGCGACGGCCTCTTGTGCTTGCAAGGTATTTCCTTTTGGAAACCAAGACAAATAGAGAAACGGCCCCGTTGCCGTTGGCATCAAGTGCTCAGACGGAAACCTTCTTGGCGGCTGCAGGTGAGGCAGTGAGAGGGTGCGGGTGATATTGCCACGATGAAACCTTAAAATCTCTCGGTAAGTTTCCTTGCCGTCCACTTCAGGCCATATGCCCTTACCAGGGCTGGCGCTGGTTCCCGCTGGTGTCAGGCCAGCAGAGATCATTAGAAGAAGGATACACATCGCCACACGAAATGGTCTCATAAACGGCTTCTTTCTCTGTACGCAGCATTCACATCAGCTTTTCACCGACTCGAATATACTCTGTTTTTGTCGCAGGGTGGCTCTTGCTTACTCGTGAAAGTTGTTTACAAGCGCGTTTACCTATAAGTGTGTTGCGGAATACCGAGCACCTTCATTCGTTCATCCAGTGAAATTCTATGCAGTTGGGCAAGTTCTGAAACAAAGCCAAGTCTCTGCGCGTGGTCTATCTCCACTTGGTCGGACAGCACGATCAAGGCTTGGTGTTCTTCCGGTGTCAGCGTCTCGGCCTGACACTTTGCCCTCAGTACCCGATATTGCCGTCATGTCTCCTCCGGCAGCCTTGTGTTGATCTGCTGTATCAGCTTTTCTTCGTTAAGAGATTGTGCAAATCGCTTTTCCATGTTATGCGTGCCGGGTTTGTCCTGTCTCGGCCCTAAATCTGTCCAGCCCTGTTTTTCATAAAAGCGGAGGGCGCGATGATTTTGTGCCGCCACACTTAAATATGCAGACTGGAAACCCTGTGCCTGAAGGTAGGCGCACGCATAGTCTTCCATCGCGGAAGCGACGCCTGTGCCTCTCCATCTTGGACTTACGTAGAACATATTGATGTAGCCGATAGCCGGATCAACAAAGCGGCCCAAATGAAGCTGACCAACGATTTCCCCCTCCCGCCAAACATGAAGGCAGCTTTCCGGCTCTTCGGCAAGCCGGGTGCGGACACGCTGGACAAAGCGTTCTTCCCCCTGACCGTTTCCATCAACAAAGCCTTCCATCGAGCCAAAACTGCACAGATGAGTATCGCGTATGAAATCGAGGAACACCTCAGTATGGCGATCCAAATTAATAGGTTTATATTGCAGGTCGGAAACGCTCATTTTTGTAGTGACAAAATTAGTTCGACTAATTCCCAGACATAGGTGCAAGGATTGGAATAAGGCTCAAGGGCGTCCGCCGATGCCTGATGTGCCACTTGTTTTGCGCGGATGATAGTGCTTTCCGTCCGATGTTGAAGTTCTCCTCGGTAAAGTACATCAGATTTTTCGTACTTTGGGATGTGAGTTTTGAGCAAACTTAACGCTTGCTGCCGTGTTAAGTAGCCGGTTTGATCTTGGTAGTGCAAAAGATACCAATACTCAAAGCTAGGGTTGGAGATCGCTAGGCGGATGTCTTTCTCTTGTGCAATCTGCAACGCCTGACGCCAATTCTCGATATTGTGCGCCTTATGCTCGTCGCCGTCGAAAACAGCCCAGGCTAGGTCCTCTTCATCCCATTCCTTCTCCTGCTGACGGTATGTTCGCTCTTCCAATGCCTGTTTGACAATGCCGGGTGGGTCGCTGGCCTCTGGCTTCAAGACAATGATTTTGTTTGGTTCCATGTGAAGTGACTTGCGAACATCTTCAAAGTAGCCGTACTCCGTTTTCTCACCCTCACAAGAAATGAGTATCCTGCGTCCAATCGAACGCTGGCGAGAAGGGCGCTGAAAAGATGCTGTTGGCCTTCTCGCCATTACCGTGCCATCTCCAAACCCGCCAGCAGTTCGTCTTCGTCTGGAAGGATAGGAACCGCCCCGAAACGCCCATCAAGATAAGCTTTATCGATAGCAAGGTCATTGCGCGGCTTGAAGTCTGTCAGCGGGTAAAGCTCCGTGCTGCCGTCATCCCGCTTCGCCGTGAACCAAATTTGATCGCGACGCAGTAGATTTCGCTGCTGAAGCGTATTATCATGGCTCGTGAAGATCAACTGAGCGCGTTTGGGATTGCTTTTAGAGCTTTGGAATAGCTTGATTATCTCTCTTGTAATATTTGGGTGTATATTGGAACCAAGTTCATCAACGAGCATTGAACTTCCATAAAAGAACGTGTCTAGCATTTTGTATGCAAGCACAAAAAGCCTTTGTGTTCCAGCAGACTCCTCAGAGAAAGGTAACCGCATTAGACCTACGGAAGTTTCATGGAGGGCGAACAAATCAAAAGTATCCTGGGTTGAAGTGTCCAGTCTTTTTTCTATCTTGATGTCAGCAATGCCGGTATCAAACTTACGAAGAAGTTCAGATATCCCCCTCACGCGCTTAGGCCAGTACTTTCCCATTAAAAAAGTTGCAAGATCATGGTCAAACGCCTCTCTGCCGAAACCTACCCCCGGCCAACGTCCTTTGATGCCATCGCTGAATGGCTGGATGACAGCTACCTCTAGGCGATTAACTAGTAGCGTCAAGAATAGCTCATGTTTTTGCAAGCTATCTTCAAGTTGAGTATGCGGCCCCTCAAAATCTTTACCATCCTTCCAGATGTACTTGCCAGATTTTTTGTCCCAGTCTCTCGTAAAAAGAGGTTTGTTCACCTTCCTCTCAGGTGCGGCAGGAATAAATGTTAAGCTCTCGTGAAGAACGCGATCTTGATCTATCGTAAGCGAATACGTATAAATGTTATTCTCATGTACTTGCCTCAACCGAAAATAAGTAGGTTTTTGTGATGTTGTTTTGTCAAAGCTGAACGCAGACAAGTGATAATTGAGGTGGCGGCTGTCAGTAACTCCTATAGTAATCAGAAAGAACAATGTATCTATCGCCATTATCAGGTTGCTCTTGCCTGAAGCATTAGCACCAAATATGCCGAGGACAGGTAGCAGCTCAAGCCCGCGACCTTCCACTGGAAAAGTAGGCGCGATTGAGCTATCTGCTTTGATGTGACGTCTTGTGGCACTGCTCTCCAAGCCCTCTACTTCCCGGCTAGAGTGTGCAATAGCACTGAGGGTAATCGGCTCTTTGATGGAACGGAAGTTTTCGACGGTGAAATCAATCAGCATAGCTTATTTGTGACCTCTTTGCGTGATATTGTCACGAAAATCAGTTCTATACTACCATAATAACAACGCTTTCTAAAGCGTCTGCCCAACTCCTGTATCCAAAGCCTGGCCGTACTGGCCGGTGGCGAATGGCTCGTAGGCGGGGAAGGCTTTGAGGCGGAAGTTGAGCGTGAAGCTGGAGCCGGGGCGCAGGCCCTCCGGGGTGTCCTGGTAGATGAAGTTGAACTCGTAGTCGTGCCACGAGCGGGTCAATTCTAAGCCTTTGTAGTCGAACTTGCTGGTGATGCCGTTGTAGCCGCCGATGGCCCGGACCCGGTAGCCGGCGTCCTCGTTGCGGACGCGGAAGAACGGGAAGTTCAGGTCGCCGTTCAGGGTCGTGTAGCGCTTCAAGACGGGGTCGTAGCGACCTGACAGGTCGAACGCCAGGGCATCGGAGCCGCGAATGGTTAGGGCATTGGTGAGGTCTTGCAGGCGGCTGTTATTCAAATCATACGACGCGGTGGTGCGGAAGCGCAGAAACTGGACCGGGGTATATAGGATTTGCGCGGCGACCGACTGAAACGGAGTCGCACGGTAGCCGTAGGCGGAATGCTCGCGGTTGAAGTCGTAGCCGGTGCCGACCGTGAGCTGGACCTGCTTCGAGTCCTGCAAGGCGAGGTTCAGACCCGCCAGGTTGGAATTGCCCGCGTAGTCGAATTGGAACGGCGTGTAGCCGTAGGGCCGCAGGTAGGAATACGTCGCGCCGAGCGTGGACTTGCTCCCAATTCGCAGCGTGTAGCCGGTGCGTCCGTTCAAGACATACTGGGCCGTATTGTCGCCGTAAAAGCCCTGCTGGAACGACCCGGCGTACTGGAAATCGCTGCGCTTATTGATCCGCTGGGTGGTTGTGCCGAGGTCTAAATCAAATCTGGCCCGCTGGGAATTGGTCATGGACGACGGCTCGTTGAATGCGCCGAGCGAAAGATCAATATGGGCAGCCTTCGGCAGGAATTTCCGCAGGACTTTAAGCCGCAGGGCATCGGTCGCGATCCGAAACTCCGGCAGGCGCTGCAAGCCGCCGACGAACTGCGAGCCGCCGGAATTGTGGAGCGAGTTGTACTTGGTCGCCAGCAGCTCCAAATCAAACAGCTTGCCGCGTGACGTGTAATCCAGATTGGAATCAAGCTGCTGCGTGTTCTGGCCGCCAAAGCCGCTGAAACCGGGTGAGTTGACCTGCGAAAAGTCAAAGCGCGTGTGCAGCGACTGGCTGGAAGTCGGCGCGAAGGTCTGGTCGAATGATGAGGTCAGGTTTTGGGACAGCCCTGCGCCGTAAGAGTTCTGGACCAGAGTGGTTTGCAGCGAGTCGCTTAAATTACCGACACTGCGGGTCAGGTTCACGGTCGTGTTCTGCGACTGGCTTTTTTCCAGCCCCGCGAAGTACGAGTTCTGCTGGAACTGGGACGTGACGTTCGCCGTCACCGTGCCGAACTGCTGGGTGTGGAGAAGGCTGCCATTGAGGTCTTCCACCCCGCGGCTCTTGTCGTACAGGCTGTAAAGGGTGAACATGCCGAACCCGCGCTTCGGCGCGGTGCTTGCACCGTAGTCCTGGTCGAAGCCTAACCCCGTGCCTTTTTTCTGGAACTCCTCGATCCGCAGAATGCCTGGCAGCGCGTCGGTGAGGGCGTAACCGAACGCGAACTTGATAAAATAGCCTTCGTCGGGGGTTTCCCCAACCTGCGGAAACAAAGTTTGCCTCGCCAGGCGGTCGGTCAGCGGCACGACAAGGTATGGAATGGAGAAAACACGGTGGCCTTTGCGGTACAGCGAGACGTTCCGCCCAACCAGCCGCCGACCCGGAATGATATACAGCTCGCGGGCACCGAATGAGTAATGCGGGTCCAAGAAGTCGCAGGTGGTGAACTGCCCATTTCGGGCGTCAATAAAGCCGGGCCTGCCCCGGATTTGGCCGCCGTAGACAAAGATCGGCAGAATGAGGCCGACCTGCGACTGCTCCGGCGTGATGACCGACCGCGCCCCGGCAATCTGGTACGTCCCGCGCCGCAGGTTGATTTGCAGGACACTGCCGTCCACGGCATCGGCGGTCTGCCCGTTCGGCGCGAGCAGGTGGACATGGCCGGTGAACCGCGCGATGCCCTTGTCGGTGTCCACGTCCACCCGGTCGCCGCTCAGGTGGTACCCCTGGTAGCGCATGCGGACATTGCCTTCGGCGGTGAACTTACCGGCCTCTGTCTGCTCGAACGTATCAGCGTGATCTAAGATCACCGAACGATTAGGGTCCACTGTCCGGTCGCCCGTGTACGCCTCCGCATTCTCATTACTGCTTTGACTGCCTGGCAGCGGCTGCTCCTGTCCAGCGCTCTGCACAGTTCCGGTCGAGTTCGGGACAGCGGGCGCGAGCGTCCCCGGCCGGCTTGGCAGCGTCGCCGGAACAGTCGGCGCGGGGCCAGCCAGCGTGGAGCTGGCGGGCGCGGGATTCACGGGCGCAGCAGAGACAGGGGGAGCGGCTGGACTAGAAGCCGCAGGTGCGGTCTGTGCCTGCCCCGGCGCGGCAGCGAGGAACAGGCCGCAGGCGTAAAGGGAGAGACGGGCGGGGTGCATTGTTCATTATAACATGAGAACTGCTTTCGCGCCGGTCTGGAACGGAAAGAAGCCCCCCGCCCCAATCCTGGGAGCCATATGAAGAAGAGGAAGAGATAGACGAAGAAACGAGGGCGTTCATGCCCTCGTTCCCTGTCCGAGTTCTCATTCGGCTTCCCTATTCCACACCGGTGACAGCGCAAGGCCCAGCGCCAGCGCGGCGTAAGCAATTAAAACGGAGCTGTGGCTGAGACGTTTCTCAATTCCCGGCGTGAACTGCTTCGGCACAGCTTTGTAGTCAATCAAGTAGGCGACTGTTGTGCCAAAAAGTGCAGTCCAAACGCTGCTTTTTGTCTTGGTGACAAGCAGTGCGCCTTCATAGATCACGCCCCACGCGCACATCGCCGTGCCGTTGACCCCAATGCCGAGCCAGGACTCGCGCGGCGAGTAGACCGTCGGCTGCTCTTTTTGGTCGCCGTCAATGATATGCGCGACGGAGTTCAGCGCCGCCCACGGATTGCCGTTTTCCTTGTCAGACGCCAGCATGATTGCGGCGTTCGTGGCCGCGGCCAGCACAAAGCCCGTTTTGAGGCCGCGCGTGAGGCTTTGCGTAATCAGTTGTGTGAAGGTCATAATGCGGAGAGTGTACCCGTTAAACCCGGCATGCAGGAACCCGGCACTGGAAGTGCCGGGCTACTTGGGAGTGAAAGTCGAACCGACTAAAGATTAAAGACGGCCTTCTTATTCCGCAGTCGCTCCGACTTTCATTCAATAGTAGCCCGGCACTTCCAGTGCCGGGTATACTCTGCTATGCCGCTTCAGACATCTTCCGAAACCGAACTCGTTCTGGAAACCCTGCGTGATGCCGTGCGCGGCACGGCCTACGCCGAAAAACTGTTTCTCGTCGGCGGCTTTGTGCGTGACCAAGTCATGGGCCTGCCGTCCGGCAAAGATGACATTGACATCGTGCTGGAAGGCAACGCTTTAGAGTTAGCCCGCTTTCTGCGTCAATCAGGCGCGGCGGACTTCGAGCCGGTCGTGTACCCTACCTTCGGTACGGCAATGGTCGTCGTCAAAGGCCGCGCCGTGGAAATGGTCACGGCCCGAATTGAATCTTATGCCCCCGGCAGCCGCAAGCCGGACAGTGTCAAGCCGGGAACGCTGCAAGACGACGCCAAACGGCGCGACTTTACCATCAACACGCTGCTGCGATCTTTAGAAACGGGCGAAGTTACCGACCCGCTGGGTCTAGCGTTTGCCGACATTGAAGCCAAGACGATACGGACGCCGACTGATCCGCTTGTAACATTTCAGGATGACGGGTTACGAATGCTCCGGGCCGTGCGCTTTGCTGCCCGCTTCGGCTTTGATATTCACCCGATCACTTGGAAGGCTCTGCGTCAGCGTGCCGCACGCCTTAATGACAGCAACCCGGACCGGACACGAGTGATCTCCTCTGAGCGCATCCGGGACGAGTTCTGCAAGACGCTGATGACGACCCGCGCTCCAATGGGACTGGAACTGCTGAGGGACAGCGGCCTGCTGGCACAGTTTGCGCCGGAGCTGATGGCGATGGTCGGCGTCACCCAAAATGAGTTCCATGCTTATCCCGTCTGGGAGCATACACTGATTGCTCTCGGCAACCTATCCCCAGATGCTTCGCTGACGCTGCGGCTGGCAACACTGTGCCACGACATCGGCAAGCCGCCCGCCAAAGGCGTCGGGGACGATGGCCGGGTTCATTTCTACGGCCATGCCGAAACCGGCGCGGAGATCACCCGCAAGCTGATGACCCGCCTGAAGTTCGCGAACGACGAGATCGCCGCCGTGACGAAGCTCGTGGCCCAGCACATGCGGATCGGCGAGTATAAGCCGCTCTGGACCGACGCCGCCGTTCGCCGCCTGATCCGGGATCTAGGACCGCAGCTTGATGACCTCTTTGAGATCCATCGGGTAGACGTGTCCGCGCTTTCGCCCGATCACACGGACATCTCCCGCGCCCACGAGCTTCGCGCTCGCATGGCCCCCATTCAGGAAGCGCAGGACATCAGCACGCTGACATCACCGCTCGACGGCCAGGAGCTGATGGCGCGTCTCGGTCTGCGTGCCGGCAAACAGCTTGGCGCAGTCAAAGAGTATTTAGTTAATGAAGTGGTGGAAGGGCGGCTGGCCCCAGACGATAAAGAGGGGGCTGAGAAACTGGCACGGGAATACCTTGCAGGAGAAATCGCGAGGAAGAGTACGAGCCGTTGAAAACTCTTCGCATTTTACCCGTACTCTACAGCCCAGCTAAGTAAGCTCAACCGTATCCGGCAGCAACAGATGGTCCATCGTGCCGACGCCGTCGAGATGCACGGCCATCAGTGCCGGGACATCGGCGGGCGTCAGCCCGGCGTACCAGATGCCTTCGGGATAGACGACGACGTTCGGACCGTGGTTACAGGGCGTCAGGCAGCCCGACGCCGTGACTTTGACTCCATGGGGGTAGTCGCGGTGGGCAAGTTCTTGTGCAAATGCGGCAAAGACTTCCTTGCCGCCGCGCGGCGTGCAGGAAGGCAGAAAATGGCCGTCAGGCCGCTCGTTGGTGCAGACGAAAAAGTGATGGGTAATAGCTGACATAAAGCAGAGTTTACCCGAAAACGAGCGGCAGAGCAGCATTCGGAGAACAGCACCTGGCCATTCATGGCCGGACATATCATACATTCAAGGAACCTAAGACCCATGCCTGAGACACCCCTGCGCTTCGACAAGTACCTCACCTATGCCGAAATCACCGACGCCTTGAACGAAATCGCTGCCGCCAATCCCCACTTGGTCCAGCTTAACTCCATCGGCCAGTCCTATGAAGGCCGCGACATCTGGCTGGCGACCGTGACGCGCCTCAGCACCGGGCCAGCAGACGAAAAACCGGCGTTCTGGGTGGACGCCAACATCCACGCTACTGAACTGTCGCCGTCGAGCGCCGCGCTGTATTTGCTGAACAAGCTGTTGACGGAAGACGGCCTGAATGAGGATATCACCCGCGCTCTGGATACCCGCGCGTTCTACATCGTGCCGCGCGTCAACCCCGACGGCGCGGAGCTTGCCATGCAGACCCCGCCGCGCTGGCTGCGGTCGTCGGCCCGCCCGTACCCCTTCGACGAGGAGCCGATTGAAGGACTGAAACGCGAAGACATAGATGGCAACGGCAAGCTGCTGTCCATGCGGATACCTGACCCGAACGGCCCCTGGAAGTGTCACCCGGACGAGCCGCGTCTTTTGATCCGGCGCGACCCCACCGAGACCGGCGGGACCTATTACCGCCAGCTCCCCGAAGGCCGCTTGACCAACTATGATGGTGTTCAGGTCAAGATGCAGAAGCAAAAAGAGGGGCTGGACCTCAACCGCAACTTCCCCTCGGAATGGCGGCCTGAAGGCGAGCAGGGCGGGGCAGGGGAGTATCCCACCAGTGAACCCGAAGTCCGGGCCATCGTAGACTTTATTGTCAAGCACCCGAACATCTGCGGTGCGGTGACATTCCATACCCTGAGCGGCGTCATCCTGCGGCCTTACGGCGTCAAACCCGACTCCGACATGATCCCCGAAGACCTCTGGACCTTCGGCAAGATCGGCGACAAGGGGACCGAGATCACGGGCTACCCGAACGTCTCGGTCTTCCACGACTTCAAGTACCACCCGAAAGAAGTCATCACCGGCGTCTTCGACGACTGGATGTACGACCACCTCGGCATTTATGCCTGGACCACCGAGCTCTGGTCTCCCCAGCGCCAGGCCGGCATCACGGACTACAAGTTCATCGATTGGTTCCGCGAGCATCCCGTCGAAGACGATTTGAAACTGATTAAATGGAATGACGAAAAACTGAACGGCCTCGGCTTTGTCCCCTGGCAGCCCTTTGAGCATCCTGATCTCGGCCCCATCGAAATCGGCGGCTGGGACTACGCTTACTGCTTCCGCAACCCGCCCCCGCACCTTCTGGAAGCCGAGATCGCTCCCCACGCCGACTGGCTGGTCTGGCAGGCGCTCATCTCGCCTAATCTCGAACTCCTCACTGCCGAAGCCAAACCCCTCGGCGACGGCGTTTACCGCGTCCGGCTGGTTGTCCAGAACACCGGCTGGCTGCCCTCTTACGTCTCCAAACGCGCTTTAGAGCGCAAAAGCGTCCGCCCCGTGCTGGCCGAAATCGAGATTCCCGAAGGCGCGACTCTGCAAATCGGACGCCTCCGCGAAGAACTCGGCCAGTTGGAAGGCCGCCACCTCAAAGCTGCCAGCGGCTTCAGCCCCGTCGCCGACGCCACCGAAGACCGCGCCCACTTCGACTGGATCGTCCACGCCCCCACCGGCGGCACGGTGAAATTAGTCGCAAGACATCAGCGAGCAGGCGTCGTCCGCGCTGAGGTACAATTAGGATAGCGTATAGTTTCGGACCACGCCATAAATGGCACGGCTAATGGGCGAAGACGCCACGAAGCACCGCTTCGCGGCACTAAGACTAAAACTGTCTCGTTCTTAACCCCGCGAAGCGGGTGTTTTGTGGCGTCTTCGCCCATTAGCCGTGTGCTTCAGCACATGGTTTTTAGGATATGGTTCTTTCAAGCGTCCTTGAATGACAAAGCCATTATGAACTCCACAAAATATGCGGTTCGCTTTTATAACGTCTATACTCTTGATGGTCAGCAGCATCTTGAACTGGCGCGGGAAGTCCAGGTGCATTGGTTGATTAATGCGGCTATCCTTCTGGCTGGTCCGGCTTCGCTTCTCACGTCAGAGGCAAAACCTCAAATCGCAAAGTTTATTATCTGTGAGCGCGGTGAGTACCGCAAAGTTCAACCGAGTGATTGGGTCGCAGAAGTTCACGACATAGCAAAGATGGGGGAGATAGGTTTGCCATGAGCACTCAAGAAACAGCAGTCTCTGAACATCCGCTCGACTACACGCAGCGGATGAACGCGGACATCAACTGGGCGCTCAGGGAGGGCAGTATGTTTTTTCAAAACGAAGGCGAAGTGCAGAAGTCACTGCGGCGCATCACGGCGCGACTCAATGCACTGAACATTGACTACGCCGTGGTCGGCGGCATGGCGTTGTATCTGCATGGCTTCCGGCGATACACGGAAGATGTAAATATTCTTGTCACGAGCGAAGGTTTGAAGAAGCTCCATGAGGTGCTGGAAGGCAGCGGCTACCGGCCCCCATTTACGGGCAGCAAAAACCTGCGCGACACGGACAATGGTGTTCGGATCGAGTTTCTACTCGCGGGTGAGTTTCCGGGCGACGGTAAACCGAAGCCGGTGGCGTTTCCAGAACCCAGCAGCGTCTCGACGAAACTTGATGGGATACAGATGCTTAATCTGGAAGCATTGCTTGAGCTAAAGCTGGCATCGGGCATTTCCGGTCTAGGGCGCCGTAAAGATTTGGCCGATGTACAGGAAGTTATCCGAATGCTCAGCTTGCCGCAGACAATGGCAGAACGACTGAATCCCTACGTTCAGGATAGCTACCGAGAACTTTGGCAGGAACTCGATGAGGCACATAAACAGCGAGAAGTAGACGGCATCCTAGAGCCGCAAGGATAAACACATGGCACAAAGCGCAGTGGATACGGAGCTGGAAACGCTGATTCGGGCGCGGTACCCGATTATTTATGTGGTCTCGTGGGAGGAGAAACGGGTCGAGGACGCCCTGCGGGCGATCACGAAAGCTCGCGGCAAGAAGATGTACCAGTGGACCGTGACGCAGGGCATGGTGCTGAACCCGTCGAACCGGGATGAAGTCACGCGGGACCCGCTGGCGGCTTTGGATTTTGTCTTGGAATCACGGGATCAGGCCGTGTTTCTGCTGAAAGATTTTCATCCGTTCCTCAACGACACGGCCCTTATCCGGCGTCTGCGCGATCTGACCTATGCGCTCAAAACGTCGTACAAGACGCTGGTGCTGCTGTCGCCGGTGCTGCGGCTGCCGCCGGAGCTGGAAAAAGAAATCACGGTCGTTGATTACGAGCTGCCGACACTGGAAGACTTGGGCCGGCTGCTGGACAGCATTATCGAGTCGGTGAAAGCCAATCCCCAGGTGCAGACCGACCTGACGAAAGAAGAGCGGGAGCAGGTACTCAGCGCGGCGCAGGGACTGACGGGCATGGAAGCTGAAAATGTCTTCGCAAAGTCTCTGGTGGAACGCCGTAAGTTCGACGTGGACGTGGTACTGTCCGAAAAAGAACAGATTATCAGAAAATCCGCCATTTTGGAATACTACCGTGCCTCCGAAGCCTTCGCCGATGTCGGCGGCCTCGATCTGCTCAAAGATTGGATGGACAAGCGCACCGTCGCGTTCACCGAAAAGGCCCGCGATTACGGCCTGCCCGCCCCCAAAGGCATCCTAATTCTAGGTGTGCAAGGTTGCGGCAAGTGCAGCCGGCGGGATACACCGATTTTGATGTACGACGGAACCATTAAAATGGTGCAGGATATTGTGACCGGCGACCCGATTATGGGGCCGGATTCGCTGCCGCGTATCGTGCTGTCTACAGTTCAAGGCCGGAACGAGATGTACGAAGTCATGCCGATGAAGGGCGACCCGTACACGGTGAACGGGGACCATATTCTGTCTCTGCGCGTGAGCGGCTACCGGCCTGAGCATAAGAAGTTCAAAGAAGCAGACGAGAATGGCCTCATCAACATCTCTGTCAAAGACTATCTGGAACGAAGCGCCTGCTTCAAGCAGGCCGCAATGGGCTGGCGCACGGGCGTTGAATTTATGCCGCGCCCTGTTCCGCTTGACCCGTATTTTCTCGGTGTCTGGCTCGGCGATGGGACCGCCACTCAGCCTCACGTTACAACAATGGACCCGGAAATTGCCGACTACTTGAAGCAGTTCGCGGGCATTCATGGCCTGACGTTTATCAAGGCCGCTCAAAAAGGCCGCGCGTCGCTGTACAAAATTACGGCAAGTGCAACGGGGAAAATCCCGAACCCGCTCACCTGCCTTATGCGTGGGATTGGTGTTCTCGGCAGCAAACATATTCCGCATCTCTACAAAGCCAACAGCCGCGAGGTGCGCCTGCAAGTCCTGGCGGGGCTGATTGACACTGACGGCTATCAGCACGGGAACACCTACGACATCATCCAAAAGAACAAGACACTCGCTGATGACATCGTGTTTTTGGCACGCTCACTGGGACTAGCGGCTTACATCACGCCCTGCCAAAAAGCCTGCACACACAACGGCACGAAGCGCAATGGCGACTACTTCCGCATCTCCATTTCCGGAGATACGGACATGGTTCCGGTGCGCCTGGAACGAAAACGCTGCCCGCCGCGCGGTCAGCGCAAAAACGTCCTGAACGTCGGCATCACCGTGAAGCCGGTCGGCATTGACGACTACTATGGCTTTGAGGTAGACAGCGACGGCTTGTTCCTGCTGGGCGACTTCACCGTCACGCACAACTCGCTCGCCAGTAAATCTATCGCTTCTTTGTGGAATTTGCCACTGCTGCGAATGGATGTGGGGAAGATTTTTGGAGGCATTGTCGGGCAGAGTGAGGAGAACATTCGGAAGGCGATCCGAGTGGCGGAAAGCACGGCCCCGAACATTGTGTGGATTGATGAGCTGGAAAAAGGCTTTTCGGGGACGCAGTCGTCGGGCATCAGTGACGGCGGCACGACGGCCCGCGTGTTCGGGACATTTTTGGCTTGGCTGCAAGACAAGACCGCGCCGTGCTTTGTGGTGGCAACGGCCAATGATGTCTCAGCCCTGCCGCCGGAGCTTCTGCGGAAAGGCCGGTTTGACGAAATCTTCTTTGTGGATTTGCCGGGCGAGGCCGAACGCGCTGAGATTTTTACCATTCATCTCAAAAAGCGAAAGCGTGACCCGGCGCTCTTTGACCTGAACGCGCTGGCTGAAGCGACCGAAGGCTATTCGGGGGCGGAGATCGAGCAGGCGGTGATCTCCGCGATGTACGATGCGTTTAACTTGGACCGAGATATCACGACCGACGACATTCTCAAAGTCGCGGGGCAGTCTATCCCGCTGTCCATGACCATGAAAGAGAAGATTGACATGCTGCGCTACTGGGCCGGTACCCGCGCCCGGCCCGCGTCGTCCGTCGAGCCGCCTGAAATGGGTGAGGAAGGCTGGCAGGAGGACGATGAAACGGAGTATTTGGAAGACTTGACCCAGCCGGACACGACAAAAACACAGCAGGGGCTGACAGAGGCGGCATGAACGTGAAGAACCCACCCCGTCGCAAGCGCTGGCCCTCCCCAACGGGGAGGGCAAAGAGTTTCGGGCTATCTCTGGGGGCGCGGCCTGCTGAGTCCTTTTGTTCTTGCTCCTCGCCCTCCCCGTTGGGGAGGGCCGGCGCTTGCGACGGGGTGGGTTCTTGACCCACCACCTCGACGCCTACCTTGCCAATCTGTCCGCCGAGCGCGGCCTCTCCGAGCAGACCCTGACGGCGTACCGCTACGACCTCACGCAGTTTACAGACTTCCTGCGCCGCACAAACGTCACATCGGCCCGCGCCGTCACGCCAGGCCATGTGTATGGCTTCCTGGCGTCCTTGCGCCGGGCTGGGCTTGCCCCCGCGAGTTTGACGCGCAAGACAATCTCCCTGAAGCTGTGGATGCAGTATTTGTGCCGCGAAGAGGTCATTGATGCCGACCCGTCGCTTGCCGTTGACCCGCCGAAGACCGCCGTGCGCCTGCCGAACACGCTGTCCCTGCCGGAGATTGAACGGCTGCTGAACACACCTAACTCCCAAACGCCCGAAGGCGTCCGCGACCGGGCGATGCTGGAAACCATGTACGGCTGCGGCCTGCGCGTCTCGGAGCTGGTGTCGCTGGAAACCCGGAGCGTTGACCTGCGGGCTAGGCTTGTGCGTCCGTTCGGCAAAGGCAAAAAAGAGCGGCTGGTTCCGCTCGGCGACGGTGTTTTTGACACTTTGACGACTTACTTGAACACAGCTCGGCCCGCGCTTCTGGCGAAAAAGCCGCCGACGCCTTTTTTGTTCGTCACGAAGCGCGGCGGCCCGATGACCCGCAACCATTTTTTGAACCTTGTGAAAGCCTACGCCCGTGATGCCGGAATTGCCCGGATCATCTCGCCCCATGCTTTGCGCCACTCGTTCGCGACCCATCTGCTGTCCGGCGGGGCGGACTTGCGGGCCATCCAAGAAATGCTCGGCCATGCCAGCGTTGCCACCACCCAGCGCTACACGCAGGTAGACGTTGCCCGCCTGCGCGAAGTCTACGACAAGACGCATCCGAGGGCTTAGAATTCCTAGAAAGTCTTGGACCTAAAGGAGATCCCGCAGTGCCGGCCAGTCGTCTTTGCTCCAAACAAGTTTCTGTAAATTGAGGATTGGACGGCCTTGCCGGTCCCGCGCCCATTCACAGTGATAAGTAAACCAATCGCCATCCGTATCAGATAAAACACCAGCATGGCCGGGTCCGACTTCTGCCGCACCGTGCGTATCCATAAGCGTCGCCGGAAGAAACTCCGTACCGCCGCCGCTTCGTAGATCCTGTCCGGCGCGGTCGAGATACGGTCCGGTGATCGAGCGCGAGCGCCCAACACGGATATTGTAGGTGCTGTGCTCACCCCGGCAGCAGTTATCCCAGTTGACGAAAAGATAAAAATACTTTCCGTGTGAGCAGAGACAGGAGGCCTCAATCGAGTCGGCGGGGTCCTGCGGGTGTGCGGCAAGGCTGATGATCTGCGGCGCGGCTGAAAGCGGTTTGCCGGTGACCGGGCTGAGTGCAATCATCTTGATGCCGCTCCAAAAAGAGCCGAAACTTAGCCATAGGCTCTGATGGGCACCCGAAACGACGCACGGGTCAATCGTATTGAAGTTGTCGTGAGCCGCCGAATGGATGACAATCCCCTGGTCTGTCCAGTGCGGCGATTGAAGCGACGGGCTGGTCGCAAGGCCAATGGCAGAGACGTTACTTCCAAATGTCGAGACCGAATAATAGAGAGAGTAGCGGCTGCCGACACGCCGAATATCCGGTGCCCAGTAGAAACGGCCCGTGTTGCCGGGAACGGTTGAAGCGATCCACCGGGGAGCCTCGGCGAAGACAGCCGGTGCCGGCTTCCAGTGCCGCCGATCCTGCGAGGAATAAACGCAGATGCCCGCTCCAGTTCCGAACACCCAGTAGGTGCTGCCGCTTTTAATGACTGTCGAGGGATCGTGGATCACGCAGTCCGTCTGCATCGCCCGTGCCGGCGGCAGGGCGAGAGTCAGCAGCATGGTCGCCGCGCAAAGAAAGAATAGGGGGAGCTTCCAGAGCATCTTCGTCACTATTGCCTCACTCTTTCCTGAAATCCGTGCCGGAATGCGGATGATTCCACCTGCCGGCACTGCAACGCGCAGCTTTTCGCTGTTGGCCTGAGCTTGCACCGGCTCAGTCAATAATCTTGGGCTTAACCCCCCAGCCTCCGCAAGAGAACTTGGGGAATTAGGCAAAATGTCTATTTGTAATGTGCCTCTAATACCTGCATAGACTGTGCAATAGACGGCTCTGCGAGGTCGCAGTTGATCGAGATGCTTGGGCAGACCCCTGGCGGCACACTATTCGGCAAGCCGGTGGTATTGTTCGTGCTGCTTGCTGTTCCGCCCCACATATTGAATTGGGATGCCACTGGTGCGTTCGGATCGCCGATTGTTTGAGTCGGCAGCAGTGCTTTCACATGGCCGTCGCAGAACAACAAGTTCATCCGCCCCGTATGTCCGGCAAAGATCGCGGGCAGCCCATTGGTTTGGGGACTGCCGGTGTTGCCGATATACTGCGCTTCCACATTGTAATACATGACATCCGGCCAGAGCGCGTTCGATTCGGCCAGTAGAATTTTGTTGGAAGGCGCATCAATCGCCGCCAGACTGACGGCATTATCACCCGCGCCGGTTGCGCCGAACCCTGTTGTCTCGCCCAAGCGCGGGTTCATGCCGTAGGAGATAGTGTAGGGCGAATCGCTGGCATCGCCGCTGTTGTAACGGATTTGATCTTTATGCGGATTGTCGGGGCACTTGAAAACATCCAGGCTTTTCAGATAAGGGGTAATGTAATCGAACCAGTAGGAGGCATAAGGCTTGCCGGGGTCTTGACGGCGCAGGGCAGGATATTTTTCATCATAATCCTGGACATATTGAAGAAACCCGAGACCAAGCTGCTTCTCATTTGAGGCGCAGCTAATTTTGCGGGCGCTTTCACGGACTTTTTGGAAGACCGGAAATAAAATTGCGGCGAGTATCGCAATAATGGCGATAACAACAAGCAGCTCAATCAGTGTAAAGCCGTTCTTTCGTTTCATGAAAGTCTCCTTGACGAAGATAAAAGCCGAATGCAAATCATCTTGCGCTGCGGCGAAGAGAAAGCCCCTAATGATTAAGACCATAGCCCAGGGGGAAGGCTAGGGACTGACGGAGAATAAGTTCCGTGGTGAGAAGCTCATGCTGGCCGGGAAACGCAGTGCCGTCTACCAGTTCCAGCAGCATTTCCGCCGCCCGCTCGCCGATCTGCGTCATCGGCTGACGCATCGTCGTGAGCGGTGGCTGACTGGCGGCAGAGCCGGGAATATCATCAAAGCCGACAATCGAAACCTCCTTCGGCACGTCAATGCCGCGCTCCCGCAATTCTGCCATCACAGACAACGCCAGGGCATCGAATGCACAAAAAAGGGCGGTCGGTCTCTGCCCTGCCGCTTCCTGCAGGGATGCTTCAGGAGACATTCCGGCCCGCGCCGGCTCGTAGCAGCCCCAGGCGGTCATCGCCTGCTGGTAGCCTCGCTGCCGCTCCCGAACAAAGGGAAACTCCCACTCTTCGGCGTGGTAGACGAAGGCGATCCGCCGATGCCCGTGTCGAAGCAGATGCTCCGTCATCTTGTAGGCGGCCTGCACATTGTCTATGTCAACATAAGACACACGCCCGGAGCGGTCGGACCCGTTCACGAGGACAAAGGGAACCCCCCGCTGCAAGAGGCGTTCGGCCAGCCGGCAGTCAACCGGCGGCACGACCAGCAGCACGCCGTCGCAGCGTCCGTCGCTTAACTCCGGGAGATGCTCCTCTGCGGTTTCCCAGCTTGGAAGCGTACAAAGCATCGTTCGCTGATTTCGGCGGGTGCTGACGGAAAGCACTCCGTCGAGAACTCCCATCAAAAAGGGGTTGCTGTGCGCGGGAGTTTCTCCATGCAGGAATACAAGGCCAATCGTATCCATGCGCTTTCGCACCAGGCCGCGCGCGACGGCATTTGGACTGTAGTCCAATGATCGGGCGGCCTGCACAATACGCGCACGGGTCTCTGGATGAACTGGGCGGCGGCCATTACTCAGGACTTGCGAGACCGTTGCTACGCAAACTCCACTCGCTTTGGCGATGTCTTTGATGGTAGCCATATACTCAATCTTCTGACGCAAACCGTTTTGCGTCTTCACTCATTGACTATATCACAGTTCTGCAATGATGTCAACACAAACATTTTTAATTCTGATTTATTTGTTGTTCTAACCCTTCCGGCTCGTCCGCAGAGTGGAACCGGGTATCATAGCTCACTATGCGCCGCGTGATTGTGATCGTGATGGACGGCTGCGGGGTAGGGGGGCTGCCCGACGCCGCAACCTATGGGACAACTGACCCGCAAAGCGCGACTCTGCCCCATGTCGCGGAGGCCGTAGGCGGTCTCTCCCTGCCGACACTGGCGCGGCTCGGTCTCGGCAGCATTGCGGCCATTCAAGGCGTCGCGCCGAACCCAGACGCGCCGGGCGGGTGGGGTAAAATGGCCGAAGCGTCGGCAGGCAAAGACAGCGTGACCGGCCATTGGGAGCTGATAGGAATTGTCACTCAGACGCCGTTCCCGACCTACCCGGATGGCTTCCCGCGCCTGCTGATGGAGGAGTTCGAGGCCAAAATTGGGCGCGGCACGCTCGGCAATGTCGCCTCGTCGGGCACAGCGATTTTGACGGCGCTCGGCGCAGAACACATCAGAGCCGGCAAGCCAATTGTGTATACATCGGCGGACAGCGTGTTCCAAATCGCCGCCCACGAAAGCATTGTGCCGCTGCCGCAGCTTTACGCGATGTGCGAAACCGCGCGGGAGATGCTTGTCGCGCCGAACAACGTTCAGCGGGTCATCGCCCGGCCCTTTATCGGCAGCAGCCCCAAAGACTTCCAGCGCACGGAGCATCGCCGCGATTATCCCCTGCCGCCGCCTGCTCCAAACTTCCTGACGGCGCTGGCAGACGCCGGCAAAACCGCCCACGCCATCGGCGTTGTCGCTGATCTTTTTCCGAAGTCCTACTTTGTCCGTGCCGAGCGCACCCAAAGCAACCCCGCCAGTCTCGCCGCCATTTTTGATGCTGTGCAGCATGGGCGCGAAGGCTTTATCTTCGCTAACTGCGAAGACTTTGATATGCTCTACGGCCACCGCAATGACCCTCTCGGCTTCGCCCGCGCTCTGGAAGCCTTTGACGCCGCGCTCGCGGTCATTCTCAAAGCACTGCGCCCCGATGACCTGCTGATACTGACCGCCGACCACGGCAACGACCCGACCACCCCATCCACTGACCATTCCCGCGAGTATGTCCCGCTGCTGGTTTACGGCGGCAGCATTCACGGCAATTTAGGGACCTGCTCGACGTTCGCTGACGTGTCGCAGAGGGCGGCGGACTGGCTGGAAATCGCATGGAGGTAACAAGCGCCACTGACTTTTTGGGCAAGATTGTAACGCTGCAAATTGACCGTCCACTTGGCTCCAAACACCCCTGCCACGGCTTTGTGTACCCGATCAACTATGGCTTCGTGCCGTATACACTTTCGCCGGACGGCGCGGAGACGGACGCTTATGTTCTCGGTGTCTCCGAGCCGCTGACAGAGTTTACCGGGCTGTGCATTGCCGTCATTCACCGCACAAACGATGATGACGACAAGCTGATTGTGGTTCCAATAGACCGCTCTTTCACCGACAAAGAAATCGAAGCCGCGACACATTTTCAGGAGCAGTTCTTTCAGTCAATTATCCTGTTGAAGTTTTCGGCTCATCCCGACTTACTTAGCTACGCCAGTACTGCGAGCGGTCTGCCAGCAGGCTCAAGTAAATGCAGGCCGGCAGCGTCCCTGCTCCAAAGCTCCACGCAAGGTAGGAATAATTACGGCATAGGGCCGTGACCAGTGCGTAAGTTGCCAGCAGAGCCGCTATGTCCAGCAAGAATATCCCCAAATCAAGGCGTAGCGGGACTGAAATGCCGACCTTTGCGCCAACAGTGTCCAAAATGGGCCTCAGCCGCCCGAAGATCATGCCGCTGATAATCCACATCAGGGCAAACAGCGGGCCACCGCTGAACCAGCCGACGACAATGTCCCATCCTGAAAGCCCTGTCAGCGTCTTTTCCTCATGCACGGACGGTTACTCCTGGCGCCGCTTTTCCGCTGCGCTTTTGAGCAGGGCGACGACTTCAGCATTGCCGTTGCCGCCGGCTTCTCTTTGAGCATAGTTCAGCGCCGTCCAGTCATTCTTGTCTTTGGCCTCTATACCTGCGCCGGAACGCAGCAGCAGCCGAACACAATCTGGGCTTTGGGCATATCCCGCTGTCAGCATGAGCGGCGTCTCTCCTGCCTTGTCGGCGGCGTTGACATTGGTCCGGTGCGCGACGAGAAGACGCAGGACATTGAGAACGGCGCAGCGCTTGCTGACATCTCCCTGGCTCACGAAGTCGCCCCGG
This sequence comes from Capsulimonadaceae bacterium, assembly GCA_965213825.1. GTDB lineage: Bacteria > Armatimonadota > Armatimonadia > Armatimonadales > Capsulimonadaceae > JANXMY01. The sequence goes on from CBDCAE010000017.1 coordinate 317,298, forward strand.
TCAGAGGACGACAGACCGTAAAGCGCCGCATGATGCAGGGCGGTTTTCCCCTCGGCATCGCGGGCGGCGACATCCGCGCCGTGCGCGAGCAGCAGGTCTATATCGGCAGCGTCCTCATGGTCGGCGGCAACCATGAGCAGTGATATCCGGTAAGGCTGCGGCGTGTTGGCGTTCGCGCCCCCTAAAAGCAGTGCTCGCACCCGGACGACGTTCTTTGCCGTGATCGCCGCTGCTAATTCTCGGTTCATTTTCGCCGTTTGCCGCGCGTGCGCTGGTGCGGACACGACGCAGGCAAGGAAAGCTGCTGCCAGAACAGCAAAAAGACTACGCTTCATTGTGATCCTCTCTAGGTGCGAGCGCAGAGAAGCCGCGCAGCGCAAGATAGCCGATGATGAGGCCGCTCCCATAGACCAGCGTAACGCTCGCAGGGTGTGGCTGTGCGCTGGGATTGCTGACCTGGGCCGCGACAATTTTCAGCAGCCGCGTCGGATGGGTGAATACCTCCCAACTGTTGAAACGCAGGAACCGTCCCAAATAAATCCCAAAGCCGCACAGCAGTAAAGAACCGGCAGCGAGAGTCCAGCCTACCCGCTTGCCATACTTTTGTTCAATAACCGCGTGAACTGTTAGAAGTGAGAAATAGCCGAGCAGAACTCCCGCACCAGCACATGACAGCAGCACTGCCAGCAGATACCACATCGGAACATCCGCGCCGGGCTTCAGATGCAGCACATCCGTCAGCAGATACGGGGCATTCGGCAGAAACAGCAGCCACAGAGAAAAGAACACGCCCGCGAGAACGGGACGCCCGCGAACTGTCGCGGCCTGAAACGCTGTACTCCACAGCAAGGGAAGAACGGCCAGAAACAGGTTCCAGACCAGCCCCCGCGAAGACTTCTCGCCGTTCTCGCCGTAAGAATGAACCGCAAGATGACTGCGGTACGCAAGAAGCAGGCAGCACCAGAGCAACATTCCCGTCACACTCGTCACTCTTTGATTTGCCTGAGAGAACCGCATATATGGACTACGGGCGTTCTGCGAGTTTTCACTCCAATTCTTAGGAGAAACTTGGGAAACTTACCTCGCTGAGAGTCGCGCGACGATTTTGTCTTTTAAGTCTAATATCTGAGAAATGGCGATACCGACGACGCATAAGGGTGTACCCATCCAATAAGTTACGTCAATCCAGTGACTAAGGTTGTAAACTTGCTGACTCACTTGAGTATAAGTTGTGTACACGCTTTTATCCCCGACATAATAGCAGCCTCCCACTACCTTTCCGTTGCCCGCAGTACCACCGACAATATCAAGTGTCACCAGAAACACAAAGAACCAGGCAGCCCCTATTCCAATTAGAATGCCGGCTGCTCTTCTTACCCACCCCTGTTTAGTGTTAGCCATTGTTTCCCCTGAAAGCACTTAATCTCTTTCCTGACGGCTCAAAGGACCGCATATCTCAACCTTTAGTTTTACAATAATCGGAGGGAAAGCAGGAGTAGAAGAGGCGCAAAAAAGCCACCATCTCAATGGCTGAGGGCTTTGACGAAAGCTAGTCAGGAGCCGTCTGATCTTCGATTTCGCTTTGCCTGCCGGGTTCGCGGGTGCGCCCGACAACATCTTGCTGGGTGGCCGCCGGACCGGCAGAGGCACTGAAAGCCTCGTACCAAATGTCCATGCGCCGGCTCGCCTACCAGGCGGCCGCTCCGACGAGGGGAACCGCGACGGCGAGGAATTTCCCGATGAAAGACAGGTCTGCACCGGCGACGGCACGCGCGAATGCTGCGATCAATGCCACCACAAGCAGCGACACGGCAACGCTTCCTATCTGAGTCACCCGCCGCGATGCGCTATTCTGGGTGTAGGGGAAAAAGAACCGACAGATGAGCCAGGCCAGCAGCAGCCCATTGATTAGTCCTAGCACTACACCGAGAACGCAGCCATATCCTAAAGCAATCCCGACGACGGCTAAAGGTCCGAGGGAGAACGTCAAACAGCAGCCCGCCGCAAAGCCCAGTGCTGCTCCTGCCTGAAGTCCCAGCAGAACGCTTCGGGCGACGATTTTCCCAAAAAGGGTGCCTTTATTCATAGTCACTTCTTAGGGTGAAGGCAGGGGTGAACCCTGCCGACTCTGTCGCTAATCAGGAGCCATCTGATCTTCCGTCTCGCTGCCGGACATCTTCACGGGGCGAGCGGCTTCGGCGGGCTGCTGAACTGTCCCCTTGCGCTCCAGCTTACCCCAGCCGACGAGGGAGCCCCGGACGGCGAAGACGAGGGATTTGACGATGACGTAGTACATGAGCTGGCGGTAGACGAAGCGCTGCAAGAGCAGCCAGACCAAGAGCTTTTTGTCTTCGCGGTCTAAGCGGAACGCAAGGTACGCGCCGGCAACTTCGACGGCGGAGAAGACGGCCCAGTAGCCGAGCAGCATCCAGGAGTTCTGGTGGCTGGTGTTCGGCGCGATGTAATGGCTGTAGATGAGCGACCAGATGATGGTCAGGTCTACGACCGGAGCGATGGCCTGGAAGCCTATCTGATAAATCCAGAGTGACGGCATGGCGATGGTGCCGAAGGTGCCGTAGCGCGGGTTGAACAGCGCGGAGCGGTGCTTCCACAAGCACTGCAAGGTGCCGAACGCCCAGCGGAAGCGCTGCTTGGCGAGGTCTTTAATCGTATCCGGCGCTTCGGTGTACGCAAGCGCGGTGTTGTCGGTGGAGATGCGGTATCCCAGCTTGCGGATCTTGAACGTCAGGTCCGTGTCTTCGGCCAGTGTTTGGGACGAATACAGGCCCGCGAGAATAACGGCGTCTTTGCGCCACGCACCGACCGCGCCGGGAACAACGGTGATGCAGTTCAAGAGGTCAAACGCCCGGCGGTCGAAGTTCTGGCTCGTGATATACTCCACCGCCTGCCAGATGGTCAGCGGGTTGTTGCGGTTGCCGACTTTGACATTGCCCGAAACCGCGCCGATGGCTGGGTCGGCGAAGTGGCGGACAAGCCGGTTGATCGTATCGCGGGCGAAGACTGTGTCGGCGTCAAGGGCGACAATGATCTCGCCCCGGCACTGCTTGATACCTAAATTGAGCGCCGACGCCTTGCCGCCGTTCGGCTTGACGATGACAGTGACGCGCGGGTCAGTGCCGTAGGCGGCGGATACGACTTCGGCGGTGTCGTCTTTCGAGCCGTCGTCCACCACCAGAATATCTAAGTTCGGATAGTCCGAGTCAAGCAGTGTTGCGATGGTCTTGTTGATGACTTTCGCCTCGTTGTAGGCGGCAATAATCACACTGACCGGAGGCAGGTAGGTCGCGTCGAAGACGCGGGCGCGTTCCTGTTTGGCCTGGATCGTCGCGAGTGTTCCCATGACAATCATGCGGAAGATGCCGAGACCGATGGCGAGCAGGAACAGCAGTGTGAAGCCGATGCCGACCCAGTAGGTCAAATCGAAGACCGCGCGGTCGAGCGCGACGCCCCACGCGGCGCGTCCGGTGACGGCGGGGAACAGCACGGATTTCGGCTTGCCGACGAGCGCCGAGACCGGCACGAACGTGTAGCCCCGTGCTTTCAGGCCCTCGATAATCAGCGGCAGCGCTTTGACCGTCTCGGCCCGCGTGTCCCCGCCCGCATCGTGCAATAACACTGCATTGCCGTTGTTGGCGTTCGCCAGGACATTCGCGACAATCTGGTCCGACTTGATGCCGGGCTTCCAGTCGGTCGGGTCAATCTGCTCGCCGATAAACAAATAGCCGAGTTTATCGCCCTGCAAGACCGGGTCAAAGTCGGCGGGGGTGGACGGCTCGGAGTCGGCGCGGTTCGGCGCTCGCCAGAGAGTCGTCATGTGGCCGGTCATGGCCTCAATGACCCGCTGAGTGGCGTCCAGCTCAAGCTTTGTGCGGAGCGGCGAGATCTGGTCCACTTCCGGGTGGGTGAACGAGTGGTTGCCGATCTCCATGCCGTCGTCCCACTCGCGGGTCAGCAGGCCGGGGTGCGCTTCGGCGTTCTCGCCGACCACAAAGAATGTCGCCGGGACATGCTCGCGGTGCAGAATGTCTAAGATTTGGGGAGTCCAGCGCGGGTCGGGGCCGTCGTCGAACGTCAGCGCAATTTTCTTGTTGACGGCATTAGACCCGTTGGTTTGATCTACCAGGCCCGTCCGGCGGATGACCCACTGCGAGGGATACGTCTCAAAGCGCTCCCCGACAATCTGGTGGGTGCGCGGGCTGACTGTGATCGTGCGCGAGCCGTCGGTCGGGGCCTGCACCACGTCCAAAACGTCGCCGTAACCGATGAAGGTCGTGCCGAATTCTTTGCCGTAGGTCAGAGTCGTAAGCTGCTGTGGGTCAAACTGGGCAAACGGCTGGTCTTTGCCGAAGAAGCTCCACATACTGGGGTCTTCCTTGCCCATCTCCCAGATCGCTGCGCCAAGCGTGTGGTAGGGCTGCGCTGCCAGCATCTGGTTGTAGGCAGTCGTCGCGTCCTGAAGCCAGACCGTGTGCGAGATTTCTTTGCTTCCCGCGCCGCTGATTTCATCGCTGTAGGTGAAGTACGGGGACAGGCTGACCGGGTCAATCCGAATGATGCCGTCTGTGCCAAAATGGTTTTCCTGGGCAATCTGGGCGGCGTCCTGGAATGACAAATCGCTGGCCTGCGTGGTACCGTCTTTCCAGTCGTAGCCGTAAGTGCCGAGGCCCAGCACAACTTTATTCGCGGGAACGAGGGCCAGCACCGACGCAAGCTGGTTTTGGAACCAGGATTGCCCGGCGATCGGACCGGCTTCGTTGCCGTCGGCATTCTCATCGTAGAGCATCGGAATGATAAAGTCGTTCAGCCGGGCCAGCGCCGGCAGGTCGTATGCACCGCTGTCGGTCTGCGTGTCCTGCGTCACCAGCAGCCCAAGCGGATGAAAGACCGACGCAAGCTGAGACATAAACGCGGTCAGCCCGGCTCGCTCGCTGTCCTGGTCGGTCTCAAAGTCAATGTTGATGCCTTGATAATGGCCCGAAACGACATAAGCTTTAAGCTGGCCGATGACCGCCGTGCGCTTCGCGGGGCTGCTGAGAAGCGAATGCAGCCAGTCCGACCGGAACTTATTGGAATCCGAATCATAGTTCTGGATCAGCGGCAGGATCGCGACCCCGTGGGCGCGGGATTGGTTGACGGCAATATCGTCGTTGGTATCCGCGCGGGTTTCCGCCGACGCCGCCGATTTGTCCGAGAACGCCGCGATGCTATGAATGCCGGCCCCGCCGGGCGTCAGCAGCAGCCAAACCGGGAAGAGGTGCGTCGTCTGCCCGATATGCTCGGTCAGGGAGTCCACAGCGGCCTTGTCGTTGTTCTCAAAGAACGCCGCCCGGACCGTTGCCGTGACATGGCCCGGCGCAATCGCGGCAAGCGGAATGGCCTGCGGGCGCGTCTCGTTCTGGATCGTCTCTGAAAGCTTGCGTTTCGCGTCCTGCACTTGATGGTTCCGGCTAAGAACGTACCGCAGCTTGACGTGCGTGTGGGTGGCATGAAGCCGCGCGTTCGGGCTGATTTCGCGCACAGTCGGCGACAGCGGCCGGACCTTTTCGGTCAAAAGCGACGGCACCAGTCCCAGCCGCGACGCCGCCAGCGAGATTTCGGGAAGCTGTGGGCTAAAGACAATCTGCACGGCAAACGCCAGGCTGGCAACAAAGCCGAGCAGACCAAGCGCGACAAATAGATACGAGATGGTATTCCAGCGCCGCCGCGATTCGTCAAAAAAGATAGGCCGTTGCCCAGGGTCGTTCACAGTAAGTCTCCATTAAAATCAGTAAGTAATATCAAGAGCGTAGAAGCCGCCGAAAAGTTCCACGAAAGACACTCCAGAAAAATCAATTTGTGAAAAGAAGTGCAAACTCCCGCCAAGAACTTCAAAAACGCGCAAAAACACGTTGACTTGCTTCGGGTGTTTGTGTTATACTGAAACCCGAAAAGCAGTGCAATAATTAAGAAAAGGCCCGCAATGCAGGGGGCGAACATGGCCGAAACGCCCAACCGGGCAGACAATCAAGAAGACAACGAGGACGCGCCGCCGCTTGTCGTTCCTTCCCATGACCCGCTCCCCCCGCCGCCGGAAATCACGTTTACTCGCCCCACTCTTGGGCAGGCCGCTCCGCTCAGCGGGCGCAAACCGCCGCGACCCGGCAGCCTGCCAGGTCAAAGCGCCCCATCCTCGTTCAATCTTGGAGCAGGGATGTCGGCGGGCATCACGCTTGCTTCCAGTGTCGTCGTCGGATTTTTAATTGGGCAGTGGATTGACCATCACTGGCATCTTTCAATGCCTTGGGGGACAATTATCTTCTCCCTTACCGGCGTCACCGCCGGCTTTCTGAACTTGTTTCGCATTTTCGGCGCATCGGACGACCACCGCAAACAATGATTTCTGCTGTCTCAGTCCCGCATCCAAAAAAAGCGCTCCTGCCGGCATTCACCGCTCTGTCAGCCGCGGGATTTGCCGCAAATGCGCCGCTGCTGGCCGTGCTGCTGCTGCGAGGTTATGCTTGGATGGGTGTCAGCTTGTTCAGCGGCTACGCACTGGGCATGTTGATTTACGGGTTCTTATATGGCGTGGTCAATCAAGATTTTGCCGCATCTCGTAAAGCTGTGCGGGCACGGCGGCTCCCGGCAAACTTCGGACTTCTGCTAATCGGAAAGATGCTTGTCTTCGGCGGGGCTGTGGCGATTTTGCTGTGCGTGGTTCATGTCGCTGCGCTGTGGATGCTTGCGGGAGTGTTTTTGACGCAAGTCGGCGTGACCGCGAACATCATGCGCTGGCTGACAGCCAACAAAGGTACTGAGTAGATTATGGTTCTTCTGCCCTGGTGGGTTTATACGCTTTATGGTCTGGTTGCCGGGATTGTCCTAATTGTGATCGGCATGGTCGCCGGTTCCAAGCCTGACACGCGGCATCCCAAAGGTCTGCAGAACTTCATGGAGTATATCCTGGACTGGCTGCGCGAGCAGTTCTCCGGGGCGCTTGGCGAGGGCGGTCAGCAGTACCTGCCTCTCGTGATGACCCTTTTCCTCTATATTGTGGTCTCCAATCTGCTTGGCCTGCTGCCTGGGTTCAAATCGGCGACGGCGGCCACCAGTACGACAATCGCGTTGGGGCTGTTTGTCTTTGTGTTTGTCCAGTACGTCGGCATCAAGCACAACGGGTTCGTCAGCTATATCAAGCACTTTTTCGGCCCGATTTTATGGCTTGCGCCTCTGCTGTTTATCATTGAACTTGTCGGCGAAGTCGCAAAGCCGTTCTCGCTCGGCATGCGGCTCTTCGGTAACGTGTACGGCGAAGATATTATCAACGATCTGCTGACAAAAGGCGGCACTCATCTGTTCTTTATCCCGTTCCAGCTCCCGGTCTATCTTCTGCAAATCTTTACGGATTTGGTTCAGGCATATATCTTCGCCATTTTGACTTGCTCATACATCTCGATCTTCACGTCAAGTCACCATCAGGACGGTGTGGATATTCCGCACGAGAACGAAAACGGTGGAGACACTGCCGGTGTGATTAAAGCGGCCAGCTACACCCAGAAGCATTAACTTTTTCGCTCAGACAACTTTCGCACTCAAATTATCGGATAAACTAAGGAGAACTTGACGATGCTTGGAATTTATTTTGGACTTTTGGCTCTGGGAGCCGCACTTGCCGTTCCCATTGCTGCGATTGGCGCGGGAATTGGTGAAGGCATGATCTTCTCGGCGGCGATTTCCAGCATCGCCCGCCAGCCTGAAGCGGAAGGCCGTATTCGCAGCTTGATGCTGATTTGTTTCGCGCTGGTCGAATTCCTGGCGATTTTGAGCTTCGTCGTCTTCATCATCCTTCTGGGCAAGCTGCCGGGCGGCTCTGCAACTGTCCAGCAGATGCTGGCTGGTCATTAACAACGCTCGAAGACACCGATTAGGCGGCAATACATGGACATTTTGCATAGCCTCGGCATCGAGCCGCTGGCTGTTATTACGCAGATTATCGGCTTCGCGCTGCTGCTCTTTATTCTGAACCGCCTGCTGTATAAGCCGCTGTTTGGGACTTTGGCCCAGCGTCAAGCCGACATTAAAGCGACTTACGACCAGCTCGATGACGACCGGCAGCGCATGGAAACAACGCGGCGTGAGTACGAGCAGCGACTCGCAGGCATCGAAGAAGAAGCCCGTGAGAAAATCCAGGCTGCCGTCAAAGAAGCGCAAAGTCTGCGCGACAACCTCGTCGCCGATGCGCGGACGCAGGCGGAGACAATTATCGAGCAGGGGCGCAACGAAAGCGAACGGGACCGGCAGCGGGCGTTTTTAGAAATGCGCTCGCAGATCGTCACGCTGGCCGTCTCGGCGGCGGGCAAGGTCATTGACGCAAACCTTGACGGGGCGCGGCAGACAAAGCTTGTAGACGACTTCATCGGCAGCCTCGGCACGGAGACCGTGGCGCAGGCGAAGCCCGGCGCGGCAGCCTATGCCGGTGCTAACGGAAGCGCGGGAACTGTATGAAAGACATCCGGGTCGCCAAACGCTACGCCGGAGCATTGTTCGCTGTCGCTGCCCGAAACGGCATCTTAGATGCCGTCGGGTCGGATTTGGATCTGATGCACCGCTTGATGACCGATGTGCCGTACCTGCGAGCTATTCTCATGGAGCCGCTGGTCTCGGACACCCGCAAGAACTCGGTTGTGGACGAAGCATTCGGCGACCGCGTCACTGCCTCGTCGCTGAACTTCCTGAAGCTGCTTATCCGCAAGCGGCGCGAGGATTTGGTTGAAGAATGCGCCCGCGAGTTTCGTGTTCTCTTGGCCGAACACGCAAACACCGCCGCCGCCGAAGTGTCGTCGGCAGTCCCGCTGACGCCCGATCAGACGACTCGGCTGATTGAGAAGCTAGAGGCGCTGACTGGTAAGACGATCCATCTGACGGCAAGCATTGATGCCGCGCTTGTCGGCGGAATTGTCGTCCGCATCGGCGATACCGTCATGGACGGCAGCGTGCGCGGCAAGCTGGAGCGTTTAGAGCGGCAGTTATCGGGCGCAAACTCGCAGGGCGCGATGAGCTAGAAGTTGAGCGAACGAGCAGTTGAAAACTGCTCGCTAGGAGAAGCACTCTTCGAGTGGAAGAGATCAGCGGCGACTGTCTTCTTTCCCGTCCGGCAGGACGCCTTTCCCAGCGAGTAGTTTTCAACTACTCGTTCCGCTCATCTCGCCTGTGCATCATATCTGTTAAAGAGGAACCCTAAGTGGCAATTAAGCCGGAAGAAATCACCTCCATTCTCGAACGCGAGCTGGAATCCTATCACGCCGACACCCAGGAAGTGGGCGTCGGAACAATTTTGCAGGTCGGCGACGGCATCGCCCGCATCTACGGCCTCGAAGGCTGTATGGTCGGCGAGCTTTTGGAGTTCCCCGGCGGCGTCCAGGGCATGGCGCTGAACCTGGAAGAAGATAATGTCGGCGCAGTCCTGCTCGGCTCCGAAGCGGGCATCCGCGAGGGCGACACGGTCAAGCGTACCGGCAACATCATTCAAATTCCCGTCGGCGAGGGTCTGGTGGGCCGGGTCGTGAACGCTCTCGGCCAGCCTTTGGACAACAAAGGCCCGATTGTCTCGACCGAGTTTAGACTGCTCGAAACCCGCGCCCCCGGCGTTGTCGAGCGTCAGCCGGTCAAAGAGCCGCTGCAAACCGGCATCAAAGCTGTAGATTCAATGATCCCCATCGGGCGCGGCCAGCGGGAGCTGATTATCGGCGACCGAGGCACCGGCAAAACCGCTGTTGCACTGGATACGATCATCAACCAGAAGACGACCGACGTTTACTGCATCTACGTTGCCATCGGCCAGAAGTCCAGCACCGTCGCGAACATCATCCGCACGCTAGAGCTGAACGGTGCGATGGAGTACACGACAGTCGTGGCCGCGACCGCTGACGATCCTGCGTCCCAGCAGTACATCTCGCCCTATGCTGGCGCGTGCATCGGCGAGTGGTTCCGGGACAACGGCAAGCACGCCTTGATTGTCTACGATGATTTGTCCAAACAGGCCGTCGCCTACCGCCAGGTCTCGCTACTGCTGCGCCGTCCGCCGGGCCGCGAAGCCTATCCCGGCGACGTCTTCTACCTGCACTCCCGGCTTTTGGAGCGGGCGGCAAAACTGTCCAAAGAACTCGGCGGCGGCTCGCTCACGGCCCTGCCGATTATCGAAACCCAGGCCGGCGACATCTCGGCGTACATCCCGACCAACGTCATTTCCATCACCGACGGCCAGATCTTCTTAGAGACCGACCTGTTCAACTCCGGCGTCCGCCCCGCCATCAACGTCGGCAACTCGGTGTCGCGGGTCGGCGGCAGCGCCCAGACCAAAGCGATGAAGGATAAGAACGTCGGCGGTCAGCTCAAATTGCAGCTCGCCCAGTTCCGCGAAGTCCAAGCCTTCAGCCAGTTCGCCTCGGACCTCGACAAGAACACCCAGGCCCAGCTCGCTCGCGGCCTGCGCCTTGTCGAGATTTTGAAGCAGCCCCAGTCCCAGCCCCTGCCCTTAGAGCAGGAAGTCCCGATCATCTACGCCGCCAACACCGGCGCTTTAGACGACATCCCCGTCGAGTCCGTCCGCCGCTTCGAGGCCGAGTTCAAGGTCTTTTTGGCTGACCGCTACCCGGAAGTCCCCGAAACCATCGCCCGCGACAAGACGCTCTCCGAAACCACGGTAGACGCCCTCAAAAAAGCCATCGCCGACTTCAAGGCCCAGTTCAAGCCGTAACCAAATCAATATAACCAAACCCAGCAAAGCCCCGGCCAGAGATGGCCGAGGCTTTTTTGCTTTTCGGTGGGAATACGGTTATAATACTGACAGCAGGAAAGCAAAAGTTATGACTTATCCCCGCAGTGAATGGACTACCAGAGAGCAGCTTGTTGAATTGCTGCGAGAGACACCGCCTGCAACAGATGAGCAGGTTTGCTATGTCTACGACCGACTTATCGTCAGCCTGAGCGCACCCGGCGCGGCACTAGGCTTTTTTGCAGGCGCGGCTCGGATTTGTCTTTTACGACCGCATTTAGCGGAGCGCGTGCTGAGAGAGCCGATTAATGCTCTGGTGTGTCTTGACATTGAAACGCCGGAGCAGGTGGCAGATTTCTTGCGAATGAACACAGATGGGGTTTGGCTAGAGAAGGAGGCTGGACTTGATGGAATCAAGTGGCTAGTTGATGAAGTACCAAAAATGACTAGCTTGTTGGCCCGTCTTCTCGCGGAGAAAGTCTCAAGGAATAGCCCGGACAACGGTTAGATTATGTGCGAGAAGCAGTCTGGAAAAATAATGAACATCACACTGGAAGTTTCCCCGGAACTGGAAGGGCAACTGCAACAGGCGGCGCGGATGCAGGGAACGGATGTCACCACCTACCTGCTGGAAAGCGCTCGCCTGCGTCTGCGGCCTGATGTCCTGCCGGAAGCGGAAGCGTTTCTCTTGCAGATTATCAACGCGCCCCTTGCCCCGGAAGCCCGGTCTAAGCGTGACGTACTGCTGGCGGAGCAGGCGCAGCGTGAACTGACTGGGGAAGAACAAGCGGCCCTTGTGGATTTGATTGACGCCGTGGAGATGGCGAACGCAGAGCGTTGGCAGGCCGTCGCGGCGTTGGCCCGTCTGCGTGGGCTTTCGCTGGCAGGAAAGTGAACGATGACTGGTCTCGGCATAGTGGAATGAGTTGAGGGATGAGTAGGGTATGATGGCATCAGGAAAGTATTTGGGATCTGGGGTAAGTTCTGTCGGCATAAAGGAGAAAATAATGCGTTTACCAATTTCCGTTGCTTACGCGGCTTTGACTGCCGCGACAGGTGCAGTTTGTGTAATGGGCGCGGTGCAGGCCGCGCCAAACTCTGCCGCCGAAACGGTGCTGCCGAAAGGCACGGTGGTTTCGCTGAGGCTGGAGACGGACCTGCAATCGGGCCGGGACAAGGCTGGGAAGACCGTCTTGTTTACTGTGAACCAGAATGTCTACAGCAAGAGTCATGCGCTGCTGCAGGAACGCGGCGCCCCCGCTCGCGGTCATGTCACGGAGTCGAATGGACGCGGCTCTTTAGGCCGGTCAGGCAAGCTGAAGTTCACCTGCGACTACGCGCTGGCTGACGATGGGACAAGGGTTCCGCTGGATTTGGTGGTGACACCGCAGGCCGGCGAGCGGACAGGTCAGGGGGCAAGCAGTCTCTCTGCGTCTGTCACCACCGGCGGACATCGCTACCCGAATGATGGCGCGGCCTACGATGAGTACGCCCGCAATCGTTTCGCCGACGGCATCTCACCGGATTACAATGGAAGCGGGTTTGGCCCGGACGACTACTACCCGCGTTCCGGCGCGGAAGTGGGAATCAGTGTTGATCCGGGGCGTGTGCTGGGTGATGGAGGAACTGTGACGGCGGAACGGGGACAAGAATATGATGCCTCTGTTGCCGCCGACACGCCTGTTGCTCTAGCTGCGCCTACCATTCTGGCTGCGCCCTCTGCGGTGTCTACTGAGCAGTTGTTTACCTTGAAGGATAAAACACAGGTGGCAGGTGTCCTCGGCGGGTTCGACGGCAAGACGTACACGGTGATGACGCTGACTGGCCGCCGCAGCATTTCCGCAAGCGCCTTGCAGTCCATCCAAGCCGTCTCGCCTGTTCCGGTGGGCAAAGGAAAAGAATAACCCGTATGACTGAGCCGCGCTTGATGAACAGCTTGACGCAGTGGGCGGAGACGCTCGTGGGGTACAGCCTAGACTTGCAGCCGGGGGAGCAGGTGCTGATCCGGGTGGACGAAGCAGCAATCCCGCTGGCTAAGGAAGTCTACCGGGCGGCGCTTGCGGTGGGGGCGTATCCGTCGATGCAGGTGACGGTGGACGGTCTGGACGAAATCTTCCTGATGACGGCCTCAAACAATCAGCTTGAGTGGGTACCGCCCGCCCGAAAGCTGGAATATGGGACGATGGACGCACTGTGTTCAATTTCCGCGCCGTCCAACACGTCCGCGCTGGCGGGGGTCGCGCCGGACAAGCAGGCGCGGGTGCAGCGGGCAAACCAGGCCATTCGAAAATCGCTGTTTGAGCGGGCCGCCATCGGCAAAGCAAAGTGGAACGTGACGCTGTACCCGACGCAGGGGGCGGCGCAGAACGCGAAGATGTCGCTTTCGGATTATGAGGCGTTCTTGATGAAGGCGATGCTGCTGGATACAGACAACCCGGCGGCGGCCTGGAAGGCTTTTTCGAATGAGCAGCAGCGGTATGTGGATTATCTAAGCCATGTCGAAACACTGCGATTCGTTGCAAACGACACGGATTTAACCATGAGTGTCGGTGGCCGCAAATGGGTGAACTCGGACGGTCATAAGAACTTTCCGAGCGGTGAAGTTTTTACGGGGCCGATTGAAGATAGCGTGAACGGGGTCGTCCGGTACACATTCCCGACAGCGCATTTAGGGCATGAAGTGGATGACGTGCGGCTGATATTCGAGAACGGGCGCGTCGTCAAGGCAGACTCCGCGCGAGGCTTGGACTTCCTCGAAACCATGCTGGACAGTGACCCCGGCGCACGGGTCTTAGGAGAAGTCGCAGTCGGCAACAACTACGGGGTGCGGCAGTTCACGCGCAACACGCTTTATGATGAGAAGATCGGCGGAACGTTCCACCTAGCCCTCGGCAATGCCTACCCGGAGACGGGCGGGACGAACGTGTCGGCGGTGCACTGGGACATGGTCTGCGACATGCGCCCCGACGCCGGCGGCGGGGCGATCTACGCTGACGGCGTTCTGATCCATGAAAACGGGCAGTGGGTGATTTAGGAGACCCCCCAGCCCCCAATAATGCGGGAGCTAGAGGCAGGAGAAAGCCTGTTCTTTGTTCTGATCCTGCTTCCCCATTATTGGGGGCGGGGGGACCTACTGTGCGTCGTTCAGCGCATCAAGCATGGGGAACGTGCGGCCGGCGATCTTGGGGTCAATGCGCTGGGCTTCGCGGATTTCGGCGAGGCCGGCGTCGAACTGACCGCGTTTACGCAAGGCGTAGCCGAGGTTGAAGTGCGCCCAGGCGTGGGAAGCGTTAAGCTGAATCGTGCGCCGCCAGGCGGCGAGGGCGGCATCGTAGCGCTGCATCTTGTACTGGGCGTTGGCGAGGTTGAAGTGGGCCTGGATATATTCGGGATCAGCAAGCGCTGCTCTCTGCCAGCATTCTAAAGCTGCCGCGATCTGGCCCTCGTTGGAAAGCATAACGCCGAAGTTGAAGTTTGCCGCCGGGTCTTCCGGGGCCAGCCGCAGGGCCTCGTGCATCTCGTTAAACGCGGCGTCGCCGAGGCCCTTGACATAGAGCGCGGCTCCGAGAAGCTGCCGCGGCTCGGCCTGCTTGGGGTCGCTCTGAATGGCACGCTGCCAGGAGGCCATTGCAGCATCTAGGTTCCCCTCCGCTTGATGGGCCAGTCCTAGGTTGGTGTGCGCGTGGACATCGTCTGGGTCAAAGCGTAGAGCTTCTTGATAAAGCGCTGTTGCCGCGCTTTTGTCGCCGCGCTCTGTGTGGACCGCCGCCAGGTTGTGCCGGGCAATGCTGAGGGCTGGCGCAAGCTCTAAGGCCGTGCGCCACTCACTGATCGCGCCTTCGATTTCCCCCCGATGATACAGCGCCGTGCCGTAGTTGGTCCGGGCATACGCATAGTCCGGCACGGCCTGCACGGCAGCCTGCCACTGGGCGAAGGCTTCCTCGGCGTCGCCGCGCTGCCAAAGCGCCAGCCCTAGGTTGTTCCGGGCGATGCCATCGGACGGGTCCAGCCGCAGGGCGGTCTGGTACGCCGCAATCGCTAAATCGGGCCGGTCCATTTCCGCCAGTGCATTTCCCAGCAGAGTCTGCGTTTCGGGATTGTCCGGGTCAAGCCGCACGGCTTCCTGGTACTGGATGAGTGCCGCGTCAAACTGGCTTCGTGCCAGCAGCGCCCCGGCCAGCACCAGGCGCGGGGCGGCATCTTCCGGCGCTCGCTGAACGGCTTTGCGGTAGCCTTCAATCGCCGTATCCAAGTCGGCCTTTGCCCGCAGTGTTCGGGCGGGCGGGAACTGCGACGACTGCGGCTGTGCTTCTTGTATCCGGCGCATGGCTCTTCTCTCCAACTTTTAACGGGCCAACTCTCAGCGAATGGAATAGTCAACTGAAACGACTGCCGTGATATTCTTGTCCAGCGAAGTCGTGTCATCTTCGCTGCCGCTGTCGGCAGTGGCGGACGTGTACAGCGGCGTGATCTGCGGGACAAACATCTTGGCGTCCCGGACATCGCCGAGCTTGCAGCCGCTGCTTTCGGCGATCTGTTCGGCCCGGTCGCGGGCGTTCTTTGCGGCCTCCGCCTGCATCGTCGTTTTCAGCTCGCTCAGCTTCGTGTACAGATACAGCGGCGTGTCCGATTTGAACGGAATGCCCTGGCTGATCAGCTCCGTGGACTGCCGGGACAGTCCATCTACGAGGTCTACCGCGTGCGATTTGACTTCAATGGTCTGGGTCAGCGTGTAGCCGACAATGTGCGTTGTCGCGACATACTGCCCCGTATGCGGGTTCTTGACCTGCTCGTATTCCGGCTCTTCGCTGACGGCATCCGGGGTGACTTCCGCCGCCGGGACGCCTTTGGAAAGCAGGTACGCCCGGACTTTGGCGACACTGGCTTCCAGCGGCGTGTATGCTCCGGCAATAGTCGGCGCGGTCTGAGTTAGGCTGCCGTTCCAAATGATAAAGTCTGACCGGATTGGCTTCCGGGCCGAGCCGTCCACGTGGATCAGCTCGTCTTTCGCACGGATCCGCACCAGAGACCGCATGACGAGACTTGTGCAGACAATCAGTGTCAGACAAATCAGCCCGGCGGCAATCAAGAAGTAGAATGGTCGTGCTTCGCGCATGGATAGCCTCTTTATGAGAGCGGGTGACTTCAGCCACCCGCAAAGACTTTCGGCACATCACTTAGTATCACCTGCTAGAAAAGCAGCAAACGGCGTGACTGTTCCTGTTCCAGCCGGTCCAGAAACTCAGAACGCAGAATCTCTGCCGCGCCGAGGGCGGCCAAATGCGGGGTCATTACTTGAATGTCTATCCAATGTGAGCCGCGCGTTTCTAAATGCTCACACAAAAACAACAGCGCGAATTTCGACGCATTAGACGCCGAGTGAAACATACTTTCTCCGCAAAATACGCCGCCCGCACTGACCCCATACAAGCCGCCAACCAGCAGGCCATCGGTGTCCCAAGCTTCGGCGCTGTGTGCGTAGCCCAGACGGTGCAAAACGCGGTAGGCAGTCTGAACGGCGGGCGTAATCCATGTTCCCTTCTGGCCGGGACGCGGTGAATGGCGGCAGCGGGCAATGACCGCATCAAACGCCGTATCCAGCGTATAAGTAAAGCCGGAGCGCCGGCGGGCGCGGGCCAGCCGCTCGGACACATGGATTTTGTCAAAATCCAGCACAGCGCGACGCGGGGGGCAGAACCAGAGCAGCGGATACCCATCCATCGGCCACGGGAAGATGCCGTGCCGGTAGGCCCATAAAAGCGTCTCCGGCGACAAGTCATCGCCGACTCCCACCACTTCAGCGTCTCCGGCCAGCCGGGGCGGGATGACTTGCAGGCCGGCCGGAACGCTGTCAAAAGAAAAAGACGAGCCGAAAGAAAAAGACGACATGGGTATACTGAACGCATGATACCCAATCCGCCGGCTGTTTCAAAGAGCGTCCCAACAAAAAACGTTTCCCCTGCCGGTGCGCCGTCCCGCTCCGCGCTGGGCCGTCTGCTGCTGGCCTCGGCGCTGTCAGTGATAATCTCGCTGGTCCCCGTGCTGTCCGCTGCGCTGTACCCGCTGCGGCTGTTCGTGACATTTATCCACGAAGGCAGCCATGCGCTGGCAACGCTTCTGACCGGCGGGCAGGTCTCGCAGATTGCGGTTCAGCCAGACGCTTCCGGCGTTACTTACTCTTTAGGCGGCTTTGCGCCGGTTATTGTTATGGCGGGCTACATCGGCGCTGCCACTTACGGAGCTGCGATGCTGACACTTGCCCGGCGTCCCGGCACGGCCCGTTTTATTTTGGGGTTGTCCGGCGTCATCATCGCGCTCTTGGATGTGTTCTTAGTCCGAAATGGCTTCGGCTTCGGGTGGGGACTTGCTATCGCCGCCGGGCTGCTGTTTGGGTCTGTCCGGCTGCCCGCCAAAGCCGCCGAGCTGGCCGCTATGTTTCTCGGCGTCCAGTGCGTCATCAACTCCTTGTACGATTTGAGAACGCTGGTCGGCTTGTCTACGCTTGTCAACGGTCCCGTCTCCGACGCTGTGCTGATGTCGCAGATCATTCCCCTGCCGCCGATTGTCTGGGCCGTCTTGTGGGGCCTGATTTCGCTCGGCGTGCTAGGTCTGGCAGTGCGGCCCTATCTGAGGCTGCCCCCCGGCCCCCAATAATGGGGGCCGGGGGGCTTGAACTAACTCCGCAGGCGGGCGATGTCGCGCTGGGGCGGGGCACCGAACAAACGCGCGTATTCGCGGCTGAACTGGGACGCACTCGCGTAGCCGACTTTGTATCCGGCGCTTGCGGCGTCAAGCGCTTCGGACAGCATCAGCCGCCGGGCCTCCTGCAAGCGTAGGTGCTTTTGGTACTGAAGCGGGGAAAGCGCCGTCACAGCCTTGAATTGGTGGTGCAAGCTAGATGCGCTCATGCAGATCTCGCCAGCGAGCGTCTCAATGGAAAGCGGCTCGGCGTAGTGACGCTTAATCCATTCAATCGCCCGCGCGACCCGCTGGGTCAGGCTGTTGTGAACCGCGATCTGGCGCAGGCGCCCGCCCTGCTCACCGGTCAGCAGGCGGTATAGGATTTCGCGGACAGCTAGCGGCGCGAGCAGGGGAATATCGTCCGGCGTGTCTAAAAGACGCAGCAGACGCACGACAGCGTCTAGGAGCGGCGCATCCAGCGGCGTCAGCGACAGGCCGCGCGACGGGGTCCCAACCGCCTCCCCATTTTCCATCTCCAGCAGCAGCAGACCGATCTCGCGCGGGTCAATGTCCAGGCAGAAGCCTAAATAGGGGTCTTCCGGGGACGCTTCCACGATCTGCACGGTCAGCGGCAGATCTACCGACAAAAGCATATAACGTGCGGGATCGTGCAAGTGGGTATCTTCGCCCAGCACAGCAAGCTTGCCACCCTGCGCCGTAATGCAGAATGTCGGCTTCAGCACTCCGTAGACCGGCGGGGTCGGTGCGGACAGCCGGTGCAGGGTCAAAGTCTCTATCAATGTCTTGTGGCTGCCGTCCGCCGGGGTATGCCGGTCAACCAGGGCCGTCAGCTCACGGCGTTTCTGGCAGAGTGTATCTTCCATGTGCCGAGTATACCCATTCCTGATTGCACATAGAACGGCTTGCAGGATTAGGCAATTATCTTGCAGGATTTGAGCAGTGATTTAGCGGCAGGAAAGAGTAAGATAAACCTACCTAGACTCAGGAGAACACTCATGCCGACTAACGTTTCAGGATACGCCGCCACGTCGCAGACATCGCCCGTCGCCCCGTGGGAATTTACTCGGCGGGACCCACGTCCCGACGATGTCTCTATTGACATTCTCTACTGTGGCGTCTGCCATACCGACATTCACTCGACCCGCAACGACTGGGGCTACAGCGCGTTTCCGATGGTGCCGGGCCATGAGATCATCGGGCGCGTGACGGGCACCGGCCCAGACGTCACCAATTTCAAGATCGGTGAAACCGTCGGCGTCGGCGTGCTGGTAGACTCCTGCCGCGAATGCGAAAACTGCCGGGCCGGGCTGGAAGTCTACTGCGAAAAGTACCCGACATCCACCTACAACGCTGTGGACCGTCACGACGGCTCGCCCACCTATGGCGGCTACTCGGACAAAATCATTGTCTCGGACAGGTTCGTGCTGCACATTCCCGACGCGCTTGACCCCAAAACCGCCGGGCCGCTGCTGTGCGCGGGCATCACCACTTACTCCCCGCTGCGTCACTGGAAGATCGGGCCGGGCCACAA
Source organism: Capsulimonadaceae bacterium (assembly GCA_965213825.1). GTDB lineage: Bacteria > Armatimonadota > Armatimonadia > Armatimonadales > Capsulimonadaceae > JANXMY01. The sequence goes on from CBDCAE010000017.1 coordinate 336,302, forward strand.
AGTCGCGGTCGTCGGCCTCGGCGGTTTGGGACACTTGGGCCTGAAATTTGCTAAAGCGCTGGGCGCCGATGTATCCCTGTTCACCCGCAGCGTGGGCAAAGAGGAGGAAGCGCGGCGGCTTGGCGCGGACCATGTGGTGGTCTCTACCGATCCCATGCAGATGGCGGCGGTCGGCAATACATTCGACTTCATTCTCGACACCGTGCCAAGCGCCCACGACTTGAACCCGTATTTGGCGACGCTGAAGCTCGACGGCACACATATTCTGGTCGGGCAGCTTGACGCGATTGAGCCGCCGCTTCAGGCGCTTTCGCTGATGATGGGCCGCAAGTCCCTCGCGTCCTCCGGCGCAGGCGGCCTGCCGGAAACCCAGGAAATGCTGGACTTCTGCGCCGAGCGCGGCGTCACCTGCGATGTCGAGATGATCGCCATCCAGGACATCAACGCAGCGTTCGAGCGCGTCCTCCAAAGTGATGTTCGTTACCGCTTCGTCATTGATATGGCTTCACTGAAGGACAATAAGAACTAAGGAACATCACCATGAAATACAAATTACTCGGTAAAAGTGGCCTGCGAGTCTCGGAGCTGTGCCTCGGCACCATGACGTTCGGCGAGGACTGGGGGTGGGGGGCCTCGAAAGACGAAAGCCGGGCGGTCTTTGAGGCGTTCACGGCGGCGGGCGGCAACTTCATTGACACTGCGAACCTCTACACCAACGGCAGCAGTGAGACCATCACCGGCGATCTGATTAAGTCGGACAGAGACCGCTATGTGCTGGCGACCAAATTCTCTCTGCCCGACAACCCGGCGTCCCCGGCGAATGCCGGCAACCCAAATGCTGCCGGGAACCAGCGCAAGAACCTGATGCGCTCGGTGGAAGGCTCGCTGAAGCGGCTCGGCACCGATTATATTGATTTGCTCTGGCTCCATGCGTGGGACTTTATGACGCCGGTGGACGAAGTCATGCGTGGCCTGGATGACCTTGTCTCGATGGGCAAAATCGGCTATGTCGGCATTTCCGACGCGCCCGCGTGGATCGTCTCGCAGGCGAACACGCTGGCCGAGTGGCGCGGCTGGACCCCATTTGTCGCCCTGCAGATTGAATACAGCCTGGTCGAGCGCACCCCGGAGCGGGATTTAATCCCGATGGCGGAAGCGTTTGGTCTGACCGTCACGCCGTGGTCGCCGTTGGGACAGGGCGTTCTGACAGGCAAGTACAACGCAGAGAAAAAAGAGGGAGAGAGCCGCCGGGGCGACGGCGGGCCGCCGATCCCCGAACGGAGCCTTGCCATCGCGCAGACAGTGGTAGACATGGCGGCGGAAGTCGGGAAAACGCCCTCTCAAGTGGCTTTGGCCTGGCTGCTGGCGCAGGGACCGAGCGTGATTCCCATTATCGGCTCGCGCAAAGCGCATCAACTGGAAGACAATCTCGGCTGCCTGGAAGTCTCGCTTTCGGCGGCGCAGTTGGAGAAACTGGACGAAGCTAGCCGCATCACGCTGGGCTTCCCGCATGACTTTCTCAGCGGCCCCCTGCTGCGCGGCTTTGTCACGGCAGGCAACGACGAGGCGATTATCAAGCGCTGAACGGCAGCAAAGAGCCGCGGAACAAAAGACGCGGCTTTTGCAAGTAGAGCTTACACATCACGGCTGGGGACATCGCCACCGGTGCCGCTGGGAGGGGTAATCGCGCCGCCGGCGACCCCTTCGACTTTGTATTGCTTGCCTTCGCGGACCATCAGATAAACGGCATGAACCGTGATACCGTCGGTTCCGGTCACGGCGGTCGGAATAGCGAGATGGCTGCCGGAAGCATCCGCCTGAGCTGGGCCAAATACGGCGCGTTTGGAGTGGGCGAACTCAGGATAGGCCTGCTTAATCATGGCCTGGAACTGCTCCGGCGACGCGAAGTTCTTTTTCAGGCCGCTGCTCTGGTACACAATTGCGGCTTTATAATCACCGCGTCCGAACGCTTTGAGCTGGGCCTGAATCGCTGAAATGGCAGCAGCCCGCTCAGCGGCTTTCGCGGGCCGGACGAGGGACGGAGCTTGAGCGGATGCGGCAACAGCGAGCGTTGTCACAGACAGGGCAAGAATGGATGTCAGCAGGCGGGACATGGCGGTAATCTCCTGCCGTAACATACCCGAAGTTGTGCATCAGCTAACCCGGCGGCAGGAAGAAGAAGGCCAGGGCGATAATCGCGTAAGCCGCGAGAAGCTGCGCCCCTTCCAGCCAGTGACACTTGCCGTCGCCCGCGATAAATGCCGCAATCACGACGCTGAACGCAATCGCAGTCATTTCGGGGACCGTGAAGATATAAGTGAGAGGATGACCCGTCAGCAGGCTGGCAAACACAAGCGCCGGGGCAACGAACATGGCGATCTGCGTGGACGACCCGATGGCAATGTTCATCGTGATGTCCATCTTGTTTTTCAGCGCCATCCAGACCGCCGTGGAATGCTCGGCGGCGTTGCCGATAATCGCCACAATAATAATGCCGATAAAGATTGGGTTCCAGCCGAGACGCCCTGCCGCGCCGTTGACGCTGCCGACCAAAAACTCTGACTCGAACGCCACCAGCACGGTCGCTGCGCCCAGCACCGCAAACGCCGTTCGCTTCTTCCAGTGCGGCGGGTCGTTCTCGGCTTCTTCCTCGCAGTTGCGGAACAGCGCCTCGTGAGTTTTCAGCGAAAAGAACAGCGACGCCACATAAGTCACCAGAAGTATTCCAGAAACCCAGAGCGACAAGTTCTCCACATCGGGGTTCTTTGGCGAGTTCGGCTGTCCGTAATGAATTGCAAACAAGGCCGGGACAGATAAGGAAAGTGTCGCGACCAGCAGGTTGATCGCGTGTGACTCGGCCTGGTCCTGGTTGAACGTCTGGATTTTGTGCTTGATGCCGCCCGCGAGGATGCTTGCCCCCAGCACCAAAAGCAGGTTGCCGATAATGGAGCCGACGATAGACGCCCGCACCAGCGGGATTAAGCCTTCACGCAGGGCGAAGATGCCGATAATCAGCTCGGTGGCGTTGCCGAACGTCGCATTCAGCAGGCCGCCCCACGACGCGCCGAGATGCTTCGCCAGCTCTTCCGTCGCCTGCCCCATCAGTCCTGCCAGCGGCACAATCGCCAGCGCCGCCGCGACAAAAATCCACAGCGGGTTCATGTGCGGCGTGTAATGCAAGGCGACGCTGATGGGGATAAAGACAAGGAGGGCGTTGAGGCCGCGAAAAAAGCGAAGCACGGAAGTCATGGAGAAATTGTACCCGATTGCCTCTTAGAGCCATTTGCGGCGGCGGAAATAAAGCCACTCCAGCCCCCCCAGCGCCGCCATCAGGCCGAGGGCATAGGGGTAACCGTAGCGCCAGTGCAGCTCCGGCATCGTCACAAAGTTCATGCCGTAAATGCCGCTGATCGTCGCCCATGTCATCAAAATAATAGATACCGAGGTCAGCACCTTGACAATCTCGTTCAAGCGGTTGGATGCGACCGCGAGGTGAGCGTCCAGCGTACCGGACAGCAAATCCCGGTAAGTATCAATGGTGTCTACCACCCGGATGGTATGGTCGTAAACGTCCTGAAAGTACGTAAACAACGCCCGTGCCCGGTCCCGGCGGCGCGGGGCGGCCCCACCGTCGTCTTCCACCGATTCGACCCGCCGGAGCAGAACATTGACGGCATCGCGCAGCGGGGCGACGTAGCGGCGCATCTCCAAAAGGTCACGGCGCAGGTCCAGGATGCTTTCGAGCGGGTTTTCAAGTGCGGCAGCGTTCGGCTGTGGGCTGAACAGGTGAAACTCTTGAGACAGCGGTTTGAGGATAATCGCTTCCAGTTGATCGGTGCGCTCATCGTAGGCATCCAGCGCCGGGTAGTAGTCGTCCACGAGAGAATCCAAAACCAGGTACAGCAGAAAGTAGCTGCCCTGACGGCGCATCTCTTTGCTGCTTTCCCAGCGCTTGCGAGCAGTTTTGAGCGCCTCGGAGTCGCCTTCGTGCAGGGTAACGACATAATTGGTCCCGACAAATATGTGAAGCTCGGCGCTCCGCATGACGCAGGGCTTGGATAAATCTTCCCGGTCGGGCGCGGCCTGCCACTCATGGGCGACGACAAAAATATAATCGCCATATTCCACGACTTTGGGCCGCTGATCCGGCTGCTGTAAGTCTTCGATCGCTAGAGGGTGAAACCCGAACTCGGACGCCAGCATTTCAAAGTCCCGCTCGCCGGGGGCGTCAATATCCAGCCACAGCACCCCGCCGTCGTCCCGGTCCTTCAGAAAACCGTCAATCTGCGGTGTCGGTACGTCCGCCGCCGCCTGCCCGTCACCGCCGAAGTATTGAGAGTTAAGCATATTTGTCTTGGGTGTCAAGCATGGGTCGCTTGCGATGCCGCCCACGCCGCTTCCATCCCAGCCTTGCTGTCGGTGATGACGCGCTCTAGGTCGCCGTCCCAGAGCGCGTCGGGAACGCCTTGCGAGAAAATCTCGACGGAGTACGCGCCCCGGAACCCGGCGGCATGGACCGACTTCAGGAACGCGGGCAGCGGGATTGCGCCCCGGCCCGGCACAAGCCGGTCCATAAACGAGCGCGGCGTCCGCCAGTCGCTGATCTGCACGACAAAGATTTTCGGCCCGCAGGCCTCAATCTCGGCGTGGATGTCTGCGTTCTGCCAGACGTTCCACGAGTCAAGGCAAATGCCGAAATTGTCCCGGTCCACGGCCCGAACAATCTCCATCGCCTGCGGCAGTGTCCAAATCGCCGACTCAATGTTCGCGATGGAAGCGTTCAGCGGCTCCAAAGCGACCTTGACACTGTAGCCTGCCGCGAAGTCCGCCAGGGCTTGATACTCCGTCGCCGAACGGTCCATCACTTCCTGCATATTGCCGCCGGGCGGGATGCCGGTGTTCGTAACATACGCGACGCCCGGCGTCCACGGCGACAGCATTTCAATGGTCTTCCGGAACAAGCTCATGCGCTCTGTAATATCTATTGGCTCCGGCTGGGACAAGCTCGAAAACAGGGTCCGGGTCTTCGGCTGCACCGACGTAATTTCGAGACCCGCCGCCTGCACTGAATCCATTTGCGCGGTCAGCTTGGCAGGATCAAGCTTCGCTTCGCAAACTTCAATCGCCGAAACGCCAAGCCGAGCGTAAGTCTCGACATCGCGCTCAAACGGCCACGGATTTGTCGTAAACTCGCTGACGCCGAATTGGTAGTCAACTACATCTGCCATTGCTGCCTGTCTTTCCCCGTATGAAACGGCCCAGCTCCACTCGCTGCTTACCCTTGCGCCGCCGGGTGCGGCTTCCGCCTTGTAAGCCAGTTCCAGAACAACTTAATCAGCGGCGGGACGAGGACGAACACTACCATGAACAGCCCAAGTAATAGCACAGGCGGCACCAATACAAGGTCGTCTGCCAAAAGCCAAAACCGGATCGGTTCTGTGGGATGGTTTCGGCTTATCTCACGCAGCAGGTGCCGGAAGGCTTCTTTGTCTAATACTTGAACGCGAAAAAACGGAGTGTATTCGCCCGCAGCGTAGCGAGTCTCATAGACGTAGGAAGAACCCGCCTGTTGATGACGCCTGAGATACCGGCTGACGCTGAGATTAGCGGCTACGCTCAAGCCAAACAGCAGCAAAGAGCCGGCAACAACGACTTTGGCGTAGAGGGGCTGAAGCACCGCCAAAAGTAAAGGAAAGTCAGGCGGAGAAGGAACAACAAGAAGAGCGCCGCAGGGAACGAGAACAAACAGGCAAAAGCGCGGAAACAGGATATTGAACCCAAGAGTATATCTGATTTCGTTCCATCTGTTCATGTTCTACCTCTTCTCTTTGCTGTCGTTGCTGTTACCCATTGGACAACCGGGGCAGGCTCTTCACCTAACAAAGCCTTAGCCCAGAATTGAAATCCTGGGCTGCCGCTTACTCTCCCGGCCCCGCCTTCTGCGCCGCGCTGTCTCGCTCCGCCAAAGCCTTTGCTTCACCTGTCAAATCTTTGCGGTCTTGGTCATCCGCTGCGATGTTGTTCCAAGCAAGACCAATGTTATCCCAAGCCGCGTGCGGGTTACTGCCATGCCGAAGGCTGGCCTGATACCAATCAATCGCCTGCGCGTACTGCTTGCGGTCGAACGCTTTGTTGCCCTTCCAAAATGTCCAGCTTGCCGACCAGGGCTGGTAAGTGCAGGCGAGTACGCACGCGGTCAGCAGCAAAGCGAGCGGCGCGGCCCACACCCAGCGCCGCCGTGGCGAAAAAAACAAATAGCCGATACAAAGGCCGAACAGAAACCCGCCAACATGGGCACCATTAGCGATGTTCAGAAAGTGAAGGTAAGTCCCTACAATGCAGAACAACCCCCAGCCGATGAGGTAGCGCAGGTTGCCGCGGTTAGCGACTGCGCCCCACACCGGGTACGCCCCGCGCCCGGCCCACATCAGGCCGAACATGGCGTAGACCACCCCTGACATACCAATCCCGGTCGTGCCGGACACCAAAAGCTCGGTCGCTGAGCCGGCGGCGGCGGAAGCGATGATGAAGCCCAGATAGACGACCGGCGGCAGGGTACGCTCCAAGATGCGGCCGAGCTGGACCAGCCAGAGCATATCAAACAAGAGGTGCAGGACGCCGCCGTGAATGAACACCGGCGTCACCAGCCCCCACAAACGCCCGTTCCAGATGTCCTTCGCGTCCACAAGCCCAAATGTGCCGAGGCGGGCGATCAGCGGGCCGCCCAGACCGCCAAGCGCCGACGCGCCGGTGATAAGCACCGACAGAGCCGTTAGCAAGTAGGTTAAGAGCGGCACAGACGAAAGCGGGTCAGCCTGCCGCCGGGATTGCGAAAAGTCCCAAGTGTCCGGCATAGTGCGCTCCTAAGCCAGCCTCTCTGGGACAAGGTCGAGACGCACCACGTCGTCCAGGGTCTCGCGGCGGGAGACTAAGTCCGCGTGGCCGTCCTGGACAAAGACGCAGGCGGGCTTGGTGAACTTATTATAATTGGAGGCCATCGCATAGTTGTATGCACCTGTGGACTGCACGGCCAAGATGTCCCCGGTTTCGAGCGGCTGAGTCTGAGCGGCTTGGATCAGAATGTCGGTCTCGCAGTGCTTGCCGGCGACCGCGACAGTCTGCGTCTTCGGCTCCCCAGCCCGGCTTGCCGCCAGGACTTCGTAGACGGCATCATACAACTGTGGGCGCGGGTTGTCCGACATACCGCCGTCAATCGCCGCGTAGGTGCGGGTTCCGGGCGCTTCCGGGATCGCGACTTTCTTGATGACGCCGACCGTGTACAGCGTCGTTCCCGCTTCGCCGACCAGGGTGCGCCCCGGCTCCTGCCACAGTTCGGGTTCTGGAACATCATACTTCGTCAGTGCGGCTTTGAGGGCGCTGACAACCGTTTCCGCGAACTCATCATACGTCGGCGGGTGCTGGTTTTCCGTGTAGCGGATGCCGAGGCCGCCGCCGATGTCGAGGACGCCGGGCATCCAGCCGGTCGTGTCGGCGACTTTGCGGAGAAATGCGACCATGATGTCAATCGCCTGCTCGTGGGTCTGCGTGTCGAGAAGCTGCGACCCGATATGGCAGTGCAGGCCGGTAATCTCCAAATGCGGGGCCGCGCCAAGCGCTTCCGTGACCGCCTCCATCGCCCCGCCGCCCGCCGCCGACAGGCCGAATTTTGTGTCTTCCTGCCCAGTGCGGATGCGCCGGTGCGTGTGCGGGTCAATGCCGGGGGTCACGCGAACCAGTATTTTTTGGGTCTGTCCGTGCTCTTTTGCGAACGCCGCCAAGCGCCGCAGCTCGGATAAGTTATCCACGACCACATGGCCGACCCCATGCTCTAACGCCATCAAAAGCTCGGCGTCCGACTTGTTGTTGCCGTGCAGCAGGGTCCGGCTCATGGGAAAGCCGGCTTTGATCGCCGTATACAGCTCGCCCGCCGAGGCAACGTCCAAACTTAAGCCTTCAGATTCAATCACTTTGCAGATCGCCATGTTGAGATAGGCTTTCGAGGCAAACGAGATGTCGTTCTTCGGGTAGCGGGCCGCGAACGCCGCTTTGTACCGGCGGCAGTTGTCCCGGATGACCCCTTCGTCCATCACATACAGCGGTGTTCCAAATTCCTGCGCGAGTTCCAGCGTATCGCACCCGCCAATCTCCAAATGTCCCTGCGCGTTGATGCGCTGGCCGCCAAGCAGCATAATCCCATTCTCCCGATTTCTAAAAACCAAAAAAGCCCATTCCGCCAGGCAGCGGACGGGTTTTACGCTTTAATTCTAGCATGGAAACCGCGCGTAAGTCAAGAAACACAAGCATTGTTGACAGCAAGCAAAGGAGCATGAGGCGCCGAAGATAATCACAGGAGACTTTTATGTCCATTTCTGATACCATCGGCTCAGTCGCTGCGTCTAATCCTGTCGTCGGCGTCGCTGTCGCCCGGCAGAGCGTCGGCAGCGCGATTTTAACCAGCCTGCAAAGCAGCCAAAGCGGCGACCCCGGTGCGTCCTCCTTGCTGGGTGCTCTCGGCGGGCGGGCGCAGGAAGCACAGCAGCTTTTGGCAAGCCTTCAGCCCCATTTAGGCCAGAACGTCAACACGACTGCTTAACCTGACACCCAGGATTTCAATCCTGGGTTATCTGTTAAGCCATCAAGAGAAAAACGTCATGTCAAGCACTATCCCGGCACTGCCCGTACATATCACTTCGCCTGCTGCTGCGCCAGTCAAAGCGGCTGTGAAGCCACCTGCCATCGCCCCGCCCGTGAAAGCCGCCGACACAAAAGCGCTCGACAAAACGGCCGCCGACACGCCGCCGCGCCCTGCGGCACATCGCGCGGCGTCCGCCTTGTCGCCCGCCGATGTCGGGTATGTAGACTCCCTGCTCGGCGTCGCCCCCGCCCAGATCATGGAGTATATCCTGCTCAAAACCGGCATCCCGCAGCCCGCCCACTTGGGTCAGGACTTTGATACGACCGCCTAAATGTACCGCTCTTGGTAGCCCGGCATTCTGCAAACCCGCAGACCGCCGGGCTGTTTTTGCTTCCGCATTTGCACATTCGCCAACAGTATGAGATAATAGCATCAAACTCAAAGGTAGAATGGAAGCACTGTGCAAACTTTTCCCATCATCGCAGCCGTCATCGTGTCTGCCGCCGCAATCATCGGCATCCTGCTCTGGCGTCTCAAGCCGCAAGCCGCTCCCAACACAGATGTTTTAAACAGACGCATTGCCGAAGAGGTTAAGAGATCAGAGATACTTCAAGCAAAGCTGGAAGCAAAAGAAACTGCTTTAAGAATTGCTGAGGCGAATGAAGCTGCTGCTAAAGCAACCGCTCAATCCGCAAAATCGGAAACCGTTGCAGCTGAAAAGAGAAATGATGATGCAAGATTAGAGTCTATTGCGAGGCAAGTTAAACTAGATGATGCATTGCAAAAAGCGGCAGTATACCAGACTCAATCTGCCAATGACCGCCAGCAAATTGATGATTTAAGCCACACAATAGAAACTGCATTGTCAGAATTGACGGCAGAGAAAGCGGCACACGTCGCGGCAGTTACTAAACTGCAATCCGACGATGCGTCAGCAAGCCACTTCAAAGTCATTAGCAAACAAATTCTTGATAAAACTTTAGAAGATGCAAAACGTGGAATGGAGGAGTTAGCCACAACCCTCCAAAAAGGTAGTAATGTAGAACTGGAAAAACACGCTGAAAAAATAGCGCAAACAATGCAACCTTTGCAGGCAAAGCTTCTTGCCTATGATGAGGCCGTCGAAAGCCTCAAAAAAGGAACACAAGAAAATTACGGTAGCCTGAAAAGTCAATTAGAAGAACTGCAAAAAACAGAGCGGCTCTTGCATGGCGAAGCGAAAGCACTCACTTTCGCTTTGAGTTCAAGCCCCAAAGTAAAGGGAAAATACGGCGAGATGATGCTCAAGCAGTTGGTGGAATTCGTTGGGATGCAGGATAAATGCCACTTTGAAACCCAAGCTTCTCGTGAGACAGAAGAAGGCCGCAAGATACCGGACCTTGTCGTTTCCCTTCCTGGTGGACAGAAAGTTATAGTGAATGCTAAAGCTGTTATGGATGCTTGTGTGGAAGCACAAAAATCTGAAAATGTTGACCAAAGAAATCTGTTTTTAAGGAAACACTGCGACAATGTGCGATCAAGGATCGCAGATTTGTCGTCAAAAAATTATTTTGCTGATCATCAAGATGCCGTTGAAGCAGTAGTACTATTTCTGCCCGCAGAGAACTTGTACGCTACTGCAATGGAAAATGATGCTGAATTGACTGAGTATGCGATGGCTAAAAACATCATTCTTTGCGGGCCTAACTCTTTGATGCTGTTGCTAAAGGTTTCAAACCAGCTATGGCGGCGTGCCTCCGTTGAGAAGGAAGCCCAAGACATCAAAAAATGCGGCGAAGACATCTACAAATCCGCTTGCTTATTCGTGGACACATTCGCCGGCATTGGAAAACGCATTGAGTCCTTGCAAAAGGAATACAATAGCGCAGTTGGAACTCTCGAAGGTTCTGTCATTCGTAGCGGCAAGCGAATGACTAAGTTTGACTCAGTGGCTGGTAACGAAGAGTTAGCAGAAATTATGCCGGTCAGTGAAAATGTTCGTGAGTTCAAGACTACAACAAAACAACTGGCAGCAATAACACCGTCGTTGCCTGATTTGCTAGTCGGCGATGAAACAGCGGAATTTGCATTCTCCGCAGGAGACGAATAATGGCGTACTATTTGGGACTGGATTTGGGGACGAGTGGGGTGAAGGTGCTTCTCATCACGGAAGCGGGGCAGGCGGTGGCGTCGGATACGCAGGAGTATCCGCTGTATACGCCGCAGCCGCAGTGGGCGGAGCAGGACCCGGAGGACTGGTGGCAGGGAACCGTGAAAGCCACGCAGAACGTGCTGGCGAAAGCGGGGGTGCGCGGCGAGGAGATCGCGGGGATCGGGCTGTCGGGGCAGATGCACGGGTCGGTGTTTCTGGATAAAGACAACAACGTACTCAGGCGGGCGCTGCTGTGGTGCGATCAGAGGACACAGGCCGAATGCGACTGGATTACGGCGCAGGTGGGCCAAGAGCACTTGGTCGAGTACATCAGTAATCCCGTTCTGACAGGGTTCACCGCGCCGAAGATTGTCTGGCTGCGGAACCATGAGCGGGAGCTTTACGACCGAGTCGCCAAAGTGCTGCTGCCGAAAGATTATATTCGCTTCAAGCTGACGGGAGTGCATTCGACCGAAGTGTCCGATGCGTCTGGGACGGCGCTTCTTGACGTGAAGAACCGGCGGTGGTCGCGGGAAGTCTTGGCGGCGGCGGAAATCCCGTACTCGTTCATGCCGGAATGCGCGGAGAGTGTTGAGATTACGGGTCATGTTCACGCGGAAGCGGCGGCGCTGATTGGACTGGCAGCAGGAACACCGGTCGCAGGCGGGGGCGGGGACAATGCGGCGGGGGCGGTCGGCAGCGGGGTGGTGGAGACCGGCCTTGTCTCAAGCACCATCGGCACGTCCGGCGTTGTCTTCGCTTACTCGGACACGCCCGCGACCGACCCGAAACTGCGGGTGCATACGTTCTGCCATGCGGTCCCCGGCAAGTGGCACACGATGGGTGTGTCGCTGTCGGCGGGCGGCAGCCTGCGCTGGCTGGCGGACACGTTCTTTCAGCCCGAAGGCGTCGTGTCCCGGACGACCGGCGGCGACCGCTATGCGCTGATGGCGGACGGCGCAGCGCAGGTGCCGGCGGGGTCGGAAGGACTGGTCTTTTTGCCGTATCTGACGGGGGAGCGGACGCCGTACCCGGATGCAGACGCGCGGGGGGTCTTTTTCGGCATGACGCTCCGGCATCAGCGGCAGCACTTTACGCGGGCAGTCATGGAAGGCGTCGCGTTCGCCTTGAACGATTCGTTCCAAATTTTCGGCGAGCTAGGCATTCCCGTCACGCAGGTGCGGGCAGGCGGCGGCGGGGCAAAGTCTGCGATTTGGCGTCAAATCCAGGCCGATGTGACCGGTCAGGCCCACGTCACGCTCGCCGTGGACGAAGGTCCTGCTCTCGGCGCGGCCCTCATTGTGGCGGTCGGCACCGGGGCATATGCCTCCGTCGCCGACGCCTGCGCGGCGACGGTTCAGACCGTTGCCGTCACCGAGCCAATTGCTGCGGCACACGCGAAATATGCCGAGTATTACGCCGTGTACCAGGCGCTGTATCCGGCCCTGAAAGAACAATTCGCAGCGGTCTCAAAGATTGGCTGATAATATCGCAATATCAGTGAACGAGGGCGTAAACGCCCTCGTCATTTCCCGTTTTTCGTAGAAAGCACAGCCTTATATGTCCCAACCCATCACTTCTCCCGCCGCCGACTCTCCCGCTCCCGATACTTGGAAAGGGCGGCTTCGAGCGCCGTCTGTCAGCGGCGGCCAAATCGCGGCACTTGCCCCCGAGCGCGGCATTGTCGTGAAGGCGCACAATGGCCTGCCGCAGCTCCATACCTGGGACATCGCTACAGGCGAGTTCCAGCCGTTGACCGATAAACCAAGCGGCGTCTCGTTCGGTCTGCTGTCGCCCGACGGCGCGTATGTCTACTACATGGACGACACGAAAGGCAGCGAGATAGGGTCGTATGTCCGCGTTCCTTATAGCGGTGGTGCAGCGGAACCCGTCACACCGAGCTTGCCGCCCTATAGCGCGTCCGCCATCGCGTTTCCGCAGCCGAGCCTTGCGTTCAGCGCGTCAAGCAATGCGTTTCTCTTTCGCTTTAACGATGCGAACGGCTACAACTTGTGCCGCCTGAGCATTGCGCCCGATGGGACACTCGGCCAGCCAAAGCTGCTTTACACATCCAAAAACCTGTTCCGTGCGCCGCTGCTGTCGGCGGATGGACAGATTTCGGTGATCGCATCGAGCGAGCGTACCGGTAAGCAGCAGTACCATCTGTTTGCATTTGATGCTGAGGGCAAGCGCCTCGACGTACTGGAAGATGGGCCGGGAAACAGCTTGGAGCCTGTCGTGTTCAGTCCGGTTGCCGGCGACACGCGCGTCGCGGCAAGCTCCGACCAAACAGGGGTCCGACGCCCGCTCTTGTGGAACGCTCTGACAGGCGAAGTCACGGACATCGTACTGCCGGAGGTTGACGGCGATGTCATTCCCGCGAACTGGTCTCCCGATGGCCAGCGAATTCTCCTGTGCCAGACTTACCAAGCTGCTCAGCGGCTATATTTGTATGACGTGAACACGAAAGCCGTGACGCGGCTGGACCACCCAAACGGCTCGTTTCAAATCTTCGGCTCCTACGGCGCGGGTTTCGGACCGGACGGGCACGAAGTCTGGGCGCAATGGGGCAATGCCCAAACGCCGACCCATCTGACGGCCTTTGACGGGACGACAGGTGCCTATCTGCGGGATGTCCTGCCGCCTGCCGATTTGCCGCCGGGCCGAGCCATTCAGTCCGTCCAGTTCCCCTCGTCCGATGGCGTTACGGTACAAGCCTGGCTCTGCCTGCCCGACGGCGACGGGCCGTTCCCAACCATCTTAGAGACGCACGGTGGCCCGCACGATTTTGTCAAAGAAACTTTCGGCATGGGATCGCTCTGGGCGGAAAACGGTTTTGCCTGGCTGTCCGTCAACTTTCGCGGCTCGACAACATTCGGGCGCGACTTCTTGCAGAAAATCTGGGGCGATGCCGGGCATTGGGAGCTGGAAGACATGGTCGCCGCCCGCGATTATTTAGTGACTGAGAAGATTGCCGTCCCCGATAAAATCCTGCTGACCGGCGGCTCCTACGGCGGCTATTTGACGCTGCTCGGCCTCGGCAAGCGCCCGGAACTGTGGGCGGGCGGCATGGCGTTAGTCGCTATTGCCGACCAGACGCTGACCTGGGAAGATTCGTCGGGCTTGCTGCAAGGCATCACGACGGCCAGCTTCGGCGGGACGCCGGCCGAGAAGCCCGATTTGTACCGCGCTGCGTCGCCGCTCACTTATGCGGAAGCCGTTCGCGCTCCGATGCTGATCATTCAAGGCAGAAACGACACGCGCTGCCCGCCGCGCCAAATGGAAGTCTACGAAGCGAAAATGCGCGATCTGGGCAAAGACATCGAAGTGATCTGGTTCGACGCCGGCCACGGCAGCGGCGACCGGGAGCAGGTCATTGGCTGGTACGACCGAATGCTGGCGTTTGCGAAGAAGATTGCTGGGTGAAAGACGAGTAGTTGAAAACTACTCGCTAGGTTAAGCACTCTTCGAGTGGAAGATAATGATGCCGAATGCTGCACTCTTTCGTCCGATAGGACGCTTCTCCTAGCGAGTAGTTTTCAACTACTCGTCTTTCTGGCTTCTCCCCACAGAAAGTAACACTCATGGCCCGATCCTTTGGCGAACCCCTCACAAAACTCCGCGCTGTTCTCATCGAAGACAACGGCGAGGCTTTGGTAGACCCGCGCTCGCTCTCAAAACGCATCCACTTCGCCGAAAAGCACCCGAAGTTTGAGGACATGAAGCGCACCCCGAAAGTCCGCAAGCGGGTCGCCGAGATGCTGGCTGAAGCTGCCGAGGCTTTGCCGAGTGGCATTGACATGGTCATTATCGAAGGCTTCCGGCCTATGCACCAGCAGCAGTTCATGTACGAGGAGATCAAGAAAGAGTTTGCCGAGAAGCACCCGGAATGGAACCGCTCGACGCTTGTTCGCATGACCAACACCATGTCCGCCCCGCCGGACGACCCCTGCCCGCCGCCCCACATCACCGGCGGCGCAGTGGACCTGTCCCTCATGCAGATGCCATCCCGCGAGTGGCTCGATATGACCTCACCGTTTGAGATGGACGAAACCAGCGCCCCCGGCGACACCAAAGGCTTGACCGAAGACGCTCAGGCCAACCGAAAACTGCTCGCCGGCGCTTTAGAAAAGACTGGCCTGACCAATTATCTCGGCGAGTGGTGGCACTGGTCCTACGGCGACTCCGGCTGGGCATTGCGCGTCGGTGCAAAAAATGCAGTGTACGATCGGCTGCCGGAAGGATAAGAGCGCACGATTTTCCGTCAAGACGGGTATATAGGAAAAGGGCGTTCGGCACTTATTCTCAGGGACGGCCCCGCTGACGAGCTGCTGAGGAGGCACACGGATTATGAAGTTTTTTATTGATACGGCGAATGTGGACGAAATCAAGCAGGCAATGGCCTGGGGTATTTTGGACGGCGTGACGACGAACCCGTCGCTGATCGCCAAAGAAGGCATTCCGCACAAGACGCGGGTGATGGAAATTATTGACCTAGTCGGCACCGAGCTTCCCGTCTCCGCTGAGTGCGTCGAAACCGACGTGGACAAGCTGATGAAGGAAGCCCAGGATATTGCGTCCTGGTCGCCGAATATCTTTGTCAAAGTGCCGATGAACCAGAACTCGATGGAAGTGGTCAAAGAACTGTCGCCGAAGGGCATCAACTTCAATGTCACGCTGATTTTTTCGCTGCCGCAGGCGCTGATCGCGGCAAAGGCGGGCGGGTCGTTCATCTCGTTTTTTGTCGGGCGCATTGACGATATGGGCAGCCTCGAAGCGCCCTTGAGCATTGTCGAAGCGGTCAACATGGTGGAGACCTACGACTTCCCGAAAGACCCGGAAATTTTGGTAGCCTCCATCCGAAGCCCGCTGCAAGTCACTGAAAGCATCAAGGCCGGAGCGCACATCGCGACCATTCCATTCAAGACAATGGAAATGCTGTTCAAGCACCCACTGACCGACATCGGCATCAAGCGTTTCAACGACGACTATGAGAAATCGATCAGTGCCGGCCAGTCCAAGCAAGATTCCGGTCAGTCCATTGAAGAAAAAGCTAAAATCTAACCGCCCAAGGCTTGGTACTTCCTCCGTCACCGCCGCCCCGCGCTTCCTGCGCCGGGCGGCCTTCTTTTTGCCTCTCTCTTTTCTTCTCCACCCTGCCAACAATACCAGTGAGACCGAAAAACGATCAAGGAGGTCGCTATGCCCCCGGACATGACTGCCGGATTGATGGCCCTTGCCGGTGCGCCGCCGGGCGCTGCCGCAAGCGCTGCGCCCCTGCCGGAGCCGCTCGGCACACTGCTATTTGCCGCATTTCTTGCCCAAAGCAGCCCGCCGAGCATCATACCTGCCGCGCCGAAGACAGCAGCCACGCAAGCGCTCACGGCGGACCCGAAGCAGACGCCGCTTAAAAATCAGGCGCTGCCAAAAAAGCAGGTATTGCCAGACTCAAAGACAATGGACACTTTGCCGACGCTTTCCTTTCCGGCCTCGCCGAAATCGAATGCTGACGCGAGTGAGTTGCCTTTATCCCAAGTTCTACGGCATCAAAGATCCGCTGAGGATCCGCGTCCGGCAGAGGGAACGTCTGCGCCGAATGCGCCTGACCCTGCACCGTCACTCGTCGGTCAGACCGCCGCGCCGCCGGTACTCTTTGCTACGCCACCGGTCCTGTTCGCCGCGCGGGTTCCGATGACTCCTGCTGCCGCGACTGTGCCTGCAACTGCCGCGACCGTGCCTGTGACTACCGCGACCGTGCCTGTGACTACCGCGACCGTGCCTGCCGCGACCGCACTCATTGCTGCCGTACCGGTGCCGTCGGCTTTCGCCGCGCCGCTGAGCCAAGCCGCGCCCGAACGAGCTATGCCTGCTCTGACAAGCCGCTCGGACACGCCATCCCTCATTTCGCCCCGCGCAGCCGCTCCTGGTCAAACCACATCAGCCCTGCCTGCACTTGCTCAGGCTGTGCCTACCCAAATAGGCTTGCCGCTGCCTCGCACTTGGACACTAACTGCGCCTCCGCAAGCATCGCCTCTACAAACTTTGCCTGTGCAAACGCTGCCTCTACAAACGCTGCCTGTGCAAGTGTCGCCTGTGCAAACGGGACTGCCGACGCTTGCCACAGCACAAGTCACAGACGCAGGACAGATGCCGGAACTCAAAGCAGCCAGTACGGACGCCGTTAAGCCGGCGGCAGTCAGAGCGCCACAGGCGGCGAACAGTTTGCCTCGCGTTCCTAGTCCGGTTTCTGCCGCGTCGTTTCAGGCCGTGCCGCTCCCTCAGAGCGCCCCACAGGAAGCGATCCCGGACCTCTTGCCGCCATTGGCACAAGCCCCGCAAAACATCCCAATCCCATCACCGGCCATGACCGTCGCCGCCGCGCCGCTCGCCGCTGTCCTCCCGACCCGCGAAACGCTGGTTAGCCCCACAAAACTGGTTAGCCCCACAAAAATTGCTGGGAAGTTTCTGCCGGCGGCCCTGAAGCCCGCCGGGGGAAATGCCGATACTTCTACCAGGACGACGCTAGTGCAGGACCAGACAGAGAGCGTAAAGGCAGGCGTTCCGGCGGCAGCGCCGGAACCAACACTGGGACTGATGCCGGAAAAGCACGCGGAGGAACTAAAGCCGTCCTTAGCTGCCGACAGCGGCACGAACAATGCACCGATGCTCCAAGCCACCGCTCCTGCCGACACGGCTAAAGCCGACAAGCCGCTTTTGGCGACAGAACGGGCCGAAGTGGTCCGGCAAGTCGCCGATCAAGTTGGGGCGATGCCTCTGCCCGCAAAGCCCGGCGCGTCGGAGCAGATGAGCGTCCAGCTTCACCCGAAAGATTGGGGCAGCCTGCAAGTCTCGGTGACGGTCTCGCCCAGCCAAAACGCCGGAGCGGCAAAGATAGTTACGGCGCATATCGTCGCGGAGACGCCACAGGTGAAGGCCGCGCTGCAAAGCCAGACAGGTGCGCTGCATCAGGCGCTTCGGGCTTCGGGCCTGCACCTGGAGCATTTGACGGTCTCCGTCAAAGCGCCGGAAAGCAAGGCTGTTGAAGCCAAAGCGATTGAAGTCAAGACTGCCGCGCAAAGTGTGTCGGTGGAATTGTCTTCCAGGCAAGGTCAGTCCGGGCAAAGTCAAGCCGATCATAACCAAGCTGGTCAATCGGAACAAGCTCGCAGCTTCGGACAGCCGGGTGCAAGCACCGGCAGCTTCGGCATGGGCAGCTCGCAGAACAACCGTCAGGGCCAGCCGCCACCTGTCCTCAACCCGGAGCCGGAGGCGGAAGACGATCTTGTCCCGGCGATGCCGCTTCGTCCGGCATCAGGCAGAATAGACACTCGCGCTTGACGCTCCGCCAAAGAACACTTAACCAAAGGAGAAAAAGATGACAGCCAACGCGCTGACCGCAAGAGACACGACGATCCCAACCAACGTCAACGGTACGGCATCGAATGTCAATGCCGACGGTACGGCTAAAGCCAGTTCCAACACGGCATCGGTGGACCAAAACCAGTTCCTGACGCTCTTGGTCAATGAGCTGTCGAACCAGGACCCGACCGCGCCGGTAGACCAGACCCAGACGCTTTCTCAGCTTGCCCAATTCTCGCAGCTTCAGGAAACGACGACGCTGAACTCCACGCTGACCGCGAACCAGGGTTTTACGAATGTCGCTCAGAGCGCAACACTCATCGGCAAAACCGTGTCCACGGCAACCGACACTGACGCAGGCATCTCCGGGGTCGTGACTTCGGTCTCGCTCTCAAACGGCACGAACTATCTGCAAGTGGGCGGACAAAACGTTGACGCCTCCACCGTGACCAGCATTCAATAACCCACGCAGAAAAAGTCAACACAGAAAAAGTCAACACAGAAAATCAGGGATGATATGTCTACACTTGTAAACCTTGAAAACCGAATACAGACCGCGCCGGCGATTGGCGCAGGCCGCCCCGGTCCAGACGCCAAAACCGTTGGGCCGAGCTTTGACCAAGTATTGCAAGGCAAAGTGGGAGATACGCTGACAGTTTCGGCGGCCCGCGCGGGGATCAAATTTTCGGGCCATGCTCAGACCCGGCTCGCGTCCCGACAAATCACGCTGTCGGACAGCGACATCGCACGGCTCGGCCAGGCCATGACCAAAGCCGCGACGAAAGGAGCCAAAGACTCACTCGTTCTCATGGATAAGACGGCATTCGTCGTCTCTGTCGCCAACCGTACCGTGATCACGGCGGTGGCATCGGACGCGCTGAAAGAGAATATCTTTACGAACATTGACAGCGCGATGATCTTGTAGCTCACTTTTCAGTTCTCTTTTTTAGTTCTCTCGCAGCCGGACCTCTTTGAGGACGCTGCCTCACCCACGCGGCCCGCATGAAGGCGGGCAGCAGACACACTCAGGAGGATTTTACTATGTTACAGGCCATGTACAGCGGCATCTCCGCGATTGAATCTCAGCAGACCAGCCTCGACGTCATCGGCAACAACATCGCCAACGTCAACACGACTGCCTACAAAGCTGGGCGGGTGACATTCGAAGACCAGCTCTCGCAGACCATTCAAGGTGCCAGTACCCCCGCCGCGAACGTCGGCGGCACGAACCCGCAGCAGGTCGGTCTTGGCGTTCGGGTGTCCTCCATTGATACCATCATGTCCCAGGGCGGCCTGCAAAGTACGTCCAAGCCGACGGATATGGCGATCCAGGGCAATGGCTACTTCATGCTCGGCAATACCAACGGCACAGGAATTTCCTTCACCCGTGACGGCTCGTTCACCCTGGACAGCAACGGCAACCTGGTCAATAGCTCTTCCGGCGCGTATGTCCTGGGCTGGAAATCCGATGCGAACGGCAACATTGACTCGACTCAGCAAATTACTTCCGCGTCCAAACTGTCCATTCCCGTCGGCGGCATCACCGCAGTCCAGCCCACTTCCAACATCTCCTTTGGGGGCAACCTGAGCGCTGTGTCGGATACCTCCACGCCTGCCTACACCCGGACAACAAAAGTCTACGACAGTCTCGGCGAGCCGGCAAGTGTGACCCTAAGCTTTACCCGCAACGCCGCCGACAACACCTGGAACTGGAGTGCGTCCGGCGATGCCGCCGCCGCCGGCAGCGGAACCATCACCTTCGACTCGACCGGCAAGCAGACCGGCGCGACTGGTACGATCACCTTGAATCCTACCGATGGTGCAACTGCCAACCAGGCGATTGCGCCGGACTTCAGCAGTGTCACACAAATCGCTGGTGCCTCCAGCGCCGCGCCGACCGCCCAGAATGGCTACGCGCCGGGAACATTGCAGTCGTTCAGCGTGGATGACACTGGCGCGATTTCCGGCATCTTCAACAACGGCCTGACCCGTGTTCTCGGCCAAATGTCTTTGGCGGACTTCCCAAACGATGCCGGCTTGCAGCGCCAGGGCGACAATACCTTCACGCCCAGCATCAACTCCGGCCTGCCGACTATCGGCACGGCCCAGTCCGGCAGCCTCGGCAAAATCAGCACCGGCTACTTAGAGCAGTCCAACGTAGACCTGTCCAAAGAGTTTACCAACATGATCGTCACGCAGCGCAGCTTCCAGGCCAACACGAAGATCATCACGACCGTGGATCAGCTCTTAAACGACGTGATCCAGATCAAGCAGTAACGACCTACCACCTCGCTTCACAGGGTCCTTCCTGAAGGAAAGACCACAGCGAAGCGGTGCGGCAGGTCTCGGAAACAAACCTTATGATTACAGTCACCCGGTTCGACGGCAGCGACTTTATCCTGAACGCCGATCTCATCGAGATTGTCGAAGCGCTTCCGGACACGCACATCACGCTGGTGACCGGCAAAAAGATGCTGGTCAAGCAAACAACGGACGAAGTCGTCGCCCGCGTCGTCGAGTTTCGGCGGCTCGCCGGCATCTTCCCGCGCCCGCCGCTGGCCGGCATTCAGGGCCGGGGGAAAAGCCAGCGAAGCAGACAAAGAGGAAGCGTAAATGGATTTAGCAACACTCATCGGCCTGGTTCTCGCCTGGGGCGCGTTCCTCGGCTCCATTCTCATTGAAGGCGGCGACCTGTCGGCCCTGCTGAACCCGTCCGCCGCCCTGCTCGTGTTCGGCGGCACCCTGGGCGCGTCCATGATCTGCTTTCCGCTGTCCACCGTCACCAGCCTGCCGGGGATTGTCAAGAATGCGTTTCTTTCTAAAAAAGAAGATGTCGGGCATCTGATCAAAACTCTTGTCGGATACGCCGAAAAAGCCCGGCGCGAAGGGCTGCTGGCGCTGGAAGATGAAGTGCAGAAGATGGATGACCCGTTCCTCAAAAAAGGCATCCAGCTTGCGATTGACGGTACCGACCCGGAGCTGGTGCGCGAGATTATGGAGACCGACATCCAGTTCCTCGGCACCCGCCACCACGAAGGGGCAAACTTGTTCGGCACGATGGGCGGCTTTGCACCGACACTGGGCGTCATCGGCACGGTGTCGGGCCTGGTTCATATGCTCGCCAACCTGTCGGACCCCGGCAGTATGGGGCCGAGTATCGCGGCGGCGTTTATTGCAACCCTGTACGGGGTCTGCTCGGCGAACCTGCTGTTCCTGCCGCTGGGCAACAAGCTCAAAGCGATCTCGCATGAAGAAGTGCTGGTGCGCGAGATCATCATGGAAGGCATTCTCGCCATTCAAGCCGGCGACAACCCGCGCATCGTCGAAGAAAAATTGAAAGCATTCCTCTCGCCGAAGATCCGCAAGACGATTGAAGCGGAAGCGGCGGCGGTGTAGCGATCGCTCCCCCCAGCCCCCGATATTGGGGGCTGGGAGGGACTCTTCGCCCGCCCTAGACCACAAGGAAAGAAGCACACGCCATGGCAGGCAAAAAGAAAAAAGGCGGCGAGGGTGAACACGAGAATGCCGAACGCTGGCTGCTTACCTATGCCGACATGATCACGCTCTTAGTCGCGTTCTTCATCATGCTCTACTCAATGTCCGTGATGAACCAGGCCAAGTTCCAGCAGCTCGCCATCTCGGTCCGGTCCGGCTTCGGCGAAAGCTCGATGAACGGTGTCCCGACTATTTTCAGCCGGGGCGGGGGACTGAACGCCACGCCCTCGATTATGAACTCCAGCAAGCCGGGGCAGACCTCCACCGAAGACTTCATTAAAAACGCCAAGTCCCAGCAGGATTCAAATGGGCTGGATAAAGCGTATCAGACCGTCAAAGAATTTATTCAGAAGAACCGCTTGCAGGGCATGATGCAGGTCTCTCGCAATGAGCGCGGCGTCGTCGTCACCGTGATGACCGACAAAATGCTGTTTGCACGGGGGCAGGCCGATCTGCGGCCCGAAGAAATGGGACTGCTCGCGACCGTCGCCAGAATCACGCAGACCGTCCCGCTGAACCCCATTCGCGTGGAAGGCCACACCGACAACCTGCCGATTCATACCGAGCGCTTCCCCTCGAACTGGGAGCTGTCTACGACGCGGGCAACGACCGTGCTGCGCTACTTTGAATCGCAGGGCGTCGCGTCGGACCGCATGGAAGCCTCCGGCTGCGCCGACCAGCGCCCGCTCGCTCCAAACGATACCGAGGCCGACCGCGCCCGGAACCGCCGGGTCGAGATTGTCCTGCTCCGACGCTATGCCCCCGGCAGTGGCCTGGCGACGGCCCAGTAAAGTTCCGGTGTGCCGCCGCCGATAATCAAAGTGCGCCCCCTACCAGATGGGCGCTCCAAATCAATCAATATACCAATCAACACACCAAGATGGAGACAGACGCGGCATGGCGGACAAAAGCGAAAAAACAGACACGGCGGCAGTGGCGAAAAAAGGTCCGCCGCTAATGATCATCATGGCGGTCCTTGCGGTCGTCGTCCTCGGCGCAGCCTTTATGGTGGTGCAGAAAGCCAGCGCTAAGCAAAAAGACGCCGGAGCGGTCAAAAAAGTCGAAAAAGGCCCAGTGATGACGCTCGACGAGTTTCTGGTCAACTTGTCCGACCCCGGCTCCGACCACTTCCTCAAAGTTACGGTCGGATTAGAACTGGACAAGGCCAAAGGCAAGACCGCTGAAGGGCTGAAAGAAGAAACGCCCGCCATCCGTGATGCCGTTTTGACCGCGCTGTCTTCCCAGACGCGCGACGAGGTGACGCCGATCAAAGGCCGCGAAAAGCTCAAAGCACAGATCAAAAAGAACGTCAATGAAGCCCTGGGCGAAGACGACGTGCAGGGCGTCTACTTCACCAATTTTGTCACTCAATAGAAACTTGTGAACATTCGGCAGGCAGTATGGAATAAGAACACCGGAAGCGTGAAGCTTCCGGTGTTTTTCTGTTATTTCTTCTCTTTTTTGCCTCAAAACCCAGTATTTTTACCATGGCCGAAGTCTTATCTCAATCGGAAATCGAATCGCTCTTGTCAACGATGGCAGTCACAGGTGAGGCTGCCCCGGTGCCGGAAGCCGTTGAGCAGCGGCGGGCGGGCCTGAGCGCGTCGGCGGCGCTGCCGCAGGCCCGCACTGCTGATGGGCGCGTCTTTCTGCCCCTGCACAAGCGCCGCCGGGCCGCCGCCGGACTGGCCCTGCAAGCGGCTCAGCGCCAGAGTGTTCTGCCCCCGTCCTATGAAGTGTACGATTTTCGCCGGCCTGACAAGCTCTCGAAAGATCATATCCGCGCCCTGCAAATGCTGCACGAGAATTTCGCCGGCTTTTTCATGTCGTCGCTGGCCGCTCACCTGCGGACCCAGATTGAAGTGGAGCTGATGTCGGTCGAGCAGGTGCCTTACGATGAGTATATCAAGACCGTATCCGAGTCGCTGCTGAATATCCTGAATGTCGAGACACTCTCCGGGCAGGCGATTTTTGAGATGGACTTTGGAATTTTGTTTTCCATGCTGGACCGGCTGCTCGGCGGCAAAGGTGCGGCGGGCAAAGTCGTCCGGGACCTGACTGACATCGAAAAAGTGCTGGCGGGTAACATTGTTGAAATGGGCCTGGCAGACCTTCGCGCGGCCTGGGAAACCGTGCTGCCGCTGGACCTTGCCGTGGCGTCAATGGAGACCAGCCCGCAGTTTGTGCAGATTATCCCCGGCAACGACACGGTTGTACTGGTACTGTTCCAGATCCGCATGGGGGAGTTCCAGGGCGCAAGCAGCCTGTGCATCCCGTATCTGCTCCTCAAGCCAATTCTTGCGAAGCTGAGCACCCAGCGCTGGTTCGTGTCCGATCGCAAAAAAACATCCCGCAACCACGCGCAGGAGCTGGCGAAGCGGCTGAATACCACCACTGTCCCGTGTGTCGCGCGGCTGGGACGCACTTCAATCACGGTTTCTGATTTAGTGTCGCTTGCCGTCGGGCAGGTGCTGCCGATGGCAGTCTGCCCGGCTTCCGACGACCCACACGCCCCGAAGGACAAGCTCGGCACGGTAGACCTGCTGATCGGCGGTCAGGTCAAGTTCCGGGGCCGCACTGGCCTGCGGGGCAAGACGCTGGCTGTGCAGATCGAGCAGGTGGTCGCGCCGGCTGCCGACCTGGTCGCACACCGCGAACAAAGCGCTATCAATTAACCGAAAGGAAACAACGCGGACATGGACCAGAGTGAAGACCAGAGTGAAGACATGGACAGCGCCGGAATGCTGTCCCAGGCCGATTTGGATGCGCTGATCGCAGCTGCCGGGCAGAGCGTGGAAAACTTGGAACTGAATACCGGCAGTGAAGATGAACTGGCAGCAGCGGCGGGCGAAGCGCCGGGCCGGGCGGGTCTGGTGGACCTGCCGAGCTTCGCGCCTGCCGCGCCGGCGGCCCCACTGTCGTTTGACACCGGCAGCGGCCTGAGCCGGGTGCGGGACATTCCACTGGAAGTGACGGTGGAGCTTGGCCGGACACGGCTTTTAATCCAGGACATCATGGACCTGTCGGCAGGCTCGATTATCGAGCTGGACAAGATCGCCGGTGAACCCGTGGATTTGTTCGCGAACGGCCTGCTGGTCGCACGCGGCGAAGTGATCGTGATTGACGACAACTTCGGCGTCCGCGTGACCGAGATCATCACCGCGCGGGACCGCGAAGCGCCGGAGAAAGATATCCATGCCCGCGCTGCATAATCCTCTGGCAGTCTGGTTGCATAATCCTCTGGCAGTTTGTCTGGGCTTGGCCTTCTTAACCGCCCGTGGAGTTCAGGCCGCGCCGCCGCCTCATCCGCCCGTCCCTGCCGCAGTGCCGGACTATGGCGGACGGGATAGCGCGATGCCGACCGCCGTAGGCGAGGCCGCGCCGGACCCGGCGTCGTCGGTGGGCCGCGCTTTAGAAGCCCTTGTCGTCGTGCTGGCAGGCGTCGCCGGGACGGTTTATGTGCTGAAGCGGTTCAACCTAGTCAAGCCGGGGGCGGGTGGAGCACCGGCGCGGCTGACCGGCCCTCTGTTTGGACGTGCCGCCGGCGCGGCGGACCCGGCTGTCACCGTTGTGTCGTCGCAGGCCCTGCCGGGCGGCGGGATGCTTCATGTCGTGCGGGTGGGGGAGCGAACCCTGCTGCTCGGCGCGACGGCGCAAAGTGTCACGGCGATCACCGAATGGGACACGCTCAGTGCTGAAGCGCCGACGCTCTCCGACGAATTCGAAGACTACTTGACCCGCGCCGACCCCTTGACCGGAGTTGACTCTCATCCCGCCGCGTCCGGCATCGCCGCTGCCAATGCCCGCCTGCGCTCGCTGCTGTCCCCTCAGCAGCCGGAGGAACCGTCTTGACTTCCCGCCGCACTTTCTTTCTCTGCCTGCTGGCGTTAAGCCTGAGCGCAGGGGCTGCTCACGCCCAACATCCCGCCGCGCACGGCGGCCTCCCGACCTTTGCGCTGCCGACCATTCCCGGCAGCGCCCCGGCGAAGAGTCCGCAGCAGGTCGCCAACACGCTTCAGATTTTGCTGCTGCTGACTGTGCTGACACTCGCCCCGGCGCTCTTGATTATGACCACGGCGTTCACGCGCATTGTCATCGTGCTGTCGTTTCTGCGCTCCGCGCTCGGCACGCAGAGCATTCCCCCCACCCAGGTCATGCTCGGCCTGTCCCTCTTTCTGACGTTCTTTGTGATGTCACCGACATTCAACCAAATGAATTCGGACGCCATTCAGCCGTATCTTTCTTCCAAAATGGACTTTAATACGGCGATCGAGCGTGGCGAGATCCCCCTGCGCCGGTTCATGGTCGCCCAGACTTATAAAGCCGATTTGAAGCTGTTTTTGCAGATGAGCAAAACGCCGGTTCCGAAGATCACCGACCCCGCCCATCCCGCCGACGTTCTGCCGATGCAGGTGGTCATTCCGGCGTTCGTGATTTCCGAGCTAAAAACGGGCTTCATCTTCGGCTTTATCATCTACATCCCATTCATCATCATAGATCTCGTCGTGTCGTCACTCTTAATGAGTATGGGTATGATGATGCTCCCGCCGACCGTCATCTCCCTCCCCGCCAAAGTCTTGGTCTTCATTTTGGCCGACGGCTGGCACGCCATCGCCGGCTCTCTTGCCGCGAGTTACCGAACGTGACCTTTGCTTCCTTGACGCCCCGCCCGCCTCATGGTACAATAGCTTCAGTTGATTGCCAGTTTTACCGAGGGAGGGTGGGGCAGTGGAAACCTATGATGGTTATGAGTGCTATGTACTAGGCTGTCAGGATGCCGGGCTAGAGCCGGTGGAGGAATGGCGTTTTCTCGTACTACAACGGGAGTTTGTGCGTCGGGCCACCGAACCGGACTGGGAGCAAGCGCACTCGCCGATCTCTGCTTTCGTGCTGGATCAGTTAGCCTCACTTATGGCTCAGGGCACCAAAATCGCCGCTGCCAGGACGGATGGCGAAGAGCCGGGCGCGGCGGCCTGTGGAGTTCGAGAGCCGCGTGTTCCGCGAGAGCCTGTTCTTGCCGGAAGTGCAGCGCGTTCTTTGCCGACAGGCGGCAGCACCCCCGACACCTCATTTTGGCGGACGTGACCCGGTAATCGCCGCTTTTCCTTTGTTCCACACCCATGCCGCCGCCAGCGGCAGGCCCAGACACGCCGCGTAATAAATCCCCATTCCGATACCCGCGCCGAGAGACTTTGCGCCTATTTTGTCCAGCGCAATAATCGCCAGCGGGTGCATGACATAAATCCCCAGCGACTCCGCGCCGAGAAAAGACAGTACGGTGGTTAAGCGGCTTTTGCCGAGGGCGACGGACAGCGCCAGCACCAGAAAGCTCATGCCTGCCGTAAATCCCCACTGCCCGAACTGGTACAAAGCCGTGTTGATGTGCGCGGGCGGTAGAAGTGTTTGGATGCCGAGCGGTGTGTAGACGACTGCCGCCGCGAACGTCAGCACGAGCGCCGGGAGCAGTCCCCTTCTGCAAATCTCCGGCCAGCGATGCTGCTGACTCCATAGCCAGAGGCCGAACGCCACCGGTAGTGTGTCCCAAGCAATGGTTGGCTGGAACTTGTGCGGCAGCAAAAAGCGGTTCAGCAGGTATACGGCCCCCTCGAAAGTGACCGCGCCGAGGGCGACAGCCCAGAACGGTGGCCGCCGGCGGAAGATGGGCAGCAGCAGGGGCAGCACGATGTACAGCTCGATGACCAGCACAAAAAAGTAAAGATGGAACTCGGCGGTTCCCGTGAGCAGCAGCTTGGCGATATGGCCCAAACTCAGGTGATGCTCTTGGCCCAGCGCCCGGTTGACGGCAACATAAATACCGCTCCACAGCACATACGGTAAAACGGCGGCTTTGAGTCGGCGCACCGCATAGCCGGGAATGTCGGGGTTGCGGGCGAGGCTGACGGCGTTCACAAAGGCGCTCAGCATCAGGAAGCATGGCACCGCCCATTGTGAGTCCAAATTTGGCAGGGCGAGCGCGTACCACGCCGCAGACGGCGTTGTGTGTGACTTCGGCGAATGCAGGAGGGGCAGGAAGTGGCCGGACACATGGATGAACAGCACGGCGAGAATGGCAACGCCCCGGCAGATGTCGAGCGATTCGAGCCGCCGGGCAGGCTTCGGCAGGGTCTCAGAAATGGGAGTTTCTTGCGGGGTGTCTTTCAGCATCGCGTTTGTTTCGCGAACTGGCACCCGGACTCCTGCATAAACTTCCCCGATCGGGTCTTTCTTGACCACACCCCGGCGCATCGGGTATGCTAATGACCTATGCGTATCTTTGCGGCAATGGACATTGGTACGAACTCGGTTCGGCTCGCTGTGGTGGAAACACAGGCGAACGGCACCTGGACCACGCTGGCGTCCCAAAAACAAGTGGTCCGGCTTGGGGAAGGCGAGTTTGACCGGGCCGCCAAAGACGCGCCCGGCAGAAGCGCTGAAGACAAAAGCGGCGAGGACGGCGGGCATTCGCTGACCGAAGCGGCGGTTGCGCGGGGCGCTCTGGTCTGCGCCCGGTTCGCCGAAGTCGCGCGGGGCTTTGGGGCGGAAGAGATTGTCGCGCTCGCCACCGCCGCTGTCCGGGAAGCTGACAACGGCTACCTTTTCGTTCAGCGAGTGCGTGAGCTGGCGGACCTCGACGTGCGAGTCATCTCCGGTCAGGAAGAAGCCCGCCTCATTTATTTGGGATGCGTCAGTGGGGTAGACCTGCCGCCGGAGACGAATGCTCTGTTTATGGACATCGGCGGCGGCTCGACCGAGCTGATTGTCGGGGGCAGCACGGGCTACTCATTTCTGGACAGCCTCAAAATGGGCGCGATCCGCTTGACCGCCGAGGGAGTGGTGGACCCGTCCAAGCCGATCTCCCCGGCCGCGTGGGCCGGTTTGCAGCGCCACGTCCGCTCTTTGCTTGTGCCGGCGGTACGGGCGATTAAAGACGCCGGGTTTTCGGCGATGTATGGGTCATCGGGAACAGCCCAAAACCTCGCGGAGATTATTGCAAACAGTGCGGCGGCTCCGGTGCCGACTTCCCTGCGGAACTACGAGCTGTTCCTGCCGGACATCCAGGCCGCCACCAAGCGCCTATGCAGCCTTCCGGTCGAGCAGCGGCGGCGGGTTCCCGGCATCAACCCTGAACGCGCGGACATCATTATCGGCGGCTCGGCCATCTTGCAGACAGTGATGGAAACAGTCGGTGCATCCTCTATTCAGATCAGCGACCGTGGCCTGCGCGAAGGCATCATCGTAGACCGCCTGCGCCGGGGAGACGCGCTCGATGTTCCTGCCGAAAAAACCGTCACCGACGACAGCGCCCGGCGGCGGTCCATCCATCAGCTTATGGCGGCGACGCGCGTGGACGAGACTCACGCCGCGCACATTGTTCACCTGTCGCTCGCTCTGTTTGACCAATGGAAGGCGCTCGGCCTGCACGACTACGACCGGGCCAGAGAACTCTTGGAGTATGCCGGCCTGCTCCATGACTCCGGGTTCTTCGTGTCCCACACCGACCACCAGCAGCACTCGTATTATCTGATCCGGCACTCCGAGCTTTTGGGCTTTAATGATCGCGAGATCGAGATCATGGCAAGCCTTGCGCTGTACCACCGCAAGTCCATTCCGCGCCGCAAGCACGCCGGGTTTGCCCGGCTGGATGCTCGCACCCAGCGGGTCATTCGGGTTTTGTCCTGCGCCCTGCGCTTTGCCGAGGCGCTGGACCGCAGCCACCTGATGCTGGTCAAGGAAGTCGTAAATGAAAAGCTGACGCACCCGGACCGTGTGCGTCTGACCCTGTATGCGTCCGCCGACGCCCAGCTTGAGCTATGGGCAGCGGAAGCACAAGCGGCGGCATTTGAGAAGACGTTCGCCCTCCCGCTCGAAGTCCGTGTTTTGCCGATTGCCGATTGGGAGAACACTTTGGCGGCGGAAGGGGTATAAGAGGAAGCAGTGGGCATCCAGTCAGGGGAGAACCCGGCCATGAGTGACCGGGCTAAAAGTGCACGAAGCCCCTCCAGGGCTGAGAACGTCCCTGAAGGATGTCTTTAAGCCCGGAGGGCTTTTGTGAACTTCTAGCCTGGCCTTTCAAGGCCGGGAATACTGCCCTCGTCATCGGTTTCAGAGAGCCGCCCGCTCACTTAGAAAGCACACCCGCCCATGAAACGCATCAAGCAAATTGTCCTCTTCGGAGTTGCCGGAACTGCCGCGGTGGCTGCCGTCGCTTTCGCCCAGGCGAAAGCCAAGATGGACGCCGCCGCGCCGGTTATCGGCGCACTCGCACCCGCCTATTCCCTGCCGGATCAGACCGGCGTGACCCGCACGAACGCCGAAAACAAAGGCAAAGTAACACTGCTCGCGTTCTATCCTGCCGACTTCACCGGCGGCTGCACATTAGAAGCGCACTCCCTGACATCGTCATACAAAGATTTGAAGGCGATGGGCGTCCAGGTCTACGGCGTGAGCGTACAGGACCCGAAATCGCATCAAGCGTTCTGCACCAAAGAAGGCATCCCGTATACGCTGCTGGCCGATACCAAGCACACCATGTCCGCCGACTACGGCGTTCTCATCCCCGGCGCAAACATTGCGAACCGCGTGACGTACATTGTCGGGGCAGATGGGAAAGTTGCCTATGTAGACAGCAATGTCAACGGCCATCTCAACACCTGTGGCGACGATTGGATTGCCTGGATCAAAGCGCATCCGGCGACTAAAAGTGCTGCTGCTCGGTCCTCGGAGTCAGTTCTCAGTCAAGACGGTCCGCATCTCACGCTTGCTGGCCTCAAAACCGGCAGCCTGGCGGTTGTCGGACAGACTGCGCCGAGCTTCACGCTGCCGAATGCTCAGACGGATCAGGCGCGGTCTTTGACCTCGCTGATGCAGGGCAGCAAGGCTACTGTGGTCATGTTCCTGTCCGTGCATTGCCCGTATTCCAACGCCTACAATGACCGTATGAAGGCGCTGGCGGCGAAGTACGCGCCCAAAGGCGTTTCGTTTGCCGGCATCTTCTCCGACCAGAACGAGCCGAAGGCCGAAGTCGCGGCGTATGCCAAAGCGAAAGGCTTCCCGTTCCCGGCGCTCGTGGACAAAGGCGATGTCGCCGCTGATGCGTACACGGCCCATGTGACCCCGGAAACCTATGTTATCAACAGTCAAGGCGTCTTGGTCTACCACGGGCGCATTGACAACGACATGGACCCGGCGAACGTCCATACGCACGACCTGGCAAATGCGATTGACGAGACATTGGCGGGCAAACCCGTAGCAAAGGCACAGACAAAGGCGTTCGGATGCAGCATCAAGCGATGAGAACCCACCTTCTTGCTTTAGGAACCCACCTCCTTGCTTCGCAGGGGTCCTCCCTGCTAGGGAGGACAAGGAGTTTAAGACAAGACTCTCGTCGGCTCCTTGGCTGCCTCTTTGCCCTCCCTAACAGGGAGGGCCGCAGCTTGCTGTGGGGTGGGTTCCTCTTCTTGGCCGCACCTCTTGCCGCCCATGCTGCGCCAATCAGCGTCATGCCTGCCGATGCGCCGGTCATCAAACGTGCCATTGCGGCTCAGAAGGGCCATGTCGTCCTGGTCAACTTCTGGGCGACTTGGTGCGGGCCGTGCGTCGCCGAGTTCCCCGCGCTGGTCCAGACCAGCCGACGGTACAAAGCGTCGGGCCTGCGCGTATTCTGCGTCTCGGCGGACCAGCTTAAGGACAAAGATACGAAAGTCAGCCCGTTTCTTGCCAAGTCCGGCGCGAACTTCCCGGCGTTTTTAGAAAAGAGCAGTGATCCCGAAGAGTTTATTAACGCCTTCGATCCCGCCTGGCAGGGCGATCTGCCGCGCACAATCATTTATGACAAGGCCGGGCGGCAGGTGAAAGCGCTAATGGGAGAGCAGACCGCCGCGAGCTTTGCCGCTGCCCTTCGGCCCTATCTTCAAATCTCGACACACTCCACAAGACGGCATGACCGAATCCACTCCTCGAAATCCTGATACCAGGCTGCCGCTGCTGGCGCTCGGCCTAGCGGCGGTAGACTTGCTGGCGGTGTACGGCTGTCTGGGCCAGCGGCTGTACCCGCTGAACCCGGCTTGGGTCTATATTCTGCTATATATAATAGCGTTTGTGACTTACACCTACGCGGCGGCTCGTCTTGCGCCGGCCCTGCCAGTTTCCTGCTCCAGAGTCACGCTGCTGCTGATACTCGGCGGTGCGGCGCTGTTCCGCCTGGCAGTCGTGTTCGCTCCGCCGCAGCTCTCGACCGACATTCTGCTGTATGTCTGGGATGGGCGGCTAATCAACCACGGCATCAATCCCTACCACTGGGCACCGAACGCCCAGACCCTGCGGTTCCTGCGCGATGCGGGCTGGAACCAGATGGAGTATAAGAGCTACCAGTCTATTTACATGCCGGTCTCGCAGGGCGTTTTTGCCTTCGAGAACTTCGTGTTCGGCAGCAACACGGTCGGCTACAAGTGTCTGTACATGCTGTTCGACTTCGGGGTCATCGGCCTGCTGCTGGTGATTTTGAAGCGGCTGAACCGCCCCCTCACCCAAGTGATCTGGTATGCGTGGTGTCCGCTGCCGATCACCGAAGTCTCGCTGGCGGGCCATCAGGACATTGTCGGCGTCTTCTTTCTGCTGGCGGCGTTCTCCTTAGCAATGCGGGGCGGCAAGACAGTCCCTTGGGTGGCATTGCTGCTGGCGGCGTCGGTGATGACCAAAGGCTTTTCTCTGCTGCTGATCCCGCTGTTTGTCCGGGTGCATGGCCGGGCGTTTGGCGTTTGGGCGGTCTGCGCTTTGCTGTATCTCGGAATGCCGCTTTGGGTGTTCCTGCCGGAGTTCCTGCACGGGATGCATCAGTACTTAGAAAATGTCCATGTGAACGCCGGGATGTTCGGCTGGGTGAACATCGGCCTCAGCCTCCTGACGAAGCACAACCATTATGCGATCACCGAAAAGCTGTCCGATGCGGCCATTCTCGGCATCACTTTCTGGTCCGTGCGGCGTCCGGTTGACACCTATACTGAGCTTCTGCGCCGGTCACTGATCGTGCTGGGCGTGACGCTTTTGGTCATCCCGACCCTGTTCCCGTGGTATCTGCTCTGGACCCTGGCCTTTGTGCCGCTGGTGGAGCAGAAGCCGCGCTTTGCGTTTGTGCTGCTGTCCGGGACATCCATTCTGCTGTATACTTATTACTACTCAATGCAAGCCTATTGGTGGGTCTCAGTGGCTGAATATGGCCCGTTTTATGGATTTTTAGCCTGGGAGATTTGGAAAGCGAGGACAGTCCATGCGCGTGATGACCTACAACATTCGGGGCTGCCTGGGGATGGACGGCGTGCGCTCGGCGGAGCGCATCGCTGAGGTCGTCTCAGCCCAAGACGCCGATGTTATTTGCTTGCAGGAAGTCCATCAGCGTCTGCCGCAGAGCGGGTTTCAGGACCAGCCGAGGCAGCTCGAAAAGCATCTCGGCCTGCCGGTGACGTTCCAGGCAAATCTGCGGATCGGTGTCGGCGGCTACGGCCTCGCGGTCGCCTCGCGCTACCCCGTCGGCGCGGTTCAAAACCATCTGCTGCCGAGTGTCCGCGAGCAGCGCGGCGTTCTGGAAGTGCGTCTCGACACACCCACCGGTCCTGTCGCCCTCTTCTGCACCCACTTTGGCCTGAGCGGCGAGGAGCGAGTCAAACAGGCCGCCAGTCTCGCCGAACTCGTTCAAGCGGCCACTTACCCCGTCATCGTCTGCGGCGACTTCAACGAGCGCTCCGACGCCCCCGCCATCCGTACCTTGCTGTCTCAGACGGGATTAGCGGACGCCGATGCCATCCAGGACCGCTGGACCTACCCGACCAATGCTTTGGAAGGCCGCATTGATTATCTGTTTTACGCGCCATTGCTGACTTGCCAAAGTGTCTCGGTGGTTGAGAGTCAGGCATCCGATCATCTGCCGGTGGTGGGGGAGTTTGCGAGGGAAGGATAAAAGAAATGGTATTTTCGGCCCATGTGTTATTCCGACCATGCCATAAATGGCACGGCTATACGGCGCGGACGCCACAAAACACCGCTTCGCGGGGTTAAGAAAGACAAGACGAAAATCTGAGTGCCGCGAAAATCTGAGTGCCGCGAAAATCTGAGTGCCGCGAAAATCTGAGTGCCGCGAAAATCTGAGTGCCGCGAAGCGGTACTTCGTAGCGTCTTCGCTGTCTAGCCGTGTGTTTTAACACATAGTCTTTATGGCTCTTAAAGTTCCTCCGGTTTTGGAGGACGAACATTTTTTCTGCGGCGTTCAAGCGAAGCTCCGAACGCTTTGTAGTTTTCTCTGGCTTGAGTGAGGCTGGCCGATCCGTTTGGCCCACCGCGCACAGTGTCCGCATCCTGATCATCCTGTCCATCATCTTCCCAGAAGCAGACACTGCAAATGTCATAGCCGCCTCGTTCCTTCAAAGTGAGGTAGCCACAGCAGGGACAACGATAAGTAACACCTTCCTGTCGCGGAGCTGTGACAGAATTGGTTTCCAGACGACCAATATACCAGTCGAACCATGCGCTTTTGCCAGCACTTTGAGCCGCTAAATCTGCCGGTCTAATGAACTTCTTTTCATCTGACATAGAAATCATCTTTGATGACAGCGGCTCAATGCACGCGCATCAGGAAGAGCAGGACATAGTAGTAGGCGAGAGGAGCGGAGAAGAGCATGGAGTCAATGCGGTCTAAAATGCCGCCGTGGCCGGGGAGAAGCACGCCGAAATCTTTAATGCCGAGGTCGCGCTTGATGACCGACTCGCAGAGGTCGCCGACTTGACCGGCCACAGCGCAAAGAGCGGCGAGACCGAGCGCATGAACCATCGGCAAGTGCAGCCAGTGGCCGAGTGCCGCGCCGGTGAGAAGAGAAGTCAGGACGCCGCCAACGGACCCTTCCCACGTCTTGCCGGGGCTGACAGTGGGCGCGAGCTTATGACGCCCGAAGGCCTTGCCGAAAAATAGCGCCCCGGTATCGCACATCCAGGTGCAGGCGGAAACGAAGATGACCAGCCACTCGCCGGGGGTCGTGTGGGCCACCGGCGGGATGAGCAGAGGGATATTCGCGCCGCTGAACCGGATCATGCCCGGCTGCATTCCGTGGAGCAGGGTGAGATAAGAAAACAGCCAGCCGACATACACCGCGCCGAGAACGGTTGTCCCGATAGTCACAATCGGCCTCGGACGGCGCTTAAACAGCTCCGTCAAGAGGGTCGCAATAACCAGCAGCAGCAGCGACGCCGGCAGGTAGGGACCGAACTGCTGACCGTTGTGGGTCCAGGCAATGATCTGGAACGCGATGCAGGCAAGGATGCCGAGAGCTTCGCTCGGCTCACCGCCCTGCCTTTTCACTGCACGGTACATTTCGAGTGTACCGCCGACCGACAGAAGCGCGACGCTGAGCGCGAACGGCAGGCCGTTCGCTGCGAAGTTGACGGTGATATAGGCCCCGGCCGCGATTAAGCCGACCGCAATCCGGGTCAGCATGGAGCGCTCGGTCATGAAGTGCCGCTGGGGCATATCAGGTTCCAATGCGGGTCTCTGCGTAGGTGTAATCATCTAAAGTGTCAGTGTCGTAAGCAAGCGATGGGTCGGTGTTCGAAACAACTTGCACGGAGCCACCGAGTAAAAACTCGGCCCGGTGCGTAATCGCGGCCAGAGTCAGGGTTTTAGTCGCAAGCTGCCAAAGCAGTCGCGGCCCGGCAATGCCCGCCACCTGCCACGGCGACTTGCGGGCGTTAAAGAGCCTGCCGAACAGGTCTTTCTGGCGCGTCAGCAGGTCGGGCCGGACTTGGAATAGTCCGCCGAGTGTGATCGGTCCTGTCTCCGGCAGCGCAGTAAACTCCGACGGCGGCGCACCCGGAAACGCCGCTTCATAGTCGCTCGCGCGGACGAGACCGACTGCGACCTCAATGCCGGGTCGGCAGGCCATAACAAACTTCTGGACAGCGTCGGCTGTCATCAGCGGCAGGTCGGACGCGCAGAGCAGGGCGGACCTGTCCTGCCGTGCTTGGCGCAGGCCGAGACGCATGTTCTCCGGGCCGCTCCCGCCCGCCGGCAGCCACACGTCTACATCCGCAATGGCCTGCCGAACGGCGTCCGGCGCGACGCAGATAATTTTGGCATCCGTCACGGCCTCCCGCAGCGTGTTCACGACCTGCTGCAAAATTGGGGTTCTGTTTGGCCCCAGCGGCGCGAGCGCCCGGTACGGGCTGCCGATCCGCTCGGCAAATTTCGTGTCAATCTCGCCGCCTGCCGGAATGACGATGTCGGTCACGGACCCGGAACCAGAAACGGCAGGGCACCGGGCAAAACGCGAACGGTCGCCGGGGTTGTGCCTAACACTTCGCCGTCAATCAGCAGTGGCTGCGGCGGGTCGGCGTCTACCGTCAGGCTTTGGGCGCGGTGCATCGAGACTGCCGGGCAGCGCAGGTGCTTCCCGGAAAAAATCTGTGTCAAATTGTACAAAAGCGTCGGCTTCGAGACTTCGGCGACGAGGCACACATCAAGGTAGCCGTCGTCTACCACTGCGCCAGGTGCGATTCTCATCCCGCCGCCGGTAGTCTCGGCGTTGGCAAACGAGACAAACATGGCTTTTAATCGGCGCGGCGGGTCGTCGTCGAGCGTTAATGCCAGCGTGAACGGCTTGAACTTTGCGAGGGTTAAAATCGCGCCCCAGACATAGGCCAGCGGGCCCGACAAAAACCGAATGCCGGAGTTCACGGTCTGAGCGGTCCGGGCATCGTAGCCGGTCCCCGCCAGCACCAGAAAATGGCGTGGTCCGCCGGTTCCCGCTCCGTCAATGACACCGACATCCACCCTCTCGGTAATGCCGGACGTGAGTGTCTTGCAGGCAGCCTCCAGACTGCCGTACAAGCCGAGCGCCCGCGCAAAGTCGTTGCCGGTACCATAAGGGACCAGTCCGACGGTCGCACCGCTGCCGAGAACCCCGTTCATCACTTCATGCAGCGTGCCGTCGCCGCCGACCGCAACGACCAGACGCGCCCCGGACGCCGCTGCAAGGTGGGCCAAAGCCGCCGCGTCGCCGCTTTTCTCGGTAAACTGCCACTGCCAGTCTTTCGCGGCGTCGCCCAAAAGACGCTTGATTTCCGGCACCTGCCGCCCGGCCTTGCCGCGCCCGGCGGTCGGGTTGACAATCAGCACGACCTTTGGCACAAAGCGCTCTGTCATAGCGGCATTATATCACAATCGCCCGGCGGTTACAAGATGCGGGTAAGATACGACCAGCGAGACGAGGAGTTGAAAACTCCTCGCTAGGAGAAGCACTCTTCGAGTGAAAGACGAGGACGTATGTGTTTCTTGTCCTCCGCCCGGCAGGATGTTTGACTTAGCGAGGAGTTTTCAACTCCTCGTCAGCTTCTCAAGCAAAGGAACTATTCATGCCACAAATTGATCTACCGCTCGAACAATTACTGACCTACGCAGGACGCAGCCCGCGCCCCGCCGACTTCGACAAGTTCTGGGACCGCTCGGTCGCCGAAATGGCGGCGATTGACCCCCAAATCGAGCTACAGCCTGCTTCGCTGAAAGCCTTTGGGGCCGAATGCTTCGATCTCTACTTTACCGGCATGGGAGGCGCACGGGTTCATGCCAAGTACCTGCGTCCTAGAAACGTGCCGGATCCGCACCCTGCGCTGGTCATGTTCCACGGCTACGGCGGAAGCAGCGGCAACTGGGCAGATAAGCTGGGGTATGTCGCGCAAGGGTACTCGGTTGCGGCGCTTGACGTGCGCGGTCAGGCCGGGAAATCAGAGGACGTGGGAGGGACGACAGGGCGAACTTCCACCGGACACTTTGTTCGGGGAATTGACGACGGCCCGGACCGAATGCTGTTTCGGTCGGTCTTTCTCGACTGCGCCCAGCTTGCGGGAATTGTCATGGCTATGCCGGAAGTGGACGCCGGCCGGGTTGGGGCGACCGGCGGCTCGCAGGGCGGAGCGCTGACCCTTGCCTGCGCGGCCTTAGAGCCGCGCATCAAGCTTGCCGCGCTGTCGTTTCCGTTTTTGTGCGACTACAAGCGAGTCTGGGAGATGGACCTTGATGTGGCGGCCTACACCGAGCTGCGCGACTATTTCCGCACTTATGACCCGCGCCATGAGCGCGAGGGCGAAATCTTCTCCCGGCTTGGCTATGTGGATGTTCAGTTTCTTGCCCCCCGCATCACAGCGCAGGTTTTGATGGTCACGGGTCTCATGGACACGGTCTGCCCGCCGTCCACACAGTTCGCTGCGTACAACAAGATCACCACGCCAAAAGACGTGCTGATTTATCCCGACTTCGGTCACGAAGACCCGCCCGGCGCTGCCGACGCCGTGTTTGACTTCCTGGCGGGGCTGTGAGTTCTCTAAAACACCGGACCTGCCTCGGCGAGCATGTCGCAGGTCTGGCTGGCGACCGCCTCGAAGTCTGCCGCCGTCAAAGCAAGGCGCGACAGGGCTTCGGGCTGAAGTGTGTATGCGAGGCCGTCCAGCCCTAAGCCGATGCCGAGCGTCATGCAGACGGCGTCGGCGACATGCACCAGGCAGGGCAGGGGAGAGTCTATCGGCGCTTCCAAGGGTGCATGATGATAGCGCACGGCAGCCACTAAAGCTGTCGGCAGGTTCCAGCGCTCAAGCAGACATGCGCCTGCTTCCGCGTGGTCGAACGAGAAGACGGCCCGCTCTGCCTCGGCATAAGTCACTTGTCCAGTGGCTGCCTGGATCAAGACTTGAAGGAACTGGTCGCGCAGATAAAGGTTCATCACGACTTTGCCGAGATCGTGGAGCAGACCGGCGACAAAGGCTTCTTCGACGCCTCGATACTTCGTACGTTTCGCGAGCGCCTGCGCCGCTGACGCGCAGGCCAGCGAGTGCCGCAGCAGAGCGCCGCGCGGCAGGCCGTACCCGGCGACTTCCGACTCTAACAACTCCTGGCAGCCGCTTGCCATGACGAGATTGCGCGTGGTCCGCATACCGAGAATGACGACCGCGTCGGAGACAGTTGCGATGCGGCGGCTTGCCCCGTAGAAGGCCGAGTTCGCCAGTTTCAGCACCCGCGCCGCCAGCGCCTGATCGGACACCAGCGCTTTGGCGACATCTGTCATGCCGGCCTTTGGATCGCCGGAAATCTGCATCACCCGCACCACCGTATCCGGCAGGGCAGGCAGGTCGCGCACTTGACGCACCAGCGCGTCAAGCCGTTCAGTTTCCATACGCTGCCCCTTCCCATAGCCCATGGGCATCCAAGGCAGCAAGCGCTGGAACAGCCGGCACCGAACGCCGCCCTAGTGTCGTCAGCAGCCGCTCTGGAAGGCCGACCGGGCGCACCCAGACATGACCGGTCCCCGCTTCCAGTGTCACCGTTCGCCCGCCATGCCCACCCGTGTCTTCGGCGCAGAGCGGAACGCCGACCCGTACGAGCTGCTCCTTGAGCGCCGCGATATTGCGCGGCCCGATTTCAAGACGCGACACAGCCGCTGGGTCGCCGCCGGTGCTGGGAGGACTAAAGATCTGTGCGCCGCCAACCAGCGCGGCTTGGATAAACTGGCTCTGGCCACCGCAGCGGCCGATTTCAGCCAGTGCGTGCAGAAGCGCCGTGTCCGCGCACTTACCGGGCAGAGGAACCGCCGCCGTGCGGCTTGACGCGGGCGGCAGTGTCTGCGGCAGGACCACATGGACCAGCAGAGCGACCTGCGCTCTCGGCTCATACAAGCACAGCCCGACACACGCGCCCAGTCCGCAGGCTTGCAGGCGCAGCCCGGCGGCCCGTTCCAGGCCGGTCTCTCCCATTTCCACACTTGTCGTCGTCGCCATAGTCAATCCGCCTCTGGTTTAATTATGGCAATCCGGCAGTATTTATCCAGGGAAAAAGCGGTTAATCCAGCAAAAGCACGGTGACTTCCGTGCCGGCAGCAAAGAACGCCGTGTCCGACGGCAGCACCAAAAGCGCGTTCGCCTGCACCAGCGGACTGAGCATCCCCGACCCCTGCG
Source organism: Capsulimonadaceae bacterium (assembly GCA_965213825.1). GTDB lineage: Bacteria > Armatimonadota > Armatimonadia > Armatimonadales > Capsulimonadaceae > JANXMY01. The sequence goes on from CBDCAE010000017.1 coordinate 375,904, forward strand.
CCCCGGTCGTGCGGACAAAGTTTTTGCCGCTCTCCGCCGAAACAATCGCCCGCTGGTAGGAGCGCCGCCCCGGCGCGTGTTCGGCGGGTTCCGTCAGCACGGCATTGATCTCAGGCCGTGTGAACTGAGAATGCCCGGCCAGCTTGCGAAGCGCCGGGCGGACAAACAGCTCAAACGTCACCATGGAAGACGCCGGGTTGCCCGGCAGTCCGAAAAAGAGCGTTTGCCCCCACTGCCCAAACGCCAGCGGCTTGCCGGGCCGGATCGCAACGCGCCAGAAATCCATCGTCCCGCGCTCGGCAAAGACCGCTTTGACGTAATCAAAATCGCCGACTGAGACGCCGCCGCTGGTAATCAAAATATCGGCCCCGGCACACGAATCAAACGCTTCCCGCAATGACTCCGGCGTGTCCCGTGCGTGCAGCCTTTGAGTGACAATCCCGCCGGCGTCCGTCACCTGCGCCGCGATCGCATAGGCATTGGAGTTGTAAATCTGCCCACGCCTAAGCGCCCGGCCCGGCTCGACCAGCTCATCGCCGGTAGAAATTACCGCGACACGCGGCTTCGGACGTGCAAGAAGCTTGGCACGTCCCACAGTCGCCGCCATGCCGATCTCTGCTGGCCTCAGCCGCGAGCCGTGGGGAACGACCACGCTTCCGCGCCTGACTTCTTCGCCTGCCCGCCGGATATGCTGTCCGCGCTGAACAGCTTCCAAGAATGTGATCCTGCCGTCCGCCGATGCCTGCGTGTCTTCCACAGGAACGACCGTGTCTGCCCCGTCAGGCATGGGAGCGCCGGTCATAATTCGCAGGGCTTGGCCCGGAAGCAGCGCTGGAATATCCAATGCCCCAGCGGCAATCTCGCCCGCCACCGGCAGTGTCGCCGGGATGGTTTGAAGGTCGGCAAAACGAACCGCAAACCCGTCCATGCTGCTGTTATCGAAAGGCGGCAGGTCATGGGGCGTCGTCAAATCTTCTGCCAGCGCCAACCCCAGCGCGTCCGCCAGCGGCGTTGGGACAGGAGCCAGCGGTACGGCTTGGGCGAGTATCTGCGTGAGGGCTTCTTCGTAGGTAAGCATAATGAGTTTAGGGGAGAAAGAGCGAGCAGTTGAAAACTGCTCGCTAGGTCAAGTGTCCTTCGGACAGAAGAAAGGCTTTCATGGAGGCTCCTTCGTCCGGTAGGACGCCTCTCCTCGCGAGGAGTTTTCAACTACTCATTTCTTTGCGTGTCTTCCGTCGGATGCCCGGTTTCGCGGACATTCATCACGTCTACCGCGTGCGGCAGCAGAGGGACCAAGCTCTGCGTGCCGTCGGACGCGCCGGACGGGCTGCCGGGCAGGTTGACGATCAGCGTCGCGCCGCGCACACCTGCTACCCCGCGCGAGAGGGCCGCGAACGGCGTCTGCTTCAGCCCTTCCCAGAGCAAAAACTGACTGATGTTCGGCGCGAGGCGGTCTAAAACTTTCCCGGTCGCTTCGGGTGTGACATCGCGCGGGCTGAAGCCCGTGCCGCCGGTCGTCAAGATGACGGAGCAGTCGTACTCATCGCACCACCGCCGCAGCGTCTCGGCAATAATTTTTTTGTCGTCAGGAACGACGGCCTCTAACGCGACCACGAATGTGTCGCCTGGCAGAGCGGCTTTGATCGCCGGTCCCGACAAATCTTCCCGCTCGCCCCGGCTGCATCGGTCGCTGATGGTCAGCACACCCACCCGAATCACGTCTCCCATAGAAAATCCCCGCTCTTTCCCCCGGTCTTCGAGACCAGATGCACGCTTTCGATTGTCATACGCTTATCTACGGCTTTTGCCATGTCATAAATCGTTAAAGCTGCGATTGTTGCCGCTGTCAGCGCTTCCATCTCCACACCTGTCTGCGCCAGCGTCGTCGCCGATGTTTTGATCACAATCTGCCCGTCGCCGAACTCAAAATCCACCGATACGTCGGACAGTGGCAGGGAGTGGCACAGCGGGATCAGCTCATCCGTCCGCTTCGCCGCCAGCACCCCGGCGACCCGCGCAACGCCCAGTGCGTCCCCCTTCGCCAGCGCATTCTGCCGTATCTTTTCGAGTGTCTCCGGCTGCATCGTGACCACCGCCTGCGCTGTCGCCACCCGCTTCGTCGCTTCTTTCCCAGACACGTCCACCATCCGCGCGTGGCCCTGCGCGTCAACATGCGTTAAATCAGTCATAATTGTTTTTAATTCGATACTTCAATTCAGCCGCGCAAGGCAATTCCTTCGCGTTCAGCCCATGCCTGCTGCTCCGCCAGCATCTGCTCGGTCGTGTCCCCGTAGTTCGGCAGCATTCCTCCGCCTTCCGGCAGCTCATCGTGGTGGTTCACCCAGAAGTTCGAGATCGCATAAAAGGCACTGTAACGGTCATCTTCACGGTCTTCGTCGTCCATAAAACTATACGGCGAGCGCATTGCATCTATCATATGCTTCAACTCAGCGAGACGCCACTTGCGGAGCGCCAATGCCCGCTCAAACGGCTCCTCACAGATCTGCTCCAAGTAACGGTCTATCGTCTGCCATTCGCTTGGGTCAGTGTTCGCGAGCAAAGCCGCAATTTCATCCTGTTCCGGCGTTCCTTGTCCAATTAGGTTCGCCGCGTGAGAGACGACCTGCTCCGCAGACAGCTTGTGGCCGGCGAAACCCCGCCAGCCGACCAAGATCATCGGCCAGTCAAGGGCGAGTTCGGTAAACCCATCGTAGTATAGTGGCATGGTCTCTTTGTCCGTTAGGCAGCAACCGGCTCGGCCCTTTTCATATTGGATGGTGCCTTTTCTGTTCCGGGTTCCGTGGACGTAATGATGACGGCGTCCCGGATGATTTCGCCGTCGTAGAAGAAGTTGGTGAGGCGCTTCATCCCGTGCTGAATGGAGCCGTTCGGCAGGGCTTCACGCACTGCTGCCGCGAAAGGGCCGTTTTGCGGCACAACAACAAAGATGCCGCTTTTCGACCACCATTTGTCGTTGCCAATCGAGGCGCGAACAAGGTTAGCGATCAGAATTATCGAAGCGCCGTCGTTCTTCAACCAGGGCGCGGAAACAACACAATCATATTTGCCGAAAATATCGGTGCGCTCGAAAAGCCCAAACAGCGTAAAATCACCGCGCTCCTCCGAGATTTCTTTTTCTGCTTTCTGAAATAGATTGATAACGTCGGCGGTGCTGATTAGATTCATAGGATTACCTCAAGTGCTCTCTTTGCCGCGCTGATCATGGTATCTGCATCATCCTTTGTTTTTGTCCCTCTGGGATTGTAGCGCTGCTCAGGGTTCCACGTTACCAGAAAAGACCAATCACCCACTAAAAAGGTTTTTACTTTGTCGCCGATAGCTGAAAGATCAAGCAGAACTTCCAGGTTGTGAGTCTGAAAACTTCGGTAGTAGTTGAACTCGCCAGCCGTCGCTGGGAAACCAGACCACCTGAGCGTCCGGCAAATCCGCTCTTTCAGTGCAATCTCGACGGCGTACCCGCAGAGATAAACCGAAACATCATACTTTCGGTTGTCTCGCAGCAGCTCTGCCGACTGCAAGTATTCCCGTGCCGTTTTTCGCAGTTCGCTCCGTATGATCATGCTGCGCCTCCTTGCCGCCACTTCTGCTTGTATCGCTATTATACCCGGCGTCAACAGCACAAATACGCACTTGCAGCCTTGACAGCAGTAGTAGACATCTGCTACAATCAGGCAAAACCGTTAGTAGAAGGGAGTCTACTGCCCATGATGCTTGGCTGGCTATTTTTAGACATGAACTCGTTCTTTGCGTCGGTCGAGCAGCAGGAACACCCCCGGCTGCGCGGCAGGCCGGTCGCGGTGGTCCCGCTGCTGTCGGATACGACCTCTTGCATTGCCGCCTCATATGAAGCCAAGACGTTTGGAGTGAAGACCGGCACGAATGTTGCCGAGGCAAAGCGCCTGTGCCCGAACCTGCACATTATCGAAGCCAAGCATGACCCGTACCGCGAGTATAGCCGCCGGATACAAGCGGTGGTGGAGGACTGCCTGCCGGTGACGGAGGTGTGGTCGGTGGACGAGATGGTGTGTAAACTCTGGGACAATGAGCGGCAGTTGTGGGACGCGATGCGGCTGGCGGAGCGGATCAAAACGCGGATTAAAGCCGAAGTTGGCGAGTGTATGCACTGCTCGGTTGGGCTGGGCCTCAACCCGTTTCTTGCTAAAGTCGCGGCGGAGTTGCAGAAGCCGAACGGGCTGGGGGTCATCAGTGAGGACGACCTGCCGCACAAGCTGTACCGGATGGCGCTGACTGACTTCCCCGGTATTTCAAAAGGCATGGAAGCACGGCTGAACGCGGCAGGGGTTTTTAATACCGAACAAATGTACGCATTGACGGCAGGCCAGATGCGCCGGGTCTGGGGCGGTGTCGGCGGCGAGCGCTGGTGGCATCAGCTTCGGGGGCATGAGGTCGCGCTGCCGCCGACCGTCCGGCGCAGCGTCGGCCACTCGCACGTCCTGCCGCCGGAGCTGCGGACCCCGGCAGGGGCGGCGGCGGTCGTGGGGCGGCTGCTGGAAAAGGCGGCGGAGCGGATGCGGCACTTGGGGTATCAGGCGCGGGGCGTTTCGGTCCATGCCCGGTCGGAAGACGGACGCTCTTGGGACGCCAAGCGGCGCGTGACGGCCTGCGGGGACACCTGGACACTGTTCTCAGTGTTGACCTCTTTGTGGGAACATCCGTTCCCCTCGGTCAAGCAGGTTGGTGTCGTGCTGTACGACTTGCTGCCAAACTCGCAGGTGACGCTGCCCTTGTTTGAGAATGACAGTCGGCGGCTGACGGCATCCCACGCAGTGGACGGCATCAACCGAAAGTTTGGACGCGGCACACTGTCTATGGCGTCGGTTGTGCCGGTGAAGCACACCGCAGAAGACAAGATCTCGTTCGGCAAGATTGAGGAGCTGGGGTAGATGCCCCCCGGCCCCCAATAACGGGGGAGCATGATTAAGAGCAGGAGGGCGCAGCAAGCAGCGCCCCTACGGGTTTCTCTCCGGCTCGCCTACTTCCAGCTCCCCCATGATTGGGGGCTGGGGGGCATTTCCGGGTATCCTCACTTCATGCTCTTTTTAGGACTGGACCTTGCCTGGGGCGGCAAAAACAAAAGCGGCGGCTGCGTCGTTTCCTGCGCGGCGGACCCCGGCAGCCGGGCGAGCGTACTGGAATACACGGAAACGCTGGGCGATGACGACGAAATTCTGGACTGGATCAGCCGCTGGAGCGGCACGGACGAAGCCCGCAATGACGGCCTGCTGCTCGGCATTGACGCGCCGCTTTTGGTCCCGAACGAGACCGGCAAGCGGCCCTGCGAAACGGAATTGGGGAAGCGCTTTGCGAAGTTCCAAGCCGGGGCGCATCCGGCGAACCGGACGATTTTCGGCGGCGACGTGCGTGGGGAGCGATTGGTAACACGGCTGGCGGAGATCGGCATCCGCCATGACCCGTATCTTGAGGCGCCGCGCCAAGTGAACGTCCGGCAGGCGATGGAAGTGTTCCCGCACCCGGCCCATGTTGTGCTGTTCGGGCTGGCGAAAACGCTGAAATACAAGCCGAAGCCAAAGCGCACTTACGAGACGCGCTGGGCGGCGATGAACGAGTATTGCCGCCTCCTCCGCAGCTTGGCGCAGTTTGACCCGCCGCTGGACCTGCCTGCCGGCTGGCCGCCCGCCGATGTCTCCGGGATAATCGGCGCGAAGCTGAAAAGCCTGGAAGACGGCCTGGATGCGCTTTCGTGCGCGTATGTCGTGCTGTGGTACTGGCGTTACGGCCGTGCGGGCGGGGAAGTGCTGGGAGACATGACGGACGGCTATGTCGTGATCCCCCAAAGAGAGTGATTCCCCGGCGGCTGGGGTAAACTATTCGCATGACCCGCCCGCCCCTGCCAACCCTGCACACGCCGCGCTTGACGCTTCGCCCAATGGCAGTCAGCGACACCGATGCAGTGCTCAAAATGATCACCGACTCCCGCCCGGAATTCGCCTGCTGGTTCGGCTGGACCGGCAGCAGCACGCGGGCGACGGTCAAAGAATACATTCAGTCGGCGGAAGATGCAATGGCGCTCGGTACGGCCTGGCATTATGTCATCCTGCTCTGGTCGGGAAAGCTTGTCGGCCGGGTCGGGCTGACGGTGATTGACACGGTGAACGCCAGCGCTGAGCTTGGCTACATGCTCCGCACCGACGCTGAAGGAAACGGCGTGATGACCGAGGCTGCACACGGCCTGCTGTCTCAGGCGTTCACGGCGGGGCACCTGCACCGGATTACGGCGTTCGCCGACTGCGAAAACCTCAAAAGCCAGGCGGTCCTCGCGCGTCTTGGCTTCCAGCGGGAGGGCACCGTGCGCCACATGACCTGCCACCCGGAGCGCGGCTGGCGCGACCACTACGGCTACAGTCTTCTGGAAGGCGAGCTGCGTGGCTGATTTAGACTTACTCGTGTGTGCGGCGACGCCGATGGAACTTGCCGCGTTCGGCCCGACCGACAGCAGCTTCTTAACCGGCGTCGGCATTCCACTCGCGCTGGCGCAGACGCTGACGGTCGCCGGGCGGCTTCGGCCTCGGCGCATCCTCAATATCGGCATCGCCGGGGCGTACCCAAGCAGCGGCCTCCAAATTGGCGACATTGTTGCCGGCCAATCGGAAGTCTACGGCGATGTCGGCTTCGCGCTGCCCCAACTGCCCGGCTTTCGTCACATCGGCGAGTCGGAATGGGGCGCGTTCTACCGGGAGCCGCTGCCGCTCATGCAATTCGCTGAGTTTCCCGCTCCGTGTCTTGGCAGCGGCTGCACAGTCAATACTTGCACCGGAACCGAAGAAGTTGGGCGTCTGCGGGAGACTCTTTTCGACGCCAAATTTGAAACAATGGAAGGCGCGGCGGTCGCGCAGGCCGGGCAGATGCTCGGCATCCCCGTCTGCGAAATCCGCGCCATCAGCAACTTCGCGTCGGTGCGGGACATGCGCCCGGAGAATATCCGGCTTGCGCTTGCCAATCTGGCGGCGTATTTTGCGAGAGCGCGGATGTGAAGCGGAGCGTACGAGGAGTTGAAAACTCCTCGCTAGGTCAAGCGTCCTACGGACGAAGGACAAGAATAGCCTGCATCATCATTCTTCGTCTGAAAGACGCCTTTCCTAGCGAGGAGTTTTCAACTCCTCGTACGCTCCGCTTCACATCCGCGCCCTCTGCTTAGAAAACAAACCCATGCCCAATCTCACCCTCGGCATTTCGCCCTGCCCAAATGACGTTTACATCTTCAGCGGCCTGCTGCTCGGCCAAGTCCCGACAGATGGCCTGACCTTCACGGTAGACTTTCAAGACGTGGAAACGCTGAACGACCGCGCCCAATCGGGCGTGATTGACGTGGTAAAAATTAGCTATGCTAATTACATTCACTGCCAGTCTCAGTACGCTTTGCTCGACTGCGGCGGCGCTCTGGGGCGCGGCGTCGGCCCGCTGCTGCTGTCTAATGGCGGCGGATGGAACCCGAACGGCGAGGTCCTGGTTCCCGGCGAATACACGACCGCAAATTTCCTGCTGGACTTCTACGCCGGACGCCCCCTGCAAAAGCGCTTCCTGCCGTTTGACGCCCTCTACGCCGAGCTGCTGGCCGTGCCGGGCGCACAGGGCGTCGTCATCCACGAAAAGCGTTTTACCTACGCCGCCGACGGCCTGCATTTGATCCAAGACCTCGGCGACCACTGGGAACACAAAACAAATTTTGCCATCCCCCTCGGCGCTATCGCCGCCCGCAAGACGCTGGACAAAGCGCACTTAGAAGCCATCGTCCAGAACAGCCTGCGCTGGGCCTACAGCCATGATGACGAAGCCTTCGCCCTCTGCCGCGGGTATTCCCAGGACCTGAACCCGGATGTCGTCCGCGCCCACATAAAGCTTTACGTCAACTCCTTCTCCGAACACATTGGCCCCGAAGGCCGCGCCGCCGTAGAATTTTTCCTCCAAAAGCAACGCGAGTATCTCACCGCAGGAAGAAGACAAAGATGAAGCTTTCCCAAACTCTCTGGTACGCAATCGTGTGCGGCCTTACTGCCGTGTTCATTGGTCTGACCCTTGCCGCACCGGCTCATGCCTTGCCGCCGCGCCTGCATGTGGCCGGCACTCACCTGGAAAATGACAAAGGGGAGACTGTCCGCTTGCAGGGGGTCAACATCGCGAGTTTGGAGTGGTCTAACTTGGGAGACCCGCAGCTTATGCGCTCTGTTCAGACCGCGCTGCATCAATGGAATGCCGCCATTATTCGGCTGCCCCTCAGTCAGGACCGGTGGCTGGGAAAAGCCGACGGGCAGACCGACGGTGGCGCGGCGTACCGAGAAATTGTCGCCGAAGTGGTGGAAACAATCGCCTCCCAGAACAGGTATGTCCTGCTCGACCTGCACTGGTCGGATGCCGATCAGTGGGGGCAGCATATCGGTCAGCACAGTCTACCGGATGATAACAGTGCCGTGTTCTGGAAGTCGGCGGCGGCAAGCTTCGCCAACAATCCTGCCGTGTTCTTTGATCTGTACAACGAGCCGCATGACGTGACCTGGGAGGTCTGGCAGCATGGCGGCACGATCGTGGAGCATAACCAGGAACGAGGGCAGCAGACAACGCTGACCTATCACTCTCCTGGAATGTAGGCCATTCTCGACACGATCCGCGCTGCCGGGGCAAAGAATGTTGTCGTCGCAGGTGGCCTAGACTGGGCCTATGATCTGACCGGCATCGCGGACGGCCACGCGCTTTCCGACCCAGACGGGCAAGGGGTCATGTACGCGACCCACATTTATCCGTGGAAAAAGGATTGGGACACCCATGTTTCGGTCGCGCTGGCAAAATATGCCGTCTTTGTAGGTGAAGTCGGCTGCGCGCCGTATCGCCCTGGGGCACCTTCCTACGAAAACCAGGAACCGCCGGCAACCTGGGCACCAAAAATCCTGGCCTACATCGACGCACATAACCTGAGCTGGACTGCTTGGTGCTTCCACCCGTCCGCCGGCCCCTGTCTTGTGAGCGACTGGAACTACACCCCAACTTCCTATTGGGGCATCCCCGTCAAAAAAGCACTGACAGGAAAACAAGTCCGCCGCACGAAACCCGCCAACTGAAGCAAACACGAAGCCCGCCAACTGAAGCAAACAGGTCTGAAACGTTCTCTTTCAAGAGTGCTGAACCTTGCCTTCTGGGTCATCGCCGGCGGCGGGGGCTTGTTCTGGGAGCCGCCTGCCACGATTTACGAAATGGGGTTAGAGATGACGGCTGGACAGTCAAAAAGCTGCTCCTGCGTTTCCCGCTGATGGGAGTGGATGTGGCGACGCTCGAACTCCAAGGGAACGAAAATCAATAATCGGACCGAATTGGACACAACCGGCTCAAATCGGCTAGGCTTGCAGATGTAACCCTCTAGGCCAAACAAAAGCCGGGGTTCCAGTCAGGAACCTCGGCTTGTTTTTAGTGATTACACCGGGACGGCGTCGTAGACTTGAACGCGGCTCCAGAGGTGGTGGAAGTCGGCGATGAAGCGCAGGTGGTCGGGGTGGGTTTCGTACACGTCGTAGCTTGCTTTTGTCTCGAACACCATTAAAAGGGCGACGCCGTAACTGTTGTCTACGACATCCCTCGGAGGCCCGGCGGGGAAGCCGACGTTCATGGTCACGATGCCGGGAATGCCGGCAAGATGGCTCCGGCAGCCGTCGGCGTTCTTCTAGGCGTCGTCTGCTTCGCCGTTCTCGCGCAGCCAGAAATAGACGCTATGATAGTAGTGGGTGTTCATGGGTGTTGATCTCCTCAATTTTCAGTAAGTGGTCTCGATGCCAAGTATCGCCGGCAGCTCGGCCAGTGACCCGATGACGAAATCGGGCTTGAAGGCCAGCGCGTCCGGCCACTTCTGATCTCGGTGCAGCCAGGCGGCGGGCATTCCGGCGGCGTGGGCACCGCCGATGTCGGCGGCGGGGTTGTCGCCGACAAACAGAATGTCTGCGGGCGGGATGCCGAGGCAGGACGCGGCGGCGTGAAAGATCGCCGGGTCGGGTTTCTTGATGCCGAATGTTTCAGACACGAACAGGCAGGATGTGCGATTGTTCAAACCCAGCGCTTCGATCTTGCGCCACTGCCGGGCGGAGCCGTTGGTGATGACGCCGAAGGGAAGACCCGCATGGGCCAGCATGTCCAGCATCGCTTCGGTCTCGGCTTCCGGCGTCACATACGTCAAAAACTCGGCAAAGAAGGTTTCCAGAGAGCGGGACGGCTCGCCGGGCAGGGCCGGGTATTGCATGTGCAGATGCTTGAAAAGGGCCTGTTTGGAGCCGTAGCCATTCCGGTCGAGCGCATGAATGGTGCTCTGAACGCGAGCGATTTCGGCAGGATCGGATAGGCGCAGCGTGTCCCGTAAATAGGCGTCCAGCCAGCCGCCGAACGCTGTCCGGCGGCTGTAGAGTGTGTCGTCAAGATCAAACAAGACTGCCGAGAAGCGGCTCATGCGCTGTACCGCAGGGCGAAGTTCGCGAGCATGGCGATCCCGTAGGGCAGAGCGCCGTCGGAAAAGTTATAGGTCGGCGTGTGCAGGGCGGTGACTTCGGTGCCGACGCCTAAACGAAACATGACGCCGGGGACTTCGCGCAGGTAGTAGGCAAAGTCTTCCGCGCCCATCGTCGGCGTCTCTAAATAAGTGACGCCGCCGGGAGCGAGAATGTCCTGCCCGACGCTCTCGACAAGCGCGGTCAGCACCGGGTCGTTCTCCACAACAGGCGGTCCAAAGTTTGTCTTAAACTCGTACTCGGCGCGGAAGGCCGCGCAAATTCCGGCGGCAATCCGCTCCATCTTCGCGGGCATTTCGTCACGCACGGCATTGCTGAGCGTCCGCACGGTTCCCTTCAGCTCGGCGGTGCCGGGGATGACATTGTAGGCGTTCCCGGCATGGAACTGGGTGATGGTGACAACCACCGAGTCAAGCGGCGACACTTCGCGCGACGCCAGCGTCTGCCAGGCGGCAACAATCTGGCTGCCGACGACAATGGGGTCTACGGTCGCTTGTGGATAAGCCGCATGGCCGCCGACGCCTTTGACGGTCAGGTCAAACGAGTCCGCGCTCGCCATCATCGGGCCGGGCCTGTACCCGATCTGGCCGATCTCTAAGTTCGGCCAGCCGTGCAGAGCGACAATCGCGGCCACGCCGTCCAGCGCCCCTGCCGAAATCATGCCGTCCGCCCCACCGACCGTCTCTTCGGCAGGCTGAAAGAGGAACTTGACCGGGCCGGGCAGATGTTCCCGCAGCTTGGACAGCACCTGTGCCGTGCCGAGCAGAGTTGCCGTGTGGCCGTCATGCCCGCAGGCGTGCATGACGCCGGCCTTGCATGAGGCATATTCCAAGTCACTTGCTTCTTGGATAGGCAGCGCGTCCATATCGGCCCGCAGCGCCAGCATCGGCCCGTCTTTTGGCCCGCGCAAAATCGCCGTCACGCCATGCCCGGCAATATCTGTTTGAACGTCGTCCAGCCCGAATGCCCGTAGGCGCTCGGCGACAACGGCGCTTGTTTCCTGTTCTTGGCCGCTGAGTTCCGGGTTTCGGTGCAGGTGGTGGCGCGTTTGAATAATGTCGGGTAAAATGCGTTCAATCGCCGCCGTAACGGCATCTTTGTGGGAAATGTTCTCTGTCATGGCACTTAGTTCGGCATCGGCGGGGCGTGTTCCTGCGTTCCCAAAGATGGAAGAAGCGCAGGAGTTTACTCCCACGCTTCTTTGCCTTCTACCATTAACAAGAAAGTCAACATCTATTTATGTCCCTTCCTATCGCCATCTATTACGAGCATCCCGACTGGTTCAAGCCCTTGTTCGCCGAACTCGACCGGCGCGGCACCGACTACGTCAAGATTGACGCCTGGCGGCACTTCTACGACCCTAGCCAGACCGAGCGTGAATACAGCGTTCTGTTCAACCGCATGAGTCCGTCGGCCTACCTGCGCTCGGACTATCCCGGTATCTTTTATACGCTGAGCTACTTGGCTCACTTGGAGCGGCTCGGAACACGGGTCTTAAACAGCGTTCAAGCCTTCACGACCGAGACTTCCAAAGCCTTGCAGCTCACGCAGCTTGAAGGGCTGGGACTTGGCTACCCGAAAGCGCGGGTCATCGGCGATCCGTTCGCGGCTCCGGCGGCGTCGGATGGCCTGCGGTTCCCCGTCGTCGTCAAAGCGAACATCGGCGGTTCCGGCGCGGGCGTCGTGCGCTACGACAGCCGGGAAGAACTGGCAGCGGCGGCAGACGCCGGCCAGATAGATTTGGGCATTGACAAGACCGCGCTGGTGCAGGAGTTTGTCCCGGCGCGGGACGGGCGCATCACGCGCGTTGAGACATTGGGCGGCAAATACTTATACGCCATCCATGTCTACACGACAGGCGAAAGCTTTAATCTCTGCCCCGCCGACATCTGCCAGACGGTGGACGGCGCGGCGCTCGCCCGCAGCGAGGCGTCGGCAGCAGACGCGCCCAAAAACGGCCTGCGGGTCGAAGGCTATACGCCGCCGCCCGACATCATCGCAAACGTCGAGCGCATCATGCACACCGCCGGGATAGATGTCGGCGGCATTGAATACATGATTGACGACCGCGACGGCAGCGTTTTGTATTACGACGTGAACGCCCTCTCAAACTTCGTCGCCGACGCCCCCCACGTCATCGGCTTCGACCCGTTCGCAAAATTGGCAGATTATTTGGAGACAGAGGCAAGGGAATGACAAGCGTCTTCAACGCACCGGAAGCGGCAAACCGTTACGATGCAGCCCGAAATCTTCCAGACCAAACTATGGCGGTCTGGATGGACGCGCTGAAGAATGGCGTTCCCGCTAGAGTAGATCGTGTTTTGGATTTGGGCTGTGGCACCGGGCGTTTCACTGCCGCGTTGGGCAAAACCTTTGGGTGTTCTGTGATTGGCGTAGAACCGTCCGCCGCGATGCTGAGTGTAGCAGAGGCGCAGCAAGTACCAAGCATAGTGTGGAGACTGGGGGATGCCGAAGACATTCCGCTTGAAGACCGCTCCGTGGACCTAGTATTCATGTCGCAGGTCTTTCACCATCTTGCCCATCCCGAAAAGGCGTTGCAGGAAATCCACCGTGTGCTGGCACCTGCGGGCTATCTGGCAATACGAAACGCGACAACCGAGAACAGCAAACAGCTTGAATGGCTCCGCTATTTTCCCGAAGCACGAGAAATTGAAGCAAAGCGCAACTATACCCAGCAGGAAATTGAAGACTTGGCTTGCAGTGAATCCTTCGCACTAATTTCGCGCCAAACAATCGTTCAACTCTTTGCTGCGTCTTATCAAGAATATTATGACAAGATCAACAATCGGGGCTTGTCCAGCTTGATTGCGATCAGCGACGAGGCATTTGACAGCGGATTGCAGCGTTTTCAAGGCTGGGTAGGACAGCAGCCGCAGGGTTCGCCTGTTTATGAGCCGACGGATTTATTTATTTTGCAGAAGATTGGGGCTGACTAATGCGTTATGGATACTGGCTGCCGGTGTTTGGCGGTTTTTAGAGTATTCCAGGTACAACAAAGGAAATTAATAGTATGGCGCAGAGCCTTATCACCAGAAATGAAAACATCTTGGGCGGCATTCCTGTTTTTACCGGCACACGGGTTCCGGTTACGACACTGTTTGATTATCTCAAAGCGAACCATCCGCTTGACGACTTCCTAGACGACTTCCCAACAGTCGCGCGTGGTCAGGCGCAGCAGGTTCTTGAAGCGGTTCAGCAGCATATTCAGAACTCGAATGATGAGGCCGCGTATGAGATTGCTGCTTGATGAGTGCCTGCCGCGCAAGCTGAAGGGCGGGCTGCCGGGGCATGACGTGAAGACTGTGCCGGAGATGGGCTGGGCAGGCAAGGAAAATGGCGAATTGCTGCCGCTGATCGGGTCTCAGTTCGATGCCTTTATTACCATCGATGGCAACATGCGTTACCAGCAGAATATGAGAGGGCGTTTGTTCGCCCTTGTTGTGCTGAAGGCGCGGGATAATACCATCGAGGTGCTGCTGCCGCTGATGCCGCAGGTGCTGGCCGTATTGCCTGCCATCGAGCCGGAGCAAATTGTCAAGATTACCGCACAGACGGTTTAGAAAGATTATCAAATGCGCTATGGATACTGGCTGCCGGTGTTTGGCGGCTGGCTGCGGAATGTGGACGATGAGAATATGGACGCTTCGTGGGATTACGCGAAGAAGCTGGCGGTGCGCTCGGAGCAGATCGGTTTCGACCTGACGCTGATCGCCGAGCTGAACTTGAACGACATCAAAGGCATAGACGCGCCGTGCCTCGATGCCTGGTCCACGGCGGCGGCATTGGCGGCGGTGACGGAGCGGCTGGAGCTGATGGTCGCGGTCCGGCCCGCCTATCATGCCCCGGCGCTGCTGGCGAAGCAGGCCGCAAACATTGACAATATCAGTCATGGGCGATTGTCGCTGAATGTGGTGTCGTCGTGGTGGGCGGAGGAAGCAAAGCAGTACGGGGTGCAATTTGACCAGCATGATAATCGGTATGCCCGGACCGAAGAATGGCTGTCGGTCGTCAATGGCCTCTGGACAGAGACGAAGTTCAGCCACAAGGGGCCGCTCTACGACGTGCAGGAGGCGGTGCTGTCGCCGAAGCCCGTGTCGAAGCCGCGTCCGACCCTCTATGCGGGCGGGGAGTCGGAAGCGGCGAAAGAGCTGATTGCCCGGATGTGCGATGCCTATGTGATGCACGGGGATCCGCCGGAGTTGGTGGGGGAGAAGATCCAAGACCTGTCGGCCCGGCGCGAGCGGATGGGTCTGCCGCCGATGACGTTTGGAGTCGCCGGCTACGCGATTGTCCGGGACACCGCCGAAGCCGCCGAGGCCGAGCGGGCGCGGATTACAGATGTCAAGCAGAGCGCGGCAGGCTACGACAATTACCAGCAGTGGCTGTCGGGAACGCAGTTAGAGCGTCAGGTTTCTTTAGAAGATTATTCAGTTTCCAACCGGGGCCTGCGTTCGGGCCTCGTCGGTACGCCTGACCGCGTCAAACAGCAGGTTGCCGCATTTGAGGCCGTCGGCGTCAGCCTGCTGCTGCTGCAATTCAGTCCTCAACTTGAAGAGATGGAACGGTTCGGTCAGAGCGTCATTTTATAAAAGACGAAACTGGGGAATAAGCGGGGTAGGGCAGAGATCGCCCGGAAGGACACAATCATGACTAAATTGATATTTGCCGCCTCGGCGCTTGCCGCCGTACTGGTCCTCAGTGGCTGCGGCAACACGCTCAGCGGGGCCAAAGAAGATACCGCCAATGATGCGGCCAAAACCCAGCAGGCGGCGGACCAAGCCGGCAAGGCCGCTGCCACTCTGCCGGAAGACGCCGCCGCAAGCGCAGTCACAATCCCGGTCAAGACCGCCATTATCCGCGACCCGGTCGTGGCGGATAGCCGCAACTTGGTCAATGTCAGCGGCAAGGACCATGTCATTACGCTCAACGGTCATGTCGCTACCGCTGATATGAAGACCCGCGCGACGCAGGACGCGCAAGTTGCTTTGAGATCTCACCCCGGCTACACGCTGGTCAACTCCTTGACGGTCGCGGGGCAGTAGTATCGAAGTAGTGGTTGAAAAACGCCGGGGAGTCCACGCTGACCGCGATCTCGTGCGGCTTCTCGGCGGCGTTTGGGTCAAAGAACGTCTGGCCCTGGGTGCGCGAATGGCTCGTGTCTACTTCAATCCGTTGCCGCTCGGTCTGACACAACTCCGGCGCGAAAATCAAGGCGGCGGCCAGCGGGTCATGGAACGTGATCTGCGGCGTCTGCCGAAACCAGACCTCGGCCATCTTCAGCACAAAGTCCAGCGGCGGGCCGGCCTGCGCGAAGCGTTCTCGGACCTCTTCCGCCGGCATTTGGCACTGTTCCGTCACGTCGAGGCCGACCGCTAACAGGCGCGGCACGGGGGCGCGGAAAACAATGGCGGCGGCGTGGGGATCGCAGCGTATGTTCCACTCGGCCCCGGTCGCGCCGGTGTGACCAATCGAGCGGTTATAATAAAGGCCGCCCATCAGCACAATCTGCTTTAATAGGGTTGGCACTTCCGGGTCCAGCGCGAACAGTACAGCAAGATTGGTCAGCGGCCCAATGGCAAGCAGTGTGATCTCGCCGGGCTGGGCACGGATGGTCTCGCGCAGGAAGTCTATGGCAGTCGGGCGCGTGAACTCGGCAAAGCTTGCGGCGTCCAGCAAGGTCGCCTGCGGGGCATAAGGCTGGAGCGGAGCGACATTAAGGGGCGCGGCCAGACCCATGTGAACCGGAACGTCGCCGCGCCCGGCGGAGCGGCAAACGGCGCGGGCCAGCGCCGCTCGCTTCTCCGGTTCCCCGGAAACGGTCGTGATACCGAGCAATTCACACTGCGGCTGATGCAGCAGGTAGGCCAGTGCGACGGCGTCGTCAATGTCCGAGCCGATGTCGGTGTCGAGTAATATTGGAATTGACATAGAGAGCCATTCGCCGGCGCAGCGCGGTTCTCCTGCTGCACCAAGTGAGTGAACTTACTCGTCATTGATCCTGCCACAAGCGAAGACCTCATGGCACAAACCCTGCGCCTCTTTGGAACGAACAAATGCACGTTTACGTTATATAAACGTGGGAGAAACCAATTCATGAACAACTTTTCGCGCAACCCAAATCAACCCTATAATCCATATGCCGCCAATCAATCGGTGGCGTCTTCTAATGCGCTTATCCAGCGGGTCTCGTACCTGCTCTGTACGGCGCTTCTCGTGACCGCCGGCGCGGCATACTGGGCGGCGTCGGCCAATCTTTCGCCGGCGCTGTTCCTGCCGCTGATGCTCGGCACGTTCGGGTGTGTCATCGGCTTGTCGTTTGCCCGGAACAATCCCGGCCTGAGCCTCGTGCTGCTGTATGGCCTCAGCGTTCTGGAAGGGCTGTTGATGGGGCCGATGCTCGGTGCCATCGCCAAAGGCTATCCTTACGGCGCTGCGGTAATTGGCGAAGCGGCTTTCCTGTCAGCCGTGATTGTCGCGGGCCTCGGCACCTATGTCTGGGTCTCCGGCAAGGATTTCGGCGGGCTGGGCAAGTTCCTGATCTTTGCTCTGCTTGGCCTGATTGTCGTCGGCCTAGTCCGCTTCTTTCTGCCGTTCAGTCCCGGCCTGTCGCTT
Source organism: Capsulimonadaceae bacterium (assembly GCA_965213825.1). GTDB lineage: Bacteria > Armatimonadota > Armatimonadia > Armatimonadales > Capsulimonadaceae > JANXMY01. The sequence goes on from CBDCAE010000017.1 coordinate 393,078, forward strand.
GGCTACGCGGTGATTGGGGCGCTGATCTTCGCGGGCTTTACGCTGTACGACTTTTCGAACATCAAGTTCCGCTACGGCCCGAACGACTATGTTCTGGCGACGGTCGCGCTGTACCTGGATTTCATCAATCTGTTCTGGTTCCTGGTGCAAATCCTGCTGTCCCTCAGCGGCGGCGGCTCATCCCGCCGGAACTAAGCGCTTTTATGCTGGCCCGGTCACTTGCGTGGCCGGGCTTTTTTGTGTCCGATCGGCAAAAAGCCGAGGAGTTGAAAACTCCTCGCTAGGAGAAGCGTCCTCCAGACGAGAGAGCATGTCGTGAAGAGTCCTCTCCGCCGTCCGAAGGACGCTCAACCTAGCGAGGAGTTTTCAACTCCTCGTCCTTGACAGGATTTTCCCTTTCTTCTGCCGAATAGACTGCTATGAACACACACAGTAAAACGCTGGTCGCGCTGGACGTAGACACGGCGGAAAAAGCGCTGGCGCTGGCGAAGACGCTGGCGGGGGAAGTGGCCGGCTACAAAGTGGGCCTAGAGCTGATCAACGCCGCCGGCTTCGGCCTGTTTGACGAACTCAAAGCGCAGGCCGGCGCGGACGCCAAGGTTTTCTACGACTGCAAGTTCCATGACATCCCGAACACTGTCTTAGGCGCATCTAGGGCGGTGGCACGGCGCGGGGTCTGGATGCTCAATATCCATGCGTCCGGCGGCAGTGCCATGATGAAAGCTGCCGTCCAGGGCGCAACTGAAGGCGCGGATGCGGCGGGAGTCCCAAAGCCGCTGGTGATCGCCGTTTCGGTGCTAACCTCGATCAGCGCCGAAGTTCTGCGGGACGAGCTGGGCGTTTCGCGCCCGGTGACGGAACAAGTTGTCCATCTGGCGCGTCTGGCACAAGACAGCGGCTGTGACGGGCTGGTTGCCTCGCCGCACGAGATCAAAGCCGTGCAGGATGCCTGCGGACCGGACTTCGTGCTGGTCATTCCCGGCGTCCGCCCGGCGGGTGCAGAGCTTGGTGATCAAAAGCGGGTAATGACGCCCGGCGAGGCGGTTCGTGCCGGGGCGCATTACATTGTGGTGGGCCGCCCGATTACGGCAGCGGCAGACCCGCGCACCGCGGCAGCAGCGATCAACAGAGAGACGAGAAATGAAGCGAGCTGACTTTTGGGCGCTGCCAATGCTGGCGACGCTTGCAGTAACAGGGTATGTTTGCGTGGCGGCTCCTGCGCCTGCCATTTCGGTTGCCGGGCAGCAAGTGACATTTGCCGGGACCGTCAAGCGGGTCGAGGCCGGGCCGCATGCAGCCCTGTTCACAGGCGACAATGGACAGGATTTTGTGCTGGATTTATCCCAAGCAAAAGTCATCCTGCCGAGCGGCGTGAAATCCCTAGCACCGGGGCAGCGCGGGACTGTCTCAGGCCGAGGGAACAGCGACGGCAGCATTGCCGTCTCTCGCTTTCAACTCCTGCCGCCCGCACCTGCTCTGGCCCCGGTTCTTGCCGTCCCGGAGCCGCTGGATGTCACCGTGCGCGGGACCGTCGAGGCAATCAACTTGGAAACGGGGTCCTTTGTGCTGCGCGTCAACACGCACACGCGCACGGTCTTTGTGACACCCGACACCGACACCTCCGGTCTCGGCCCGGCGGCGTCTGGCGCGTTCCCCGTTCAGCCGGGCCGCCGCGTCACGGTCGGCGGAGCGCTTCAGCCGAATGGGACACTGCTTGCGGGCGTCTTGACCGGCAAAGAAGATTTGAACTACCAGACGGCATCATCACAGGCCAACCGCGTTTTATTTGGTACGGTCTCATCCCCGGCAAACAAGCTGCGCGGGCGCGATTTCCGTATTCGCCTTGCCGACGGCATGGAAGCAAAAATCGGCTCCCTGCATTCTATCCCTGTTCGCCGCGCCGGTCGCCTGATTTCTATATATGATCTGAACCGCCGCGATCAAGTGCGCGTCACTGGTCGCCTGCGCGGGATGGATTTCGAGGCTGCCCGCGTGGACGTGCTGGCCCCACCACCCGATGCCGTCCCGGCAGGGGACGTGCCAGGATCGCCGGTGAGGCCGGGGCTGTAATCTACCGCAGGCAACAAAGAAGGTGCAAGATAACAAAAAGGGCGCAGCAAGCAGCGCCCCTACGTTTCTAACCCGTAGGGTGCGCCGCTTGCTGCGCCCTCTTAATCTTGCTGCGCTTTCTTGCTTTGCCGCTAATCTGCCAGCCATTCGTCCAGCGTAGACACCGGCAGGTCGAACAAGTCGGAGATTTCCGTCAGGAAGAACTTGCCGTCCGATGCGTTCAAGCCTTTGGCAAGGCTTGGATCATCACGCAGGGCCTGCTTAACCCCTTTGTTTGCTAGTGCCAGCAGATACGGGAACGTTGCATTGGTCAGGCCGTAGGTCGAAGTCGCCGGGACTGCACCGGGGATATTGGCAACGCCATAGTGGATCACATCGTCTACCGTGAATACCGGCACGGCATGGGTCGTTGGGTGCATTGTCTCAATACAGCCGCCCTGGTCCACTGCCACGTCCACAATTACCGCGCCCGGCTTCATGCGCTTCAAATCCGCCTGCGAGACGAGAATCGGTGCGCGAGCGCCTTTAATTAAGACTGCCCCAATCACGACATCCGCTGACGGCAAAATCTCGCGAATGTGTAGTGCATTGGAGAAATAGGTCGTGACGTTGGCGGGCAGAACATCGTCCAAGTAGCGCAGACGCTCTAAATTGACGTCCATCATTGTCACTGTTGCGCCCATTCCGGCAGCAACTTTCGCAGCGTTAATGCCGACCACGCCGCCGCCCAAGATGACCACATGCGCGGCAGGCACGCCCGGAATGCCGCCGAGCAGGATGCCGCGCCCACCTTGCGGCTTTTCCAGATACTTGGCGGCTTCCTGCATCGCCATCTTGCCCGCGATCTCGGACATCGGGGTCAGCAGCGGCAGCGTGTGGTCCGGCGCTTCCACCGTCTCATAGGCAATGCACGTTGCACCCGTCTTCTGCACCGCTTCCGAGAGTGTCCGTGACGCCGCAAAATGGAAGTAGGTAAATAGGGTCTGGTCAGGCCGCATATGCGCGATCTCGTCCGGCTGCGGCTCTTTCACCTTGCAAACAATCTCTGCCCGCTCCCACACCTCCGCCGCCGTGTGAACAATCGTGGCCCCCGCCGCGACATAAGCGTCATCCGGCAGAGAAGTCCCCACCCCCGCGCCCGTCTCCACAAAGACAGTGTGCCCCGCCTTCGTCAGCGTCTCCACGCCCGACGGCACCACGGCCACCCGGTTCTCATTGTTCTTAATCTCTTTTACAACCCCGATATTCATGCGTGCTCTCCCAAAAAATTGTAACACATAGCTTCATAATCCCGTTCCGATTTCCACTACCGAGATAATGCCGTCATGTACCCATGCCTTCATTGTACCCCCTGCCATATCGCTGCTATGTTAAGGCTACGAAGTCCTGTCAGACTGGAAACATAAAATCGTTTAGCTGTAAAATTTTGATCTGTTTTGATGGCAGTTGATAGCGCAGTAAACATTAGGCTGAGGCTCAAGTATCTTCAAGTGCCAGTACAAGATTAATACCTTGCGCCTGTCGTTGGCAAAGCTGCACTGAGATGACTATGAACGACATCCCATGGAACCGCAAAAGCGCTGTAAGCTAAATCTCATACAACCCAAAACTAAATGACCAAATCTGCCGTCAGCCAGAAATGCATCCCAATTTGGATGATAGGCGTTACCAATAAGGCGTAGTTCCCTTCTTTGTATATCGCTTGGAAAGGGTACATGCCACACAGTGGGAATGCTCGGAGTTCCAATAGAGCGCCATACTCTTTTTGATAAACTTGACGGCCGCTCTGGTCGCCAAATGACGCGAGTATTGTGTCACGCATCGAGCGGAGCAGTTGTTTGTCCGTGAAACCCGAAGTGTCGCTCTCGACAGAACCTGAAGCGGTGTCCTCAGCATTATCGCTACTTGCGACCAACGTAGGTTGTTCACTTTCTGCTGTTGTTTCTACATCTTTAGCAGTAGCAAACATTACATCGACCAGAGCATCAAGTATCGAGTGAACTCCATAGGTATTAATGATAGCGGATTTTGGTTCCTGTCACTCCGGCTTTGCAAGCTTTGAGCTTTACCAGTGTAACCAGATGCGTCTATACTTGATCAAACGCATATCCCATTCGTGACGTGATCCGCGCTTGCCTCAGCTCACCAGTATCTTCTCTCCCCGGCTACGATGAGTCAATGGACGCGTTAGCCAGAGACTCCATTGTTTGCGCTCGAACAGTTTTGCGCCGGTACTGGGGAAATTGTATCATAGGAATCCGGTAGGCATCAGTAGTCTTCACCTCCAGGCGATGTTGCCGCCTTCTGGATCGGACCAAATCTCTAACCAATACTTCCAATGGGCCACGCCTTGATAACGACCATCGCCTTTCAACCTGTTGGAATCAAGTGCTACGCCCACGGTTCATTGAGCGGGACATACCGCTTCGTAGAACGGACCGCTTTTTTAGAAGGATGCCCCGCAAGCGGTGATTAGCATATTCAGAAAGTTTATCACTGGTTACCTGCGATAAGTACTTTCTCAACTCATGCGAACAGTTACTTTCGCAGTTAGTTTGCCATTGCCGGCATTAGCAAGAATTTGCTCTATATTAAGTTGAGGTTACTGTTTCGGGATTAGAGCCCACAGGGAAAGAAGTGGCATATCGGGACTTTTCGCCAAATCACTACCGCTTCGGGACGCTGCTTGCGCTCAACAGCGGCGGCGAGCGGGTATACTAAAGGCGCTTCCTCAGAACGCAAGTTGAGCGCATTAGAAATGGAACTACGGCCATCGCACGCCCCTTGAACCCGATTACTTACTTCCGCCGCAACTTAGGGCGTACCCTGCCGCTGGCGTTTGTCATTGTGCTGTCGGTCTTTTTAATTGCCTCGGTCGTTACTATCGTCAACTCGATTGACCTGACGGTGCTGACGATCTACAATTACACCAAAGTCTTTACGCCGGTCATTCCCCGCATCGGCGCGGCTGTGCCGGGGGAAAGCGTCATCCGTGTCCCCGCCGCCATCAAGACCCAAATCCAGAAGACGCCGGGGGTAGAGCGGACGATTGAAACGTCCGGCTTCTTCTTCAATATCAACACGGTCTTCGGGCCGTTCCCCTTTGTCTGCTTCGGCGTGACGGATGGAGACCGGGATTATCTGCTAAAAAGAGCAGGCGATACGCTCCTGCCGGGCGGGCGAATGCCGGCGCCGGGTCAGCCGGAGGCGGTCATCTCGGAAGGGTTGGCGCGGAACAAGAAGGTAAAAATTGGGGACATCATCGCGTCGCCGCTCGATACCGGGACGTTCGTGGCAGCGCCGGCGAAGATCAAGCTGGTAGGAGTGCTGCGCGGGCCGACCTGGATGGCGTTCACGTCCCAGCAGTTCACCGACGCGAACTTATCCCAGGTGCCGCGCTCGCTGCTGGTGACGACGACGGACCCAAGCGATCAGGGCCGGGTGGGGGACGCGCTTTTCGGGTCACTGGACAAGTTCCAGGTGCAGGTGCTGTCGTTCAACAATCTCGTCAAGACGCTCCGCAGCTCGCTGGCGTCCATGTATCTGATCATGCACCTGGTCAACGGTGCGGTGATCTTTGTGGTCGCGCTGATGGCGGGGATGCTGTCCAACATCTACTTTACCCAGCGGATTTCCGAGTTTGCGGTGCTTGCGGCCATCGGCATCCGGCGTTCAACTCTCGTGTGGCACGCGGTTTCTGAGACGGCGATTTTGACTTCGCTTGGCTGGACACTCGGCGTCATTGTGAACTGGAGCATTTTAACCTTCATGCGCGGGAGTGTGTTTGAGCCGCGCGGAATGCTGATTAACCCCAGCGATCCACTGTCTTATTGGAACACGCTGCCGATCCCGATCTGTATCACGCTGTTCGCGGTGGTGACTATCTCCTACCGCCTGTCCCATCTGGACCCGGTCACGATTATTGAACGACGTTAATAGAAAGACGCTAAAGCTTGTCCGAGTCCATTCTCTCCACCGATAAAATCTCTCTTGTTTACACCGATGGTCAGCGCAGCACCCATGCCCTGCGGGAAGTCTCCATTCAAATCCCAAACAGGCGCTTTGTGGGCATCATGGGGCCGTCGGGATCGGGAAAGTCATCGCTGCTGTATATCCTCAGCGGCCTCAAGCGCCCGACATCAGGCGATGTCAACTTAGACAATTATAGCTTCGGGGCGCATTCCGATCTCGATTTGATTGACCTGCGCCGTCAGCGCTTCGGCTTTGTCTTCCAGCAGCCGTACCTGCTGGTTTGGCAAACGGCGATGGAAAACGTGCTGATGGGAGCGCCGGTCTTAGATGACGCCGCCCGGCAAAAAGCGGCGGGTTACTTTGAGCAGCTTGGGATTTCGGGGATGGCGGATAAGCTGCCGTCGCAGCTTTCCGGCGGCGAAAAGCAGCGGGTGTGCGTCGCACGCGCAATGATGAACGACCCGGATGTGATCTTCGCCGACGAGCCGACGGCATCACTCGACCATGCCAACGGCCATTTAGTGGTAGACCTGCTGTCCGCCTACCGCGACCGAGGAACCGTCGTCGTCGTCACCCACGACCCCGAAATGCTGCAAGGGGCCGACTCAGTGCTTCTCATGCGCGACGGCCAAAGCCTTGGCTGGCGCGAGCCAGCAGAAGTGCTGACGGCAGGACCAAGCAAGACGGTGGCGCTGTAGACGAAAGAACCCGGCACTGGAAGTGCCGGTCTACTGTTGCGTGAAAGTCGAAGCGACTACGGATATAACTCCGAGCAAGTTCTTGTTCTGAGGACTTCTTTTCTTCAGTCGCTTCGACTTTCACGCAACAGTAGACCGGCACTTCCAGTGCCGGTAAATGTTCGGCCTAACTCATCCGCCCCTCGCGGATAATGGACGGCAGCATGTCGGCTTCAATGATCCGGGTGCGGCTGTCGGCCATGACGACGCACCGATGGACGACATTTTCCAGCTCGCGGACATTGCCGGGCCAGGCGTAGGACTGCAAATACATCATTGCTTCCGGGGAAAAGCCTTCGGTGGTGGCATCGTTCTCGGCGTTGAACTTGTGCAGGAACAGCATCGCCAGCAGAGGGATGTCCTCGACACGCTCCCGCAGTCGCGGCATGGTGATTTGGATCACTTGCAGTCGGTAGTAGAGATCTTCGCGGAACTTGCCTTCTTTGAGAAGCTGCTCCAAATCGGCGTTGGTTGCGGCCACGACCCGCACATCCACTTTGATCGTCTTCGTCCCGCCGACTCGCTCAAACTCCCGCTGCTGCAAGACCCGCAGCAGCTTCACTTGAACCGAGCCGGAAACATCTCCAATTTCGTCGAGAAACAGCGTTCCGCCGTGCGCCAGCTCAAACCGGCCCTTGCGCTCCGCCGCCGCCCCCGTAAACGCATTCTTCTCGTGGCCGAACAGCTCGCTTTCCAGCAATGTCTCGGAAAGGGCCGCGCAGGAGATCGCGACAAACGGGCCGGAAGCCCGGTCGGACTGCTCGTGCAGGGCACGGGCGACCAATTCTTTGCCTGTGCCGCTCTCGCCGCGTATCAGCACCGTAGCGCGGGACGCCGCCGCCCGGCCGATGGTCGTGATCACTTCCTGCATCGCTGGGCTGACAGCGTTTGCCAGAATGGACGGCGTCGCTGTCTTGCTGCCGGTCTTCGTGGCGGTGCTGGCCGACGACGCTTCGGCGGCACGGGCGACGGCCCGCTTGACGACGGCGCGAATCTCATCCATGTCAAACGGCTTGGTGATATAATCCGATGCCCCGTAGCGCATGGCGTCCACGCAGGTCTTGATGGTGGCATACGCCGTAATCACAATCGCGACCGAATCGGGGTGCTTCTGCTTGACTTTCTGAATCAGCTCGACCCCGTTCATGTCCGGCATGATGAGATCAGTAATTAGCAGGCTGACCGGGTTCGCCGACGCCCATTCCAGGGCTTTGACGCCGTTCTCGGCGACCTGGACCTCGTAGCCGTCTTTGACAAAGATTGCCTGCAAAACCCGCCGGATGTTCGGCTCATCGTCGGCGATCAGCAGGGTTTTGGCCTTTGGACTGCTTGCGGCGGTTGTTTCTGCGGTACGTTCTGCTGCCATCGGCATTGCACTGTCCTTAACTTTCAGAAGCCGAATAAACGGCCCAATTATCGTAACCCTGCCCGGCGCGGTCGTGACGCTGGTCAGTGATCTCGGCGCGGGACGCGGGCATCATCCCGGCAGGTACCGGCTGGATTGGAAGCTGAACCGTGAACGTCGAGCCTTCGCCCGGCGTGCTTTGGATGACCAGCCGCCCGCCGTGTGTTTCCACGATCTTGCGGACAATCGCCAGGCCAAGTCCCGTACCTTTGGTTTTTGTCGTAAAAAACGGCGTGCAGATCTTGTCAATCTTCGCCGCTGAGATGCCCACACCCGTATCGGTAAAGTCAATGTTGACGATGTCCTGGTCCGGCTGGCAGCAGGTCGTCACGGTGAGCGTCCCACCGTGCGGCATCGCCTGAACTGCGTTAATGACGATATTTTTGATGACTTGTTCCATCTGAGCGCGGTCCAGCGACAACTCCGGCACGTCGTCCTCAAAGTTCTGCACGATGCGAACGTCCTGGTCGGTAAGATATGCGCTCATAAACTGCAAAAGCCGACTAAGAAGCGCGGAAACGGAGACCGGACGCATCTCCGGCGGCGTTACCCGTGAGAACTCTAAGAACTCGGTCGCGATCCGGTCCAGCCCGTTGACTTCCTGGATAATCATATCCAAAAACTCGCCGTGTTCGGCCATGAGATTGGCAGGCATTTCTTTTTGCAGAAGCTGAGCAGCGCCTTTAATGGACGATAGCGGGTTCCGCAGCTCGTGCGCGATATTGGCGGCAAGCTGCCCGGTCTCCGCGAGCTTCGAGACTCGCTCGACTTCTTCTTTCATCTGCACTTCGCTGGTGACATCCTCAAACACAACGACAATGCCGAGGTACTCGCCCGACTCGCTGACAAGCTGGGACGCGCTGAGGTTTAAATAAGTTTCATCACCCTGCGGGCTTCGATAACAGACTTGATTCCGTGTAAAAACCTTGCCGGTCTGGGCGGTCATCTCCACCATTTTCATCGTCTCTTCGCGTTCCGGCAGGTTAATCTGCAGCAGATTAGCAAAAGCCGCATAGTGCAGGCCGATAAACTGGGAAGCGCGTAAATTGACGATCTCTTCCGCACGTTTGTTCCAGGTGACGATGAAGCCGTCCTTGTCTATCGTGATCACTCCAGCGGCGATTGAGCGCAGGATATTGTCGGTGTAATTGGTCAAGTTCCGCAGGGAGTTGATTTCGCGGTAAATGGTCGCGGCCTGCGATGCCACCAGATGCAGCATCATCACGCTCTCCTCCGTGTACAGGTCAGGCGTCCGGCTCTCCATCAGCAGCACACCGATTAGCTCATCCGCGACTACCAGCGGGATTGCCAGCCGGGAGTGCATGGCGGCAGGATCGGGAACTGTGCTCGGCAGCGTCGTACCGGGGCCAATCAGCGCGGTGCGGGCGCGGAGGGCGCGGGCGGCGACACTTTCTCCGTTCAGCAGCAGTGTCTGGGTCCCGATGATCTCGTCGGCCCGCTCGCCCCGCGCGGCTCGGACCGTCATGGTCTCGCCGTTCTCGTCTACCGTCAGCAGCGACGACTCGTCGCTCCAAACGAGACTCGCGACAATGTCCAAGATGGACGACAGCGCTTCTTCCAGCGTCGTTGCCGCTCGCACCTTCTGCATCAGCTCGTAGACCGCTGACAGCTCCAGGTCCCGCTGACCAATCCGGCGCTCATACCGCGCGGCGCTTTGCAGAACGGTGGCGGCCTGCGACGACGCCACGGCGATCAGCTTCAGCTCCTGGTCGCCGTAGTCCGTGCCGTGCTTGCCGAGAATTAAAAAGCCCACTGCCGCGTCGTCTACCACCAGCGGCACCAGCGCGGCCGCCCGGTGACGGCTGAGAAAAAGGTCGCAGACCGGCTGCCAGTCCGGGCCGAACAACTGGGCGGCATCGCTTGAGGTCAGAATGCGTGGTGCCCGCAGGGTTCGGGCCGACGGGGTTACCGGAACCGGCGTGATAAACGACCGGAGGCGCTTGGCGAGCGCGTCCGAGACGCCGCGCCAGTGCAGGGCGCTGAGGCCCTCATTGGCGTCGTCGAACATCAGCAGCAGCCCGGCATCACTGTCGGTAATCTGCGTCGCGAGATCATTGACCGTCTGCGCGGCTTTCTGGACGCCCGATGTCGCCGCCAGCGTTTTGGACACTTCGTACAGCGTCGTCAGCTCCGCGTAGCGCTTCTCTTGGCCCGCGATGATCCGGGCGTTTTCAATCGCGATCCCGGCCTGATGAACAAACGTAGATAGCAGCTCAATGTCGGTCCGCACGATGCCGCGCTGCGGCCCGGCGGCGCTGACCACGATCACCCCAATGCAGCGGCCCCGTGCGACAATCGGCTGGGCGTAGAACGCCTCCATGTCCAAAGCTAGGGCGTAGTCGCGGATCATCGGCAGGGCGTCCTGAACGTCTTCCACGAACAGCGGCATCTGCCGCTGGGCGACCATGCCGATGACCCCGGTTCCCATACCGACTTCCGCATCCAAATCGGTTAAAGACGCACGGTGATAGCCGCGCACGATTCTCGGTGAAAACCGGCCCGTCTCAACGTCAAGCAAATAAATGCGGCAGCGCTCAAAATGTACGACATCCACAATGTTGTCCGCCACTTGGTTCAGTACCTGGTCCAAATCCAGCGTGGACGTGATTGTCTCGGTCAGTGCGGCCAGCGTGGACAGCTCCTGCAACTTATGGCTGAGCTTCGCATAAAGCTGGGCATTGTTGATGGCAAGCCCGGCCTGGGTCGCGAAAATCGAGAACAGCCGCAGATCTTCGTCGGTAAATACCGGTCCCTCCGCCCGGCGGCGGATGCACAGCACCCCCTGCACGGTCCCGTTCTCGTCCTTCATCGGCATACAGATGGACGAGGAAACATCGGGGACACTGCCGATGCCGGAGCCGAGGAACCGGGGGTCGTCGGCCAGCGAGTTCAGCAGCAGCGGCTCGCCTGTCTCAACCACGCGGCCCGCGACTGAACTGCCAATAAAGATCCGCGTGTTTTCCACGATGTCGCTCGGCAGGCCGAATGACGCCGCAATGACCAGCGATTCGGTCTCCGGCAGGCGCAGCAGTAGCGAGCACGCCTGCGCTTCCATCACCGCCGTCGCTTTTTCCGTCACCATGTCGAGCAGCCGGTCAATCTCGACTTTGTCCATCGCTTGCCCGATCTCGTAGACCGTCGCGACTTCCCGAATGCGCCGCTCGACCTGCACCTGCGCCGCCGTGATCTCGTCCTGCCACTGTGTCTGCCGCAAAGCGATGGTAAAAAACGGAGCCAGCGCGTCTGCGACTTCCCGCCAGCGCCCCTGCGCCGCTTCGGGCAAAGCCGCTGTCCACACGCCCAGCGCTTTTCTGTCCGCGCCGCTTTTCAGCACGTCGGCGCTGGGGCCGCCGGCTTCGGCTTGACGGCGCAATGCCGGCGTGTCTTCGCCGAGATGCAGAAACAGCTTGTCTTCCGCGCCGGGCCGGTAGAGGGCCAAATTCTGTGTCCCCAGGGCATCCCCAGCCAGCGCCAGCAGGCGAGTCAGAGCCGTGCCGTCGGCATCCGCCGCTGTGATCGCCGCCGCCTGCCGTAGAAGCTGATGGGTGTCTGTCGTGGCAAATTCAGTAGTCATAGGTATCTTTATTATCCGACACTTGTTTCTCGTTGTCAAGCAGCAGCCCCGCCTGTTTACTGCGGCGGCAGACCGGGAAGACTTAAGAAAATCCGCAACTGAAAATCTTACGAAAGCAGGCCCGATAATTATGGCAATCGAAACAAAGCCGCGTGCAACTACCATTCCGCTCAGCGGCGCTCCCGATAAGCCGGCGTTCCGTGACGACGCCGACGAGATCACCGACCGGGCAATTCTCGCAGGTGCTCCCGTAGACCACGCGCTCGGCAACCGTAACGCCGCGCTGACTGAGACGCCGCTGGAGAAAGAAATTGATGCCGCAAACGGCCTGCGCGGGGCGGGTGGGCGGAAACCGACGGAAGAAGATTTCGACGACATACTCACGCCTGCAGGCGATAGCCACGACACCGTCGGTACCGACATCTCCGATAGTACACTTGTCTTCGGCAACGACGGCAGCCTGTAGCACGGAACGCTTTGGTCCTGCTGCACGTTATCTAAGCATCAGTATCGGATGCTCTGGTGTCTGGCGTTACCCAAACATTGCGATTGCATGGGAGCAGACGAATATCAAACAAAATATGCTATAATTGCGTATCAGTTTCAGAGAACACAGACTTCTGAAAGAGCGGGCATCGCGCCCGCTCTTTCTGTCTGTTTCAGACATGGTGCATCTAGGCAATCTATTAGGGGAGCATGGAATCAATCTATGAACGGCGATTTTATCGAGGCCCTGCGGCAGATCGAAAAAGAAAAAGAAATACCCTTTGCCACGCTTTTGCGGACCCTGGAAGTCGCTCTGGGGAAAGCCTACCGCAAGCATTACAATATCACCGGCGATGTCGCCGTCCACATTGACACGACTAAAAATGCGTTTAAGTTTTCCGCCGAGAAAGTCGTTGTCGAAACGGTTGAAAACGAACATGCTGAGATGACGCTCGCGACGGCTCACAAGTTTGACCCAAACGCCGAGCTTGGCTCACTCATTCCTGTCACCGTCACGCCGGAGAATTTCGGGCGCATCGCCGCCCAAACTGCCCGGCAGGTAATGATGCAGGAGTTCCGGGAAACCGAGCGCGGCAAAGTGTTCGACGAGTACAACGCGAAAATTGGCGAAGTCGCGACCGGCATTGTTCAGCGCACCGAGATGGGCAACGTCTATATCAACATCGGCAAGCTTGAAGCCTTGCTGCCGAAGCCGGAGCAGGTGCCGACTGAGCCGTATCGGTTTAACGACCGGATTAAGGTATACTTGCTGGAAGTCAAGAAGCCGTCGCGCGGCCCGCAGGTCATCGTTTCGCGCTCGCACCCCAGCCTCATCCGGCGGCTGTTCGAGCTGGAAGTGCCGGAAATTGCCGACGGCTCAGTCGTGATTAAAAGCGTCGCCCGTGAGGCCGGAGCGCGGTCGAAGATCGCTGTGGCGTCGGAAGACGATAAGATTGATCCGGTCGGTGCATGTGTCGGTCACCGGGGCGCACGGGTGCAGGCGGTCGTATCCGAATTGTACGACGAGAAGATTGACATTGTTCGGTGGAGCGCCGATGTCAAGCAATTTGTCGCCGAGAGCTTGTCGCCCGCAAAAAGCGTTCAAGTCAAAGTCAACGAAGACAAGAAGTCGTGCCTTGTCTTGGTCCCAGATAATATGCTGTCACTTGCCATTGGCAAGTCCGGCCAGAATGTCCGGCTTGCCGCACGGCTCACCGGCTGGCGTATTGACATCCGCTCGGAATCGCAGGAAGCCAAAGCCGCGTTTACCCGCGCCGCCGAAGAAGTGGAAGCCGAAGAGCGCGACGCTGTGCGGACAACAGGTCAGGCATTGACTGAAGACGATGCGCTAACCCTGCCGACTGCTAACGGCGACGATGACGCGGTCGCTTACGGCGACGAAGTCACAATCACCGCCGATATGCTGAAAATGCTGGACGACGAGGACGAAGAGTAGGAGACCGGCCCCGGAAGGGCCGGTAAAGCGGCTGTTCGCTCACAAGGCTGCTGGCGTAAGATGGGCGTCGGAAAATTATGAAAGTGCGGCGTGTCCCGATCCGAAGCTGCGTGGTCTGCCGGCAGACTTCGCAAAAAGCCAAATTACTGCGGGTGGTGCGTGCGCCTGAAAAAGATGGCGGCGCAGTGGCCGTAGACCCAACCGGACGCGCGAACGGGCGCGGCGCGTACATTTGCGCGGCGCTTGTCTGCATTGAAAAAGCCGCCAAGCAGAAGAAGTTTGAGCGGACGCTGTCGGCTCCCACCCCGGTGACTTTGATGGACGATCTCAAAGCCCTCGTGAAAATTGTCGAAACGAGCGTTAGGGAAGTGAGCCACGCGGAAATAGGATTAGCAGAAGTGAAGGCTTCGGTAACAGCCGAACCCACAGGAGCGACCGAGAAATGATTTAAGAATAACAAGAAGCAAGAGGTGAACCGAGTTTATGTCAGGTGTGCGAATCTACGATCTAGCTAAAGAATTAAACGTTTCCAATAACGAAATATTGGACTTGCTGAAGGCGATGGGCGAGCCTGCCCGGACCGCGTCCAGCACCCTTCCCGATGCCATTGTCGCCACAGTCCGCGCCCAAAAAGCGTCGAATTCAGCGGCAGCCGCCGTCAATGGCGCGGCGCAACCCGTCAGCGGCACTGCGGCCGCCGCGGGTTCCAACGGCGCATCCGCCCCGACGGGTTCTAATGGCGCATCCGCTCCCGTGGCCACCCCGGCGGCACCCGTTGTCCCAATGGCTCCGGTAGAAATCCCCGCAGTTATTACGCTGCGGGATTTTGCCCAGCTGATCGGCGTCCCGGCCCCCGACATCCAGAAAAAATTGATGGGGCTTGGCGTTCTGGCATCATTGAACCAGAAACTCAGCCCGGAAGTGACGACCCGGTTAGCAAAAAGCTACAAAGTCCCCATCATGGTCAGCACCGCGCTCGATCCTGCCGCCACGAACGGGGCTGTGCCGGACGCTGCGCCGATCGCCCCAAAAGTGGCCGTCGTCGCGCCAAAGCCGCGTCAGAAGGCCGCTGGGCCGGTGACGCGCCCGCCGGTCGTCACCATCATGGGCCACGTTGACCACGGCAAAACGTCGCTTCTGGATGCTATCCGTCAGGCCAAAGTGGCTTCCGGTGAGTTTGGCGGCATTACCCAGCACATCGGCGCATACCAAGTCGAAGTGGACGACCCCGAAAACAAGGGGCAGAAGCGCAAGATCACGTTCTTGGACACGCCCGGCCACGAAGCGTTTACGGCCATGCGGGCGCGGGGCGCTCAGGTTACGGATATTGCCGTTTTAGTCGTCGCCGCCGACGACGGCGTCATGCCGCAGACGATTGAAGCAATCAGCCATGCGAAAGCCGCCAACGTCCCGATCATCGTTGCCGTCAATAAGATTGACAAAGAAGGCGCGAACCCGACCAATGTTCTGACCCAGCTTACCCAGTACGACGTGATGCCCGAAGCCTACGGCGGCACCGTGCAGACAGTCGAAGTTTCAGCCAAAGAACAGCTTGGGCTGGACGATCTGCTGGAACAAATCCTGCTCGTCACCGACGCCGAGATCGAGCCGAAGGCCGATCCCAGCGCTCCCGCAACCGGCACGGTCATTGAAGCCGAGCTGGACAAGGGACGCGGCGCGGTCGCGACCATCCTGGTGGACCAGGGAACGCTGAAAATGGGCGACTCAATTGTTGCCGGCGGGACCTTTGGACGCATCAAAGCGATGCTGAACGACCGAGGCCAGCGTGTCACAACTGCGACACCCGCAACCCCAGTCGTCGTTCTCGGTCTTGGCAGCGTCCCTGCCGCCGGTGACCGCATGGAAGTAGTCAAAGACGAGAAGGCTGCCCGCCAGCTTGCTGAAGGCCGTGCGTCGGCGACGCGCGAAGAAAAGTTCAACACGCGCCGCCCGGTGACGCTGGAAGACTTGCAGCAGCAGTTCAAGTCCGGCGCGAACAAAGAGCTGAATCTGATTATCAAGGGCGACGTGCAGGGGTCGGTGGAAGCCATCCGGCAGTCACTTGAGAAAATCCAGCACCCGGAAGTCAAAGTTAAGTTCATCTCGTCGGGCGTCGGTGCCGTCTCGGACTCGGATGTTCTCCTCGCGTCCGCGTCATCTGCGCTGATCGTGGCATTCAACACGCGGGCCGAACCTGCCGCTGCGCGATTGGCCGAAGCCGAGCATGTCGACATCCGGGAATACCGGGTCATCTACGACTTGATTGACGATGTCAAGCTGGCGATGGCCGGCCTGCTCGACCCGATCTACGAGGAGATCCCGCTGGGAACTGCTGAGGTCCGGGCCGTCTTCAAGCTCCCGCGCTCCGGCGGCTCGATTGCCGGCTCGTACATTCTTTCGGGAAAAGTCGTGCGCGGTGGTTTAGTCCGTGTCAAGCGCGGCGGCAAATTAGTCGCTGAGGGCAAAATTGACACGCTCAAGCGCGAGAAGGACGATGTCCGCGAAGTCGCCCAGGGCTTCGAGTGCGGCATTCTCGTTCCCGGCTATGACCCGATGGAGCCGGTGAACGACCGCCCGCAGGATACGATCGAGTGCTACGAGATGAAGCGTACCGTGCGGACGCTTTGATTTTCGCTGTCCTCCTCAGAACAGGCACTGGAAGTGCCGGTCTACTATTGAGTGGAAGTCGAAGCGACTAAAGATGCCATCACGCAGCCTTATTCCGTAGTCGCCGCGACTTTCATTCAACAGTAGACCGGCCGTTCATGGCCGGGTACTCACCCAGCATAAACGCTGGGTTCTAACCTATGACCATCGGCCTTCTGACCGTCACATTGCATATTGAGGAAGCGAACTCGCTCAAAGACAAGCGGCAGGTTTTGAAGAGCCTGCTGGCGCACCTTCGCAGCGAGTTTAATATCTCGGCCACCGAAGTCGGCGACCATGACATCTGGCGCACAGCCACCGTCGGCATCGCCGTTGTCGCAACCGACGGCGCTTACGCCCATCAAGTGCTGGACAAAGCGCTGGACCATATTGAAAGCAATCCGCGCGTTGACGTGACGCAGACGGAAATCGAGCTGCTGTAACAAAAAATTATGCCCGCCACACGAAAACAACGCTTGCAAGACCAGCTTCGGGAAGTGCTGTCCGAAGTCATCCGGCGCGAAATGCGCGACCCACGCTTTACCGACGGTCTGCTGACCATCACAGACGTTGAAGTCACGACCGACTACAAAAATGCAACCGTGTTTATCAGCGTCCTCGGCTCCGAAGACGCGAGGCGCGACAAGCTGAACCTGCTGCGCGGCGCAAACGGCGTCCTGCGCGAAGAGCTGAAACGCTCCAAAGCCTTCATCAATGTCCCGGCGCTGACGTTCAAATATGACGACACGATTGACCGGGGGGCGCATATGTTCGAAGTCTTGGAACAAGTCAAGCGTGAAGACGCCGCCCGCATCAAGCCGGCTGACGAGGCCGAAAGCGCAGATGCCGATGACGAGTGAACCGGCGGCAAGTGCGCTTGCCGGGCCGCTGCAAGACGCAGTGGCAGCGATCCGCCAAAGCCAAACGATTGTGCTGGCCTGCCATGTCAACCCGGACGGCGACGCCCTCGGATCCATGCTGGGCCTTGCGCTCGCGCTTTTGCCGCTCGGCAAGACCCTGACCTGTTTGTCGGAAGACGGCGTTCCCGACCTGCTGAAGTTCCTGCCGGGCGCAGAGCGAGTGCAGCAGGAGACTGACATAGCCGCGTTTGATTTGGCGCTTGTCGTAGACAGCGGCGATCTGCCCCGCGTCGGCCAAACGCTCCAGCCGATCATCGGCCGGGCCAAGCGCATCGTTGACATAGACCATCATGTCACCGCCGGGGCATTCGGAGACATCCGCGTTTTAGACGCTCATGCGGCGTCTACCGCCGAGATTGTCTATGCCTTGCTGCTCACCCTTGAAGCCCCCATCACACCGGACATCGCAACGTGTTTGTTCACAGGAATTATCACCGATACCGGCTCGTTCCGCTTCCAGAACGTCACGCCTAACACGCTGCAAGTGGCTGCCGCGCTGCTCGAAGCCGGAGCGCCGCCCGCATTTATTTCTGAACACGTCTTTGAGAACCGCACGTTCGCTGCAACGCAGCTTCTCGGCCATGCCTTAGCATCGCTGAACAAGACCCCTGACAGCCGGATTGTCTGGGCGCATATCACAGCGTCAGATTTCGCCGAGGTTGGCGCGACCGATCAGGACACCGAGGGCATCGTCAGCTATGTCCGCGGGGTGCAGGGGGCTGAAGTGGGCATTTTGTTCCGGGAAATGGCGCAAGGGGGAATACGGGTTTCCCTCCGCGCCCGCGACACGGTAAACGTTGCCGAGATCGCTGCCCTCTTCGGCGGCGGCGGACACCGAATGGCCTCCGGCTGCACCGTCGAGCTTTCCCTGGCCGACGCCGAGCAGGCCGTCATCCGGGCGGTTCAGGTCAGCGCCGGTACTTCCAGTGCTGGTGTCTTTTAGACTTCTAAGAGCGCCCGGGTCGCCGCTCCAACATCTTCCGAACGCATCAGCGTCTCGCCCACTAAGACCGCTTTTGCCCCAGCCTCAGCAACGCGCTTCACATCGGCGGCCGTTTTGAGGCCGCTTTCCGCAACCAGTGTGACCTCTTTTGGAACCATTGCCGCCAGCCGTTCCACAGTCCCCAAATCAGTCACAAACGTATTCAAGTCCCGGCTGTTAATGCCGATGAGCGTGGCGTTTGCGCCGAGGGCGATTTCCACTTCCGCTTCCGTATGCACTTCCACCAGCGCCGCCATGCCCAGCGCGTGAGCAATCGTTTGATAGTCTGCAATCTGTGTCGGGGACAGCACGGCGACAATCAGCAGAACAGCGTCCGCGCCGAGCGCCCGCGACTCATAAATCTGCCAGCTGCTCACGACAAAGTCTTTGCGGATAATCGGCAGCGAGACAGCCTCGTGCACGGCTTTCAAGTAGTCGTCATGCCCCTGAAAGAATTTTTCATCGGTCAGCACCGACAGGCACGACGCGCCGGCAGCTTCATAGTCTTTCGCAATCGTCACAGAGTCAAAATCAGCCCGAATAATGCCTGCCGACGGCGACGCTTTCTTGACTTCGGCGACCAGTGTGACAGGGCCGATTTTCGGTGTTTGCAGTGCTGCCAGGAAGTCGCGGGGTGGGGGCGCGTCTTTGGCGCGAACAACCAATTCTGCAAGCGGCAGACGGTCCTGCCGCTCACGCACTTCCGTATGCTTATAGGCGATAATCATGTCCAAAATCGTCGGCTCAGGCATTCGTGAACTCCTTCAGCCGCTCCAGTGAAGCCAAAGCTGCACCGCTGTCTATCAAGGCCGACGCGCGTTCGATGCCGTCTTCCAGCGTTTCCTCGACGCCTGCGACCAGCAGAACCCCGGCGGCGTTGAGGCAGACAATGTCCCGGTGCGGCCCCCGATCTTTGCCCCGCAAGATATGCAGCAAAATCTCGGCGTTCTGCTCGACACTCTCGCCGCCTGCCAGATGCTCGATTGTCGCGCGGGCTAAACCCAGATCCCATTCGGGGTCCAGTGTGTACGAGGTGACAGCGCCGTCTTTCAGCTCGCTGACGGCGGTTTCGCCAAGCGTGGACAGCTCATCTAAACCGTCCATACCATGCACAAGCAGCGCTCGGTGACTGCCTAAGTTTTTCAGCACATGGGCCAGTGTTTCGCAGAGCGCCGCGTCATAGACGCCGATAAGCTGTGTTTTCGCCCCGGCCGGATTAGTCAGCGGGCCGAGCATGTTGAAGATGGTCCGAATGCCGATCTCCCGGCGCGGCCCGGCGGCGTACTTAAACGACGGGTGCATGGACGGCGCGAACAGGAACCCAATTCCCACTTCGTCAATGCACTGCCCCAAATGCTCCGGCGGCAGGTCAAGCCTCACGCCGAGCGCTTCCAGCACGTCCGCGCTGCCGCATTTGCTGGTCGCCGCCCGGTTGCCGTGCTTGGCAACGGCCAGCCGCCCATCCGCCGCGACCACCAATGCCGCCGCCGTCGAGATATTGAACGTCTTCAGCGCATCCCCGCCCGTGCCGCAGGTATCCACCACAATTTTGTCCGTCTGCACCGGAACGCGGACGGCGTACTCGCGCATGACTTTAGCGAAGCCGGTGATCTCCTCCACCGTCTCGCCCTTCATGCGGAGCGCGACCACGAGCGCAGCGATCTGCGCGTCCGTCGCCAGCCCTTCCATAATCTGCCGCATCACGTCCGCCGCCTCGTCCTCGGCCAGATGCCTGCCTTCAATGAGATGCTGTATTGCGTGTTTCATAGACTACGGCCAGTTTTGGGTCAGAGTGCGAATTTGGGCCAGCTCTTCTTCTGAGAAGTCGAGGTTTTTGAGGGCACCGACGTTCTCCATAATCTGCTCGGCGTTTGAGGCCCCGATTAGTGCGCTGGTAACGGTCGGGAGTCGGACAGTCCAGGCAAGAGCCATCTGGGCGAGTGTCTGACCGCGCTCCTGGGCGATGTCGTTGAGCTGGCCGAGGCGATCCCAAACCCCTTTCGCGCCCTGTTCGTCCCACCACTTTTGCCCGTGCTCGCCACGCTTTCCCTGGCGCGAGTCTGGGGGCAGGCCGTGGAGGTAGCGGTCGGTGAGTGTTCCGCCGGCCAGCGGGCAGAACGCCATAATGCCTGCGCCGTAAAGCTTAGTATAGGGCAGCAGGCTTGTCTCGATCCCCGGACTGAGCATATTGTAATAGGGCTGATGGATCGTGAGGGGTGCCCAGTCGTGTTTCTGAACTACTTCCACAGCTTTGGCAAACTGCTCGCCCGAATAGTTGCTGACGCCGACATACAGCGCCTTGCCCTGCTTGACAATCGAGCCGAGCGCGGCCATTGTTTCTTCGATGGGAGTCTCCGAGTCGGGGCGGTGATGATAATAAATGTCCACATACTCCAGCCCCATGCGCTTCAGTGATTGGTCCAGACTGGCAACGAGGTACTTCTTGCTGCCGCCATCACCGTAAGGACCGTCCCACATCTCAAACCCGGCTTTGGTCGAGATAATCATCTCATCGCGCGGCATCTCTTTGAGGATCGGCCCGGCAACCAGCTCGCTGTTGCCGGGCGGGGGGCCGTAGTTGTTGGCGAAATCAAAATGCGTGATGCCGTGGTCAAATGCCGTGAACATACTGCGCCGGCACTCTTCTTCCTGACCCGGCTCACCGAGCGCCTGCCACAAGCCGAGCGAGATCAGCGGCAGCTTCAGCCCGCTGCTGCCGCAGCGGCGATAGGTCATGGCTCCGTAGCGGTCAGGCGAAAAAGTAGTCATAGGACGTTCCCTTTGCAGATAAGAAATTGAAAAACCGTACTTAGGCGCTGATCAATCCTCGCACCATTTCGGCGCGTTCGGCTTCACCCTGCGCGTCGAGCGCTTCGGCGTCCAGGCGAAGCTGCCCGGCGAGAGGCGGGTCAATGCCGGTTTGGATGTCTTCGTACAGCGTCGTCAGCGTGAGGGTGTTCACGGAAGTCTCCAGCGGCGGCTTGGACGGCATGTTCTGGTAAAAGAACGATGACAGCGGCTCCGGCAGCTTCTCCAGCTTGCCGTCGTCGTGCTGCACCGAGAGCGTCACGACGCGCGGGTCCAGCACAATCGGATGCACTTCGGGCTGGCTGAACCGCCAGCGATAAGCGTTCAGGAAGCGGCGCAAAATTTCCTGGCCTGTCGCAAGCGCGTCGGTCCGCAGTGTTTCCGTGTCTTCGTCGCCGGCAATCGTCAGCTCAAGCACGAGACGCAGGTTCTTTCCGGTCCACCAGGCCCATTCGCCGAAGATGCCCTGACCGTCGGTGCCTTCGCTGAGCGACGGCGGAAAAAAGAGGGTCGCATCCATGCCGTTGAGGGTACACGTCAGAGGCTCGACATCCGGGCCTTTCGCGCAGAAGTCCAGGGTAAACGGCAAAGCAATCAGTGCATCGGCGATGAGTTTCATGGAATAAAGTTCTTCAGTACCCGGCCTTGAAAGGCCGGGCTAACAGTGTACAAAGCCCCTTCGGGGCTGAGGAGATGCAGCCCCGGAGGGGCTTTGTGCTTTTCTAGCCCGGCCTTTCAAGGCCAGGGATCATACCACCACAATCTCCGGCGGAATGGCTTCATTGAGGACATGCGCCATGCCGTCTTCCTGCACAGTGACGATGTTCTCCAAACGGACGCCGAAGCGGCCCGGCAGGTAAATCCCCGGCTCAACCGAAAAACAGTGGCCGGGTAAGAGCGGCGTGTAATTGCCCGCCATGATGTACGGCGTCTCATGGTCGTCCAGCCCGATGCCGTGGCCGGTGCGATGGATGAAGAACTCGCCGTATCCAGCTTCCGCGATAACTTTCCGTGCCGCAGCGTCCACGTCGTGCGCGGTCGCGCCGGGCTGAACAGCAGAAACACCGGCCGAGTATGCTTTGTAAACGGTTTCGTAAACACGCCTGGCTTCGTCGGACACTTCGCCGACCGCAACCGTGCGCGTGATGTCGCCGTGGTAGCCGTCGGTCATCGCGCCAAAGTCTAAAATCACGACATCGCCCGTTTTGAGCTTGGTCATTCCGGTGTTATGGTGCGGCGACGCGCCATTGACGCCTGCGCCGACAATCGGCTCGAACGAGTCGGCGTTGCCGCCCCGCGCAATCGCCTGCTTGATCGCCGAGGCAATTTCAATCTCGCTCGTGCCACGTCGGCACGCTCCATAAGCAATGGGAATGAGCGCGTCGGTGGCCTGGGCGGCCCGCTGCAAAGATGCCAGTTCTAGCGCGTCTTTGCGGGAGCGCAGGGGGGCGAGGGCCATGCCTGCCGGGCGAAACAGCGCAGTCGGCATCAGCTCTTGCAACTTGAGGACAAAGCGGGCGGGCATGTCATCGTCTATCCCGACAATCCCGATGTCCAGCATCAGCTCTTTCGCGAGGGGCGCGAGAACAGGCTCCCAGCCGGTGCCGTCGTCCCAGGCCCGAACGTCGGTGACACCCGCCGGGTTCCGCCGCGCCTGCCCGGCGTTCAGCGCCGGGACCACAAACAGCCAGGTCTTGTCGTCAGGAATAATCAGCGCGAGAAAGCGCGATCCCGGCTCGGAAAAGCCGGTCAAGTAGCGCATTGCTGCACCAGGCGTAATAATTAGTGTGTCCAGCCCGTTCTCGTGCATAGCTGTCCGCACCAAACTCAGCCGCTTTTCGTACATATTCATCCGTCTAACGCTCCAAGAAAGTCCGCAGCATCTGCTTGCCATGCTCGGTCAAAACCGCTTCCGGGTGGAACTGCACAGCTTCCAGCGGCCATTCCCGATGCCGCAGGCCCATAATTTCTCCGTCTTTCGCTTCCGCCGTCACTTCCAAACACTCCGGCAGGGACGACACTTCCACAACCAGCGAGTGATACCGGGTCGCCGCAAATGGCGACGGCAGACCGGCGAAGACGCCCTGCCCCCGGTGCGTCACCAGTGAAGTCTTCCCATGCATCAGCTTATCCGCCCGGACAACCCGCCCGCCAAGCGCCTGCCCCATTGCCTGCAACCCCAGACACACGCCGAAGATAGGGATCGTCCGCCCGAACTCACGGATCAAGTCCAGCGTTACGCCCGCATCGTCTGGCGTGCCGGGACCAGGCGAGATTACAATCTTCTCCGGCTTCATATCCGCAATGTCTGCCAGCGAGACGGCATCATTGCGCCGGACATCCAAATCCGCGCCCATCTCGCCTAAGTATTGGACTAAGTTGTAAGTAAACGAGTCGTAATTATCAATCACTAAAATCTTCGGCATTATGTCACTTTCACACGCTCATCCGGCTCCGGATCTTCGTCAAACTGCACGGCTTCTATCGTCTTATAGCCCAGCAGCCAAGCTTTCGCGATCCGGTGCATCCCGTCCATCACATGGCCTTTGGCGGAGAGTATCACAGGGTAGTTGAACTCAGATGCCATGATCTTCCGTGCATGTTCCACCACCGACCGACAGGTTGGAAGATGCTGTTCACCGTCAAACCAAGTCACCAAGTCAAAGTCGCCGATTTCGACTAGCGGAACCTGTTTGCTTGGAAAGTTCTGCGTAATCTCCCAAAGCCGCTCGACTTCCCAGGCCAGCACCGTCCCGTCTTCCTGTCTGTCTGAATACGTCCGCTGTCCCATTTCCTGTGGCTTCTCTCGTCACAATGCGCCACGGGATTTATTCCGTGGCTTTCATTATCTGCTGTTCGGATGCCACGCCCGTGAACTTAATTCGGCTTAGCATAGTACAATTCCAGCGCGGCGACAAATCCGTCCATTGTCGGCGTCTCGGCCACTAAGTCTGGGGTACGACCCAGCAGTTCTTCCGCTGTTTTCGCGGTGCTCGGGCCAATACAGGCGATCACGACCGTCGCCGGGAACGGAGCATCGCCGAGGGCGGATACGAAGTTCTTGACGGTGGACGAGCTTGTGAACGTGACCGCGTCTATTGTGCCGCCCGAAAGCCGCTGCCTCAGCGCATCGGCATCGGCGGCGTCTACGACATTCTCGTAGGCAATTACGGCATCTACCGTGCCTTCGCGGGCCGTCAGTGCGTCAATGAGGCCGTCGTCGCCGTCTTTCGCGCGGGGAACCAGAAAGTTCTTGCCGAAGGGTTCTTCGGGCAGCTCGGTCCCTAGTCCCGCTCCGGTCATCATGGACGGCGAGAAATCTACGCAGAGGCCGTGGACAAGAAGCGCATCGGCGGTGGCGGGACCGACCGCCGCCAGCTTGGCGGTGGAAAACGAACGGGCATCTTTCCCAGCAAGTATCAAACGCTCGCAGAAGGCATGGACCGCCGGGGCGCTGGCGAAGCAAAGCCAGTCGTAAGCGCCGACTTTAATGACTGCATCGTCAAGCGCAGCGTAGTTGTCGGACGGCGGGATGAGCTTGATGGTTGGGAAGACAACGGCTTCCGCGCCTTTGGTCGTCAGCTTTTCAGCAAACTCCGAGGCTTGTTCTCTGGCCCGCGTCACGACAATCCGCTTCCCGGACAGCGGGCCGAGATCAAACCAGCGCAGCCGCTCGCGCAGGCGCACGACTTCCCCGACTACCGTCACGGCAGGCGCTTTGAAGTTTGCGGCCCGGACTTTTTCGGCGATGTCGCCGAGCGTCCCGACCAGCGTTTCCTGCTGCCCGGCCCAGGTTCCCCAGCGCACCAGGGCCACAGGCGTGTCTGCGCTGCGTCCGTGCGCCTGAAGCTGAGTCGTGATTTCATCCAAGTTTTCGACGCCCATCAGAAACAGCAGCGTGTCCCCGGCGGAAGCGATTTTGTCCCAGCGCCGCCGCCCTTCCGCCTCGCCTGCGGTCCGTGTCCCCGACTCGCGGCTATCGTCCCGCTCATGCCCGGTGATCACGGCAAACGACGACGCGGCATCTCTATGTGTGACGGGAATGCCCGCATACGCCGGCGCGGCAATCGCCGAAGTCACGCCCGGCAGGACCACAAACGGAATGTTCTGCTCACGCAGATATTCCGCTTCCTCGCCGCCGCGCCCGAACACAAACGGGTCGCCGCCTTTCAGCCGCGCGACTGTCTTGCCCGCCGCCGCCCGGTCCGCAAGAAGCGCATTGATGTCTTCCTGCCGCATCGCGTGCTTGTCGGCCTGCTTTCCGACATACACCCGCTCAGCGCTTGGGGACGCATATTCCAGCAGCTTTGGGTGGGCAAGTCTATCGTAGACAACCACATCGGCGGCCCGGAGCGCGTCCGCCCCGCCGACCGTGATGAGCTTCGGATCGCCTGGCCCCGCTCCAATCAAATATACTGTGCCGACTGTCATAGCCGTGATTGTACCCGATGAGAGTGTTCCCGGTGGTAGGCGTGCCACGCATCGGGTAAAATAAAGCGTATGCAAACACTTGAAACTCTTTTAGACAACACTTTCCAGGCCGAGTCGTTACTCTCGCTGACACTCAGCGAGGCCGCGCAGAAAACGGAAGATGCCGCGCGGAAGGTAACCATCAGGCCGATACTGCTTCGCGGGCAGAGGCTGTACCAGTTTGAGTATCGTTACGCGCAGAAAGTGAAGCACGAGAACCTCAAATCGAAAGAAGCGAAAGGCCGAATTTTGGGTCTGCTCCCTTCCACGTTCCGTCAGGGCCATTTTTTGACCACACAGGGCAGCTTCCATGCCGCCGCCGGCGCGGCTGGTAAGCTAACCCTCCGTGCCACTGACACGGTTGCCCCAGCAAGTGCTGCGCTGCTAAGTCACGACCGCCCGAAAAACTACACGCTGGCTGAAGAGACCCCGGTAGACTTTTTAGTTCGGCTGGGCGTGATGACCGCCGCCGGCAAGGTTGTCGCTGCGAAGCGCGATAAGTTCAAGCAGATTAACCGCTTCCTCGAGATGGTGGACGATGTCGCCGGCAGCCTGCCTCCAAGCGGCCCGCTGCGGATACTGGACTTCGGCTGCGGCAAAGCGTATCTGACTTTCGCACTGTATTACTATCTTGCTGTCATCAAGCAGAAAGAAGTCCGCTTAGTGGGCTTAGACCTGAAACAAGACGTGGTCGAGTTCTGCAGCAAGGTCGCCTCCGACTTAGGGTACACGGGCCTAAGCTTCGCCGTGGGAGACATTCAAGGCTATACAGAGTCGGAGCCGGTTGACATGGTGGTGACTCTGCATGCCTGCGACACGGCCACCGACGATGCATTAGCCAAAGCGGTCGCGTGGGGAGCAAAGGTGATTTTATCGGTTCCCTGCTGCCAGCATGAGCTGTTCGGGCAGCTTGCGTCGGATGTCATGCGTCCGCTGCTGAAGCACGGCATTCTAAAGGAGCGTTTAACTGCGCTTGTGACTGATGCCGCCCGTGCCAGCCTCTTGGAGAGCGCCGGCTACACCGTCCAGATTTTAGAGTTCATCGCCCTGGAACACACGGCGAAAAACCTGCTCATCCGTGCCGTCAAGCGCCCCGGCCAGCGCCAAATTCAGCCGCCGCCCGCTGAGTACGAAGCCTTCCGGGACGCCTGGCACATCTCTCCAAGCCTCGAAGCCTCGCTGGCAGCCCTCGCCGACCGGCAAAGTACACAAGAGGAGGATGCCCCCTGCCCCTAGAGAGCCAGCAGTCCTCGGCTCAGTCTTTATAGAATTATATCTTCTGCTCCCGATGAACGACATACTCTGTGTGAACTTTGTCCGCGTCGAACTCGTACGCGCGATAAACGACTGCGCCGGTGAATTCCAGCATGTCCCGCATCCGGTCACGGATGACCGGGCGAATAATGCGCGTCAGCGCTTCGTTCGCTCCGACCCATTCCACAGCCAGGCTTTCCGCGCTGGTTTGCGGCTCCCCCGACACAAGCTCGCAGAGAAAGTCAAACATGACAATGCGCGATTTCGTGTTGGAATAAACGCCCGCGAGTTTGCCGACCGTGACCGTGATGCCGGTCTCCTCTAAGACTTCCCGCTGCAAGGCTGTCATGAGGTCTTCGCCTTCTTCCACCTGCCCGCCGGGGAACTCCCAGTCTCGGCGCGGGCTGCGGAGCATCAAAACCTGCCCTTCGGCATTCCGAACCAAACCGGCAACGGCGACAATATGTTTGGGTATCATTGTTTAAGAGATTTCAGTGAGATATTCCAGCGCTTCCGCCGTCAGCTCGGCGATCGGCCGCTCCATGAAAACATCAAGCCGCTCCGGCGGCAGATGTGCGAACCGCGCAAACCCCTCGGTATCCGTCGTGGGATCACTCTCCACCTGCGACAAGCGGCGCGTTCGCTGAGCCAGTCGCTGATTTCGCAGGCTGCTTTGTGCCTGGCAGAAGACAATTTTCAGGGTCCCGCCCACTGCCTCCACGATCTGCTGCGCTTGTTCGACGACAGTGGGGTACGCCGCCGGGCTGTCAAAGATCACCGAGAGCTGCTGCCCCGCCACAAGGTCGCGGCAGAGTGCCAGGGGAACAAAATAGGAGGCGGGACCGGCCACGGCCTCGGAAACTGCTGCTTCCAGTAGTGCCGTCTTGACTGTGTCTTTATCCAGCACCGGCCAGCCGAGTTCCTTCCCCAGCGCCATCGCCAGCGTCGTCTTGCCCGCACCCGGCAGACCGGCCATTAAGACAAGGGTGGGAGCAGAAGACTTGGTCGGCATCGCGTGCTGCCAGGCCTGAAAGAAAGCGGCCAGCGTTTCAAACCGGGCATCACGCGCCGGGGCGCAGGCTCTGGCGGCGACAGCGAGAAGCGCCGGCGGGCAGTCAGCTAAAAAGACAAGTGCGGTCCGGCCCATGACATATACCGTCGTCTGCTCATCAATCCATGCACCCTGTTCGTATTCCTCCGGGGCCATGAAGCGCGACGAGCCGGGCATCCGGCCCATGTCGTTCGTGAACGGAGCATCGCGGTAGAAATCCAAGTCAATGACCCACAGACGCTTTGATGCGAAATCGTACAACAGCGACCCATCGTAAAAGTCGCCGGCAATCCACCCGGCCTCGGCCAAGTCAGCGTGCAGGTCAAACAAATCGCTGAGGCAGGACAGAATTTCGGATACCGGCAGGGCGCGGAACCGCTGAAACGACGACTGCGGATCATCCCGCCGCTCGCGCGGCACGCCCAACAGCTCGCCGTCCAGCCACGGATAAACCAGTAGGGGACCATCGGGGGATTCGATGACGCCGTGCAGCGCCGGCAGCAGCGAATGCCGGACACTTTGACTGAGACGAACGGCATTGCGAAGAAGCGCCACGCGGCTCGCGTGGTCAAGCCGGGGAAGTGAATCGTCTGGAAAGCCAGCAGTCTTGACAAAAAAGCGGTCCTCGCCGACCGCAACGCCGTAAGACACATTGCCAGAGTCTTGGGTGTTTGCCCCAAACTCGGCAAAAATAGTCCCGACCGAACGCAGAAACTCCAGCGGCGGCAGGTTTGTAGCGAGGCAGTCTGTAAGCGGGTAGGGCATAGAAAATCACTGAATGACTGATATTTTACTGACTGATCTCTGGCGTCAGCAGAAAAGCCCGTGTTTTGCCTCCAATCTCACCGTAGCCGGCAATCTGTCCTTTGTTGTTAATGCCATTCGCTTTCGTCAGCCGCCACCCAGAGTTGAGCGGAAGCGAAGCGTTTAGGTCCAGCGTTTCGCCATCCTGCCAGAGGAAAGCATACGGTGCTTTGCGACTCTCAGCGCGAACAAAGTCTTCTTCGTTAAGAATGAGCCCCGTCCAGCCCACAACTTGCCCCACGATTTGCTCTTGGTCGTTCACAGATTCTCCATGTCCCTCTACCATGCGTATTCCGCTGTCTTTCCAGAGGAAATGCTGCTGGTGAAAGGTAAAGGTGTCTTCTGGCAACGCATCAATCTTTTGCTGATACAGTCTGATTTGGTCTTCCTGATCTGCGGCCTCTGTCAGATCCCGTTCCGGCTCTCCTTCAGTGAGATACCTGATTAACTTTCCAATATCAGAATGAAATGCTCTGACCAATATATGCCCATGATTGTTGATTGCAACCGATTCGCTTTGGTTGAACTTAGATGGCTCCTCAAAGACCGTGACGGTATCTGCGTCCCATAAGCAGGCATGTTTTTCCGACGAACTTCCGCTCCATACTTCGCCGGCGATCTGCCCTTCATTATTAATCGCAACTGCGCTGCCCGCGCGATACCCTTGCGGAACGTCCAAACAGCGTCGCTTGCCATTCTTCCAGAGAAAGCAGCCGCGCTTTGTAGAGGCTGGTGCCTTCCAGTTGGTGACCTGCGAATAACCAACCACCTGGCCGCTGTCGTTGATGCCATAGGCCATGCTGGCTGCTGAAGTGTTTTTCAGCAGTCCTTGAAACTTGCCCGCCGCGTAAAGAGCGGCGTGAAATGTTGTACTTTTTGGATGTCTCGCCCCGACGCACTGGCCTTTATAGTTGATGTCTTTCAACCAGACTCTGCCAAGATCACGCATGATGCCGTCTGCCCAGATGAAGCCATTCGGATCGAAATCCATTTCCTCGCGGCTGAGAGAGCCAATAATCTGCCCTCTGTCATTCAGAGCCGTTGCCCGACTGGACTCAAAACAAGGCAGAACACCTAAATCAGCTACAGTATATCGCGGCGAAATAACAGTCATGGTTTCAGCGTCTTCTATGGAGGGCTGTTATGCAAGTATAAACGCTTGCTTTTTGGCACAAAATTTGCTATGATGAAGTTAAGACACGCCCATTGTAGCAGATAATGCACGGGCGCAAGCACAAGAACTGCATTCCCCGCACGATACTTTAGTGGACGTGGGGAGAAGAAAATGGAGGAAAGCATGGAATCACTGCGAATTGTGATCGCCGACGATGAGCCGATCATTCGGCTGGACCTGCGGAAGACGCTGGAAAACATGGGCCACCAAGTGGTCGGTGAGGCGGGCGACGGGTCCAAAGCCGTTGAGATCGCGCGGGAGCTGAAGCCGGATATCATCATTTTGGACATCAAAATGCCTGAAATGGACGGCATTGAAGCCGCCAAGATTATCACGACCGAAAGCATCGCGCCGGTGCTGCTGCTGACCGCTTACTCGCAGAAAGACCTGGTGGACCGGGCCAAAGACGCGGGCGTGTTTGCCTACTTGGTCAAGCCGTTCAAAGAGGCCGATCTGCTGCCGGCAATGGAAATTGCGATCTCCCGTTACGAAGAGTTCGTCGAGCTTGAGAACGAAGTCACCGACTTGGAGAACAAGCTGGACACCCGCAAGGCGGTAGACCGGGCGAAAGGCATTTTGATGGACCAGTACGGTCTGAAAGAGCAGGAAGCGTTCCGGCGCATTCAGGTTCAAAGCATGAACACGCGAAAGTCCATGCGCGAGATCGCCGAAGCTATCATTATCGCCCACAATGTCTGAGAGGACGATGGAAGTTTCAAGAAGCCGCCGCAGCGTCCCCTAAAGTCGTCCGGCGGCTTTTGCTGGTTTAGCCCAAGAGCCGAGGAGTTGAAAACTCCTCGCTAGGAGAGGCGTCCTGCGGACGAAGGAAACCGGACATTCGGTTCTTTCACTCGAAGAGTGCTTCTCCTAGCGAGGAGTTTTCAACTCCTCGTCCGGCTCTTCTGTGCCTGACAAAGCGTCGGCTTCATGAATAGGCTGGTCTGCAATGCCGACACCCGACACCGCCGTCAAATCGCAAAACAGCCGCCGGGGGATACCGAAAATTGCCCGCCGTTTCCTGCTGACTTTGGCGACGCTGTATGTCCTGCCGCTCATCGGGCTGGGCGTGTTCCAGAAGCTGCTAGTGTTCAACGCGCAGGCGTCCCGCGCCCGCACGGCGGAAGTCGGCATCTCCGCGCCGCCGGGCGCAAAAACGCTGCGGCTCCGTACCGACACGGACGACACGGTTGCCGCCTACTTCGGTCATGCGCTGCGGCCTAACGGGTTGCCCGACACCAATTATCAACGGTGCCCGACACTGCTGTTCTTTACTGGCAAAGGCAGCTCGATTGCCCTGGAGCGCGGCTTATTTCAGTCTCTGCGACGCTTAGACGTCAATGTGCTGATGCCCGATTATGCCGGCTTCGGACAGAGCGGCGGGCAGGAGTCGGAAACAGGCTGCTTTGCGACCGCCCGTGCGGCTTATCAGTACCTCCGAGCGCAGCCAGACATTGACCAGAAGCGATTGGTCATCGCTGGATACTCGTTAGGCAGCGGTGTCGCAGTAGATTTGGCCGCGCACGAAATCAGCGCGAAGCAGCCGGTCGCGGGACTGGCGCTGTTTGCGGCGTACACCAGCATGGCGGACATGGGGCATCAAGAGTACCCGATTTACCCGGCCTGGCTGCTTAGGCTTATCTTGAAATACCCGTTCGCGAGTGACACGAAGATGTCCCAAGTCACCTGTCCGGTGCTGTTGGTCCACAGCCGGGCCGACAAGCTCATCCCGTATGTGATGTCCGATAAGCTGACTGCACTGGCGAAGGGGCCGGTGACGCGCGTTACCGTCACCCATGCCGGCCACGCCGAGTATTTCTCGCCGCTGGAAACATCCGTGCTTCCGGCATTGAAATGCTTCACAGAAAAGACCCGGCCTTTTAAGGCCGGGGGATCAACACCATGAAACGAAAACCTGCCCAAACTGAAGTCCCGCCGCGCATCGGCTACTCGCGCCGGGCGCTGTTTATGAAAAGCCACGCCCAGGCCCTGCGCCATCAGGAAACCCAGACGACCCGGCTGCACCATGCCCTGAAAACCCGGACGACGGAGCTGACGGCGGCGACGGCGAAGATTGAAAAGATGGAGCGGGCGCACGACGCCCGCAACGCCGAAGGGGAAGCCTTGAAGCGCATCGGCGAAGCAATGGGGTCACTGTTTGACCTCGAAGAAATGCTCAAAGCCGTCGCCGGGGTCGCCGTCCAAGTCACCGGCACGGACTCCTCGCAGGTGTATTTGTTCAATGATGCCCACGATACGCTTGTCCTGCGAGCCGTCACCGACGGCTCCGGGGAAGTCATCGGCAAGCTGCGCCTGAAAGTCGGCGAGGGCATCACGGGGTGGGTGGCCCAGCACAAGGAAGCGGTCGCGCTCGGCCACGATGCCCACCAGGACTCGCGCTTCAAGTTCGTCCCGGAGCTGTCCGAAGACAAGTACCGCAGTATGCTCTCGGTCCCGCTCATCTATCGGGGCGAAGTCTTGGGCGTCATCAATGTCCGCACCGTAGGCGACCATCAGTATACGAAAACCCAGGAGCGGCTGCTTCAGTCCATCGCATCCCAGATTTCCGGGGCCGTTGAAAACTCGCGCCAGTACCGGAAGCTGGAAAAGCGGGCGTCGCAGCTTTCGACCCTGTCCGAAGTCAGCAAGACCATCACGAGCGATCTGTATTTGGAAGAAATCTTGCAGCTTATCGTCGCCGCAACCGCCGATAGCATGTCGTTTAAGATCTGCTCGCTGATGCTCTTGGACGAAGACAAGCAGGAACTGGTCGTTAAAGCGACCCAAAGCAAAAGCAAAGACTATGCCAAAAAGGCCAGCGTCAAAATCGGTGAAAGCGTCGCCGGCATGGCCCTGGCGGAAGGCCGGACCATCACGGTCTACGACTTGAAGCACTCGCCGGAATATGCAACCCCCGATCTCGCCCGGCGCGAAGGCGTCTCGTCACTCGCCGCCATTCCGCTGCTGGTTAAGAACAAAAAAATCGGTGTTTTAAACTGCTACACCGAGAAGCCGCACCGCTTTTCCGATGACGAAATCTCGGTTTTGTCGACCCTCGGCAATCACGCCGCCATTGCGATTGAACACGCAAAGCTTTTGGTCAAATCCGCGATCATTCAAGAGATGCACCACCGGGTCAAGAACAATTTGCAGCAGGTCGCGTCGCTTCTGCGCCTGCAAATGCACTACGTCGGCCAGCGCTCGGTCGAGCAGGTGCTGACCGAGTCCCTCAACAGAATACTTGCCATCGCGTCGGTGCATGAGCTATTGGCGCGGGAAGATTTGGACATCATCAGCGTCAAAAAAGTTGCCGAGCAGATCATCCATGCGACGCAGCAGGGCATTCTCGCGCCGAACAAGCACATCTTGATGAAGATCGAAGGCGTGGACATTCTTGCTGCCGTCGGCCCAGGCCACGTCCGTCGCGCTTATCTTAAACGAGCTGGTCCAGAACGCCGTCGAACATGGCTTCGGCGAAGGGATGGACGACGGCGACATCCGCATTTCACTGGCCGAAGATGACAAAACCGTCAGCCTGGAAGTCACAAACGACGGCACCCCGCTTCCCGAAGGCTTCGACATCCGCAAGACCGATTCACTCGGCCTCCAGATTGTCGAGTCTTTGGTGCGCGGCGACTTGCAGGGCCGCTTCACGCTGACCAACGAAGGCGACCGCACCGTCTCCAGCGTCGTGTTCGCGAAGTAGGGCTTCATCATGGATCAAAAGGCCATCATCGCTGAACTTATTGCGCGTCTCCGGCACGTTACGGGTCGCCCCGCAATGTATATGGGAGTAGCTACGATAAACAATGCCATTAGCTTCTGCTGCGGCTTTAACTGTGCTTACTCCGCCATCGGCGTAACATCTGAATTAGGTCTTCGTCGTCAGGCGACCAAAAGTCGTGGATGGGACTTCGGTCCGACAGGCGGATTGGCATATATGCGAGAGGCGAATTTAACTGAAGAGCAGATTGTTCAAGAGTTGCTGCTGATTGAGATTAAGATGCTGGAACTTGTGGCGGAAGGGCTGGAGGATTAAGAAAGCGTGGGAATGAATTCCTACGCTGTGGGGCGAAGCGCCTAATGTCCGCCTTCGCGGACAAAGAATGGGACATTTGCGACGATCTTCTCCTTGTCCACGAAGGTGGACATTCGGCGTCTGCGCCCCACAGCGTAGGAATTCATTCCCACGCCTTTTCCTCCCCAAGAACAGGTACAATAGCGTAACTGCCCTGGAAGGAACCTGCCCGTTGCGTCTCTCCATTCTGCCTATTTCCCTCACTCCCGTTTCGCTTTTTCTGGCTCTGCTGCCGCTCTCGGTTTCCGCTCAGTCGTCCGGCTCTTCGGCGGGAACAGACGCGCCGATCGTCACGCGGCCCACATCTACGGCGGCGGGGGTGGGGCTGGGAACGGTCACGGAATACACGCTGGCGAACGGGCTGCAAGTCTTAGTCGCGCCGTCGGACGCCGCCGATCTGGTGACGCTCGACGTGTGGGTCGGGGCGGGAACGCGGCGGGAGACGGCGGCGAGTAACGGGGTCGCGCACTTTATGGAGCATCTCATCTTCAAAGGCACGCCGACGCGCGGGCCGGGACAGATTGATGCGGCGATTGAAGATTTGGGCGGCTCGCTGAACGCGGCGACTTCTTACGACTGGGCGCATTTCTACGGGACCGTAGACTCAGCGGACGCGCCCGCCGCGCTGGCGGTGCTGGCCGACGCTCTGCAAAACGCGGAAATGCGTCAGGCGGACATTGACGCCGAAAAGCCGGTCATTCTCAGCGAGCTGGCCCGCGACGACAGCACGGCGGCGGGCCGGATCGGGCGGGCGTACAACGCCTTGGAGTTCCCGGATCATCCCTACGGACGGCCCCTGCTGGGAACCGCCACGCATATCTCGCAAATGCCGCGCTCTGCGATTTTGGACTTCTACCACACCTATTACGTTCCGGCAAACGCGACACTGGTGCTGGCGGGCAAAATTACGCCGGAAGCAGGGCTGGTGCTGGCGCAAAAAGACTTTGGTGTGTGGCCTTCTCGTGCCGTGCCGGAAGACAAGATCCTGCCGCCCGTGCCGCAAACAAGCATCCGGGAGGAGAATCTCACGGCTGGGACCGCACATGGCTACTTGCAGATCGGGTTCCGGGCACCGTCGGTGCGGGACCAGCCCGATGCGTGGGTGATGGATGTCCTGATGACGCTGCTGGGGCAGGGCGGTAACAATCGCTTGGAAGCTGACCTGCTGCGGCGTCAAAAACTGGTGCGGACCATCAGCACGAACTACCTCACTCAGCGCGACCCCGGCACCATGAGTGTCTTCGCCGAGTTCGACCCCGGCAACTACGCCGCCGTCCGGGCCGGCATTCTGAGCGAGATTACCAGCCTGCGCGATGTTCCCATTTCAGATGCGGAGCTTGATGCCGCGAAGCACACGCTGCTGGCCTCGTACTTGTTCGATACGCAGACAAACTCCGGCCGGGCCAACGCGCTCGGCTTCTACAGCCGGATTGACTCGTACCAATACGACACGTCGTATGTCGGCCATTTCGAGTCCGTCACCCCGGCGCAGGTGCAGGCCGTCGCCCGCAAGTATTTCGATGTTTCCGCGTACACGGTTGTCACGCTGCTGCCGACTCCGAACCCGGTCACGGCCTCTCGGCCCTAGTCACGGTTAATCTCGGTTGCCTTTCGGGTAAACCTAAACCATAGACGGAGGATTACTATGTCTCAAGACACACATACGAAACATGCTTACGAGCATACGGACAAGATGCGGAAAGAAGCGCGTGAGGAAGCGATCGGGGAAGACGCGCTGAATGAAGCGGCACTCCACGGCGACAGCCATACCGGCCAGCAGGGTATGATGAAGCCGAGCGACGACCTCATTGAAGGCACGGAAATCAAGGCGGTCTATGAGATGCTGCCCGAATGGCATAAAGACGAGCTGCGCCGCTTGTTCTTCGTCGCACCGGGAACCCGGCTGAAACAGGGCGATGTTTACTTGGACTTGCGAACCCCGGACCGGGGCGAGCTGATCGCGCACGGTGAGGAAGAAGTCCACGAAGAGCTGCTGATCCCGAAGAAGGCCGTGGATTACGAGATTTGGAATAAGCTGATGAACAAGCCTTCACTTGCGGGCTAGCCTCCTCTGGGCCTCACCAGCCTAGCGACTCGGCATGAAAGCCCCTGCTTCTCTTTGGGAAGCAGGGGCCTTTCTG
This sequence comes from Capsulimonadaceae bacterium, assembly GCA_965213825.1. Classification (GTDB taxonomy): domain Bacteria; phylum Armatimonadota; class Armatimonadia; order Armatimonadales; family Capsulimonadaceae; genus JANXMY01. The sequence goes on from CBDCAE010000017.1 coordinate 429,124, forward strand.
TTTCACTGTCTTTAGGGATAAGTAAAGCTGGGCATTCCTGGCTGCGTATTGCCGGAAGCACAGATGTTAGGTTCATTCGGCCCGGAGCTTTGTGAACTGGTGACAGTTGTATCCATAACCCCAGGAATTGGGTTCTTGTAAATCAGCTCGCAGCCTGTCAGGTCCTTGCTGCTCTGGAACGTCGCGGCACTGTAAGCTTTTGCGTGACCATCGTAAAAAATAGCGTTCATACGGCCTTGATGCCGGTTGCCGGAGTGCCACATATGGGTTGTGTCGCCGCCATAGTCTGGGTCGAAGTCGCCGTTAAAGGCTTCAATCCAGGTGTCGCCGATGGTGCTGACCGAGTCCTTGTCCCACTTCTCGACAATGACTGCGGTCTCGACAGGGTCATCAATTTGGGCCAGCGGCAGGCTTTCTGCTGAGCGGCAGGCGATGTAGGAACGAGGGATTACCAGAGCGTTGTTGATGTCTGCGCTGAGCGTAGGGCCAGCATCGCTTGGGCAGGTGAACACGGCATTGCTCTTGACATAGGGCATGATCTGGTTCCACCATTTGACAGTGTAGCTGGCGGCAGGACGAACGACATTGCTGCGCGAATGGGTGGCTACAGTGTCGGAGTAGAAAAACAGCTTTTCGTCGTTGTCGTTGATATACTGCGAAACGGCCAAGCCAAGCTGTTTTTCATTGGACAGACAGGCAGTGGCGCGTGCCCGTTCTCGAACCTGAGAAAAAACAGGGAACAAAATCGCGGCGAGAATCGCGATAATGGCGATCACGACGAGCAGCTCAATCAGCGTAAAACCGCGAGAGGGCAGTGTAAAGGCTTTCCGGTTCATAAACGTCTCCTCTTTGAAGCACTTGGACAGTAGTGGCACCCACTGTACCCGGCGAATGTAAAGAGAACATTAAGAAAACGCCGAACTGGTATACTAGCGGCATGACTTCGGAGACTTATGATCTGGTAGTAGTAGGCGGCGGGCTGCTGGGGGCGGGGATCGCGCGGGATGCGGCGCAGCGGGACTTGTCGGTCGCGCTGTTCGAGGCGGAAGACTTCGGGGCGGGCGCGGTTTCGCGCGGCAGCCGCCTCGTCCTCGGTGGCCTGAGCGCTCTTGGCACCCTGGACTTCACGCGGGTGCGCGAGGATATCCGGGAGCGCGAAATTCTGCTCCAAACAGCCCCGCGCCTGGTCAGCCCGCAGGCGTGCCTGGTGCCGTTCTACAGCCACGGCCTGCTGGCCCAGGCCCGGCTGCGGGCGGGACTAGCCCTGTCCGACGCCCTCGGCTTCGATCAAGCCCTGCGAGTCCATCAGCTTTTGTCGGTTCGCGCCGCGCAAAAGCGGGCACCAAGCCTGCGCTCCGACGGCCTCACCGGCGCGGCATTGATTTGGGAAGCCGCCGTTCCAGACATCGCACGTCTGGCGCGAGCGCTGGCCCAGGATGCTCGCCGGTCTGGGGCAGTTCTGCACCCGCACACCCGCGTCGAGGCTCTCTGCCGGGAGACGGGCGGGGCTGGTCGTGAGCGGGTAGGGGGCGTGTCTTGGAAGAACACATTGTCCGGGGAGACCGGCCAAACTGAAGCGTCTCTTGTTGTCCTCGCCGCTGGAGCTGATCTGCATTCGCTGCTGGGTGAGCGTCCGCCAACTATAAAATATGTCAAGACTGTGGCTGTTGCCAGCTCGCCTTTGCCGGGCGCAAGGGAGGCACTGGTATTCCCGCAGGAAGACGCGCCTGCCCTGCTTTCGGCAGTCTCCGGGCCGAGTGGCTCCTGGGCTGGCAGCCTCGCTGGGGAGTATCGTCAGGGTGATCCTGCGTATGCGACAGGTACGGAAGTCGCCGCGCTGGCTCATGCCGTGCAGGATTACCTGCCTGACTTTGACTTAGCGCAGGTACGCTGGGCCAAGGCCGCCATTCATGCGCCTGCTGTGCCGGGACAGGAAGTGGAAGCCGGGGCGAGTAGCGGACGCGACGGTCTCTTGATCGCCTCCGGCGCAGGCGTGACCCGCTTCCGCCGGGTGGCTGAAGACGCGGTAGACCTCGCCTGCCGCAAGCTGGGCCGCGCCCTGTCCGTCCCGCCTTGCCGTACCGCCACCACACCCCTGCCGGAGCCGCTTGTGCCCCCAACTGCCGGCCTCACCGGTCTAGCCGCGTTCGCCGTGGCCGAAGAAGACTGCTTCACTCTGCGTGATTTCCTGGAACGCCGCGTCCCACTTGACTGGACTACTGAGCGGCGGCAGTCGGAAATGCCAGCGGCTTTACAGGCGCTTGCCGCACAGCTTGGCTGGGATACCACCCGGCAGGCTGTGGAAGTCAAAGCTTGGGAAGCGGAAACAGCGCTGGGGCAAGCATTCCGCGTCCTGTGAAGAGAAACCGGCGCTGGAAGTGCCGGTCCATTCTTGAGCAAAAGTCGCTCTGCGACTGCGGACTCAGGAGTAGCGGACGATTGCTAACCTTCAGTGTCGGTTCCGATTACTCTTCCTCCATAGCCCACTGCGGCTGAATGTCCTGCGGAACGCCTAGGTTTTGCAGGACACGCGCGACCACAGTGTCCACTAAATCTTCCACCGTCTTCGGCTGATGGTAGAACGCGGGGACAGCAGGCAGCACAATCGCGCCCGCTTCCGTCACCGTCACCATATTCCGCAGGTGGATCAAATTGAGTGGCGTGTCGCGGGCGACCAAAATCAGCTTGCGGCGCTCCTTCAGGCAGACATCGGCGGCACGGGTCGTCAGATCGTTTGAGATGCCGGCCGCGATGCGCCCCAGCGTTCCCATCGAACAGGGGATAATCACCATGCCGTCGTGGACGAACGACCCTGATGCCGGAGGTGTAAAATAGTCTTTCGCGCTCAGGAAATGGATGTTGTCGTAAGGCGCATCGTTCCCAAGATAAGCCTGGGCCGAATAGGGCCGCGTCAGTGTCCCGCCAGTCTCCGTAGTGTAGACCGCCACGGCGTTATCGGACAGCATGACATACACGTCATCATAGTGCCGCGACGCCTGCCGCAGAAAGCGCACAGCGTACAGCGCCCCGCTCGCGCCGGTGACAGCGACGACCAGGCGTTTTGGAGGATGAGAAGTCAACAAATTACTTTCTAGTTTAGTGAACTGACCCGCATTAAAGTCCGTCCTGCGCTCTTGCCGAGACCGACCGGCTGAAGCAGCAGGCGGTCGCCGGCGCGGGAAAACTCGTACTGCACCGGCTTCAGGAGGCCGAGCGGAAAGCTGAGCGTCAGATGGCCGCCGGCAGCGGTGTAAGTGCCGCGCGTTTGCAGCCTCCCCGTGGCCTTCTCGATGGTTTGTGCGTACGTGCCGTCAGCCCGGAACGTCAGCATATCGGAAACAGCCTCAAACGGCGTGATGCCCGGCGGCAGCAGAAGGCACGGTTTGTCATCCCATGTGCCGACGAGAATAGAAAGCGCCGCCGCAGGCGGGACGGTCAGGGCGTGCGGCGGCAGCGTGACCGCCGGCGGGCTGGCGCCCGCGTGAATGCTGCTCCAGCCGAACATCATGGCTCCTAAAATCAAACAAAAGCATGTCTTCATCTTATTGATCTCCTAGACTGCCGTTCTGAAACTTATTATACGCTTTTTTCTCCACCGAGGCAACGGCTAAGGCAGCGCAGGAAAACAGAGCGCAGGAAATCAGCGCACTGGCGGCGTAACTTGCCGCATGGAACCGGAAATTTCGCTGCTTGGAGATTGCGGGGTACGGATTGTCTTTGGACAGGAAATCAGTCCAGCAATCCATGCGCGTATCCGCCGGTTTGGTGCAGCACTAGACGCTGACCCCATTCCCGGCATCACCGAATGGGTCTGCGGCTATGCAGTCGTGGTTGTGTATTACCGGTCCTGGATAATCACGTATGACACGCTCTGTGCGGCGCTCCGGCAGCGGCTTCGGCAGCAGGATGCTGCCCCTGCTCTGCCCGAACGTGTTGTCGAAATCCCGGTCTGCTACGGCGGCGTGTTCGGACCCGATTTGGAAGAAGCCGCGCATCACTGCGGCTTATCCGCCGCCGAGATGATCCGCCGGCACGCAGAGCCATTGTATCCGGTCTATTTTCTTGGCTTTCTGCCTGGCTTTGCTTACCTCGGCGGCCTGTCGCCATCGCTTGCCGTGCCGCGCCGCTCGGTCCCCCGCCTCGCGGTTCCCGCTGGGGCTGTCGGCATTGCAGGCGAGCAGACCGGTATCTACCCTCTTCAAACTCCCGGCGGCTGGCAGGTAATCGGCCGCACCCCGCTTCGGTTGTACGACCCGCGCCGCGAGCCGCCATCGCTGCTGGCGCTCGGAGACGCCGTCAAGTTTGTTTCTGTCCCTCCTGACCGGTTTGCCAGCAATAATGAGGAAGTCTATGCGCCGGATTGATTTGAACGCTGATCTCGGCGAGAGCTTTGGCGTCTCTATGCTGGGCGACGATGCCGCGCTGCTGCGGTTCGTCTCGTCGGCAAACATTGCCTGCGGTTTCCATGCCGGCGACCCCGGCACGATGGCACGGACAGTCGCCGCCGCCGCGACGCGAGGCGTTGCAATGGGGGCACATCCCGGACTGCCGGATCTCACTGGCTTTGGGCGGCGGCGCATGGAGCTGACTCCGGCGGAAGTACGCGATTTAATGACTTATCAAATCGGAGCGCTGGCCGGGTTTGCGGCGCGGCATGGGCAGGCCCTTCAGCATGTCAAGCCGCATGGGGCGCTTTACTGGATGGCGGAAGAAGACCCCGCGATTGCTGCGGCGATTGCAGCAGCCGCGCGGGACTGGGATGCGGCTGTAGTTCTGGTCGGCCAAGCCGGCGGCGGGCTGGTGCGGGCAGGGCAGGCGGGGGGGCTAAAAACAGCGGCGGAAATCTTTGCGGACCGGGCCTATCTGCCGAATGGAACACTTGCGCCGCGCTCGATGCCGAATGCGGTCCTGCACGATTTGGACGGAGTCGCCGCCCGCATCACGCACTGGGCGCAGGCGGGGACGCTAACAGCAACCGACGGCTCCCCGCTGCGGCTGGAAGCCGACACGATCTGTATTCACAGCGACTCGCCGTCTGCCCCGGCGCTCGCCGCACGGGTCCGGCAGGCGCTGGAAACCGAAGGCTGGGCTGTACAGCCCCTAGGCACACTATGATCCCGCTGCTGGAAGTGGAAACCGGCGGCCTGCTGACTACAATGCAAGACCTCGGCCGGGCGGGGCAGCAGCGCAGCGGCCTGACGCCGGGCGGGGCGATGGACCCGGACGCGGCCTCGATTGCCAATTTGCTGCTCGGCAACCCGCGCGGAGCCACCGTGCTGGAAATTACCCTGCTCGGACCGGCCCTGCGTGTTCTGGCTCCGACGCGCATCGCCGTGTGCGGCGGGGACTTATCCGTGACGCTTGACGGCGCATCGCTGCCGCTTTGGAAAACAGCCGCAGTGCATCCCGGCCAGTGTCTAGCATTTGGCCGTCGGCGGGCCGGAGCAAGAGCCTATCTCGCCGCCAGCGGCGGCTTCGCGGTTCCCGAAGTCGCCGGTGGACGAGGGACATTTCTGCGCGGGATGATAGGCGGTCTGGAAGGAAGGGCGCTGCGCTCAGGTGACGTTCTATCTGGCGACCTCCTGCCCGATGCCTTGCCAATTGTCACCGAACGTGGACTGCGCCGCTCAGACCAGCCATCGTATGAAGCACCGGCTGTCCTGCGCGTTTTGCCCGGCCCGCATCCGCTGTTCACCGAGGCAGGACGCACAGACTTCTTCGCCGGTTTGTACACTGTCTCGCCGCAGTCTGACCGCCAGGGGTATCGCCTGATCGGCTCTGCTGTCGAGCGCGTTGACTTGACCGACATCCTCTCCGAGCCGGTGCCATTAGGGGGCATCCAAATCCCGCCGGACGGACAGCCGATCCTGCTGATGGCGGACCGTCAGACCACCGGTGGCTACCCGTTAATCGCCGTCGTCATTTCAGCCGACATCCCCCGCGCCGCCCAGCTCGCACCCGGCAGCGCCGTCCGATTTGCCCCTGTCAGCTTCGCAGATGCGGCGGTCGCAGCGATTGAAGCGGAGCGCCGCCTGCGCCTGCTGGAACTTGTAGGAGGCAGCGCCGAGCAAAACTCCTAAGATGCGCGTTGACCTCATCATGGCATTCCAGCAGGCTCAAATGCCCGCAGTTCTCCAGCAGCACAAGCTCTGCCTGCGGCAGAAGGCGGGCCATTGCTCGCTGAATGTCCGCTGGCATGCTGCTGTCGCCGGCGCCGGTCATCACCAATGCCGGCACGTGTATGTTCGGCAGCAGGGTGCGAGAATCATATGCAAAACATGCCAGCGCACCGAGACCGGCGGCCCGCATCGAGAACTCGGCGCAGTGCCGCGCGACCAGATCGTTCTGCCCCCGGCTATCCTGCCCGCAGTTGGTTCCGTACATCAAAGCTATATGGATGCAGCCCATCTGGTAAATCAGCTTGACAAACGCTTCAAACAGCGCGGGGGCATATCCCATCAGGCAGGCCAGTGGTTCCCAAAACCAAAAGCGCAGCGGCATGAGTATGCTCCGTCCCCGCATGGTTTCGAGCAGCGGCGTGTCAGTCCCGCCGATAAGGGCCAGGCCGCGCACACTTGTCATAAGTTCAGGATAGGATGCCGCAAACAGCGGCAGCAGCATCGCCCCGACCGAATGGCCCACAAGAACGCAGCCCTGCGGATGCCGCCCAGCGTCAGTCGCTGTGAAGACGGCGGCGAGATCGGCCACCATCGCTTCGAACGAATAATCGCGGTCGACGGGTGCCCGCGAGCGGTCAGTCCCGCGCAGGTCCCAGACGATGACCCGGAACTCCTGCGAGAGCGCTGCCTTCTGGTAATACCACGTTTCGTGGCTCAGCGCCCAGCCATGCGTCAGAAGAAGCGCGGGCGCGTCGTCCGGGCCGAACTCTTCCCATTCCAGCCGGACCCCACCTGCCCCGATTGCCGTGCCGCGCCTGCCCGGCCGCAGCGGCTTCGGCTCGTTGGGACTGACTGGCCGCAGAAGCCGCACCCAGTGCCGCCCCGCCAAAATCAGCGCTGCTGCCGACAGCCAGCCGCATAGGCTTCCGATGCGCCTGCGCCGCGCCGCCGAAACGGCCTGCCAAATGCTCAGAAGAAGCCCCAAAAGCGCCGGGACAGCGTACAACCCTGACCAAATGCCGAGCCACATCAGCAGTTACCCAGCCATCACGCGGTTTAGCACAGCCTCGTCGCTGACAATCTCTCCGTCCTTGAAGCGCACGATCCGCTCGCAGTGGCGAGCGACTTCCTCTTCATGCGTCACGACAACCAGCGTCTTACCTTCCCGGTGCAGGTCCTGGAACAAAGCCATGATCTCCTCGCCGGTCTTCGTGTCTAAAGCCCCCGTCGGCTCATCGGCCATGAGGATGACTGGGTTGTTCACCAATGCCCGCGCAATCGCGACCCGCTGCTGCTGCCCGCCCGATAACTGATTGGGCCGGTGGTCCATCCGGTCGCCAAGGCCCACCCGGATCAGTGACTGCCTGGCCTTGCTTTCGCGTCCCCGCGCTCCCGAATACACCATCGGCAGCTCGACATTCCGCAGCGCCGTTGTCCGCGACAGCAAGTTAAACTGCTGAAACACGAAGCCGATCTTCCGGTTGCGTATCTTTGCCAGCGCGTTCTCATCCAGCCGCGCCACTTCCTCGCCGTCCAAAGCGTAAGACCCCGAAGTCGGTTTGTCCAGGCATCCGATAATGTTCATCAGCGTGGACTTACCCGATCCCGACGGTCCCATGATCGCCACCATCTCCCCTGTCCCGACCGACAGCGAAATCCCCTTCAGAACCGTCAAATCCATCGCACCCGTCTTATACGTCTTTACAATGTCTTTGACAGTAATCATATCTACGAGATTTACCCAGACCATGTGTTTCAACACATGGTTCTTCAACGGGTCTTATTCGTTATTCTACCTGACAACCACTAGAGACTGCGCGTGTGCTACAATAAAGCTTACCATGAAACTCAAGCTGGATTTGCACCCAATTTATAACGACAGCCGCGCAATCGACCTGGCCCTGAAAGGCATCATGGACGAGGCGGAAGCCAAACGCTCCACCGAAGTGGAAGTTATTCCCGGCAAAGGCTCCGGGCAGCTTAAAAAGGCGGTCTTACGCTTTTTGGACCAGCCGGAAGTTAAAGCGCGGTACCATCGCATCGAAAAAGACGGCGACAACTGGGGACGCCTGTTCATCCATTTTCGCTGGGAGCGCTTGCAGGAGCCGAAGGCGGTCCCAAAGCCGCGCGAGACCGCTGAGTATGCTTGCTTCTGCTGTGGGACGGCGGTGACGGTTGGGGTCAGCGCGGAAGCGCTCAAAGAAGAAGGGCCGGAAACCCGCGAAGCCGAATGCCCGTCGTGCGGCTCGCCGAACACGCTGACGGTGCATCTGGACAGGCGCGGCGCTGTCCAGATTGACGCGGTTTCAGGCTATAAGTGACACGCTACCGGCTGGTGCATGAGGCGTCGGGCCGCGCTGTCGCGACGGTCAGCCAGGCAGGAACTTGGTGGGCGAAAGGGTGGGGCGTACTGGGCCGCCGCACCCTGCCCCCCGGCGACGGGCTGTGGCTGCCGGGCGTCGCATCGGTGCATACAGTCGGTGTCCAGTTTGCGCTGGACCTGCTATTTTTGGATGCCAAGATGCAGACGATGCGTGTCGCTTTAAACGTTCCGCCGGGCCGGTGGCTGGTGCGGGCGTCCGGCGCGGCACACACGCTGGAACTTGGGGCGGGAACGCTGGCGGCGGCGGAAATTGCATTCCAGCCAGGCAATGGCTGGCGGCTGGAAAGCGAGATGCCGAGTAATTGAAGTCGTAACAGCTCTCGCGGAACGTCTGGCCCAGCCGATGTGTTGAAGAGGGTGGGAACGCTGCCGGAAGCGGCGGCGTATAATTCAGTGTTGGATCATTGAGTGCCGGAAAATTGCCGAAGATAAAGAATCGAAGGCAGGAGAATGTGGTATACTAACCCATTCTCACAGAGTAGTTTCCCATTGGGGATTTTAGAGAGTCTTCCCGCGTCGGAACAAGCGTTGTTTCAGGCGGGGAAGGAGGCTTTTGTTTGAACAGAAATAACATCGTTCGCGGGACCCTGTTGCTAGTCCTTATCGTCGGCCTGCTGGCCGTCTTCGCTCAAAGCAACGCCAAACTGCTGCACCTCGGCGACCCACCGAAAGACTATACTTACTCTCGGTTCTTAGACGCTATCAACCTCGACCAAGTGCAGGATGGGTACTTCGACAAAGACACATTCCAGGGTCATATGTTTGCCCAGCATCAAGCGTTTGTTGTGTACCTCGGACCAGACAATCCGCAGCGGCAGCAGGAACTGGCAGATCTGCTTCATGCCCATAGAGCTAACGTATCAATAAGCCGGCCTCCGATCTCGGACAACATCTTAAACTACGCGTCCCTGTTTATCGCGCCGCTGATTCTTGCCCTGGTGTTCTATGTGTTCTTCATCCGGCAGGCCCAGAACGGCGGCAATCAGGCTATGTCGTTCGGGCGCTCCAAAGCCAAGCGTCAGAACGAAAACACGCCCAAGGTCACGTTCGACGACGTCGCCGGCGTAGAGGAAGCCAAGCAAGAGCTTCAGGAAGTCGTCGAGTTCCTCAAGAACGCTAAGAAGTTCCAGGCGCTCGGCGCGAAGATTCCAAAGGGAGTTCTGCTGCTTGGCCCGCCCGGATGCGGCAAGACCATGCTGGCTCGCGCCATTGCCGGTGAGGCAGGCGTCCCGTTCTTCCATATTTCCGGCTCCGACTTCGTTGAAATGTTTGTCGGCGTAGGCGCATCGCGCGTTCGTGATCTGTTCGACACCGCGAAAGCCAACCGACCGTCGCTGATCTTCATTGACGAGATTGACGCCGTCGGACGTCAGCGCGGCGCAGGGCTTGGCGGCGGGCATGATGAGCGTGAGCAGACCCTGAACCAACTGCTCGTCGAGATGGACGGCTTCGACCAGAACGCCGGCGTCATTATGATTGCCGCGACGAACCGACCTGACGTTCTTGACCCCGCCCTGCTTCGGCCGGGCCGCTTCGACCGGCAAGTCACGGTTGACCCGCCGGATGTCCGGGGCCGTGAGGCGATCCTGAACGTCCACCTGCGCGGCAAGCCGCTGGCAGACGATGTGAGCGCCCAGAACTTGGCCCGCCGCACCCCCGGCTTCTCCGGCGCGGACCTTGCAAACCTGGTCAACGAAGCGGCGCTTCTCGCCGCACGTTATGACAAGACCAAAATTGGCGTCGCTGATTTCAACGAAAGTGTTGACCGCGTCGTCGCCGGGCCGCAGCGCAAGTCGCGGATCATGAACGAAACGACCCGCGAGCGCATCGCTTACCATGAAGTCGGACATGCGGTTGTCGGCGAGTTGCTGCCGAACGCGAACCCCGTGCATAAAGTCTCGATCCTGCCGCGTGGACGTGCCCTTGGCTACACGATGCAGTATCCGACTGAAGACAAGTACCTGACCACGCGCCAGGAGTTTATGGACGATGTTTCCGCGCTTCTTGCCGGCCGGGTCGCGGAGGAAACGGTCTTTAACGAAGTGACCACCGGCGCATCTAACGACTTCGAGCGGGCGACTGCGATTGCCCGCGCAATGGTCTGCGAATACGGCATGAGCGAGCGGCTTGGCCCGGTCGTTCTCGGAACCCGCCATGGCAGCCCGTTCTTAGGCCGTGACTGGAACGAGGAACGGAACTACTCGGAGACGATCGCGCTGGAAATTGACAAGGAAGTACGCTCGATCATTGACGAGTGCTACGAGCGCTCGCGCGTCATCCTGACTGAGAACCGCTTAAAGATGGACGAGATCGTGCGCGTCCTTCTGGAAAAAGAAATGCTGGAGCGTGAGGACTTCATTGCGCTGATGGAAGGGGCTGTCGCGCCGGAGCCGGTCAAGCCGGTGACGCCGCAGGCTCCGCCGCCAAGCGCAGGCGAGACGCCGACCCCTTCCGGCACGGAGAAGCCGCGTCGCCTGCCGAACCTTCGGCCTGAACCGGCTTAGTCCTCAGCCAGCCTAGTCTGTTGCGTTTCCTTTACCGGGCAGGGATAATATCCCTGCCCTTTTTTCTGCCTGCTTCATTTCGCCCGCTTTTTTCTGGTATAAGCATTTTATGGATACAAATTACAGTTACCGTCTTTCCCGGCTTGTTCGCACGCAAAGCTCGGAAATCTTTTTGATCTGGGAAGAAGACCGGCGCATCGGCCAGCTTGACCTGCATTTCGCTGTTGAAAGCCGGACCATTCATGCAACGCTTGTGCTGGAAGCCGACCTGCCGGTGAGCGTCGAAGAAGAGCTGCTCGCCCAGATTGACGACGACATCGTTTCCTCCTACCTGCCGTCGTTTGAGCGCGAAGACTTCCTCGTGACGGTGTTTCGGGGCGAAGAAATCTCGAATTACACTGACTCCTCCGGCGCTCTCGACGATATTGATGATGCTCCCTTCGACGACGACGATGACGACGAAGAGGATGACGACGACCGGCCCCGGCGCATCCGGTAGGGAACACAGAGGAAACCGGCACTGGAAGTGCCGGTTTCCTTTCATCTCTTCACCAGCGCTTCCAGCTTATCCAGCGTGTCCACTAAATGCTCCGGCGGGCCGCCGGTCACCAAGTCGAAGACCTCCCCGCCTGCCTCATGCCCCCAGCCTCTGGCTGTACTCATTTGGGCAGTCCCGACGAACCGCCCTAAATGTGTCTGCTGGTCCGGCCCATAGGGGATCGTGATAATATCCCGTGCCGTGAACCGATTCGAGGCGGCTACCGTTTCCGGGGAGATTTGATACGGCTCCGTGTGCAGCGGATCGGTCCACGGACTGAGTACCGAGAGGGCTGGTCGTTCCCCGCGCAGAAGCAGCGGCAGCAGCGGCATTGCGGCATGGGCTGATTGCCAGCATCCTGCCAGCAGAGACGTATTTGCTCCCTTCAGCATCTTGATCCAGGCAGCGTAATCGCTGGCTTGGGAGCCGAACGTTGGGATTGTAATGTCGTAATGACCGAAAAAGTTTTCCTCACTCACATTGACCATGACCATGTCGCCAAATCCCGAAGATAAATCTATCGGGTCGAGGTGCTTCGCACGGAGGTACGCGAGGCGATTGCCGAGTGCATAGCCCAGGCTAAGATTTTCCTGTGCACGCTGCCCAGCGTAGCCGGGCGGCACAGTGTCCTGAAATACCAAGCCGCTCAACCCCGGCGTCGCGGCAAGTGCTCGCACCAGTGCCGGCAACAGCGACCGCACGGCAGGGTCAAGCGGACTGGCCCAGTCCTCGGTTCCTTCGCGGGCCAGCAGATAATGCGGGTGATCGTAACTCTCCGAAAGACTGCGGGCGGCGTAGCGGCGCTGAACCAAATGGTCGGGCGTCTCGCCGGTGACGGTCAAATCTTCCGTGAAGCCGCTCGGCCACGGCGCGGGGTGGGGCGTGAGGCTGCCTTTGCGCCAGCAGAGCGTGTCCATGACGGCATAGACGGCGATGTGCAGAGGCTTCGCGGCGGCAAGCGCCGCCGCCAGAACCCCGCCTGCATCGGCGGATGCAGGTGGCAGGGCATCGTTTGGAAAGTAGGTGCGGCCGCCGGTGAACACATTCAGAAAGAGCGTGTTCATCTTCATTTCCACCAGCTTCGCGACTACCGCTTGCGCTTCGTCGGGCGTCTTCGGCACACACAGAACCCCGCGCAGGGGCTTGTCTAAGACGATGCTGTTCGCCGGGGCGGATGTATCGGGCTTCGCCGCCGTGTCGTCGTCCGGCTTCGGTGGCTGGATTTTGTAGGATTGGAACAGCATCATCGCGCCGGTTCCCGGTAGCTCCACCGCCAGCCGGATGTTGATCGTCGTGCCGACTGCTGTGTTAGGTGTCACGGACTCGGCAGCGGCTTTCATGTCATCGCCCATCTTCGCGATCTCCGGCGGTAAGTTCATCTGCTTGGGAAACCCATCACTGTAATGCAAAAACACGTCCTTGAGATGCTCTTGAAGCGCAGGCGGCAGGGACTTCCACGGCAGATCGCCCTTGTTCGTGCCGGCTGCTTTTTGAACGGTCGTGATCTGGTCGGGCGACAATGCGCCGATGTCGCCGGGGACAAACGATAGCGAGTGCAGCCAGTCCAGCGACTCAAGCTGCTTGCCGGCGTCTTTGCCTGCCTCAGACAAGCGGTTGCTCCAAATCTGGCCGATCTCGGCGAGAAACGCCTGACGTGTTCCCAGCCCCTGCACGTCGTCGGTCAGCACATAGGCCGGGCCGACCCGACGCCACGTTCCGCAGACGCAGAGCGCCAGCGCCTGCATCACATCCCCCGCCGGCTGCTGCTCCTTCAGATCGCCCCGCACCAGCACCAGCAGAGCGCCGTAGTGCGGGTCGGCATATAGCTCCAAGTGTGTTGCTATGCCGAGGCGCTGAACGAGAGCGTCTACCGTGGTGAGGCCCGATAGCGAGACCGTGCGCTCTAAGTCATGCCGGTTCCAGAGGATGTCGCCGGGCTTCGGCGTGTCCGGCACGTCGGCTTTCAAAAGAGTCTCGGCAGATTTGCCGCGCGAGTCCATGTTGCGGTAGCCGCTGAACGGCAGCTTATACGCGCCCGTAGACGGTATCAGCGTCTGCGTGTCGCCGATGCCGTAGCCGACCGGGGCATGGACAAAGAAGTCCGCCGTCAGGTAGGCATGGAAGCGCAGGGAGCCGAACAAGTCATTGCCGCTGACTTTTTTAATCTGGGCATCAAACGCCGCCCGCTCGTTTTTGTCCATCTGGTGGTCGTCAGACAGTGAAGCCGGAACAATCTCCAAAGGCTCCGGCAGCAGGGCGTGCAGGAGGCTTTGCTGGTCGGGGGTCATGTCGGCGTAGGCAAGGCCGACGGTTCCCGCTTGCCGAAGCTGAACAGGCGAAAGCGAGCCGAGCAGGTACGTTTCCGGGTGCTGTCCGGCAAGCTGTCCCAGCGGCAGGGCCTTCAGCGCCGGGTCGGTGTTCAGCACGGTCATGGTCGGCGGGGCCAGCGCAAGCACATGACTGAAGACTTGTAGCGAGCGCCCGTAACGGTCTGCCAGGGTTGCCGGTGTCTGCACGACACTGCTGTCATCCGGCGGCGCAGCGTCAGGGGTCGAAGCGTCGGCGGGTGGTGCAGGCAGGACTTTGTCCGGCGACACGGTCAGGACCACAGAGCCGTCAGCGACCGACGTGTCCGGCATCGCTGCCAGCGCGTCTGCCAGCGACGGCGGCGGATGAGAGGCGGCAGGGGCCGCTGGCGTCTCGGCTGAGACCGCACCGAGCGGCAGCAAAAGCAGCACGAGGCACGGCAAAAAATGACGGTAGAACATGCCTTCATCATAAGCCATCTTCTGCGCCCTGTCAAGGCGATCCCGCTTTGGAATAGCCTAACGGAACTCGTGCAGAACGCCGATAAAAATAACAGCATCAAAATTATCGGAGCGGATTTCTCAGGAGCAAGACACATGACGGTGGTTCTTCCGACGGGCGGCACGAAACGAAAAGAGCTTGGACATCTGCTGGTCGAGCAGGGTCTGCTGAAAGAACAGCAGTTGACGCTCGCATTGACCTTCCAAAAGCAGACTGGCAAGCCCCTCGGCGAAGTGCTGGTTGAGCTGGGGTTAGTCGGAGTCGAAGATGTAACGCGGGCGCGGGCGCAGCAGGTGGACACGGCATATATCGCGATGGAAGATGTCGCCGTGGACAAAGAAATCCTCGCGCTCGTGCCGGCGGCGCTGGCCCACAAATATGCCATGCTGCCCATTGGCAAAACGCCTGACGGGACGCTGAAAATCATTGTCGCCGCGTGGAACGCGCGGGTCATGGAAGCCGCCCACAAGGTCGCGACCGCCCACCGGATGCGGATCGCCCCGGCGATTGCCACGGAAGCGCCTCTGCTGGCTGCGATCGCTCACTGGTACGGTCCCGCGCCGGAAGCCGCCGCGCCGAAGGAAGTCCCAGACGCCGCCCCGCGCAGTGCAGTTCCCGTGACGCTGCCGCAAGGCCCGCCTCCCCCGCTGCCGGTCAAAACGCCTCTCGGTGCGGCGCGTACTGAGGATAAGCGGGCATCGGACGTATTTTCGGGCACTCTGTCACCGGCCTCCACCGCGCCTGCTCCGGCGGCGAGCGCCCAGACGGCCGCGCTGGACGCCGCCGGAGTAGACCAGCCCGTCGTCATCCAGTTCATCAACAAAATTTTGACTGACGCCATCGCATCTGGCGCAAGCGACATCCACTTGGAGCCTCGCCGCAATTCGCTCGAAATCCGCTTTCGGGTGGACGGCACGCTGCGCTCGGTGGACAGCATCCGCCGGGAGTTTCAGGCTGCCTGCGTGTCGCGCCTCAAAATCATGGCGGAAATGAACATTGCCGAGCGGCGTCTGCCCCAGGATGGTCGCATTTCCGTCACCGTCGAAGGCCGCTCGGTGGACATGCGCGTCTCATCCCTGCCGACCCAGTACGGTGAATCGATTGTGCTGCGGATTTTGGACAAATCCGGCGTCCGGCCTCAGCTCGCCCAGCTTGGCTTCTCCGAGCGCAACTTGAAGGCCTTGAACGGGCTGATCCGAAAGCCGCATGGAATTTTCCTCGCGACCGGGCCGACCGGCTCCGGCAAGACGACAACTTTGTATAGCGCTATTCACGAGATCCACACGTCCGATGTCAACATCATCACGGTGGAAGACCCAATTGAATACGAATTAGATGGGATCCGGCAGTCCAATGTCAACGAAAAAGCCGGGCTGACCTTTGCCCGTCAGTTGCGGGCCATCTTGCGTCAGGATCCAGACATTATCTATGTCGGTGAGATCCGCGATCAGGAGACTGCGGAAATCGCCTTCCGGGCTGCACTCACCGGCCACCTGGTCTTCTCCACGCTCCACTGCAACGACGCTGCTGGGGCGATCACGCGGCTCCTGAACATGGGTATGGACCCGTTTCTCGTCGCCTCATCGGTCGTCGGCATTCTCGCTCAGAGGCTCGTCCGCAAAGTCTGCCCGCAGTGCGCTCGTCCCACGCCGCCCGCCGAAGTGGAATTATCGGCGTTTGGGGTGGACCCCGACTCGCCGGAGTTCCACCAGGCGAATTTTTTGTCGGGTGCGGGCTGCGACTTTTGCGGTGGGGTAGGGTATAAAGGCCGCGCCAGCGTCCAGGAGCTGATGGTGATGGACGACGGCATCCGGGCGATGACTTTGGAGCGTGTGCCGTCGCACAAAATCCGCCAGGCCGCCATGGTGCGCGGAATGCAGACGATGCGCCAGGACGCCGCCATGAAAGTCATGCGGGGCATCACGACATTTGAAGAAGCCCAAAAGCGCGTGTATATCGAAGAAAGCGGCGAAGATTAAGAAAATAGCGAAGATTAAGAAAATAGCGAAGATTAAGCGAAAGCCATCTCAGCTTCGTGTGATCTGCATTCCCGTCGCTGACAGGCTGAAATGAACAAAGCGGGCGCGAGAGTTCGGCGGCTCAGTCGTCAGCCGTTCCCGAATGCGCCGGGCGGCTTCCTCGTCGTGAGCCATCAGAAGCAAGTAGCCGCCGCCGCCGGCTCCGGTCAGTTTCCCGGCAGCGAGGAATGGCGCGATCTTGGCAAAAATCGCCTGCACTTCCGGCGGGTTCGTTCCCGCGTCAAGGCGCTGGTTCAGCTCCCAGCTCAACCGCACGCGCTCGCAGAGGGCAGCGTAACTGCCGGTGCCGAGGGCATCATAAGCCGCCGCCGCGTTCTCGCCGATGTCCCGCAGACAGGCCATGACCCGCGCGTCGCCGAGGAACATCCCCCGCACGATGTCCTGCAAAATGCGTTTTGCCAATCGCGTGATGCCGGTGTAATAGAGCAGCATCGGCCCGGTCCGAGACGGCATAAAGAGTGAGTCGGGTGCCCAGCGCACCGAAACTTTCTGGTCCAAGCCAGGCGTCGTCTCGATCAGCTTTACGCCGGGGTACAATCCGCCTGCCTGGTCCTGCCAGCCGCCGCCGGTCGTCACAAGCTGTTCCAGCAGCAGCGTTCGCGTCACCAACGCCTGCCGGTCCCAGCCGAGTCCGTAAAACTCAGACAGGGTGCCGAGCAGCGTCGCCGACAAAATGCTGCTCGTGCCGAGACCTGACCCGGCAGGCACCGCCGCCAGCAGCGACAGCTCAATCCCCCCGCCCAGAGAAGAAAGCTGCTCGGCCAGTGTCTGTGCGTTTCCGCGTGAGTGAAAACGTGGCAAAAAGCCCGCTAGAGCCAGTGCCGCCTTTGCCAGTGCAAACTCCGCGCCATGATGCGCGAATGTGTCCAGCTCATCGTAGGTACGGATGCGCCGCTCCAGGCCCAAATCTATGGAGCGCAGCACAATCTCCGGCTTCATGGCCCGACGTGCGAAGACTTGCACCGGAGACTGGCCGTTCAAGTCTACGGCGAGGTTCAAGACTCGTCCGCCGTGCCTCAGACAATACGGCGGCGTGTCGGTCCATCCGCCCGCCAGGTCAAAGCGCAGAGGGCTGCGGCCCCACAAAATCTGGTCCTCCAAGACGCTCTCCCTGGGTTCCGCCGCCAGGGTGTTCTGACCGAGCAGTGACTGCCGCAGCCACTCAAACGCTTCTGCTTCGGCCCGTGCGGCTTCTTCCGGGGAATCTTCGCGCCACAGGGCAGACCGCAGCATCGCGTCCTGCATCTGCACGAGTGGCGGGGCGAGCGCAATCTCAGGGATGCTTTCCATTGGGGGGACCGAAACACGGCGCATCAGCGTGGCCGCAGCGGCGAGGTCTAGGTCATAGAACGCGCTGCGTCCCGGCCGGCGGCGCATCAGCGGCAGCACGTTTCGCAGAATTTCTTCGCGCCGGGCAGCAGCACGCTCCGTGTTTGCCTGCGTATTGAGCTGCCGCGCCGACAGCCGCGCCGCGTCCTGCCATAAGGCCGTATGTACAGAATTTATCGGAGGGTCGGCAGAAAACAGCCATTCCAAGAACTCTCCCGTAATTTTCGGCAGCGGCAGGACGGGAAACAGCGGTGCCTCGTAGATGTCCTGCTCGGTGTCCGCCCACGTTAGCCTGCGCTTCGCTGCCCATTCGGAAGCGCTTGCGCCGAGCCAGCAGGTCAGCGGATCGTCAAGGCGGCCCCGAAATGCATCGTCCAAACCGTACACACGAACACAGTAGTCGGTGTCACCGATGGGGACAAAGTCCAAACAAACGCCGCGCTCCAGTTTCACCGCCCAATTGTTTGGAGGAACCCCTGTCAGGACATGCTCCGAGGCGAGGTGCCACGACGCTGCAATAACACTGTTTTCAATCCAGAGCGTGTGGTTCGCCGCTCGGCGAATCGGCGGATCAAAGACTGAGTTCTGGACAAACTGATCCGGGTGGGGACGTATATCCCCCCAGCCGGCCTGCTCGGAGTGCCGGTTTTGCAGCCGCGACACCGCCTCAATCATCTGCCGGCTGGTGCCGAGATGGTAAAATTCTGGATCCGGCGGCGCTGTCACGGAAGTTGTCAGCAAACCAATCAATGAGTCCGGCTCGGTGGGAGCGGTACCAAGAGCGGGGCCAAAGCGGCCATATAGCTCGTAAGCGTCGGGCAGTCCGCTGGAAAACGCCTGGGCGTCGCTGTTCCACCCGCACCGCGCCATCAGTACGCCGACGGCCTGTTCGCTGAGGAGCCAAAAGCCAGTGTCTACCAAAAAGAAGTATTCTTCAGACAGCTCACGGATGCGGTCGGCAGACGGCTTTTGCAGAAAAAACGCAAGTGTGCCGGGTTGGTCGCGCCGAAAGAAAAAGACGCCGAATGCCGACGCTGTTTCCGGGTCCGCCGGCATTCCCAGTGCCAGCACGTCCGCTTCCGGCAGCGGCGTCGGCAGGGGCCGGAAGCGCAGCAAAACATCGCCGCTCGCAACCGCCGCGACATACGAGTCAGGTGCAGACGAAAAGACGCTTTCAAAGACCGGGCGCTGGAAGTCCAGCAGGGTCTGGTCCAGCCGCTGTCCGAACTCCCCACGCAGAACCGGCAGGGGCAGAAACGGCTTGCCGACCGGCCCATACGCCGGCAGGCGGCGGCTTTGCCCGCCGCCGTGAATGATCATTCGCTTGTTTCCCTGCAGCCATCCGCTGAAGCGGGGCATCCCCGACATCTGCCATGCCTGCACCAAGAGAAAAGCTGTGCTGCCGCCGGAGCCGAGGAAGCCGCCGGGTGGGTCGGCGCTGAGGACCCATTCCGGTGAGGGAAAAGTGCGTCGGAGCGCGGTGCTTGCCGCCATTGCCGCCGGCAGGGAAAGAAGATGTTGATAAGTCATAAGTTTTCAGCGCTGATGAGTCTGAGTTATGGCCCGTGTAATCCGCCGGACCAACTCGCCGCGCCAGGCTGCATCCCCAGCCTCGATGGCATTTTCCGGGTTGGACAAAGTCGCAATCTCCAGCAGCGCTTTCTCCGGCACCGGATTATACTTAGGATCAAGAACACCCAGCTCGCGGCCTGCCAAGCCCTGGATGCCGTGAAAGTCCCCAGCGCGGCACAGATCATCCTCGGTCATCTGCCTCGCCAATACTCTGGCAAAGAGCGGCACCGGGTTGCAGCGGCGGTCCACGCAGACCACGCCGCCGTGGACCGTATCCGTGGGAAATTGATCGAAGTGAAGAGACAAAAAGAACACATCGCGGGCTGCGTGTTTGTCCGCGTGCTGCTCTGCCCAAACCGTGCGACCAGCCTCCGCTCGCTGCCAGAGCGGACGCGGAGAATGGCGCAGGGTTAATGCTTTGCCTGTTGCCACAAGGACTGCATCGGTGGGCCTCTCCAGCGGCGGCTCGGACAGAGCCAAAGCCGGGTTCAGGCAGCGCGAGCGCACGGTGAACACAACGCGGGCGCCCTGCGCGTTCAGAGAAGCGGCAAGTTCTGCCGCTGTCCGGTAGGACAGCGCTGCCTCGGACAGCGGCCCGGCGGTCGTGCCGGGATCAACCCCGCCGTGTCCGGGGTCCAGCACGACCACAACCCCCGCCAGCGGCCCGACCGGTAGAATAGCAGCGGCAGTCCGAAGGTAAGAACGTGGCGGCGAATGCCGCCGCCCAGTCAGCATCAAAAAGCCGAATAGTCCCAGAATGGCGGCAGCCAAGAAAAGAAGAGCTTGTGTCCGACGGCGCATGATAACCTTCTTTGTCCAGTCAAAAGGCCACAGCGCTGTGGACAGCATAAAATCTATTCGGAACCCACCCCGCTCGTTCCTCGCGGGGCGGGTTCTTGCCGAAATCTTCCTATGCCCCCAATCCTCCAATCGCCTTCCCGATAAAATAAGTCACGACGCCTTCCACCGCGCCCACCAGGGTCATCTCCAGGCCGCTGCTCCACCATGAGCGCACCGTAATCATTGTCTTGGCCGCGCCGACCACAAAATGCGCGATCAGCGAAATGACGGCGGCGGCGATGATCGCGGCGGGGCCGTGCAGGAAGAAGAACGGAATAATTGGAATAAACGCGCCGACCGCCGTAGATACGAAGCCCGACGCCGCCGAAACCAGCGGATTGGAAAGCGCGTCCTCGCTCAGATTAAGCTGCTCGGCGGCCAGCGTCTTTAAAAACTGCTCCGGATCACGCGCCAGATGCTCGGCGGCACGAACGGCGTCTTCTTGCGGCAGGCCCTTGACTTGCAGCACCAGCGCCATTTCTTCTTTGCCCTCTTCAGGGTTCTCTTCGAGTTCGGCCCGCTTCCGGTGCAGCTCCGCCTCGTAAATCTCGCGCTCACTTTTCGCCGCCAGGTACGCGCCGGAACCCATCGAGAGTGCCGACGCAATCATACCCGCAAGACCCGACAAAAGAACGTAATGCTGATTGCCCGCCGTCGCACCGGAAACGCCCGACACGATGCCGAAAATCGCGCCGAGGCCGTCGTTGACCCCGTAAATCGCATCCCCGATCCACGACGCCGGGGACCGATGGCCTTTTCGCGCCCGCAGATCGTCGAGCGCTTGCTGTGGGTTGACGGGCCGGGAGAACATGCGGCCAATCGGCATATCCGCCGACGGTGCGGGGGCCAGCATGGCTTTCAAGGCTTTCGAGTGCGCCTTCTCGTCCGCCATGACTGTGTGCAGAATGTCCACGCTCGGCGCGTCACCGAGTTCTTTTAACTGACGCCCATACAGGGCAATATGCTTGCGCTCGTCCATCTCGATCCGACGCAGGGTCGCGTCCGGCCCGCCGATCTTGTTGACCAGCGTGTCCACCACGCCTGTCGGCGATCCGGCATACTGCGGCGTCGGGGCACCCAGCTCACTCAGCCGCCGCTCCCACAGCTTCGCGTGGTTTTCTTCCGCCTGCGCCAGCCCTTCCAGCACTTGCTTTCGCCGTGCGTCGGTCTCCCGCCCCGCCAGTGTCCGGTAAGTGACCGCTCCTTCCGTTTCTTCCTGCCAGTTACTTTCAATCGCTTTGATCACCCGCGCTCGATCCGCTGACGGCGTCTGCTCGGTGACACTCATTCTGCCTGTCTTTCCATCTTGCTCTCGTGTGTCTGGCATGTCGGACAAAGCCCGTAGAACTCAACGCGCGGCGCATGGACTTCATAGCCCGACGCCGCCTGCGCCCGCCCTGGCAGTCCTGCCAACCCCTCGATCTCCACATCTTCTATCGCGCCGCAGCGCGTGCAGATAACATGCGGATGGAACGACGGACGCACGCCGTCATAATGCTGCCGCCCATCCCCCGGCTGGATTTCCTGCACCTCGCCCAAATCCCGCAGCGTGTCTAAAGTCTTATACACCGTCGCCAGCGAGGTCGTCGGCGAGACCATCCGCACCTGCGCGTAAATCTCCTCCGCACTCGGATGCGACGAGTCCACTAATGCACGCAGTATGCAAAGCCTTTGAGGCGTAATTCGATGCCCGCTGCTGTGAAGCTTCAAGCGAAGGTCTCCCACCCGCGCCTCAGTTTGTGTTTCCATAGGTTAAACAGAACAATTCTTTACGGAGAACAATTCTCCATAATTATGCCAAATGAGCGCGATTTCGTCAAGCGGTAGAAAAGTACTAACGGCGACTTGGATACGGGTGCCCCAACAAAGAACCATAACACAAATGTCACGGCTATACAACGCAGATGCTACAAAACACCGCTTCCGCGCTGTGTAGCCGTGTGTTTCAACACATGGCTCCTAATTCTTGCGCTTTGTCTGAACTTCACGCCCCGTGCAGCGCCCGCCAGGCGGCTTCAATGGCGGCGCGTAGCTCGGCGGCGGCGGCTTGGGGGTCGGGGGCCTGGGTCACGGCGTCGGTGACGGCGACGCCATCGGCGCCGGCGCGGAGGCAGTCGGCGACATCAGCGGGGGTCTGGATACCGCCGAAGGCGACGACGGGAATCTGGACAGCGTCTTTGACTTTTCGGAGCAGCGCCAGGCCCTCGCCGGGCGCGTCGGCGTCAAACGCCGGGCCGACCTGCACATAGTCCGCCCCGCCGCGCTCGGCTTGGGCCGCGCCGGTGACGGTGCGGATGAACGACCCGACCGTCGCTTCTCCGTTCGGACGCAGAAACTCGCGGGCGGCAGAAGGTTTATAAGAGCGCTCGGTCAGCAGAACGCCGTCCGCGCCGCACTTCTCAGCCAGCTCCAAGTCGCCTGTGACGACAAAGCGGGCCTGCCCGGCGGTCATCTCCCGCAGGCGCAGGGCGACAGCGTACAGGCCGAGGTCGTCGGCGCTGGAATTGCGGACCCGAAGCTGGACAATGTTGACGCCGCCGGCAACGGCGGCTTCGACAAGCGAAAGCGGGTCGGTCTTGTCGGTGCGTGGTCGGTACAGCGCACGTCCGGTCACAAGGGTCAAGCTAGGCTGGGGAATATCTATCACGGCGACTATTGTACCCAATCACGACAAAACTTGCAAACGGTCAGACTTCCCCCCGGCCTCCAATAGTCGGGTCCGGGGAGAAATCTGACCAGTTCTTAGCTCAAGCCCGCCTTGCGCCAGATGTTATCCATTGACGCGCCGACGCGCTCCAATCGTGCGGTGTCCGACGGCAGCCCACTGAGGTTCACAAAAGGCTCTGGGATAACCGGGGCGTCGCAGCCGATGGCCTGCAAGCTTTGCAGAAAGCCCGCGATGTCAACAACGCCGGTCGCGCCGGGCAAGTCTCGGACACTGTCCATCTGGTCGTCTATGGCTACCCCAACAGGCGCATCGTTGACATGGACGACGACTACTTCCGCCGGCGTCAAAGCACGCAAATCCGACAGGGTGCCGTGAGACGTGTACCAGTGCCAGCAGTCCAAAAGCAGGCCGACATTTGGGCCAATCTCCCGGCCCATTTCCAGCATTCCTCCCATCGTATGAATAAACGGGAAGCGCTGCGTGTCCCGCAGCGTCTTCGGCCCGATAAACTCTAGGCCCAAAGACAGGCCGTGATCGGCCAAAATCGCCGCGACCGGCGTAAACCGCGTGATGTGGAATGCTTTGTTCTCGTCAAACTCTCTCTCGTTCGAGCAGGGCATGATCCAGGTCATCGTTCGGGTCACGCCAACCGCCGCCGCCGCTTCGGCCAGGCGCGGCAGGTCGTTCAAGCTCGCTCGCCAGGCGTCTTCCGACCCGCGCCACTCCACTGGCAAACCGAATGCGGCAGGCACAATCCCCGCCTCGGCAAACTTGTCTGTGACGGCGCTGCGGCCCAACGTTTCAACCAGCCCGGCGATTTCCGATGGGTCAATTTCGACGCCGCCGAACCCGCCGATCTGCGCCGCCTGAATTCGCGCGTCCAAGTTCCCTGCCGACACGCCGATTGCGCCGGGACTAAGTGCTTTATACATATCCTGCTCCTTGTTTCATCTGCTATTCTCGTATCCAGACCCGCATTTCGCCCGGAGTGCGGTTGTCCCAAACAGAGTAGGGGACCGCAGTCATCGCCGCCGGCACACTGGTTGGCGGTGCCGTGCTGTAAAGCGCATTCGTCTCTGAGGGCAAGCGCCGCGCCATGCCGCGCAGGACAACCACGCCGCCAAGCAGGTCCGGCACGAACTCCGCTGTCAGTTCCGCCTCGCGCGGCAGGGTCAGCCAATCCAAGTCCGAGCCGTTGTCTGCGGCCTCCAAACAGTAGACGGTCGGGCCACGCCGGAGGGCGATCCGGCCCCGGTTGACCTCGACGCGCAGATCGGCATAGACACGCTGGACCGTCATCGGCAAGTCTAAAGTAACCGTATCGCCGGGCTGCCACTCACGCTCCAACACCGCGTAGCCGCGCTCGACAATCAGTGTCACGGCTTCGCCATTCAGCGAAATCGTCGGCGACTCGCACCACGCCGGGAGGCGCAGGCGCAGGCGGAACGACGCCGCCCTTTCGGGCAAGACTTGGAGCGAGACAAGCCCGGCCCACGGGTACTCAGTCGTCTGCGTCAGCGTTACGGCCAACCCGGCGACAGATAACTCTGCTTTCCCCTGAACATACAGATGCACGGCGAGATCGGTCTCGCTTTGCCCGTAGACATACGCTCCCAGCGACGCCAGGAGTCGAGCGATATTCGGCGGGCAGCAGGCACACCCGAACCAGTCCTGTCGGTGGTGCGCTCCTGTGCTTGCCAGCGGGTTCTCATAAAAGAAGTGGGTGCCGTCCAGCGAGACGCCGCTCAACACCCCATTATACAGCGCCTGTTCCATCACATCAGTGTAGCGGCTGTCGCAGTCCAAGTTCGCCAGGCGCGACGCCCAAAAGACCAGCCCCACGGCGGCGCATGTCTCGGCATAAGCCGTCAGGTTCGGCAAGTCGAAGTCCGCGCCGTAGCCCTCATTCGAGGCAAATCCGCCGACGCCGCCGGTGACGTACATCTGCGCCGACGTCATATGGTCCCAAATCTTTTCACACGCCTGCTTCAGCGCTCCGTCGGTCTCCGACGCCGCCAAATCCGCCATTGCCGTATACAGGTACATCCCGCGCACGGCATGGCCGGTTACCCGTGTCTGCTCGCGCACCGGGACGTGAGATTGATTATACTCGTAACTTTTTGCCCAGAACTCAGCAGGGTCTTCCCCCCGCGCCCGCGCTTCCTCGTCAAAATAGTGCGGCTGTTGTCCGCGCTCATCCACGAAATACTGCGCTAGGCTCCGGTACTTCCCGTCACCCGTAGCGTCGCTGAGCTTGACCAAAGCTAGCTCAATCTCCTCGTGGCCGCAGTAGCCGCGCTTCTGGCCCGGCCCCGTCCCGAACACCGTCCCGATGTAATCTGCATAGCGCCGCACGACATCCAGCAGTGCCGTCTTCCCCGTCGCGGCGTGATAAGCGACTCCCGCCTCAATCAAGTGGCCCGCGCAGTACATCTCGTGATAATCACGCAGATTGACCCACCGCTGCTCTGGCGCAATCGCCGTAAAGTAAGTATTCAAGTAGCCGTCCGGCTGCTGCGCGGCGGCCAGCAGGCTAATCGTCTGATCCACCACCGCTTCCACTTCAGGGTCAGGGTGTGTTTCCAGACTATAAGCGGCGGCTTCAATCCACTTGGCGATGTCGGAATCCCAAAAGTAATGCTGCTCCGGCACAGGCACCAGAGAAAGCGCCGCGACCCGCCCGGTTGTCTCGCACTGCTTGTATTCGGCGGGCAAAGTTGCCTCTCGGTTAATGCGCTGCCGCTCTGACCAGAAGTGGTCGTCAATCGTGACCGCCTTCAGCGGCGGAGACTGTAGTTTGCTCATAATTCCCTTTGGCCGTGCTGCATAATTCTACGGCACTTCCAGTGCCGGTCCCAAGACTCCGCTGCCTTGTCGTGATATATTCGCCATCCGTCTGCGAAATCCTGTGCAGGAATTCAGCAGTCTTACGCCGTAACAACTCACAGAGGAAGCTATGCTGCAACAATCCTACTGTGGATGGACATTTTCCGGGCGCGGTGTTTCCGACGAAGAACTGCTCCAACAGGCAAAGGCAATCGGCTACGACGGGGTGGAGCTGATCGGGGAAGCTCTCTTCGGCCAGGCACAAGATTTGGGGCTGAAGATCGTGTCCCACGGCGGTCAGCAAAACATTGATCTTGGCTGGAACGATCTTTCACTGCATTCAGACTTAGAAGCGCAAGTCCACAGTCGCCTGGCGCTGGCGCAGAAGTACGGCATCTTAAACTTGATCGTGTTCAGCGGCAGCCGCCGACCGGGTCTATCGGACGAAGAAGGGCTGGAAAACACGGCGCTTGGTTTGTCCAGGATCGCGCCTGCCGCCGAAGAAGCTGGTGTGACCCTGCTTTTGGAGCTGCTGAACTCGAAGCGCGACCATATCGGGTACCAATGTGACCGGACCGCCTGGGGCGCGGAGGTCTGCCGCCGGGTCGGCTCGAAGCGCGTCAAGCTGCTGTACGACATTTACCATCTGCAAATCATGGAAGGTGACTTAATCCGCACGATGGAAGAAAATCATGGCGAGATCGGCCATTACCACACGGCAGGTAATCCGGGACGCCGGGATTTGGATCAAGCGCAGGAAATCAATTATCCGCCGCTGTTCCGGACCATCGCCGCCACCGGCTACACGGGGTTTATCGGCCACGAGTTCATGCCGAAGGGCGACCCGATTGCCGCGTTGCAGTCTGCTTACGATCTTTGCCGCTTCTCGCTGTCACCATTTGAAGGAGAGGTTGATGACCCTGGCTAACTCGACGGCCACCCCCGTTGAACCCGTGTTTCTCTTCACTCGCCGCACGTCCGGCGCTCTGCCGCCCACCCAATTCGGCGAGCTTGTGGGAACGTTTGACCATGCGGCACTTGTTCCCGAAGGCGCGACCCGCCCCGACGACAACCATGTCTACCTTTGGGTGCGTGTTGCCGGCGGTCAGTACGCAGGCTTGTACGAGTGTGCGTTCAATATCCACTCCACCGACCGGACCAACGTCCTGTTCACCGACTGGCAGGAAGACCTGGCAGGAAAGATGCTGCCGGCGGCGGGTTTCACCCAGCCTGCACTAAGCTACGCCGCGCTCGGCCTCAAGGACGCCGACTTCGCGCCGGTTCAGCAGGGCGACTTGCAGACGCTTGTGACCCATTACGCTGAGACGTGTACGCTGATGGCCGCTTACGGAACGACCTATTCCGAAGGAACCGGCCTGCACGACATCCACCTGAATGCTGGGGAGCCGCCCGGCAGCAGCCATGCCGACCGAACGGAGCAGGATGGAGCGCTGGTCTTCTATTTCAGCGGCATGGGCGGCGCAGCCCACACAGCGCACTGGATTTTCGTCAAGTTCAGCACACAGAGTCTGTAGGATTTTAGGAACCCCTCCCGCCTTGCTTCGCAGGGTCCCTCCCCTAAGAAGGGAGGGCCGGAGTTCCCGAAAAGAGCGTTCCCGCCCGGCCTTCGTGACTGTCTCTTGCCCTTTCTTCTCTTTTACCCTCCCTCCTTAGGGGAGGGACCCTGCGAAGCAAGGCGGGAGAGGTTCTTGTTGCCGAACGCCAGGCAATATGCTATAATAACTCATAACGGGATTTTTTGAGGAGCGTTAAGTTCGGCTATGGACACCAGTGATTTCCGCAACGGCATTTCCATCATTATGGATAATGACATTTACACGATTACCGATTTTCAGCATGTCAAGCCCGGCAAAGGCGGGGCGTTCGTGCGTTCGACCCTGAAGAACATCAAGAACGGACGTACTATCGAAAAAACGTGGCGCGGCGGCGAACGCATGGAACAGGCGTTCCTGGAACGCAAGACCATGCAGTATCTGTATAACGATGGGGCAGACTACTTTGTCATGGACCCGGAGACATTCGAGCAGATCAGCGTCTCGAAGGACCAGATCGGCGACACCGTCAAGTACCTGAAAGAGAATATGGAGCTGCAAGTTCTCAACCACAAAGACACGATCATCGGTATTGAAGTCCCCAGTTTCGTGGAACTGGTCGTGACCGAGACTGCCGGCAGCGAAAAAGGCGATACGGCCTCCGGCGGCGGCAAGCCCGCGACTGTCGAGACCGGCGCGGTGGTCAGTGTGCCGTTCTTTGTGAAACTCGGCGACAAGATTAAAATTGACACGCGCAGTGATCAGTATCTGGAGCGTGTCAAGTAGTTTTTCCATAGGAACACTCATTTATGGCTGAGCGAGTTGATCTGACTGAAGCGCCGCTGCCGCGTGCGCCCCGTGTCAAGCGCCCGAAGGGAAACCAGCGCGGAACCGGCGTTGCCAAACTGGACGAAATTGCCGTCAAAGTGCTGGGGACGGCGGCGATTGTCGCCGGCCTCATGCTACTGTACCTGCTGTGGGGACTTCTCAGCGGGGCCTGGTCGCATGAAGTCGTCGGGCATATGACCCACGCGCAGAAAGCCCTTCAGCTTGCGAACATTGCCCTTGTTTTCCAGATTTTGGATGTGGCAAGCTTCCTGCTGATTCTCTCCCTGCTGGTCTCCTGCGCCCGCGCCGAAGGGGTCGGCTACTGGCTGCTCGGTGGCACGGCGTTTTTTGCCATCGGCACGTCGTTTCTCGCTGAACAGGTCTACGGCTACTCCCATCACACGGCCAGTGATGCGTCCCGGCTTGTGCTGACCGACTTCGGCTCGCTGGCCTGGATGTACGGTATTCCCGGCATCTTGTGGACCGTTGTGGACATCTACCGCCGCCTTGTGTCCGCCGCCGACATCGCCGCCGTCCAGCGGGCCAATGCCAAGTACGGTCACGGCATCCCGAAGCAAAAAGCGACTGCCCAGCGTCAGGTCTTTCTGGGCCGCTGCTGGGAAGGCCCGTTCTGCAAAGACGGCATCCGTCAGAAATGCCCGATTTTCATTGAGAAGAAAGGCCCGTGCTGGCAGCGCAAGGAAGGCTGTATGTGCGAGGAGCGCATCGTCCTCCAAGCCATGATCGCGCCCGACTGGAAAGACCAGATGACCCGCGCCAACCAGGCTTTGACCATGGGAACCGGAGCGCGGAAAGTCCTGACCCCTGCCCAGAAGCGTGACCGCTGCCGCAACTGTACGATTTACAACGAGCATCAGCGCCAGAAGCACAAAGCCCTGACCGCCGTAACGCTGATCGCCATTCCAACCCTACTGGTCCTGAACTTCCCGACCATGCAGGGCTGGGTCGGTGCGTTCCTCGGCATGATGGACGCCGCCGCGAAACGCTTCCAATTTGGCGGAACTGGCACGGGGATTGCCCTTCTGCACGGCGACTCTTACGCTATCTTCGCCTGGGTCATGGTCTTCGTCTTCGCCGTTGTCCTGCTGTCCCAGGCCCTGAAGCTCGTTGAATACGTCTGCTTCACGCTCAAGATTTAGGAGTTGAAGATTTAGGAGAAGATGAAGACAAGTGATTGAAATCACTCGCTGGAAGGCAATCAGAATTGCCGCGCGTCCAGGGGACGCAAGATAGTTTTGGCTTTGTCTTCTGTCCCCTGGACTGCACTGGCAGACCTGGAAGGCAGGTGGTGTTTCCAAACACCTTCCAGCGAGCGATTTTATTTGCTCGTCTTTATCTCTGTAGCGAAAGGCATCAGGAATGGGCTATTTTAGCCTTTATGGTTTTATTGGTTTGCTGCTGTGCTTTGGAATTAGCTCTACCCAGCCGTCACCGAAGCGTAAAGTTACTGTCTTCTGCCTGTATGTCTTCCTCATCTCTCCGCTTATGTCGCTCGCCTACTACATGCAGAATCGGTACTCGCCGGGTTTCTCGTTAAAACTTACTCTCGTTATGGCGGTGTTGGGACCGCTGGCTTCACTTATGCTCTACACCTGGAGCGACCGGATACTGCAAAAAGCTGAGCGGGGTACAACCGAGCATCGAACTGTCAATGACGGTTTGCGGCAAACCAATGGCGAAAAGCCTACTCAATTATGAACTTAGAACTTGCTGAAAAAATTGTTGGGCTGCTGGGCGAATATCCGGTGTCCGAGATCACTGTTGAAACCGAAACAAGCCGGGTGCATGTCGTGAAGCCGCTGGGGAATATCGGTCCCGCCTCGGCAGCAGCTGTTGATGCTGCTGCATCGACGGAAGAGGCCGAGGCACTTGGGGTTCAGACCGCGCCGGAGCCGATCCGGCTTTGGTCCCCGATGGTCGGCGTCTTTTATCACCCCGAGCCGCCTCTGCCGTTCGGCGCTGAGATCAAACTGGGGCAAACCGTCGGCTGTATCGAGTCGATGAAACTAATGAATGATGTCTGCGCCGAGCAGGCCGGACGCCTTGTGGATATTCTTATTGAAGACGGCGCTCCCGTGGAATACGGCCAGACACTGTTTCGCCTGGCCGCTATCTAACCGAACCGAGGCATATTCATGCAAAGAACGCATCAAAGCTTAACCTATCAGCGCGGGCAATGGTCCCTCGTCGGCCTCCTCGTTTCGCTGGCCGTCATCGCCATTCTATCAGCCTGGTACTATGCCAAAATCCTCAAGCCGCAGGCCGGGTCGCACAACGGCGCTCCTGCCGCCGAGCAGAAAGCCTACGGCTCCGTGTGCAGCGTCTACCAGTCGCAGATCAACCAGGCCGTGATGATGTACAAAAGTGATCACAACGACCGCAGTCCACAGGGCTTTGAAGCCCTCAAAAAGTACGGTGCGACAGACGACATCGTCAAAGCCCAGGGCTGTCAGTTCCAGCTTGACGCTTCCACCGGCGCTGTCACCGACATCGGCCACGGCGAAGCTGCACCAAACGCCCAGCCTGTCGTCGTGAACAGCGCTGCCTCCGCTCCGGTGACGAATGCGCCCGGCCCGTACTGGCAGCGGTCCGCGCCGTCGGCCCAGCCTGGCGCTCCGCAATCCGCGCCCGCGACCGGCCCCGGCGGCATCCGCCTGCCGCCCGGCGCAAGTTCAGTCCCTGCCGACGGCGGCGGGGGCGAATAGGTTATACCTATTTTGCGAGTCCTACGAGTAGTTGAAAACTACTTGCCAGCAGAAGCACCCTGCGGGTGGAGGAAAAGCCCTCTTGTCGTCCGGCAGGACGCCTCACCTAGCGAGTAGTTTTCAACTACTCGCTTTGTTCTGTTTGCTTTGTTCTGTATCGTCAATTATGTTCAAAAAAATCCTCATCGCCAATCGCGGCGACATCGCCGTCCGGGTCATTCGGGCCGCCCGCGAGCTGAAAATCTCGACCGTTGCCGTCTACTCCCAAGCCGATGCCGACTCCCTCCATGTGCGTCTCGCCGACGAAGCCGTCTGCATCGGGCCGCCGGAGCGCAAAGGCTCGTACCTCAATGCCCCGAACATCCTCAGCGCCGCCGTCATCACCGGCTGCGATGCTGTCCATCCCGGCATCGGCTTCCTCGCCGAAGTCGCGTCATTCGCCGAGATGTGCGACGCTATCGGCCTCAAATACATTGGCCCGCCGGTCAAGGCCATTGAGCTGATGGGCGACAAGATCGAGGCCCGCGCCACCATGGAAAAAGCCGGTGTCCCGATTGTCCCCGGCACGAATACCGCCCTGCGTGACCCGCTGAAGCCGCGAAAGTCGCGTCCAAAATCGGCTTCCCCGTGATGATCAAAGCGGCCGGCGGCGGCGGCGGACGCGGCATCCGGGTGGTGCAGAACGAAGAAGAGTTTCCCAAAATCCTCAAAACTGCCCAGGTCGAAGCCGAGTCGTCTTTCGGCAATGCCGACGTTTACATCGAAAAGTTCATCGAGCATTTCCGGCACATTGAAGTCCAGATTTTGGCTGATGAACACGGAAACGTCCTGCACCTCGGTGAGCGCGACTGCTCTTTGCAGACCCAGCGCTACCAGAAGATGGTCGAAGAAGCCCCCGCGCCCAATTTAGACCCAAACGTCCGTAAGCGTATTTGTGACGCCGCCGTCAAAGCCGCGAAAGCCGCGAATTATACGAATGCTGGGACGGTCGAGTTCATCGCTGCGCCCGACGGCAAGTTTTACTTCATGGAAATGAACACGCGGCTCCAAATCGAGCATCCTATCACCGAAATGGTCACAGGCCTGGACTTGGTCAAGTGGCAGATCAAAATAGCGGCGGGCGAAAAGCTGCCGTTTAGCCAGCGCGACATCCACTGGAACGGCCATGCCATCGAAGTCCGCCTCACCGCCCGCGACCCCGCCCGTGACTTCGCCCCATCGGCAGGTAAGATCACCAGCCTGCGTCTCCCCGGCGGCCTCGGCGTGCGAATAGACACCCATGTCTACGCCGGCTATGAAGTCCCGCCCTATTACGACTCGATGATCGCCAAAATCATCGTCTGGGACGACACCCGCGACGCCGCCATCAACCGAATGCAGCGGGCTTTGGATGAAGTCGAGATCGGCGGCGTCAAGACCGATTTGGAGTACCACAAGAAGATACTTGCGAATGCCGCCTTCCGTAAAGGCGACCTCAACACCAAGTTCCTGGCAACCCATGTAACGGAGTAGATAATCTCAAATGGAAAGTCTCGCTTACTTCGGTCTACTCGCCGTACTGATTGTCGTTGCGGGCCTTGTCGCGATTGCGGCTTTAATTATCAATGCGGTCGTCAAAGTGAAACTGGCAAAACACAGCAATCTCCATCAAGGAGATCAACCGACAACCCGGCAAGACGGCGTTTGGCCGCCTGCGCCTTCGGTAATGCAATTTTCGGAACCCACCCCGCCGCAAGCGGCGACCCTCCCGAAACGGGAAGGGGAAGAGTGAGTTCAAGATTAGGTTCTTGTCAACAGCATTCAGTCGCTTCGACTTTCATCCAACAGTAGCCTGGCATTTCAATGCCGGGTCTGACACGGTCGCCGGAACCATACCATAAATGGTATGGCTACGCTGCGAAGACGCTGCGAAGTACCGCTTCGTGGCACTGGGAACAGATTGGTCTTGTCCCAACCCCGCGAAGCGGGTGTTTTGTGGCGTCCGCGCCGTCTAGCCGTGTGTTTTAACACATGGTTATTGCTATCGTTTTTCTTTCTCTGTCGTTTTTCACTGCTCGAAAGCACACTGATATGACAAAACACTTCGCAGTTCTCTTTCTGCTTCTCAGTGCTCTGCTAACCACCGCGCCGCCGCCGGCCGGGGCGTGGACACCCAAAACCGGGCCGCTGGATACCCCGTATGCTTCTCAGGTCAGCCAAACCCTGCCCTGGCCGGAATATCCCCGCCCGCAGCTTACCCGCGCCGAGTGGCTGAATTTGAACGGCATCTGGCAGTACCAAAGCGGCGCGGCGGCTGACCCGCTGCCGACCGGCCGGACGCTGCCCGGCGAAATCCGTGTGCCGTTCCCCGTCGAGTCCGCCCTGTCGGGTGTCATGGAGCATCACGACCGGCTCTGGTACCGGCGCTTCTTCACCGTGCCGGCGGCCTGGAAGGGCAAGCGGACCTTGCTGCATCTCGACGCCGTAGACTACGAAGCTGAGGTCTTTGTGAACGGTAAAAGCGTGGGGGTCCATACCGGCGGCTATGAAGCGTTCGCGTATGATGTCACAAACTACCTCCGTGGCAGCGGGCCGCAGGAGCTGATCGTGCGCGTTTTCGACCCGACCGACCTCGGCGGACAGCCACGCGGCAAGCAGAGCCTCCATCCCGGCGGCATCATGTACACGCCTACGTCCGGCATCTGGCAGACGGTCTGGCTCGAACCCGTTTCGCGCACTGCCGCCGTGGCGGACGTCAAAATTGTTCCCGATGTAGATAAGAGCCGGGTCATGCTGACGGTCACTACGCTCGCTCCGGCCCCCAGCGCCGGCGTCACGATCAAGATTATCGAAGCCGGCCGAGTCGTCAAGACCGTGACGACCAAGCCCAATACCCCGACCACCATTGCCCTCGCCAAGCCCCGGCTCTGGTCGCCGAGCAGCCCGTTTTTGTACGATCTTGACGTCACCCTGACCCAAAACAAAACCGTCACCGACCATGTCGGCAGCTACTTCGGGATGCGGAAAATCTCGCTCGGCAAAGTCGGCGGCATCACCAAGATGCTGGTCAACAACAAGTTCCTCTTCGAGATCGGCCCGCTTGACCAGGGCTTCTGGCCCGACGGCATCTACACGCCCCCATCCGAGGCCGCGATGAAGGGGGATTTACTCGCCATGAAAACCTTTGGGTTCAATATGGTCCGCAAGCATATCAAAGTCGAATCGCAGCGCTGGTACTACTGGGCCGACAAGCTCGGCCTGCTGGTCTGGCAGGACATGCCCTCGCCGGACTCCTACACCGACCATGCGCCGCCGGTAGACCGGGCCGCATTCGAGAAGCAGGAGCGGCAGGTGATCCAAAGTCACTGGAACCATCCCTCGATTATCATGTGGGTCATTTTCAACGAAAACCAGGGGCGGCATGACACACGCAATTTGGTCGCCCTCGCCAAGACCATAGACCCGTCGCGTCTCGCCGACCGGGACAGCGGCTCCGGCTACGAGAAAAGCGACGGCGATGTCGGCGACGTGCAGGATGTTCATTCCTACCCGCCGCCCAACGTCGCCCCGCCCAGTGCCACACAGGCTCTGGTCTGCGGCGAGTACGGCGGCATCGGCCTCGTCGTGCCAAACCATACCTGGAAGCTCGGCACGACCTATACCGAAGTGGACAATCCCGCCGGCCTGCAAGACCTCTACGGCGAGTTCACCAACAAGCTGAAAGGCTTCCGCGATGACCAGGGCCTCAGCGCGGCGGTCTACACCCAGATCACCGATGTCGAGACCGAGCTGAACGGCCTGATGACCTATGACCGACGCCTCAAATGCGATCCAGCCCAGATTGCCCGTGCCAACCGCCTTCAGTACCCAAGCCCGACTTATCACGAGATCGTGCCGACCTCCGAAAAAGCGGCCCAGACCTGGAAGTACACCCTGACAAATCCTGTCTCCAGCTGGACCAAGCCCAGCTTTGACGACAGCGCATGGAAGACCGGCCCCGGTGGCTTCGGCACGTCCGCCCCCGTCGGCGCTCCGATTGGGACGCCCTGGAACACGCCGGACATCTGGCTGCGCCGGACCTTCAACCCAGGTCCGCTGACCGCCGAACAAATCAGCCGCATGGTGGTCCGGGAGCAGCATGACGAAGACATCGAGGTTTACATCAATGACGTTCTCGCTTACCGGGCCGGCGGCTTTATCTCAGCCTACGAGTACAAGCCCGTCAGCGCAGAGGCTCAGAAGAGCCTAAAGCCGAACGCCGAAAACACGCTGGCTGTCCATTGCCACCAGACCATCGGCGGGCAGTTCATTGACGCCGGTTTGTTCGAGCGTATTCCCGGTCAGCCATGAAGTCCCGCCGCAAGCCGCCGCGTGTTCCGCTGTCGCCCTCTCTTTTGCTGTCGCCGCGCCTGGTCGTCTCCCTCGGCCTCGGCGCGGCACTGGCCCTGAGCATCGTCGGCTTTGTCTACTTTACGAAGATCACGCTGGAAAAGCAGGCCCACTTTGCGCCCGGATCGGCCCACCCGTGGGACGGCTACGCGGCCCTCTGCCTGTTTACCGCGATGGCGGCGACGGCCCTGCTCCTCCTGAACAAGCGCGACCCGCCGCCGATGCGCTGGCGGCGCGGGCGTGTTCCCGCGCAAGCAGCAATGCGGCGAAAGCAGGCAAAACGGCGGCGAGCGGGTACAATACCCTTACCATGACACCTGATAGCTCGCATTCTCACACGCATTCTCACAGCGACAGCCGCTCCACACGCCGGGAAGCCCGCGAGCTGGCCCTGCGGATGCTGTTCCAGCTCGATCTGGGCCATCAGCCCGTGGACGAAGTGGTCGAAGCCGCCCTCGCGCAGTCTCCGCTCGAAGGTGCAAACCGCGAATATGCCGAGATTTTGGTCCGCGAAACGCTGAACCACCTGACAGATATTGACCCGCGCATCGCCGCCCTGACCCCCGACTGGAATTCCGACCGGCAGGCTGTTGTAGACCGCAATATCTTAAGACTCGCGGCCTATGAGCTTTTGTACCGCCCGGATGCCCCGGTTGCTGCCGTTGTCAACGAAGCCGTGGAGCTGGCGAAAAAGTACAGCACCGCCGAGTCGGGCCGCTTCGTCAACGGCGTTTTGGGAGCGCTCGCCCGGCAGCCGCGCGGCGGCGAACTAAGCATGAAAGAGAGCGGCACGGAAGAAAGTGACGAAGGAGACGCGCGTGAGGTTTGAACTGCGGCCGCTGGCTCTGCCGGAAGCAGAAACTGTTGCGGCCTGGGCGCAGGATGCCGACGACGTGCGGTTCCTGACCGGCGCTGACGATTTCCCGCTGACCGCAGACGATGTGGCGGCGTGGACCTACGAGTGCGACTACGCACTGACGTTGCGCCAAAGCGGGGACCTCGCTGCCTATGCGGAGATCGTCGAAGATGTGGTCGAGCAGGATGTAGAAATCCAGCATCTCTTAGTCGCGCCTGACCTGCGCTCGGCAGGCGTCGGACGGGCCATGCTGGAGCGAGTTTGCGCGTTTCTGGCCGAAGCCCGCCCATACCCCGAAGTCTGGCTCCGGGTCAGCCGCGACAACGCCGCCGCCGCCACCTGCGCCGCCGCCGCCGGCTTCGAGGCCGTCGCCAAGATGTCCGGCCCGCGCTACCAGTGGTACAAGAAAAACCTTTCTCAGTCTGAAACTCAATGATTTTATCCGACCGCAGCATCAAAGACAGCATCGTACAGGGGCGCATTGTGATGATGCCCTACGACGAGAGCCTTGTGCAGCCTGCCTCTATTGACGTTCGTTTAGACGGCCGCTTCCGCGTGTTCCGTAACTATAAGTATTCCTGTATTGACCCAAAAGCCGTGCAGCAGGACCTCACTGAGCTGATCGAAGTCGGCGACGAGCCGTTTATTATTCATCCCGGCGAATTCATTCTCGGTAACACAGTCGAGCGCATCAAGTTGGGCGATGATCTGGTTGGAAGGGTTGAAGGCAAAAGTTCTTTGGGCCGCTTGGGTCTGATCATTCATGCCACGGCGGGTTATATTGACCCAGGATTTGAGGGTAACATTACGCTGGAACTCTCGAATGTCGCCAATCTGCCGATTAAGCTGTACCCCGGCATGAAAGTTGGGCAAATTTCGTTCTTCGCCATGAGCACCCCCGCTGACCGGCCCTATGGACACCCGGACCTCGGCAGCAAGTACAAAGGCCAGACCGCGCCGACCGCCAGCCGGATGCACCTGAACTTCGACACCCCAAATCTCAACACTCCAAATCTCAACACCTCAAAGGACAACGAATGACAATCTCTGACTTCCAAGTGCTTCAGCGCGATTCAGACGGCAAAGCGCATGTTGCTTTAGACAGCGGTGAAACAATCGAGCTTGAGACCGGCGGGCCGTACACCGTCGGCGGAGCGACAAACGTCTTCGTCGGCGATTTGTGGGTACTCGCCGGGCAAAGCAACATGGAGGGGGTAGGGGATTTAGTGGATGCCGAGACCCCGCACCCGCTTGTCCATTCGTTCCAATCCCGCGAAGAGTGGGCTGCGGCCGAAGAGCCTCTGCACTGGCTGGGCGAATCGCCGCGCCCGATCCACCATACCATCTGGGGCCTGCCGATGCCGGTCAGTCCCGCGCCGCGCGACAGCAGCCGTACCAAAGGTGCAGGGCTGGGGCTAACGTTCGCCAAGACGCTGGCGGATGCGACCGGTGTTCCCATCGGCCTCATCCCTTCGGCGCATGGCGGGACTTCCATGCAGCAGTGGGAGCCGTCGCGAAAGCAGATGGGCGGCGGCTCTCTGTACGGCGCGACTCTTGCGCGTGTGGCCGCCTGCGGCGGCAAAGTCGCGGGTATGCTGTGGTATCAGGGCGAGTCCGATGCCAACCCTACCGATGCGCCGCTGTACGAATCGCGTATGGAAGAGCTTGTCCGGTCGTTCCGCGCCGACTTCGGCCAGCCCAATCTGCCGTTCTATTTTGTTCAGCTCGGCGGCTTTGTCACGCCCGCCGACCCAGGCCTCGTTGCCTCATGGAGCGCCGTGCGCGAGTCTCAGCGCAGACTCGCGTCCTCGCTGCCGAATACCGGCCTGGTCTCAGCCGTAGATTGCGGTCTGGATGACCTGATCCACATTGACACGGACGGTCTGAAATCTCTGGGGCGGCGTCTCGCAGCAGTCGCGCTGGGACAGCCTGCACCGCTGCTGCATTCGGTCTCTTACGAAGCCGACACGCACCAGATCCGCGTGTCTTTCGACAGCCTTCAAGGGGAGACAACCTCGCTGGGCCGACCCGCCGGGTTCAGTCTGCGTGACAAAGACGGCGTTGAAGTCCCACTGATTTACAAAACCATTCTGGATGGCACCGCGGCTGTCTTGAAGCTGAACGAAGACCCATTGCCGCTTGGCCTGCACCTCTGGTACGGCTACGGCCTGTATCCTTACTGTAACATTACCGATACAAGCAGCGCAGCCGTTCCTGCGTTCGGACCGCATCTCATTTAATACATATGAACATTAATCGCTCTCTGATATTTGCCGCTGCTTTGCTGCCGCTTTGCCTGGTTTCCGTGCACTTCGCAAAAGGCGCGTTCTCCCAGGCAATCGCCCGTCAGGACGTGCTGCCTTTGATCGAAGCGGATCAAAAAGACATTCAATATGTCGGGCGCATTGACTTCACGAACCCCAAGCTGCCCCGGTTCTGGTCCCCCGGCACCTATGTCAAAGCCAGGTTCCGAGGGACCGCCTGCGACGTTGTCCTCAACGATGAAGTTCTTTACGGCAAATCGCATAACTTTGTCGAGATTGCGGTAGACGACCAAAAGCCGTTCCGGGTCCAAACGATGAGGAAAACCAATGTTATTCCAGTGGCCGTCGGTCTTCCCAACGGCATTCACACCGTCACCGTTTGCAAAGACACCGAGGCTGGCATCGGGTATTTGGAACTAGTCGGCTTTCGCTGCGCCGGCCTGCTGCCGCTTCCCCTGCCAAAACACAAATTGGAATTCATTGGGGACTCGATCACCTGCGGGGCCAGCAGTGACCTGACAATCCCCTGCGGCAAAGGTGACTGGTACGACCAGCACAACGCCTACCTGAGCTACGGCCCCGTCACGGCTCGTACGCTGAACGCCCAGTGGCACCTGACTTCCGTCTCCGGCATCGGCCTGATGCATAGCTGCTGCGATATGAAAAATACCATGCCGGACGTCTTCGGGAAGATGAACCTCAACGGCGGCGCGGAGGATTGGGACTTCAGCCGCTACCAGCCCGATGCCGTGACGATTTGCCTCGGCCAGAATGACGGCGAGCAGGACCCCGCCGCGTTTCAGACCAATTACCTCGGCTTCATTCACCAAGTCCGCACAGCCTACCCTAAAGCCAAAATCATCTGCCTGTCCAGTCCCATGGCGGATGCCAAGCTGACCACCTACTTGAAAGACAACCTCACCCAGGTTGCGGAGAAGGCGCACCAGCAGGGAGATAAAAACGTAGGTACGTTCTTCTTTTCCCGAAGCTGGAACAGCGGCTGCGGCGGCCATCCTGATATTGCCCAACATCAGCAGATCGCCGCCGAACTGACAGCTTACCTGCATTCAAAAATGCACTGGTAAACACAGTGCAGTCTCAACCGTCTGGGTACAATCAATACGCATCAGGGGGGAAGGGTCGCTCCATCAGGGGTCCCAGAGGATGCAATTGCGGCTCATAACGAGATGGCGTGCGATCGGCTGACGTCAGGAGACAACGCTGTGGAAGTCACTTACACACTCGAAAAGAATGATTATATACAATTCAATCGGTTTGTCATCAACCGTGTGCCTGCACTGAAACGGCAGGCATTTTTGCGGTTCTTTCTCCTGCCGGTGCTGATTGCAGCGGAGCTTTACATCGCCCACATTTCCTGGCTGCCCCTCCTGGTCATCTTGGGTGCAGTGGCCGCTGCCTGGATCGCCTACCTCCTATGGGCGCAGCGGCGAGCCGTCGTGACGCAGGCGCAGGCAAGGGTCGGCGCAATCGGCCTGCACACTGTCTCGCTACAGCCTGACGGCTTCTATAGTCAAACCTCTATAGTGGACACACGGGTCAAATGGCAGAACATCGCGGAAGTGGCGGACAGCCCGCAGACGATCATGCTGCTTCTCAGCCCGCGCTTCGGCTTCATCGTGCCGAAGCGGGCCTTCGCCGACCCGGCGCAGGCGTCAACATTTCTGGAAATGGCGCGGACTTACCGCCAAAGCGCCTACGACGGGACGCAGCCGATGCTGCCCTCGATCCCGGCGTCCTGGCCGCCTGCGCCGCAGCGAATACAATAGACTATGACAACACCTATACTTTTAGACGGCACGGCGATGGCCAAAGTTATTCGCGCAGAAGTCGCGGCCGCCGCAAAGGCGCTCACGGCGGAAACAGGCGTCGTGCCGACCCTAGCGGCCATTCTTGCGGGCGATGACCCGGCCTCGCAAACTTACGTCGCTATGAAAGAACGCGCCTGCGCCCGCGCGGGGATCGGCTCGCGGACGTATCCCTTCGGCAGCAGCACTTCGGAAGCCGAGATTGCGGACTGTCTTGCGATGCTAAACGCCGATCCGTCCGTCCATGGCATTCTCGTTCAGCACCCGCTCCCGAAACACATTGACGAGCCGGCGGTTTTGTCGCGAATGGATCCGGCCAAAGACGTGGACGGCATCGCCCCAATTTCTCTGGGGCGGCTGGTCGCCGGCCTGCCCGCGTTTCAGTCCTGTACCCCGGCGGGCATGATTGAGCTGATGCGCCGCTACGCGCTGCCGATGGCCGGGAAACACGCTGTCGTCGTCGGCCGCAGCGTGATCCTTGGTAAGCCGCTGGCCCTGCTGCTCTTGCAGGAGAACGCGACTGTGACTATTTGCCATTCACGTACCCCGAACCTTGCGGAGATTACCCGCCAGGCAGACATTCTCTGCGCCTGCGCCGGCAAAGCCGAGATGATCACACGGGATATGGTGAAGTCCGGTGTGGTTGTCTTAGACGCCGGCTACAACCGCGTTCCCGGCAGAGACCGCGATGTCGGAGATGTTGACTATGAGGGCGTTTCCGCAACCGCGTCGGCTATTACGCCGGTTCCCGGCGGCGTCGGGCCGATGACTATTGCCATGCTCCTTCAAAACACGCTGCGGGCCGCACAGGCCGCAGTAGAAGCCTAATTAACGCATGACATTTGACCTCGCTCGTTACCTTGCGGAGCGCCGCATCCTCGCTGACCGTGCATTAGATGCGTTCCTGC
Source organism: Capsulimonadaceae bacterium (assembly GCA_965213825.1). GTDB lineage: Bacteria > Armatimonadota > Armatimonadia > Armatimonadales > Capsulimonadaceae > JANXMY01. The sequence continues at coordinate 470,079 of CBDCAE010000017.1, forward strand.
CCGAAGCAGACGCTCTGCCGCCGCGCCTGCATGATGCCATGCGCTATTCGCTTTTCTGCGGCGGCAAGCGCCTCCGCCCGATTCTCGTCTTCGCCGGGGCGGAAGCCGTCGGCGGCGAGCGAGAGTGGGTGATGCCGCTTGCCTGCGCTGTCGAGTGCATTCACACGTTTTCGCTCATCCACGATGATCTGCCCGCGATTGACGACGATGACCTGCGGCGCGGCAGCCCAACTTCCCACGTTGTCTACGGCGAAGCGATGGCGATTTTGGCCGGTGATGCCCTGCTTGCCCTGGCATTCGATTTGATCGCTGAATGTCGCCTTCATGTCCCCGCCGAGCGCGTCCTGGATGCTGTCCAGATGGTCGCCCGCGCTTCGGGAACGCGCGGCATGGTCGGCGGTCAGGTCTCAGACATCGAAAGCGAGGGGCGCAATGATCTTGACGAGGCCGTCGTCGCCTCTATCCATGCCCGTAAGACCGGCGCTTTGCTTCTCGCCTCGCTTCTCTCTGGGGCGCGGCTCTGCGGCGCCACCCCAGCCGAAGAGCGTGCGCTCCACGTCTACGGTGCCCAGACCGGTCTTGCGTTCCAGATCACCGACGACATTCTGGACCTCGAAGGTGACGCCGAAAAGCTCGGCAAGCCCCTCGGCAGCGACTTGAAACAAGACAAAGCTACCTACCCCAAGGTCCTCGGCATTCCCGCCTCCCGTGCTCTTGCCCGCCGCGCCTGCGATACTGCCCTCACCGCTTTGAGTGCCTTCGGTCCCCAAGCCGACCCTCTGCGTGCTCTCGCGCACTACATTGTCGAGCGGGACAATTAGAAGACGATACCCAAAATGGAAAATGACCAAGAACCGGGCCTGACGGAGCCGCCGGCCCCGGCGGAGGCGGGCAGTATTCCTGTCGGGACACTCCGATGGCTTAACCTGCTCGGCGATTTGGCCCATGTCGCCGTTGCCGTGCTGCTTATCCTCATCACGGTTGTTGTGCTGGTCTACGCCTGCCTGTCTTACGCGCCCCATCTGGCGCTTCTGGCCGACGCGATGCGTCCCGGACCGGCCGCGACCTCCAGCGAAAGTCACCCCGCCGACCCGTTCATCGCCAGCAGTGTCGAGTTCCTCAGCAACATCCTGTTCGCCGTCATTCTGCTGGAAGTCCTGCACACGACCCTGACCTTCCTGCACGACCGCAGCAGCCGGGCCATTGTCAGGGCGTTCCTCGTAGTCGCCATCCTGTCCATCGTCCGCAAGCTCCTTCTCGTTGGTGCCGAGTCGTCCCTGACCGGCGAAAAGGGGATGCCGTTCATCTACGGCTCCATTGGCATCCTCATCAGCATCTTTGGCATCGCCCTTTTAGTCGGCTGCCTCATCTATGTCAGCCGCCTTCAAGAACAACCCGAAGTCTGATCTGGGATGATTTGGCGGCTTTTGCAAAAGACCGTTTCAGGGTAATATCGGCAGGGATACTACCATTGGAATGAAGCACTCGAAGGAGCAAGAAACCATGCCGGAAAACCATTCCCCTGCCGACCCGAATCGGTCTTTAGACCCGAAACAGTCACTAGAGCGGACCAGCTTCCAGACAAGCGCCGCGTGGGCACCGGAGATTCAGCTTAGCTCCGATGTCGCGATGTGCTACGGGATTGATCCTGCACTGACTGAGCGCATTGCGGGCTGGAAGGCGCAGGGGTACCGGGTTCATGTGATGACCGGCGTTTCATGGGGGGAATATCAGGACTTTCTGTATAGCCGCTTCGACGGGGTCAATCATGAAGACGAGGCGCAGACGGAACGCAGCGGCCGCAAGATCTCGCATGGCGGCGACGTTTACTACATGTCGCCCAGCGAAAGCTTTGGCCAGTTTCTGTCACAAGGGGTAAAGCGAGCGCTCGACGCCGGGGCGGAAGGCATTCATTTGGAAGAGCCGGAGTTTTGGGTGCGGGCTGGCTGGAGCCAGGGGTTCCGGCGCGAATGGAAAGCCTATTTCCATGAAGACTGGAGCGCCCCGGACACATCGCCCGATGCCCAGTACCGGGCGTCGCAGCTCAAGTATTATCTGTACCGTCGGGCGCTGACCCAGGTTTTTGACTTTGTCAAAGCATATAACATGGAACACGGCACCAATGCCAAGTGCTATGTCCCCACCCATAGCCTGATTAATTACGCCCACTGGGGGATTGTCAGCCCTGAGTCGAGCCTGCTCAAAGTCGGTGCGGACGGCTTTATTGCTCAGGTCTGGACTGGGACCGCCCGCGAGCCGAATGTCTACGAAGGCCGCAAAAAAGAGCGGACCTTCGAGACGTCTTTCTTAGAGTACGGCGCGATGATGAACGTTGTCCGGGCAAGCGGCAAAACCGTCTGGTTCCTGAACGATCCCATTGAAGACAACCCGGACTATTCCTGGCGCAATTATCGGTTCAACTGGGAAAGCACCCTGACCGCGTCCCTGCTGTGGCCGCAGGTCTGGCGCTTCGAGGTCATGCCCTGGCCGGAGCGCATCTTCCGGGGCAAGTATCCGAAGCTCGACCGGACCGAGCGCACCCCTGGGCAGGCGGTCGAAAAAGAGCCGCTGCCGAAAGCCTACGGCACGGAATTGATGACGGTCATCAACGCCCTGAACGACATGGACCAGCCGGAAATCGAGTGGATCTGCGGGACGCAAGGGGTAGGGGTAGTTGTCGCCGACACGATGATGTTCCAGCGCGGAGGCCCGTCGCCGTCCGACCCTAATTTAGGCTCGTTCTACGGCCTGGCGATGCCGCTCTTAAAGCACGGCCTGCCGGTCGAGCCGGTTCAAATGGAAAATGCGCCGCTGCCCGGCGCACTCGCCCCGTACAAAATCCTGCTGATGACCTACGAAGGCATGAAACCGGCAGGAGCCGAAGACAGCCTTGCCCTGGCAGAATGGGTTAAATCAGGCGGCGTCCTCGTCTTCATAGACGATGACAAAGACCCCTTCAACCAGGTCCATGCCTGGTGGAACACCGCCCCGCACTCCTACCTGACCCCCCGCGCTGCCTTCTTCGACCACTTAGGCATCCGCACGGACACGCCCGTCGGAACACACTCCATCGGACAAGGCACGCTCATCTATGACAGCGCCAGTCCTGCCGCGCTTACCTACCAGCCGGACGGAGCCGCCCATGTCCGCCGCCTGGTTCAGACCGCCTGCCGGTCCGCAGGCATCGTCTACGAAGAAACTAATTTTTTGTTCCTGCGCCGTGGCCCGTATCTCGTCGCCGCCGGTCTCGACGAGTCCCTCCCTGATACGCCGCACACGCTGACAGGCCGCTTTGTCAACCTCTTCGATGCCGACCTGCCTCTCGTAACGTCCGTTGTCCTGACCCCCGGTCACCGGACACTCCTGCTGGATTTGGACCGGGTTCAAGGCCAGAATCCCGTCATCCTCGCCGCCGCCTGTAAGACGCGCGGAGCAAAGACTGTGCCTGACGGCAGCTTCCGGTTCCACGCCGCCGCGCCGGACAACACCGAGGCCGCCGTCCGCCTGCGCCTCGACGCCCCGCCGCAGTCCGTGACCGTCGATGACCAGCCGCTTCCACCCAGCGCCCAAGTGTGGGACGCCGGGACAAGCACCCTCCTCTTGCGCTTCCCAAACTCCGCCGCCGGGCATTGGATCACACTGAGTTAAGCTATGATCATGGCTGCGGCGCATCCGGCCGCCGGACACCCTCCAGCGCGGCCAGCGCTAAGATACGTGGCTTGATGAGGGCGGCCCACACTTTGTAGCCATCGGCGTTGAAGTGCAGCCCGTCGGACCGCAGGAGGCGGGGCTGCGGCTGGTCATCGGCCGTCAAAAGCTGCGAATGCGGATCAATGAAGTTTAGCTTCTCTGATGGAGAGCTAGTCTCCACCGTGAACTTTTCGATCAGATAATTTGTTTCCAGGTTCCGAGACTCCTGTTTCCAGCGGGCTACCGTGGGATTGATCGCGAGGTACACAATCCGCGTGTCCGGCAGGGCGGCGTGGATGGCAGCGACAAAGTCCTTGTAGTCCGCAAGCACCTGCTGCGGGTTTTTGCCGCCGTAAGCGAGGTCGTTTGTCCCAGCGCACATGATAATCATCTTTGGCTTATAGGGGATGGCGATGCGGTTCGCGTAGCGCGTGCTGTCTTGAATTAGCGATCCGCCGAAGCCCCGGTTGATGACAGGAATCTCTGGGAAGTCCTGTGCTAGCGTCGTCCACAGCCGAATACTGGAGCTGCCCATGAACAGAACTGCCCCCGCCGGCGGCATCTGTTTTCGGTCGGCAGCTCCAAACGCATTGATCTCCGGTGCGGCCGATTCATCCGCCGGTACCGGCGCAAGGGGCGCCGCCTGTGCCGACACTGGGGCAGCCGCGCTGGGCATCAGCGCCAAGCTGCCGAAGAAGAGAGATGCCGTGAGGGCATAAGCAAGCCGCGAACGGCGCAACTCTGTGGGCTTCAAAGTAGAGATTTTCATTGCCTTCTGTTCCCCGCAGCGCTTTGTTTTTCCTGCCCCTTTATGGGCCTTACCGCCGGACACTGTTCTCCGCCGGACGGATTTTGTCGGGCAAAAACGACCGCCGCAGCCCCATGAAATACTGACGGACCGCCAGCCGCGCCGCGCCTTTCGCCGTATACCGCCACGCCGCCCGGCTCGCATCCAGAAATGACGCTTCTCCCAGCATGCACAGCCGCTCCGTCCGGCTCTGCCGGAACGCCCGCAACTCGCTGAGCGGGTCCGTCGGCGAGAATAGCCGGGCCGCGCACGACGCCGTGCGGCGCCGATGGGCCATCACCAGCGTATAAAAGCCGACACCCGCCGCCAGGGCACTATTCGTCAGCCCCGTCAAATCCGTCTCCACCGCGCTCTGACTATCCACTGTCGCCACCGCCCGCCCGTCTTCCTGCAGCGTATACAGCCAGGTAGACTGCGACGGCACCGACGCCATTGTCCCGTTCCCCACCAGGGCCACAATGTCGCGCTCCGGCGACAAAAAGAAGTTGTACCGCAGCTTATACAGCTTCCCCTTGCCGTCACCAAACGCCCCGATCCACACAAACCCCATCTCCGTCGCCGCCGACCCCGCCACCTGCGCGTAAGCATTCAACCCTGGCATGGAACCCGGCACGGCCAACCCCTCCGGCACATACGGCCAGACCAGCCGCTTTTCCAAAGCCGCCGTCAGCGTAATCAGTCCGACAAATACCAGCGCAATGACCACAAACGGCGCAAGAACAACAAAAATCGCAATCCCGGCAAAATGCAAAGTTTCCATGATTTCTCCCTGCGTCCCCCTCCACTGCTTCGAGTATACCGAAATAAAAGTCTCCTTGCCAGTCTAATGCTATCTCCCTGTTCTTAACTGACTGTCTCCGGCGTGACCACTGCCACCCGCGTCTGCCCACCCTTGCTCGTCACCTTGTCAAACCCATCTTGATAACCGCTGACCGGGATGCCAAGCATCTGCAAACGCTCCAAAAGAAAGCGCGTCGGATGCTGCCCCGGCAGAAGCCCATGCTCCGGGTCCGGCCGGCCTTCGCTGTAATTCGCGATCAGCAGCCGCCCGCCGGGTTCCACACAGTGTGCCAGCAAATGCCGCACAAACGCTCCCTCAAGCTCTGCCGGGGCATAAACTAGGTCCGTCCGCACAAACGTAAACCGGCGCGGCGGCACCCAGTCGAACGCATTGGCCATCCAAAAATTGTCACGATGCTCCGGCAGCCGCTCCCGTGCCAGCTCAATCAGCGCCTCCGAAAAATCCACGCCGAACGGCTCAATCTGAACCCCGCGCTCCGCCGCCCAAGCCACGCAGCACTCCAACAAATACCCGTTCGCGCAGCCAATGTCCAAGAACGTCCCGTCATGCTCCATACAGTCCGCGACCGTCTTCCGCAGTGCCGTCCAGCGCTCAAACGGTCCGCTCATCCCCGACTGCGCCCACGGCTCCGTCTTGGCGAGATACGCCGTCTCCAAAACCTCCCGATTATGCGCGAACCACGGCTCCCAATCATCCCCAGCCATCCGCTGTCCCTTCCTTCTTAGCCCCGCGAAGCGGTGCTGTGTAGCGTCCGCGCTCAATAGCCGTGTCCTTCAGGACATGGTTCTTTGTAGGCTTTACTCAGGCTGCCGGGTGAAGCGGATCGTATCGGCGGAACCACCAAGGCTGATTAACAGCACATCTCCATTTAGCTGATAGTTAAGTGCTTGAACCTGCCCTGCATTTGAAGCAGCTCTTCCATTCTTCATGCCACTCACAAGGGTTTCCGTGAGAACATTGCCTTTGGCAGTATAGGTTGCTTGCAGACTGATATTTTGGTTGGGAGCGATGATCGTTTGAGACTCAGTTCCATCTGACTTGAACTCAACATACATCGTTGCCGTGGTTCCAGGGCGTCCAGGCAGAGAGCCAACCCACTTTCCGACGATGCCTTTCTTAACAAGCCCGTCAGCAGCAGCGCAAAGCTCAAGCAGAGATGCTTCGGTCAAACGTCGCTCCCGTGTGATGTGCCATCCGTTTTTACCGATGGCCCAGTGGTCACGAACAACTTCCTCAACGACAGAAGGGGTTGACCGTCCTGTACTTGCTTTAGCTTCTACTATGATATGCCGGACAGATTTTGTATTGGCCTCCTTGCCACCTTTATCCGCTACAAACTCTTCGATCTCGGTAGCAGCAGAAGAAAAATTGCTGTTACTTGCAAAAATCTTGGATAAATCTCGGCGCTGTCCGGCAAGCCCTCTTGCTTGCTCACCATCCGAGCTGATAATTACAACATCAGAAGCGTAAGGAGCTAAAGCAACCTTGACATTTTTGCTTACAAAAGCAGCATCTCTTGAATCATAAGCCGATTGAAGCGACGACTCGATATGACCCGTGTCAGCGGCGAATGCCATCGAACAAAATGATACAGTTGCCGTTGACAGCAGCAAAGCTATCGAGATACGAAAAACCATCTACTTTTTCCCTCCACAAGCCTGCTCGGCTCCTTCAAGGCATTATACCAAAACCGTGCTGCCGATGCAAGGCGCAATAATAAAGATGCCACTGACAAAAACTGACAATGCCTCGCGCCTCCACCCACTCTCTCGCTTCCCCAGGATTGGAGTGGGGGAGCATCTTACGCAGGAAACCGCTCGCTCGGTCCCGAACTAAGGGGCATGACTGACTTAGACCAGGAACGGCAGCGGATGGATGATGCGCGGAACCGAAGGCCCGGCGCGGACTGGCGGCGCTGGGGGCCGTATGTCTCGGCGCGGGCGTGGGGGACCGTGCGGGAAGACTACTCAACGGACGGCGCGGCGTGGGATTATCTGCCCCATGATTCGGCCCGGTCAAAGGCGTATCGGTGGAATGAGGACGGCCTCGCCGCCATCTGCGACAGCTCGCAGGAGCTGTGCTTTGGGCTGGCGCTGTGGAACGGCAAGGATGCGATCCTGAAGGAGAGGCCGTTTGGCCTGTCCGGGCCGCAGGGCAACCACGGCGAGGATGTCAAAGAGTATTATTTCTTTTTGGACAATCTTCCCAGCCATGCCTACATGAAGACGCTCTACAAGTACCCGCAGGCGGCGTTTCCGTACCAAGATTTAGTCGAAACGAACGCCGCTCGGAGCAAGCACGACCCGGAATATGAGCTGCTGGACACCGGCGTTTTCAACGAAAGCCGCTACTGGGATGTCACGGTCGAGTACGCGAAAGCCGGACCCGACGACATTCTGATCCGGATCACGGCGGCCAATCGCGGCCCGGATACGGCCACACTCGACATCCTGCCGACGCTTTGGTTCCGCAATATCTGGACTTGGGGCTGGCCGAACCCGAAGCCGGGTCTCAAACAAGGAATGGGGGGCAAGGAAAGCAGGGGCAGCGGGGCAGTCGTCATCGAAGCCGAGCATCACGATTTGGGCCGGCGTTACTTATTTTGCGAAGGCAGCCCGGAGCTGCTCTTTACCGAGAACGACACCAATGAAAAGCGGCTGTACGGGGCGGCGAATAACCCGTCGCCGTATGTCAAAGACGGCTTTCACGAATACATCGTGAACGGTATTGAAGGCGCAATTAATCCAGAGCAGACCGGCACGAAAGCCTGCGCCCATTACAAAGTTACGGTGGAAGGCGGGCAGTCGGCAACCCTGAGGCTGCGCCTGACCGACGACCCGCTGGCCCCCGACTCGTTCGGTGCGGGCTTTGACCGTGTGTTCGAGACCCGCCTCGCCGAAGCCGACACGTTCTACGGCACCCTCGGCTCACCGGAGCTGTCGGACGACGTGCGGAGCGTCATGCGCCAGGCGTTCGCCGGGCTGCTCTGGTCCAAGCAGTTCTACAAGTACGATGTCCTGCACTGGCTGGAAGGCGACCCCGCCGAGCCGAAGCCGCCGCCCGTGCGCCTGAAAGAACGTAACCATGAATGGACGCATTTGAACGCCAAAGACATCATCACCATGCCGGATACGTGGGAATATCCCTGGTTCGCCGCCTGGGACCTGGCGTTCCACTGCATCCCGCTGGCCGTTGTTGACCCGGAGTTCGCCAAAGAACAGCTTCTTCTCTTGGGACACGAATGGTATCAGCACCCGAACGGCCAGCTCCCTGCGTATGAATGGGCCTTCGGCGATGTCAACCCGCCGGTGCAGGCGTGGGCCGCCCTGCGGGTTTACCAAATTGAGTCGCGCGTGCTGGGCCGTCCCGGAGACTTCCACTTTTTGGAAAAGGTCTTTCATAAGCTGCTGATGAACTTTACCTGGTGGGTCAACCGCAAGGACGCCGAAGGTAACAACGTCTTTCAAGGCGGCTTTTTGGGTCTCGACAACATTGGCCTCTTCGACCGCTCCCAGCCCCTGCCGACCGGCGGGCATTTGGAGCAGTCCGACGGCACTTCCTGGATGGCGATGTTCTGCCTCAATATGCTCTCGATTGCCGTGGAGCTGACCCGGACCGACCCTTCTTACGAGGATATGGCGACCAAGTTCTTTGAGCATTTTGTCTACATCGCCCACGCCATGAACAGCATGGGGACAAGCGGTATCGAGGAGCGGCAGGGCGTGGACCTATTCGACGACGAGGACGGCTTTTACTACGATGTCCTGCGCTACCCCGACGGTTCCGGCCAGTTTATGCGCGTCCGCTCCCTGGTCGGCCTCATCCCACTGCTTGCCGTGGACACGATTGACGGGGACCAGATGGCAGCCATGGCCGACTTCCAGCACCGCATTGACTGGTTTATCGAAAACCGCCCGAACCTCGTCAAAAGCGTCGCGGACATGTGCGAGACCGGCCACCATGACCGCCGCCTGCTGTCCATTGTGGACCCGGACCGCCTGCGGATTATTCTGTCCAAGATGCTCGACGAGACCGAGTTCCTGTCGCCCCACGGCCTCCGCTCGGTCTCCCGGTTCCACAAAGACCACCCTGTCGTCATGGACGTCAACGGCACCGAGTACCGTTTGGACTACGAGCCGGCTGAGTCCACCACCGGCCTCTTCGGCGGCAATTCCAACTGGCGCGGCCCCATCTGGTTCCCGCTTAATTACCTGCTGATTGAAGCCCTGCAAAAGTACGATTACTACTTGGGGCCGGAGTTCACCGTCCCGTTCCCCACCGGCTCCGGCCAGCATCTCACCCTGGCTGAGGTCGCCGCCGAGCTGTCCCGCCGCCTCACCCGGACCTTCCTGCGAGACGGCGACACTGCCCGCCGCCCGGTCTATGGCGGCACGGAAGTCTTCCAGACCGACCCGCACTGGAAAGACCACCTGCTGTTCTTTGAATACTTCCATGGCGACAACGGCGCGGGCCTCGGTGCCAGCCACCAAACTGGCTGGACGGGCCTCGTTGCCAAGCTCATCGAGCAGAGCGGGGAGTGAGCCGAGTTTCTTTCCATGAAAGCACAAATTATGCTGTTATCCAAACACGGCGAGATGCCGGTGATGAATGTCAAGGGGCCGTTTGAGGGGCTGACGCACCAGACGCTGGCCGGGGCGGCGCTCGGCACGGAGGGCGTAGCCCTCTGGCAGCACCATATGACTGTGCCGCTGTCGGTGCCGCCGCATTTTCACGAAACTGAAGAAGTGGTGGTCGTGCTGTCCGGCACTCTGCGCTTCTCTGTCGGCATTCCCGCCGCCGACTGGCAGCAAGGGATTGATCCCCTAGCGAATGCCGAAACTATTGACTGCGGCCCGGAAGCGACTTTTGTTGTGCCTGCCCGCGCTATCCACGCCTATGATATCATCTCCGTACCGGCGCGTGTGCTGATTTTCCTCGCCGATGCTTCCGCCGCCACGCTATTACCGGACGGTTCCCCGCTTCCACTGCCCTGGCAGCCGTCACAGAAAGAAACAACCGAATGAATCCAGCAAAATTGCTTTTTACCCTTGTTCTCCTGCCGCTCCTCGCAGGCTGCGGTCCGAAACCTGCCGCAACGGACACGTCTGCGCCGGGCGGGAACTCCGCACCCGCACCCGCAGCATCGCCGGTCGCAAATACGCTTGTGCCGATGACGACCATCATTGACGGCAAAACAGTCCCGCTGAAGTTCATGCCGGGCGGATTAAAGTATTATGATATGGTTGTCGGAACCGGCGCGACCCCGAAAGCCGGGCAGACGGCGTCCATGCGGTACACGGGAACGCTGCTGGACGGCACGAAGTTCGACTCGTCGTATGACCGGGGCCAGGCCCCGTTTGACTTTGTGCTGGGCCGGGGTCAGGTCATCAAAGGCTGGGATGAAGGTGTTGCCACGATGAAAGTCGGCGGCAAGCGCCGTCTCGTCATCCCCGGCTCGCTTGCCTATGGCCCAAACCCGCCGACTCCAATCATCCCACCGCATGCGACTCTCGTGTTTGATGTTGAATTAGTAGGGGTGAAGTAGAGCTAAGAATAAACTGAGCGAGAGAAACCGGGCATCTCTAATGCCCGGTTTGCAATGCCGGATTTGATGCAATCAGCCTTTGGAGCAAAGCGTCGTGTTCCGTCTTCAATATCTCTGCCGCCAGTAGGCACTGCTGGGAGGTATAGCCAGGTGGAGCGTACTGACCTGACCTTTGCCCCATGTGTTTCAGAGAGCGAGCGAACTGATGTAAATGCCCTTCTAAATCACCGCTGATATACTCCTGTGGACGATGCTACATTTCGATTGCAACGCGGTGATAGAGAAGTTTGTTATTCACGTTTGTCACCAGCAGATGATGCCATACTGCGCCCCAAGTCTGCTGCTGCCCCACAGCCCATTCCGGCAGATCAAAAATTGGATCGTCTACAAACTCGATGACATAAAACTCTCTGCCTGGCTCATACCATACTTTGGTCGGCATAATCTGCTTGCCTTCAGAGGACAAAACCCCTCTCAGCAGGCTTGCTGAGAGGGGTTTTGGTACGAAACGCCCTTAATGCGGCATCATGCCGTTGTGCATCATGGAATGGCCGCCCGTCATGCCCCGGCTGCTGCCGGCGGCGTGATAGCCGGCGGCCTGAGCGGCGGCGGCGCTGGGGAAGTAAACACGGTTCTGGGCCGAGGGCAGAGAGCCTTTATCTCCAGGCATATGATACACATGGCTGTTCTTGTTGCCGATAATCTGTCCGCTCATCATCGAATGGCTGCTCATCATCGAGTGGCTGCCGGTGGTGCTGTAGGAACGAGCGCCCATTTGACCATGCATCGGCTGGCCGCTCATTGGATGATTCGGCGTGGCGTTGTTCTGGTAAATACCTGGTTTGGGCTTCGGATGGAACAGGCGGCTCAAAATACCGGGCTTCTTGGCGGGAAGCGGCGCGGCAGTCTGGGTTTGCGCGAAGGCTGCGCCTGCGGTTAAAGCAAGGGCCGCAGCGGCGGTGATGGTCTTGACAACGTTGTTCATAGTGGTCTCCTCTAAAGCCGAATAGTAGTTCTGACAGCGTAAGCGTTTAGGACGTGCCGGAAGTTCCGGCTACTTGGACGTGCTAGGCTTCAGCCCCGCGCTTTCGGAAATCTCCTCGGCAAAGCCTGCCCAATCTCGGTCTTCGCGGCCCTTGGCGACCATCGCCGTCAGCCGGTCATGCACCAGACTTGCCAGCGGCATAGGAACGTCGGCGTTCTTGGCCTCCGCCAGTATCAGGCCGAAGTCCTTGCGGATAAGAGAGGGGATCGCCCCGATGGGCTGGTAATGCTCCTGGGAAATCAGCTTGCCGTAGTTCTTGTAAACCGGGCAGGCAAACAGCGTCTGGGTGAAGAAGTCGTACACGGCAGTCCGGGAAATGCCGTTCTTCTGGGCCAGCGTAAATGCTTCGCCCATCGCTTCGATCGCTGCGCCGAGCAGGAAATTGCCGGATAGCTTGACCACGTTCGCCGCGCCGGGATCGTCGCCGAAATCGTAGACACCCTGGCTCATGGCGTCGAGAAGCGGCTGCACCCGTGCTTTGGCTTCGGCAGGGCCGGAGGTCGCGATCCACAGCTTTTGGGCGGCAGCAGCATCGGGCTTGCCGAAGACCGGCGCGGCGACATACTGCGACTGCTGCGCGTTGTGCAGCGTCGCCAGATGCCGCGACATTTCCGGGGCAATGGTACTCATGGAAAGGTGAATGCCACCGGTGCCAAGCTTATGGCCGAACCCGGCGTCGCCAAACGAAACGCTTTGCACGGCGGCATCGTTGGTCAGCATCGTGATGACAATCCCGCCTTCGTCTGCCACCTCCACCAGAGAAGGTACCTGGTCTGCGCCTAAGTCTACCAGCCGTTTCGCCCGCTCGGGGGTACGGTTATAGACTTTCAGTGCAATGCCCGCCTTTAGCAGATTGGCGGCCATTTCCGACCCCATCCCGCCCAGCCCGATAAATCCGATTGTCTCACTCATAAGTCGCTCCTCTTTCTGCGTCAAAGAGGTATACCCGGATTATCAATTCAAGCCGCTGGACACGCTTCGGAGGGCTGTTCCCATCGTAACTTCAGGGCAACCAGACGCATTCCTAGCCGCTGCATGTTGTGCTGGCTTGTGCTCCCACAAGCGGCGTGGCTGAAAACAAGATCACAGTCAAGGCCCGCCGCGTCTGTCATACGCCGCCTTAAAAGAGCCGTCTGACATCCTCTCCGCCTCAGATGTGGAAGCGTCGCGGAAGAAATCAATGAAGCGACGCCATTCTGCACTCGCATTGCACCAAACGCCGCGACTTCTCCCGCGACGAGTGCCAAGTAACAATGCCAGCCAGGCTGAGAATACTGTGCCTTCAAGCAGGTTCTCACAAAAGGCTCGACAGACGGCTCGCTGGGGTAGACGGCCAGAAATGCGGATGCAAACTCATCAAGGTTATCCGGTGCGAGTTTACACACCTGTACATCATCCATTGGCAGAGGGGGCCGAAATGGCGCTGAACAAAGAAAGGATTCAACAGCGCGGGAAGAGAATCCGCGATGAGCAAGGGCTTCCTCCGCCCTTTGGCTGGACGCGTCGGAGATGACTTCAAACCGGCAAGGGGTGTTACGCTGAGTGTGCCAATCCATGATCGCATCCAGATACTGTACACAGCTTTCATTAAAGCCCAGCACCCGGTTAAGCATCGGATCGCTGTTCGCCGGTACATGAAAAGCAACGGCTTCCTCAAACTGGCCTATTTCTGTTCCGCCGAAAGCCGATTGTATGGGACTAAACAAGGACCTCATGTATTCGATCTCAGCCGCAATCAGCCGCCTGGTTGACATCTGAATTATCCCCTATAGTGATCGCTTCAAAAAGGCGTACCCAAGAGTGGTAGAAATAGTGAAGGCTAACAGTGGAAGCTAAATACGGTGAACTCACTTAGCTTGACCAGTTCTGGAAGCGATAGAGGCAGCAGTGCTTCGCGCCAGTTTCGCCAGCGGGTCATCCTCTGCACCTGCCTTATCCTCTGCACCCGGCTTATCCTGCGTAAAATTCAGCACGAAGCCGTCCCAGTGCTGCCCCAACGTCTGGTCCCGAATATCCTGGGCTAAGTCCGAGGCAGACTCATCCGGCCAGCCGGACATCAGCGTCAACGAGATGCGGGACTGAGACCGCGCTTGTACGTCTCGGGGCCGCGCGGCAGGAGTTCCAGACGAATCTTGCAGCAGCCCCATCGGCCCTTGGTCCTGCGGCGAGTGGTAAATCGGCGGCGGCTTCCGCGGATCATCCCAGGAACCATACCAACCCAAGCCGATCTCGGCGTCATGACGCTGGCGGAGGAAGATCGGCATGGCCGGTGCCACAGAACGGGCAGCAGCATAAAGGCCATCGAGCAGAGCGCGATCGGCTCCCGCCGGAAAACTGCTCCATTGGTCGGTGAGGGCGTAGGCGTCCGAGCCATCGCCGCCGCGCCATAGCAGGCCGTCGATCCCAAGCGAGTCTCGGTTCGGGGGTACATCCAGCGGATCGGCACCTGTCTGGCGGAGGAAGGCGAGACGCACAAGGACGTCATAGCCGAGGCGGCGGTCGTCATGACCGCCGCTGAAGTCGGCAAGCGGGTCGTAACCCGGCGACTCGTCTCCCTGCCAGACCAGCCCGGCAAGACCAGGCTGGGCCGCCAGCGTCTTCACCAGTGTGGTCAGCTTCTTCTGCACGGCGGGGTCGGTAGGATTGGCAAGAATCTGGTCCGGCGGCAAGGTGAACTCCATGCCTTCTTCTGTTAACAGGAAGTCAGGCTCTGTCCGCTTGAAGTGCGCGTTGGCCTCCGCCGAGTCCTCACCGAAGATGTTGCGGTCGCGCTGAGCGTCCGGCGTCTTGCTGCTCCAGGTCAGCAGGTCCAAAACGGCGTACACTGACACATCAGTCCCTTTGCAAACGCGCAGGGCTTCCGCCAGCAGATCCGTGTGATCCACGCCCTGGGAGAACGTTGCCAGCCATAACTGGTTCAGGCCAACGGTTTGCATAGACGCGACCAGAGAATCCACTTGCTTAACAGTGCCCACCTCAGCAAACACAGCACGGCGCGGTATGGGCGCAAGCACGGCGGCAAGTAACGGCGGCTTAGGAGGAGGAATGGGCGATCCCGTGGCGGGCGGCGCGGCAGGAGTGCCGGGGCCGCCCATTGGCGGGTAGGCAAACAGGTTGGTGATCGCGATGACCTCGCCCAGAGTCACTGGACCGTCAAGCGACGGCAGAACAACCTGCCAAGTCGGGGTGACTGTAAGCATGATGTTTTGGCTCATGTCGGGTTGTCCCGTACCCAAGCCTGGGATCAGCTTGGTTATCTCTTCCCGCTGCTCCGCCCCGCGCTGAACCGCTTCCTGCTGACCGGGTGTCAATTTGTTCAGCGGCAGGAACAGCGTCCCCGGCGGGTAGAGGGCATCGCCCTGGCGCACGCCCCCCACCTGGAGCGCCTGGTCGCGCTGAGCCGCGGTCAGGTCCGCCGGATCACCCAGCCCTTGCAGGTCGTGCGGAGAATGGCGGGCCGCAAGGGTCGTGCCGACATCCATCATCAGGGATTGTTTTTCATCCATCACGCGCCTTTCCACATCGGCCCATCGCTGGTGAATAACGCCTGCGCCGACGAGGTCTTCCGTCAGCACATACGCGGGACCCACAGCGCGGTAGGTTCCGGTCAAACACAAAGCAAGCGCGCGCAGCAGATCAGAGGCCGAAGCCGACTTGCTCCCTCCTAAAATTGTCAGCGTCTTGCCCGCGAGGTGCGGGTCGGCGTGTATCTCAATGCGGGTCACAGCGCTGATTTTGGCGACAAGTGCGCCGACGGTCTTCAGGCCGGACAAGGTCACAGCCGCCCGGAATGCAGGAGCATCATAATCCAGATCGGCGGCCTTGAGCAAGTTTGGGGCTTCGTCCGCTAAACGGATGCCGTAGAGGGTTTCCGGGGAATGGGGAGCGGGCAGGAAGGCGCTCGCTTCAGCGTCGCCAAAGACGGAGTAGTGCAGGCCGGAGGTGTCATCGCCGCCGCCGGAGTAGCCGCTCACTCCCCTCGGCCCTGTGGGCAGCATAAACGCAGTTCTTTCGCCCAAGCGAAGGCGGGCGCGGGGCAGGTCGCCCGTGACATCACGCAGGCCGGGCGGAGAGTAGAGTTTGCCGGACTTCTGGGCGGCGGCCATCCCCTCCAGCATCTCCTGCACGGACCCAGGAGAGACTGGCTGAACGTGAAGGCTGTTTCCAGGGAAGAGGGCGGCGAGAATGTGCTTCTGGTCCGGAGCGATAAGGTCGGATAGGGCCACGCCTCCGGGACTGGTCATGGCCTGCCACTGGGCATCGGTGAGAGTTGCACAGAGGAGTGTCAACAGCTCGTTTCTATTCATATCCAGATAAGGATTGGGATCGTCAGGATCGGCATTCACCACAGCCTGGGTGGCAGGGGCGAGAGCAGTCACGGAGCCGAAATCCT
This sequence comes from Capsulimonadaceae bacterium, assembly GCA_965213825.1. Classification (GTDB taxonomy): domain Bacteria; phylum Armatimonadota; class Armatimonadia; order Armatimonadales; family Capsulimonadaceae; genus JANXMY01. The sequence goes on from CBDCAE010000017.1 coordinate 486,362, forward strand.
GCGTGATGAGGTCGAACTTAGCCGCGACGTCAAAAAGTGTCGCAGCCTTGTCGGTTGAGCCGGCTTCCACGAGCCGCGTGACCTTGTCGGTATCCACGGCCAAGATGACGCTGTGTGCGGGCAGACTGACTTCGGCAAGGGCGCGAGCTAGCGGCGAGGGAGACATCGGCGGGGCAGCAGGCAGAGCCGCCTGAGTAAAGGCGGAGGGCGATAGCACCATCACGCCGAGGGCGGCAACGGTGACTCTCAGCAGCGGGCGAAAGCGCATCATCTTCCTCCTCTCAAATTGGGAAGGTGCGGTAGCCGGCGTGGCCGGAGGCGAGGAAGTAGAGCGCCCAGATGCCGGAAATGCCGTAATCGCCCAGCACCAGACCAATAAAGAACGGCAAAGCCTGGCGGTACATCTTGACGCCGCCGTAGCGCAAAATCAGCGACTTGAAAAGCCAGCCTAAAAGCACCGGGAACCAAATCCAGGTCATCGTGTCCGTGGAACCGATGGCATAGCCGATAGGGTGCAGCGGCCACCAAGTGAAGCGCGTCCGCAGAAAGCCGAGCAGGATTACGACAACCAGGCCGACCGCCGCCGCGCTGATGCGGCCGCTGTCTACCGGGTGCGGGGCATTCAGCCAGCCTTGCAGCTCGTCAAACCCATAATGGCCTTGCCCGGTCCGCCAGACATCTAGCTTCGCGTTGTCCGCGCCGTAATGGTAATAAATCGCGAGGCACGAGACCCACGCGGCCAGTGTTCCGACCAAAATGGCGATAAACACGGCGGCGGTCAAATGACGCGGGTTCATCGGACGCGGCGTCGCTGAGTCGGCGATTTTCATGGCTTCCATCTCGGCGGGCTGACCCAGGCAGCGCCAGTCGGCATCAAACCAGCGGGTGAACGAGAAGCCTGTCAGCTCGCGCGGCGTGAACGCTTCCGTGCCGCCAAAGTTTACCATCGTGCCGTGGGCGAGGCCCCACGGCGCCTGCCCCCACGGCAAGCCGGCTTCCGCCCGAATGCGCGTGAATGTCAAGGCCATCAACAGAAACAGCGCCCAGAAAATCAGCGCTACCGGCAGCGACAGACCAAGCGCAACGGTGAACCCAATCAACAGGGTCAGCGAGACGAACAGGCCGACATAGGCGACCCGGTAAGAGAGCGGCTCGGCGGAATCGTCTACCGAGTGGTCGCCCCGAAACGCCTTGCGCCAGGCTTCGGCAAGCTGCGGGTGGGCTAAACTGAGCGAAAACAACGCGAGGCCGAGAAAAGCTCCGACTCCCTGCTCGGCAATATACGGCATGTGGGCAAGCGACGGCCCCGCGCCGGGGTCACGGAAGCCGAACGCCGTTGCGCCGACCGTTTGCAGCTTCGTAAACAGGTAAAAGAACCAGCAGGAAAACGAAACGTCCAGCGACAGCAGGTAGGTCAGACCGATCACCAGCGGATAAAAGGCCAGCGGCGTGTAGCCGATCGCGTTCCACGGCGGCGACGTGATGTTGGTTTCAAGCTGCAAGCTATATTCGGGCTTGATGGGAATATAGGGAAACGTCGGGATAAGCGTAAAATGAACCGCTGCCATGCTTTCCAGCACAACGGGAATGCCCACGCCAAGCCAGAGCAGACGGTTTTTCCACAATGGGGTGCTGCCGCCGTCGCGCGTGATCTCCAGCGGAATGATCACAATCGGGAAGATGAGACGCTCCCGGTCCACCCACTGCTTTCGCAGAAGCGCGGCAATGCAGTAAAAGCAGAATAAGAGTGTGAAGATGAAGCCGGTCCAGATCGCAATCGCCGGTGCCCACCCGGCAATGGTTTCCGGCGTAAAAAACGTCGTCCGGCCCGCGTAGTAGCCCGGCACGACCGACGGGTCGGGAACGGCCCAGCGCGGCACGAGATGCGCCCATGCATCCCACTTGTTCTGCGGCGTCTGAAAATGCTTCCAGCCTACCAACGTTGGGGTCAGGAACTGCATCATGCCGATGCCGCCGATGTAGATGGCAACCGTGTTCATCGTGTAGACAAACAGCAGCTCCGCCTGCGAAAGCGCCCACTTCGGGTTGAAGCGCTTCACCAACAGATTGATGGCAACAATGATGAGGAGCGCGAACAGCACGGCCATCGGCAGGGACATGGCGGCCAGGTCGGGACCCTCTGCGACAATTTCCGTATATTGCAGCCAGAAGTCGAGCACAGGGATCAGCAGCAGGCCGATGACCCAGGCGCGGACCGTGATCCCGCTCCAGCGCGGGGTGGCTGCCGGCTCAGCGGCGGGCGGTGCCGAAGAGCGGGGCGAAGTCGGTTTTTGTATCAAAGCGATGACCGTTCCAGAGGGGACTTTCCGAAAGTGATAATCGCTATAATAACATAATTCGACCTGTCTGTCAACGCCCCTAACACCTACAGTGACCGCAAAACAAGCCTCCCGCGCACGTCGTCCGCCGTCGACAAATCTGCTGACTTTGGCAGTGTCAGCGTCCGGGTTTCGCCGGGGCGCAGGTGGAAGAAGTTGTCGGAAACTTGCGCCAGCGGCCCGTTGTCGGAGCGCCGCAGCCAGACATAGGGCGCGAACTTTTGGGCGGTGACCGTCAGCACAAAAGCCTCGTCTTCTTCGGCGACTGTGAGCGACAGCGCCGGGCTGGCCGTCTTCAGGTCCTTCGGCTCGGCCAGCAGCAGCAGATTGTCGGCAGTGGTGCTGCCGTCGTCTGCGGTAAACTGCGCGTAGACGTACACCTCACGCTCCCGGCCCGACGCGGCCGTCAATGGGAACGACGCCACTTCCGCCGCGCCGTTCGGACCGACGCCAACTGTTTGCGTTTCCGTCGCCAGTAGATCGCCATCCAGCGTCGCGAGAGTAAAAGTCAAGCTCCCCGAAACCGGCGAAAGCACGTCGCTGACCAGGTGCGCCTTTGCCCTCTCGCCGTCACGGACCAGCGACAGCAGCACGGGCGCGTAGAACTTCTTGGCGGCAAAATATGCCGCCCGCGGCTCGCCTTCCGAATCGATAATCGCCCAGGACTGCACCGGCCAGCAGTCGTTGAGCTGCCAAAAGAGCGTTCCCCAGTTCCGGCCCTTGCGCCGCCGGTAGTGCTCGATGCCGAACTTCAGCGCCTCAGCCTGGTTGCACTGCGTATAATAGACTAAATCTTCCAGCGTCACGGCTTTCGGGAAGTGGATGTCCACCATGCCGAGGTACACGTCGTAGCCCTTGCGGGTCTTGTCGTGCCAGCGCACCGCCGCCGAGTAGGGGTGCTTGTCGCTTGGCGCAAGGCAGGTGTCCCAGGCCCGGAGGCTGCACGAGGCCGCGAAGCCGAACTCGGAGCAGAAGCGGCTGTCGTTTTCGGTGTAATGCACCCAGTCGCCGCGTCCATGCCAGACATCCCAGTTATGACAGTCCCCGAAGTCGGCAGAGTTTGCGTCGGGGCCGCCGTAGGGCGAGCCGGGCCAGTAGGGGGTCTCTGGGTTCTCTGCCGCCACGACTGCGGGCAGGATTTCCTGGTAGAAGTGGTCGCCCAAGAAGCGCGGCGGGCGTGTCCCGGTCCAGTTGCCTTCGTACATGGTCAGGTTTTCATTGTTGCCGCACCACAGCGCAAGCGAGGCATGATGCCGCAGGCGCTTGACGGCGGCAGTGGCTTCGAGTTTCGCCGCCTCGGCATACTCGCCGGTGTCAGGGTAGTAAGAGCAGCCATAAGGAAAGTCCTGCCAGACCAGAATGCCCATCTCATCGCACAGGCTATAGAACATATCTGACTCATAGAAGCCGCCGCCCCACACCCGCAGCATATTGAAGCCTGCGTCGCGGGCCTGTCCGATGCGCTCGCGCAGCTTCGCTTCTGTGATGCGTGTCGGGAAGCTGTCTTCAGGGATCCAGTTCGCGCCCTTCATAAAGATGTCGCTGCCGTTGACGCGGAACTTAAAGCCCTCGCCCTTGCCGTCGGCATCGGGTTCGTGTAGCAGCTCAATCGTCCGTAGGCCGATTACCGCCCGTTTGCTATCATAAACTTTAATGTTAGCAGGCCCGCAAAGAAGAAGCTGAAGCCCATAATGATCTGCCCTGCCCACCCCATTCGGCTGCCAATACTGCGGGTTTTCAACCGTTAAAATAGCCGTGGCTGTTCGTTGCCCATTTGGTACGGGTGTCTCCATCCATTCACCGCTTAGACTGACCGCGAGAGCAAGCGGCGTGTTTTCCTGGCCCGGCATCCGCTCGACTTCTGCCGTGACGGTGACTAAGGCTTTGCCGTCCTCGGTGAATTCAACAGAATGTTGCCAGTCGCCGAGACGGGCGACGGGGACGGTGATCAGCTCGACGGGCTGCCAGATCCCGCAGCCGCGCAGGACGGGACCCCAATCCCAGCCGTATTGGTACTGCGCTTTGCGGACAAATGCCCGCGGGTTCCAGTTGTCCCAGTGGTAGGGCAGGGTGGCGTTCTCAGAATTGGCGTTCCACGCTGCCTGCCGCTCGGCCCCGACACGCATCGCCGACCGGAACGTCACTTCCAAATGGTTCTCTCCGGCCACAACTTTATCGCCGACGGGGAACTCGTGGGGAATGAACATATTGTCGGTCGTGCCGAGCAGTATGCCGTTTAGCGTGATCTCAGCAACCGTGTCAAGGCCGCCAAAGCGCAGAAACATATTCGGTGACGGTGCGGCAGCGGTGAACGTCGCTTCATACACCCAGTCGCGGTCGTCCACCCAGGCGACATCATGTTCCTGAAACCGCACAAACGGGTCGGGGATGACGCCTGCTCGCATCAAGTCCAGATGTACACAGCCGGGGACTTCAGCAGGCAGCCATGGCAGGCGGTTATGGACGGGCAGATTTTCCGGCGGGATTTCGCGCACCCGCCACATGGAAAGGTTTTGTTTGATGATGTTCAAGAGTGGTTCCCCAAAAGACAAAAAGAAGACACGACAAAAAGACGACAAAATCGAAGACAGCTTACTATAGCCGACACCGAAAGGGTTGTCAAGTCTAAATGCCCCTATTCCTCCTCAACTTTCTGTAACAGCCCCGAATTACTGAAACAAATTGCCGTCAGGCGCTTGACAGGCACCAGGAAGCGTGATACTATACAGTATGAACAGTATCCGAGAGGTAGCAAAGCAAGCGGGCGTTTCCACTGCAACCGTTTCGCGGGCATTCAATACGCCGGAGCTGATCAGCGCCCCGACTCATAAGCGGGTGCTGGAAGCCGCCGACCGCCTCAATTACCGCCCGCTGCGGGCGCGGGGGCGGCGCGGAGATGCGGCCCCGAAGACTGCCTCCGACCCAAACTCTCATGCGTTTATCGGCTTCCAGTTCTTCGGCGCGAACTCGGCGGACCTGCCCCAAGCCAACGCCTTTTACGCCCCGCTGCTCGCCGCTGCCCAGATGGAAGCTGCCGCGCGAGGGCTGCACCTGATCGTGCATGCGACCGACCGCCATCAGCTTGCCCAAGCCCTGCCGAAGATGATCCGGGAGCAGACCGTCGCCGGGATGCTGCTGGTGGGGACCGCTGACCCCGAGATTCTCAGCGTCTTCGCCGAGCGTGTGCCGCAGATTGTGCTGGTAGACCACCGCGATCCGGCCCGGCGGCACGACTGCATCGTGTCCGACGGCCTCGGCGGGGCCATGGCGGCTATGCAGTATCTCTTTGAGTTGGGCCATCAGCGGGTCGCGTTTCTGCGCGACGATTCTTCCGCCGTGTCGTTTCAAGACCGCCTGCGCGGGTTTGTCTGCGCCCATTTTGAGGCGGGACGCACCGTAGACCCGCGCTTCGTGGTCGAAGCCGCCGGGGAAGACGACATCCCACGTGCGATTGGCGCGCTGCTCACGTTGCCGGATCGCCCTACTGCTCTGCTTGCGGCCAATGACCGGCAGGCGCTCGCGGTGATGCAGGTGTGCCGTACCCTGGGCCTGAGCATTCCCGGCGACCTGAGCCTTATCGGCTTCGACGACCTCCAGTTCAGCGCCCATACCTGGCCGCCGCTGACCACTGTGCATATTCCAAAAGCCCACCTCGGCTGCCTCGCCGTCACCCGCCTTCAAGAGCGGCTGCTCGCTCCAGACAACAGCCTTGAAGCCCTCCCGCCAGTGACATTCGAAGTCCCCACTACGCTTATTGTGCGACAATCCTGCCGCCTACTCCTAGAATAAGTTTATGAAATGTTCTTAAAATACTTTTTGTAATCTATTGACAAATTCGAATGTTCGTGTTAAGATAAATGCAGTCTAATGCCCGAACTCGCTCGTAGATACCAAGGAGTCATTATCATGCAACGCAAACGTGGGTTTACCCTCATCGAACTGCTTGTTGTCATCGCAATTATTGCGATACTTGCCGCCATCTTGTTCCCCGTCTTCCAAAAGGTGCGCGAAAACGCCCGCCGTGCTTCCTGCCAGTCCAACGAAAAGCAGCTTGGTCTCGCAATCGTCCAGTACACCCAGGATAGCGATGAAACTTATCCCGTTGGTGTCGAAGATGATTGGAACAACGATTGGCCCGCCAAAATTCAGCCTTATGTCAAAAGCCTGGCTGTGTTCCGCTGCCCGGACGACTCACAAACCAACTTGCTGGCGAATGAACCGTCCTATGTGGCCGAATCTTGGGCCGGCGTTCCCATCTCCTACGCCACTAACGGCTACTTCGACCCAAACAATGGCAACATCTTCCACGGAGTTATTGGAAACGACCAGAACTGGCAGATTGCCTCGGCGGGTGGTCAGCAGCTTCGCAGCCTCGGCAGCGTCAACTATCCGTCAGATACCGTCATGCTCACGGAAAAGCATAATGATGATGTCGCCAAAGACCCGGCAACGAATGTCGGCAACCTGTCCGGCTGGGGGCCGGGATGCGTATTCGATAACGTGAGCTGGTGGGATAATCAGGCTCCAGGCGAGCTGCCAAACGGCACGAACTCCACAACGGCCGCTTATCCCAACGGCCCAAATGGAGCGGTTTCGTTCAAGCACAACAACTTGGCGAACTTCCTGTTCACGGACGGCCATGTCAAGTCAATGCAGCCGTATTTGACTAACCCTGATCCAGTGAATCAGCCTTCCAAGAACCTGTGGGATGCTACCCGCAAGTAGCCTCGTCTTGGAAACTTGTCTCGCCTTAGAGATTTAATCCCAGCGACCGGAAGCCACTCGTGTTTCTGGTCGCTGATTAGCGTGTGAAGGAAATTTGCTATGAAACAAAACCATCTTGCATTGATTTTTCTCGGACTTGTTGGAGCGGTTGCTTGCCCAATTCTCACTGGCTGCGGTCATTCCGGCACGGATTCATCTATGTCTTCTCAGGAGGAAAAGAACTTTAAGGGTGGTCCGATGCCTGCCGCCGCGCGACAAGCAATGGCAGATGAAACCCGTCAGGCGCAAGCAAAAGCAGCCCAGGCCGCCGGCTCCACACCTAGTAAACCGTAGGTTGCAACTGAGCTAGTGGGTGATGCAAAGCTGGACAAGATTGTTGCCTGGCGAGCTTCATTCAAGTTCGCTGGGTGATTTTTATTTGCTTGCCGCTCTTGATACAACCTTGATTGTCCTTGGTGTGAGCAGCCGTCACTTCAAATCTCGTTCTTGTATCCCATATCTGTTTCACAACAATACTTGCTTGTACCTGCCTTATTTCCTGACCGTCAATGCTGACGTTCAGGGGGTATGTCTGGTCACTCCAATGACGACTAGACTGCATGTGAGGCTTTTCTACATTAACGCAATGTAAAAATATACTGGTTTTCTGAAAGATTTACAGAAAACAGTTGACAAAAAAAGCATTTGGTGATAGAATGGGGGACATCAATAGCAGACTGTGAGTGAAAGTAATGAAACGTAAGCAAGGTTTTACCCTGATCGAATTGCTCGTCGTTATCGCGATTATCGCGATCCTGGCGGCCATTCTGTTCCCTGTGTTCCAGAAAGTCCGCGAGAATGCCCGCCGCACCGCCTGTCTCTCCAATCTCAAGCAAATTGGTCTTGCTGTGACGCAGTACTACCAGGATGCTGACGAAAAGGGACCAAACGGCTGGGATGGCTATGGACGCTGCTCTGGCTGGGCATGGCAGGTTTATCCCTATATCAAAAGCACAGCGGTCTTCAAATGCCCTGACGATGCCGGCAGCCTGATCGGTGTTTCCTCTTATGGTATGAACGCAAATCTGGCTGTACAGACAGACCCGAATGGAGGGCGTGGTACAGCGAATGGACTGGCAATTTCTCAGTATAACGCGCCGACTCAAACCGTGATGCTCTTCGAGGTTCAAAGCAGTTCTAACAGCCAGTATGACGTCAGCTTGAATGACCCAACCAATTATCTCTCGGATAACTACAGTATGAATAATGGGCAGTCTCCCAGCGGCTTCGGTACGGGTGGCAGCTACGATCCCAGTGGCGCAGGCGGCCAGCCTGTTACAGGCACGGCCAGCACTGGATTGAAGTATGCTACCGGCTACTTCAACCCCTCCAACAATGTTGTCACGCCGAATTCGCCGAACTTTGCCGCTCCAACTGGTCGGCATACCGATGGTGCGAACTATCTACTGGCCGATACTCATGCGAAGTTCCTCCGTTCCTCCGCTGTCAGCGCCGGTCATATTGCCCCCTACACAAATGACTGTGCGATTAACAACGGATACAATGCGGCAGGCACCGGCTGCGCTACTTACGCCGCAACTTTTAACCCAGATTAATATCTGGCGTCCGGCCTTCTGGACCTATCTTCTCCTATGCCCGGCCGACCAACGAGGGTTTGCCGGGCCATTCTTTCGTTGACTAAAGCCGTCACATGAGCAAACATGAAACTACACCCCTCGCTTCTTGTTATTCCCACTCTCTTTTGTGCGTCTTGTGCCAAGCCTCAAACCGTCTCTGTACTCGTGTCGCCGACGGCTGCCGTGACGGCTGCGCCAGCGACACCGCAGTTTGCGGCGCTGACCCAAATCGCCGATTTGTCGCCCTACCGAAAGCCGGCAGTGCCCGGTGCGCTCCATCTGGAAGCGGAAGACGGGACACTGACCGGGAACACGGTGCAGACAGCGCAGGCGGGCTTCTCCGGCAAAGGTTATGTCGGGGATTTCGAGAAGGACGGCGCGAAGATCGTCTGGACCATCCCCGCCGCCAAGGCCGGGCTGTACGAAGTCAAAATCCGCTACTCCGCTCCGTCCGGCGATAAAGGCTACGAGCTTGCAGTCAACGGCAAATCGTCGTCCGGCACGCTCTCTGCCACCGGCAAAGCGTTTGCGACCGTAAGCGGCGGCAAAGTCGAGCTGACGGCAGGGGCGAACACTGTTGAGTTCCGGCGGGGCTGGGGCTACTACGACATTGATGCGCTGGACTTCGTCCCGGCAGCCCCGGCGGCGCATCTGCCGAAGCCGCCTGCGACACTCGTGGACCCGCAGGCGACGCCCGAAGCACGGGCGCTGATGCGGTTCCTTGTCGCCGACTACGGCGCAAAGACACTCTCCGGGCAGATCAACGCACCCGATACCGCGTATATCCAGTCGGCAACAGGCGATACCCCCGCAATCATGGGAGGCGATCTCATCGAATACTCGCCTTCCCGCATCGCCCACGGCTCCGACCCGAAAGGCGAGACCGAGCGGCTGATCCGCGCACATCAGTCCGGCCAGATCGTCACGCTGCTCTGGCACTGGAACGCGCCGACGGACCTGATTGACCAGAAGGCATTGGTCGGCACCGACGGCAAGACCATAGACGCAAGCTGGTACAGAGGCTTCTACACGAATTCCACGACGTTCGATGTCCAGAAAGCGCTGGCCGACCCAAACTCCGCCGATTACAAGCTGCTGCTCCGGGACATAGACACCATTGCCGTGCAGCTTCAAAAGCTGTCGGACGCTCATGTGCCCGTGCTGTGGCGTCCCCTGCACGAAGGCGAAGGAGGCTGGTTCTGGTGGGGGGCGCATGGCCCGGACACGTACAAAAAACTGTGGCGATTGATGTACGATCGTCTTACCACGACACATCATCTGCACAATCTCATCTGGGTCTGCTCGTCCGGCATGAACCCGGCGTGGTACCCCGGCGACGATGTCGTGGACGTGGTAGGCATTGACGAATACCCGGCGGATGCCAGCGATCCGCTTTCCAGCGCCTGGGGCACTCTGGCGAAGCAGCACAAAAACAAACTTCTGGCACTGACCGAGTTTGGAGGCGTGCCGGATATTCCGAAGATGCGCCGGTACGGCGTAGACTGGTCGTACTTTGCTTCCTGGCAGGGCGATTTGGGACCGCACAAGATGACCCCCGCGGACTTGATCCGTATCTACCACGACCCAGCTGTCGCCAATAAACCCTAGTCCCAGACAAAACCGTGACTGTCACGAGAAAATGAGAATACGATGAACCTGCGTCCTCTTCTTGGCCTTTTGCTGCTGCTTGCCCCCGTGGCTGCCGACGCCCAGAGCGTCGTCCCGCGCGACTCAAAGTTTGAAGCGTCCTGGACAATCCAAAATCAGATCGGGAACCCATTCGACCCAGCGGACAACGACGTGGATGTGGTGTTCGCCGGGCCGCAAGAAACGAAGACTATCCAGCCTGCGTTCTGGGACGGCGACCGCTGGCGGGTACGGTTCGCGCCTCCTCATGTGGGTACTTATGCCCTCCAAGTTTTGCGGAACGGCGTCAAGGTGACCCCGGCGGATCTCAGCTTTAAACGGTTTCGGTGCGTGGCGTCGAACAACCCCGGCTTTATCCGGCGGGACTCGGCAAGCGCCCGTCAGCTTATCTTCGACAACGGCCAGACCTACTACCCCATGGGTATGGACGCTGCCTGGCTGAACCCTGGTCAGTCTTATGATGCCACGTTCACGCAGATGCAGGCCGCCGGCATGAACTGGGCGCGGGTCTGGATGAACAACTGGGACGGCAAAAACTTGGAATGGGCCGTGAACAAAGCCGACAACCCGAAGCCGGGGACGCTGCTGTTAGACGTGGCCCGGCGCTGGGATGCCATTTTCAATTCGGCAGAGACCCACGGCGTCTACATTCAGATGACCTTGCAGCACCACGGCCAGTACACGGCCCATACTGACCCCAACTGGGCCGATAATCCATTCAATGCCGCGAACGGCGGCTTTCTGCAAAACCCCGACGACTTTTTTACCAATGCAGAAGCGCGGCGCTTGACCCGGCTGAAGTACCGCTACATCACGGCCCGCTACGGCTACTCCACCCATTTGCTGTCGTATGAGCTGTTCAACGAAGTTCAGAACATTACAGAGACTCGAAACCATTTTCAGGATGTCGTGAACTGGCACAAAGAAATGGCGGCGGCAATCCGCGCCGAAGACGCCAACCACCATCTGCTCACGACCTCGAACTCCGTACCGGGCGATCCGCTGGCAACCATCGGTTTAGATTACAATCAGGTGCATACCTACGTTCCCGACATCATTTCGTTCTTTGCTGGCGTTCGCGCCGCCCAGGATACCCCGTTCTTTATCGGTGAATGGGGACCGTCGGACACGAAAACCAGCCTGACCGAAACATTCCTGCACGACGGCCTCTGGGCCAGTCTGATGGCCCCAACTGCCGGCGCAGGTCAGTTCTGGTACTGGGACAACGTCGAAGCAAACAACTGGTGGCCGCAGTTCGCTTCAGTTTCCGGGTTCCTGAAGTCCGGCGGCACTCGCCCGGAGATGAACACGGTCACGCCCTCCGTCCGCTCGGACGGTACCCCTGGTGACCTCTCGTTTTCCCTGCCCGGCGGCTGGGGACCGTTTACTCGGAGCACGGCAACTCTGCCGTCCAGCGGCGCAGCCCCGGACCTGGGGGGGATGTCGTCGTTCTTCCAGGGCACATCCCACCAAGACATGCGCCCGCACCCGATCACGTTTGCCGTCAACTGCTCTGTCCCCAGCCAGTTCATGGTGAACATCGGCACTGTCGCCAAAAGCGGGGCGCACCCGGTTCTTGGTGTCAACGGCAAAACTGTCGCCGAAGCCGACTTGCCGGCGTCCGCCGCCGACCATGATTCGGGGCGAACTCTCACCGCCGATCTGCCCGCCGGGCCAAGCACCGTGACGCTTGACAATACCGGCCCGGACTGGTTCATGCCTCGCTTCACCGTTACCCATTACGCCCCGCCGGTCGCCGTTCTCGCCAAAGGCAATCTCCACGCCGCCGAGTTCTGGGTCTACAACCGCACTCGCACCGGCGCGTCCCCGGCTACAGCCGTCCTGACCCTGCCCGGCCTTGCTCCCGGCACCTACACCGTTTCGCTCTGGGACACATGGGCCGGCCAGCCTCTGCCGCCGGTCTCCGCCACCGTCCAGAACGGCACCCTGACTGTTCCTTTGCCCAGTATTACCCGCGACATCGCCGGCGTTGTCACCCCGCGCTAACCTCGCTGTAGACAACGCCCTTCACTTCCGCTATAATCAAGACATGAATGAGCTAGAAAAACAAATTGCGTTTGAGAGCATCGCCCGCGAGCTGAAAAGAACATCCCCCGTCGAGTGCAGCACCCTCACCCCCGAAATAGTCGCGACCATTCAAAGCTGGACCAGCCCGCCGAGTACGATGACCGCTGCTGAAGAGATGGTCCGCGAGCTGCTCCGTGCTGACAACCTGCTTCAGTCCCCCCAAACTGACGCCGAGCTTCTGCACCGAGCCGAACGCGCTGAGTTCTAAGCTGAGAGGAAGCGCCATGCCGGATACCGATTGTCAAGCGGCGTGTGCCGGCGCATACACGGCTCAAGTAGATCGCTGCGCGGATGTTCTGCGGGACAATCTGGTTCTGGCGAAAACCGACGCAGACAAGCAGCTCGCCCAGACCGAGTTTGAGCGCTGCATGGCCCTTGCTGAAGAAGTCAAAACAATTTGCCTGAAGACGTGCGCTGAAAAAGACTAACGCCAAATGCCGCTGTACGAATATACCTGCACGCACTGCGCTAGGCGCTACACGGTGCTGGTCGGCATGACCGCCTCGCCGGACTCCAACCTCTGCCCGCACTGCGGCAGCGATCAGGCCGTAAAGCGCGTGACCCGCTTCGCTAAAGGCCGCACCGACGATGCGCTAATGGATGACTTGGCAGACCCCGGCGCGATGGGCGACATGGACGACCCAAAAGCCATGCGCCGCTGGGCGAAAGAAATGGGCCGCGAGATGGGCGAGGATTTAGGCGACGACTTCGACGAATACATGGACGCTGCCGAAAGCGGCGCTGACGATGGGCCGGACGAGTTGGAATAGGAGAATTCTCATGCTTACTCTGCCACGTGGGTTTGTTCCCGCCTGCCTGACACTCGGCGCACTGCTGTCTGCTGTGCCAATGCTCGCCGATACACCTGCTGCCCCGCCCCTCGCGGCGTCAGGAGCGCAAACCATCGCGCTTCAGCATATTATCCCTGGGGATATTGTGAAGATCATGCGCTGGGATGTTCCTTCCAGTCTGCCTGCCGGGGTGACCCAGATTGCCTCTGTGCCACTGCAAAATGCCCTTCTTGTCACAGGGTCACCTGCCGGTCTTGCGACGGTGCGGCAGATGGTCAAGCTTTTGGACATCGAGCCGCGCCCGGTGCAGATCAAGTTTGCGATTGCCCGTGCCTCCGAAGCGGACCGCGAAGCGTCCACTCTGAAGCTTGATTTGTATGCGACAGGTGCTCCCGCCGTTCAGCTTCTTGACACGCTGGCAAAGCAGGGTGAGGTGACACAGCAGTTTGTCATCACGACTGCCAGCGGCGTCGAAGCCGCCGTCCACAGTCAGTCCGGCCCAACGGATGTGCACATGGTTGCAGTCACCCCGCGCATCAATGCCGGCAACTTTGTGACACTGACGCTGCATGTGGCCGACACTGTCGGTGCCGTTACTCACGAGATCAGTCTGTCCCGCACTCTGAAAAGCGGCGATACTTTGGTCTATGTGCTGCCGCCTGCGGTTCCGGGCGGCGAGAGTTTCTTGTGCTTCGCAACGCCAACCGTCAAATAAGCCCATGCGCTGGAAAGACCGCCTGCTGGACGATCTCGACGCTCCGGCGGGCGTAGTCTTCGATGCTGACCCCGCGCGTTGTCCCCCGGCGCTTCACATAAATCTCCTGAAACACGGCATCCTGATCCGACGCGCTTGGCTCCGACGTGTCGTGCAGCGTGTCGGGGAACGCCTGCCCGGACAACGTCCCGTAGAGCAGAGTCCAGAGCCGGGTGACGGTGTCCAAGTTGTAGCCTCCGCCGCCTAACGCGATCACCGGCTTGCCGAGCGCGAGGACCGACTGGGCCAGCGCAAGCCAGCCGCGTGACGTGAGGCCGAGATGCGTCAGCGGATCGGCATAATGGGCGTCTGCGCCGACTTGGAGCAGAATGTATTCCGGGTCAAACGCAGTCAGGAGCGGCAGGAAGGCCGCGCCAAATGCCTCGGCATAGACGGTGTCCCCGCTGCCGGGCGCGAGAGGCAGGTTGGCGTTAAAGCCCGCTCCCGCGCCTTCCCCGATCTCCTCCGCGAACCCCGTCACCCGTGGATACAGCGTTTCCGGCGTCTCATGCACCGACAGCGTGAGAACGCGCGGATCGTCATAGAAAAACGCCTGCGTCCCATCGCCGTGGTGCGCGTCAATGTCTACGCACGCGACCCGCTTTGCCCCGTTGTCCAGCAAATAATAGGCAACAAGCGCGACATCGGCAACCGTGCAGAACCCTGCCGCCCGGCCCCGCCGGGCATGGTGCAGGCCACCGGAGACGTTGAACGCGGCGTCGAACCCTTCATAACGCACTAAATGGGCGCAGTCCAAAGAGCCGCCAGCATAAAGAAGCGTCGCCTCCCACATGCCGGGAAATGGCGGGTTGTCCAGTGTCCCAAAGCCGAAGTCTTTCTTATTAGGGATTGTCTCGCTCGCACTGAGTCGTCGCAGGGCGTCAAGATACTCCGGCGAATGCACGCGCAATAGCTCGTTTTTTGTCGCGGGCGTCGGTTGAATTAAGTGCGAGTCTGCCGACTGAAATGCGCCTAGCGCCTCCAAACGCCGATGCACCATCAAAAGCCGCTTCTGCTGCAAGGGGTGGGTATCGGAAAGATGGTAATCGGCGTAGTCGTCGGTGTAGACGAAGGCGGCGCGGGGCATGGGGTGGGGGTTTCTAGGAAAGAACCCGGCATTGAAATGCCGGTCTACTGTTGCATGGAAGTTGAAGCGACTAAGGAACAGAACACGCCGCTGAAGTCTTGTTTCTGGCCTTCTCTTATCTCCTCTTCAGTCGCTTCGACTTCCATGCAATAGTAGACCGGCATTTCAATGCCGGTGCTGTTGAGGCTACTTACGCATACCCCTTTGCTTTGAGGTTGTTGTACGACAGGGTCACGGCCTCAATCGCCGGGCCTTTGCAGATGTCCTGCTCAACCAGGAAATACTGCGTCCCAGACTCCAGCGCGGCGGCAATCAGCGCGTCAAGCGGAAGGTCGCCGGTGCCGACCGGGGCGAACGAGCCGTCGGTCAGGTCACGGTCTTTCAGGTGGACAATCGGCACCCGGCCCGGATGCTTTTTGACGAACGCGACCGGGTCCTGGCCGGCTTTGAGTATCCAGTAAGCGTCGGCCTCGATTTTGACGAAGTTGGGGTCGGTGTTTTCCAGCAGGATGTCCTCGCCCATCTGCCCGTTCTCCATGGGCCTAAACTCAAAGTCATGGTTGTGGTAGCACAAGGTCATGCCGGCAGTCTGCAGGGTCTCGCCGAAGCCGCCCAGCGTCTCGGCCAGCGTCTTGTAATCGTCCGCCGTCTTGCGGCGGTCTTCGGGGAGGTACGGCACGACAATGTGCGCGTTGCCGAGCTTGAGATTTTCTTCAATGACTTTTGCCAGATCGGTTTCCAGTTTTTCCAGTGCGACATGGCTGCCGGCGACTTTTAGATGATTGTCTTCCAGCAGGCCGGACAGCTCGCGAATGGACAAATCGCCGTAGCCCGCTAGTTCCACGGCGGCGTAGCCGATGGCGGCGACTTTTTGCAGCGTTCCCGCGAAATCTTTGGCGGTGTCTTCCCGCAGCGTATAAAGCTGCAAGCCGATGGGTATTTTTGGCATTTTTTCTTCCTCAGTGTAGATTAAGCGATTGTTCGCCGCTTCCGGGGCGAATTCCTGCCGGAACCATTCCCGCACCTCGTTTGTAGTTCTCAGTAAATGATACTGGAAACAGAAGCCGAACAGAAACACGACGCCGACAAGAAGCCCGACGCCGACAAGAAGCCCGACGCCGACAAAAAGCCCGACGCCGAGCCTCAAGTGTGGGAACTTGGGAAGAACCGTATCGAAGCGCTCTCCGACGGCATTTTTGCCATCGCGATGACCTTGCTGGTGCTGAACTTCCATATCCCGAACCTGCCGCACGATGCGCCCAATGTGCGCGTTCTGCCGGCGCTGCTTCACATGTGGCCGGTGTTTGCGACTTATGCCGTCAGCTTTCTCAGCTTGGGCGTCTTCTGGATTGGCCACCACAACATGTACCATGCGATCCGGCGCTCAGACCGGACACTGCTTGGACTCAGCATCCTGTTTTTCATGTTCGTGTCGTCGCTGCCGTTTACGACCAGTGTTCTAAATGCGTTCCCGAAAACGCAGGTCGCGCCGCTGTTCTTCGGCACCAATCTGACACTGATTGGCTGGCTGCTGTACGCGCAGTGGGCCTATGCCGGGCGGCAGTCGGAAATGCTGGCGGCGTTTGTCACAGGGCATCACCAGCGGGTTGTCGGGCGGCGGTTTCTGGCCTATCCTGTAGTCGCGACACTGACTATGCTGATTTGTTTTTGGAGTATTCCCATCAGCCTCGGATTGTATTTACTGCTCCTGCCGTTGTATGTCATTCCAGGGCGCGTGGAGCGCACCCTGCCGGGGCGTCCCTCTTTCCTGCGGGACAGCGCCGGGCGGATACGGCGGGGACACACCGCCGCCGCCGCCGGTTTCGCTTTCATTCTGCTTGTCGGCGGCTGGGCGGCGTTCCGGCCTGAGCTGCTGCTGGTGCACAACACGGCTCACGATGCGTTCCCGGCAGCGACTGCTTCCGGCGCTGCGCCGGTGGCTTTGTCTTCAGGAATGTTTCACGGAGTCGCGCATCCGACGCATGGAACCGCCACGGTGTACCAACTGCCCGGCGCGGGGCGGGTGCTGCGGCTCACGAGCTTTCAGACCTCCAATGGGCCGGACGTGCGCGTTTTCCTAATTAAAGCCGCTGATGCCGGCGATGAAGCCGCCGTCATAACGGCGGGCTATGTGGAAGTAGGCCGTCTCCGGGGCAGCCGGGGCGATCAGAACTATCCACTGCCGCCGGATTTGGATGTGTCTCGCTATCACGCCGTGACCATCTGGTGCAAGCGCTTTCAAGTCAACTTTGCGACGGCTCCGCTGAAGCCTTCGGCAAAGCCTCCCTCTCCGGCAAAGTCTCCATTTCCGGCAAAGTCTCCATCTCCGGCAGCGACGGCATCTCCGCCAAAAATGGGGAGCGGCTGAGGGCGCGGGTCTGATGCTGCAAAGGCCACGATAAAAAGACGCGCTCTTTGGCGCGGGTGATGGCGACATACGCCAGCCGCCGCTCTTCTTCCAGACTGTCCGCCGCAAGCTGGGTCTTGTCGTCGTCCAGCCAGCGCAGCGAGCGGTGGTGCGGGAGCATCCCAAACGCAAAGCCGACGACAAAGACCGTCGGCCATTCCAGACCTTTGGCCCGGTGAATGGTCATCATCTCCACCGCGTCGCCGACTTCGCCGTCTTCTTTGGCTTTGTTTTGCGCGGCGACAAACGCGAGAAAGTCGGCTGGGGTAGGGAACGCAGCGGCGGCAGTGCAAAGCTCTTCCAGGTTATCAAGGCGGGAGTTGCCTTCATCTTCCACATGGCCTTCCTCGCGCAGCAGCCATTCGTCGTAGCCCAGCTCGCGGGCTTTGCGAAGCCGCGCTTCCGCTGAGTCGCCGCCGAGGGCAATATCGCGGACTAAGTCCCGAAAGTCTTTCACGGCTAACCCCTGGTTGGTCGTCTTGAACTGGCCCAGCGCCAGCATCTTATACAGCGAGTGGCCTTTGCGGGCGGCCTGCGTTTCAAGCTCCGCGATAAACGCCTGTCCTAAGAAATGCGTCGGCTTGCCGAACGACGCCGACGGGATATTGAGAACCCGCTTGACGGCCTCGTCCGCCGCCGGGCTGTCCCGCTCGACCGAGAGCTGCAAAAACGCGACCAAGTCTCGGATCTCGCGCCGGGCATAGAAGCCCATCGCGCCCTGCAAGACATACGGGACGCCGCCTTTGACAAACGCTTCTTCCAGCGCCCGCGAGTAGGCATTGGTCCGAAACAGCACCGCGCAGTCTTTCAGGGCGGTTCCCGCCGCTTGAACTTCTTTCAGGGATTCGGCCACGAACTGGGCTTCCCCGGCGGCGTCCTCGTGTTCGTGTGATGACAGCGGCTGCCCTTCCGGGTGGATCGCCGCCATCTCCAGTCGGTACTTCGCGTCAATCCCCGACTTCCCGATCAGCTCATTGGCGACACGCACAATGGTCGCCGAGGAACGGTAATTCGCGGGTAATCGTATGATCGTGCCGTTCGGGTAGGCCGCGCCGAACTGCCCGACCGTCGCTTCCGGGGAGCAGCCGCGAAACGAATAAATCGCCTGTCCGACATCGCCGACAATGAAGATATTCGAACGCGCCGCCGCCAGAAGCCGGGTGATCTCCCACTGCACCGCGCTTGTGTCCTGGGTCTCGTCCACCGACAAATACTGAAAAAACGACTGGTACTTCTCGCGTACTGACGGCTGCTCTTGCAGCAGCACTAGCGTCTCAATCAGCAAGTCGTCAAAATCCAGCCGCCGCGACGGCTTCTTGGCGAGAATATCGAACTTAGCAAGCTTGGCCTGCTCGTAGCACTTCCAGAACTTCGTCAGCGTTTGGATCGCCGGGTCGGCCCAGTTCGGCTCATGGGCGCGAAACGCGGCTTCGGCTTCCTCCACTTTATAGCCACGGTTCTTGACCGCCGAGACCGCCGACAGCGCCCCTTTCGGGTCGTACTTGACGTTCAGGCCGAACGGCGGCGACGGCAGCCCCCGCGCCATCCAGTCTTTGTCGCCGAGAATGGCTTTGGCGACCCGCACCTGCCAGTTTTCATCAGCAAGCTGGAAGTAGCCCGCTTTACCATGCAGGTGCGCCCATTCGTGCTTGAGTATCCGCAGGCAGTGCGCGTGGAACGTTCCAATCCACATCTTCTCGACAATCGCGTCCCCGCCGTCGCCGAGCAGCGCGGCCAGGCGCAGGCCCATTTCGTCCGCGGCTTTTTTAGTAAACGTCGCCACAAACAGCCGCTGAGGATCAATTCCTTTGGCAAGCAGCCGGGCCACGCGGCGGGTCAAAACTGTCGTTTTGCCGCTGCCCGCCCCTGCCAGCACGAGAGCTGGGCCGTCGTCATGGAAGAACGCCTGCCGCTGCTGGTCGTTCAGCCCGGCTTCGAGCTTGGGGACTAGAATATCGGTGCGATGACGGTGAAGGTCTTCGGTAATCGAATCAAGGGTGGCTTGCATGGTGGTCTAAATCATCCGGGGAGATGAAAAGAGTATACCGCATGGGAAGGGGGTTATGCGCCGAGGCCGAGGGTCACAATCTCGGACAGACGGGCAATCAGGAGATACGCCGGGTTGTCCACGCTCCAGTCGGTTTCCGGGAGAAGGTCGCAGGTGATTGCCAGCGCTACCGGACCGTGAGGGCTGTCCACGATCCCGACATCGGAGCGCAGGCGGTCCAACGCGCCGGGTTTGGAAGCCGGCGGCGGCTCCGAGCGGTGCCGCCCGATGCCGAGATGGTCCTGCTGACGCCGGAGCAGGGCCAGCATCGATTGGGACGCTTCCGGGCTGACGGCGCGGCCCTCGGCAATGGCTTCCAGCAGCATCGTGAGGCCACGCGGCGTGCCGACCCCGATGCCGAAGCCCGCGTTCTCCGGCAGCAGGGCGGCGCGGCTTTCGCCCCCGCCGCCGATCCGGCGCAGGCAGCGGATGCTGCCGAGGCCGAGCATGTCCAGGCAGTCGTTCACCCGGTCGGCCCCGATACGGTTCAGCACTAAGTTAGTCGCCGTGTTGTCGCTGACGGCAATCATCAAGTACGCAGCGTCCGTCAGTGTCAGCCGCAGGCCGTCCGACATCTCGCCGAGGACGCCCGCGCCCGCCGCCCGGCTTTCGGGGCCGACGGTCAGCACGTCGTTCCAGGCGGCGCGTCCGGCGGCGACTTCGGCATGAGCGCCCACTAAGATCGCCACTTTGATCGTGCTGGCCGTCTGCACCCGCACGTCCGCACTCTGTCCAAAGTCTGCGCCGGTGTGCAGATTTTTCGCGTACAGGCTGACCCTGCCTGCGAACCCTTCTTGCGCCTGCTGTACCTGTGCTTCCAGCGTCATCATCAGGTTAGGGGGGCGCTCCCTTATCTTTGGCATCGTTTTGCTTGATCATCGCCTGATCCTCTGGGGACATTGGCGAAACATGCGGGTCACGTGGGGCCGCTGTGGATGCCGCTGGCACGGTCGCCGGAGATGCCGACGTCGCTGGAGCACTGGCGGGATCTGAATGACCGCATCCCGACGCCAGTGCCATGGCTGTCAGCGCGGCTGCCACCCAGCCGAATCGCTTTGTATTTTTGTGCTTCTGCACCATAGCTTTGCTGCCGCCTCTTTCTGAGAGTGTCTTTGCCACTCCTGCTTACGGCCACAGGCCGTTGCCGGTGATGCTCCAATATGTGCCGTCTTTCGTCATATCGCCGGTGTGCATGGCTTTTGCATGACCGTCGCAAAATGCGACTACCGTGAACGAGTTCGGGTCGGGAGGCATAGCGGACGTCGTTTTGGTGTAAGACTGCCCGTGACGGCCAGGAAGCGTTTCCTGGGCGCCGTTGACGCCGCCCGGCGCACAGGGGAGGGTAGGACAACCTATGTAGTTGTCCATTGGACAAAGTGCAAGCGCCCGGCCGGGAAGCTTGCCCTGCGTGGCGGTGTCCCAGGTTTCGATCACTGCGGTCGCCGTTGCCGGAGACTGAACCTGTGCCAGAGTGACAGGAAAGTAGGTTGTTGAAATGCCTGACGGCTCATACCAGTTGACCAAGTCATCGCTGATGCCGTAGGAAGTGACATTGCCCACAGTCACGCCCGCTGTTGCTTGGTTGGCGGGAGCCGGAGGAGCATCCGGGCAGAGAAATACTTGCGAAAGGTCTTTGGCGGCCGCCTCCCCGCCAGCTAAACTGCCGTTTGCCTTTTGGATATAGGCCGAAACAAGCTGTGGCCAATACTGATTTGCTCCGCCGTAAGTCATAGTGGCTTTCGTGTAGGTACTGTAGTACGGGCAGTAGCTTTCGTCGGAGTCCTGAGTATACATCAGCAGTCCCAGCCCAATCTGCTTCATATTGGATAAGCACTGAGTCCGGCGGGCATTTTCGCGGACTTTTTGGAAGACGGGAAAAAGAATAGCGGCGAGAATCGCGATGATGGCGATGACGACGAGAAGTTCAATCAGGGTAAAGGCTCGCTTGGAGCCGAGCGACGAGGGTGTGCGCGTGCGGCGCGGTGGGGAAAACATAGAAAATGCCTCTTTCTGTCGGATAATTCAGTCTGAACACGGCAGTGCGCTCAAAGAAATCTCGTGGAAGAAAAGGCGACAGTGCCTAAAACCAGCTGGCGAGGGTGCAATGGGTCCAGTGTAACACATATTGCGTGTTTATTGCACGGCCTGCGTGAAAACCGCATAGTTTTTTTGCCGCTTTTGCTGCCGAGCGTTCAATGCTTGACGCCGGGCGGGTTCCGGGTTACAATGGCGGTGATTTAAGGAGCGATCAGTTTATGTCCATTTCAGTGTCCCGTCGTCAAGTCTTGCAGGGTGTGGCGGCAGTTCTTGCCGCACAGGCCCTTCCCTCGGTGCGTCCGGCGTCCGCACAGACTGCTTTGCCGTCGTATGCGCCGCCGGCGCCTCCCCTGACTGCCGCGCTGCCGCGCGGGATGGAAGCCGTCACGGCGGTCCTGCGCGGGGTAGGAGTATACATCGGCAACGAGTGGGCGGACTGGGACAACACTGCCCGGCGGTTTGCGCTGGCCCGCATCCGGGCCTGGGGATTTGATTTCGTCTGCCCGAAAGTCGGCGGCTACGGGCGCACCTGGTATGATTCCGAGGCGGAGCTGGCCGGGTGGGCGGACTCGGCACGTGCAGTCGGCCTCGGCTTTGTGCCCTTCCTGTACACGATTCCTGAAACGGCGGAAGCGGACGCCAAGCTGGCCGCGCAGATGGCGCGGGTTGTGGGAGTCGTTTCGGTGGACATGGAGGACGAATGGGGTTCGGCGGAAAAAGGCGCGGTGCCGGGCTACCGGGGCAGCCCCATGGCCACTTTCGGGCGGGTCTACCGACAGGAAGCGGGCGACCGACCGATCATTGTCACCGGCTATGGCGACCCGATTACGCGCTTCGGGCCGGCGGACACCGGATTTCCGCACGCCGAAATGGCCGCCTGGGCGGATGCGTACTCGCCGCAGTGGTATATCGGCGTCTATTCGCGCTACAAAAAAGGCGGTGTCGGGGCCGCGCTGGACTGGGGCCGGGGCCAGTGCCGGCAGGCGCTGGGCGCGGACTTTCCGATCTGCCCATCGGTAGACCTGAATTGCAGCTTCACGCCCGACCATTTGCTGCCGCTGGCGGACACGCGCCTCCTGATGCAGTCAGTCCGGGCGGGCGACGCGCCGATTTTTGTCTGGGAATACGGCGAAATGACCGCCGCACATGCCGAAGCCCTGCTCGGCCCGCCGGAGATCCGCCGGGTGCGCGTCGGGCGGTCCCGGCAGGACAGCCTGAGCGTCGTCTGGGACACGTCCGTCCCCGCCCGCTCCGTGCTGACCGGCGCGGCCAAGACAAGCCGGGGCGAGACGCTGGAACTGACGCAGTCCGGCGGCTTGTCGGGCCTGGCCGCTGGTACGGCTTACCCACTCACGCTGCAATCGTCGTCGGGCGGCGGCGCGTCGCCGCTGGTTCCGCTGACTGTGGCAACCGCCCCGGAAAAACCGGGCGTCTTTGTGCAGGCTATCCTTGCCGAGCGTTCACATTTAGGCCATGCCGTCCTCACGGTGCTAGTCGCCAACAGCGCGGGCACCGAAACCGCTGACGTGCAGGTAACGGCACTGTCTGTAGACGGTGCTGCGGTCCTGGCGCCGACGCCGCTGCCGCAGGCGCTGGGGCCGCTCGGCAAGCGCGACTGGCAGGCATCCACGCGGGACCGCGCGGCGCTGGAAGTGATCGTCGCCGCCCCGTCGTCGGCTCAGGTGACGCTGCATGTTTCCGGCACGGCGGACGGCGCGGCCTGGTCTGCGGTGACGCCTATTACGCTGCCCGCCTGAGAGGACCGATACTACCCTTCCGCCTTGCGGCGGACGCGCAGCACGGCAATTTTCGTAGGATGGTTGAACGGCGCGGGGTCCGCTGGCAGGGCAGGGGAAGTCTCGGCATAACTCATAAAGTCCTGCGGCACAGGGATCAGTGTCTCAATCGAAAGATAGCCGTCGGCGCAGAGGGTTTCGAGCATCTGCATATATGCGCCGCCGCTGACATAAAGCGCGTTGTTGATGGTCACCAATGTGCCGCCGTCGGCGACAAGCGGCCGCACTTTGTTGATGAGCTGCGCGTTTGCTTCCGCCAGATCGACACTCCCATGTCGGGTGCGGGAGAACAGTGGCGGATCCAAGATCACGCAGTCGAAGCGGGTATTCTCGCGCTTGAGGTGACTGATTTGGGGCCAGAAGTCCGACGCCACAAAGTCTTTGGCCGGCACCGAAAAGCCGTTGCGGACATATGAGTCTTTGCCGATGTTGAGAAACGGACGGCTCAGGTCGCTCTGCACGACCCGCGATGCGCCGCCCGCCCGCGCGGCGACGCCGAGGCTGCCGGTATACGCGAACGTGTTCAAGACGGTTTTGCCGTCCGAGTTCGCCTTGAGCCATTCGCGCAGATGCCGCGTGTCCAAATACAAGCTGCTGTCTTGATTGAGCCGCAGATCAATCCGGTACCAGACGCCGTTTTCCTGGACAAATCGGTCGGCGGTCTCGCCCGACAGCAGCACGCCCCGCTTCGCGTCATCCGTCTCGCCGTGGCGCGATTTCACCAGCACAGCCTGAAGCCAGGGCAGCTCGCCCAAATAAAACTCGGCGGCGATGTCAACCAGCGTGGTGGACTCGGCAGGCGGGTCGGCGTAGTTGTGCAGTACCAAAGTCTTCCCGTAGAGATCGGCGGTGAGCGCCGGCCAGCCTTCATAAAAGCCGTTAAAGAGCCGGAAGGCCGTCTCATGGCGCGGGTCAAAAAGCGCGGCACGGGCCTTGAGTGCCGCCACGAGTGCGGGCTGAAATGTGAAAGGAGAAGAAGTCATAGCGCTATTATGACGCGGAACCTGCTGTGGTGCAAGAACCCAGCACTGGAAGTGCCGGGCTACTTGGGAGTGAAAGTCGAAGCGACTAAATGCTGTCCGCATTCGGCTCTTCAGTGTCGGAGACACTTTCACTCCCAAGTAGCCCGGCACTTCCAGTGCCGGGTTCTTTCGCCTTTGTCATTCCATCCAACGCGACAAACAGCACCGGAGCGACAAGCAGGGTAAAGAACGTGGAGACGGAGAGGCCGCCGATGACGGCGATGGCGAGGGGTTTTTGCAGGGCTGCGCCCGCGCCGAGGCCCAGGGCAAGCGGCATCAGCGCGAGAATGGCACCGATGGTAGTCATTAAAATCGGACGCAGGCGCTCTTCGCCGGCTTTTTGGACTTGGGCGGTCAAGTCGCCGTCCGGGTTTTCAGAGCGCAGGTGGTTGAAGAACGCAAACAAGACAATGCCGTTCTCGGTGATAATGCCAATAATCATAATCGCGCCGGTGAAGCTGGAAATGTTCAGCGGCGTATGGGTGAGCGTCAGCGCGAGAAGGACACCGAACAAAGACAGCACGGCGGCAAGCAGCAGCGCGATTGCCTGACGGACGGAGCGGAACTGGAAGACAAGCAGCGTAAAGACAAGCATCATCGTGATGAGAAGCGTTTGCCCCAGCTCCGCAAACGACTGCTGCTGGCTGGCATAGAGGCCGCCGTATTCAAGCGAGTAGCCGGGCGGCAGCTTGACACCTTTGCCGACGGCGCTTCGAATGGCCGTCGTCGCACTGCCGAGGTCTTTGCCGTTCAGGCTGGCTGTGACGGCGATCATCTGACGCTGGTTTTCGCGGGTTACCTGGGCCGCGCCCGGCGCAGGGACAACGGCGGCGACCTCGGAGACGGGAACCGTGCCGCCGGTCACGGGTGACGCAATCTCGATGTTCGGCAACAGTTCCGGGGTTAGCGCTTCGCCGGGATGAGCCAGCACGACCCGAACTCCGACCGCCTGCTCGCCCTGCTGCACCTGGGTCGGCTCGACGCCCTGCAAGGCGGCTTGGACAGCCTGCGTGATGTCATCAGTGGTCAGCCCATAGCGCTGTGCGGCTTCGGTGTTGACTTCTAAAACAGACTCCGGGCTGGAATGGACAATGCCGGGATTGTCGTCGACGATGTAGGACTGCTTGGCGAGAACGCCGTCTACTTGGTGGGCTAAATCTTCCAACGTAGACTGGTCAGGGCCAAAGATTTTGATCTGAACCGGGCTGGGACTGCCCGCAATGTCGCCGATATTATCTTGAAGTGTTTGATGGAAGTCTACTTGGGCCGCCGGGTACTTGGCTTCGACCTGCTCCCGAACATCGTCCATGACGACGTTGATGTCGCGTGTTCGTTTGGACTTCAGCCGGACAGTCATGTCGCCGACGTTTTGGGTGGTGATGTCGAAGCCTGCCTGAGCGCCGGTTTGCCGGGACCAAGCAGCGATCTCAGGAGTTGCGGCCAGCACGGTCTCGATCTGCCCGGCCACACGGCTTGATTCAGCCAGCGATGTCCCGGCGGGGAGCTGGTAGTCTAGAATAAATCCGCCTTCGTCAAACTCTGGGAAAAAGCCTGTTTCGATGCTCTTGTACAAGAAAAATGTGCCGAGTGCAATGGGGATTAATAAGATGAGAACCACGGCTTTGCGGCGGAGGCACAACCGCAGGACGCGGGCATAAACGCGCACGATCTTGTCGAACTGCCGGGGGAAAAAGCCCAAAATGCGAGCGAGCAGGTTCGGCTTCTTTGCGTTGTGCGCGTCGGTTTTCAGCGGCAACAGCCAGCCGGCCAAAATCGGTGTCAGCAGAAGCGCCAGCGCAAGCGAGACGGTCAGCGTGGCGATCATCACGAGCGCCAGCGGCCCAAAGAACTGGCCGGTCAGATCGTTCAGGAACGTCAGCGGCAGAAACGCAGCCATCGTCGTCAGAGACGAGCCGACCATGGCAGGCGTGATTGCTTGAAGGCCGGCGGCAATGGCTTCCGGACGTCCTTTGCCGCCTTCCAGTTCCGTGAACATATTCTCGACGACCACAATGCCGTCGTCAATCACCAATCCCAGCGCGACCGCCAGCGCCCCTAGGGTCATAATGTTCAGCGTCTGCCCCAGCAGCTTCATCAAGGCAAACGAAATCACAATGGTCAGCGGCAGGATAATCAAAACAATCGCCGCGGTCCGCAGATTGCCGAGAAACAGCATCAGTACGACAAGCGCCAGCACACCGCCAATGATTAAAGCTTCGACCACAGAGTTTTGTGACTCCAGCACGATCTCCGACTGGTCATAGTAATTTGTAATCGTGACATCCGACGGCAGCAGAGGTTTTGCGTCGGCCAGCGCCTTCTTGATGCCGTCCGAGACCTGCACTGTGTTCCCTGTCGGCTGTTTAATAATGGATAACAACACTGCGCTGTGGCCGTTGCCGCTGGTTTCAACGGTGTGCGGCTCGGCTCCGCGCGTCACGGTTCCCACCTCGCCGAGCGTCACCGGAACCCGGTTCTTGACCGCGACCGTGACAGCGGCAATGTCTTGCGTGTCTTTAAAGAGGCCGGAAACCAGGACTTGGTAGCGCAGAAACGACTGGTCGTAAGCGCCGACCGCATTGATCTCGTTGTTCTTCGACAGCGCCGTCTCGACATCCTGGGCGCTGACACCGCGCGTGAGCAGGGCAGCCGAGTCAAGCTGGACCAAAAAGTCAGGCGTGTCGCCTCCCTGCACGGCGATCTCGCGGACGCCGGGAACGCGCAGCAGGCGTGGCCGGAGCGTGTAGAGTGCCAGGCTCCGAAGCTGCTGCGGATTGACAGTCTTGGAATACAGGCTGTAGCCCATAACGGGAAAGACTGAGGGGTTTAGGCGCTCCGCCGTGACGACGGTGCCCGCGGGCAGACTGGCCTGAAGCTGGGCGAGCTTTGCCTGGACCTGCTGAAGCGTCGAGGGCATGTCCGTTCCCCAGCCAAAGTTCACGTCCAGCTCATCCCCGCCGCGCTGGGTCAGCGACCCAACTCGCGTGACATTCGGAACCCCTGCGACGGCGTTCTCTAAAGGCCGGGTGATATTCGCCAGCACGGTTGGGATTGGCGTGTTCCCGGCATCCGCCGTGACAATGATACGCGGCGCGGCCAGGTCCGGGAAGATCGCGACAGGCAGCGAACGAAACGCTGCAAAGCCGCCGAGACACAGCACGACGACAAGCAGCAAAATCGCTTTGCGATAGCGCTGCACCCAGCCGCTGAGGTCCGTGTTCGCGGCGGGTTCGGCCTGTGGCGCGGCTTTAGGCTGGGGTGCGGCTTTAGGCTGGGGCACCGGCCCAGGCTTGGGAGGCACGTCGTACTTAATTGCCATGCGTAACCTGCACTTTCGCACCGTCGGGCAGGCCATACTGGTTTGTGACGGCCACTTGGTCGCCAATTTTGACGCCGCTTCTTATCTCCACCCGGTCGCTGACAGCCAGCCCAAGCGTCACGGGAACAATATGCGCGACGCCATCCGTGCCTACCGAAACAATGCTCGGCTTTCCCGTATCGGGGTCAGACAAAACTGCCGCTTTAGGGACAACCAGCACATTCGCATGACTTTCAATGACAATCAGAACCCGTGCGGTTGTGTCATCTTTCAGCAGATGGTTTGCGTTGGCGACAAGGGCAAATGCCGGGATTGTCCCGGTCGCGGCATCTACGCGCGGAGCAATCGAGCTGATGGCCGTGTGGAACACGCGCTTCGGCACACTGCCGACCGTAAATGTCAGCGCCTGCCCCGGCTTCACAGAAGCCACGGTATCTCCCGTAAGGCTGACCGAGAGCTGAAGCTGGTCTAAGTTCGCGATGACGGCAACTTTTGCGGCCGTATCCACTGTCTCGCCTGCCGTCGCCCCTAGGGTCCCGACCTGGCCCGAAAGCGGAGCGCGGAGCGTATAAAGCGCCTGCTGGGAACGCGCCGTCGTCAGCGCCCCTTCCGAGTTCCGAAGCTGCTGCCGGGCGATTAGCACGTCCTGGCGCTTGACGACGTCCTGCAAGCCTGCGGCGCGGGCGGCGGCGACGGCGGCCTGCTGCCCGTCGATGGTCTGCCGCTGCCCGGTGACCGCCTGCCGCTGGGCCGACTGCTGGGTTATGGCGGTCCGCAGGGCAAGCTGGGTCGCCTCAACATCTTTCTGCGGCACGAGGCCCTCCGCAAACAGCGTCCGTTCACGGGCCAGATTTTCCTGTGCATTTCGAACGGCAGCGTCCGCGCCGGTCAGTGTTGCCTGCGCCCCGGCCAAAGCGGCCTCGGCATTTTTCAATGCCGCCAATGCCTGCAAGATGGAAGTTTTTGTCTGAGCGGCCTGCTGCAAGGCATTTGCCTGGGCCTGCTGCACCTGCACTTGATTTTGACCGATGGCAGCCTGTGCCTGCTGAAGCTGGCCCACTAAAGGCTGAGTGGACAACTGGCCAATGACCTGACCGCGTGCGACGGTCTGCCCGTAGTGCACGAGCAGGGCTGACAAAATGCCGGCAACCGGCGGCGAGACAGTCGCTTCTCGGCCCGGCAGAGTTTGCAGGATACCCGTTGCCGGGAGCATCTTTTCCAGTGTTCCGCGCGTGACGGCGGCGACCTGCACCGACGGCAGGGGCTTGGTATCCGCAGTGTCGTCGGCAGGCTTTGCGCCGCCGTGTCCGCATCCGACTGACAGCGGAGCAAGGGCTATAAGAAATAGGGCATCTCGAAAAGGCGATTTTGGCATAAGGTTCATTTATAAGGAACACGGGGCTGAACCCCCGCGCTTCAAAGTGCAGCTCCCCACATGAACGGGCAGAAGGCAGAAGATTGTGTACTGTCTCCGCCCGCGAAGGCAGGAACTTGCACTTTGAAGCATGGGGGTTCAGCCCCGTGTCTTTACGGTGCGCCTCGGCCCGCGGCGCTTGCCCCGCCCACGCCGGTCCCGGTAGTGCTGTTGCCTGCCGGGGTAGTCCCCGGCGTCGAAGCGCCGCCGGCCGGGCTGGTGCCGTTTGCGCCGGTCGATGGGGCGGCGATTGGAGCAGTGGCGGGTAGTGGAGTCGGTACAGCCCCGGCGAAAGCCGTGGACAGCGTGGCAGACGCGGCGGCGGCGTCGTAGACAGCCTGGGTATAGGCAATCCGGGCCTGTGTCAGCGCTGCCCGTGCCGTCAGCACTTGCAGCAACGGGAACAGACCATTACGGTAGCCGAGCGTAGTTTTGTCATAAGTGATTTGAGCGATGTCTCGTGCGGTGCGGGCCGAGGCAATCTGGCGGCGGCGGCTTTGGGCCGTGAGATATGCCGCGCTGACACCCGCGACTACGATCCGGCGGACAACTTCCCTCTGCGCCGACGCCCCGGCCAGTGCGGCCTGGGCTTCAAGCACCTGCGCCCTGCCGAGGCCGCCGTCGGACAAGGGCAGGGTGACGGCGGCCTGCACGGTATCCTCGCTGCGGAACGAAGTGACGTCTTTGGAGCGAATGTCAATCGCCTGCAAGGAGTAGAGAGGCTCACGGTACAAGCGGGCGGCGGCGATGGCCGCCCGGTCGGCACGGATTGTCGCCTCGGCAGCCTGGAGGTCGGGGCTGCGCGAGAGGGCAAACTGCTCGGCCTGGGCGAGCGTATAGGGCAGGGCGAGCGCATTGGCCGGGATGTCGGCCAGCAAAAGCGGGGCGTCGAGCGGGCGTCCGAGCAGGCTGTTCAAGGTCTCGTCGGCGACAGCGAGATCGCTTTCGGCCCCGTCCAGCGCGGCCTGGGCCGAAGCGACCGGAACCTGCGCCTGCAAAACGTCAATCTGAGCGGTGTCCCCGGCGGCGTTTCGCTTCTGGACATCGTTTAATGCCCGCTGATTTTCAGCGAGTGTCTGCTGGGCGACGGCGAGCAGCGCCTGCTTCCGCAGAACATCGTAGTAGGCTGACGCCGCCTGCCCGGCTAGTGCAAGCCGCGCCGAATCAAGCTGGGCTAACACGGCTCCCTGCTGCTCTTGGGCCTGAGTGATTGCGAGGCCGGGCCGCCTGCCGAGCGGCAGCGGCACGGTCAGCGTGTTTTGCAGTGTGCCGAATGTCTCGTAGGTCGGCGGCGGCTGGTAGACGCTGGCACCGGAAAGCGACGCCGTGCTGTTAAACGTGATCTGGAGCCGCCGCTGCGCCAGGGCCTGGCCGACGCGAGCCTGCGCCTGCGCGACATTCTGCTGGGCGGCGGTCAGGGACGGGCTGGCCTGTGATGCCATCTGCGTGATTTGGGCAAGCGTCAGGGGCGTCGGCTGCACTGTCTGGGCCGCAGCGCAGCACGGCCCAAGCAGCGGGCAGGTAATCGCAAGCAGCAGCAGTGCGTTTTTTCTCATACGGCGCGTGTTTAATGAGCAGATTTTTTCGCGGCGGCTTTCTTGTCCGCAGCAGCTTCGGTGGCTTCTTCGGCAGTGCTGGTCTTTTCCGTGTCGGTCACTTTGCCGGTGGTGGACACTTCTACCTCGTACATCTGCTTGGCATGGTTCACG
The DNA here is from genome assembly GCA_965213825.1 of Capsulimonadaceae bacterium. Classification (GTDB taxonomy): domain Bacteria; phylum Armatimonadota; class Armatimonadia; order Armatimonadales; family Capsulimonadaceae; genus JANXMY01. The sequence continues at coordinate 517,160 of CBDCAE010000017.1, forward strand.
ACAGTGACGGCGTACTGCCAGTGGCCGTCCTCGAACTCGTACTTGGCGGACCGGGCCGTGCCGGGAATTTTCTTGACGGCGGCGGCTTCCGCCTGTGCGGGCGTAATTCGGGCGGCGGCAGAGGCCGTGGCGGCACAAATCAGTCCAGCGGCGAGGATCATTCCGGTCGCCGCTGTTTTACTAACGCTCATCGTAATATACCCTCCTTCCGCTTGCTCCGATGTACTCATCATACACTCTCAACATTAACAGCGTGTGAGAGCTGAATGAGAGTTTTCTCATTAAACGCCGGCAGGCAGTGTCACAATGAACGTGCTTCCCCTTCCTGACTCGCTTTCAGCGGACACTGTGCCGCTGTGGGCTTCGGCGATGCTGCGAACAATGGACAGGCCGAGGCCGCTGCCGCCGGTGTTGGCGCGGGCAGGATCGGCCCGAAAAAAGCGGTCGAAGACGAAAGGCAAATCTTCCGGTGCGATCCCGATGCCGGTATCGGTGACTCGCAGGCGGCAGCCTCGTGCGTCTTCGGAAACGGAAAGTGTCACGCTGCCGCCCAGCGGCGTGTAAGCGACTGCGTTTTCGACCAAGTTCTGAACAAGGCGTCGCAGAGCGTCGCCGTCGCCCCGAACAGTCGCATCGCTCCCCGTGCTGGCTGTCAGCAGGACGCCCTTTTCGGCGGCTCGGGCCGACTGTGCCTTTACGGCTTCGGCGGCAAGAGCGGCAAGCGAAACCGGCATGGAGTGCAGGGCCGTGGAAGCGGCTTCGCCGCGTGCCAGGTACGCGAGGCTATCCACAATGCGGGACATGCGGAGCGTCTCTTCCAGGCCGCTTTCCACGGCGCTCCGGTACTCGGCGGCGGTGCGCGGGCGGGACAGCGCCAGCTCGAACTGACCGCGCAGAATAGTCAGCGGCGTTCGCAGCTCATGGGAGGCATCGGCGGTAAATTGCCGCTGTGCGGCGGCGGCGTCTGAAATCCGGGCCAGCATCCGGTTCAGCGCGGCGATGAGATGCCCGATCTCGGTGTCGGATAGCGTATGTGGGCTGAGGAGAACGGCGTTCAAGTCGCTCGGCGCGAGCTGCTCCGCTTCGGTGACGATGCGGTCAATCGGACGCAGGGCGCGGCCCACCAGTAGGCCGCTTCCGACCCCCGACAGCGCGAGAAATAGCAGGGACGCCGCCAGCAGGCCGAACTGAAGCTCGGTGAGAAGATCGTCCGCCGGGTCCCACGGCGCAGCGACTTGCAGAACATAGGGAGAATGGGGGACGGCGACTGTAAGGCATCGTACCTCGGCATCGTCCTGGGTTCCGGCAAACAGCGCGGGGTGCGGTTTTGCCGGAAGTGCGGCGAGAACCGCCAAAATCGCTGCATGTCCGGCAAGCACCGGAGACACGGCGGCGGTTTGTCCGGTGTCGGTGCGAGCCAGCCGGAAACAAAGGGCATCGGAGCCGATGCCGGGCAGGACGGCAGAAGCAAACGGCGCGGTGCGGACAATCGCTGCCGGGCCGGGCGCGGGAGGATCGCCCGCCTCGACGAGTTCGTCCGGCGTCATGCGCCCTACCACCGACGCAGCAGTCTCCTGCAGAGCTTGGTCGGTTTCGCGCAGAAGCGCAAACCGCACCAGAGAGAAGCACAGAATGGACGCCCCCAGCAAGATGAGCGCAGTCGTCGCCAGTGACCAAGCCGAAAGCTGAAAGCGCAGCGATTTTGTGCCGCTCAGTTTTGCCCGGCTCAGTGTCATGCTCTAACCGATCTGGTAGCCGACATGGCGCAGTGTTCGAATCAGCTTATGATCCTGGCCGGAGTCGATCTTGCGGCGCAGGTAAGAGACATACACGTCAATCACGTTCGAGCTGCTGTCGAAGTCAAACCCCCAAACATGCTCGGCAATCATCGCCCGCGATACCGGCCGGTGCGGATGCCGCATTAAATAGTCCAGCAAGGCATATTCGCGCGAGCTTAACTCAAACTGTTTTTCCCCGCGCCGCGCAAGCCGTGTCTGCGTGTCCAGAGTTAAATCCTCGACGGTCAGCACGAGCGAGGCTTGTACGCCGCCGCGCCGCCGGAGCAGGGCGCGGACACGGGCTAAAAGCTCGTCCAAAGAAAACGGCTTGGTCAAGTAATCGTCGGCCCCGGAGTCGAGGCCCCGTACTTTGTCTTCTAAAGAATCGCGGGCCGTGACCATGAGAATTGGGGTTTCGCTTTTGAGGCCACGCAAGGTGCGGCAGAATTCAAGGCCATTGATCTGCGGCAGCAGCCGGTCAAGAATAATCAAGTCAAAGTCAGAGATTTGGGCAAGATGCAGGCCCGCCGCGCCGTCATGCGCGACCGACACCGCATGGCCCGCTTCGGAAAGTGCCTGGCGCAAAAACGCCGCCACTTTTTGCTCATCTTCCACGACTAAAACCTGCATGAGTGAGAGTATACCTAACTCGCCGGGTACAATTCTCCTATAGAAAACAGAAGAAGGAAAAGCAAGTGATGGCATCGGCGGAGGATTTGAGCGATAACCCGGACTGGATGGCGGGGATTGCCGAACGGAAGATACAGGATGCGATTGACGACGGGCTGTTCGACAACCTGCCGGGCCGGGGGCAGCCGCTGGACTTGTCGGTCAACCCGTTTGAGCCGCCCGGCATGGGGGCGATTAACCGCCTGCTGAAGCACAATCGGGTCTTGCCACCCTGGCTGATGATCGAGCAGGAGATTGAAGCGGGCCGGGCGCTGACGCTGGGTGTCCTCGCCCGCTGGGAAGCGTCGGAAGCCAGCCTGCGCGAGACGCTCCAATATCCGGTGTTGCGGGCCAAAGCGCGGGAGGCGTATGCACGGCACCTCAAAGAAACGAACGACTTGATTTTAAAGTATAACTATTCCAGTCCGTTCCAGTTCCGCACGCAGATTCCGTTTTTGATGAAGCGGCGTCTCGCGGATTTTGACGCTGAGTATGGAACTGACCAGAAAGATTCGTGAGCCTATGAACGCGCTCTGGCTGGAACGCAGCGCTGTCGCCCTTTCGTTATACTTCTTCGCCCGTACTGTCGGACGCTACCGGGGGGCAAAGAAGCAAAGCCTCGCAATGCAGACGCCGCTGGTGGATGCGGCGATCTTGGAAGCCGTTTTCCATCCGCGCCTTAAAGACGGCGATGATGCCGACCTCTTGACCGAGCTGCGGGACACGTTTGCCCATCTGAACCGGCAGGCGTGGGCTGAGGAGTTCTGGGGGCTGAATGAACAGATCGCGGCGCTGTCCCAGACACTCGGCCCGGCGCAGAACGCAACCCTGCACCGGGCCGTTCTGCGCCTTTTGACGGCAAACGACCGCTGGCTTCAGCTTGTCGGTGCAAAGACCGCCGCCGACCTGGGAATGACGGAGGCTGTGCCGCCGATCCAAGCCATTTTAGAGATGGGCGACTCGCAGCGCTTCACGCGGAGCAAAGCCGAAGTCTCTGACGCCGACGCGCTTGATGTCCGCTTCCGGCTGGTCTTGCAGGACGCGCTCGCGACGCTGACCGGGCCTGTCCCGCAGTCCTAAAAACCAAATTATGCCTGTCATCAACTTAGTGACCGAAATCCATGCGCCGATCGAGCGCTGCTTTGACCTGTGCCGGGATTTAGAAACGCACACGCGCACGGTGGCCGATACAAAAGAGCGTCTGGTGGGGGACAAAAAAGAAGGTCTGGCCGAGCTTGGCGATGTGCTGGTCTTCGAGGCCGTCCACTTCGGTGTTCGCCAGCGTTTATCTTCTGAGATCACAGAATTGGCACGGCCCACGCTGTTCGCCGATGTTGCACTGTCGGGCGCGTTTCATAGCCTCACCCATCGGCACGAGTTCACTGCCGCTCCGGGCGGGACGCTCATGCGCGACCGCTTAGAGTGGACCTCGCCGCTCGGCGTTTTGGGCCGCCTAGCCGACGCGCTGTTTCTGAAGCACCATATGCTGCGTTTTCTGGTGACGCGCAACCGAAACTTGAAGGCGATTATCGAAGCGGGCTAAATGTTATCGGAAAGAAGATGATTGAGGGTGCGGAGGTCGTAGGGGTCGGCGGGAGGGGCGGGATGCGCTTGAGCGGGGTGCTGAGAAATGGCCTGGTTGCGCTGGGCCATCAGCTCGGAAACGGTTTGCAGGAGAGCACTGTTGGCTTGAACGAGGTTTTGGATAGACGAGACCAATTCCTGCCATTCGCCCTGCGTGAGCGTGATGAGGTCGTCGGTGCGGAAATACTCTGTGTCCATGATGCGCTTGACCCTCATGCCGGCATAGTGAAAACTTCGCAAAGGTGCTCCGGGGCAGGGATTCGAACCCCGATAAGCAGCTCCAAAAACTGCGGTCCTGCCATTGAACGACCCCGGAATGCGATACCATTATACCCGGCCCCAAGTCTTTGTCAACGCTTTTTGCAGAACGTGCTACAATACTGCCATGACACGCTTTTATCTACTGCCGACTTTCTTGTTCTGTCTGCCCTTCTCGTGCCTGCCCACTGCCGCCGGGGAGCTGCCTGCGCTGTCCGTCGTCGCGGGAACAGGCAGCAACGGCAGCGTCTGCCGGGACGGTTTGGACGTTTCCTGCCGCGCATTTTCTTTCTGACGACAAGCCGCTGACACACGTTTTCTTCATTCGAAACACGGCAAAAAAGCCGCTGAAGGTTGAGCGCGTCGCAGCGTCCTGCGAGTGTATTAATGCTCAGATCGGCAGCACGACGCTTCTTCCGGTGACTGTTCCCGTCGGGGCAGCCGTTCCGGTGTTGGTGCGCTTATCACCGCGCCGGCTGGTGTCTGGTCCGTTTTCAAGGTCTGTCTGGCTATACTGGCCGGGCGGTCCCCGCGACGGTCTGCGCCTGGAACTGCGCGGGACGATGCGCGACGAGCCGACCACAAAACCCGACTAGGCTCTTACAAAACCCAACTAAACTCCCAAAGGAAATCGCAATGACTCAGACTCTTTCCTCTCAGGCCCCCTTGCAGGAAGCCTCTTCCCGGCTGCCTGGCTTGACACGCTTTATTTACGGCACGACGCGCCTCGGTGACGCCTCTTTGCCGTTTGAGGACCGTGTCGCGGTGGCGCGAGCAGCCATTGATGCCGGCCTGGCGCTGCATACCAGTCACACCTATGGTGACGCGCTGGATGTGCTGAATACGGCGTTTGACCAGGACCGTTCCCAGGTGCCGCCATTCATCGTCAAGATCGGCTGGGACTCGGTCGCGCAGGTGCGGGAAGTGATCCAGCAAAACTTGAGGCCTCTGGGCCTGACCCATCTTCCAGTCGGTCAGCTTTGCTTCGGCGGCAGCTTGGCCGAGCAGTACCGGACAGGCGGGCCGGAAAACGACGGCCTGCGTCAGCTTAAGGCGGAAGGCTTAGTCGGGCGGTTCGTGCAGGAGATTTGGCCCTGGAACTCGGATGTGGCTGTGGACGCATTGCAGGCTGGTTACAATACCGGCATTATAGACGGCTACATCTTTTATCTCAATCCCTTGCAGCGATTTGCCTCGGAGGAGCTTTGGAACCTGATCCAAGAGCGCGGCGAAGCGATCGTGGCGATGCGAACCACCTGCGGCGGCTCGCTGGACCGGCTGCGCGAGCACGGCCCGGAATTACCTTAAAGCGCGAGCCGCGCAAATGGCTCCGATCTATGCGCGTTCTGGCTGCGCGTCTTGGCCGGAGTTCTGCGCCCGCTTCGTTTCAGGCTACTCCAATGTCGTTTCTACTGTCGGCGCGACCTCCCGGATCGAGAACCTGAACGAATTGATCGCTGCTGTCCAAAATGCTGTCCCGCTGCCCGCAGACGTTCACGCTGAGATTGAGGAGCTTCAGCGCGGCTGGTACGAACAGCACGACCGCCACGCCGAACAGTGGTCTATGTAGTGCTTTGCCAGTGCTTTGACGCGGTTAGTCAGTCCAACGCAGAGTGTTCAGGATGTGCGTAAATGTTTTCATGTCCTCCTGCTCTCTTTTAGGAGTAGTTATGAGTGTCATGGTGTACCCCTTGCCGGAGTGGATTGTGTAGAGCAGATCCATGATAACCATTTGTCCTTGAAATGAACCGCCCGCAGCGGTCTCTGATGCCGGAGAGCCAGCGACATGCCATAGACGCTGTTCAATGATGCGAAAGCCGGGGACTTTCTTCTGAATAAAAGCCGCCTGCATCGCTTCCGCGCTTTGAACAGTTGCGCGGCCTTGAGGGTCTACTTCCATCCGAAATACCGGAAAAGCGTTCGGCGGGTGGGCAATCATCATATCAGTGCTCCACCCATCCGGCTGCGTGTGCGTCTCATGCTGGGTTTGCCAGCCGTGCGGAAGGGTGACGGTATATCCCTTTGGACTATGGACTACGTCGGCAGAAACACTGGAACTGCACAAAGACGCTGCTGCACCGGCCGCGAACAACAGGGCAGGCGAGTATCGCAGCCGAAAACGTTGAGCTGTTGACATAGGGACTCCTTGAGGTTCATTACCTCACTCTTTGTTTCGGTATGAACTGCGATTCTTCGTACCTAGAAAGAATACGGAAAAACGGAAGGAAGAAACCGATGCCGGAATTATCAATGCCCTCGATGGAAGAAATGAACCCGTATGCGATTGCGCTGAAGCAGCTTGCGTCGGTGGCGGCGATTTTAGGGCTGGACGACGACATTCATGCGATCCTGCAAAAGCCGAAGCGCGAGCTGACGGTCCACTTTCCGGTCAACATGGAGAGCGGCGGGACACGGATGTTCACCGGCTACCGGGTGCAGCACAATACCAGTCGCGGCCCGGCGAAAGGCGGCCTGCGCTTTCACCCGGAGACGGACATTGATGAAGTCCGGGCACTTGCCATGTGGATGACGTGGAAGTGCGCCATTGTCAATATCCCGTTCGGCGGCGCAAAAGGCGGCGTCGTCTGCGACCCAAAGACGCTGACAAAGGCCGAGCTGGAAGACCTGACCCGGCGCTACACGACAGAAATCAGCTTGGTCATCGGCCCGGACAGCGACATTCCCGCGCCGGATGTCGGCACCAACGGGCAGATCATGGCCTGGATCATGGATACCTATTCTATGCACGCCGGCCATACGGTCCCGGCGGTCGTCACCGGCAAGCCCGTGAGTATCGGCGGCTCCGAGGGACGCTTGGACGCCACGGGTCTCGGCGTCGTCTTGATTACTGAAGAAGCGTTCAAGAAGCAGGGCAGGAGAATTGACGGCGCGACCGTCGCCGTGCAGGGCTTCGGCAATGTCGGCAGCGCGGCGGCGCGTATTTTTGACAAGCGCGGCGCAAAGATTGTCGCCGTCTCAGATGTCAAGGGCGGCATTGCCAATCTGCATGGCCTGGACATTCCGGCGCTGACGACCCATGTCGCGCAGACAGGTTCCGTCGTCGGCTTCGCGGACGCCGAGCCGCTGACAAACGAAGAGATTTTAGAAACGCCGTGCGACGTGCTTGTCCCCGCCGCCTTGCAGGGCCAGATTACCGAAGCTAACGCGCACAAGATCAACGCAAAAATGGTCGTCGAAGGCGCGAATGGCCCGACGACGCCCGGTGGTGATGACATTCTTAGAGAGCGTGGCATCCTGCTCATCCCCGACGTTCTCGCTAACGCCGGCGGCGTCACGGTTTCCTATTTCGAGTGGGTGCAAGATATTCAGTCGTTCTTTTGGAGCGAGTCGCAGGTCAACGCCCGCCTCGCCCGGATTATGCGCCGTGCGTTCGCCGAAGTGTGGGACGCTTCTGAGACACATAAAGTAGACTTACGCACCGCCGCCTACATTGTCGGCGTCGCCCGCGTCGCCGAAGCCACCATCACACGCGGGATTTATCCATAGAAAAGACTTTAGTCTTCGTAGGGCAAACCTTATATTTGCCCTACGAACAGCTAATTCAAAAACCGGAACGCTTACTTTGGTTTGCGGGGGTTGTCTAAGGCGAACATCGGCATGAATCCTGGAGTCAAGTGCCCCATACGCAGCCTAATCGCCTCCGACCTGTGCCAAACTGAGGGTGTTGCCGTCGGGATCTTTGAACCACGCCACTTTGTCACCGCTCTCAAAAGCACAGATGCCACGAGCATCCTGCAACGGGAACCCAAGGACCTCGAACGTGACGCCACGCTCCACGAGGCTCGTGACGGCAGCCTCGATGTCCGCAACCTCCCAGCCAAACACTGCGGGCCGCTGAGGGGTCAACTCCGCCACCTTCTGAACCCGCAGCGTCAGCGTCTCGTTGACGGAGAATATCAAGCTGTACTCATTTTCCTCCAAAAATCTCAGGCCGAGCGTCCCGGCGTAGAATTTTTTGGCCTCGTCCGACTTCGCGGAAGCGACAAAGCACATAATAGTGGCCGTTGTTAGTACCGTATCACCCATCTTAGAACTCCTTCCGATAAAGCCGCCCAAGATTTGCTGTTCCTAAGCAGACACGGGCAGTATACCATAGAGTTTCAGGGCAACAATGAGGAAGGGCATTCACCGAGTCCTACTTTTGGAAAATTCTCATCAGATGAGAATTTTACTGGTCATGCTCTCAGTGTCTTCAGTTCCTGAGACTGCACATTTTTTGCGGCGATCAGCCAACCCCTTGACATTAGCAAATGCGGGCAGTATAATAGGGAGGTTGTTTTCAGAGGAATTCGCTCGCCTTTAGCAAGCTTGAGGGAGCGGACCATTTTTTCTGTTGAGGGGGCATCGGCCAGCTTTTTTCTTCTCCCGTCTGGGTCTTGAGCTGGAACTAAAACGCAACATCGTCTTTTGGACGTTCTGCCCCGTGCCGCCGTGTTCGCATTTCTGTGCGAAACGCAAAGGCGAGCGGGGTGTTTTTGTGCCTCTGTCACGCATTATTTACCGCAATTTTATCGCAGTATCGAACCCGAAAGGACATAGTCGTTATGCCGACGATCAGCCAGTTAGTACGCAAAGGCCGCAAGCGTGTTGTCAAGAAGAGCAAAGCTCCGGCCATGAAGGGCAACCCGCAGAAGCGCGGCGTCTGCCTTGTGGTCCGCACCGTCTCGCCGAAGAAGCCGAACTCTGCCCTGCGGAAAATCGCGCGTATCCGCCTGACCTCGTCAGGCCGCAACAGCCCTGGCACGGAAGTGACCGCGTACATTCCCGGCATCGGCCACAACTTGCAGGAACATAGCGTGGTTCTGATCCGCGGCGGCCGTGTCAAGGACCTGCCGGGCGTCCGCTATCACATCGTGCGCGGCACGCTGGACACGCAGGGAACAAAGGACCGCAAATCAAGCCGCTCGAAGTACGGTACCAAGCGGCCCAAGCCGGGCGCACCTGCAACTGCCGCCAAGAAGCGTTAATTTTTTACAACACACCTGGAGATTTAAGATATGCCGCGTAAAGGACCCGCGAAAAAGCGCGTAATTCTGCCCGATCCCGTCTACCACAACCGTTTGGTGACACGCTTTGTCAACCGGATGATGCTGGACGGCAAAAAGAGCCTGTCTGAGACGATCTTTTATCGGTCGCTCGACGCGATCGAGACGAAGACGGGCCGCAAGGGAATTGAGATTTTCGAGCAGGCTGTTCGGAACGTCATGCCCCAGGTAGAAGTCAAGCCCCGCCGTGTCGGCGGTGCGACCTACCAGGTCCCAATGGAAATTCGGGCTGACCGCAAGACATCGCTGGCGTTGCGCTGGCTGGTCTCTGCCGCCCGCCGCCGCAACGGCAAAACAATGATTGACCGGCTGACCGCTGAACTGACTGACGCCTCGAACAACACCGGTTCGGCAGTGCGTCAGCGCGAAGAAAAGCACAAGATGGCCGATGCCAATAAGGCATTCGCCCATTATCGGTTCTGACCCACCCCCAACCCCCTCCCCAGGGGGGATGGGGCATTACGAGGCTCCTTACCCTCTCCTTTCGGGGAAGGGTCGCCACCCTGATGGCGGGGAGGGGTATTTCTGGGGCTTGGAAGCAAACTATTATGGCACGAGAATATAGCTTAGAAAAGACGCGCAATATCGGCATCGCTGCTCATATTGACGCCGGCAAGACTACCTGTACCGAACGCATTCTGTACTACACGGGCCGCTCCTATAAGATTGGCGAAGTGCATGAAGGCGCGGCGACGATGGACTGGATGGAGCAGGAGCAGGAGCGCGGTATCACGATTACGTCGGCTGCGACCACCTGTTTCTGGGGACTTGAAACCGCTGACGTCAAAACCGGTCTGCGGGTCCCGACCCACCGTATCAACATCATCGACACGCCCGGACACGTTGACTTCACCGTCGAAGTCGAGCGCTCCCTGCGCGTTTTAGATGGTGTTGTCGCGCTGTTCGATGCCGTCGCTGGTGTTCAGCCGCAGTCCGAGACTGTCTGGCGTCAGGCGACCAAGTACCGCGTTCCCCGTATGTGTTTCGTCAACAAGATGGACCGCACCGGCGCTGATTACTTCTTTGCCGTCGGTACGATTGTAGACCGACTGGGCGCGAATGCCGTCATGCTGCAAATCCCGATTGGGGCCGAAGGCGACTTCACGGGCGTCGTAGACCTAGTCGAGAACAAAGCGATTGTCTACAAAGGCGACGATGGCAAGGTTTTTGAAGTGGTCGATGTTCCAGAGAACTTGCAGGAGCAGGCTGCGAAGTACCGAGCCATGATGATCGAGAAGGTTGCTGAGACCGACGATCAGCTTATCGAAAAGTTCTTGATGGAAGAGCCGATTACGGCGGATGAGCTGAAGGCTGCGATTCGGAAAGCCACGATCAGCCTGGAGATCGTTCCTATTCTGTGCGGCTCGGCCTACAAGAACAAAGGCGTCCAGCCGCTGCTTGATGCGGTCATCAACTACCTGCCTTCGCCGCTCGACAAGGGCGCTGTGACTGCGATTAACCCGGACACCGAAGAAGAAGAGCCGCGTGAGCCGTCTGACTCGGAGCCGTTCGCGGCTCTAGCGTTCAAATTGATGAACGATCAGCACGTCGGCAACCTGACGTTCTTCCGCGTTTATTCGGGAACCCTGACAAAAGGCTCCTATGTTTACAATGTGAACAAGGGCAAGCGGGAGCGGATCTCGCGCATTCTGCGGATGCATGCCAACAAGCGCGAAGAAGTAGACGAAGTCTTCGCCGGTGACATCGCTGCCGCCGTCGGCCTTCAGCTCTCGACAACAGGTGACACGCTGGCGGACGAAAAGAAGCCGGTTCTGCTGGAAACGATCACGTTCCCGGAACCCGTAATCTCCGTCTCAATTGAGCCGAAGACCAAGCCGGACCAGGAAAAGATGGGCATGGCGCTTCAGCGCTTGTCTGCCGAGGACCCGACACTTCGCATTCGCACCGATGAAGAGACCGGCCAGGTCATTCTGTCGGGCATGGGCGAGCTGCATTTGGACATCATTATTGACCGAATGCGGCGTGAGTTCAAAGTCGAAGCCAATCAGGGCCGTCCGCAGGTTGCTTACAAAGAGACCGTCAAGAAAGAAGCCACGGCCCGTGTGCCGTACAAGCGGCAGTCGGGCGGCAAGGGTCAGTACGGTGACTGCGAGCTGATTGTCGAACCGCTGGAAGCGGGTCTTGGTTTTGAGTTCGTCAACAAGACGGTCGGCGGCTCGATCCCGAAAGAGTTCATCAGCCCAATCCAAGCGGGCGTCAAAGAAGCGATGGAAACCGGAGTTTCGGCAGGCTACCCGATGGTAGACCTTCGGGTCAGCGTGACGGACGGCTCGTACCATGAAGTGGACTCGTCGGAAATGGCGTTCAAAATCGCCGCTTCGATGACATTCAAAGAGGCCGCCCGCAAAGCAACGCCGATCATCAAAGAGCCGATCATGGCGGTTGAAGTCGTCACCCCGGACCAGTTCCTGGGCAGCGTCGTCGGCGACCTGAACTCCCGGCGCGGTATGATCGAAGGTCAGGAGCAGAGCCACGGCGCGACGATGGTCATCAAGGCTAAAGTGCCGCTGTCCGAAATGTTCGGCTATGTCACGAGCCTGCGCTCGATGTCCCAGGGCCGGGCGTCTTCCACAATGGAGCCGTCGCATTACGCCGAAGTGCCGCGCAATGTCGCGGAAGAGCTAACGGTGAAATCGGCAGGCAAGACGCTGGTTCGTCAGCAGAGTTAATTACCCAATTCGTCTTCTCCCGTAAGGGAGAAGGCAAGCAATAGTATCGGAGTTATCTATTATGGCAAAAGCAAAGTTTGATCGTTCGAAGCCTCATGTGAACATCGGGACCATCGGGCATGTGGACCACGGCAAGACGTCCTGACGGCGGCCATCACCAACGTGCTGGCAAAAGCCGGCGGGGCGACCGCCCGCTCCTACGCCTCCATCGACGCCGCTCCCGAAGAGCGTGAGCGGGGCATCACCATCAACACCGCCCACGTCGAGTACGAGACCGAAGCGCGGCACTATGCCCATGTGGACTGCCCGGGTCATGCCGACTACATCAAGAACATGATCACCGGCGCCGCCCAGATGGACGGGGCCATTCTCGTGGTCTCTGCCGCTGATGGCCCGATGCCCCAGACCCGCGAGCATATTCTGCTGGCGCGTCAGGTGGGTGTTCCCTCCATCGTCGTGTTCCTCAACAAAGCGGACATGGTGGATGACCCGGAGCTTGTGGAGCTGGTGGAGCTTGAGGTGCGCGAGCTTCTCTCGAAGTACGAGTTCCCCGGCGACGACTGCCCGATCATTGTCGGCAGCGCGGTGAAGGCTTTGGAAGGGGACCAGTCGGAGATCGGCGAGCCTGCGATCTTGAAGCTGATGGAAGCGGTGGACAGCTTTATCCCGACGCCGGCGCGTGATGTGGACAAGCCGTTCCTGATGCCGGTGGAAGACACGATGACGATCACGGGCCGGGGGACGGTTGCCACGGGCCGTGTGGAGCGTGGGGTGCTGAAGGCGGGGAGCAGATCGAGATCATCGGCATTCGTGAGGCGACGAAGACGACGGTTGCCACGAGTATGGAGATGTTTCGGAAGACTTTGGACACGGTTCAGGCGGGTGACAACGCGGGGATCTTGCTGCGGGGCGTGGAGCGCAAGGACATCGAGCGTGGTCAGGTGCTTGCGAAGCCTGGGAGCATCAAGCCTCACGTGAAGTTTGAGGGCGAGGTGTATATCTTGTCTAAGGAAGAGGGTGGTCGTCACACGCCTTTCTTCAAGGGGTACCGTCCTCAGTTCTACTTCCGGACGACGGATGTGACGGGGAACCTGGACTTGCCGGAAGGTGTGGAGATGGTGATGCCGGGTGACAACGTGACGATCGTGGGTGAGTTGATCGCTCCGATTGCGATGGAAGAGGGCTTGCGTTTTGCGATCCGCGAGGGCGGCCACACGGTGGGTGCAGGCGTCGTCACCAAAGTCCTTGTCTAAGTTCTATTTGTAGGGCAGGGGAAACCCTGCCCTTACGTTTGCTGGGAGCAACTTTTTATTATGCGTCGTGATAAAGTTCGTATCCGCCTCCGGGCGTTCGATCATCGCGTTTTGGACCAATCTGCGGAAAAGATTGTCGATACTGTCAAGCGTACCGGTGCACGGATTTCCGGTCCGGTCCTGCTGCCAACGGAGAAGAACATTCTGCCGATGCAGCGCTCCACCTTTGTGGACAAAGAGTCATTCGAGCATTTCGAGATGCGGACGCACAAGCGTTTGATTGACATCCTCGATCCCGGTCCGAAGACCATTGATGCTTTGATGCGGCTGGACCTACCTTCGGGCGTGGACATCGAAATCAAGCTTTAGCCCAAAGTCTTTTTGACTTTACCGTTCTCGCAATTACAATCAAAACCGCGTCACGTAACGAGTTGAACCACACTCGCCAGGTGCGCCGTGGAGGAAACAAATGCCAAGTTCCATCTTGGGAAAGAAGCTGGGGATGACCCAGATCTTCGAAGAAGGCGGTCGCGTGACTCCTGTCACTGTGATCGCAGCCGGTCCCTGTGTCGTTATACAACTGAAAACTATCGCCAAAGACGGCTATTCTGCGGCCCAAATTGGGTTTGAAGACGTCAAAGAGCATCGTCTCACGATGCCTGAAAAGGGCCATTTTGCGGCGCATGATGTCAAAGCAAAGCGTACCCTGCGCGAGATACCGCTTGATGAAGGCGAAGACCTGGCTGAAGGCCATGAGTTTGCGGCCGACATCTTTGCCGAAGGCGACAAAGTCGCCGTCACGGGCATCTCTAAGGGTAAGGGCTTTGCGGGCGTTATGAAGCGCTACGGCTGGCGCGGCAACAAAGCCACGCACGGAGCGTCTACGTCCCACCGTAAGCCGGCGTCCGGCGGCGGTACCGATGCGGCTCGCACGTTCAAAGGCTCCGGCAAGCCGGGCCATATGGGCGACGTTCAGGTGACCCAGCAGGGTCTCCGGGTCGTTCGCGTAGACACTGAAAAGAACCTTCTGCTTGTCAAAGGGGCTATCCCCGGCGCAAATGGCGGGCTGGTCATGATCAAGAAATTCAAACGCTAAGGAGGAACCCTACCCATGCCGGAAACCATTCTCAAAAAAGCAGATGGCACGAGCGGGGGGAATGTTTCCCTCAGCGACACGCTTTTTGCGGCAAAAATTAACCCAGGTCTTATGCACCAGGCGGTCGTCAACGAAGCGACGAATAGCCGCCAGGATACCCGTGATACCAAAACCCGTGCAGAAGTCGCCGGCGGTGGACGCAAGCCGTACCGCCAAAAAGGCACGGGCCGGGCGCGTCAGGGTACCATCTCTGCCCCACATTACCGCCACGGCGGCATTGTGTTCGGCCCGCACCCGCGTGACTTGTCGGCTAAGCTGCCGAAGAAGGCCCGCCGAGCGGCGCTGGCCTCTGCATTGACGACAAAGGCAGACGACGGCGTGATTATTGTGCTGGATGCCCTCTCGATGGAGTCGCATTCGACAAAGACCGCGGCGGCACTGCTGAAGACGCTTGGCGTCACCGGCAAAGCACTGGTCGTGCTGCCGGAAACCAACCTCACGATCTACAAGTCGTTCCGCAACATTCCGGGCATTACCGTCCGGGTCGCTCCGGCCTTCTCGGTCCGGGATGTGCTGGACGCCAATCAGATCGTTATGACCCAGGGCGCATTGGACAAGCTTGATGCCGTTTACGGCAAAGAAGTTCCGGCTGAAGCGCCGACGGAGGCTATAGAAACCGCATGAGCGCACTGACAAAAAGCCCTTATCAAATTATCGTCCGGCCCGTCGTCACTGAAAAAAGTGTGGCGGGCGGCGCTGACGGCCAGTATACCTTCGTGGTCGCCCGCACTGCTAATAAGTACGAGATCGCGGAAGCGGTCGAGCGCATTCAGGCCGATGGGAAAAACACCGTCAACGTCGTTTCGGTCAACACCATGGTTGTCAAAGGCAAGACCCGCACGGGCCGGTTTGCCAAGCGTTCCAACCGTGGCCGGACATCGGACTGGAAAAAGGCAATCGTCACTCTGAAGCCGGGCCAGTCTATTGAACTGGTGGAAGGAGTTTAACACCTATGGGAATTAAGCGTTACAAACCAACAACCCCGTCTCAGCGGTTCCGCACGGCGTCGGATTACTCGGAGCTGACGGCATCGAAGCCAGAGAAATCCCTGCTGCGCCCGAACAAGCACAGCGGCGGGCGTAACAACAAGGGTCGCCGTACGGCAGTCAATGTCGCGGGCGGCAACAAGACCCAGTACCGGATCATTGACTTCAAGCGCGACAAAGACGGCGTCCCCGGCAAAGTCGCGACTATCGAATACGATCCGAACCGCTCGGCGCGTATCTGCCTTGGTGCATTATGCCGACGGCGACAAGCGCTACATCCTGTGGCCGGTCAACCTGAAAGTCGGCGATCCGGTTGTTTCGAGTGAGACTGCCGACATCAAGCCCGGCAACGCGCTTCCGCTTCGCGCCATTCCGGTTGGTACTCTCGTCCACAACATCGAGATGAAGCCGGGTCACGGCGGACAGATGATCCGCACGGCAGGCGGCTCGGCGCAGTTGATGGGCAAAGAAGGCAAGTATGTGACCCTTCGCATCTCGTCCGGCGAAATGCGGATGATTTTGGCGGAGTGCCGTGCTACGGTCGGCCAGGTCGGCAACATTGACCACGAGAACATCAAGCACGGCAAGGCCGGTAAGAAGCGGTGGCTTGGCGTCTACATGCACAACCGCGGCGTCGTTATGTCCCCGCGCGACCACCCGCACGGTGGTGGCGAAGCGAAGTCCCCGGTCGGACGCAAAAAAGGTCCGGTTTCCGCGACCGGCGTTCGCGCTCACGGCTTCCGCACCCGCCGGAACAAGTCAACGCAGAAGTTCATCGTTCGCCGACGCGGCTCGAAGTAATTAGGATAACAATCTATGGGACGTTCACTCAAAAAAGGTCCGTATGCGGACGCGAAGCTGCTCAAGCGCATTGACGACATGAATGCGCGAAACGAGAAGCGCATTATCAAGACCTGGTCGCGCCGCTCGACCATCTTCCCGCAGATGATCGGCCATACGCTGGCCGTGCATGACGGGCGCAAGCATATTCCGGTCTTTGTCACGGAAAACATGGTCGGCCACAAGCTCGGCGAGTTTGCGCTGACCCGCACCTTTAAGGGCCATGCCGGTTCCAAAGACACGCGGACGACGCGCCGCTAGGCAAGGACTCGCAAGGAGAAAACTATGAATACCGCCGCGAGAGACCGCGCCCTGCTGCCCACCGTCAAAGACGTGCTGGGACGGACGCCGGTTTCCAAGCTGAAACTAACAAAAGAAAAAGATGGCAGCCTCAAAGTCCTGCTCCATTCCAGCCGCCCGAACACGGTGCGGATGGAAATCAAGGAGCTGACCGATGCGCTGAAAGAGCAGATCGGCGCAAGCCGGGAAGTCTCGGTCGAAGTGGTCGCCGAGGCCCGCGCTGTCGCCAAGTACATTCGGATGTCGCCCCGTAAAGCACGACTGGTCATTGATGTCATCAAGGGCAAGCGCGTGACGGAAGCGCTTGCCATGCTGCGCTTTATTCCGAACCAGGCCGCCGAGCATATCATGAAAGTGGTCATCTCCGCTGCCGCGAACGCGAACGACGGCTGGGGTGCTGGCACCGACGAGCTGAAGGTCCAGAACATTCTGGCTGACGGCGGTCCGAGCCTGAAGCGGGTCCGCGCCCGCGCCCAGGGCCGTGCCTACCGCATTCTGAAGCGGACCAGCCATTTGACGGTCGTATCCTGACGACGATGCCCGCCGGTCGCTAAAGCCGCGCCGGACGGCGGTTCAGGCTCCGGCCAAAGCGAAAGCCGCACCGGGGAATGTCGCGCCGAAAGCGCAGACTGTGACCGAGCAGTCAAAAGAAGAAGTCGCACTTGACTACGCCGATTGCCGACGCCGGCGACCGAGACCCAGCAGAGGCCGGGCGCGGAGCAGGGCGAGGGCTCAACCGGCGATACGGCGAACACGCCGGACACCGGCAACGCACCGGATGTGGGACAGAAGCCAGCCGCCTCATCGGAAGCGACAGAAATGGCCGCAGAAGACATCAATGCCGCTCCAGGCGAGACTTCCGAGAGCCGATGGAAGCAACACCCTGTGAGCGCCTCGAATGCTTCGGAAGAAGACACCAGTGACCGTGCGCCGGACCCGGACGAAGGCGCAGACCAGAAACGGGAAGAGGGAGAATAACGCATGGGACAGAAAATCCATCCCGTCGGGTTCCGCGTCGGCGTGAACCGGGACTGGGAAAGCAAATGGTATCTGGACAAAGGCTACGCCAAAGCGCTGGTCGAAGATTTCCATATCCGTGACTTCATCAAGACCCGCAAAGAGCTGGTCAATGCTTCTATCGCCCGCGTCGAAATCGAGCGGGCGGCGAACCGGGTCAAAGTGACCCTGCACACCGCGAAGCCCGGCATCATCATTGGGCGCGGCGGCAAGGGCGTTGACGACCTGCGGGCGATCCTGGAAGGCAAGTTCAAGAAGTCGTTCCAGGCCAATGTCAGCGAAATTCGGCATCCTGAACTTGATGCGCAGCTTGTAGCAGAAAGCATCGCCCAGCAGATCACCAAGCGCGTTTCCTACAAGCGTGCCATGCGTCAGGCCGTGACCCGTGCCATGAAGCTGGGAGCCAAAGGCATCCGTATTCTCTGAGCTCGGGCCGGCTGAACGGCAGTGAGATGGCCCGCAAAGAAGGCGACCGTTTAGGCAAAATCCCGCTGCACACGCTGCGTGCGGATATTGACTACGGTTTCGCGGAAGCGCCGACCACTTACGGAAACATCGGCGTCAAAGTTTGGATTTATAAAGGCGACATTCTGCCGGGCCAGAAGCGGCTGACGACGGCTGACATCGCGCTGCAGCAGCAGCAGCAGCGCCGTTTGAATGCCGAAGAAGGCTTTGGCGATCGCGGACCGAGCGGCGGACGCGGCGGACGCGGCGGTGCTGGTGGTTCGGTAACCGCGGCGGTGGACGGCGGTGCGGCGGCGGCGGTGGACGTGGCGGCGGTGGCGGCTTCGGCGGCGGCGGTGGACGGCGGCGGTGGCGGTGGTCGCGGCCCTGGCGGCGGCGGTGGATTTAGCGGCGGCGGTGGCCGTCCGGGCGGTGGGGGCGGCTTTAGCGGCGGGGGTGGACGCCCGGCGGCGGTGGCGGCGGTCGTTAGGAGAAATATCAAACTATGTTAATGCCAAAGAAAGTCAAGTACCGCCGGGTACACCGAGGCCGTCGAACCGGCCCGGCGTCGGGCGGCAACAAGGTAGATTTCGGCGATTACGCGCTCCAAGCCTTGGAGGCCTGCTGGATGACGAACCGGCAGATCGAAGCTGCGCGTATCGCGATGACCCGTAAAATTAAGCGTGGCGGAAAGATCTGGATCCGGGTCTTCCCGGACAAGCCGTTCACGAAGAAGCCCGCTGAAACCCGTATGGGCAAGGGCAAAGGCGCTCCCGAAGGCTGGGTTGCGGTGGTGAAGCCGGGCCGGGTCTTGTTTGAGATGTCCGGCGTTCCCGAAGAACTGGCGAAAGAAGCCATGCGGCTCGCCCAGCACAAGCTGCCGATTGCGACAAAATTTATCACCCGGCATGAGTCGCCGGCGCAGCTCCTGGCGCATACGCTGACCATGGAAGAGCCGGAAGGCGAGTTCGCTGAAGCGGACTTCTACGAAGCCGAGGGAGAAGAGTAACATGGCAGAAAAAACGAAAAGCCGCCGGGCGGCTCTGCGCGGGATGAGCGATGCTGATTTGAACGTCATCATCGCCGATGCCCACAAAAGCATTTACGGGTTCCGCAAGGACCGTCTGAGCAAGCCTGTCGAAAACGTCAAAGTCGTTAAGAATGCCCGCAAAGAAATCGCGCGTATCCTGACGATCAAGCGCGAAAAGCAGCTTGGCATCGAGCATAAGGGATAAGCAATGGCAGAAGAAACGCAAACAAAAGAAGCACAGGCAGAAGAGACGCGCAACCGCCGCAAGCTGCGTACCGGCGTCGTTTCCAGTGATAAGATGGACAAGACCGTTGTGGTGACAATCGCGAACCTCGTCCGTCACCCGATGTATGGACGCATCTTGAAGCGGGACAAAAAGCTCAAAGCGCACGACGAGACGAATGATGCCCATACCGGCGACACGGTTGAGATCATGGAAACCCGTCCTCTCAGCAAAGATAAATGCTGGCGCGTCATCCGCATCGTTGAGCGAGCTAAATAAGCTCTGCAAGTGATTTCCGCATCGTGGAATGCTAGGGTCGGCCACAAAGCCGTTTAGCTTCTTCTCGCAAGCGTTTGCGAAACTGGGCCGGCAGCGCAAAGGAACAAAGAATGATTCAAGATTATAGCCGCCTTCGGGCGGCAGACAACAGCGGGGCGCGTGAGCTTCTCACGATCCGCGTGCTGAAAGGCTCCAACGCGAAGTACGCCCATATCGGCGATATTATCGTGGCGGCAGTCAAGTCGGCGACTCCCGGCGCAGCGGTCAAGAAGGGCGACGTTGTGAAAGCGGTCGTCGTTCGGACCCGCCAGGCCATTCGGCGGCAGGACGGATCAGTGATGCGGTTCGACGAGAACGCCGCTGTAGTCCTGACCAACAACCTCGCGCCGCGCGGCACCCGCGTCTTCGGACCGGTCGCCCGTGAGCTGCGTGATTCCAAATTTGAAGGCGCGATGAAGATCATCTCGCTTGCGCCGGAGGTGCTTTAAGATGTATACACCGCCGAAAAAGAGCGGCCCGCGCCGCAATGTCGCCCAGTACACCGGCAAGATGCGTTTGCTGCTCGGTGATACGGTCCGGGTGCTGACGGGCAAAGACAAAGGCAAAGAAGGCAAGATCACGAAAGTTTTGCGAACCGAAGGCAAAGTTGTCGTTGAGGGCCTGAACATCGTGATCAAGCATCAGAAGCCGCGCTCCGCCGGTGCCCCCGGTGCGGCCGGGCAGGGCGGGCGTATCGAGCAGTCCATGCCGTTTCCAGCGTCCAAAGTCCAGCTTATTGACCCTGCCGATGGCAAGACCGCGACCCGCGTCGGCATTCGAATGAACGAGAGCGGCGAGCGTGTGCGCTTCGCCAAGAAGTCGGGAGGAGTGATTACCAATGGCTGATGAGACAACCACAACGAAAACGCAGCCGACGCTGAAGCAGAAGTACCAGGACGAGATCGTTCCTAACCCTGCAAAAAGAGTTCGGCTACAAGAATGTCATGCAGGTTCCGCGCATCGAAAAAGTTGTGCTGAACATGGGTGTCGGCCAGGCCGGTCAGACCGGCGGCGACGCCAAGCAGCTTGACGGCGCGGTCAGCGACCTTGCGACGATCACCGGTCAGAAGCCGGCGGTGACACGGGCCAAGAAGTCCATCGCAAACTTCCGCTGCGCCAGGGCGCACGGATCGGCGCGAAAGTCACCCTGCGCGGCGCCCGGATGTATGAGTTCCTGGACCGCCTGCTGAACGTCGCGCTGCCCCGTGTGCGTGACTTCGGCGGCATCAACCCGAACTCATTTGATGGACGCGGCAACTTTGCGATGGGTCTCAAAGAACAGCTTGACGTTCCCGGAGATCGTTTACGATAAAGTGGACAAAGTGCGCGGCATGGACATCATCATTGTGACGACTGCACCGTCGGACGCTGAAGCCCGTTCACTGTTGAAAGCAATCGGTGTGCCGTTCCGTGGCGAAAAGCAGGGCGAGCGGCTGCAATAGCGGCTTTTGTGCGGAGATTTTGCGCGGATTTCAGGTATACTATTGCCTGTTTCCGCGCTCCTCAGCGTGACAAAGAAGGAAAAGACCTTTGGCAAAAGAATGCCTGATCCAAAAAGCGAAGCGGACTCCGAAGTTTTCGGTTCGCGGCTACAATCGCTGCCAGCTCTGCGGCCGAGCGCATGGTTATATGCGTAAGTTCTCGATCTGCCGTATCTGCTTCCGGGAGCTGGCGCATCAGGGATTGATCCCGGTGTCACCAAGTCGTCCTGGTAAGCATAACAAATACATAACAGCCATATCGGGACTACTTAAAAGATAGCCCGTCTGATGGGAGAAAATTATGCCGGTCTCTGACCCTGTCGGCGACCTTTTGACACGCATTCGGAATGCCAACAGCGCCAATCACGAATCGCTTGAAGTCGATTCCTCGAAACTCAAAATCGAAGTCGTCCGCATCCTGCATGAAGAGGGCTATATCAAGTCCTACGAGATCATCAAGCAGCCGGTGCAGGACAACATCAAAGTCACCCTCAAATACGGGGCGCGAAACCGCGAAAAGGTCATCACGAACCTGAAGCGCGTTTCCAAGCCCGGCCTGCGTGTTTACCGCTCGCATGATAAGCTGCCGACTGTCCTGCGCGGCCTCGGCATTGCCATCGTCAGCACGTCTCAGGGCGTGATGACTGCCAAAAAAGCTCGTAAACTGGGCATCGGCGGCGAAGTCCTCGCATTCATCTCTTAAAGGAGCCTCCCATGTCTCGTATTGGAAAGCGGCCTATTCCGCTGCCGCAGGGCGTGGAAGTCAAGGCCGCCGCTGACGGCACTTTGACAGTCAAAGGCCCCAAAGGAACATTGTCCCGCCGGATTCACCCGCGCATGAGTGTCGAGATTGAAGAAGGCACGCTGCTGGTTAAGCGCCCGACAGACGCAGACGATGACCGCGCTTTGCACGGCCTGACCCGTTCGCTGGTCAACAACATGGTTGTCGGCGTTTCCGACGGCTACAAGCGTATTCTGGAAATCGAAGGCGTCGGCTACCGTGCGGCGAAAGACGGCGCGAAGCTGGTCCTAAGCCTCGGCTTCTCGCATCAGGTCCCCGTTGAGCCGCTGGAAGGCGTGACGTTTGAGGTCGGCCAAGACACGAATACACGCCGCCCATTCATCACGATCAGCGGCATTGACAAAGAATCGGTCGGTCAGCAGGCCGCCGTTATCCGCAAGCTGAAGCCGCCGGAGCCGTACAAAGGCAAAGGCATTCGCTATCAGGGCGAGATCGTCCGCCGCAAGGCCGGCAAGAGCGGCAAGGCAGGCGGCAAAGGCGGCGGCAAGGGCGGCAAGAAGTAAATGGCACCAGGCCGCGGCTTTGCTGCCGTGGCCTCTGTTCTGGCTCATAACGCGGACGCTGAAACGTCTGTGACACGGGTGGGCCAAGAGGAAACTCGATATTATGGCACAAATCAACAAAAACGAGTCGCGGCAGAAGCGGCACATTCGGGTGCGGAAGCGCGTTCTTGGAACGCCGGACCGGCCCCGGCTGAACGTTTATCGCTCGTCGAACAACATTTACGCTCAAATCATTGATGACTTGGCAGGCCGGACGCTGGCGGCTGCCTCTTCGCTGGATGCCTCGCTGAAAGGCGATATGCCCTCTAAGAGCGCGGGCGGCAACATTGACGCGGCCAAATCGGTCGGCGCGTTAGTCGCCGAGCGGGCGAAAGACAGCCGGCGTTTCCAAAGTGGTCTTTGATCGCGGCGGCTACCTTTATCATGGGCGTGTGCAGGCTCTGGCCGATGCGGCGCGTGAGAACGGACTGGATTTTTAACCTATGGCACTCATTAACCCGGATACGCTCAATTTAGAAGAGCGCGTTATCCAAACAAACAAAGTCCAGAAGACCCACAAGGGCGGCCGGACGATGTCCTGGAGCATTCTAGTGGTCGTGGGCGACGGCAACGGCTATGTCGGGGCCGGCATCGGCAAGGCGCGTGCCATCCCTGATGCGATCCGCAAAGGCGTGGAAGCGGCCCGCAAGAGCCTAGTCCACGTTCCGATGGTCGGCTCGACCATTCCGCATGATGTCCTGCTGCGGCAGGGCGGGGCGGAAGTTCTGCTCAAGCCGGCCTCGCCGGGTACCGGTGTTGTCGCCGGCGGCTCGGTCCGGGCTATTCTGGAAGCGGCGGGTGTGCGCGATGTTCTGGCGAAGTCGCTGGGGTCGTCGAATAAAGTCAACACGGCCTGGGCAACGATCGCTGCGCTAAAGCAGCTCAAGCGAGCAACCGATGTCGCACGTCTGCGCGGTCTTAACGTCAATGACTTGGTCTCCAAAGCCGTTGCTGACGCCGCCCGCGAGGCGGAGCAGGTAGATTCGGCCGCCGGCATCGCTTCTGTCGTTACAGATGAGCCGACAGTTCTTTCGACAACCGAGGGCGAAACGCCGACCGTCGCTCCGGCAGCCGCGACACCGGAGACCGAAGTGTCTTCCAATGCCGTTGGTGCGGTTGACGCCGCCGATGTGATGCAGGCAAGCGCCACTGAAACGAGTGCACCGTCTACTGAAGGGGGAGCATAACAGATGCCCGAACTTAAGATTACTTTAACCCGCAGCCTGATCGGCTATGAGAAAAGCCAGCGCCTCACCGCGCGGGCGCTCGGCCTCGGCAAGATCGGCTCGTCGGTCATGCAGCCCGACTGCGCCCCGATCCGGGGCATGATCAAGAAAATCACGCACGTTCTCACCGTTGAGACGGCAGATGGCCAAAAGGTGTCGCAACCCGCCGCCAAAATTGGCCGTAAGAAACATTATGGTCCTCATGAAGGACTTGGGGTAGGACAATGAATCTCTCTGAACTGAAACCAAACGAAGGCGCACGTAAAGAGCGCAAACGCATCGGGCGCGGCCCCGGCTCCGGCACAGGCAAAACGTCCGGCGGCGGACACAAGGGCGACAAAGCACGCGGCAACACTAAGCCCGGCTTTGAAGGCGGCCAGACACCGCTGCACCGCCGCCTGCCGCAGAACCGCGGTATCGCCGGTAAGGGCGGTTTCAACGCCCCCCCGAAGACGCCATTCGCTGTTGTCAACCTCAGCGCATTGGAGCGCTTCGAAGATGGTGCAACGGTGACGCCGGAAACACTCTTCTCTGCGGGCCTTGTCGGCAACATCAAAGACACGGTAAAGATTCTTGGCAATGGAGAAATCAGCAAAAAGCTGATTGTCCGTGCCAGCCATTTCTCGAAGAGCGCGATGGAGAAAATCGCGGCGGCCGGCGGCACGGCTGAAGTCCTTTAAGGCAAACCCATGGCAGTCAAAAGACCAAGTGCAAATATTCCGCCATCCTCTCCCTTTGCGGGTCGGAGCGGTGGGCGGGGCGGGGGAATCACCCGGAGCGGCTCAAACACGCCGTTTATTGAGGCCATGATTGCGGCATGGGCGATCCCGGAGCTGCGGCGGCGGCTGATGTTCATCTTTGCCGCATTTGGAGTCTACGTCGTCGGCCTGCATATTCCTCTGCCCGGCATTAACCCGGACGCGCTGAAAGCGCTGTTTAAGACTTCCGGAATTCTGAGCTTAGTGGACGTGTTTTCGGGCGGCGCGTTATCCAAGTTCACGGTCTTTGCCATGGGCATTGTGCCGTATATCAACGCTTCGATCATCATGCAGCTTTTGACGTTTGCCATTCCGCAGTGGCAGGAAATGGCAAAAGAAGGGGAGTCGGGGCGGAAGCGCATCGCTCAGTACACCCGCTACCTGACGATGGGCCTGGCGCTGGCCCAGTCCATCGGTTTTATTGTCCTTCTGCGACGCGGCGGGGCGGTTTCACCTAACATCGCACTCGATATTGAGGTCGCGCTGACGATGATTGCCGGTACAGCGTTTTTGATGTGGCTCGGCGAACAGATCACCGAAAAGGGCATCGGCAACGGTATCTCGCTGATCATTTTCGCCGGCATCATGGTCCGGCTGCCTCGTCAGCTGATTGACACCGGCGCGGAGATCATTGCCGGTACGGTCAAGCCGTGGCAGGCACTCATCCTTGTCGTGGCATTCTTTGCCACTGTCATCGGAATTGTTTTTGTGACGCTCGGTCAGCGCAAAATCCCGATCCAGCATGTCCGCAAAATCGTTGGCAACAAGATGTCGCAGGGCGGCACTTCTTATCTGCCGTTCCGAATTGCACAGGCGGGCGTCATTCCGATCATTTTTGCGCTTTCCATCCAGCTTTTGCCGGGAACATTCGCCACTTTCGTACCGGCGACCACGCCTTTAGGACAGTTCCTGCACAACGCGACAAACTGGCTTTCGCCCGGTAAAAACCCGATTTCCGGCTTGATTTACGCCGTGATTATCGTCTTTTTTACTTACTTCTATACAGCGGTCACAATGAACGTCGAACAGATGGCGGATGACCTCAAGAAGTATGGCTCGTTTATTCCCGGCATCCGGCCCGGTAAGCCGACGATGGAGTACCTGGACAAAGTGATGACTCGCATTACGCTGGCGGGCGCATTGTTTCTCGCGCTGATTGCCTTGCTGAACTTCTGGATCCCGGCTCTGACCGGCACGGCGAACACGTTCACGCTGATCGGCGGCACGTCGCTGCTGATCGTCGTTAGCGTGGCTTTGGACACAATGCAGGCGATTGAGGCGCAGCTTCTCATGCGGAACTACGAAGGCTTTATTCGCTGATGCGCTTGGTTCTACTGGGTCCGCCCGGCGCTGGCAAGGGCACGCAGGGGGAAGCGCTTAAGAAACTGCTGAATGTTCCCCATGTCTCGACCGGCGATATTGTCCGAGATCATGTTGCGCGGCAAACGGAGTTCGGGCGCAAAGTTGAGGCGGCGATTGCCGCCGGGAACTTCGCGTCCGATGCGGACATTCTATATTGGGTGCGTGTCCGTCTCGCGAAGCCTGATGCTCAAGTCGGCTATATTTTAGACGGCTTCCCACGTGATGTCGCACAGGCAGAAGCATTCACGCAGGCGCTGGATGCCGTCATAGATTTAGAGATTGATGAAGATGCGCTGGTTGAGCGGCTTTCCAAGCGTCTGATTTACGATGATGAAACTGCGAAGATGGTACGCCGGCCCGACGATGAGCCAGGTGCCATGCATCATCGTTTAGAAGTGTATCGTGAGCGCACCGCGCCTTTGCAGGCTTACTACGAGAAGCGCGGCCTGCTGAAGCGCGTTGATGCGCTGGGTGAGCCGTCTGCCGTGACGGAGCGTATCAAACACGCACTTGCAATTTAGGATTTACAGGGGTATACTACGCGGATGGTTCGCCTCAAGAGCGCGGAAGAAATAGAAATGATGCGCCGCGCCGGACGAGCCGTGGCGGAAGCCCTGGCCGCCATGTGCGATGCGATTGTGCCGGGCGAGACGACGACGCTGGACCTCGATGAAGTCGCGGCGGAAGTTCTCAAAAAGCGTGGCGCAAAGCCTGCTCTGCTGGGGTACAAGCCGTCATTCAGCCGGGTTCCGTACAAGCACAACACTTGCATCTCGGTCAATAATGAAGTCGTTCATGGGGTACCAAGTGCCAAGCGCGTGCTGCACGAAGGCGACATCGTCAGCTTGGACCTTGACGCTTCAATTGACGGCTGGTGTGCCGACGCTGC
The DNA here is from genome assembly GCA_965213825.1 of Capsulimonadaceae bacterium. Classification (GTDB taxonomy): domain Bacteria; phylum Armatimonadota; class Armatimonadia; order Armatimonadales; family Capsulimonadaceae; genus JANXMY01. The sequence goes on from CBDCAE010000017.1 coordinate 543,832, forward strand.
ACTGACGGTTCCGGTTGGCATGGTCTCGATCCCTGCCAAGAATCTGCTGACTGTGTCTCGTGAGGCGCTCTTCAAGGGCATTTCGCAGGCGCGGGTAGGAAATACTGTTGGAGACATCAGCGCGGCGATTCAGCGGCACGCCGAGCGGAGCCGCTACAATGTCGTGCGCGATCTAGTCGGTCACGGGATTGGACAAACGCCGCACGAAGACCCGCAGGTCGCAAATTACGGCAAGCCGGGGCGCGGTGAGCGCCTGCGGGCCGGCATGACTATCTGCATTGAGCCGATGGTCAACATCGGAAAGCATGATGTCGCTCACAAGAAGGGCGATGTTTGGACGATATTCACGTCGGACGGCTCGCTGTCCGCCCATTTTGAGCATACCGTTGCGATTACCGAGGAAGGCCCGGACATTTTGACCCTGCCGCCTTCGGACGAGAAGTAATCAGGAGAAACCCCAGAGTTTATGGCCCGAAGACCACGAAAGCAGCATGCCGCCCGTGATGAGCGCCGTGCTGAAGAATCGGAAACTTACGCCAAAGAAAAGGCAATCGAAGTCGAAGGTGCTATCGCCGAGACTTTGCCTAATGCTATGTTTCGTGTCAACATTGAAAACGGACCGCAGGTGCTGGCCCAGGTCAGCGGCAAGATCCGCATGAACTTTATCAAGATTTTGCCGGGTGATCGGGTGAAAGTGGAGCTGTCTCCCTATGACCCGACACGCGGCAGAATTCTGTACCGCTATAAGTAGCGAAAGAATAAGTAGGAGTTACCAATGAAAGTACGGCCGTCCGTCAAGAAGATTTGTGACAAGTGCAAAGTGATCAAGCGCGACGGTGTCGTGCGCGTGATCTGCGTTATCAAGAAGCACAAGCAGCGCCAGGGCTAAGGCCCCCTAGCCCCCAATAATGGGGGAACCCGATATACATAGAAAAGATTGACCCCTCTTGTTCCTCCATTATCGGAGGCAGGGGGCATTCTCAGGAGGCATCTTTTGGCACGTATTGCAGGCGTCGATCTCCCCCGCGACAAGCGGGTCGAGTACGCGCTCCTTTCCATCTTCGGGATCGGCTTGACCAGCAGCCGGGACATCCTGGCAAAGAACGGCGTCAGCGTGGACACTCGTGTTCGCGATCTCACTGAGTCGGAAGTCAATTCGCTTCGCGAAACCATCGAGCGCGAGTTCCGGGTCGAAGGCGACCTCAAGCGCCAGATCACGATTAATATCCGGCGCTTACAAGAGATTGGCTGCTACCGCGGCATCCGGCACCGCCGCGGCCTGCCGGTGCGCGGCCAGAAGACCAAAAGCAATGCCCGAACCCGTCGCGGCCCACGCCGCGCTGTTGCTGGTAAGAAGAAGATTAAGAAGTAAATACTGAACCCGCACTCTTGCGGGTCCTGTACCGCCCCTCATGGCTCAGAAGCCGATTGCTGGGACGGGTTGATAGGAGACATCTCAGACCGAATGGCACAGAAGAAAACAACGCAGCGGCAGAAGCCGAAAGAACGCAAGAATATCGCACAGGGGATTGTGCATATTCAAAGCACATTTAACAACACAATCGTTTCCATTACCGACGTCAAAGGCGATTTGATCTCCTGGGCCTCCGCCGGCTCTGTCGGGTTCAAAGGCTCGCGCAAAGGCACTCCGTTCGGCGCACAGCTTGCCGCTGAGAAGGCCGGGCGCATCGCGCAGGATAACGGGATGCGCCGGGTGGATGTCCATGTCAAGGGACCCGGATCGGGCCGCGAAACGGCTATCCGCGCCTTGCAGGCCGTCGGCATCGAGGTAAGCATCATCAAAGATGTCACCCCAATCCCGCACAATGGCTGCCGCCCCCCGAAGCGCCGCCGCGTCTAACCTGAGCAATTTAGCCCTAGTTTTGGAGAACAAGAGAACTCATGACCGCCGTTAAAAAAGGACCCGTCTCAAAGTCGGGTGATGCCCGCTGCCGGCAGTGCCGCCGCGAAGGTATGAAGCTTTACCTCAAAGGCACCCGCTGCTATTCCAAGAAGTGCGCTATCGAGCGCCGCAATTATCCGCCGGGGATGCACGGCCAGGGGATGCAAAAGAAAACCACTGAATACGCGCATCAGCTTCGCGAGAAGCAAAAGATGAAGCGGACCTACCGGGTGCTGGAGCGGCCTTTCCGCAACTATGTAGAGGAAGCTCTGCGCCGCAAGGGAGTGACTGGTGAGAACATACTGTCCCTGCTGGAAACCCGTCTGGACAATGTCATTTACCGCCTCAATTTAGGTGCGTCGCGGGCACAGGCCCGGCAGTTCGTCTCGCATGGTCACTTCCTGGTGAATGGCAAGCGGGTTGACGTGCCATCCTATCAGGTGCGCGTGGGTGAGACCATTACAGTCAGCGAAAGCAGCCGTAAGATGCAGCCGATGCTGGACTCCTTGCGTGGTATGGGTCGCCGCATCCCAGAATGGCTGACATTCGATGCGAACTCCTTGACCGCCAAAGTCTTGGCCGTTCCAACCCGCGATATGATTGATACGGAAGTCACCGAACAGCTCATCGTCGAGTACTACTCGCGATAACAACCAGGCTCTGCCGCGCGTGCAGCGCTTTCGCCGGGACGAGAACCCGCCGTACCCCGGCGGGTTTTCGCCTGTTGCCTTGCGCTTGCCCGGCGGCCTGAAGGAGAGACGATGCCAGAGACAACTTTGGATCCGGCTGCGCCGCGCATTGAAACGCTGGAACAGACCGAGACCTACGGAAAATTCGTGGTGGAACCGCTTGAGCGCGGCTACGGCGTGACGCTGGGAAACTCCTTGCGGCGCGTCCTGCTGTCGTCCATTCCCGGAGCAGCTGTGACATCCATCAAAATTGATGGTGTCCTGCACGAGTTTTCGACGATTGCCGGTGTCAAAGAAGATACCACTGAACTGATCCTTAATCTTAAAGACCTATACGTTAAAGTCCATAACCGGGGCGGAGTACCTACCAACGGCACCGCGCCGGAGACGCGCACGGTGAAGATTGATGTTACCGGGCCGGGGCATGTGACTGGTGCGGATATTCAGTGTCCGAGCGACGTGGAAATCGTCAACCCGGAAGTGCACATTGCCACTTTGGCGGATGATAAGACCCATTTATCAATGGAACTGGTTGTCAGCGAAGGTAAAGGCTATGTGTTGCCGGAAAAGCAGGATAAAAGCAAGCAGATCATTGGTGTCATTCCTATTGGAGCATCGTTCACGCCGGTTCGCAAAGTCTCGTTCAACGTCGAGTCAACGCGCGTCGGCTTCAAGACGGACTTCGAGCGGCTGACACTGGAAATCTGGTCGAATGGCACGATGGCTCCGGGCGATGCACTCAGCCAGGCGGCGTACCTGCTGGAAACATTCTTTCATCGGTTTGTCGAGTTCCCGCAGGGCTTTGCCGGACGGCTTGGCGGCATGAACGGCAGCGCCTTCGCCAGCGGCGTTCCGGGCGCACCGGATGCGCGGATTGAAGAACTGGACTTTTCGGTTCGTACCTACAACTGCCTTAAAAAAGCGGCGGTTCTCACTATCGGCGACCTGGTAAAAATCCCCGAAAGCGAACTGATGCAAATTCGGAACTTCGGCAAGAAGTCGCTCACCGAAGTCAAGGAAAAGCTGTCGTCGCTGGGCCTGACGATTCCAGGTGCAACCGATGACGACGCGGCTTATGCCGACGAAGACGACGACGCAGAAGATGATGACCCGGCGGCAGGCGAAGCCGACGAAGACTAGGCGAAACTCTTAAAGGAAAATAGAAATGAACCACCGTATTGGCGGCCGTAAATTCGGCCTGCCGAGCGACCAGCGCCGAGCATTGTTGAAGAGCTTGGTTCGTGCGCTGTTCGTGTACCAGACAATCCAGACGACCGAGACCCGCGCAAAAGATGTCCGCTCCATTGCTGAGAAGCTGATTACCGGAGCGCGTGTGGACACCCTCCATGCCCGTCGTTTAGCTCGTGCCTACCTGAGCGATGAAACGCTCGTGCATCATTTGTTTACGCAGATTGCACCGGAGTTCAAGACCGGATCGGGTTATACCCGCGCCGTTAAGATCGGCCAGCGGCGCGGGGACGCGGCGACGATCGTGCAGCTGTCGCTTGTCACCGAGCGTGAGTTCGGAATGCCGGTGATACCGGAGAAGACCGGCCAGCCGAACCGGGTCCGCTAGGCAGACGTGCGAACCCTTAAGCTGACGGTGGAGTACGACGGCACGGAGTTCAGCGGCTTCCAGCGGCAGGGGCAGGGCGAGCGCACGGTGCAGTCCGTGCTGGAAGCGGCGCTGGGGCAGCTATCGCCGCGCGAAGAGATCCTATTGCACGGTGCCGGACGGACGGACATCGGCGTTCATGCTCTGGGTCAGGTCGTGTCCTTTGCGACGGAGAACGTTCTGCCGCTGGAGCGCTGGGCCATCGCACTGAACTCGATGCTGCCGCCGGACGTTGCGGTCGCAAAGGCCGAAGAAGCCGAAGAAGGCTTCCACGCCCGATTTTCCGCAAGGCAGCGCACTTATGGCTACCTGATATGGACTCGTCGAACACGTTCCGCGCTCTGGGGTCGCTATAGCCTGCACTACCGGGGCGAGCTGGACACTGACCTCATGCGCCGGGCCGCACAGCCGCTGGTCGGCGTCCATGACTTCGCCGCCTACGCCCGGCAGGGCGGCAATCCGGGCCGGACCACCGTGCGCGACTTGCGCCGCTTGTCGGTCCGACAGGTCCCACATGGGCTGCTGGTAACGGCAACTGCAAATGGTTTTCTGCGGACGATGGTCCGCAACCTGGTCGGCGGCTTGATCGCCGTCGGCTCCGGCAAAGTACCGGTGGAGACACTGGAAGAAATACTCGCGACGCGCGACCGGGTTCAGAACCCGATTGCACCCGCCGCACCGCAAGGTCTGTTTTTGCGGCGCGTCGACTACTCACTATTGGAGAAACGAAATGTCTACTTATAGCGCTAAACCGCTGGAAATGGAACAAAACCGCAAGTGGATTGTTCTAGATGCCACGAACCAGTCCATGGGCCGGCTTGCCGTGGAAGCCGCCAAAATTTTGCGTGGCAAGAATAAGCCGGAGTTCACGCCGCATGTGGACTGCGGGGACCATGTGATCATCATTAATGCCGCGAAAGTCATTCTGACCGGCAACAACAAAAAAGATGAGCCGATCTACCGACACACTCTGTATCCTGGTGGTATCCGCAGCGTCACCCGCGGGCGCGAGATCGAAAAAGACCCGGTCGTTGCCATGATGCGTGTCGTTAAGGGAATGCTGCCGCACAACACTCTGGGGGCGCAGACGCTTAAAAAACTGCGTGTTTACGCTGGCCCGGAGCACCCGCATCAAGCGCAAAAGCCGCAGGACATCGCTTAGTTTCGAGAGTATAGGATAGTTGGAATAAATATGGCAGAAACAACACGTTACTACGGCACGGGGCACCGCAAAAACGCCACCGCAAAAGTCTGGCTGTCGTCGGGACCCGGCAACATCACGGTTAATAACCGGACGACCGGCCAGTATTTTGGCCGGGCTTCTTTGGAAGCGCTCATCATGCAGCCGTTTGAAGTGACTGAGACAGTTGGTCGGTTCGACGTATTCATCCGTGCTCTTGGCGGCGGCATTTCCGGCCAAGCTGGCGCTGTTCGTCATGGCATCGCAAAAGCGCTGGTGGAATCGGACCCGGACCTGCGGCCTGCGCTGCGAAAGCTCGGCTACCTGACCCGCGATCCGCGCGTCAAAGAGCGCAAAAAAGCGGGCCGGAAGCGGGCGCGGCGCGGCTTCCAGTTCTCCAAGCGCTAAAGTTTGTGTGCGGGGAACTTTTACTGGGGTCTTGCGTCGTAACAGAACAATCGGCTTTTTGTGAAAATCTGAGGTAAGACTATGTTTCCCCTGGCGTTCGGTGCTAGTCCGCCGGACATTGCGATTATTCTGGTGCTGGCGCTGATCATATTCGGTCCGAAGAAGCTGCCGGAGATCGGCAAGCAGCTTGGGCAGGCCATGCGCGAGATACGGAAGGTCACAGACGAATTGACCGGGGCGGTGCATTCGGTCCACTCGGAAGTCGAGTCGGTCTACAAGCCTGTCATGTCGCCGCCGTACGAGTATGGTAACCCTTACTCCGGCACCAGCAGCGCGACGGTGGAAAAAGCCGCTGCCCGCAAGTCCTATGATCAGGACCCGGAAGATTTAATGGTTCCAATTGTGCATCCGACCGCGAAGCCTGACACGCAGACGGAGTTGGATGCGTCCGATAAGAAAGGACACTGATATGTTGCCACTTGCATTTGGTTTTGGCGGCCCGTGGGACATGGCGATCCTGGGCGGAATTGTGATCGTACTTTTCGGAGGCACCAAGCTCGCTGGCTTGGGAAAATCTCTGGGTCAAGGCATCAAAGAGTTCAAGAACGCGACCAACGATGACGACAAGCCCGCCGTGCCACCAATTACTCCCGTCTCGCAGGAGCCGCCGGTTGCGGTGGAAGCCGGACAAAGGAAGAACAGCGACCTATGAACGCTTTCCAGATCATTTTGCTGGTCTTCCAAGCGCTGATCAGTATTGCTTTAGTGGCGCTGGTTATGTCCCAGCCGACAAAGAATGAGGGTTTAACCGGAACCATCGGTAACAACGTTACGGGTGCGAACTTCAAGGGCAAGCCAGGTTATGAGGAGCGGATGCAGGGGTACACGCGCCAGCTCGGCATCGCCTGGTTCGTCGTCTCCATCCTTGTCGGCGTTGCCTTCCGTAACTCCTGAAAGCTCACCTAATCTTTCACGAAAAGCCTGCTGGAATATCCAGCAGGCTTTTTTTGTCACGCGGCTTTGCGGTTGCTTTGCTCCCGTGTCCATTCCCAATCATTGGTTTCACTAAGCGTCGCAGCGCTCTGATATGGGTCTTCCTGTGCGGTGGCAACGATATACGAGTAAAACGCGGCGGCGGTAAACACATAGCCGGCGGCGATCCAGAAAAACATGGCGGCGCTCCCCTTTGCATCCATTATCGGCAGTTCCTATTGTTCCAATCACCGTATTTTTACTGCGAAAATTCTCACGACATGAGAATTTTCGTAGATTGATTTTCCCACTTCTCGCGTTCTGCTGATAGTCACTGCCACTTACGCTATAATATAAGAGTGCGATGTGACGGACAAGAGCGCCGAGATCAGAAACGGTTTAGTGAGGGGAACACAGTAATGGACACGATTTTAGAAACAAATGCCGCCGTCGAAAGCGTCCGGCAGGCATATGATGGTACTTCCGACCGCCCCCGCCCTGAATGGGTGCGCGGCGTCTGCCCGCAGTGCGGCGATCAGCTTGTTGCGAATGCCTACTACGTCGGTGGCCGTGGGTATTTGGTAACACATGAGTGCTGGAGCAGCCTCGGCGATAATCCGGCTTGCGCTTACCGCAAGATTTTATAGGACCTTATTTGATGACTGACATGGTTTAAGGAGAACTGATATGACAAACGAAGTGACGAAGATTCAGATTTACCGGCTTGTCGCGAAAGATAAGCTGCTCGACATCACCGACCTGCTGGCGTTTGATCCGAAGCGCAGCAAGGTGGCGTTCACGCTGGTGGAGCTGGACGAGAGCAACAAAGCGGCGTCGCGGGTGCGGCATTATGTGGACGCCGACGACATGAAGCTGGTCTGCCATGACCTGCTGGCCGGGAACGTTCACAAGCTTTGAGGACCAGAAGGGCAGCGCCCACGATGATTACACGGAGGCGCGGGTACTGTCCTTGAAGAAGGAAGCTAAGTACCGGCAGCCGTTCGTCCTGCGGATTGACAACGGCCAGGGCGAAGTCTACGGCCAGGGACAGGTGAAGATGGTCAAGGCCACCGACAGCCTGACTTTGCAGATGCCGGAGTTTGAGGCCCGCAAAATGGCGCTGGTCGTGCTGGATTACATTCATCAATGGGAAATGATCCACTTCCGCAAGCGCCAGGACGCCCGGACAATCACATTCACCCCGGCAGCGGAGCATGGCAGACACCGAGCCGGTCGCGGTATAGCCTAAGACAAGACTAAAAGCCCACAGGCACTATGCCTGCGGGCTTTTTTCGGTGCTGCCTCTACTTCGTCGGCTGTGAAGCGGATCGTCGTCCATGCTTCCGATGAAACTCTGTCGCCGTTCCGCAGCAGGCGCGGCGTTTCACTTTCCACTGCCGTGCGCCCAAAAAGGAAGTCAGAGGTCCAGCCGTTGACGACCCGGACCTTGCGGCTCCAATGCGGAATCTTGATCAGATACGTCGTTCGCCACATCAGCCAGGCGATGATCCCGGAGAATTTCAAGAACTTGATCTGAGCAACTGCCGACTGATGGCCTAAGTTCACAAACTCGCCCAGGGTGCGGAACAGGAACGGCTCCGGCTTTTTGCCGCGCAGGATACCCATGATATTACTCGCCAGCTTTTTTGCTTCCCGCTCGGCGTTTTGCGCCGTGCCGGTGTAAGGGCCGGCCTTCTTCCAAAAGATTCGGGATATGGGCGCAGTCGCCCATCGCCCAAACCCCGTCCATGCCCTTGACCTGCATGGTCGGCTCGGTCACAATCGCGCCCTTTTTGTCCTTCTCGCAGTCCAGCGTGTGCGTCAGCGGCGACGGAACGACACCCGCCGCCCACAGCACAGTGCGGGTCGGAACAAACTCGCCTTTCGAGAGTGTCACCGAGCGCTCATCAATAGACTTGATCTTCTGGCCCAGCCGCATCTCAATCCCGCGCTTTTGGAGCTGCCGGATGGCATACTTCGCGAGCGATGGATCAATCGTCGGCAGGATTTCTTCGGCCATGTCTACGAGGAGGACACGGATTTCGTCAGGCCGAACGCTGTCATACGAGCGGGCGGCTTCTTTCATCATGTCCCGGATCGCCCCGGCAGCCTCGACACCGGTGTAGCCGGCGCCGACCACCATGACGGTCAGGAACGAGCGCCGCGCAACCCCGTCGGTTTCCTCATTCGCCTGTTCCAGCGTCGCCATCAGGTGGTTCCGCAACAGGGTCGCGTCGTTCAGCGACTTCAGCGTAAAAGCGTGCTGGGCGATCGTCGTTCCTGCCCATAGAACGAAGTCGTGCTGCCGAGGCTCAGGACTAGATGGTCCGCCTGCATCGTCTCCGTTTCATCCGTCAGCGGCCGCCGGTAGGTGACCGTCTTCGCCTGCATGTCAATGTTCGTGACTTCGCCCATGACAAACCGGGCCTTTTTAAGAAACGACCGGATCGGCGAAATGACATCCGCTTCGTCCAGCATCCCGCCCATCGCTTCGGTTAAAAATGGCGTAAACAAAAGAAAGTTGTCCCGGCTGATCAGGGTCACTTCCACTGAGTCGCCGAGGTGCATTAACTTTTCCAGCGTTTGTGCGACTTTCAGCCCTCCGAAGCCGCCCCCGACAATGACTACCCGTGCTTGTGCCATGATTTCCGCTTGTCTCCTACTATTTCTCTCTATCTCCAAAAATCTACGCCTACAGTGTACCCAAAAAGTCTGTGAAAAAAATCACAAGGTAGCGTTGCTTCCGAAAATCCCGTATCATATCTGTATGTCCAACTCAAATCCTGAAAACCCCTGGCAGACGCGCGGCAGCCGGGAAATCTATGTCAACCCATGGATTCGCGTTCGCGAAGACCATGTCATCCGTGCTGACGGCCAAGACGGCATTTACGGCGTGGTCGAGTTTCAGTCTTACGCCCTCGGCATTATTCCCGTCACAGACAATGGCGATACGTTCCTGGTCGGCCAGTGGCGCTATCCGCTCGGCCTTTACTCTTGGGAGATCCCCGAAGGCGGCGGTCCGCTTTCTGTTCCTTTGCTTGACAGCGCCCAGCGCGAGCTGGCCGAGGAAACCGGCATCACGGCCACTCGTTGGACTGACCTCGGCCCATTCCATCTGTCGAACTCCGTCACTGATGAGACCGGCGGGGTCTTTCTCGCCCAGGACCTCACGCTCGGCGACGCTCATCCAGAAGGCGACGAAGTGCTGTTGGTACGCCGCCTGCCCCTAACGGAAGCCTACGCCATGGCGCTGGACGGACGCATCACCGACGGCGTTTCGATCATTGGCCTGGCGCGGGCGGTACGGTGGCTAGAAGAGCATTAGGAACCCCTCCCGCTATGCCTTCGGCATTACTTCGTATCTGTTCCTCGCTCCCTCCCCTGTTAGGGAAGGGCCAGAGATCGGCGCGACAGATGTGGGATTGCGGTACTGCTTTTTATTTGCTCCTGCCCTTCCCTAACAGGGGAGGGAGCGAGGGCATTCATGCCCTCGTAATAGGTACGCCCTCGTCTAACCGACACAAAAAAGCCCGCCGTTCAAACGCTGAACGGCGGGCTTTTCTCATCGCAGCGCGTTTTCTATGGGCTGGAGGACGGGGCGGGAGAAGAGACTGGTGTCGCTGTCGGGTGTGTAAGCGCTCCCGTTCCTACCACGCCAAGAATCACAATCCAGTAAATCAGCCCAAGAACGATGAACGCCGACCCAATCATGCCGCAGATGCGCCCGGCGTTGATCTGGCCGAGCTGGGATGGGTCTACATAGCCGGACTTCAAGGCATTGTTGCCAAGTATCCAGGCGACGGGGCCGAGAATGGGCAGGCAGACGATGCTCAGGATACCAAGCACCAGAATCAGCGTTCCGTTGGTGTTAGATTGTGGCGCCCCGTAGGGGGAGGGCGAACCGGGCTGCGGCGGCCAAGCGGGCGGGGGCGTACTCATGTCGTAATCTCCTTTGCGGTCGTAAGAAGTTTCCGTGGGTGAATTCGGTGTGCTTACTTGGTTGGAATTGTTCCCTGTCTTGTTTCCGTGTAAACTAGCCTGAAAGGCTGACAGCTTCCTGGGTCGTCAGGAGCGGAAGGCGGCTGCCCGGCAGCGGTCCCTTCTCTGGAGCGAGAGCATTCGGCGGGGGGTGACCAGAAAGCCGGGGACACTCATCTCTTCAAATAATCTCATTCGGAATGGCCGCATTGACTAAGTCCGCTGATGTGCGCTGGGCGGGATAGGACGCGCGTCCGAGCGAAAGAACGCAGGAGTGGGGGAAGGTTGTAACCAGTTCCCCAAGCTGGGCATGCAGGCGGCCAACGACGGTTTCGCGGGTCGCGCCGGTGTGTGGCAGCAGAGCGATCAGCGCACGCTCGTCGTAGCGGGCCACGAGATCGGAGCGGCGCATGCACTCTTTGGCGACCTGGGCGATGCGGACGAACAGTGCGGCTTCGGGCAGATCGCCGTCCACGCCCAGGCGGATCACGGTCAGCTCTAGTTGGTGGCGGCGAGCGCGAGACAGCTCTTCATTGAGGCGGGCGTCGAAGTAGGTGCGCGTGTAGAGGCTAGTCACGGGATCAACCACGGTCGGCGCAGTCGTTTCGGCGTCTTCCCGCAGCGCGTCCGGGCCGTGTGCGGCGACTCGCCGCCGCTTGCGCTCATGCTGCAAGGCAGCCTCGCGGACGGCATCACTGCGGAACATCTGCTGGAGCTTCCGGGCGGTGTTCTTTAAGATATGGGAAACATAATTATTCGAAACGCCCAAGGTACGGGCGATTTCGGTCTGGCTGTGGTCTTCGTAGTAGAACGAGTACAGCACTTTCTGCTCGATCTCTTTCAGCCGGGCCAGGGCGTGCTCTAAGACTACTTTGTCTTCAATCGGTAGCTCGGTCCGGGCAGCCTGAGCATTGCTCTCGGCGACCTGCACCCGCGAAGACCCGCTCTCCTGGGCTTCTTCCAGCGACCGCACGTCAAAAATGGAGCGGGTAGACCGGATGCGGGCCACTTCTGGCTCACCGAGACCAAGCGCCGCCGCGACTTCGGCATCGCTCGGCTCCTGGCCCAGTGCCTGAGTCAGAGTCTCGGTCTCGCGCCGGACTTTCTGGGCCATTTCCTGAAGCCAGGCTGGTTCCTTGATGATCTGGGTGCGGTCCCGCAGGAAATGCCGCAAATGGCCATCTATATGGTGGGTGGCATAGGTGATCAGTTTGGTTTCATGCACCGGGTCATATTGATCAATCCCATGCATCAGGCCCAAAAAGCCTTCCTGCACCAAATCTTCCAGCGGAACCGCGGATGTAAAGAACTTCCGGGCCTGCTTCTGGACCAATGGCCGGAACTGAAGCACCAGCGCATCGCGGGCCGCCGCCGCGCCCGCGCCGCCGGCGCGGACCTCGGCCAGCAGCTTCCGCGCCCGCGTCTCATCGTCTTGCCGGCTCGGCCCGCGCCGGTCGGGTCCATTCCAGGGGCTGATTGTTTCCGACATCGGGAGAACTCCCGCCCCGCAGGGCGGGGCTTCTTAGTGAATTGAGCTGACCAGTTTGAAGATCGGCGACATGACCGAGATCGCGATAAAGCCGACGAGAACGCCCATCGAGACAATCAGCATCGGCTCGATCAGCGAGGTCAGTCCTTTGACCATGGCGTCTACTTCGTCATCGTAAAAGTCGGCGACCTTGCAGAGCATCTCGGACAAGCGGCCCGTTTCCTCGCCGACATCCACCATGTGGGTCACCATCGAAGGAAAGAGACCCGACGCCGCCAGCGGCTGGCTGATTTTCGCGCCTTCCCGAATGGAAGTTCGAGCGTTTGCAATCGCCTCGGCCAGCACGGCGTTCCCAGACGTCTCGCCGATAATCTCCAAAGAGCGCATCATCGGAACGCCCGACGCGATCAGTGTACCGAAAGTCCGGCAAAAGCGCGAAATGCTCAGCTTCAGCGACAAATCGCCGAAAATTGGCAGCTTCAGCTTATATTTGTCAATCTGATAGTGGCCCTTCGGCGTCTTGTCGTACTGCTTGAAGCCGACATATGCCCCAACGCCGCAGATAATCACCACCCACCAGAACTTTTGCAGCCAGTCCCCGACTGCAAACAGCGCCAGCGTCACCGGCGGCATTTCGACGTTCATGGATAAAAAGATCTCTTTGAACCGCGGCAGGACAAACATGAACAGGGCAATGACCATGACCCCGGCGAAGTTCAGGACAATAATCGGATACATCATCGCCGATTTGATCTTGCCCTTTATTTCCATTTCCTTTTCCAAGAATCCTGCTAAACGGTCCAAAATCACATCAAGAATACCGCCGATTTCCGCCGCACGGATCATGTTGATGTAAAGCTTGGTAAACGCATTGGGATGCTTGGCAATGGCGTCAGTCAGCGACAGGCCGCTTTTGACGTCCTTGCGGGTCGCATTGATGACCATTTTCATGGCCTCTTCTTTGGTCTGGCCTTCCAAAATGTCCAAACATTTGATGATCGGAATACCCGCGTCAATCATCGTCGCGAACTGCCGCGAGAAGATGACCAGCGTTTGCAGTTTGATCTTCTGCGCCTTACCCGCCACCTGCATCTTGAAGCCGGCTTTCGCCTCGGCAAGTGAAACCACATGGAACGACTGCTCATGCAGCTTTGCCAGCACCACCTGCTCGTTATCGGCCTCCACTTTCCCCTTAACCATCCGGCCTGTCGGATCAACGGCATCATAAGTAAACGTCGCCATAGAATATCTCCCCTGCATCTGCAAGACTTACCGGCAAAAATGACTACTCTTGCTGATTGTCGGCAGAACAAGTGGGAGGCATTAGGCCGCGCAAAAAACCGGACGTGCCTTGTGGCACGTCCGGTTTTTTCTCATAGGTCCTGTTCCAGCTTCTAAGCGGTGGCAGCCGATTTCCTGCGGCGCATGACCCCCGCCCGGATTTTAATCTGACCCCGGAGAACGCGCCGTTGGTCGCCGCCGTCTGCCGTCACCTGGACGGCAGATCGCTGGCATTGGAGCTTGCCGCGTCCTGGGTGCACCTCCTGCCGCCCCGTGCCATGTGGGACCGGCTGGACCGGCAACTTGGCGTGACAGAGCTTAAAACTCGGCGCTCCGACGCTCCCGCTCGTCACCACAGCCTGCGGGCAGCGCTCGACTGGAGCTGGCGGCTCTTGAAGCCTGACGCCCAGCGCCTGCTGGCCCGTGTTTCTGTTTTTCGCGGCGGCTGGACACTCGAAGCCGCCGAAGCAGTCTGCACGGAGCCGAATGCCCTGACCCTGCTGTCTCACCTGCTGAAAGCATCTCTCGTGCGCGTGACCGAGGAAAAAGACAGTCAGACGCGCTCTCGCCTGCTGGAGATCGTGCGGCAGCATGCACGCGAACAACTGGCCGCAGCCGGTGAAGAAGCGCAGTTTCAGGCGTTTCACACCAACTACTTTTTGGCGCAGGCGCAGCAAGCAAAGCTGGACGGCCCGGAGCAGGTTGAGGAGCTGGAGGGTTTAGAAGCCGAGCATGATAACCTGCGGGCAGCCCTTGACTTCTGCCGCGAGGAACCAGCCCATTGCGAAGTTGGGCTGAGGCTGGCGGGGGCCTTGCTGCCGTTCTGGCGGGCGAGAAGCTACCTAAAAGAAGGGGAGCAGCGCACGCTGGCACTGCTTCAGATGCCGCAGGCCGAAGTCGCCTATTCGCCGGTGCGGGCGGCAGCACTGAATGGTGCGGGAGTTCTCGCCATGCTACAAGCGGCCTACGACCGGGCGGCGGTGTACCACGAAGAAGCGCTGGGGATGTGCCGCGAGTGTGGCGACACTGCCGGGGAAGCGGCTGCTTTGCACGGCTTGGGGAACATCGCACACTTCAATCAGGACTACCCGGTGGCACGGCGGTCTCCGAGAGACACAAAGGGAATTGCGACTTCCTGGCATAGCCTCGGCGGGTTAGCTCTGCGCGAGGGCGATCACCTTCAGGCGGTGGCGTGCTACGAACAAGCTCTGTGCCTGCGTCGCCGATTGGGTGACAGCCTCGGCGTCGCTGGGACACTCGGCGGTCTGGGGCAGGTCGCGCTGGCTCAGGATCAGCATGACGCCGCCGCCGACCACACGCGGAAAGCACTGCGCCTTTTTGATGCCGCCGGTCAGCGCTGGACCGCATCGCTCTGTTTAGATCTCCTGAGCCGTATTGCGTTCGTCCAGGGGCAGCCGAAACGCGAAGCTCGGCTGCTGGCGGCGGCGATGATTGTGCGGGAGCGGTTCGGCTTCGCGATCCCAGCGGCGGAGCGCGACGCTAAGGACGCTCTCATTGCCGAAATGCGGACACTGTTGGGAGCCGCGTTTGACGCTGCTTGGGCGGAAGGCCGGGCGTTCACTTGGGACGAAGCCGTTGCGTATGCCCAGTCCGACGCTGCTTGAGTGCCGCCCCGACAACCTGCGCTGCGCTGAGGCCCGACGCGCCGAAGACGCCGCCACCGGGGTGGGTGCTGGCGGCGGTCAGAAACAGACCGGGGATGGGCGTTTTGTACTCGGCCAGCTCCGGCAAAGGCCGGAACGCAAACATCTGGTCCAGCGACATCTCTAAGTGCATGACATTGCCGTTCAAGAGGCCCAGTGTGCGCTCTAAATCGAGCGGCGTCTGGATAAATCGCTTTTCAATCGCGCCGCGCATATTCGGTGCATGGTCGTACAAGACCTCGCAGATGGAGTCCGCAACTTCTTCCCGCGTGTCGTCCCATGAGCGTCCGTCGCGGCGCGTGTAAGGGAAATACTGCGACCATAATTGAACGATGTGCTTGCCGGGGGGGGCAATCGAAGAGTCCAGCGCCGTAAACGTCATCGCCAGCACGGCGGGCTTTTTTGATGGATACCCGCCGACATAATCGGCGTAGGCATCAGTCAAATACTCCGGCGTCGGACACAGAAGCTGCATCCCTTGATGGACTAAATTTGGCTGCCCGCCGCCGTAATCGGGCAGCTCCGACGCCGCGCACCGGACCGTCATACCAAACCCGTTCCCGACGTTCAGCGCATCCAAGCGCCGCCCCAAATCCCCCGGCAAGTCTTCCGGCGACAGAAGCGTCTTGAACGTCGTCAGCACATGGCACGCCGCAACCACAGCGCTGGCTGTATAAGTCTCGCCATTGACCACAACGCCCGTCGCTTCGCCGCGCGTCATTACAATCCGCTCCGCAGGAGAATCGGTCAGCACCGTGCCGCCTAGCGCCTCGAACGCTCGTCTTAATGCCACCGTCAGCATTCCCGATCCGCCTTTGGCCCGCTTCGCGCCGGTCTCATGGACCGCCGTGTACCATGAGGCAAATGGCCCCGTTCCCGGCTCGGTCGGCGCGGGGCCGGACTGCGCTGCCAGCCAGCCCATCGCCGCCCGCATTTCCGTACTCTCAAACGTTTCTTTAATCAGCCTCCCGTAGCCCGACACGATCATCCGCAGGGCATCGGCGGTGGAGCGCCCCGGCGACTTGGCAAAGATGACATGCCGCCCAAAATTTGCCATCGTCGGCGGCTTCTGGAACGCCTCAAACACTCCGCGCGTCACGGGACTCCAGCGCTTGATAAAGTCTTCGTAAGCCGCCGCATCACGTGGGGAGACTTGGGCAATGCTCTGGCACGTCTTGCCTAAATCTCGGTGGAAACAAATCGCCCGCCCGTCAGGCAGTGGGAACGCCGCCCACGGGTCCATCTCAATATATTCCAGCCCATACTTTTCGAGTTCCAACTCCGCCACAATCGGCGTCCGGTGGATCATCAAATGCACCGACGATCCCATATCAATCTTGTAGCCCGGCCAAATCTCCTCCGTGCAGACCGCGCCGCCAACTACACTTCGCCGCTCCAAGACCAAGACTTTATGTCCAGCCTTCGCCAGATAACACGCGCAGACCAGCCCGTTATGCCCCGCCCCAATCACAATCGCATCGTACTTCGTTTCGTTCATATTCCTGTTTTTCTAATGCCTCTATTGTACCTCATGCCTCTATGGTATACTGAGGAGACGATAAGTCGGCGTTGGGCGTAGTATTCTGTATCCGACTACAAAGGAGAGGACCATGGAAAGCGCATCAGTCAATCCGCAGCTTGTAGAAAAGCTTACGACAATCCTAGAGCAAGCGAAAAGCGGTGAACTCGTTGGTTTTGCTGCTGTCACATTCAAGCAGAATAGTGTTGGCGCGGACCAATGGGCATTTATAACCCGCTCAGAAGATATGGATCGCCTTCCGAGTGAGCTTGAGAATGCTAAGAGCTGGCTAAACGATTAGGACCATGCCATGAATGGCACGGCTAGACGGCGCAGACGCCACGAAGTACCGCTTCGCGGGACTCAGAACATTCCGGTTTTGGATTATAATCCTAACCCCGCGAAGCGGGTGTTTCGTGGCGTCTGCGCCGTCTAGCCGTACAATTTATTGTATGGTTCTTAATTCTCAACTGAACCTATGCAAAGTCCCCTCACATTTGACCATCCCTGGCTTCTTCTGCTCCTGCCTGCCGTGCTTCTCGCCCTCTGGGCCATCGGGCGGAAGTCGTATGCAGGGCTGAACTCGGCGACGGCGCAGCTTGCGCTTCTCGTGCGCGGTCTGGCGGCGGCGCTTTTGGTGTGCGCTCTGGCGGGCATCCATACCGTGCAGCGGTCGGACAAGCTGGCGACGATCTTCTTGTTAGACGTGTCGAAGTCCGTCTCGCGCGGCGATCAGGCGGCCGGGCGGGAGTATATCAACAAAGCCTTGGGCGGGAAGCGCGGTGGCGATCAGGGCGGGGTGATTGAGTTCGGGCGGACTTCCAACGTAGATGAAGCGCCGTCGGAGACGTTTCAGTCGTTTGAGCCGGGTTCGCCGACCGTTGCCGGGGATGCGACCGACCTGTCGAGCGCCCTGCGGCTGGCATCATCGTCGCTGCCGGAAGGCGTCGGGCACAAGATCGTCGTGCTGTCCGACGGCAACGAGAACATCGGGGACGCCGAAGCTGAGATTGACGACCTGCGGGCGAAGGGCGTCCGGGTCGACATCGCGCCGACCGCGCTGGGGCAGGGGAGCGGCGACCAGGCGGGCGGGGAAGCCATGGTGGACGATGTTTCCCTGCCGACCCGCGCCCGGCAGGATCAGCCGTTTAATCTGCGCGTCGTTGTGTCCTCTACCGTCGCGCAGACGGGCAAGCTGACGCTGACCCGCGACGGGCAGCCGCTCGGCCAGACACCCGTAGAGCTGAAAGCGGGCAAGAATGCCTTCACGTTCCCGCAGACGGTCCATGCGGCGGGCTTCCATAAGTACGGGGCCGTGCTGACCGCGCCGTCGGACACGATTGCCGAGAATAATCAAGGCTTCGGCTTTGTCGCCGTGTCGGGCAGGCCGCGCGTTCTCTATGTCACCGACACGCTCAACTCGTCGCTGGCCTCCATCAAGAACGCGCTGAATGCCCAGCAGATTGATTTGGATGTGCAGACGCCCGGCGGCATTCCAGCCAGCGTTCCCGCACTGGCGTCTTACGATGCCGTTGTCCTTTCCGATGTCCCCGCCGACGAGCTTGGCCCGGCCCAGATGAGCGCTTTGGAAGCCGCGACTAAAGAGTTTGGGGTCGGCCTCGGCATGATCGGCGGCGTCAACTCGTTCGCGGCGGGCGGCTACACGGGAACGCCGATTGAAGACGCCCTGCCCGTCAAGATGGACATCAAGGACAAAAAGCGCTTCCCGACAATCGCCGTGGCTTTGGTCATTGAAGACTTGGAAGAGCCGGGCAACGTCAACATGTCGATCGAAGCCGCAAAATCGGTCGTGGACCTGCTGGACCCGCAGGACCAAATCGGCGTTGAAGACTGCAACGGCGTCTGGCGCATCCCCATGCAGCATGTGACCGACCGGGCCGGCCTGAAAGCGCAAATGGCAAGCCTGACCGACATGAATGACCCGCCGGTCTACGATCCCTACTTACTCGAAGCGGGCCGGGTGCTGAATATCACGCCTGCCCAGGTGAAACACATTATGTTTCTCGGCGACGGGGACGCGATCAACGAGTCGGGCCAGAATACGGCCAACTTGTCTGCGCTCAAAGCACACGGCATCACGCTCTCGACGGTCGCCACCGGCGCGGACGCGCAGGGGGAGCAGTTCTTAGCGTCCATGGCCCAAGTCGGCGGCGGCACGGCGTATGTTGCCGAAAAGCCTGACGACCTGCCAAAGCTGTTGCGAAAAGATCAGCAGTCAGTAAGTAAGTTGAGAATTATTGAAGAGCCGTTTGTCGCGAAGCCTATTCCCGACGATGAAGTCATCTCAGGGATCAACTGGGGGAGCGAGCCGCCGCTGCTGGGCTACAATGTGTCATCCGCGAAGCCCGGCTCGACCGTTGCCCTAACCGCGCCCGACCACCGCGACCCCGTCTTTGCCTACTGGCGCTATGGCCTCGGACGGACGTTTGCGTTTACGAGTGACGACCGCCCGCACTGGGCGATTCACTGGCTGCCGTGGGCAGATTATTCCCGCTTCTGGGCGCAGACCCTGCGCTGGTCCCTGCGCCAGAACACTGACGCCGATTTCCAAAGCACGCTGGACAACGAGAACGGCAAAGGCCACTTAGTTGTAGATGCGTTTGCCGCAAACGGCGGCTTCGTCAATGCCGCCAAGATCACGGCCAATGTCGTTGCGCCTGACCTGTCGCTGAAGCCCGTCACGCTTTTGCAGACTGGGCCAGGCCGCTACGAGGGCAGCTTTGACGCTGACCAGACCGGGCCTTATTTGGTGAATGTCCATCGAGGCGAATCCACTCCGAACGGTCCCGCGCCGCCGTCACAGACGGTCAGCCTCGTCGTGCCCTATTCGCCGGAGTTCCGCACGCTCGGCCCGAACCTGCCGCTCCTGACTCGTCTTGCGGAAGGCACCGGCGGCAAAATCCAGCCGGACGCCGGGCAGGTATACCGGGATGCGCCGTCTTGGGTTGTCGGCGTGAAAGACATCGGCCCGCCGCTGCTGCTCTGGGCTGCCCTGCTGTTCCTGCTTGACATTGCCGTCCGCCGCCTGATGATCCGCCCCGCAAAAGTCCGCGACGCCGTCGCCGCTGGCGCGGAAGCCGCCGGCGCTCGCGCCGCCGCCTACCGCGAAAACTCTGTCCGTCTGAACGCCCCGCCGTCTACGCCCCAGATGAGCAAACTGCTGGAGCGCAAGACCACCACGCGCACGGCAACCCCAGACGACGGCGACACGATGACCCAGCTTCTCAACCGCCGCGCCGCCCGCCCCGACAGCGACTCCGACAACCCGTTCCCGCAGGTCGCCGCCCTGCCGCCGCGCCCGAAGTCCGACAAGCCCGCCGGGCCTGCCGATGACGGCTACACGAACCGCCTGCTGGAAGCCAAGCGCCGTGCAAAAGACAAAGATGAATAGCAAAATCAGACCGGCACTGGAAGTGCCGGTCTATTGTTGAATGAAAGTCGCGGCGACTTAGGAACAAGAACAGTGGCAATCATAATCCTCGGTCGCCTCGACTTTCACTTAATAGTAGACCGGCACTTCCAGTGCCGGCTTCTAATCAGTAACCATGAATAACCCCCGCCTTGCACAGCAGATGCAGTTCTTGATCGAAGCCGACAAAATCAAGTCCATCTTTCGGCGCAACCGTATCCTTAACGGCGAGCGGCACGAGAACGACGCCGAGCATTCCTGGCAGCTTGCACTAATGGCGGTGATTTTGTCCGAACACGCTGACCCGCAAATCAACTTGCTGCACGTCGTCAAAATGCTGCTCATTCACGATCTCGTGGAGATTGACGCCGGGGATACGTTTGCCTTTGACCCGTCGGCGCTGAAGACCCAGCGAGAGCGGGAAGAACGCGCGGCGGAGCGTGTGTTCGGCTTGCTGCCTGCCGATATGGCAACGGAGATGCGGGCGTTGTGGGAAGAATTTGAGGCGCAGGAAACGCCCGAAGCGAAGTTCGCCGGGGCAATGGACCATCTCGGCGGCGGGGTCGTCCCGAACTGCCGCCACGATGGCGGCTGCTGGCGGGAGGCGGGCGTCAGCGCAGAGCGGGTCAAAGCGCGGAACCGCCCGATCGCCGCCGGCTCGCCCGTGCTGTGGGATTACGCCGAAAAACTCATTGACGACACGGAAGCCAAAGGCTTTATCTAAGGCCCTTACCTAATCCGCGTATTCCATCGTTCCGCTGCCGTCGCGGACCATGACGCTGCTGGTTTCTTCCGCCAGCGGGATTTCCAGCGTGCCGCCGCCCTCCATGTCTAAACTGAGCGTCGTTCCCTGCTGCCGCACGGCTTTGACCGTGCCGCCGGTGGACGCGGAGTTGGACGATCCGGCGGTCTGCACGGTCATCTTGGAGCTGTCGGTGAACAAGATAGTGAGCACGTCGTTTGAGTTGGACGTACCGGCGATAGTCCGGCCTTGAAGAAGACTTGTGAGCTTGTGATTGCTTGCCATACGCCTGTTGTACCCGCAGACGCCTATAGGATAATCCGGTAGATTTCTTCGGTCAGGCGAGCGGGGTCGTGCCGGACGATGTCGGTCTCGGAAATCAAGTTGACGGCAACCGGCGTATAGCCCATCGCCCGAATGTTCTCCACATCGGGGATGACAAAGCGCTGGCCGTACTTCTCGTAGCGCTCCAATACTTCTGCGCCAGGCTGCTCCTTGTTGATCAGCGCGTAATCAAAAAGACGCTTGCCAGGGGCATGGAGAGCCAATGCCCGGAGGTGATCCGACGCCGTGAAGTTGTCGGTCTCGCCGGGCTGGGTCATCACATTGCAGACATAGATTTTAACGGCCCGGCTTTTGTCTACGGCGGCGGCGATGCCGTCTACCAGGAAGTTCGGGACAATAGATGTAAACACGCTGCCCGGTCCCATGATAATCGCGTCGGCCAGCCGAATGGCTTCCAGTGCTTCGGTCAGCGGGCGCGTATTTTCGGGCCGCAGGTACATTCGCTTGATCGGCAGGGGGTGATGCGCGATCTGCGTCTCGCCTTCTACAATGCTTCCATCTTCCATTTCTCCCAAAAGCATGACGTTTTGAGTCGTAGACGGATACACTTTGCCGCGAATCGCCAGAACTTTTGAGGTCGCCGCGATGGCCTGCTCGTAGTTGCCTTTGTAAATCTCGGTCATAGCCGCGATAAACAAGTTGCCGAACGAGTGGCCCGCCAGTCCTTCGTGGTCCTCGTCAAACCGGAACTGGAACAAGCTCGCGAGTGTCGGCTCCGAATCGGAGAGCGCGACGAGGCAGTTTCGAAGGTCGCCTGGCGGCAGGACGCCCATCTGCTGCGACAATCTCCCCGACGAGCCGCCGTTGTCGGTGACGGTCACGATGGCAACAATGTTAGAGGTGCGCTCTTTGAGGCCGCGCAGCATGGTAGACAGCCCCGTGCCGCCGCCGATGACGACGATTCGGTGGCCCTGCGCGAGCGAGCGGCGCTGGAAAATCCTATCGGCCAAATCTTCCCGCGCTTCCGGGGCGACGGTTGTGAGAATTGAGCGGTTGAACTGGAAATAAGAGACGAAAACGAGCAGCAGGCCGAGCGATATCAAGATGAAGCCCATCGTCAGGTAGACTTTGGGGTCGCTGGTGTCGAGGCCGGTCTTCGCGAATGTCCAGCTCATCAGGTCATCCAGATGCTCTAGATAGTCGCTCCAGCCGATATTGACCGCAAGCGCTAGGCCCGCAACCAGCAGCAGCAGGCCGAGCAGTGTCAGCAGCATCCACCGCTTGACACGCATCCCCGGATACAGCCATTTCAGCAGTGACAGAAAGCGTTTCATAAGGTGATATGGGGGGAGATGCGTGGGATTGAAATCCTACGCTGCGGGGCGCAGCGCCCAATGTCCGCCTGCACGGACAAAGGAAAGATTCGCGTGACACTTCGTTCCCTGTCCGCGCTCTCCGAGTCGCCAGTGCGGAAGGCGGACATTAGGCGTCTGCGCCCCACAGCGCTGCAATTTTTTGCCACGCTTCTTTCTGTTGACTTTCTTTTCACTTGTTCACGTCCCGATGCTGCACCAGAACCCGGTAGCCTCGGCGGCTGAGATGCTCGCCGAGCTTCTCCGAAACGACTACCGACCGGTGACGACCGCCGGTGCAGCCGATGGCGACGGTTAAATAGGCTTTGCCCTCGGCGACATAGCGCGGGACGCTCCAATCCATAAGATCATACAGCTTTTCCAAAAATAGGCCGCTGTCCGGGTCGCGCATGACAAACTCTTCGATGATCTGGTTCCGCCCGTCATAAGGCCGCAGGTCATCCACATAATGCGGGTTGACAAGAAAACGAACGTCAAACACGAGATCAGCGTCGAGCGGCAGGCCGTACTTGAAGCCGAACGAGTTGACTGTCACGATCAGCCCTTGATTTTTGTCCGGCACGGGTGAAAACTCGGTCAGCAGCAGGTTTCGCAGCTCGGACGCGCTCATGTCGCTGGTGTCAACGATCTTGTCTGCACTTTCCTTGATGTTCTCCAAAAGCGCCCGCTCGGCAATGACGCTGCCCAAAATGCCGCCGTGGCTCTCGAACAGCGGATGCCGCCTCCGGGTCTCCTTGAACCGCTGCACCAAAACCCCGTCGGAGGCGTCGAGAAACAGCACTGTCGGCTTGGCGCCTGCCTGATGCACCAGCGTCAGCGCGGGTTCCAGGCCCATCAAGAACGTCCCGGAACGAGCGTCAATCACGACCGCCAGCCGCTGCCCTGGCGGCTGATCACCGGCAGACATGCACTTCTCAACGAGTTCCGGCAGCAGGATTGGCGGCAGGTTGTCTACAACCGTGTAGGCCATATCCTCAAATACTTTGGCCGCCGACGCTTTTCCCGCCCCCGACATTCCCGTAATGACCACTAACTGCATCAGCGTCTCCGTTCCCGCTTAGATACTAAAACGTTGTTCAAAATCCCGCCGACTATCCCCATCACGACCGATCCGAACAGCGGCCCCTGCCAGCCCGCGACATGAAACTTGTCCGGCACAACCTGCCCCGACAGCCAGAACAGCAGGGCGTTCACGACAAATGCAAACAAGCCGAATGTCAAGCACGTCAGCGGCAGCGTCAGCGCTTTCAGAATGGGTCGTAAAACGGCGTTTGCAATACCGAGTGCCGCCACCGTCACCAGCAACCCTTCCACGCCCGCGAGGCCCGGCGCGACAAAAAAGCGCAGATGGAGGAATGGGTAGTGCGCGTTGAAGGCATCTGCCGAGATGACGACTAAAAACAGCGTGGTGGCGCTGAAAAGCCACCGAAGCAGTAGGTGCATAATTGAGTTTCCAAAAAAACCTCCTGAAGAACCTCTCCCGCCTTGCTTCGCAGGGTCCCTCCCCTAAGAAGGGAGGGTAAGAGGCAGTCACGGAGGCCGGTCTCGAACGCTCTTTTCTAAAACGCTCTTTTCGGAAGCTCTTACTCTCCCTTCTTAGGGGAGGGACCCTGCGAAGCAAGGCGGGAGAGGTTCTTCAGGAGGGGTTCTACGCCAGCGGCTCCAAGCGGGCTTTTGTGCCGGAGGCCATCGCCTCCAGCCACGCGCCGGTCGGATCTACCAGCGGCAGCCACCAGGCCGACGGACGAAGCTGCGTATGCTCCAAGCCTTCCAAAGTTAAAAACGCCGCCCGGACCAGCTCTAGGCGAGCCATCTGAGCGTCGCGGATAATCCCGGTCATGCGGCTTCGGGCCGCAACGGCGTCCGGGCTGCGTTCCAATTTGCGCCGCTGCCGCTTGAACTCCAACAGCATCGTTTTTGTCGCGCTGATGCGCTCGCGGATGACTTCAATCGGCTCATCAAACGCATGGGCGCGGATAGCGGTCTGCCGGTCCATCTGCGCCTGTGTGTCCGGCAGACCTGACCGAAGCGGCTGGACCGACCGCTCGAAGTCCTCACCCTTGCGGCGTTCCAAATCCTGCCGCTCCATCTGCCAGACTTTGATCTCCTGCTGATGCTCGGCAACGCGGTCGTGCAGGATTTCGCTCTGCACGGCGATTTTCTTCAGCGTGTCAAGCTGTTTGTCGTACTCGGAGCGCAGATCGCACCAGCAGCGGTCGTCATGCTCTTCCAGATATGTCAGCAGACCGCGCGGACTGATCAGCTCCCGGCTCTCGCGCAGGGTCCGGCGGCAGGTATCGGAGACGCCCCGCCAGCGGGCGGCAAACCCCGGCGCGGTGATCGTCTCGGCTTGAAACGTAGCGGCGAGATGCGGCGGAAGACGAAACATGGTAGATGCCGGCATAGACGCGAGGGCGTCCCATGTTGGATACTCTAGGCGCACCACCGGGTATAGCGTCTGGGCCAAGCCATGCGCGGCGAGGTGTTTGTTCATCACCTCGGTCGCACTTGTGTACGCCGACGCCGTTTCGTGAAAAACGACGAGATGCTCGGCCGCGATCATATTTGCGAGCGTAATTGCTTTACCCACCAGCGCGACATCCGGGCCAAATTCTCTCTCGGTCACTTCCGCAAGCTGGGCCAGCGTCCCAATGCGCGTCGGTGTCGGAATGAACATCTCAGCCGGCGCAGTCTCAACAATCAGCGCCGCCGGGGCCACGCGGATCGTGCCGCGCCCGATGCCGGGAATGACCAGATCAAATGGGATCGCCCCCGGCCCGAACTCATCCAAAGGGTACATACCGAGGCCGGCCACGGATTTGTTGTACGCCGCCCGCGCCGTCTGCCGTGTCTCGCGTGTCAGAAACAGCTCAATAAACCGGAAGCGGGGCAGGGCAGAGGTTTCGCGGTTGAACTTGAACAGCGAAGTGGAGGCGGTGACGGAGAAATCGGCAGGAGGCGAGCCGAGCAGTAGGGCGTAAAAGCGGGGCAGAAGCGTCTGGTACAAATCGGAGAGCCGGCACGATTCATCGCAGGTTTCCAAAAACTCCAAGACCCATCCACGTACCGAAGCGGCAATGTCGGCGGCATGGGCGCGGGCGTCCACCGCTTTCCAGACACGCTAAACTTTCAGCAAAGCCCCAGTCCCCACTGCTCTAAAAGTGCATCTTTAATGTCCAGGACCGGGATGTCGTGGGCAATCACGCTTCCCGACGCGGTATAGACAATGCCGCGCCAGCCCCACGCAGCCGTCTTATCGGCATAGAGTGCGGCTTTGCCGCCGGGATAGCTTTTGCCCAGCCAGTCAAACGGCACACCCGCTTTCAGGAACATTGCCCGCGTCGGAACACTCTCACTGCCGAACAGCGCCGACAGCTCGCCTGCCGCGCTCCAGAGGTCGCGTGTCTGGCCGTCATCGTGCGGCAGTGCGACGTACTTCTGGTCGTCGGCGACATGTGCCGACGTTTTAGCGAAATAGTCCGTGTCATGCACCCCCGCGATCAGGGCTGCGCCGGGCAGAAACGTGTCCAAAAGCCGCCGCCAGACGGCTTTTGCCGGCTCGTCCCAAAAGACGGTCTGGCCGAGCGCGAGGAACGGCACATTGGGATACTGCTCCCGAATAGTTTCCAGTACGCTCTGGACACTCGGATCGGCAGTCAAATGAGGCGCGGTGAAATCTGAGGCGGTCAAAGGCATAACTCTCTCCAGCAAAAAAGCGACACCGAAAGTATACCCAACTTCTCGGCGCTGCTGCGTCTTTCCTGCTCTGCCCGTCTTTCGGGTATTCTAGGCCATGACCCCGTTTCTTACAGTCCCCGCCCGCGTCCTGCATCTGCTTGCGCTGGCTCTCTGGCTCGGCGGCCTCGTCGCCATCGGCGCTCTGGTCGCGCCGACCGCGTTCCATGCCACCCGCACTGATCCGGCGCTTGCAGGCAATCTGCCGGCGCAGAACGCGCTGGCCGGGTCAGTTGTCGGCGGCAGTCTGCGCTTGTTCAACATTCTTTGCCTTGTCTGCGCCGCCGTGCTGCTGGCCGCAAACTTCATCCTGCGCTCTTCCACAGGCCGCCGCTGGACGGGCGCGTGCCTGGCAGTGACGCTTCTGCTGCTGCTGTCCGCGCTGTATCTGACGCTGGTTTTGACGCCTGCACTGGACGCCGCCCAGGCGCGAAGCGACATGACGCGCTTCGACAAAATGCATCACGGCTATGAGCAGATCTCGACGCTGCTTCAGTTCCCGCTGCTGCTTCTGCTGACGCTGTTCACTGCCCTCCGGGACACGGCGCGGGCCTGATACCCTTGCGTTTCGGCGTGCGGCAGGCTATAATGCAGGTATGCCTCGCGCTGTCCGCCATCGTATGCTTTTTGTCTCCGCCGAAGCGGCGCTGTCATTTGTCGGCGCAGGCATTGCCGGGACAATTTGGCGGGCCGACCAGATCCACCAGGACTTGCCCTGCACGGCAGACGGCGGGTGCGAGATTGTGAATTCCAGCCGCTGGTCTCATGTGGACCTGCTGGTTCTGCACCATGTCCCGGTCGCGATTTTGGGCCTTGCCGGGTATGTTCTGCTGCTGTCGCTCGCGATGCTTCGGCTTGGCTCAGACAGCCCGCGCTTGGACAGCCGCCTGCACGCGCTCATCGGTTTCATCAGTGGCGGCGGGGTTTTGTACTCGTGGTATTTGCAGTGGGTCGCCCACGCCGAAATCGGCGCGTTCTGCATCTGGTGCCGGTCGTCGGCGATTGTAATGACGGTGCTCTTCGGCATAGCGGCAGTGGAATGGCTGGCGGGACGCCGGCTCAGTCAAACAAGACAGGAACTACTCCATGATTGATGGGACTAAACCCAGCACAGGCGAAGTCGTGCCGCTCAAAAAACGTGGCCCGCAGAAGCAGATTGCAGTGCTTCTCGTGATGCTCGCATTGCTCGGCGTTCTCGGCTTTTATGTGAACTCAGTCGGCGGCAACGGCGGCGCGGGCCTGCCCGGCACGCAGCCGCCGAAACCTGTTCCCGCACCGACGCTCAACACTACTGCTTTGGAAGCGAAATGGCCGCAGATTGTCAAAAATGCCGCCGCCCCGCCGCGCGGGAACGCCGCCGCGCGTTATACAATCGCGGAGTTCGGCGACTTCCAATGCCCTCAATGCGGCAAAGTGTATCCAGTCCTGGAAACAATCCTCAAAAAGTACCCCGCGCAAGTCAACCTGATTTTCCTGCATCGCCCGTTCCCGACCCTGCACCAGTGGGCGCTTCCCGCCGGACAGGCGTCGGAAATTGCCGCCGCGCAGGGCAAGTTCTGGCCGATGTACGATACGCTCTACACCAACCAGGACAACCTGGAACCCGGCTACTACAGCACCTATGCCCAGCAGATCGGTTTGAACAAGGACCAATTCAAAGCGGCCTTTGCCGCCGGTCAGGGACAGTCGCAGATGAAAGCCGCCTCCGCCTTTGCCGACTCGCTGAATGTCCAAGAGACCCCGACGATCCTGCTGCGGGACAATCAGGCGAGGGCCGTCACGATCTATATCGGCACAACCGGCACGAAAAATGCTGACGGCTCCCCGCAGTACCCTGGCGTTCAGGACCTCGCGGCAAACCCGCCGTGGAAGTAACCCCTCCCTCTCGTCCCTCGCTTTGCTCTTGACTCTGCCCTTCTCCGCTTTGGGGAGGGAGGCGAGGGACGAGCGGGGGGTCTATCCGGCCTCCTCCGTAATCACCACAAATTTCACCAGCGTGTTCGAGCCGAAGGCTGTCGTCATCGCGACATCCACAGCGTCCCGGCCACGTGCCAGCACGACTCGGCCGATACGCGGCGTGTTGTGGCGCGGGTCGTACATACGCCACTGGCCGCCGAGATACACTTCCATCCAAGCGTTGAAGTCCATCGGGTTTACGTCCGGCGGAACCCCAATGTCACCCATGTAGCCGTTGCAGTAGCGGGTGGGAATGTTCATGCACCGGCACAGCGTCACCGCAAGATGTGTAAAGTCCCGGCAAACCCCGCGCCGCTCGTGGAATACATCCAGCGCAGTCTTTGTAGGCCGAGCGAACTTGTAGCCGAACTCGATATTCGAAAAGACCCAGTCGCAGATGGCCTGCACCCGCTCTGCATTCGGCGGCGTTCGGCCGAATAGATCCCATGCTACCGGCAGCATTTCTGCGACTTCGCAGTAGCGGCTGCCGAGCAGAAATTGCAGACATTCGTTAGGCAGCTCTTCAATCGGGTGCTGCGGGGCATCTGTCACCATGACATCCGGCAGGCCGGTATCGGTTGCCAGCGTCTCGTTAAAGAAGCGCAGGCGGCCTTTCGGAGCCAGCAGCCGGTGGCACCGATTGCCGAAGTTATCAATGAACTCGGTGGTTGGGACAAAAGGCTCGGTCTGCGGGAAGTCCGGCTTCAAAAGCCGGGACGCTTCTGTCGGGCTGGTGTTCAGCAGAAGCACCATTGGCGTGGGCGCGGCGAATTCAAACTCAATGTCGTAACCGATGCGAAGAAGCATGAAAAGTTCCTAGGAGAGTAGCATTAGGGGTCGAGGGCGGCACTGCCCAAAGAAGCGTAGGTCCCAGCAAAAGTGCGTATAGAAAGTGTACCCGAACAAGGCAAAAATAAATGCCGCCGGCAGCAAACAAGCGAGTGAAGTCACCTGCCAAAAGGCGTTCTGAAACACCCTCTGCCCCCTGGATAGCCGGTATGTCTATATGCTTCTCAGTGAGGACGTTCACGTCCTCACCGAATTCTTTCAATACAGCATGTCGGGTACAATCATGCCATGACCCAGCACGCGCCGCTTATGCCTCAGAAGTTCCCCGGCCAGGCGCTTTTCGCGTTCCGGCGGGACCCGATCGCCTACCTGCGGGCGGCATCTCAATACGGCGATGTGGTCCGCCTGCCGATCACCCGCCAGCCGCTTTATTTGGTCAATCATCCCGACTTGATCAAAGATATTTTTGTCACCCACCAAAAGCAGTTCAAGAAGGGCAGGGGACTGGAACGGGCGAAAAAACTGCTCGGCGATGGCCTCTTGACCAGTGAAGACCCCTATCATCTGCGCCAGCGGAGATTGATCCAGCCTGCATTTCACCGACAACGCATTGCAGCGTATGCCGAGCAGATGACGGGGTACGCCGCCAAAACCAGCGAGGGGTGGGGCGATGGTGAAACGCGGGACATCGCGGAAGAAATGCTGCATCTGGCGCTCGCGATTGTCGGTAAAACGCTCTTCAACGCCGAAATGGAAGGGGAAGCCGCGGAAATCGGAGACGCACTCACGGAAGTCTTTGCTCTGTTCCACACGCTGATGCTGCCCTTTGCCGATCTCCTGGAGAAGCTGCCGATCCCCAGCGTCCGGCGGTTCGCCCGCGCCCGTGCGCGTCTCGACACCACGATTTACCGGATGATTGACGAGCGGCACCTGTCGGGCGGAGATCAAGGTGATCTGCTGTCCATGCTGCTGCTGGCCCGCGACGAAGACGACGGCGGGCGCATGAGCGATGAACAGGTGCGGGACGAAGCGCTTACGATTTTTCTGGCGGGGCATGAAACGACGGCCCACGCGCTGGCCTGGACCTGGTATCTGCTGTCGCAGAACCCAGACAGCGAAGCGAAGTTCCATGCCGAGCTGGACACCGTGCTGGAAGGCCGCGCACCGGCTTTGGATGATCTGCCGCATCTGCCGTTCACACGGAAAGTGCTTGCCGAGTCGCTGCGCTTGTATTCGCCGGCTTGGGTGATCGGACGCCGGGTGCTGTCAGACTACAAAATGGGAGAGTATATGCTGAAGCGCGGCGACATCGTGCTGATGGCTCAGGCCGTGATGCATACCGATTCGCGCTTTTGGGAATACCCGGAGTGTTTCAAACCGGACCGCTGGACGCCCGAAGCGGAGGCCGCACGTCCGAAGTTCGCTTATTTCCCCTTCGGCGGCGGCCCGCGCGTTTGTATCGGGGAGCAGTTTGCGTGGATGGAAGAAATGCTGCTGCTGGCGGCGCTCGGTCAGCAGTGGAAGATGCGCCTTGCGCCGGGCCAAATCGTCGCAACGCAGCCGATCATCACCCTGCGCCCAAAGTTCGGCATGAAAATGGTTTTGGAGCGGCGGTGAGAAACGAGCCGGGGTGGATTCTAAACCAGCGCGGCTTCGATTTCCTGCTCAATCACTTCCGCCTCCGGCAGAGGCTCAGCAGCGGCTTCTGTCGCTGTTGCCTTGCCGTTGCCGACGGACACGGCATGAGTGACACATTCCTGCTGAGCTTCGCGGGCGGTTTCCATCACGCCAAGCACGACTGAATGCTCCATCAGTCCTGCTGGATCGGGCAGCTCGGCAATGCGGTCCTGCAAAATGTCCAAGCGGCCTTTGGTGTAATCCTGCTGGCCGTGCAGCAGGCAGACCCGCCAGCGGCTAGCCTGGGGCAGATCAGGACCGCTCTCAGGATACACGACATAGCGGGAGCAGAAGCGCTGCTCCGGGCCGAACTTGCCAGACAAGATGTACAGGCGCTGACGCCCGAACGCGCCGATGGTCCAGCAGGCCGAAAGCGCCGGGGCGAGCGTGTCCAGGCTGACCAGGCCCGACTCCTGAGCCGCCCGTGCCTTCGACAAATGAGTATTCATGCCTTCAGTATACCCGACGGCAGGCACGGTTCGTACAGGGCGCAAAAAAAGAGGACCGCCGGAGCGGTCCTCTGGAAGAGAGGCTTACTGTTTTTGGAAGAGAGGCTTACTATTTTGCCTAAGCGGCGAGCGAATTACTGAAGAAGCTTCAGGATCGCCTGCGGGGCCTGGTTGGCATACGACAAAGCCGATGTGCCGGCCTGGACCAGGATTTGGTTCTTGGTGTAGTCAACGACCGTTGCCGCAAGGTCTGTGTCGCGAACCGTGGACAGCGAGCTGTCGTTGTTCGACTGGGACACCGCGAGGCTGGCGACGTTCGACTGAAGGACGTTTGTCTGGGTCGAGCCGAGTTTCTCCGACGCCGCCGAGATGTCCTGGATGGCTTGGTCAATGACGCCGAGCGCCGTCTGCTGCGATTTGCCGGTCACGTCCGTTAGATCAATTGCGCCGCCTTTCAGCAGGTCCTGGAGCTTAAAGGCGCTGCCGCCAGCATCCGTGTAGTTGCCGACGTTGTTTGACTTGGTGCTGCCGATGGAAAGCTGAATCGTCTGGTTCTGGTTGGAGCCGATCTGGAACTGAAGGTTGTTGCCGGCGACCGCTTTGTCGGCGGAGGCGCTGAACGTGCCGACAGTGCCTGCGGTCGTCGCATTCGTCGTCAGCGACAGACCTTTCAGCGCACCTGTGGTGAAGCCGAACGTCGTGCCGTCCGCGCTGACCGTATCACTTACCTGACCGTTGACGGTCAGGGAAGCGTTTGCGCCGGTCGCCGAGTGGCCGAAAACCGTCGCCGTTGAAGACGTGGCGCCCGTGCTGACGACGTAGGAAGCCAAAGTGCCTGCAGTAGCGACGGTGGTGACCGCGCCTGTTTTCGCTTCGGTGAACACCAGGCCGGCGGACGCATCGCCGGTGATGTTATAGTTCAATCCGGTCTGCTGCTGGATGGCTGTGGTGATGTCGGCTTTTGTGTTTTGGGTGCCGCTCAGGTTGACGGTCTTGCCTTCAATCGTGAACGAGCCGCCGAACGTGTCGGTCGCGCCGCCGCCGGTGAAGGTCGCCGTGCTGGCATCCTTGACGCCGGCGGTCAGGGTAACGTTGCCGGAGCCGATGCCGGCGGCGCCGTAAGCGCCGGCCTGGCCGTTGACGGCGAGTGTGACGCCGGTGGCAGCGACTGCCGCGCCGGTTCCAGCGGTGAAGGACGCGCCGCTGGAAGAAGCGGAGCCGTCGAGCAGGTTTTTGCCGTTGAACTGGGTCGTGGACGAAATCCGGTCAATTGAGGCAACCGAGTCGGAAACGGCCTGAGCGTCGGCGGTCAGGGCAGTCGAGTTGTTGGTTCCGACGTTCGCGGCCTGAACAATGGTCTGGCGGATATTGACGAGCAGCGCCTGCACCTGGGTCAAAGCGCCTTCAGCGGTCTTGACAACGTTGATAGCATCGTTCGTGTTGTTCGTCGCCTGGGTCAAAGAACCTGACTGAGCTTGCAGGCTTTGGGACAGAACGTAGCCGGACGGGTCATCGGCGGCGGAGTTGATCCGCAGGCCCGACGACAGGCGCTGGATGTCCTGGGACTGGGCGGCGGTGTTCTTGCTGAGGTTGACCGAAGCGTCAAACGCGGTCGTGTTAGTGTTAATACGTGTAGACATGAATTTCCTCCCTGATGCTCCCGGCTGTCTGGACCGAGAACGGTAAAAACGAAGACATGTGGCATCCTGCCACGGACTGTGTACGGGTTATCTAAAGAGCACTGCTCCGGCGAAGACCGTGGAGGCGAACTAAGGGCCGCATTTCCTGCGGCCTCTTTCGGCCTGCGCCGATTTTCTGCTCCCGAAACTGCGTACACTTCTATTATGGGATGCCGTGCCGAGTTCTTTAGGGCAAGGATGAAAACTTTTTTAGCCGCTTCTGGTATCATAAGGTGATGGAAGTCGAGACCCCTACCGAAATCAGCCCACTGGAAACAAGCCTGCATGACGCGCTGGTGGCGCTGGAGCGCTCGGACCGGCCCGCCCTGCCGCTGCACGACCGTGAAGGGCGTCTCGTGGCTGTGCTGACCCGGCCCGGCATTCCGCTTCCTCCGGCGGCTCCGCCGCGACTCGGCGGCATGGCGACCCCGCTGGGTGTCTACCTGCATGACGGCGTTTCGGGTGGCGGCGCGGGCTTCTGGGGCCTCGTGCTGACCGGCATGACCATGAGCGTGCTGGCTCTGCTGGCGCAGGCCATCGCGCACGGCGTCAGCCGCCTCGCCGCCGCGCACTTCCCGGCGCTGAACGTTTGGGAAAGCCGTCTGCCGCCCGGAGCCGTGCTTTGGCTGACGGCGATCTCTCCCTGGCTTCCGCTGCCGTTCGTCTTTCTGCTCCTGCGCCTGATCCCGCTGTCCGGCATCCACGCCGCCGAGCATCAAGTGGTTCACTGCGTCGAGCGCCGCGAGCCGCTGATAGTAGACACCGTGCGGACAATGCCGCGCGTCCATCCGCGCTGCGGCACCAACTTCTTTGCCGGCTACACGCTGTTCCTGCTGTCGTTTCTCGCCGTCTTCTGCGTGACCGAAGCCGCCCACTGGCAGCTTCTGGACTCCGTGACCTTGGCCGCCGTCGCTTCCGGGCCACTGACCCTGGTTTACTGGCGTCGGGTCGGCGGCTGGGTACAGCAGTGGTTTGCAACTCGTCCGGCCACCGACGGCCAAATTGCCGGGGCGATTTTTGCCGCCGAGCAGGTCTTGTCCCGGCACGCACGGCAGGGCGGGAAGCGACCACATTTTGCGCCCCTGCGCCGGATTTGGACGGCAGGCATCGCCCAGATCTTGCTCGGCTACGCGGTGGTAATCGCTTTGCTGACCGCCGTAGAATATGTCTGGCCGGGCGCATCACGCTGGCTGGAATAACCTCTTCTCGATTAGGACACCTATGATTAAGGAACAACTCGCAGAACTCATCACGCAGGCACTGGAAGCGGCGAAATCCAGCGGCGAATTGGCGCTCGATACAATCCCCGTCGTCACACTCGAAATGCCGAAGCAGAAGTCACACGGCGACTGGGCTACATCGGTCGCGCTTGGCCTCGCCCGCGCCCTCAGCATGAACCCGCGCGATGCCGCCGGGAAGATTGTCGGACACCTGCCGATTGGCGGTGACTCGATCATCGCCGCCGCCGAGATCGCCGGGCCGGGCTTTATCAACCTGACGCTTCGGCCCGACTGGCTCGCCGATATTCTGACACGCATCGAAGCCGCTGGCACAGACTATGGTAAGACCGAAACGAACCACGGCAAAAGCGTGATCGTCGAGTTTGTGTCCACGAACCCGAATGGCCCCATCACTGTCGCGGGCGGGCGCAACGCCGCCCTCGGCGATACGCTGTCGTCCCTGCTTGCCGCCACGGGCTATACTGTTTCGCGGGAATACTACATCAACGATGCGCTGAACTCGGTGCAGATGAACTCTTTCGGCCTGTCGGTTTTCTTCCGCTACCGGGAGCTTTTAGGCCACAAAGACGACGAATGGGAAGAAATGTACCGGGGCGACTATATCACCGATGTCGCCCGGCGCATTTTAGAGGAACATGGCAGCGAGTTCGAGAACGCCGAACGAAACGACCCGCAGACCGTCCGCACGTTCCGCGACTTGTCGCAGGACGGCATGGTGGCCCAGCAGAAAGCCGATTTGGCGGCGTTCGGCGTGACCTTCGACACCTGGTTCAGCGAGGCCACGCTTCACGCCGACGGCCGGGTCACGTCGGCGATCAAAACGCTCACCGAGCGTGGCTTTACCTACGAAAAAGACGGCGCATTGTGGCTGAAATCCACCGGGTTCGGCGACGACAAGGACCGCGTCCTGATGCGGGCCGACGGCACCCCGACCTATATTGCCGGCGATGTGGCCTACCACAAAGACAAGTTCGACCGAGGCTTTGACCGGGCCATCAATGTCTGGGGCGCGGACCACGCGGGCTACGTCGCCCGGACCAAAGCCAGCATCGCCGCGCTTGGCTACGACCCCGCCCGCCTCTATGTTCTCCTGTACCAACTGGTCTCAATCGTCAAAAACGGCGAGCTTGTCATGTCGTCCAAGCGCAAAGGCAACATCTTGGAGCTGAAGGCCGACCTGATTGACGAAATCGGCAAAGACGCCGCCCGCTTCTTCTTTCTGATGCGCTCCCCGCACTCGGCTTTAGACATTGACATCAACCTGGCCCGCAAGACCGAAAAAGACAATCCCGTCTACTACGTCCAATACGCTCACGCAAGAATAGTCCAGGCAATAGACCGCGCCCGCGAAGAAAAAGGTGTTGCTGTACCCGCCGCCGCTGACGCCAACTTGTCACTGCTGACTGAAGACACTGAAACTGAGCTGATCAAAAAGCTGAGTGAGCTGCCCCAGGAAATCGCCCTGTCCGCGTCCGAATACGCCCCGCAGCGATTAGTCCAGTATGCCCGCGACCTCGCCGCCGTCTTCCACTCGTTCTACGACGCTGGCAACCGCAGCCCCGCCCTCCGCGTCGTCTGTGACGACCCCGAAACACTCAAAGCCCGGCTCGTTTTGGTTCACGCCACGCAGATCGTCCTGCGAAACACGCTGTCGCTCTTGGGCTTGTCCGCGCCGGAACGTATGTAGAGAAAATGTTTTAAACATGGTGAATGTCCATAGTTGAACCCACTATATGCACAAAGCGGCGGCTTAATGCTTGTTAGACCGCACGGACGAAGGCTGTTTAATCGCCGTTGCTTGGAAGGAGAACTCCATTGAGCCTTACATTGGCCTTAGACGAGGTTTTCACACAGTTGGTCAGGCTGAAAAGTCCGTTAGTGTCTTTGTTGCAGCCCGGTCTGAGCCGGGAAGTGATAGATGATATGGTCAATCCTTTTCCTTTCGAGTTACCTGAAGATTTATACCAGCTTTATATGTGGCGCAATGGAACTCAAAGGGGAAGCTACGCAGAGACCAGTCTTTTTGCTCATCCGGCGAGTTATTTTGCTCCATTGGATTTAGCTTTAGATGCCTCGGTTCACTTGTCAGAAGATTTAATCACCGATCATCTGAGAGAAACTTGGGAGCCTTTGGAGTTTGAGCCGAGCACCCATTATTTTGACCTGTTCTCCGACCCAGGTGACTCGGACTTTCTGGTTCCTTGTGGCATAACATCTTTAGAGAGACCACCGATCATCTTTTGGTCGCCGGAGTCAGGAACGCCGCGCATCCATTACTCTGATTAGAGAGTATGATGTGGACGATAGCCGCTTGTTACAAGAGCGGGGCCTATTTCTTAACAAATGCTTTTGAGAATGAGCCGCTGTCGGTTGATGCGGACTATACTCAGGAGAGGCAAATCGCCCGGCGATTAAACCCAACGGTACGCTATTGGCAAGAGGAAAACGACTGACCGAAACGAAACCGCGTGCGCTCCAACAATGCGCTGCACTAGACGCCAGGAGCCTGGAAGGTGTCTAAAAAATGACAACAATCAGCATTGACGAAATTCAGCATGACCTCATGGGTTGTCTCAATCGTGTGCAGGCGGGTGAAACTCCACTAGTTACCCAAGCCGGGCGTCCAGTCGCCGAAATCAATCCTGTCAAATCCTCTGAGACTGAAGATTTGCTGCTAACGCGTCGTCCTAGCGAGCTTGCAGAAGGACAGTTTGTTGTGCCTGACGATTTTGACGACCCGTGGCCGGACGAACTCCAAAGACTGTTCGAGGGACGTTGAAATCGACCATGTCGTGAACGACACAGGTACTGGGCGGGGGTGTCGTAAACTACGCCTTTGGCGCACTCGGATTAATAACGTCTTCATCTTAGCCCCACGAAGTGGTGGGTTCTCGGCGTCCTCACCCAATAGCCGTGCCGTTTACGGCATGGTTCTTGTTTCTTCCTAACTTCTTATGAAACACCTTCCAATACTGCTGCTTACCCTCGCGCTCTTGCCGATGCCGGCACAGGCCGCGAGCAAAAAAACGCTTCCACTGCCGACACTGGCGCCGCTGACTTACTTGAAGCCGCAGGCGACCGGCGTGTACCAGGACTCGGCGGGGACTAGCCATGCGTGGACCGTGGGGCAGGCGCATGGGCTGACGTGGGATGGGACGCCGTACCTGCCGGTCGGGGCGGAGTTTGTGCCGACGACCTGGACGGACCTGCCGACGGACGAGAACTGGGCCAAAGACAAAGCCGCGCTGGACGTGCTGAAAAAAGCGGGCGTGCGGGATGTCTTGCTGTCGGCAGGAACCGTCGGGCTGACCCATGCGTCGCCCGCCGCCGTGCAGCGGGTGCTGGACTGGCTGGAAGCAAACCACTTTCAGTATGGCCTGCGGATCGCCGACGCGCCGGATAATCCGCTCGTGGGAACAGTGATCAAGCCCGCCGTCTACCGCAATCCGTCGCCGCCGACAAACGGCCCGACACGCTTCAGCCATATTCCAGGGCTGACCGGGGCGCTCTACCTGCTGGTGTCTACTCATGACAAAGAAATAGACGAAAGCGGCACGGCGCGGGTGGTCGGCGGCGATACGGCGGTGGTTTCTCCGAAAGCGCAGGGCACCGATGATGTCCTCCTGCTGTACCCGGAGCGGGTGTATGCGCCGGGAACGCCCGAAGGCCGGCTGCCTGATTTATGGCAGGGGTATGACGACTACCGGGACCGAGTGCTGGGATTCTTTCGGCAGATCAGATTGGGGCCGGGCTTTCGCTTCTTTTTGGACCCGCTGACGGCTGACATCGGCTTCGGCGGAGAAGTGGAAAGCGTCATCCCGACGTCCGGCGGCTATCGCTTGGAGTTCCAGGCGTGGCTGAACAAAAAGTACAATCACAATGTAGACGACCTGAACCGGGGGTGGGGGATCAAGGAACATGACCTGCCGGATTTTGAGACTGCTGCCCGATGCATCCCGCTCTGGGCCGGCTCGCGCGGAGTGGCGGCGGTTTACGATCCCGTCAAAAAAGCCTCCTATGCTGTCCTGAACGAGAACGGCATCGGCGGGCATTTGTGGAGCGATCTGGCTCAGTTCCGCCTAGAGTCGGTGCGCGGCTACATGAATTCGATGGCCGATGTGCTGAAAAAAGGCGTCGCCGATGTCCCCGTGCTGTATGCGTGGGGCGGCAGCTCCGCTCTCACTAATACAAACCCACGCGGCGGGTTTGACGGCCTCAGTATGAACAGCACCGCAGCCGGCGTGTATGCGTTCGCTCAGGCCGAAGATACGCCCCGAACCACTTGGCTCATCGCCAGCGGGGCGGCGGCTGTTGCTCCAGACTTGAACTTCGGCTGGGATGCGCTGAAAGACATTGGCGCACGCGGCTTCTTTGCGCCTGTCTCGACCGCCCAGAACGCCCTGCGGCTCGCCGACTACGGCGCGTCGCTGTCGTTCCAGGCCCGCGACCTCACCGACCGCCCGCACATTCTGCCGTATCCCGCTGGAGTCACAGGGATTGGGGCCAGCATTAAACGCCTGCCGGGCGATGTTTGGTGGCTGCCGTCCTATCGAGCGGGCGCGTTGTTTCAAAACGGGGATGCATTCACGCTTGGCCCGGAGCTGCGCGGATACAAAGTTGACGATCCCGATGGCGGTGAGTCTCGCTTTGTGGTTTGGTCCCCGCACAACGGCTTGACCCAGGCCGGCTTTCCTTTCCCCAAAGACGCTCCAGTGCAGATCACCGACGCCGCCGGGGTTCCGCTGAAAGTGGAAAAAAAGAAGGGCACATGGACTGTCGCGGTCGGCGCAGACCCGATTGTGTTCACTCATCTTTCGAGTGTCCCGCTGCCTTCCGGTGCCGCCGATGCTGCCGATGCGGAAGCGACGCGCCTCTTGAGGCTGGCAAAGCAGCAGGGCCTCTCCACCGATATTTACGAGCAGCAGCTCTTTAATCTCCGTAACACTATCCCAACGACTGCCCAGGACTCCGACCTGCGCTATAATGCTTTTGCTCGCTTCATCGGCCATCTCTCGCAGGTTTTGCAGCCCTTTCTGTGGCTGGAAGGCGAAAGCGCGTCGTCGTACACGTTCGACTCATTTGTTTCCGACTCCGAAGCGTCCGGCGGCTCTTACTTGTCGCTGGACACTGACCGCCCGCCGTCGGTTTCTGCCGGCGAGGGCGGCAGCGGCTACCAGGCTGTCTACCAGTTTGCCGTCGGCACTCCCGGCTCGTATGATCTATGGGCCGCAACCAGCCCACTGCCCAGCTCGTCGCCGTTCACCTATACCATAGACGACGGCGGAGCAAATACGGTCGAGGACGCCCGCGCTGAAGGGGACATATACGCAGGCAAATTCGTCTGGAGCCAGCTTGGCACGGTCAGCCTCGCTCGCGGCCGCCATACACTGACGCTGAACGTCACCGGCCCGCGCCCCGCCGATCACCGCTACGTGCTCTCGGTGGATACCCTCTGCCTCAGCCGCGTCCCGTTCCACCCAAACGGCACCGAAATCCCCTCCATCGAGCTTCTCCCGCCGCCGGTTCTTCGCGACAAAAAAGGCAACATCATTCAGAAAAAGACCAAAGACGACAACGCCGCGTCGGAATTGGCTTCACCTACCGATGACCTACCGCACCCGACGCCGGATTAAGCCAGCTCCCGTCAGGGCAGGGCTTGCCACTGCCCTTCGATGCCCCTGCCTGCAATAAAGGCGAGGCTATGATTTCCTCAATAAAAGATTGCCAGAAAACGAAAGAGTATACAGACCGTCTTCAGCAAATCCTGCTCGGCCCTCGTGCCTCTCATCCCCCACAGGAGCATGAGAGTACGCGCTGGGTTCACCGGAAAGAACTGAAAAAAGCGCAGAGCGAAATTGCCGTTTATCTGCCTGTCCCGCAGCAGGCGGCATGAGATGTACTTCATCGCGTCGAAGGCTTTCCGAATCATTCTGAGCCTGACTTGCTTCGCCCTGACATTCGCCGGAATGTTTGCCACTTTCTTTTGGCTAATGGTGCCGGTCATCTTGATTGGTCTGCCGGTCGCCATCTTTTCTAAATCCCAGCGGGCGAAAGAGATGGCTGTAAGCTGCCTCATGGCGCTGGTGACGCTTGTTATTTTATTTTTAGGAAAATATGTTCTCAAGACATGAAACACTTTGCGCCTGATTTATTTGGAAATTGTGGGAACAATCGGGGAGCCGTTTCGGTCAGTTTGGCCGGGGCGGCTTTTGCCTTTCAAGTTTACTGGTGTCAGCCGCCTTGCGAAACGGCCTCAACTTGTGCCATAATCCCGCAGGACAAATTCAAGATTTCTAACTCATGCACGCTCTGCTTCTACAACTCTGGCGCGACGGGACGCGGTGGCTGACGGACGGGGATGCGTGGAGTCTGGTACGGACTGGGGCGGACATTCTCATTGTCGCGTATCTCGTTTACCGCCTGATGATGCTGGCGAAGGGGACGCGGGCGTGGCAGATCATCACGGGGCTGGTCGTGTTTGTCGCCATGCTGCTATTCTCGACTTGGGCGCGGCTATCGGCCCTTAGCTGGATTTTGCAGCAGATTTTGCCGCTTGGCCCAGTCGCTATCGTTATCTTGTTCTTCCCGGAGCTGCGGCACGCACTGGAAGAAGTCGGGCGGCTGGGTTTCTGGGGCAAGGGCTTCACCGGACTGGACCGCGAGAATTTGTCGTCGCTTGTCGGCGAAATCGTGCAGGCTGCCGAAAGCCTATCCGACAAGAAAATTGGCGCTCTGCTGGTTTTGGAGCGGGAAACCGGCCTCAGCGACATTGTCGAAACGGGAACGCTGATCAATAGCGAGGTCAACG
The DNA here is from genome assembly GCA_965213825.1 of Capsulimonadaceae bacterium. Lineage (GTDB taxonomy): Bacteria > Armatimonadota > Armatimonadia > Armatimonadales > Capsulimonadaceae > JANXMY01. The sequence continues at coordinate 584,694 of CBDCAE010000017.1, forward strand.
CCGACCTACTGTGTACGCTCTTTTATCCCGGCTCGCCCCTGCATGACGGTGCGGCGGTCATCCGGCGCGACCGCATCGTTGCGGCGGGCTGCACCCTGCCGCTTTCGGAAAGCCGGACTGTCAACGGAATGCAGGTGCATACCCGCCACAAGGCCGCGCTGGGAATTACCGAGCAGAGCGACGCGCTGGTCGTGGTCGTATCCGAGGAAACCGGCATTATCTCGCTGGCGTTCGGTGGAAAAATGGTGCGCGGCCTGCGGGACGATGGCCGCCTGCGGGACCTGCTCATCCGGGAATACACGGGACGTGAGAAGCCGAGCCTGCGCCGCCGCCGGAGCTTCATCCGGCCCCGTGCTACCCGCAAGGAGCCACCCACGCCGGCTGCTCCCTCCCCGCGCCTGCCGGAAACGGTGACGCTGCCGGAAACGATTCTCGCGGCGGAACCCGCGTCTGAGTCTGCCGCCGCCGAGCCGCGCTCTCAATGACCAAAACCGTCAGCAGGCGAACGTGCACGGCAGCGAGGAGCCGGCACTAGAAGTGCCGATCTATTTTTGCATCAAAGTCCCTGCGGGACTCAATGCCCATAGCATAGAGATGTTCTGGAATGAGACTTGGTCCGTGTCGCAGACACTTCCGCTTGAAAGTAGACCGGCACTTCTAGTGCCGGTTTCGATGACTTTATCATGCTTCCTGCTTAACCATGCTTCCTGCCCTGCGCCATAATTTCGGCTACAAGTTGCTGGCTCTGTTTTTCGCCGTCGTCCTGCACTTCTATGTCGCTGGGCTGAATAACACCCGCCCGCCGCATATTCTGATCTTGCCTTTATCGGTGCGGAACCTGCCTCCGAGCCTGATTCTAGGTGCGGCGGATTTGCCCTCGGTGTCGCTGACTTTAGACGGCTCTTCCGATGAAATCAATCGCTTATCCGATGCCACGGTGACAGCCTGGGTGGACTTGTCCCATGCCAAGCCCGGCGCAACTCAGCCGCTGCCGGTGCATGTCGCTGGACTGCCGGCGAGCGTCTCAGTAGAAAACGATCCGCCGCCAATCTCGCTTTCTTTGGAGCCACGCCGCCGCCGCCAAATGCCGATTGGTGTAGACGACATCGGCATTGCCCCTGCCGGGTATTCGTTCTCCTCACCAATCATCACGCCCCGTGAAGCGGTCGTCACCGGCACACGCACGGCGGTCGCCTCAGTCGTGCGCCTGGCCGCGCAGGCCGACCCGGACCAAGTGCCGGGTGCCGTGGATGAAGACTACACGGTCGCTGCGCTGGACGCCGCCGGCAGCCCGGTCGGGGACGTGTCTGTGACGCCGGCAACCGCCCATGTGCGCCTGGATTTGGTGCGGTCGCTGTCCCGCAAAACACTTATCGTCAGTGCAAACGTCGTTGGGACGCTGACGGCTCCGTACCGCTTCGGCAATATTGAAGTTTCCCCGGCGACTGTGACCGCCGAAGGCCGCCCGGAGCAGCTTGCTGCCATTGGGACCCTGACAACGCGCCCGATTGACGTATCCGGGGCGACAAGTGATGTCGTCCGGCGTGTCCTGCCGATTGTGCCGGCCGGGTTGACGCTTTCGCCGCCCGGCCCGATCACCGTCACTGTCCATGTCATCGCGCCGCCGCCGGTGACGCCGCAAGCTTCCCCGGCCGCGCCGCCGCCGGTGCTTGCGCCGCTGACACCCCGTTAAGAACTGGTACCCGATTAAGAAGCTGAGGAGAGATTTGTAGTTTTATGGCTGAGAAGTTGTTTGGAACCGATGGTGTGCGCGGCGTCGCGAACACCGAGCTGACCCCCCTGCTCGCGATGCGGCTGGGAGCTGCCGCCGCCCGCGCTCTAGGGCGCGGCCATACGCCCCGCTTTGTCGTCGGGCGCGACACGCGCATTTCCGGGACGCTGTTGGAGTCGGCGCTGGCGGCGGGCCTCTGCTCGATGGGCGCTCAGGTCGTCACCGCAGGCGTCGTCCCGACACCCGCCGTCGCCGGCATTGCCCGTATGCAAAACTTCGACGCGGGTGTCGTCATCTCCGCTTCGCATAATCCGTTCGGCGACAACGGCATCAAGTTCTTCGGCGGCGACGGCTACAAGCTTGACGACGCGCTGGAAGCCGAAATCGAAAGCCATGTTGCCGAAGTGGATACCTGGGCGAAGCCGTCCGGCGCGGGCGTTGGCCGATTGACCCACGACACGCACCTCTGCGATTTGTACGCCGGACATCTGGAAGACACGATGGACGGCGTGACGCTCCAGAACGTCAAAATCGTGCTGGACGGCGCGAATGGGGCCAATTCGGCGCTGGGGCCGCGCGTTGTCACGGATTTAGGGGCGGACGTAGTCACGCTGTCCTGCGCCCCCGACGGCCTCAACATCAATGCCGGCTGCGGGTCGCTGCATCCCCAGGAGATGCAGCGCCGGACAGTGGAAGAAGGAGCCGACATTGGCCTCGCATTCGATGGCGACGCTGACCGGGTCATGCTGTCCGATGAAAAGGGACGTTTGGTGGACGGTGACCGGGTCATGTGTCTGATTGGCCGCCACCTTGCCGCATCGGGAAAGCTCGCACATGGTACGGTTGTCGGGACCATTATGAGCAACATGGGCCTCGAAGCGGCCTTGAAGCAGTCTGACCTCACGCTTCTGCGAACCGCCGTCGGCGACCGCTACGTTTCGGAAGCGATGCGCGGCGGGGGGTATGTGCTGGGCGGCGAAAAGTCCGGTCACCTCATCTTCGGCCATCTAACCACCACCGGCGACGGCCTCTTGACCGCGCTGCAAGTCCTGAAAGTGATGCGCGAAACCGGCAAGCCGTTGTCGGCGCTTGCCGACCAGATGACCGAGTACCCGCAGGTATTACTTGGCGTCAAAGTTCGTGACCGCCAGACGTGGGCGTCCGACCCGGACATCCAGCGGGCCATTGCCGACGCCGAGCAGCGCCTGAATGGCCGGGGCCGGATCAATGTCCGGGCATCGGGAACGGAAAAGCTCGTGCGCGTCATGGCCGAAGGCCCAGACCAGGCCGAGATAGACACCCTTGCCCGCGACTTGATCGCGCTGATCGCTGAGAAAGTAGGAGCGTAGAAGCGCTCCTGCCTATAATCAGCCCATCAGCATACCAAGAAGCTTCAACGCCGACTCGCCTTTCGGCTGCCGGAAGTCTCCGGCGATTTCCAGACACAAAGCTACCGCCGAAGTTGTCGTCGCGCCCGCTTGCAGCAGGCGGTGAAACGCCGCCTCTTCCGTGCGCGGGCTGGCCCCGGCAACGGCTTCCACCACAACAAAGACGCGGTAGCCAAGCTCAATCCCGGACAGCGCGGCCATCTGCACGGCGATCTCCGTAATCGTGCCGCCGATCAAAAGCGTTCTGCGCCCCGTGGCCTCAATGGCCGCTTTAATGTCTGCGTTCTCAAGCGAATCCGCCGATGTGCGGTAGTGGATCAGATAATCTCCCAGCGCTTCTTTGACTTCCGGCAGGAACTTGGCGTCGCTGCCGTCCGGGTTATGCAGGCCGGACACGACGACGGGAAGCGTGAACAAAGCGGCAATCTTGCACAGTCCCCCAACTCCCTTCCGCAGCTCTTTGGTAGGAACAGTCAGCGGCTTGTCTGCGATCCCCGCTTGCAGGTCAATCAATAGGACCACTGCATCGTTCGGATCAATTTTCAGTGTCATCTTTTCTTTCTCCAAACTCATGCCGTTATTCCCCTACCCAGACTACCTCAATCCCCGTCAGCAGGGCCGGCAGGGTACGGACCAGCGCCCGCATTCCCGGTGTTTCGGTCGCGCTATGGCCGGCGTCGAGCAGCGCCATGCCCCGCGCTTCGGCTTCCAAAAACTCATGGTGCCGGACATCACTCGTCACATACGCTTCCGCGCCCGCCGCCTGCACGGCTTCTGCCAGCTCCGCGCCTGCCCCGCCGCAGACAGCGACCCGCGAGATCATCTGCCGAGGATCACAGCCGCCGCACCGCAGGGCGCTGGTTTCCGCGCAGCCGAGCGCAGTTTCGACAAATCGGGCGAAGTCGGCGAGTGGGCGCGGCGATGCCAATGTGCCGAGGCGCGGCAGGCGGTCTAGTCCGTGCGTCCCCAGCGGCTGCACGTCTTTGAGTTCCAGGCACTCGGCCAGTGTATCGTTGATGCCGCCCGGCGCGGCGTCCCAGTTCGTGTGCATCACGTATAGCGCGATGTCGTGTTTGACAAGCATCTTGACAGCCGCCGAAACCGGATCCGAGCCGAGCCGCTTCAAGGGGTGATAGATGAGCGGGTGGTGTGCGGCGACAAGATGGACACCGGCGGAAACTGCCCGCTCCACTGCCGCCGGTGTCGCATCCAGGCAGATGCCGATTTTGCGGACTTCTAAGCCGTCCCGGTCCACCAGCAAACCGACGGGGTCGCCGTCTAGCGCAAGGTCTTCCGGGGCAAGCTGCCGCAGACTTTCTAATACATCGCTGATTTCCATCGAGACCTCCCGTGTGCCGCCGTTTTGGGTATGATACGAGTGTAAGACACTGATTTGCTCCCGTGACCTGCCCGGAGACATCTATGAACCGCACACTGCCGCACCGCGTTCTCTTTCTGTTTTCTGTCCTGCCATTCCTTCTTCTCTTTGCTCCTCGCGCCCGCGCTCAAACCGCCGATCCGGCTCCGGTCAACACCCAGTACGATCAAGCCTATCAGGCGCTGACCACAAGCGATGTGTATGTCGAGCCGGGGATCAACGGCATTGACACGCAGGTCTTGCAGCAGGCGGCGTCTCAAAGCCAGGACAACCCGCATACGGAAGTGAAAATCGCCATTCTGCGCTCCCTCCCGCCTACTTACGTCGCGGGCTTAAAGCAGGCCGAAGCCCGTGATCCGCAGCTTGAATCAAAGGTCGGCAGTCATATCCGGGCATTTTACACGTTCCAGCTTCACAAATCGCTGAATCTAGACAAAGAGCCTTTAGTGCTGGTCGCTCTGCAAGGTCCAAACCCCGGCGTCACGGTCTGGACCACAGCGCTTGATGCGTCCGCTCGCAGCGCACTGGAACGAAAGTACGCCCCGGCTATTGCTGTGAACCCGCAGGACGGAACCGCACAGCTTGCCCAGGCGACTGCCGCCGAAATCAACCAAAAGGAATACAAAGGGCCTGCTATGACACTCTGGATTGTCTTTCTGGTCGTGGTCATCGGAATTGCTGCGCTGATCATTAGCGCCGGGCGCAAAAAGCGACAGAACATGGTGGCTCTGCGCCCGCCGATTGACGCCCTGCGCGAAAACGTCTTGCAGGGCATTGAATATCTGGATAACTACGGGGCCGTCCTGCCGCCTAACAACCCGGACTCGGACCAGACGCGATCCTACCGGCAGGCGGCATCGGCCAAGTACGAGCAGGCCGGAAAGATTTTAGACCGGGCCACCGAAATGACCGATCTGTCTCGCGCTCAGACGCTCTTGACCCAGGCGCAGGCCGATGTTCAGTCGGCCCGGACGGCCCAGGACCGGGCGCTGGGAAATACGGCGAACATTCCCGGCGATGCCGCCCTGCGCCCGCCGCCGCTGCCGGACAGCCAGCCGCAAGTGGACGCTATCCCGGCGAAGCAGCGCGGCGTTTCGTTCTTCTCAGGCCAGCCCGCGCCCGTGTCGTCACTTGTGCCGGTGACGCTGACGCTCAGCGGCCAGAGCCGCCAAGTTCTGGTCACGCCGGATGAGGCCGACTCCCTGCGCCGGGGCGAAATGCCGCAAGTGCGGTCGTTTCAGTCCGGCGGCCAGTCCGTGCCGTGGTATGCTTACCAGGGCTACGACCCGTACCGCGACTACTGGCGCTACCAAAATAGCGGCTGGGGCAGCTACGACGGTTTCCTGGCCGGCTACCTCACGGCAGACCTGCTCGGCGACATGATGATGCCTTCTTATGGCATGGGGTACGCCCCGTATGCCTATGCGACCGATATGCCATCCTACCAGCAGAGCTATTCCGATGGCGGCTATGGCGGTGACTTCGGAGCACAGGGCAGCGGCGACTTCGCGACTCCGGGTGGGGACTTTGGGAACCAGGGCGGCGGCTACGACGCGCAAAACTATGACACGCAAGGTTTTGATCCTGGCTCGTCTGGCTCCGGCGACTTCTTCACCGACGGCGGCGGCAGCAGCGGCGGCTTTGACAGCGGCGGCGACTTCAGCGGGGGCGGTGATTTCGGCGGTGATGGGGGAGGGGATGGCGGCGGTGGTGACGGAGGAGGCGGCGACGGAGGATAAGCCGCACCAAGTCATTGACGCCCGGCGACCTAAGTGCTACAATGAGGGCATCAACGACGCTTTCCGAGGAGACTGTATGAAGATTTGCCCTGCCCCATTTGTCCTTACCGCTGCGCTCGCCATCCTGCCACTGTCGGCAGTCGCCGCACCGGCATCTGCCCCTGTGGTCCGCATGGCGACCACGCGCGGGGTCATTTTAATCAAGCTGTACCCAAAAGATGCCCCGGTTTCCTGCGCGAACTTTGAGAAACTGGTCAAAAAAGGCTTCTACAACGGCCTGACGTTCCACCGGATTACCGACCTCGGCGCACCCGGCACATCCAAAATCGTTCAGGGCGGCGACCCGCAGGGTAATGGTCAGGGCGGGCCGGGCTACATGATTAAAGGGGAGTTCAAGTCGAACGGCGTTCCGAACCCGCTGACGCACATTGCGGGCGCGGTCGCAATGGCCCGCAGCCAAGAGCCGGACTCGGCAGGCTCGCAATTCTATATCTGTGTGAACCCAGTCCACTTTCTGGACGGCGGCTACGCAGTCTTCGGCCAGGTCATCAAGGGTCTGGATGTGGCCGGACGGCTCAAAGTCGGCGACAAGATGACCAAAGTGACGCTTGTTAAGTAAGCCTCGCGGACCCAGGATTGAAATCCTGGGCTAAGGCTTTATTAGGGTGAGGAGCCTGCGGCTGGTTGTCTTTCAGACAAAAGTTATAGCTTCTCTTTCCTCGTCTTCTGTCCGCAGGACAGTATGCCTTCGGTATTACTTCGTATACCGTTCCGGTTTGTTCCAATCGGCGCAAAGTGCCCTCCAGCCCAGGGTTTTAACCCTGGGCCTCTCAGACAGTATAAGGAGAAATCACCATGACAAAGCGTGTTCAGGCTCAGGTTTCAGGCCGGGTGCAGGGGGTCGGCTACCGTTACTTCGCCGCCCATGTCGCCGGGCAGCTCGGCATTGTCGGCACTGTTCGCAACAGTGAAGGCGGCGGGGTCGTTGCGGTCGCGGAGGCTGAAGAAGAGTCCCTGCATGAGTTTCTTAAAGCCCTGCGGCATGGCCCGCACGCCGCCGAAGTCACCGAAGTGGCAATCGCGTGGGACGAGCCGACCGGCGAGTTTTCAAGCTTTGCCGCCGTGGCATGACCTGCCTCTATGGAACACGATACGCCCCAGAAACTGACTTTAACGCTGAGAAACGCGCTCCAAAAGCCGCTTGGTGACGGCGGCGATCTGCGGCTGACGGCGGCCCTAGTCGGACGGCATCCGGCGGAGATCGTCGAGGCTGTCACGCACCTGACCCGCGCTGAAACGCTGGCTGTCTTCAACTGGCTGGACAATGCCCGTGCCGCCGAAGTTTTGGACGAGCTGCCGCCCGACACGGTGCGTTTCCTGACCAACAATGCCCCTTTGGGGCGCATCACCGCGCTCCTGGACCACTTGCCGATGGACGATGCTGCCGAAGTCGTCTCGGAAGCCGATCCACGCATCGCGAAATCGCTTCTCGCCGATTTGGAAGCCCGCGCCCCGCTGGATGCCGCCGAAGTCCGCGCCCTTTTGGCGTACCCCGACGGCACCGCCGGGCGTCTGATGACCGACAAGTTTGCTTCGGTTTCGCCGGAGCAGACTGCCGCCGAGGTGCTGTCCTATCTGCGCCAAGCTGCGGAAACTCTGGAAACTACCAATGAGATCTATGTGGTCTACCCCAGTGGCGGCTTAGCTGGCGTCTTTTCCATCCAAACCGCTCTGACTGCCTCGCCGGGCCAGGCAGTTTCCGCGTTTATGACCCGCGAGCCGATTACCGTGTCCCCGGAAACCGACCAAAAAGACGCGGCGGCACTCATCTCCCGCTACGACCTCCTGACCCTGCCGATCACAGACGGCGTGGGCAAGATGCTCGGCATCGTGACGATTGATGACATCATTGACGTCCTCATGGAAGAGTTCGACGAGGAGTATCTGCGGACGGTCGGCTCGGATGCTGAAGAACTAGAGAAAAAATCCCCGGTGCAGATCGCCAAAATGCGCCTGCCGTGGATTATGACAACGCTTGGGATTGAGCTGCTGGCGGGCGTCGTCATCCACGTCTTTGACAAAACGCTGACCAAGTTCATTCTGCTGGCGAGCTTTATGCCGATTATCTCGGCTATCAGTGGCAACACCGGCTTGCAGTCGGCGGCGATCATCATTCGCGGGCTGTCGTCGGGTCAGGTGACGCTCGGCAGCTGGCGTCACGCGCTTGCCCGGCAGGCGGCCACCACGCTAATTCTCGCTGGCGTCTGTGCGCTGACCCTCGGCGTCATCGCCGGGGTCTGGGACCGGCACTGGGTCTTCGGCTTTGTCGTCTTTCTTGGTATGCTTATTTCCGTCAACATTGCCGGCATCATTGGAACGTGTATTCCCCTGCTGTCCAAGCGGGCCGGCTTTGACCCTGCGCTGACCGCCGGGCCGTTCGAGACGGCTTTTCAGGACGTCATCGGCATTTCGATTTTCCTCAGCCTGGCGACCGTACTGCTGAACTGGCTGCGCTAGCAGCCTTGCGCCTGCTTGACAAAACCTGCACCCTCTGCTATACTCTGTTCATACCACTTTTCGACCGTGACCTTTAATTCCGTCCTGCGAGGCGGGGAAGGCAAGCGTCCCTTCAGGCCAGTTATTTTTCGCTGCCTGCCCGCCTGCGCCCCCCTCCTGCCGAACTGCCGACCGAGGCGTACTCATGCCCGCACTGACCGACCCAAATGCTGCGACAATTATGGACGCCGACGAAATGCGTCGGGCGTGGACACGCATTGCTCACGAAGTTCTTGAAAAGAACCGGGGTGTGCAGGATTTGGTCATCGTCGGGATCCTCCGCAAAGGCGGCCCTCTGGCCCGCCGCCTGGCAGACACTGTTGAGCGCATCGAAGGCACTCCGGTTCCCTGCGGCGTCCTCGATATTTCCCTTTACCGTGACGACTTCCGAACATACCAGCCCCATGTCGGCACGACCCAAATCCCATTTGACATCGAAGGTAAGCGGCTTGTCCTGGTGGACGATGTCGCATTCACCGGCCGCACCGTCCGCGCTGCCCTCGGCGCACTCGTAGACTTAGGTCGCCCCGCTGTCACTCAGCTTGCCGTTTTGGTAGACCGAGGCCACCGTGAGTTGCCCATTCGCCCCGACTACGTCGGCAAGAACCTTCCGACCGGGCGGCGAGAGTTCGTCAAAGTCTTTCTGCAAGAGCTGGATGGTGAAGACAAAGTGGTCATTCATAAAGAGGCGGGGATATGAATATCAACCAGAACTGGGAACGAGGGTGTGAACGCCCTCACTGGGGGGCGCGGACGCTAAGGTCCCACCTGCGCGGGGCAAAGATGGAGTTCATTCTGGTCCCCCGCCACGCAGGTGGCGGCTTGGCGCTTCGCCCTCCAGCGACGCTGTTCACCAATCTTGAAGCCGCGGGGCTTGCCCCGTCGGTCAGGAACTTGCGCCCTCGCTGGGGGGCGAGCACCAAGCCGCACCAGAACACGCTTGCCCAGAGCAAACGCCTAGGCGTACAGGATGCTGATCGAACACGAGCAGGCCGTCCGAAACAAGAAGTTGAGGACAAGAGGCACAACAAAAGCCCCGAGGCTTGCCTCGTCGGGTCGTTTACGCCTTCGCACACGCAAATGCCCTCCGCCCGTGACGCCGCGCTTTCTTCCATGGGGGCGGCGCAATGAGGCGCAAAGACTTGTTAGACTTGCAAAGCCTTAGCGCGGACGAAATCACCTATCTCCTCGACACGGCGCAGTCGTTCAAAGAGGTCGTCACACGGCCCGTCAAGAAAGTGCCGACCCTGCGCGGAAAATCCGTCGCGACCCTCTTTTTCGAGCCAAGTACCCGCACACGGACCTCATTTGAGGCGGCGGCGAAGATTATGTCCGCCGATACCTACAGCCTGACCGGAACGACCAGCAGCGCGGTCAAGGGCGAGTCGCTCAAAGATACGATGCTGACGCTCGACGCGATGGGCATTGATGCGTTCGTCATCCGGCATTCTTATAGCGGGGCAGCGAAACTCGCCGCCGAGTACGTTCCAAATAAGCCTGTCATTAATGCCGGCGACGGCACGCATGAGCATCCGACCCAGGGCCTTCTCGACCTGTTGACAATTCGTCAGGTCAAAGGCCGGATTGAGGGCCTCACGGTCGCGATTGTCGGCGATATTCTGCACTCGCGGGTTGCCCGCTCTAACATCTGGGGGCTGGCGGTGATGGGCGCAAACGTGCGTCTCATTGCCCCGCCGACCCTGCTGCCCGCCGCTGTCGAGCATCTTCCCGTTACCGTCTACACCGATTTGGAAGCGGGGCTGGAGGGTGCCGATGTCGTCAACATCCTGCGTATCCAATTGGAGCGCCAGGACTCGGCGTTTTTTCCGTCTGTCCGTGAGTACGCCCGCTTGTTCGGAGTCAGCCGCGCGAAGCTGAAAAACGCTGCGCCGGATGTGACCGTGCTGCATCCCGGCCCGATGAACCGGGGCATCGAGATTGCCTCTGCCCTAGCTGATGACAAAGATATCGCCGTCATCACCGACCAGGTCACAAATGGGGTGGCTGTCCGCATGGCGGTCTTGTTCTGGCTGATGGGTGCGCCTGCGCCGTAAGGGTCGAATCCGTAGGAGTTTAACATGAGTCTCGCCCGCGTCCTGCGCTTTTTAGCCGGCTTTCTAATTGCCAGCGTTCTTCTGTTCATTGTCTTGCCGCTGGTCGGCATTCCGCCGTCGAAATTCCTGCCGCCGAACCTCGCTTATACAAAAGCCGACGGACTCGCGCCGGGGCGCGTGACGAAAAAAGAAGTCCAGCCGACCGGCAACCCGTTCAAAGTCGGCGACCACATTTACCTGGTGGACTACGAGTTCTTCGCGCTCGGTCCGCTGACACGCGGCGAAACGAAGCCTGGCCCGAAGCAGCTCTGCACCGGGCAAACTCGCGTGGATGAGGCCTATTGGGGCGACGCGGACCACCCGAAAAAGACCGGCATTCAGCCGGGCCAGGTCATCCGTATTCGGTACGACAAAACGTATCCCGACATCAACGGGATTGACAGTGTCGGGCGCGGCTGCGGTCCCGGCTCAAACATTCTGAGCGGCTGGATTTTGTTCCTTGTCCTGGACTTGGTCCTGGGTTATCTCCTGATGATACTTGTCTTGGAGCGGTTTGGGACGAAAGAGAATATTTGAGGTGCGTGGGATTAAAATCCTACGCTCTCTTCTCGGCAGCAAGATTATGACCACACTGCTCAAAAATGGCCGCGTCGTTGACCCGGCAAACAACCGCGATGAGACCGCCGATGTTCTCATCGGTGCCGATGGGCTGATCACCAAAGTCGACCCCAATCTCCCTGTGACGGACGCCGTTACTGTTATAGACTGCACCGGCCTTGTCGTCACGCCGGGTTTGATAGATATGCACGTCCACCTGCGTGTTCCCGGTCAAGAATATAAAGAAGACGTGCAGTCGGGGACGGCGGCGGCGTCCAGCGGTGGCTTCACGGCCATTGCCTGCCAGCCTAACACCGCCCCGCCGATTGATTCGGCCTCCATCGTGCAGGACATCCACCGGCAGGCCGAGGGCGCATCCGCGCGGGTCTACGTCGTCGCAGCGGTCTCAAAAGCCCTGCACAACACCGATCTGACCGAGATGGCGGACCTCAAAGACGCTGGGATCGTCGGCATCGGCGACGACGCCTATCCGGTCCAGAACGCCCTGTTCCTGCGCCGGGCCATGCAGTACTGCGCCATGCTGGATTTGCCGTATGTCGCCCACTGCGAAGACAAAGACTTGACCGCCGATGGCGTGATGAACGAAGGCTACGTTTCCACTGTCCTGGGCCTGAAAGGCATCCCGCGTGAGGCCGAGAACATCGGCACGGCCCGGAACATTATGATGGCGTCGGCCACCGGCTGCCGCCTGCACATCCTGCATGTCAGTACCAAAGAAAGCGTCGAGATCATCCGCCACGCCAAAGCTTTAGGCGCACCGATCACCGCCGAGACCTGCCCGCAATATGTCGCGCTGACTGATGAAGCCTGCTACGGCTACAACACCAACGCCAAAATGTCGCCGTCTCTGCGAACCCACGCCGACCAGCTTGCGGTCATTGAAGGGCTGAAAGACGGAACGCTCGACGCCATCGCGACCGACCATGCGCCCCATGCGCCGCACGAAAAAGAGCAGGAGTTCGCCCTCGCGCCGTTCGGAATGCTCGGTTTAGAAACGTCCCTCGGCCTTGTCATCACGCATTTGGTGAAGCCGGGCCATCTCACGCTGTCCCAGATGGTAAAAAAGATGTCCGTCGCCCCCGCGAAGATTATGGGCGTCCCCGGCGGCAGCTTAACCATCGGCGCTCCCGCCGATATCACGGTCTTCGACCCCAACGCCGAATGGGTCGTAGACGTGACCAAGTTCAAGTCCAAGTCCCGCAACTCAGTTTTGGACGGCGTGACCCTGACCGGCAAGCCGCTGATGACATTCGTGGGCGGAAGGCGAATTGCATGATAGAAGTAACTAAGTTTGTTGTCGGCAATGCGCCTACCGCCGCCGTGATATGCACGCCCAGTATGGGGGGCAGCAACAGGGCGGAATTGCTACTCCTGCTTCGGTTCCCGCCGTTTGGCTGTTCACTGGCGAAAATGCAGCTTTCTATGGCTACAAAGATGCTTGGATCGATACGAAGACCTTCCGCTATTATGGTGAAGGCCAGTATGGAGATATGAAGTTTGTGCGCGGAAACCGCGCAATTCGCGACCATAAACAAAATGGTGAAATTTTGATGCTGTTCGGTCGTATCGGCGATGGCTACGTGAAGTTTCTTGGAAACATGTTCCTAATTCGGTCGTATCGGCGATGGCTACGTGAAGTTTCTTGGAAACATGTTCCTAACAGGCTATAACATTGAAAAGGGCAGGGATCTTGATAACAAAGTTCGCGACGTGATTGTTTTCACGCTCAAGTATGCTGAAGATTAATTTACTGATTTTATGACACAAGCACATCTCGTCCTCGCGGACGGCACAATTTATACGGGAACGGCGTTCGGCGCAAGCGGGACGACTGTGGGAGAAGTCGTGTTCAACACGGGCATGACAGGCTATCAGGAGATTTTAACCGACCCCTCCTACGCCGGGCAGCTTGTCGCGCTGACGTATCCCATCATCGGCAACTACGGGGTCAACCCGGACGACTTCGAATCGAAGCGCGTGCAGGTGTCGGGCTTTATCGTCAAAGAGCTGGCTGCGGCCCCTTCTAACTGGCGTTCGACGGGGACACTCGACAGTTTTCTCCAAACCCACAATGTTGTAGGCATCGCGGGGCTGGACACGCGGGCACTGACCCAGAAGCTGCGGTCGGTCGGCGTGATGATGGGCGCGATCTCGTCGGAAGAAACACCTGCGGAACTCTTAGAAAGGCTGGCAGAGTCGGCGGGCTACGCGGATGTCAACTACATGGCGCAGGTGACGACCGATGCGCCCTATATCTGGCCGTCGGCTTTAGAGACAACTAAATATAAAATCGCACTTTTAGACTGCGGCGTCAAGTTTAACATCCTGCGCTCGCTGGCATCGCTCGGCGCGGAAACGACCGTCTTTCCCGCATATACGTCTGCCGAAGAAATACTTGCGACCAACCCGGACGGCATCTTTTTATCGCCAGGCCCCGGCGATCCGGCCCTGCTTGGCGACATTGTCAATAACGTGCGGGTACTGGCCCACGCCAAGCCGACGATGGGCATTTGCCTCGGAAACCAGCTTATCGGCTGCGCGTTCGGCGGGCATACGTTCAAACTGCCGTTCGGACACCGAGGGGCAAACCATCCCGTCAAAGATTTGGAGTCGGGCCGAGTAATTATTACATCCCAGAACCACGGATATGCGCTGGCTGCCGAGGGCTTCAGTGACGCTGAGATTGAAATTTGGCAAATCAACTTAAACGACGGCACGGTGGAGGGCCTGCGGCATAAGACTTTGCCGATTTTCACGATCCAGTACCACCCGGAAGCGTCCCCCGGTCCTGCCGACAGCCGGGGCTACTTTGCGCGGTTCCTGCAGATGATTGACGAGCATCGTGTGTAGCCCCAGTGCGTCTTTTCCTGTCCGGCTCCCCCAGAATTGGGGGCGGGGGGGGCTGCTTGTCCTCTGCCTCGTCGTCCGCCTGGCCTGGCTGTCCTCTGACCCGCCTTCGTGGCTGTCGTGGAGCACCGGCATCTACACCGATGAAGGCTACTACACGCTGGATGCCCGGCATGAGGCGCTGTTTGGGACTTGGGCACCGGGAAATTTTCACGACCGGCTGCTGTCGCCGCTGCTGAGTGTCACGCAGCAAGGCGTGTTCGACTTCTTCGGGGCCGGTCTGCTGCAAGCCCGCCTGCTGAGTGTGGTGTTCGGTCTTCTAACGCTCGGCATATTTTGGCTGGCCCTGCGCCGGGCTTACGACACGCGCACTGCGGACATCGGTGCACTGTTCCTCGGCCTCGCGCCGCCGTTCGCTCTCTACAACCGGCTCGCGCTCCAGGAAACGCCGACCGTGTTCTGGCTGGTGCTGGCCTTTTGGCTCTGGACGCAGTCCGGCCGCGCTGGTAGGCTGCTGTCAGGTGCATCGCTTGCGCTGGCGTGTGTGTTTAAGGGACTGGCGGGAATTGCGTTGCCGGTCCTGCTGATACCGCTGGAGTCCCCCCCCGCCCTGCTCCCCGCTTCGGAAGCTTTGCGACTAGGGGCCAATATTGGGGGAGCCGGAGGGAATGCGCGGTTCCGTATTGCTCCCCCAGTATTGGGAGCGGGGGGGACTCTGCTCTTCTACTTCCTGCTCTGGTACGGCCCGCACCACTCCGAGCTGTCGCGCATGGCGGCGTTCTACCGGGTGCATCAGATGCAGCCGCATTCGCTCGTGAGCGCTGGGCTGAACATCAAGCGCGGGCTAATTGGCGGTGAGCGTGGGGTGTTCCCCTATCTGCTGGCGCTGCTGCCGGTTCCGTGTCTGCTCGCGGCGCAGGCGCTTGGACAATGGCGGCAATGGACACAGGCCGACAAGTATCTCACGCTCTGGCTGGCGTGCGGCCTCACGTTCTGCCTGCTGTCGTCGTATGCGCCGAGCCGCTATTATGTGCTGTTCCTGCCACCGCTGGCGGGGTTTGCCGCACGGGCATTGACATACTGGAAACGGACAACGAAACTCGCCGCTGCCGGGCTGTTTCTGCTGACAAGCGGCGTCTGGTACGGTGCGGCGTGGGCCGGTCGAGCCGACGCGCGGGCGGATGCGGGCCGGACACTGGCGCGGCTTTTGCCGCCGGGGAGTGTTGTGATTGGCGAGTTCGCCCCGGCCCTCTGTTTGGACACGAAGTTTCGTTCCGCCCCGGTGCAGCCGGGCTTGTCCAACGATGACCGCCCGGTAGAGAAACTGAACGCGGCAGCGGTTGTCGTTACCCGCACGGCGTTTTGGAAACACTGGTGGCAGTCGCGCTATCCGGCAATCGTGCAGCCGTCCCACCGCATCGCGACATTCACGCTCGGTGGCTCGCGCCGCTATCTCGTGGATGTGTACCGGGTAAAATAGTCATCATGCTTAAAACCAGCCTGCGCTCTCTGCTTTCGCTGACCGTCATCGCTTCCGGCGTGATGCACTTTGTCGCGCCTGACAAGTTCGCCAAAATCGTCCCGGACTGGCTGCCTGCGCCGCGTGCGCTTGTTTACGTCAGCGGGTTTTTTGAGATCGCAGGCGGCCTGGGATTGTTTCTAAAGCAGACACGGACCCTGGCGGCGTGGGGGCTGGCCGCGCTGTTCGCCGCCGTGTTCCCGGCAAATGTCAACATGGCCGTGCATAAGATTTATACAGAAAACCCGTGGATTTTGTGGGGGCGGCTGCCGTTTCAAGGCGTCCTGATCGCCTGGGCTTACTGGTTCACACGCCCCGGTAACAAAGATTTAGAGAGTAAAGAAGCAGAAGCGCCATGACACTGGATGAGCTGTATCCGTACTGGGACGATTCGCATCAGGAATTCGTCGAGACCGTCGCTGGGCTGAAAGAATGGCAGCTTGAAACAGTGCCGGGTCCAGGCGGGCGCTCGCTGCATGAAATCCTGCTCGGCTTTCTGCGGGCCGAGCGCTACTGGGTGGGCCATCTAATCAACGGCCACCCGGAGTACCGTCCGCAGGCCACGGACTTTCCCGACGGTCCCGCACTCGCCGAAGCTTTGAAGGCGACCCGCGCCGTCTCTGCGTTAGTGCTGGCCCCGCTCGGCCCCGACGGCCTCCGCGCCGTGCGGACCGTCCCCGGCGACCCGGCGACCAACCGCTACGAGACCAACCGGCCCATCGGCTGGCTCTTCTGGCAAGTGGTGGAACAAGAAATTTTCTGCCGGGGCCAGATCGCGCAGCGTTTAGAAGACGAGAAAGCGCGAGGGTAGGGGACATTGGCACTCTGGAGCAGGCCGATTGAAATCGTGGACTACGACCCGGCATGGACCGAGATATTCGCCGAAATTGCCGCGCCTGTCCGGGCCGCGTTTACGGATGGTCCGCTGATTAAAATTGAACACGTCGGCAGCACGTCGGTCGTGGGCCTGCCTGCCAAACCGATTGTTGACGTAGACGCGATTATCCCAAGCCGCGCCGACCTGCCTGACGCCATTACGCGCCTGACGACACTCGGCTACGCGCATCAGGGCGACGGCGGCATCCCTGGCCGGGAAGCGTTTCGGAGTCCGCCGGAAACGCCGCGCCACTCTCTGTATGTTTGCGCTGAGGACAGCACCGAGCTGCGGCGGCATCTGGTGTTTCGGGACTACCTGCGGGCGTACCCGGACGCCGCCCGGCGATATGGCGAATTGAAACGCGAGCTTGCCGCCCGTCATGTGACCGACATTGACGCCTATGTAGACGGCAAAACGAGCTTCGTCCAGAAAGTATTAGCCGATGCGCTTACAAAATGCCCTGCGGGGTGAAGTCGTCGTGTCGGACTACGACCCGGCCTGGCCCGAACTCTTTGTGATAGAAGCCGACAGCCTGCGCTCCGCTTTCGGCGCGGCGCTTGTGACGCTGGAACACATCGGCAGTACATCCGTGCCGGGCCTGCCCGCAAAGCCTATCATAGACATTCAGGCCGTCGTGCGGACGCTCGCCGAGGCTCAGTCCGCCGCGCCTGCACTTGCGAGTCTCGGCTGGGAGCAGGGCGTGTTTGATTTGGACCCGGCGCGGCGGCTTTACTTCAAGAAGAACACAGCCGAAAGCGTGCGGACCCATCAGCTTCATGTCTACGAGCCGAACCATCCGGCAGCGGCGGACCATGTGCTGTTCCGGGATTACTTACGCCTGCATCCCAACGAAGCCGCCCGTTATTTGGACCTCAAACGGCGGCTGGCGGAAACGCACCGGCATGACCGGATTGCTTACAGCGCCGCCAAAGATGAGTATGTTGCGGCGGTGCTCGCGAAAGCACGAGGCTGAACGATGGATGAAGTCGTGATTGCCGCTTATGACCCTTCCTGGCCGGAGGTCTATGCGGGCGAAGCTGGGGCCATCCGCCATGCGCTTGGAGACACGCTTGTCGCCGTGGAGCATGTCGGCAGCACGGCTATTTCAAGTCTCGCCGCCAAGCCGGTCATAGATATTGCCGTCAGTGTTACGTCACTTGCCGAGGCCGAAGCAAAAATCTCGGCACTGGAATCGCTCGGCTACGACTGCCGGGGTGAGAACGGCATTCCGGGACGTCTGTTCTTTCGTAAAGGTTTGGTAGAATTTCGGCGGACGCACCATTTGCATCTGGTCGAAGCCGGGCATGAGCAGTGGACTTCCCTGCTGGCCTTTCGGGATTATCTGAGGTCTCATCCGGGCGACGTGCGGCGGTACGAAGAACTCAAACGCGCCCTTGCAGAAAAGTTTCGGGACGACCGGGCAGCTTATTCGAAAGGCAAAACTGATTTTGTTCAGGCCATCTTAGAAAAGGCGCGGCAAGCAATAGAGCCGGTTGAAGTCGCGGAGTATGACCCGCGCTGGCCGGGACTGTTCGCCGAAGAAACACCGAGCTTGCGTTCAGCATTTGGTGGCACTCTCATTGCCCTGGAACACATCGGCAGCACCGCCGTACCAGATCTTGCCGCAAGGCCGGTCATTGACATTCAAGCCGTCGTGCGAACTCTCGCAGAGGCATCAGCCGTCGTCCCAGCCCTAGCGGCGCTTGGCTGGGAGCAGGGAGTGTTCGCGCGTGACCCGGAGCGGCGTTTGTTCTTCAAGAAGTTCACTGCCGAGCGAGCTTTAAGCCATCATCTGCACGTTTACGAGGCGGGCCATCCGGCGGCGATGGAACACATCGTCTTTCGAGACATCCTGCGGCGCGATCCCGGCGAAGCGCAGCGGTATTTGGAGTTAAAGAACGCGCTGGCGCGGCGTTATATCCATGACCGGATTGCGTATAGTCATGCCAAAACCGAGTATGTGGAAGCGGTTCTTGCACGGGCATTGGGGTAACAATGGACGAGATTACGTTGGTAAACTACGACCCAGCGTGGCCTGCGCGGTTCGCCGCAGAAGCAGCGCGGATCAAAGCGGCGCTGGGAGACAGCATTGCCACCGTAGAGCATTTCGGCAGCACGGCGGTTCCAGGACTTTCCGCCAAGCCGATTATTGATCTGCTGGTTATCGTGCGCTCGTTGCCGGAAGCACGGGAACGGGCAGTTCCGACGCTGGAAGCGCTCGACTATGCCTACTGGGCGGATGACCCGGCCCCGGACCGGCTGTTCTTTGTCAAGGGGCTGCCGCCCAATGGGCCGCGCTCCCATCATATTCACATTGTCGGGTCGGGCGTGTCTCAAGACCCACGCCTCGGTGAGTTTTCGTTCACAGACCGCCTGCTGTTTCGGGACTACCTGCGGGCCGACCCGGAAGAAGCGCGGCACTATGCCGAGTTAAAGCGCAATCTCGCGGCGCGGTTTCCCGATGACCGCGAAGCGTACACGAACGGCAAAACCGACTATATCTATGGAGTCATGCAAAAGGCGCGAACACGCGCCGAAGGGTAACCATGCCACGAAATCCGAACATCCGAAAAGTGCTTGTCATCGGCAGCGGGCCGATTGTCATTGGGCAAGCCGCTGAGTTTGATTACGCCGGGACGCAGGCATGCCGGTCACTCCGGGAAGAAGGCGTCTCGGTGGTCCTGGTCAATTCTAACCCGGCGACGATTATGACCGACCCGGAAACCGCCGACGCAGTCTATATCGAGCCGCTGAACGTTGAGTTCGTCGAGCGCATTATCGCCAAAGAGCGTCCCGACGGCCTGCTGCCGACACTTGGCGGGCAGACCGGTCTCAATTTGGCGACGGAGCTTGCCGAAGCAGGCATCTTAGAGAAATACGATGTGACGCTACTGGGAACGCCGCTTTCGGCGATCCAAAAAGCGGAAGACCGTGAGATTTTCCGCGCCTTGATGCAGGAGATCGGCGAGCCGGTGCCGGAGTCGTGGATTATTGAAGATGATGCGGCCCTGGAAGAGCTATCGCGCAACGAACAGGCCCCCTGGCCGCTGATTGTTCGGCCTGCCTACACGCTCGGCGGAACGGGCGGGGGCATCGCGCACTCGCCGGAGCAGCTCAACGAAATCGGGCGGCGCGGGCTGAAATTGTCCCCACGGCACCAAATCATGGTGGAGCGTTATTTAGCGGGCTGGAAAGAGATCGAGTACGAAGTCATGCGGGACGCGGCGGATACCTGCATTACGGTCTGCAACATGGAGAACTTCGACCCGATGGGGATGCACACTGGCGATAGTATTGTGGTCGCGCCATCGCAGACGCTTTCCGACAAAGAGTATCAGATGCTGCGCTCGGCAGCTTTGAAGATTATCCGGGCTTTAGGGATTGAAGGCGGCTGCAATGTCCAGATGTCGCTTGACCCAAAGTCATTTGCCTACTACATTATCGAAGTCAACCCGCGCGTGTCCCGGTCGTCGGCGCTCGCTTCTAAAGCGACCGGTTACCCCATTGCCCGCGTCGCCGCCAAAATCGCGGTCGGGCTGCATCTCGACGAGATTCCGAACGCCGTCACGCAGAAGACTTTGGCCTGCTTTGAACCCGCCTTAGACTATATCGTCGTCAAAATCCCGCGCTGGCCGTTTGACAAGTTCACGGCGGCGGACCGGCGCATTACGACGCAGATGAAGGCCACCGGTGAAGTCATGGCGATCAGCCGCAGCTTTGAAGGGGGCCTGCTGAAAGCCATTCGCAGCCTCGAAATCGGGCAGGTCGGCCTGCGCCCCAAAAACGCCGACCGGCTGACGGAAATGGACATTGAGACGGGTTTGACAAACGCGACTGACCAGCGCTTGTTTCTCATCGCTGAAGCATTCCACCGGGGGATGCTGGTGCAGGAAGTCGCCGACTTGTCCGGGGTGGACCCGTGGTTTCTCGTCAAAATCCAGAAGCTGGTCCAGTTTGAAGAGCATCTGCGGGTCAACTGGCCGAAGTTCAAGCCGTTCGAGCCGCTGACCGACGACGCCCGCGTCCTGCTGGCCGACGCCAAGCGTCTGGGTTTCAGCGACCGGCATCTCGCCGCAATCTTCGCTGTGCAGGAGCTGCATGTCCGCAACTGGGTGAAAGAGATCGGCCTGAAGCCCGCCTACAAGATGGTAGACACCTGCGCCGCCGAGTTCGAGGCTGCGACCCCATACTTTTATTCTTCTTATGAGGCCGAGGGAGAGTGAGACCTACCTCCTTGCTTCGCAGGGTCCTTCCTAAAGGAAGGATACGGACTGGTGTTGTAGGGGCGCTGCTTGCCGCGCCCTCGTTATTGCTCTTCTCCAAATCCTTCCTTTAGGAAGGACCCTGCGAAGCAAGGAGGTAGGTCATGCCGCCCGTGCATAGACCGGCGCTTCGTCTTCCAGCGGGGCAGGGATGCGGTGGGCATGCGAGACGCGGTTCCGGCCATCGCCTTTGGCGTGGCACAAAGCGCGGTCGGCCTGAGCAATCAGCGCGGCGGCGCTGAAGATATTGCCGTTCAGAGTCGCCAGGCCGATGCTCGCCGTCAAGGGCCGCTGCAAGCCGTCTGCTGATGCGACCGCTTGGCGGAGACGCTCGCCGAGGACAACCGCGCCCATCATGTCGGTCTCGGTCAAGATCAAGGCAAACTCTTTGCCGCCGTAGCGGGCGGGGATGTCGGACGCCCGCGCAGTCTCTTTGAGTATCTCGGCAATGAGCTTCAGGGCTTGGTCGCCGTCGTTGTGACCGTAGCTGTCGTTGTAGGACTTGAACTTGTCTACATCTAAGAGCAGCAGGGACAAGGGCTGGCCGTGGCGCAGGGCGCGGCCCATTTCCCGGTCCAGCCGCTCCTGGAACGCCCTGTGGTTTTGCAGGCCGGTGAGGGCGTCTATCGTGGATAAGTTTTCGAGTGTTTGACGCATCTCGGCGATCTGCCGGTCGGCTTCGCCAAGCGCGGCGTCCTGTTCTTTTTTCTTTTCCTCCATCTCGACCAGCGCCGCAACCGCTTCGGGCCGGGAGGCCCGCAGGCCGAGCGCTCCGAGCGCCAGCAAAGAGAGAAGGCAGAGGCCCGCCGACAGTTCTTTGGGCAGGGCGGCGTGCGTGGCGGCTTCCGACTGATAAGCGGCGGCAACCGCGTTTATGTGCATACTGTAAGACACCTGATGCGAAAGCAGCGGCGCTACATATTGAGATACATCGGCCTTTTCCCGGCTGGTATCCGGCGGCAGAGAGGCCAGCAGACTATTCGCGGTATCCAGCATCGCGCTCTGGTCGGTGCCTGCTTCCACCAGTGATTTTGTT
The DNA here is from genome assembly GCA_965213825.1 of Capsulimonadaceae bacterium. GTDB lineage: Bacteria > Armatimonadota > Armatimonadia > Armatimonadales > Capsulimonadaceae > JANXMY01. Next base: position 606,700 of record CBDCAE010000017.1, read on the forward strand.
ACCGCCTGGCTGGAGCGGGGCAGTGTTGCCACCGATTGCTTCCATCCATTCGCCGTATCCCGCAGGCTATTTTCCCAAAATATGCGCTGCTGCGGGGTGTGGGCGGTTTGGACCCCCAGGGCGCTTGACACAAGCTGCCGGCTGAACGTTTCCTGCCGCTGGGCAAGCGCGGCGGTCGGCGCGTCGGCACCTGGCTTAATCAGCGTGGCCTGTGTTGCAATCTGACCGGCGACGGACAGCCCGGCCAGCAGGCCGAGCGCGGCGAGGTGCCCGCGCACCAAGCGCTTTGCCGCAGGCTGCGGCATGGCTACTTTAGCAGTCTTTGTTCTGGCGGCTTTTGTTTTAACTCTTGTCACCGGCACGGGTTTTGCCGGTTGTGTAGTCTGGATCTGTTTGGCAGCGGCATTCAGCATAAGTTCGTTCCTTGAAGAGTGAAGTTTGGACGCTCACGGTCTTCATTGTCGGAACACAGGCCGGTCTGGTTCCCTGTTCAGAATACCGGAAGGACATTCGGGTTCGGACCTCGAATAACGAAAACTACTATGGCAGAGACACCAAAGCCGCTCGTCGCGGTCATCATGGGCAGCCAGTCCGACTGGGAAACTATGCGGCACGCCGACGAAACTCTCACCCAATTTGGGGTCGCGCATGAATGCAAAATCGTCTCGGCCCACCGAACACCTGCGCTGCTTGCCGAGTTCGCCGAGGCCGCCGAAAGGCGCGGGCTGGAAGTTGTTATCGCCGGGGCGGGCGGGGCGGCCCACCTGCCTGGCATGGTCGCCGCGCAGACACTGGTTCCCGTGCTGGGTGTCCCCGTGCAAAGCCGGGCTTTAAACGGCCAAGATTCGCTGCTGTCCATTGTGCAGATGCCCGCCGGAATTCCGGTCGGGACACTGGCGATCGGCAGCGCCGGGGCCACTAACGCCGCACTGCTGGCCGTCGCCATTCTCGCCAGTACGCGCCCTGACCTACGCGAAAAGCTCCGGCAATTCCGGACCGATCAGACCGCGAAAGTGCTGGGGGATACCCTGCCATGAACACGCCAATCCTGCCGGGTGCGACCCTCGGACTTCTCGGCAGCGGGCAGCTTGGGCGGATGTTCACGCTGGCGGCGAAAAGTCTCGGCTGCCGGGTGCAGACATTCTCGCCGGATGCCGACACGCCGACGGGCCAAGTGGCCGACAAAGAATGGGTCGCCGCCTACGACGACTTAGACACCGTGCGTGAGTTCGCTCGCAGTGTTGACGTAGTCACGTTTGAATTCGAAAACGTGCCCGCTGAGACGGCCGCCGCTGCCGCTGAGTTTGCGCCGGTCCGGCCAGGTGGTTCGGTCCTGCATATCGCGCAGAACCGGCGGCGCGAGAAAGAGTTCTTGGCGCGTCACGGCTTCCCGTGCGCTCCGTTTCGCCTAGTGACGAGCCTTGTGGAACTTCAGGCGGCTTTGAATGACATCGGGACGACGAGCATCCTTAAAACCGCCGGCTTCGGCTACGATGGCAAAGGGCAGGTCCGTCTGCAAACTGCTTTTGACGCTGTGGGCGCATGGGATGAACTCGGCGGGTCTGAGTGTGTCCTGGAAGCCTTTGTGCGGTTCGAGCGGGAAGTTTCCGTGGTCGCCGCGCGGGGTATGGACGGCAGCTTCGCGTACTACGGCCCGATTGAAAATGCACATAAAAACGGCATTCTGGACGTTTCGGTCTGTCCCACACCTGGCCTCAGCGCCCAAACTATCGCGGAAGCTATTGAGATCACGCGGGCTATTTGCAAAACATTAGACGTCGTTGGTGTTCTTTGTGTTGAGTTCTTCGTCACGCTTGGCGGCGCGTTGATCGTCAACGAGATGGCCCCGCGCCCGCACAATTCCGGCCACCTGACGATTGAAGCCAGTGCCACAAGCCAGTTCGAGCAGCAGGTCCGCGCCGTCTGCGGCCTGCCTTTAGGTTCCACCGAACTTCTGCGTCCGGCGGCAATGGCAAACTTGCTGGGCGATTTGTGGGTGCCAAAAACGCCGAACTGGACTGCCGCACTGGCCCTGCCGAACGTATCCCTGCATCTCTACGGCAAAGCGGAGGCGCGTCCGGGTCGCAAGATGGGGCACTTGACTGCGCTGGCCGAGACGCCGGAAGCGGCAGTCGAACTGGTTCGCGAAGCGCGGAATGCGCTGGGAACCCTGCCCTAAACGGCAAGGCTTCGAAGGGCAAGCCCTCGCCTGCGCGGGCGAAGACAAATCAATTCAGGGATCTCTTCTGCCCGCGAAGGCGGGGAATTGCTCTTTTAAAGCACGGGGGTTCAGCCCCGTGAAATCTGCTGCTGTATAGCTCCTGACCTATGACTACTCAAAAAACAGCCCTCGTCACCGGTGCGTCACGCGGGATTGGCCGGGCGATTGCGCTTAAATTAGCGGAAGATGGGTTTCGGGTCGCTCTCCATTACAACGCCAACCGCGCGGCTGCGGAAGAAGTGCTGCGCTTCTTGCCCGGCGACGGTCATGTGTTGCTGTCCGCCGATCTGTCGGATGCTGAGGCTCCGGCACGGCTCGCACAGGACACACTTACGGCATTTGAGGGGCGCGTAGATGTTCTTGTCCACAACGCCGGCATTTATGAGCCGACGCCGATTTTGGAACCGCGCAGTTTCAACGAGTGGCAGGAGGCGATGCGGCGGCAGATGCAGGTGAACTTCTGGGCAGGTACTGAGCTTGCGTACCAACTCGCCCCGGCGATGGCGGAGGCTGAGTGGGGACGGATTATCCAAATCTCCTCACGGGCCGGGCATCGGGGCGAGGCCGGATTTTCTGGCTACGGCGCGTCGAAAGCTGCCCAGCTTAATCTGATCAAGTCGCTGGCGGCAGAACTCGGCAAAACCGGCATTGCCTGCTTCGGGATCGCGCCTGGCTGGACCGAAACTGACATGGCCTCGGACGCACTGCGAGAGCGCGGCGAACAAATCAACGCCGAAATCCCGCTGGGCCGGGTCGCGCTTCCCGCCGACATCGCTGCACTGATCGGCTTTCTTGTTTCGGACGCGGCAGGCTACCTGTCCGGCGGCATCTTCGATGTCAACGGCGCGTCATATTTGCGCTGATTGCGCTATACTCTAAGGTTAGGAGAAATTGAAATTGGCACACAAGAACGGGCGCAAGGCGCTGATTGTTTGGGGTGGTTGGGACGGTCATCAGCCGCAGCAGGTGGCGGAGATTTTCGAGCGCGAGCTGAAAGATAAAGGCTTCGAAGTCGAAGTCTCGGACACACTGAATGCGTACAAAGATGGCGAGAAGCTAAAATCGCTTTCGCTTATTGTCCCTGTGTGGACAATGGACACAATTACCGGTGAGCAGCTCACGCCGCTGTTGGAAGCCGTGAAAAGTGGGGTGGGGATCGCAGGCTGCCATGGCGGCATGTGCGATTCATTTCGGGCCGAGACCGAGTACCAGTTTATGACCGGCGGTCAATGGGTCTCCCATCCCGGCAACGACGGCGTGGAATACACAGTCCGGATCACCGACCCCGATCACTTCATCACGGCAGGGTCCCCCGCCGAGTTTCCCGTAAAATCTGAGCAGTATTATCTGCACGTTGACCCCGCCAATAAGACGCTGGCCGTGACGCAGTTCCCGACCGCCGACGGTCCCCATGTCCCAAACGGCACGTTCGATATGCCGGTGATTTGGACCAAATACTACGGGCAGGGCCGGGTCGCGTACAACTCGCTCGGCCACCATGCCGATATTGTCGCCCAGAAAGAAATCCTGCCGCTGATGGTGCGCGGCCTGCTGTGGGCTGCCCAGGCCGAAGACGCCGTTTAGTACCTGCCCATGACACTTTCTTCAAAACCTGCCGACCGGCTGGCCCGTGCCGTGCTGTCTTTAGAAGGTCTCTCCGTGGGCGATGCGTTTGGAGAGCAGTTCTTTGTTGACCCCTACGCCGTCAATGGCTTGATTGAAGCACGAACTCTGCCGGAGCCGGAATGGTATTTTACCGACGACACGCAGATGGCACTGTCGGTCGTCTCCATTCTGCGGCAGTACAAAACGATCAATCAGGACATTCTCGGCATGAGCTTTGGGGCGCGGTATGATGCCCGGCGCGGCTACGGCGGTGCGATGCACTGGCTGCTGCCGAAGCTGTGGCAGGGCGGCAAGTGGCCGGAGCTTGCCCCGCTGCTGTTCGAGGGGCAGGGGTCCTACGGCAACGGCGGGGCAATGCGGGTCCCGCCGGTCGGCGCGTACTTTGCCGATGATTTAGAGGCCGTGGTAGAAAACACCGCCCTGTCGAGCGATGTCACCCATGCCCACTCGGAAGCCGCTGCCGGAGCGATTGCGGTTGCCGTCGGTGCGGCCCTCGCGGCGCAGTGTGCCGGGGGACCGTACCCCAGCCGCCAGGAGTTCTTGGACCTCATTCTGCCCCATGTCCCGGACAGCGTCGTGCGCGAGAAAATCCGTCATGCGCGAAATCTCGACCCCTCAGCGTCAGTGACGCTTGCCGTGTCCGCGCTCGGCTCCGGCCATGACATTTCGGCGCAGGATACCTGCCCGTTTGCGCTCTGGTGTGCGGGAGCGCATTTGGACAACTACGAAGAAGCGCTGTGGCTGACGGTCAGCGGCCTCGGCGACCGGGACACGACCTGCGCGATGGTCGGCGGCATTGTCGCGCTGTCGGCAGGCGTCGGCAGCATCCCAGCGGTGTGGACTGCCGCCCGCGAGCCGCTTCCCCGCTGGCATCTTCAGGAAACCAGCGAGATTTAAAGCCTCCCCCCGCCCCCAATAATGGGGGAGCCGGAACCTATCCTGCTTCGTTCCTCAGCGACCCTCCCGCCCTCTGGGTAGCCACTGCTGAAACGGGAAGGTAAAGAGATGAAGCCTTTTCTTCGGCCTTGCCTCTTTGTCCTCCCTAGCAGGGAGGACCCCTGCGAAGCAAGGAGGCGCGTTCCGGCTCCCCTCTTGTTGGGGGCTGGAGGGGAGGCTTCACGCAGGAATTACCGTCGCATCTGCCGAAATCTATAATATGAAAACTTTTCCACACTTTTTTTGCCTTGCGCTCTGCTGCTTGCTCTTATCGCCATTTACGACCTATGCTGCGCCCCCCCGTCAGCGGCAGCTAATGGACGCCGGATGGCGCTTCCAGAAGGCGGTTACCAATCTTGCCCATGCCTCGGCGGTGACAGCCTGGCGCTTCCGGCCCGGTCTGCCTTCAGAAGCCAGCCAGATGACGGCGGCTGACATGGATACGTCCGGCGGTGACTGGAAAGACGCGGCGACGGGGCAGGACACGTTCGGCGGGCGCGTCGGCTTCGCGTGGTACCGTACAACACTGCCGGCGCTGAACGTTGCAAACCGTGTGCTGCATTTTGAGGGCGTGGATGACAATGCGACCATCTATTTGAACGGCGTCAAGCTGATCCACCACGAAGGATGGAACGACCCGTTTGATGTGCCGCTGGACGGCGTATGGAAGGCCGCAGGGCAGAATGTCGTTACGGTGCTGGTGGAGAACACGTCAGGACAGGGCGGAATTACTGCGCCCGTGACGCTGGGGCAGCGAAGCACGGCGGCGGACTTCAGCAGTCCGGCGTTCAATGACAGCGCCTGGCGCGTGGTCCATCTGCCGCATGATTACGTTGTCGAAGGCACGTTTGATCCGAACGGCGATGCGTCCCATGCGTCCCTGCCGACGCCCCGCGCGTGGTATCGCAGGACGTTCACGCTGCCGTTGGCTGACAAAGACAAAGCGGTCTGGATTGACTTCGACGGCGTCTACCGGGACTCGAAAGTCTACCTCAATGGGGCACTTTTAGGTGAGCATCCTGGCGGCTATGACGGCTTCCGCTACGACATCAGCCGCGCAGCCCATTTCGGCGGTGTGAATATCCTGGCCGTTTCGGTCAACCCCGCCCACCATGAAGGCTGGTGGTACGAAGGCGGCGGTATCTACCGCCATGTCTGGCTCAACGTCGCTTCTCCCGTACATATCGCCCCATGGGGGACGTTCGTCTCGGCGAAGCTGCCGGAGCCGGGCGCAGATGGAGTTGCCGCACCGGCCACAGTCACGGTTAGAACGACAATGGACGCACCGAACGCCTTCGGAAACTTCGGCATCATGCCGCAGTTCCGCCTAGTTTCGCGCGTCATCGCTCCGTCCGGTCAGGTTGCGGCGCAGTCCGAAACGCCTTTCAAATTTCCGCTTGGGACGATGCACTTCAACCAGCAACTGACTGTTACCCATCCCGCGCTCTGGTCACTCGAAACGCCGCAGCTTTACCGCCTGCATACGGAAATCCGGCAGAACGGGCAAGTCGTAGACGCGACCGACACGCCGTTTGGGATACGCGCTATTCGGTTTGACGCGCGAAAGGGCTTCTTTCTGAACGGCAAACCCGTGAAGATCAAGGGAACGTGCAACCATCAGGACTTTGCAGGGGTCGGAATCGGAATGCCGGACAGCCTGCTGTACTGGCGCATCAAGAAGCTCAAAGCGATGGGCAGCAACGCCTACCGGATGTCCCACAACCCGCCGACCGCCGAGCTGTTGGACGCCTGCGACAAGCTCGGAATGCTGGTCATGGACGAGAACCGGCACCTCGGCGACACGGAAGAAGCGAAGGCGTCGCTGACCACGCCGTATTCGGATTTAGGCGAGTTGAAAAGTATGGTGCTTCGCGACCGCAACCACCCCAGCATCATTATGTGGTCAATGTGCAACGAGGAAGGCATTCAATACAGCGCACACGCCGCCGCGATCTTCACGGCGATGATGAAGGTGGTCAACGCAAACGATGGCACGCGGCCTATTACCTGTGCGATGAACGGGGGGTATGACTCGGCGGTCGGGATTACGTCGGTGGAGGACTTGCAGGGCATCAATTACAGCCCCGGCAACTACGACGGGTTCCATGCCGCGCACCCGAACATGCCCCTGTATGGCAGCGAGACTTCCAGCGAAGTCGGCACGCGCGGCGTCTACGGCCCCGACACGTTCAAGATTGATGGCATTACCTATTTAGGCGACCAGTCCAAAGGCTACATCAGCGCCTACGACCGCCATGCGCCGCCGTGGGCGGGCACTGCCGAAGACGCTTGGAAACCAATCGCTGACCGGTCCTTTGTCGCAGGCGGCTATGTCTGGACCGGCTTTGATTACAAAGGGGAGCCGACGCCGTTCAACTGGCCCGACATCAACTCCAATTTCGGCGTCATGGATGAATGCGGCTTTCCGAAGGACACATATTATTACTACCAATCGGTCTGGGGCGATAAGCCGGTGGTGCACGTCTTCCCGCACTGGAACTGGGCAGGCCAGGAAGGCAAACCGGTGGATGTCTGGGCCTACAGCAATGCGGACAGCGTGGAATTGTTCTTAAATGGCAAAAGCCTCGGCGTTCAGCAGATGCCGAAAAACGGTCATGTCCACTGGCTTGTACCGTACGCGCCGGGGACGCTCGAAGCTCGCGGCATTCAGGGCGGAAAGGTGATGGCAACCGATAAAGTCGAGACGACTGGGCCGCCCGCCGGGCTGAAGCTGACGACTGACCGCACCAAGCTGACCGCCGACGGCGAAGACGTAACGATGGTAGAAGTGGATGTCGTGGACGCCGAGGGCAGAATTGCCCCCACGGCAAACAACTTGGTGACATTCACGCTTTCCGGTGCCGGGCGCATCGCCGGGGTAGGGAACGGCGACCCAAGTTGCCATGAACCCGACCAGGCGAACTCACGCTCGGCGTTCGGCGGCAAGTGTCTGGTGATTGTCGGTGCGGGCGATAAGCCGGGCCATCTGACGCTGACAGCCAGGTCTCCGGGTCTTCAAAGCGCGGCCCTGCCTCTGTCCGTTTCACGCTGACAGGACCACGAGGTTCGCCGGAGAGGGCGGGTCCTGTAAGTAGAGATGACCGGCGGAGACGACTTGGTTGCGGCCATTATACTTCGCCGCATACAGCGCCTGATCGGCGGCGGTAAGAAGTGATTCACCGTCCGAGGTGTCAAGCGACAGCGTCGCAACCCCAACACTTGCGGTCACTGCGCGGCAGTTCCAGGCAGCCGCTTCAATGGATGCACGGCAGCGCTCTGCCGCCTGCATAGCGCTTGCTAAGCTGGTTTGCGAGAGGATGACGACAAACTCCTCGCCGCCGTAGCGAGCGACGAAATCGCAGTCGCGGGTCGTCTGCGTCAGCAGGCGGGCGACCTGTTTCAATACGGCGTCCCCGGCCGGGTGGCCGAACGTGTCGTTGTACTGCTTGAAATGGTCCACGTCCAGCAGCAGCAGCGACAACGGCGTCCGGTGCCGAAGGGCGGCCTCACATTCGGATGCCAGATGCTCCTGAAAGGCCCGGTGGTTTTTCAGCCCGGTCAGGCCGTCGGTCGTCGCCAAGTCGCACAGTTCCCGGTTGACCTGTTCCAATTCCCTCTTTTGGAATTCCAGAATAACCGCATAGTCACGAATTCGCTGCTCGGCTTCCTTGCGCTCGGTCAGGTCGTGCAGAACAAACAGCATGGCAGGCTTCGCGTTGAGTGTGACCGGAGTGAGAATGACTTCGGAGGGGAACTCTTTGCCGTCCAGACGCTTGTGGGTCCACTCAAATCGGTGCGTGCCGCCTTTCTGTGCGATTTCCTGTATTCCACGCCCTTTGTCCGCCGAACGCTGTCCGTCCGGCTGATGCTCCGGAGACAAGTCAATCGGGTGCAGGGAAATTATCTCCGATTTTCGGGTGCAGCGCAGCATCTGGAGCGCCGCTTGGTTGCAGTCGATAATGCCGGTTTCATCGCGCAGAAAGTGCGCCTCGCTGGAATGCTCGAACAGCACCCGAAACCGCTCTTCCACGAGAACTCGCTCGGTGATGTCCATCATGGTCCCGGCCCAGCGGTCCAGCCTGCCGTCGGCGTCAAAGATCGGCTTGCCGACCGTATGGCACCAGCGGATTGTCCCGCCAGGCCGAACGACTCGAATGTCAATGGCAAACGGCGTGGTATCTGCCTGAGATTTATCCATGGCGGCATGATAGGCGTGCAGATCATTTGGGTGGTACCGAGAGATAATCAAGTCGTGCGTTACCGGCACGTCGGTGCTGATTTCAAGCAGGCGGTACATTTCGTCGGAAAAGGTGATATCCCCAGAGGCCGTGTCCGCTTCCCAGCTTCCGATCTGGGCAATTCTTTGGGCTTCCGCCATTCGCGCTTCGCTGCGCCGCACGGCGTCTTCGGCCTGCCGCTGGGCGGTCATGTCACGGCAGATGGCGGCAACCCCGACCATTTCGCCGGCAGAATTACAAACTGGAGAGAACGTCAGCACCATCTCAATCAGCGTCCCGTCCTTGCGCCGCTGCCGCACTTCCCAATTTTCGTGCACCCCGCCATGCTGCAGAGCCTGAACGACTGAGCGATTAAACCCCGGCTCGCCGAGCGGGACAAGCACGGACAGATGCTGGCCGATCACCTCCGCCGCGCTGTAGCCGAATAGCCGCTCGGCGCTTGCGTTCCAGCTCACCAAGGTTCCTTCCAGGGTGGTTGCCAGCACAGCATCGTGTGAGGATTCGACGATCGCGGCCAGCCGCGCGTTTTCTTCTTCCGTCTGCTTGCGCTCGGTGATGTCCATCATCGTCCCGAATAGGCGCACAATCCGTCCGCTTTCGTCGCGCCCGGCCTGGCCGGTGGCATGGCCCCAGCGCATCAGCCCTTCGCCGCAGAGGATGCGGATGTCGAACTCGTATGGCAGCCCGTCGTCGAGCGCTTGCAGGACGGCCAAATCGTGCAGGGGGATATCATCAGGATGGTAATGGGTCATCAGAGTCTGGTAATCCGGCTCGTCACCCTCCGGGTCAAACCCCGTCAAACGGAACATCTCCGCCGACCAAGTGATTTTATTTGCCGCCGGGTCAAACTCCCAGCTTCCGATTTTGGCGACACGCTGCGCTTCCTGCAAGCGCCGCTCTTTTTGGTGCAGCGTGTCCAGGGCGTTTGTGCGCTCTGCAAGAAGCCGCTCGGCGTCCGCTAGCCGTGCTTTAAGTGCATCCAGGCTATCTGCTTGGTTTGACGAGATGAGAACCATGAACCGATTATTCCACAAGTCTATACAAAACGTCTGCGAAAAGCAAAATGTCTGTGAAGCGTCAAGGTGATTATCGGTAAAAAATGGGGCGAACACAAGGTTCGCCCCACGGAGGGTCAAGAGGCGATTATCTCTCGATAGCGGCCTCTTTCGTCTGGATCGCCTTCAGGCGGGCGGCGTCAAACTTCAAGCGCCGGTCGTAAGTATAAATGCCGTTCAGCTCCGGCGTGATGTCCGTGAGCTGCGTGTAGCAGTAGCCGAACATCTGCGGGTTGTCCAGCAGCGTATCGCAGACCGCTTCGAAGCGCCTATAAAAGTCTTCCAGCGAGGTTGGACTGCCGCCGTAGCCCCACGACGAGTCGGCCTGGCTCCGGTCTTCTTCCAGCACCCATTTGAAGCCGCCGAACTCGGACACCCAGTAGGGCTGGCCGTTGTAGGCCACCGACCATTTTGTCTTGCCATTGGCAAATACTTTGCCTTCGGCCATGTCCGCATGCCGCTTTTGGAAGTTCGCAAAGCCTTCCGTCCACTCTTTCTCGTCAATGTAGTCGTGGGAGTCGTAGACATCCGCGCCGATGACCCGGTGGGAATAGCCCGACGTGTCCAGCACGGGCCGGGATAAATCCATCGCTTTTGTCGCCAGGTACATGGCGTAAGTCACGTCATCGAGCGCCGTGGGCCGGTCGCGCATCGGCTGGGCAGTCTCGTTCAGCGGACACCAGCCGATAATGCACGGGTGCGAGTAATCGCGCTCCAACGCTTCAAGCCACTGGGTCACATAGCTGGCGTCTGGCTGGTGATCGTCGTCGGACGGCCCGTAGCCGCCGCAGCCCCAGTCGCCGAACTCGCCCCAAATGAGATAGCCCAGCCGGTCGGCATGGTACAGGAAACGCTCTTCAAAGACTTTCTGGTGCAGACGCGCCCCGTTGAAGCCGACATTTAAGCTGCGCTGAATGTCGGCTGCCAATTCGGCATCGGTCGGCGCGGTCATAATGCCGGCCGGGTAGTAGCCCTGGTCCAAAACCGTCCGCTGGAAAATCGTCTCACCGTTGATCTTAATTTTGAGGCCGTCAATCGCAACGCTTCGCAGACCCGCGTAGCAGACGGCGCTGTCTACCACCGTGCCGTCCGCGTCCAAAAGCGCCACATCAATGTCGTACAAATGCGGGTCCGAGAGTGACCAGAGCCGCCGCCGGTCTTCAGGAATGGCGAGTGTGAGGCGCGGGGCAAAGTCAAACTGCGCGGCGACTCCCGCCAAGACAACCTCGCCTGCGCTGTCCCGCAGGGTCGCCCGGAGCGTCGTTCCCGGCAGGTTCTGCGTCAGGGGCAGTTCTAGGTGGAACGCGCTGTTTGCCACATCTGGAGTGATGCGCGGGCGCTTCAATGAGACTTCGGGAACTGGCTCCATCCAGACCGTCTGCCAAATGCCCGTCGTCCGGGTATACAGGCAGTTATAGGACGCATACTGCTGGGACTGCTTGCCGCGAGCTTGGGGGGGGCGCCAGTCGTCCCTAGCCCGAACCACGACGGTCAATTTATCCCCGCCCGTGACATCTTTGAGCAGCACCGAAAACGGCGTAAACCCTCCCCGGTGCCGCAGCCGCTCCGTGCCGTTGACCCAGACTGTCGAGTCATAATCCACCGCGCCGAAGTGCAGCAGAACGTGCCTGCCGTTCCAGTCTTCGGGAACAGTCACTTCTTTGCGGTACCACACGGCCAGCATAAAGTCTGTATAACCGATGCCGGACAGCTCGGACTCCGGGCAGAACGGCACGGTAATTTTGTCGGACAAGTGGCGCGACATCAAGTTGCGTGACAGACCGCTGTCGCCACCGTCAATCTCAAACTCCCATTCGCCGTTCAAGCACAGCCAGTCGGGCCGCACAAACTGCGGGCGGGGATATTCCGGTCTTGGTAGTTCCGTATGCGGGGTCGTCATTCTTTCTTCTCCAAATCGAGCGTTGTTGGGCTATAATACACCTAGAACAGCGATATGTCCATCAGCAATACCAACACCAGCCTTTGCGAAACACACATGATCGGGACCGATACGCAGGAGCAGATTGTCAGCGCCGCGCTGTGTCCTGCGCTGATGCCCCATCAAATCCGTCTGGCAGGACTAACCGAAGCCGGGGCGGGATTTGCCTTCACGCGCCCCGCGCCGCCCTGGGGCCAGATACTTGCCTGCACCGGCGGCCAAGGCTGGGTCTGGGTAGACCCCGTATGGGAGCACTGTGCCGCCGGGCAAGTGTATGTGACTCCGCCGCACACTCTCCATGCCTACCGCGCGGAAACCAAAATACCGTGGTCGCTCTGCTGGGTGCAGTCGTCCGGCGAATGGCTGCACCGCGACCGCCCGATCCTGCTGTCCGCCGATCCTTGCCCGCTGTCCGGTTCCATTATGGGTCTGCACCGGGAAGCCATGCAGTCACTCGACCCGGTGCTGCTGACTCCGTGGGCGTTTTTGGTTTCTTCCTATGCCCGCCGCCTAGTTCAGCCCCGCGGCAGCGACCCGCGCTTCCGGCATCTCTGGGACCTCGTCTCCGCCGACCTCGCCGCACCGTGGACCGTCGCCTCTTTGGCGCGTCTGATCGCTCTCAGCCCCGAACACCTGCGCCGCCTGTGCCATCAGCACCTGGCCGTCAGCCCCATGCGCCATGTCACCGCCCTGCGGATGCGCCGCGCCGCCGCGCTGCTCGCCTCCGAATCGTACACCGTCGAAGCCGTCGCCCGCATCGTCGGCTACGACAATCCGTATACGTTCTCCACCGCCTTCAAGCGCCAGATGGGAACGCCGCCGTCCGCGTACCGGCAGGGAAAACTGCGCGGCACGGCGAAAGAAGCATGAAAAAGAAGCATGAAGCGATCTAAGAAGCATGAGCAGGTATAATGGAGCGGGAAAGCAACATGAACCAGTCTACTGACCTTTTGCCTCGTAAAATTTCGCTCCGCCAAGTCTTGCTCGGCACCGCCGCCGCCGGAGCCGTGACCGGCCTTGCGTTCTTCGGCTGGTCCGTCAAAGCCAAAGACGCCGCAACGTTCCACCTTGCCAATGGCGTTCAGGTCACGCCTGTTGAAGTTCATCCCGACGACATGGCGCAGTTGCTGGATGCGAAAATCTGGAAGTTTGACGTTGCGCTTCCAGACCGCACCAAGTGGTATTACTACAAGCTTACCGTCTACAAGCATGGCAAAGTTATTGGTATAGTCGGTGGTCTTGAGACAGGGCCGAGTCCAGAAGAAAGCTACCCGCGCAACAGTCCGCTGACAATCGCTATGATGCCTGTGGGCAGTGGCAACTTTGATGCAGCCAGTCAAGCGAAATACATTATCCGCACCTATGGTGTGGGTTCCGAAGGCGTGTTTGCAAATCCAATCAAAGGATGTCACAGCTATAGTACCGAAAGCCAGGCTTCTCCGCCAGATAACTCGGTTTCCTTAATAGATGGAACAGAGACAAACATGAGGTACGGTGAGGCTAGGCTGAACGACGTTTCCATTGCCCTCAGCATACAGCCTGCGACAGTGACAATGACAAAATAAATATGGACATACCACAGATACAATATGAGCCGCTGGTGCGGGACGCGCTGCTCGAAGACATTGGGCCGGGGGACATCACGACGATGCTTTGCGTTCCCGCCGGGACCACGGCAACGGCAACGGTGCTGGCGAAGCAGGCCGGGGTGATTGCCGGCCTGGCAGTCGGCGAGCTGGCGTTCAAGCTGCTGGACCCGAACGCGCATTGGGAAGCGCTGGTGGAGGACGGAGCAAAAGTCGGGGCAGGGCGGACGCCGCTGGCGGTTATTACCGGCGATGCCCGCGCACTCCTGACAGCGGAGCGGGTCGCGCTGAACTTCATGCAGCGGCTGTCGGGGGTTGCGACGGTGACAGCCCGCTATGCCGCGCTGACGGCAGGAACGCACGCGCGGATTGTGGACACGCGGAAGACGACGCCGGGGCTGCGGGCTTTGGAAAAGTATGCGGTCCGGGCGGGCGGCGGGTTCAATCACCGGCTGGGTCTGTACGACGCCGTGCTGATTAAAGACAATCACATCAAGGCCGCCGGGGGGATTGAAAACGCCGTCGCGGCCGCGAAGGCGCACATCCCGCATACGATGAAGATTGAAGTGGAAGCGGCAACGCTGGGCATGGTCGAGGAAGCGCTGTCCGCCGGGGCAGATATTATTTTGCTGGACAACATGGACACGGTGACGATGCGCCGCGCGGTTGAGCTGATCGGTGGACGAGCCACTTCGGAAGCGTCGGGCAATCTTACCGAAGCACGGATTGCCGAAGTCGCCGCGACCGGCGTAGACATTCTCAGTGTCGGTGCTCTCACGCACTCCGCGCCGTCGCTGGATATTTCGCTGGAATTCGCCGAATGATGAGGTTCGGCAGTCCCCATCGGCATCTGGCGGAGTGCGCGTCCACAAACGACATCGCGCGGGAATGGGCCACAGATGCTGCTGATCCCGCGCCGTCGGGGGCGCTGGTCACTGCCGATTTCCAGACGCGCGGGCGGGGGCAGCGGGGGCATGAGTGGCAGGCGCAGGCAGGCCAAAGTGCGCTGATGTCGTATGTCTACCGCTTGCCGCTGGACGCCAATCCCGCGCAGCTTGGCCTTGTGACGGCGCTGGCTGTCGCTGAGGTTTGCCGGACTGCTAATGCCGATGCCCAGATCAAGTGGCCGAACGATATTCTCCTAAACGGCAAAAAAATTGCTGGCATCCTCGTGGAAGTCGCCGGGGATGTGGCGATAATCGGCATCGGCGTCAATGTCAGCCAAACAGAGTTTGCCGGTGCCTCCACGTTTGCCTATCCGCCGACTTCGCTCAGGCTCGAAGAGGGAGAGCGGCAGACCGTGCGGCTCGTCATTAAGTGGCTCAACCGACACCTGGACTGGTGGGAAGAAGACTGGCAACGAAAAGGCTTCACGCCGATCATCGAGCGCTGCCGGGGCCGGCTGGCCGTCGGTGCGGTCGTGCGCCAGGGTGAAGTGACCGCCGAGCTTTTGGGGCTGACCGAGGAGGCTGCGGCGCAGGTACGGCTGTGCGATGGAACTTTTGCCGTCTGGACCACGGTAAGTTGAACCAAACATTGCACCCTATAGTGTATAATTACAGAATGCGTCACCGAAGCAAGCGCTTCACCGTAGGTGGCGAGGAGCAAGGAACGAAGTTATGCTGAGGTCTCGCTGGCTGAGCACGTTTACCGTGATCGGCGCGATTTTAATTGTGCTGGGAATTGTTGGGCTGATCTTAGGACCGCGCTTTGTGTACGACCCCGGTCAGCCGGTGACGGGTAAAGAAGCTTGGTGTTATTTAGCAATCGGCGTGCTGATGGTGCTGAACGGGGTTCTGACGCCTGCCGCCGAAGAAAAAAAAAGTGAAACCACGGTGCGACCGGCAGCACGACCGGGGATGATTTCATCCAACGGAACCGGCAAGCCAAGTGGACAGGATGTTCCTGTGTCCGCCGAAAAGAACGAATAGTCGAAATTTCGTGTTAGTATATCAGTGCTGTAAAGAGTGAGGTGAAACGAAAGAATGCCAACGGAAGCAATACGCTGTAGTGACTGCGGAGCCGTTTTCAAGGGAGTGCCGTCGTGGCTGCGCGGCGCAAAAGTCAAGTTTACCTGTACCAACTGTCCGAAGCGGCCCTCGCGCCTGGCCCGCTACGAGCCGCCCGCCCCGACTGTCACGGCCATGAGCGCCGATCCCGATCTGGAAGCGGTCGAGATTGAAGACCTGGACGAAGACGCCGATCTCGATCTGCCCGATGATCTAGACGATCCGAAAGACGACAAAGACTGATCGATCGCAGTGATCGGTCAAAGTGAACCGCCCCGCCAACATAGTTGGCGGGGCGATTTTTTACGACTGCAAGTAATCGCGGAGGCGCTTTTTGCGGGCGGCGGAGCGCAGCTTTCGCAGGGCTTGGGACTCGATCTGCCGAACACGCTCGCGGGAGATGTGCAGCTCGTCGCCGATCTGCTGCAAAACGGATTTGTCGTCTTCGTCAAAGCCGAACCGCTTCCGCATAATGATCTTCTCGCGCTCGTCCAGCGTGTTCAAAATGGCTTCGATCTCGCCGCGCATCTCCTGGGCAATCAGCTCGTCCTGCGGGTTGGGCGAGTTGCGGTCGAGAACGAGGCTGCCGAGCGATGTGCTGTCGTCGTCGCCGACAGTCATATCCAAAGACACCGGCTCCTGCGTGGTTTGGAGCAGGCTGTTCATCTTCTTGAGCGACAGGCCCGTATGCTCGGCGATCTCTTCCGTAGTCGGCTCATGGCCCAGCGCACGCTGAAGTTCGGCTTTCGACTTGTCTATCTTGCGAAGCGACTCGGAGATGTGGGCAGGCAGGCGGATGGATTTTGCTTTGTTGTCAATGGCTCGCCCGATACTTTGCCGAATCCACTGGGTCGCATAGGTGCTGAACCGATAGCCCATGCGCGGGTCGAACCGCTCGGTGGCAGTCATCAGGCCGATGGCACCTTCTTGGATCAGGTCTTCCAGCGGAATACCGCTGGCAACGTAGTTTTTAGCGATGGAGACGACGAGACGCATGTTGGCCTCGATCAGCCGCTCTTTCGCCGTGAGATCGCCGTACCGCGCCCGGCGGGACAGCGACTTTTCCTCGGTCGCGGTCAGCAGACGGGTCCGGGTCAGGCGATTGATGTAGGAGGCGAGGTCGTCGGCCAAAGACCCGCCGGAAAGCGGCTCAGGCGAGCGCCCTATCGCGCCCGGTGAATCGTCTTCGGGCACTCCGCTGAAATACTGGTCGGCTGTCGTGGTCATGCAGTGCTTGGTCTCGTGCGGCTTGGCTCTGGTAAAAGCTCGACGTTGAGGCTTGCCGGTAAGTTCGACTCTGACTGCCGAGATTCCTCCTGCATTTATCCGGGAATTTTTCTGCTACAATAAGCAAATGGCCGAAAGAACTTCACTGCCGCTCCGGCTCAAAGCGGAGGAAATCAAGGTCCAGTATGCCCCCGGAATGCCCCCGGCACTGGCCGCCTTGTCGCTGGCGCTGACCCCCGGCGTCTTCGCCGGCGTGATCGGCCCGAACGGTTCCGGCAAGTCCACTCTGGTTCGGGCGCTGTCGCGGGCGCTTAAACCGTCCGGCGGCGTAGTGCTGCTGGACGACGAGGACTTGTACGCCACGCGTTCGGCGCGGCAGTCCGCGCAGGCCATTGCCGTCGTGCCGCAGGACACTTTGGTCTCACTTGACTTTTCCGTCCGCGACATTGTCCGCATGGGCCGCGCCCCGCACCTGCCGCCTCGCCCGTTCGCCTCGGAAGGTCCTGCCGACGAACACATTGTCGGCGAGGCGCTGAAGGCCGCCCGGATTGAGGACTTGGCGGACCGGACCGTCACGACCTTGTCCGGCGGCGAGCGGCAGCGCGTGCTGCTGGCCCGTGCTTTGGCCCAGCAGCCGCAAATCCTGCTGCTGGACGAGCCGACAGCGAATCTTGACCTGCGCCATCAATCGGAAGTCCTGACGCTGGCCCGGAGCCTCGCCCGCGACAGCGGTCTGGCGGTGCTGGCCGTGCTGCATGATGTCAATCTCGCGGCGGCGCACTGTGACCATCTGGTTCTGCTGTCGCACGGCGAGATCGCGGCGTCTGGTGCGCCTGCCGACGTGCTGACGGCGGAGAACCTCGCGTCTGTTTACGAGGTCCGGGTCTGGGTCCGCTCGCATCCCGTCACGGGCCGGCCGCTGGTCCTGCCGCTGCCGGAACTTCCGCCTTTGTCTCAAGCCGCCGGGCGGCCCGCAGTTCATGTCATTTGCGGGGGCGGAACTGGAACCGACCTGCTGGCGGCCTTGCATGAGCGCGGCTTCGGGGTGACGGCCGGGGCGCTTCATGCTGATGATCCCGATGCCGACGCCGCCCGTCTTCTGGGCATCCCTTTTGCCTCAGAGCTTCCGTTTTCGCTGCTGTCGTATGCCGCTCTGGAACACGCCGCGCGTCTCGCGGGGGATGCTTCGGTTGTTGTGGTGACCGAAGTACCGTTTGGACAAGCCAATCAAGCCAATTTGGAAGCGGCCCTTTCCCTGCGCCGTGCCGGAAAAACTGTTTTCTGCCGTCAGGGGACTGCACCTTTTTCCGCGCGGGACTTCACCAGCGGCCGGGCCGCAAAACTTTGGTCTCAGCTTCTCGCGGCAGGAGCAGTGAGCGTTTCGGAGACATCAGTTCTTTTAGAGTACATGGAGACACTCAATTTTAATGGAAGCCGTCATTGAACACGCTCTGGAGCCGGAGATTGCCGCGCCGGCACCGCGCCGGCTGCACCTGCCGCTGCGAGCGCGGCTGCTTTTGACCGTCGCCGGGCTTCTGCTCGGTTTGTTTGTCATCGGCAGTGCACGGGCAGTTTGGGAGGGGGTCAAGCTGTCCTGGCTCGCCGAAGCCGGTCGTCCCCTCAGCAGCCATATTGTGGAGATTCGGACCGAGCCGTCCCCGGCTAAAGGCCAGCCGCCACAGCAGACCGCGATTCGTTACAGCGCCATCATTCCCGGCCCGCGCGGCGGGCAGACGCAGACTGGCTGGATTGTGCTCTCGGAGCCGCCTCAGCCGCTCAGCGCCGAGCACCGGCCCGCGCCGATAACCCCCAGCTTCCGGCTCGGCCAGCCGTTTCCGCTCCGCCTTGCGTTCTTTGGGAATGCGGCGCTGTGCCAGCCATGGGGGCCGAACCCCGGCTCCCGTATTTGGACTTTGTTTCTGTCCGGCGGCCTTGTTCTGGCCGTCAGCCTGCTCCTGCTGCGCCGCCTGCTGCGCTGGACGAGCAGCCGCCTGCATCTGCTGCGCTGCGGGGCGGCGACCATCGGAACGATCACGCACAAGCGCTCCGAATCCGAAGACATGGTGCGCTATTTTCTGCGCTATGGCTATGGAGGCGGCCCGGGGACAGGCCGGGAAGAGCAGGTCAGCGCCGACCAGTGGCGCGAGTTCCAGGTCGGCCAGCCGGTGACGGTGCTGTATGACCCCGACAGTCCCGCCCAAGCGGGGTTGTACGCTTTGATTTCCCGGCGGTAGAAGACGAGTGAAGACTAGGTTTCAGCGCATTTGACGCCGGAACTCGCCGGGCGATAAATGATATTGACGCCGGAATACTTTGCAGAAATGGTTGGCGTCTGCAAAGCCGGTCGTCCGGGCAACGGTTTCCAGTGTGTCGCTGCTGCAAAGAAGCCGGCGCACGGCCTCCTCCATCCGCACCTGCCGGACCCATGACGCCGGCGCAAGGCCGGTCACCGCCTTGAACTGCCGCGAAAAATGGCAGCGGCTCAGGCCATGCGCGGCGGCAATCGCTGATACGTTTCCTGCTGCGCCGCTCAGAACCTGACGCCGGACTGCATCCAGCAGCGCTTCGCGCTCCGCTTCCGGGTACAGCAGCCGCTGCGCGTGCCGCTCGTACTCAAACACGAACTCAAACAGTGCAGATTCAACCGCCCATGAATCCCGGTACGTCCCCAATGACATTCCCTCAAACAGCGCCAGTGCCCGTCTCATCGGTGGGTCACTTTCCGTAAGGGGCCGTATTGGTCCGCTTCTTTTCTGCGTCTCGGCCAGCCGCTGCACGGCATACGGGTGGCGGATCAGCAGGAAAAAGAAAGTCCATGCCGGGGATTCGCGGGGCAGAAAGTAGACGTGCGCCGAGGGAACCACCGCCAAAAATGCTGTTCCCGGCGTCAGCGCAGACAGAGCACCACCGGCCTCGTAGCTTCCTGCTCCTGCCAGCGTATACTGAAAGACCACAAACGGGTGAGAGGCGTCCGCGCCGCGCTTTAAGCCGTCCCAAACATACGCCGCCGGATCGGTCTTTGTTTCCAGCCCGGCAGTCACCAGGAAGTCACCGGACGCCGCCTGTGTCTCTCTGATCTTTTGCAGGCGAGCCAACAGTGTTTGCATCGGCAATTTTCCTCCGTCTGTACGCAAATCATTCAGGCCGCACAATTCTCCCATAAACAGTACATTTCAACCCTAGCTGGGCCATTTCCTTCGTGATATAATAGCAGCACACGCTCACAAATAGAACATCTCTCTCGATATGACGAAAGGAACAGGAAGAATGCCACTGAAAATTGCGATGATCGGGGCCGGCTCGGTCGGCTTCACACGCGGGCTGCTCCGCGATATCTTATCCGTGCCGGAGCTTGGGGACACGCAGTTTGTGTTCCACGACATCTCGGCGCACAACATGGAAATGGTCACGCAGCTTTGCCGCCGGGACATCGAGGCCAATCGCCTGCCTGCGACGGTGGAAGCCACGCTTGACCGGCGGGAAGCGCTTGCCGGGGCGGATTATGTCCTGTGTATGATCCGACAGGGCGGGCTGGAAGCGTTTCAAACCGACATTGACATTCCCCTTAAATACGGCGTGGATCAGTGTGTCGGCGACACGCTCTGCGCGGGCGGGCTGATGTATGCCCAGCGCACCATCCCCGCCATGCTTGACTTCTGCAAGGACATTCGCGAAGTCGCCAAGCCCGGCGCACTGCTCTTGAACTACTCCAACCCGATGGCCATGAACACCTGGGCCTGCAACCAATACGGCGGAGTCCGAACCATTGGCCTTTGCCACGGGGTTCAGGGCGCTCACTGGCAGATTGCCCGCGCTGCCGAGCAGTGGGCTAAAGCCGAAGGACTGCTAGGGGCGGATGAAAAGCTGCACCGGAAAGATGTGGATGCCGTATTCGCGGGCATTAACCACCAGACCTGGTGTGTCAAAGCCGAGTGGCGCGGCATTGATCTCATTCCGCAGCTTTACGAGATGATGTCGGCGGTGGAAACGTTCCAAAAAGGCGAAAAAGTGCGGCTCGACGTTCTAAAGCGTTTCGGCTACTACAGCACCGAGTCGAACGGCCATTTCTCGGAATATGTACCCTGGTACCGCAAGCGTGTCGGCGATATTCCCGACTGGATTGACTTTGCCTCGTGGATCAACGGCGAGACCGGCGGCTACCTGCGGATTTGCACCGAGGGCCGCAACTGGTTCGAGAAAGACTTCCCGAACTGGATGGCCCAGGACCCGCCTAAGTTCTCGCCGGACGCCCGCTCGGAAGAACACGGCTCGTATATCATTGAAAGCCTGGAAACAGGCCGGATTTATCGTGGTCACTTCAATGTCATTAATCAGGGCCATATTACAAACCTGCCCGATGGCTGCGTCATCGAAATCCCCGGTTATGTGGACAAAAATGGGATCAACATGCCGGTTATCGGCGACCTCCCACTGGCCTGCGCCGCGACATGCTCGGCCAGTGTCCGTGTTCAGCAGATGGGCATGGAAGCCGCCGTGCGCGGCGACGTTCTGCTGCTGAAACAAGCCATGCTGCACGATCCGCTCATCGGCGCGGTCTGCACTCCTGAAGAAGTCTGGCAGATGACCGATGAAATGCTGGTCGCGCAGGCTCAGTGGCTGCCGCAGTACGCAGGCGAAATCAAAGCAGCCGCACGTCGCCTCGATGATGCCGTCCAAAACGGCACGCGGGTTAAGATGATCGAGACTGAAGGCGCAGCCCGCCGCCACACGGCCACCGTGGAAGAAATGGAAAGCCGTGCCGAAGAAGCCCGCGCCAATGCTCAGGCGGCGGACAAGGGCAAAATGACGGTGACCGCCGAAGCCGCGCAAACGGCAGAAGAGGCACAGACGGCCGAGGAAATGATGCTGGCCGCAGACGAATCGGCGTAATGGGTAAAGAGGTGCGAACACAGAAGTCGAGCACAAGGTTCGCGCCCTACATCATTCTGGCCTAACCCGTAGGGGCGAACCTTGTGTTCGCCCTTTCTTGTTCCTGTTCGCCCCTTTTTTCTTTGCATCGCTCTTTGCTTGTATGCTAAGGCTTTTCAGCAAAAATGCCAAATTGATGAGGAAGAAGCCGCAGGCAGGTAGAAGATGCTGATTTTAACGGGTACACTGTCTTCCAAGTAGTAATACCAGCATTTGAGGGACAGCAGCGGCATGGCAAAACACGTTCTTATCACCGGCGGTGCAGGATTTATCGGCTCGCATCTCGCACGGGAGCTTCTTGCGCGGGGCTACCAAGTGCGCGTTCTCGATAACCTCTCGCCCCAAGTGCATGGGGACGCACCCAAGCGCCCTGCCTATTTGGAAGAAGAGGCGGAGCTTGTCGTCGGCGATGTCCGCAGCCCGGAAGCGGTCACAAAAGCCCTGGCCGGGATTGATGCCGTGTACCATTTCGCGGCGACGGTCGGGGTCGGACAAAGTATGTACGAGATTCGTCGCTATACTGAGGTCAATAACCTCGGCACGGCGACGCTGCTGGAAGCACTGATTGAGCGGCCCGTCGAGCGGCTTGTCGTCGCGTCCAGCATGAGCGTCTACGGCGAGGGGCTTTACCAAGCGCCGGACGGCGCTGTTGTGCCGGGATCGGAGCGGCCTCTGGCCCAGCTTCAAACAGGAGACTGGGAGCTGCGCGGCCCGGACGGCGCGGCGCTGACCCCGACGGCAACGCCGGAGACCAAGACTCCATCCCTGTCGTCGGTCTATGCCCTGTCTAAATATGACCAGGAACGGCTGTGTTTGATGATCGGACGCGCTTATCACATCCCGACAGTTGCCTTGCGCTTCTTCAATGTCTTCGGCACCTGCCAAGCGCTTTCCAACCCCTACACTGGCGTTCTGGCGATTTTTGCGTCCCGCTACCTGAACCACCGGCCGCCGCTGATCTTTGAAGACGGGCGCCAGCAGCGCGACTTTGTCGCCGTGCAGGATGTGGCCCAGGCGTGCCGTCTGGCGCTCGAAACCCCGGAAGCCGCCGGGCAGGTGTTTAACATCGGCAGTGGCCGGGCGTACACGGTTGCCGAGATCGCCGAGCGCATGGCCCGGACGCTCGGCTGCGAAGAGATTGCACCCGAAATCACCGGCCGCTACCGGGCAGGCGACATCCGTCACTGCTTCGCCGATATAACGCTCGCCCGCGAGGTGTTAGGCTACGCCCCCCGCGTCTCGCTGGAAAGCGGTCTGCTGGAAATTGCCCAGTGGCTGGAAGGCCAGGTTGCCCACGACCATGTTGCCCAGGCCGGTCAGGAACTTGCCCAGCGGGGGCTGACCGTATGAAAAACAGCGTTCTGAAGAATACCGTCTTGATTACCGGCGGCGCGGGCTTTATTGGAACAAACTTAGCCCATCACTACTTGTCCGAAGGCATCCCCGTCCGGCTTTACGACAACTTCTCGCGGGCCGGCGTCGAGCAAAATGCCCGCTGGCTGCAAGAAACGCATGGCGACTTGGTTCAACTAGAAGCCGCCGATGTGCGCGACGCTTCTCGTCTGCGGGACTGCGTGCGCGGGGCTGCCAAAGTCTTTCATCTGGCCGCCCAAGTCGCTGTCACAACAAGCCTGGTAGACCCAGTCGCCGATTTTGAGATTAACGCCCGCGGCACGCTGAATGTCTTAGAAGCCGTCCGCGCCTGCGCCGACCCGCCGCCGCTCGTGTTCACATCCACAAACAAAGTCTACGGGGGCCTGCCGGACATCACGCTTGGAGTACAAAGCTGCCGCTACGAACCCGAAGACTCTGCGGTTCGCACTTTTGGCATCGGCGAGACCCGTGCATTAGACTTCCACAGCCCTTACGGCTGCTCGAAGGGCGCAGCGGACCAGTATGTTTTAGACTACGCTCGCACTTACGGCATCCCCGCCGCTGTGTTCCGCATGAGCTGCATTTACGGCCCGCATCAGTTCGGTACGGAAGATCAGGGTTGGGTCGCTCATTTTCTCATTCAGGCTCAGGCCGGTCGTCCCATCACGCTCTATGGGGATGGGATGCAGGTCCGCGACATATTGTTTGCCGAAGATCTGGTCAACGCGCTGGCGCTGGCCCAGGACCACATCAGCGAACTCGCAGGACAGGCGTTCAATATCGGCGGGGGGGCGGATAATTCCATCAGCCTCCTGAACTTGTTGGACCTGATTCGGAAAACGGACGGCGACATGCCGGATGTCTGCTTTGAGGGATGGCGGCCCGGCGATCAGCGCTACTACGTTTCGGACACGCGCAAGTTCCAGGCCGCGACCGGCTGGGCACCGAAGGTCGGCGCCTCGCTCGGCATCGCACGTCTGGGTCGCTGGCTCCGCGAGAACCGGACAGAACGGCGCGAATGCGCCTGCGAGGAGGTAGCGGCATGAGCGATCTGATGAGGAGCGAGACAATGCGGGCTGCCGTTGTCACTGCCCCCGGCCAAATCGAGATCGTGCAAGCGCCGCTCCCGACTCCGGGGCCGACGGAAGTAGTCGTCAAACTCGAAGGCTGCGGCGTCTGCGCCTCCAACCTGCCGCCCTGGGAAGGCCGCGAGTGGTTTTCCTACCCGATGGAGCCAGGCGCACTCGGCCATGAAGGGTGGGGGATCGTCACAGACGCCGGACCGGACGTGTCGGGCTTTGCCGCCGGAGACCGCGTCGCCTTTTTGTCCGGCCACTCCTACGCCGAATATGACAGCGCCGACCAAAGCGCAGTGGTGCCCCTGCCGGACACGCTGCGGGATCAGCCCCTGCCCGGCGAACCGCTCGGCTGTGCGATGAACATCTTTGGGCGCAGCGAGATCAAGCCCGGTCAGACAGTCGCGATTGTCGGCATCGGCTTTTTGGGCGCACTCCTAACCCGCCTCGCGGCAAGTGCCGGTGCGACGGTCATCGCGATTGCCCGCCGCCCGTTTGCCCGATCCATCGCGAGAGACATGGGCGCGGCCCATGTCCTGCCGATGGATGACCACTGGCAGATTATCGAGCAGGTCAAAGCCTTGACGAACGGCACGTTCTGCGACGTTGTGATTGAAGCCGTCGGCAAGCAGTGGCCTCTGGACCTGTCCGCCGAGCTGACCAAAGAGCGTGGGCGCTTGGTCATCGCGGGCTACCATCAAGATGGCCTGCGCTCGGTCAACTTGCAGCTTTGGAACTGGCGGGGCATAGATGTCATCAATGCCCACGAGCGCGACCCGCTCCTCTACACCGGCGGCATTCAGTCTGCCGTAGAGGCTGTCGCAAGCGGCCATCTCGACCCATCACCTTTATACACCCACACGTTCCCGCTGGAAAACCTTGCCGACGCGCTGACCGCCACGCAGGCCCGGCCCGACGGCTTTATGAAAGCATTGGTCACGCTCTCTTGACGTCAATCAAGCGGGTGCTGATGACGGCGGATACCGTCGGCGGGGTCTGGACCTACGCGCTGGATTTGGCCCGCGCCCTCGCCCCGCACGGCGTTTCGGCTGCCCTTGCTACGATGGGACGCCTGCCGACGCCAATTCAATGTGCCGAAGCCGCATCCATTCCTAATCTGACCCTGCACCCCTCGGAGTACGCTTTGGAATGGATGCCCGACCCGTGGGACGCCGTCGCCCTGGCCGGGGACTGGCTTTTGTCGCTGGAAGCCGAACTCCGCCCCGACATCGTCCACTTGAACGGCTACGCCCACGGTCATCTGCCCTGGCGGGCACCCACGGTCGTCGCCGGCCACTCCTGCGTTCTCTCCTGGTGGCAGGCGGTTCATGGAACGAGTGCGCCGAACGACTGGGACCGTTACCGCACCGAGGTCACGACTGGCCTGCAAGCCGCAAGCTTAGTGGCTGCGCCGACCTCGGCCATGCTCGCCGCGCTGCAAGCGAACTATGGGCTACTCGAAAATACGTGCGTCGTGCCGAATGGCCGCGACGCCGCATTGTTTGCGTCCGACGCCCGCAAAGAGCCGCTTGTGTTCAGCGCCGGACGGCTCTGGGATGACGCCAAGAACATCCGCGCCCTCGCCGAGATTGCTCCACGTCTGCCCTGGCCGGTCTGCGTCGCCGGTGATACGGCTCCCCCAAGCGGCGAAGACTGCCGCTTTGACGGCGTTCGTTTGTTGGGCTGCCTGCCGCCGGATCAAATCGCCGTTTGGCTGGCCCGTACTGCGATCTATGCCCTGCCCGCGAAATACGAGCCGTTCGGCCTTTCGGCGCTGGAAGCGGGCCTGTCAGGCTGTGCGCTGGTGCTGGGAGATATTGACAGCCTGCGCGAAGTATGGGGCGACGCGGCGCTGTTTGTCCCACCGGATGACCAGGATGCTCTACACGCAGCGATTTCGCGCCTTATCGCCGACACGGCCCTGCGCTCCGAACTCGCCACCCGCGCTTTGGCCCGCGCCCAAACTTACACGACAGAGCGCATGGCGTCGGGCTATTTAGACGCTTACCAACTACTTTTGGGAGACTGATTTGCGCGTCGTCGTCTGGACACATTCTCTGCTCTCGGATTGGAACCACGGCAACGCCCATTTCCTGCGCGGCGTTTTGACCGAGCTGATTTCGCGCGGTCACAGCGTCCAAGTCTATGAGCCGGAGAACTCATGGAGCCTCCAAAATCTACTGGCTGACGCCGGGCCGTCGGCTGTCGAGGGTTTCTATGCCGCTTACCCAACGCTCCAAAGCACGTTCTACGACTCACAGACGCTTGACTTAGATGCTGCACTAGCGGGTGCCGATTTAGTCTTGGTTCACGAATGGAACGCGCACGAGTTAGTCAGAAGTATTGGAGAGCATCACGCCGCGGATAACAGCTACAAGCTGCTATTCCACGACACGCATCACCGGGCAGTCACCGACCGGGCGAGTATGGCGGCTTATGACTTGACGCACTACGACGGCGTTTTAGCCTTCGGCGGCGTCATCCGCGACCTCTATTTGAGCGAAGGCTGGGTCAAACAGGCGTGGACCTGGCATGAGGCCGCCGACACGCGCGTTTTTCACCCGCTGCCGGACATTGAAAAAACCGGCGATTTGGTATGGGTCGGCAACTGGGGCGACGGCGAACGGACCGCCGAGCTGCACGAGTTCCTGCTCGGCCCGGTCAAAGCGCTGCATCTGAAAGCGCGGGTTCAGGGCGTCCGCTACCCGGAAGACGCGAAACGCGCACTGGCTGAGGCCGGGATTGAATACGGCGGCTGGCTGCCGAACTACGCCGCGCCTGCATTGTTTGCCCGTTACCGTGCCACCGTCCATGTCCCGCGCCGCCCATATGTCGAAGCCCTGCCTGGCATCCCGACCATCCGCATTTTTGAGGCCCTCGCCTGCGGCATCCCACTGGTGTCCGCACCCTGGAACGACAGCGAGCATCTGTTCACGCCCGGCGAGGATTTTCTGGTGGCCGAAAACGGCGCACAGATGCAAACACATTTGGCCGCACTCATGGCCGATGCCGGCCACGCGCGGAGCCTAGCGGCGCATGGCCTGGCGACGATTTTGGCCCGCCACACCTGCGCCCACCGGGTAGATGAGCTGCTGGGAATTTTTGAGGAACTTCAGCCCCGCCTTCCAGGTCTGCCCTCCGGGTAGCCAGTGCTGCCAGTGCAGGAGGGGCTTCGCGCCCTTCCAAACTGGCCTTTTAAGGCCGAATTCTCTTGCTCACCGACAAGCTTATGATCATCGCGTTTTTCGGTTCTAGCCTTGTTTCCGCCTACTGGAACGGCGCGGCGACTTACTACCGGGGCATTATCCGTGCCCTGGCCGAGCGCGGCCACGCCGTCACGTTCTACGAGCCGGATGCGTTCGAGCGCCAGCAGCACCGGGACATGGCGGACCCCGAATGGGCCAAAGTTGTGGTCTATTCAGGAACGGGTACGGATGGCGTTTTTGCCGCGCTGAAAGAGGCGCGTTCGGCAGATTTAGTTGTCAAAGCCAGTGGCGTCGGCGTCTTTGATGCGCTTTTGGAAGCCGCCGTGCTGGAACTCAAAAGCGAGAGAACGCGCGTTGTCTTCTGGGATGTAGACGCGCCTGCAACCCTCGACCGGGTTCAAAGCAATCCCGCCGACCCGTTTCATGCACTTATTCCGCGCTACGACCTGGTGCTGACCTACGGCGGCGGGGTGCCGGTCCGCGACGCCTACCAGGCGCTCGGCGCGAAAGACTGCGTTCCCATCTACAACGCGCTTGACCCGCATACCCATTTCCCTACGCTGCCGGACCCGCGCTTTGCGGCGACGCTCGGCTTTCTCGGCAACCGGCTGCCGGATAGGGAAGTGCGGGTAGACGAGTTCTTCTTGCGGGCAGCGGCACTCGTGCCGGACGCTAAGTTTCTGCTCGGCGGGAGCGGGTGGGGCGACAAGCCGCTGCCGCCAAACGTCGCCTACGCAGGCCATGTCTACACGCAGGACCACAATGCGTTTAATGCAACGCCTAAAATGGTGCTGAATGTCAGCCGGGACTCGATGGCCCGTTATGGCTTTTCGCCCGCTACCCGCGTCTTCGAGGCCGCCGGGGCTGGGGCGTGTCTCATCACCGACGCTTGGGAAGGCATTGAGCAATTTTTCGAGCCGAACCGCGAGGTTTTGGTCGCAAATAATGGGGATGACGTGGCGCATTTTGTGCGCGATGTTTCGGACACCCTGGGCCGCAAAATCGGGCAGGCCGCGCTGACGCGGGTGCTGGCAGAGCATACTTACGCGCACCGGGTCGCGCAGCTTGAAGCCGTTCTGGAAGGGCGTGACCGATGAAAATCGTCATTCTGGGCCTCTCCCTTACCTCGTCCTGGGGCAACGGCCACGCAACAACATTCCGTGGGCTGGTGCGGGAACTTACCGCACGGGGGCATGAGGTTCTGTTTTTGGAGCGTAATGCGCCGTGGTACGCCGAAAACCGCGACTTGCCGCATCCGCCGTGGGGCCGGACCGTTTTGTATGATAGCCTGACAGAATTGCAGGATAAGCATGTGAACGAAGTCCGAAACGCAGACGCGGTGATTATCGGCTCGTATGTCCCCGACGGCATCGAAGTCGGACAGTGGATGCAGCAAACGGCCCACGGCCTGCGGGCCTTTTATGACATTGACACGCCGGTCACGCTGGCGGCGTTGGACCGGGGCAACTGCAAATATCTGACGCCTGCGCTGATTCCGAACTATGACCTTTACTTATCGTTTGCAGGCGGGCCGACGCTGACCCGCCTAGAGCAGCAGTACCATTCGCCGTGCGCGAGGCCGCTGTACTGCTCGGTTGACCCGGACCTTTACTTTCCCGAAGACGTGTCGGCGGATTACGATCTAGGCTACATGGGAACGTACAGCCTTGACCGTCAGCTGCCGCTCGACACGCTTTTGCTGGAGCCGGCCCGTCGCTGGCCCGCAGGCCGGTTCGCGGTCGCCGGCCCGCAGTACCCGGACAGCATTTCGTGGCCTCCCAACGTTTCGCGCACCATGCACCTTCCACCCGAAAAGCACCGCGCATTCTACAACGCGCAGCAGTTCACGCTGAACATCACCCGCGCCGATATGGCGCAGGTCGGCTACGCGCCGAGCGTCCGCTTGTTCGAGGCTGCCGCCTGCGGCGTTCCGATCATCAGCGACGAATGGGATGGCCTGGATACATTCTTTAAGATCGGCACGGAAATCTTGGTGGCCCACGCCCCCGAAGAGACGCTGAGGATCTTGCAGGAAACTCGAGACGCGGCGCGGAACTTAATGGCGGTTCAGGCACGGGCGCGAGTGCTGGCCGCGCACACGGCGGCACACCGCGCGGCGGAGCTAGAACTGTACTTGGAAGAAACAAAAAGACGCTCTTGACGGAGAAATATGTGATGGACACGCTCAAACACTGGCAGCAGGCCGCTTCGTTCCTGCCGGATATTACTGGCTGGCGGGCGCTGGACATCGGCTGCGGCGATGGCCTCAGCGCACTGAAGCTAGCCAAGCGCGGTGCGTGGGTGCGCGGTATCGACACTGACCCGAACGCGCTGGCGCTGGCATCGGAGGCGGCGGCGCGGCTGGATTTGGGTGAACAGGCGGAATTTGAGCGGAAGCGCATTTACGACCTGGCTTCCACCTGGGAGACCTACGATCTTGTCCTGTGCCTCGGCGCTCTGGACGGGCTTCGTTATCCCCTGCTCGGCCTGGACATTGCCGCCCGCAAAGCCCGGCGGCTGCTGATACTCGAAACGCAGACGCTTTCCGAAGAAACGCTGGCCGGCGCGGGCCTCTGCGTACTGGCGTCGCCCGGCGGCGGCCTTTACCTCTGCGAACCCGATAACTCCCATGACAGCTACCGCGAAGGGGTCGAAGAAGAATACGAGACAGCAATCGCCTTAACACCGCGTCTTGCCCGCACTCTCCAATTTGAGCATTGCTGGGTCAACTGCGTGCCGGGCTACACCGAAACCTGTTACCACGACGGCACCAAAGTCACGGCGACTCCAGAAGACAGCGACCAATACCGGGCCAACACGGCCTTGTTCGGCTACGGGACCGACACGAGAGGGCTGTCGCGCGAACACGAGATTTTGCACACGTTTTTGGCTGAAAAGCTCGGCTTCGGCTCGTCGCCGACGCTATGGGCTGTCGCGCATGGACAGACGGAAGATGTGGCGGCGATCTGGGAGCAGGAAGAAGAAGAAACCTGGACGCTGGCCTTTCAGACCTACCTGCACGGTGGCCCGCCGACCGACGGGCTTCAGCGTTTGACGGACGCCGGTTTAGACCCTGCCGCCCTGCGCGAAGAAGCACTCCGGCTGCTGCGCTAAGTCGTTGCGCAGTCATCAGGTGTTTTGACCCGGCACTTCTTTTGACCCGGCACTGGAAGTGCCGGGCTATTCGGAGAAAGTCACTGCGTAACTGAAGAAATATCGCACTACAGGGGCACGATTACTTAAGAAACCTCACCCGTTGAAGGAGACCTCACCCGGTCACGGTGTCCTCTGCTGACTGCTCTTGACCCTCTTTCAACGGGTAAGGTCTCACCGAAGCGCAACCGGCGCTGGATGGCCGCCCAGGCTGATCACGAAGTAACTCAAGCCCGCGACCAAAGCTGCCCCTGGCAGGGTCAGAACCCACGCCGTCACCATCTGCTGGGCCACCGGCCAGCGCACTTCGTTCAGCCTCTTCGCAATCCCAACCCCAAACACGCTGCCGCAGACAATGTGCGTCGTGGAGACCGGCATCCCGAAATAACTTGCCGTCGCCAGCACAATGGAAGCGGACGTTTCCGCCGCAAAGCCGTTGATCGGCTGCAAGTCGATGATCTTCGTGCCAAGCGTCTTGATAATCCGCCACCCGCCCGACAGTGTGCCGAGGCCCATCGCCGTCGCGCAGGAAACGATGACCCAGATCGGGATTCGGACATGCTTGCCGCCCGGCAGGAAATGGAACGCTACCAGCGCCAGCGTGATGACACCCATCGTCTTCTGCGCGTCATTCTGCCCGTGATTGAACGCGACGGCGGCGGCGGAAAGCCGCTGGAGCCACGAGAATATCCCGTTGACTTTAGCGGGCCGCGTATTGGCAAAGAGGCCGAACAGCAGCATCATGATTGCAAAGGCAATCGCTGCGCCAATGACCGGAGAGATCACCATTGGCACGATGACTTTGCTCACGACGCCTTTCCAAATCACGGCATGAGTTCCGGCAAAGACGAGCGTTGCGCCGACCAGGCCGCCAATCAATGCATGAGACGATGAGCTTGGGATTCCGAAGTACCAGGTCAGGACATTCCATGCAATCGCGCCGATAATCGCTGCCAGGATGACTTCCTGTGTCGCGGCATGAGCATCAATCAGCCCTTTGGCAATGGTCTGAGCGACATTCTGCGAGGCGAATGCGCCGGCAAAGTTTAGCACCGCACACATCAAAATGGCGAAGGTCGGCGGCAGGACACGGGTGGAAATGACGGTCGCCACGGCATTTGCCGTATCGTGAAAGCCATTCGTGAAGTCGAATGCCAGGCCAAAGGCGACAATGATGACCAGGAGAATGGGAATGTCATGCATATTTCACCACCAGGCTTTCCAGCACGTCTGCGACACGCTCGCACTCGTCTGCGACAATCTCCACGCGGTCGTAAATCTCTTTCCACTTGATGACCGAGATCGGGTCCGCGTTCGGCTCATTCAGCAGTGCTCCCAGCGCATGGCGATACAACTGGTCGTTTTCGTTCTCTAAGTCGTGGATGCGGACGAGAATGGGGGAAAGAGCACCGTGGTCCTTCATGTGCCGCAGGAAGGCGACGCCCTCGCGGGTCGCCTGGGTAATGGAGACGAGCCGCTCAGTCATCGCCGCCAGATCGGGCCGGAGGGTCTTGATCTGGTACAGCCAGATCCGCGCGACCGCGGCTTCAAGTGTGTCTGTGATGTTGTCGAGCGCCTGCGACAGACCGTGCATGTCGCCTTTGTCCAAAGGCGTGATAAACTTGGCATCCGCTTTATTCACGAGGTCATGCGTCAGGCTGTCGGCTTCGCTTTCCAGGCGCTTAGTCGTCTCGGCGATTTGCTCCGCCTGCCCGAAGTCCTGAGTCAGCGCATGGAACGCCTGCGCCGTTTTGTGCGCGGCTTCCGCCTGCGCTTCCAGCAGATCGTAAAAGACGGGGTCCTGTCCGAAGAATGGCATAGGGTTCTCTTTCTGTACGCGGGAGGTGCAGCGTCTTCGGAACTATACCTACTTTTCGGGCTGACAATGTTAAGAGAAGATTAAATTTTCCGGAGAGGGAAAATGTTTAAGAAACAGGATAAGACTCCCCCCGACCCCCAATTAGGGGAGAGCCGGAAAAGAAGCGATGAAGACTGTGTTCTGTATTGCTCTCCCCTTATTGGGAGCCGGGGGGAGTCTTATCTTTGTGTAGATCTTAAATCAAGGACGCGGCAACCGTGTTCAGCCAGCATCGCCGCAGGCGCAGGAACCGGCCGCCGTCTTCGGCTTGATTGATGACGCGGTTCGTCAATAGGACCAGTGAAATGTCGAAAGCTGGGTCGATCAGCAGCGCGGTTCCCGTGAACCCCGAATGCCCGAACGACCGGTCGGAAAACAAATCTCCCGACGGCAGGTAGTCGTTGCCCGCGCAGAACCATCCGAGTGACTGCGCCCCAATGCTCGCCGGAATCTGGCTCTCGCACATCCGCGCGACTGCCGCCCGCGACAAAACCGGCCCGCCGCCAGTGCGGATCGCCTCGGCAAACGTCAGCACATCGCCCGCCGTTCCGAACAGTCCGGCATGGCCGGCGACCCCGCTCATATCCCGTGCCCGCGGGTCATGCACCATCCCCGCCGGGTCCAGCCCTGTGGGGACAATACTTGCTCCTGAAGGACAGTAGCCGAGTGTCGTTAGTCCGAGCGGTCCGGCCACATATTCGCGAAAGTACTCTTCCAGCGGCTGCCCGGATATCTGCGCCGCAATCTCTCCGAGCAGGATATAGCCCGTGTCAGAATAAGTATAGCCGACCCCCGCCGGCCGCAGCGTCGGCGTCGTCAAGACGCTTCTTACCAGCTCGTGCCGCGATTCATGGGCTGCATTGACCGGCCAGCAGGGGATCGGCGGCAGCCCCGACGTATGTGTCAATAAATGCCGCACTTCAACGCCGCTGAGATGGGGCAGGGGACCGTAACTGCTCTCAAAAAACCGGCTGACCGACTGCCGTAGATGCAGCCGCCCGGACTCGATGCCCTGCATGATCAAAGTCGCCGTCGCCAGCGGCTTCGTCAGCGACGCCAGATCAAACACGCTGCCGAGCGCCGCTGCCCCGAACGCCTTCTGCGCCACCTCAGCGCCGCGCCTCAGCCTATAGACTGCGTGCGTAAACAGCCCGTCTTCCAGCCCTGCTTGCAGCAGGGCATCGGCACGGGCAAGACGTTCGGGTACGATAGGTGCGGTCATGCGTGCTTGTTCGCGAAACGCCTGTCTTTCTCCTGCTGGTAAAAGTCGGCGTTGAGCTGAACAAAGTGCGTCCAAATCTCAGGCACTTCGTCGTCGGCAAAGATCGCATCTACCGGGCATTCCGGCTCGCACAGGCCGCAGTCAATGCACTGCTCCGGGTCAATGAAAAGCTGGTCGTAACTCTGCCCGTTCTGCTCCACAATGCCGGGGTGAATGCAGTCCGCCGGGCAGACGGGAGCGCAGGATTGGTCTTTGCAGCCCAGACAAGGCTGCGTAATTACACGTGTCATCATCAGGTATCCTTTCGTATTGTCAGAAGCCGCAGGATACCAAAAGCGCTCACGCGCGGGTAATGACTTTAATCACGGACACAGTGGGATAGAATAGTATCAAAAGATGGAAACAAAGAAGTGGAAATAAAGCAAGCGCTGCGGCAGGTGCTGTTCCTGAAAACCGTCCGCGAGGAAGCCATCATGCGGCTTGCAGAGGCCGGGCAGGGGCAGCGGCTGGAAAAAGGTGAGATGCTGTTCGCCGAGCTTGCGAGGTGCCGGGGACTGTTCGTTGTACTGACCGGCGCGGTCAAAGTCTACAAAACAGACAGCCGAGGCCGCGAGCTGACGCTGAGTATGCAGGCGCCGGGCGCAAGCGTCGGCGAGCTGCCGCTGTTTGACGGCGGCAATTATCCTTACAGCGCGGAAGCCGCACAGGCAGGTACAGAAGTTTTCTTTGTGCCACGCCTGCGCTTCCGTGAGATCATGCACAGCCATCCGGAAATTGCGGAACGTGCGCTGCTATCACTAGGAATACAACTGCGGCAGATGGTGCAAATCGCGGAAGCGCAAAGCCTCCATAGTGTTCGGGCGCGGCTTGCCGCCTACCTGCTGGAAACCGCACAAGGTCGAACCCAATTCTGGCTGGAAGAAACCAATGAAGCCATCAGCGGCCAGCTTGGCACGGTGAGAGAAGTCGTCTCCCGCACACTGCGGACACTCAAAGAAGCGCATCTCATTGGCCTGCAAGGACGCACCGTGTCGGTCTTAAACGCAGACGAATTGCATCGCATTGCAAAAGCCGATCAGTAGCCTCGGCGCAAACCCCACACCATGCCCGCGAGAAGCAGGACGCCCACAACAGACATCAGCCAAATGGACGGGATAAACGAGGCAGCCAGCAGGGCGAACCCGGCGACAAGCGGCGGGGCCGCGCCCTGCTTCTTGCCGTAGACAATGCACCCGCCGCCGATAGTCCCCCACAGCAGCGAGGCGTACAGGAATGGGGTATCAAACATATACCGATTATGGCGGATTGGGTTGGGGAAGTTAGGATGAGGTCTCAGCACGGTTGAGGCACCGGCGCTTCCAGTGCCGGTTCCAATCTAGCGTATGCTACTTGTGGGCTAGACTTAGCCGCACGAACTCCACCGTTTTCTCTAATCCTGTTGTTCGGGCGCGGCGAGTGAACACGTCATAGTTGTTGGCTTCGATTTTGTCTAAAATACGCGAGTAAAGTACGCGGGCGAGCTTGACGGGCAACTGACACTGCGGTGTAATATAGGGGATGCCGAGGTCGGACGCGGCGTAGAAGTCGCGGGCGCGGGCAATCTCAAAACGCATGAGTTCCAGAAACTGATCGTTGATGACGCCTTCGCACAGCATGGCTTCCGTGTAGCCGAACCGCTCCCTGTCCTCTAAAGGCAGATAAATGCGGCCGCGCGTTTTCCAGTCTTCCCCGATGTCGCGCCAGAAGTTCGTGAGCTGCATGGCAAGTCCCAAGTCATGCGCGGGAGCGAGGGCGCAGGGGTCGGAGATACCGACGACGTGGCACATCATCAGACCAACGACCGACGCGCTGCCGTAGGTGTAGGTCTTCAGATCCTCAAACGTCTCATAGCGTGTCCGGGTCAAGTCCATCGCCATCGCGTCTAAAAATGCCAGCGGGTAGTCCGGCGGCAGGGCATGACGCCGGGCCATGTCGGCAAAAGCGTGCAGGACAGGCAAGTCGGAGCCGCCGGTTCGCAGCGCGTCTTTCGTGGCTTCACGGTACTCGGCGAGAAGCGCGGCAGGGTTGGTGCCGGGGGCCGGATTGTCCACAATCTCATCAGGGTAGCGCACGAAGCCGTACAGGGCATGGACTGAGCGGCGCACTTCCGGCGGGAAGAACAGTGTGGAAAAGTAGTACGTTTTGCCGTGGTGCGCGTTCAGGGCTTTCGACGCTGCATACGCCGCGTCCAGGTCCGGCTCCGCACCGGTCTGCCGGCGAGATTGTAATTTGCTCTGCAAGAGTGAGAGGGCCATACATACGCTTTCTAAACCAAAGCCTGGCTAGGCGAAATCTGCGAGTATCCGCTCGGTGACAAGCTTTGCGCCGAGGCAGACAAGCGGAACACCGGTGCCGGGAACGGTGCTGGCCCCGACAAAATACAGCCCGTCCACGTCGGCGGATTTGTTGGAGGGCCGGAAGTAGCCGACCTGCAAAATGCCGTGCGACAGGCCAAATGCCGCGCCGTATTTGAGGTTATACTGGTCACGCCATTCGTGCGGTGTCACGACTTCCTCCACGACAACGTGCTTCCGCAGATCGGTCAGCCCATGCGCTTCAAGCTGATCGTAGACTTTCGTCTTGAACTTTTCGATCTGCGCGGCGTCCCACTGGTTTTGGTCAGTCAAGTGGGGGATCGGGACGAGAATGAAGAGATTATCGCCGCCGGGTGGGGCTACTGTCGGGTCAGTCCGTCCCGGTGCGTTCACATAAAAGCTGGGGTCACGCGGCGGCACTTTGGCGTCGAAAATCTCTTCAAAGTTGCGCTTGTAGTCCGACGACAAAAAGAAGTTATGATGGTGTAACTGGGGATAGACTTTGTCCGTGCCGAGATACAGCATGAACGCCGACGAAGTAAACGGCTGCTTTTTCCAGGCGTCTTCCGCAAACTTTGCTGGCCGCTCGGCCAGCAGATCCGTATAGGTATATGGCAGATCGGCATTTGAGATGACTAAATCCGCCGTCAGCAGCTCGTCGCCCACGCAGACGCCTCGCGCTTTGCCGTCTTTGACCATAATCTGCGTGACATTCTGGTTGGTCTCAATCCTGACACCGAGCTTCCGCGCGACCTCGGCCATGGCTTTCGGCAGGGCGTAGATGCCGCCTTCGGGGTAATACAAGCCGTCTTCGGCGAGTTCCGTGTAGGGCAGCAGCGTGTAGACCGCCGGAGCCTCAAACGGCGAAATGCCGAGATACATGGATTGCATGGAGAACGCCTGCCGCAGCCGGTCGTCTTTAAAGAACTGCGAGACGTGCGTATACAGCTTGTCCAGAGCGTTGAGCTGTCCCAGCAGTTTCAGATTAGAGGCTGTGAAGAAGTCGGTCGCTTTATTGAAGTTCTTCTCGACAAACTGCTTGCGCCCAATCCGGTACTTCTTGCCCGCGTCTTCCAAAAAGCGGTAATACCCCGCCGTCACGCCCGGCTCGATCCGCTCCATCTCGGCGATCATGGTAGTTAAGTCACTCGACATCAGCATCGAAGAGCCGTCACCGAAATGAACCTCGTAGTTCGGCTCCATCTTAATGAGCTTCACCCAGTCAGAGAAGTTTTCGCCGCAGGCCGCGAACAGCTCTTGGTACACGTCGGTCATCAAAAGCAGTGACGGCCCGGTATCGAACCGATAACCGCCGACTTCCCGGATGTTGGCGCGTCCGCCCACGGTCGCGTTCTTCTCTAAAATCGTCACCTGGAACTTGCCGGTGGCTTGCAGCCGCATTGCCGTCGCCATGCCGCCAATGCCCGCGCCGACAATAATTACCTTCTTCACTTCTGAAGTCATGCACACGCTCGTTTCTAATCCGCCCTAGTATACCCGGTGTTGACACTCCGCGCCTCGCGTCGGGTATACTAAACGGAAAAGTTTAAGAGGATGAAGAATTGGAACAAACACTCACGCTGGGAGGAAACAAAAAGGCGCGGCGCGTCTATGGCTTCGATGAGGTGTCTCTTGTCCCATCGGCCTTGTCGGTGGACCCGCGCGATGTGGACACGTCCTGGACTTTAGAGCGTCATAGATTCGCGATCCCGATTGTCGCGTCTGCAATGGATGCCGCCGTGAACCCCCAAATGGCCGTCGAGATGACCCGTCTCGGCGGCTTCGCCGTCTTAAACGGCGAAGGGCTGCAAACCCGCTACGACGATGCTGAAAGCATTCTCCAAGAAATTGCCGAGACACCCGCCGATCACATCATCGAGAAGATGCAGAAGCTGTACACGGCCCCCGTCCGCGACGATCTGATCGCCAAACGCATCCGCGAAATCAAAGACGCCGGGGGCTTTGCCGCCATTGCCGCCATCCCGCCGACCGCCCCGCGCATCGCCGCCGCTGCCGTTGAAGCGGGCTGCGATTTGTTTGTCGTCGCGTCTCAAGTCGCCACCGCCCGGCACTACTCCACCTATTCCGAGACCGTGGACTTGGCGCAGTTCTGCCGCGACTCGCCGGTTCCTGTCATGGTCGGCAACTGCGTCTCGTTCCAGGCCGCGACCGAGCTGATGGAAGCGGGCGCGTCGGCGCTCTCTGATTGGAGTCGGTCCCGGCGCGATCTGCACGACCCGCTCCGTGCTCGGTGTCGGCGTCCCCCAAGTCACCGCTGTCGCTGACTGCGCCGCCGCCCGCGAAGCGTTCCAACAGCGCACCGGCAAATATGTCCCCATTTTGGCCGACGGCGGCATCAAAACCGGCGGCGACTTTGCCAAAGCTATCGCCGCCGGTGCTGACGCCGTCATGCTCGGATCAAGTGTCGCCGCGTCGTCCGAAGCCCCCGCCCCCGGCTACTCGTGGGGCATGGCAATGTCCAACGCCGACCTGCCCCGTGGCACCCGCATCCGCGTGAACATCATGGGAACCCTGCGCGAAATCTTATTGGGACCCGCCCACAAAGACGACGGCACCATGAACCTCGTCGGAGCGCTCAGATTATCTATGGCAACCTGCGGCGCAAGAACGCTCGCCGAAATGCAGCAAGCCGAAATGGTCATTGCCCCCCAGATACTCACCGAAGGCAAGTCTCAGCAGCGCACCCAGGGCGTCGGCCAGGGCCGGTAGCCCTCAATGGAAACATGGCGACAATTAAGTGAGGACAGCCTGAGTGCGGCGAAAACGCTGCTGCGTGAAAGAAACTATCGGAGCAGTGTCAGCCGCTCTTATTACGCGGCTTACTGTGCCGCTACCTATGAGATCACCCAAAACCTGACGACCTTTGCGAATGGCTGGAATAACCCGCCACATGAAAAAGTACCCGAATACGTTCAGAATAACTTGGCTATATCTTCCGTGAGCAAAAAGACAATCAAAAGGCTAATCTTGGTACTGCGACGGTTCCGGGAAGATGCCGACTACAGACCCTACCGACAGGTTGGCATTCAGGATGCGCGTGATTGTGTCCGTGATGCCCAGCGTATCCAGCAGGAGTTTTGGGGAAGTTAAAATCATGAGTGAAAAAGAAATCGTAGAAATCGTTGCGCGTTATCTGAAAGACAAGCATCCCGGTGGGGCGACGCTGGAAGCGCTGACCCAGGGTGTCCGCCATGAGCAAGATTGGTGGTATGTTCCGGTTCGCCCGTCGTTCGAGCCGCCCCGCCGCTATGAGTATTATGAGGCTCTTGCTGATGCCGAGGGTGAGCTTGAAGATACAGAACATCTTACGGTGTTGTTCCTGCCGACCGCCCCGGAAGCGTGAGGTAAAAGGAATTGTTGCGAATGTTCAAGCTGTTTGGCAACGATAAAAATACGGTCAAATCTCCCAAAATCCTAATTTGTCTAGTTGGTGACGCTACGGGAAGTGCCGATTTCCAGCAAGACAAGGCTATCTACCAGGTTTACCAAGACGTAACCGAATACCGTGCCACTACCTGCGCGGATCTGATTACATTCGTAGACGGCAAGACGTTTGACATTGTGCATCTCCTGGCTCCAGTGGCGGAGGATGGCACCGTGGATGGTTTGCCGGGGATAAGACTGCTGACAGGTTTATCGAGAGCAGGGGCGAAGCTGATTGTTTTCGCAAGTGAAAATTCTGTTGAAAGCTATATTGCCGCGTTTCCGGCAAAGCAGCGCACGGGTTTTGTTGAGCCAAACTTGGTGCTGACATTGGAAAGAAAAGGCGAAAAGTTTGTCAGTTTTTTCGGTTCCTTGTTCAAGCTGATGGCGAAGGGACTGACGATGCCGCTGGCTTGGGTTAAGCTGGCTCCGCAAGGCGGTGACGGCCCCAAAATGCAAGAATTGCCGGAAACCATCTTCGAGGCGAATTTGGGACAGATTAAATTTGTCCCGTAGGATCAAGATAAAGCAACATTATGAGAACAACACACAAAAAATTTGCGAAAACGAACTCCCTCCAAGCCGAACCCCTGCGGGGTGCGTCATGTCTTTGACGCCGCAGCATCAGGATCAGCCGGTTTTGACCACTTACGGGCCGCGCGGGGCGTCGGTCAGCGGGGACGGGATGACGCCGCCGGAGCTTGTCGTCGTGCTGGACTTCGGGGCGCAGTATACGCAGCTCATCGCTCGGCGTATAAGAGAGTGCCATGTCTACTGCGAGATTTTGCCCTATGACACGCCGCTCGAAAAGATCAAGGAGCGTGGCGCGGTCGGGCTGATTCTGTCCGGCGGGCCGTCGTCGGTCTATGACGACGGGGCACCGCAGATTGATAAGGCCGTTTATGAACTCGGCCTGCCGATACTCGGCATCTGCTACGGAATGCAGGCGATGGCGCACGACCTCGGCGGCAAAGTCTCGGCGGCGACAATGAAAGAGTTCGGCAAAACGCAGCTTGACGTGTCCGATCCGACCGTGCTGTTTGAGGGCTTGAACCCGACGCTGGTCTGCTGGATGAGCCACGGTGACACCGTCGAAGCGCCCCCGCCGGGCTTCACCGTCGCCGCGTCTACCGAAAGCTGCCCGGTCGCGGCGATGTACGACGCCGAGCGGCGCTTCTATGCGGTCCAGTTCCACCCGGAAGTCGTGCATACGCCGTGGGGAACGGAAGTCATTCGCGGCTTTGTCGAAAAAGTCTGCGGGACGACCGGGCAGTGGCAGATGGAAAGCTTCGTCGAGCAGCAGGTGAGTCTCATTCGGGAGCAAGTCGGCACGTCGCAAGTTGTCTGCGGACTGTCTGGCGGCATTGATAGCTGCACAGTTGCAGCACTAGTGCATAAAGCTATCGGCGACCAGCTTGTCTGCATCTTCGTCAATCATGGCCTGCTGCGAAAAGGCGAGGCCGAGGACGTTCAGCGCAAGTTTGCCGCCGCGTTCAATATCAATTTGATCACAGTCAATGCCGAAGAGCGGTTCTTGTCGAAGCTGGCAGGCGTCACCGACCCGGAGCGCAAGCGGCTGATTATCGGCGAAGAATTCGTGCGCGTCTTTGAGGAAGAAGCCAATAAGCTCGCCGACGCGGCATTCCTCGCGCAAGGAACGCTGTACCCGGACGTGATTGAGTCCGGCACGGGCAAAGCGGCCAAGATCAAGACCCACCACAACGTCGGCCTGCCCGAAGACATGAACTTCAAACTCGTCGAGCCACTGCGCTTTTTGTTTAAAGATGAAGTCCGGGCCGTCGCCGAAGAGCTTGGCCTGCCGACCGACATGGTCTGGCGTCAGCCCTTCCCCGGCCCCGGCCTCGCCATTCGGATCACCGGTGAAGTCACCAAAGACCGCTTGGACCTGCTGCGCTCCGCCGACTGGATCATCATTGATGAGATCAAACGCGCCGGGCTGTACCGCAAAGTCTGGCAGTCCTTCGCCGTGCTAATCCCGACCAAGAGCGTCGGCGTCATGGGCGACCAGCGCACCTATGCGTACCCCATCGTCATCCGGGCCGTGACCAGCGAGGACGCCATGACCGCCGACTGGGCGCGTCTGCCCTACGAAGTCTTAGACCGCATCTCCAGCCGCATCGTCAACGAAGTCCCCGGCGTCAACCGCGTCGTCCTGGACATCACCAGCAAGCCGCCCGCGACCATTGAGTGGGAGTGAATTAAATGAACCTCTTCGACAAAGCAGAAAACACACGGATAGCACTTGACTTGCTCGGCACACTACTAAAAGTGGGTGTCAAGTCTTTGTTCTTCGGCCCGGTTTTTTATGGCTTGAACTGGTTAATTTCCGGTCATGCACCCACCCATGATATGTGGTTTGCCTTCTTTTTTGCCGCTTATACGTTTACCGATTCTAACAAGAAGTCCAGCCAAGATGTGGGCAAAGGACAACCTCGCCGATCAGCGAATTCGATTGTTCTGCCTGCCTCTACTGAAAGAAGCAATGAGCGTCGTAACTGAAAGGAAGAAGTACATGACTATTACACTTAATTTGCCGACAGAGGTAGAAGCGCGGCTGGAAGAAGAAGCCGCTTCTGCCCATATCACTAAAGAAGCGCTGGCGTCACAACTGATTGCAATGGCTTTGCCGCCTGATAGCTTCAAGAACGGAGCGGAGGCGGTTGACTACTGGACGCAAATTGGCCTTGTCGGAATGTGGGCGGATCGTGAAGATATGAAGGACAGCACGGAATGGGTCCGGCAGCAGCGCGATCTAGGGCGCGAACAATCGCAGGAAAAGATGCGCGGGGTCAAATAATGCGTCTCTTAGACACGGATGTAATTGTAGATGTGGCGCGAAGCTTTCCACCGGCCCTGCGCTGGGTGGCTTCTTTGACGGAGCAGCCCGGCATCCCCGGCATTGCCATGATGGAAATGGTGGTCGGCTGTACGAACAAGCTGGAACTGCTTCGCATTCAGAAGATGGTTCAGCCGTATGCGCTGTATTGGCCGACAGTGACAGATCAGCAAAGCGCTTTGACTTTCCTGGCACAGTTCCATTTTAGTCATCGTTTGGGGCTGCAAGACGCGCTCATCGCCGCGACTGCCATAGGGCAAGGCGCGACTCTCTGCACATTTAACGTGAAGCATTTCTCGGCGGTGCCGGGGCTAGTGACGGAACAGCCGTATTCACGAACTTAACTTTCGACGACGAAGGGCAATCATTTTATGGCCGCAGAGAATTTAGACAAGATCGTGTCGCTGTGCAAGCGGCGCGGCTTTATTTTTCCTAGCTCCGAGATTTATGGGGGCTTGCAGGGCGTCTTCGACTATGGCCCGCTCGGTGTGGAGCTGAAGAACAACTTGAAGCGGCTCTGGTGGAAGCACAATGTCTACGAGCGCGACGACATGGAAGGCATCGAGACGGCCCTGCTGACGAACCGCTATGTGCTGCGCTATTCCGGGCATGAAAAGGGCTTCGCGGACCCGCTGATTGACAACCGGACGACCAAGAAGCGCTATCGGTTTGACCACCTGCTGCGGGACCAGACGCCGGAAG
This sequence comes from Capsulimonadaceae bacterium, assembly GCA_965213825.1. Classification (GTDB taxonomy): domain Bacteria; phylum Armatimonadota; class Armatimonadia; order Armatimonadales; family Capsulimonadaceae; genus JANXMY01. Next base: position 649,712 of record CBDCAE010000017.1, read on the forward strand.
TGCGTCAAGAATTGGCGTCGGCGTTTGAGGTGGCTGAGGGCGCGGACGATTACGAGGCGCTGGCGCTGGCGCTGCTGGACGAGCCGGTGCGGGCGGAGGCGGCGCTGAAAGCCGCCAAAGTCATTGACCCCGAAGACGGAAAGCCGGGCGACTGGACGGAGCCGCGTGCGTTTAACCTGATGTTCAAGACGCAGGTGGGGCCGGTCGCTGACAGCGAATCATTTGCTTACCTGCGCCCGGAAACGGCTCAGGGGATGTTCGTCAACTTCAAGAACGTGCTGACTTCGACGAACCGCAAGCTGCCGTTCGGCATCGCGCAGCAGGGCAAGTCGTTTCGGAATGAGATTACACCCCGGAACTTTGTCTTTCGGGTGCGTGAACTGGAACAAATGGAAATCGAGTATTTTGTCCTGCCCGGCGACGATGAAGCCGCCCATGAAGCGTGGATACAGGACCATCTAAACTGGTGGGTGGAGAAAGTGGGCCTGAAGCGCGAGAACTTAGCGCTGTTCGAGCATACCAAGCTGTCACATTACTCCAAGCGCACGGTAGACATTCTTTACAAGTATCCGACGCTGGGCTTCGATGAGCTGGAAGGCATCGCAAACCGCACCGACTGGGACTTGGGTTCGCATTCGAAAGAGCAGGACTCGCTGGGACTGTCGGCCAATACGGCGGAGAAAGCCATGAAAAACGAACATTCCACGGAGAAGCTGACCTACTTTGATCAGCCGAATAACCGGCATGTCGTGCCGTTCGTCGTCGAGCCGGCGGCAGGCGTAGACCGGGGTGTCCTGGCCGCGCTATGCGAGGCTTACGACGAAGAAACGCTGGAAAACGGCGAAGTCCGCGTTGTCCTGCGCCTGCCGCCCGCGCTGGCTCCGATTAAAGTCGCGGTGCTGCCGCTCGCCAAAAACAAGCCGGAGATTGTCGCCAAAAGCAAGGAAATCAAGAAGATGATTCAGTCGTCGGGCGATGTGCGCTCGGTCTATGACGACACCGCCGGCATCGGCAAGCTGTACCGCCGTCAGGACGAAGCCGGCACCCCGCTGTGCGTCACGGTGGACTACGACACGCTCGGCCAGTCCCGCGACGGCGGAACCGCTTTAATAGACACCGTCACCGTCCGCCACCGGGACACCATGCAGCAGGAGCGCGTCGCCATCGCCGACTTGCTGGCCTACATCCAGGAGCATATCCGCTAATGGACGTTGCTGTTCGCCCGGTCATGGACACGCTGGCGGCGACCTACCACGGGCGCGGCGCGATTGAGCTGGGTGACCCGTTTCAAGTGCTGATCGCTACGGTGATTTCCCAGCGCACTCGCGAAGAACAGACCACGGCAGTCTCCACCCGCGTCTTTGTTCGCTATCCCGACGCTGCCGCGCTTGCCCTTGCCGCCGAGCCTGAGCTGTATGCCCTGCTCGACGGCAGCGAGTACCGTGAAGAGAAGGCCCCCCGCCTCATTGCCCTCGCTGGTATCTTGGTGGAAAAGTTTGGCGGCTTGGTACCCGATGACCTTGATGCGCTTCTGTGCCTGCCGGGAGTGGGGCGTAAGACTGCCAACTGTGTCCTGATTTATGCCTTTAGCAAAGCCGCGCTCTGCGTGGACACCCACATGCACCGGATTACCAATCGTCTTGGTTGGGTCACGACCAAGACGCCCGATGCGACCGAGAAGGCTTTAGAAAGAATCATGCCGCAGGATTTATGGGCCGGTTCCAACCGCCTGTTCTTGCAGCATGGCCGCGCCCTTTGTCTGCCAACTGTTCCCATCTGCTCCCGCTGCCCCGTGCGCGAGTGGTGCGCCTACGGGCAGGATACCGGGACAAAGAAGCGATGAGGTCTTGCCCAAAGACGTGTCACGCTGTTTCCGAAATTCTCACCACATGAGAATTTGCACTAATACCTCTACTTTTATAACCACCTGCCTCCTTCCCTCCTACTTCGTCGGTGTATAATTCGATAGCAAGCAAGCATCTTTCGTCAAGCAAATCTTGGGGAAATGCACAGGAGAACAGGTAATGAGTGACCAAACGATGGTGGGGAAAGTCGCGGTTGTCACCGGGGCGACTCGCAACGCGGGGCGCGGCATCGCGATAGAACTTGGCATGGCTGGGGCAGCCGTCTACTGCACGGGGCGCAGTATTCGCGGAAATCCTTCCCCACTCAATCAACCGGAAACTATTGAAGAGACTGCTGAGATGGTCGCTTCTTCCGGCGGTCAAGGGATGTGGGTCCAAGTTGACCATACAATTCCCCAGGAAGTCGAGGCGCTCTTCGACCGCGTCCTTCAAGAGCAGGGGAGGCTCGACCTGCTGGTCAACAATGTTTCCGGCGGGGGCGGTGTCGAAACCTCATTCTTACAGAGCAGCCTAGAGATCGGTCTTCAGCAAATCGTGCAGGGGGGCCATTCCCACATCATCGCCACTTACTTCGCCGCTCGTAAAATGACCGAAGCCGGGCACGGACTGATCATCAGTATCAGTGACCAGGAATGGGACACATTTTATGCGATGCAGAAGGCTCTGATCAACCGAGTCGCGCTCAGTGTTGCCGAGGAGCTTCGCCCAAGCGGGGTCGCGGTCATGTCTCTCCATCCGGGGGCGTTCTTTCGCTGCTTCGAGATTATGACGGAAAAAGCCTTGCAAGCCGCCGTAGCGCAGGACCCGTCTGTCGCGGAGTGCCACACGCCGCGCCTTATCGGTCGGGCAGTTGTCGCCCTTGCGTCAGACCCGAATGTCCTCCAGAAGACAGGAACAGTGCTCAAACTGCAAGATCTAGTTTACGAGTATGGCCTCACGGACATTGACGGAAGGCAAACCGGAGCAATGTGGTAAGACTAAAACGACAGAGGAATATTCGGCAGGCGACGAAAGCAGATGCGGAGGAAATTGGGCGGCTGTTTATCGGCACAGTTCAGGCCGTGAACAGCCGTGACTACTCCCCGGAACAGATCAGTGCTTGGGCCTCGCCGGAAGGGAATGCCGCACACTGGGCTGCGCGTCAGGGCAGCCGGCTCGTTCTCGTTGCCGAGCAGGACACGCGCATCGCCAGATTTGCAGAACTTGAGTCGAGCGGTCATCTTGACTGCTTCTATTGTCACAAAGGCTTTCAGCGGCAAGGCATTGGGGCTGAACTATGTTTTTACCGAGGCCAGTGTCGCCGCGCTGCCGTTCTTTCAGCATCACGGCTTCATTCTCTTGACGGCCCAGGAAGTCGTGCATCGCGGCCTTGTCTTCTTAAACTACAAAATGGAGCGTATCTTGGAACCTATTCACACCGGGCGATTGATTATTCGCCATTTCACTGAGACGGATTTGCCGGACCTGCTGGCCTACCAGACTCACCCGGAGACCTTGAAGTATCTGCCGCCGGAGCCGATGGATGAGCAAAAGGCGAAAAGCTTTCTGGCCCGGCAGGCGGACCCGGAAGCCTGGGCCGGGGGTGGCTGGCTGGCGTTTGCCGTGTACCACCCCGGCGACGGCAAAGTCATTGGCGAAGTGGGCGTTTTTGTGGAGAAAGAGCCGAAAAGCGAGGGCAATATCGGCTGGATGCTGCACCCGGACTACCACGGGCAGGGATACGCGGCCGAGGCGGCCCAGACTCTCGTGCAGTATGCCTTCCAAGAGCGGCACCTGCACCGCCTGACGTCCGGATGCGACGCCCGCAACACGGCCTCCTGGCGGCTGATGGAGCGGCTGGGAATGCGGCGCGAAGGACACTTCCGGCAAAGCTGCTTGCTGCGCGGCGAGTGGCAGGATGAATACCTGTACGCCTTGCTGCGTGATGAGTGGCTTACCCCGCAGGCTCAGGCGCCGCCCGGCGATCTATCTCCTGGATAAACGCATCTTTGCCGTCCATGTAGGCTTCGATGTCCGTGGAATGCTCCGCCGCCAGCCGCCGCTTCAATTCGCTATATGCTTGCGCGGCTTCGGGATGGGCGATCATGTAGTCGCGGAAGGTGAGATGCCGTGCAATCTGCGGCGAGCCGGCCTCAAATGCATGGACTTGATGGGTTCGGTCGCCGAGCGCGTTGTCCCGGCGGAAGTAGCGGCGCGTTGGAATGCCAAGTTCGCCGAGCGCGTCGTAGCCGAGCGCCTTCATCGCGGCCTGCTTTGCGTCCAGGTCCGAGTGGTCTCGGACGACAAGCAAAACATCTATGACGGGCTTTGCGTAGATATTCGGGATCGCCGTGCTGCCGATGTGATGCACGGTGACGACGTTTTCTCCAAGCGCTCCCATGATCCGCTGCGCTTCGTTCTCGAACTCCTGCCGCCAGTGGGGGTTGTGCGGGACCATGTATATTCGCATTGTGCTTCCTCGCTTTCAGCGTAGGATTGTACCATATTCAGCGTAGGATTGTACCATATTCAGCGTAGGATTGTACAGCGTAGGATTGTACCATATACAGTGACGGCACAGCCTGTGACATCCTCCTCCAGTTCGCCGGCGGACCGGGGCAGGTGACCGCGTACCTACGCGGACTGGGTGTCCAGAACATAGTGGTCGCAACCTCCGAGAAAACAATGTGGCAGAACGAGAGGGTCCAGCAGTACCGTAATTGGGCAACGCCAAACGCTATGCTTAGCCTCCTGTGTGCTCTTCAGCAGGGCCGGGGACTGTCGCCGCAAAGCCGCCATCTGCTGCTCGGTCTGATGACCGGGAGCCAGACTGGGCCGCACCGGATCAAGGGCCTGCTGCCGACCGGCGTAATCGTCGCGCACAAAACCGAGTAGTCGGGAACCGTCAGCGGCCTCACGCGGGCGAGTGAGGCGACGCGGGAAGCCGTCATCGCCAGGATCGCACGGGCGGCTTGGGATGACCGGGCGGCGCTGGAACATGGTTACTAGAACATGATTAAAGGCATCAGCCATATCACATTTTCCGTGTCGGACTTGGCGGCGTCTGCTGCGTTCTATCAGCAAGTTTTTGATGCAAAGCTGCTGTTCCTGGGCGAGGGAATAGCGTACTTTGATCTTGCGGGTCTGTGGCTTGCGCTCAATGTGCAGACGGACATTCCGCGTCAGGAGGTTCGGCGCTCTTACACGCATATTGCGTTTGCGGTAGACGAGGCAGACCTCATAGAGATGGAGCAGCGGTTGCAGAGTCTCGGTGTTCCAACCCTGCCGGGCCGCACAAGAGCCGTTGGCGAAGGCTTATCTTTGTATTTTACCGACCCGGACGGTCACTTGCTGGAAGTCCATGCGGGTGACCGCAAAACACGCCTCAAAGCCTACACAGAAACTGTCTCAGACCAGCGCTAGAACTTTGCGGAACATATGGCTGGTTTTGGCGAGTTCGTAGCCGATGCTGTGGTAAAACTCATGCGCGTCGGTGCGGTGCAGGCCGGAGCGCAGACGCACTTCCGCGAAGCTGTGTTTGTCCGCCCAGACTTCGGCCTGAGCCATGAGAGCGCGGCCTACTCCCCGCCGCCGTGCTTTCGTGTCTACAACGAGGCCGCCGATTTCGGCGAAAAACTGCGGGGATGTCAGCATAAACACGCCGAAGACATGGACCCAGCCGGTTACAGCGCCGTCAACCTCGGCCACGAAGCAGCCGTGTGCGGGTTCCTGAAAAATGGAACTCAGCCGCTCTGTGATGACATTTGGCAGAACCGGATAACCGAGCTGGGCGCACAGCGCGGCGACGGCAGCCGCATCGGTGGCAGTCATAGGACGGACAAGAATAGGACGGACAAGGATAGGAGAAGGCGGCATGAATCAGAGTCTCGCATTGTTTGTTTTGTTTCTCGCGGCGGTTCTGGAGGCCGGCGGGGATGCACTTGTCCGAACGGGGCTGGAAGCTGGGTCGGCGGGGCGCAGAGTCGCCCTGTTTGCGGCGGGTGCCGTCGTGCTGTTTGCCTACGGCTATGCGGTCAACGCTCCGCGCTGGGACTTCGGAAAGCTGCTGGGAATTTATGTCGTCTTCTTTTTCGTTGTTGCTCAGGCCATCTCCTGGGCGGCATTCGGGCAGAAGCCGACCCTGCCCATTCTCGTCGGCGGCGCTTTTATTGTTGCCGGCGGCCTGGTGATTTCGCTGTGGCGGGCGGCCTGATGCCGTCCGAATAAGCTGACGCCCAGCACGATGACTACCAGCAGCAGCACCAAAACGGCCAGCACAAGGAGATTGGTCTTGGACGCGGGTAGATTGAGCCTGCCCGCGAGCTTGCCCGCGTTCGGGTTGTCGCCGCGCTCCTGCTCGCGCTCTTGGCGTAGGGCGGGAACGTCCACGGAGTCCCAGTTTTCGAGAACGGCGATCAGCGCCTCCATCGCCGGCCAGCGGTCGGCGGGAGCGCGGCGGATGGCCTTCATGACAATCTCTTCCAGCGGCGGCGGGACATCGGGGCGGTAGAAGTGCAGCGGCGGGGCTTTGGCGGTGACATGCTGGTTCATCACGGCAAGCGCGTTGTCTCCGTCGTAGGGCAGGCGTCCGGCGATCAGCTCGTACAAAATGAGGCCGAGGGCATAGATGTCGGTCCGGCTATCCCCGCGCCCGCCCTGGATTTGCTCCGGTGCCATGTAGTCCGGCGTTCCCACTTGAGACGATAGGGGACCCCAAGTGACACGGCGGGCACCCTGAATGGATGCGATGCCGAAGTCCATGACTTTTGCCGTGCCGCCTTCGGTCACGATCACGTTTTCGGGCTTCAAGTCCCGGTGGGCGACTTGGTGTTCATGGGCATAAGCCAGGGCGCGGGCAAGCTGTAGGGTCAGCGCAACAGCTTCCGGGCAGCCAATGGGGCCGTGTTCGCGCAGGAAATCGCGCAGTGTCTGTCCGGGAATGTATTCTAAAACAAGAAACTCGGAATGATTGACTGTCGCAAGCTCATACAACTGCTGGATATTGGGGTGGGTGAGCAGATGCCCGATCTTGACTTCCCGTGAAAACCGCTCGTGGGTTGCCACGTCGCCCATAATCTCTTCATGCGGAAACTTCAGCACCACATCGCGGTCTTCCCGTGTATCCCGCGCCAAATACACATTGCTCATGCCGCCTTGGCCCAGCCGGCGCTGCACGTCATAGTGCCCAATCTGCTGTCCTTCTTCTAGCTGCATCGGCAAGTTACTGTTGACTCCTTTTCGCGCTGAACAACCGCTGATACCAGGCTACATTCGGCGTCTGCATGGCATTTTCCTTGCCGATTTCTGCAATCCGCACGATCTGCACTGAAAGATTGTCGGTGCTCTGGCGCTCCAGCGCCAGTGCGACGAGCTGACGGCAGGCATCGGCGGGGGCTTGGACCGTGACAATACCGGCAATCTCGCTGTCTTCCAGCGGCTCCCAAAGACCATCGGTGCAGAGGACAAACGTGTCGCCAGCTTCCAGTGGCTCAATCCGCAGCGAGGACTGCACAATCGGCTGGTTGCCGACGCTCCGGGTGATAATATGGCGGCGCGGGTGGTGACGGGCGTTTTCAGGCGTGAGAATCTGCATCCGCACAAGTTCGGCGACCTCCGAATGATCGCGGGTCATCGGCTCCATTTGGCCGGATGCCCGGACGCGGTAAATCCGGCTATCCCCGACATGGGCCAGATACGCTTTGTTTCCCGCCACGGCCACGGCGGCAATGGTCGTCTCCATACGGAACGACCCAGCCTTTAGCCCCAAGTCGTACACATGCAGATTGGCCCGGCTGATAGCGTCCCGCAGGGCGCGTTCAGGCCGCTTCGCCCCGGCGTAATAGGCCTGAACGAGTATTTGGGTGGCTTCCCGGCTCGCCACATCCCCGGCCCTGCTGCCCCCAACCCCGTCGGCGACCACGCACAAGAAGCCCTTGCTCTGGGCCGTCGGCGTCTCGTCCGGGGCCTGATGCGCGATAAAGTCTTCGTTGCGGAACCGGACATGTCCCTGTTCGCTGAGGCCGGCATGCTCAATCATAGTGAGTGTGGGAAAAAGAAAATAGAAAAAGAAACCGGCACTGGAAGTGCCGGTCTACTATTGAGTGAAAGTCGAAGCGACTAAGGAACAGAACACGCTGACGAATTCTTCTTCCCTATTTTGTCTTCAGTCGCTTCGACTTTCACTCAACAGTAGACCGGCACTTCCAGTGCCGGTTCAGATTAGCGCGACGACAGTGTTTCGACTCGCATCTCTTTATGGTCGCTCGGCAGGAACATCGGCTGCTTGTTCATTGCACTTCGGACCGCAAGGTACACAAACGACAGCACCATGAACGAGGCGGAGAAAATCAGCGCGACCTTGGCGTCATATTTGGAAGCGGCGGTGGCTGAGACCGCGAAGAACGCAAAGTAAATGTCGCCGACCATCAGGCCGAAGTTCAGAAATATGCCGAGCACCGGAATGATCTTGGTCGTGAATACTTCTGCGCCCTTGACGTGCGAGAAGGCAATATAAGTCGCGAGACACGTCATACCATACAGCAAAAACGTGCCGAGGTTCGAAATAATCGCCACTTTCAGCAGGTTATCCGAGTTCAAGACCCCGTAGCCGCCGACAATCGCCGAAATTGTGGTCAGCATGATGATCGCGTTGTGCGGCGTGTTGAACTTGCCGTGAAGCGACCCGAAGGGGCCAGGCAGCTCGTCATCTTTGCCCATCGCATACGAGACGCGGACGCCAGTAGAGAGGCACGACAGCGCAGTCCCAACCAGTGCAAGAACGACCGTTGCAGCCATGATGATCTCAAACTGCAACCCATGACCATGCAGCAGCGAGTCGCCGATGATCTTGGAGAAGTCGCCGATGGGCGCGGAGGACACCGCCGCTGCATCGAAGCCGCGCACAATCGAGCCGCCGGCATACGCCGTCTGACTGACAATAGACGGGTCGGTCATCGCGGTGATCTTTGGGTCAATCATCGAGAAGTTCTGGCCCGCTTTGTCCACAATGCCGGCGTAGTTCTGGCCGATAAAGTAGTTTGCGCCGAAGTACTCGAAGGAGTAAAAGACGACGGCCTGAATGATCAGGGACAGCAGGACGCCGCGCGGAATGTCTTTTTGCGGGTTCTTCGCTTCGGCGGCAAGCGCCGTCGCCGACTCAAAGCCGACCACCAGCAGGATGGCAATGGTAGACTGGAAAATGAGCTGGCTCAGGCCATGCGGGCTGATGACGCTTAGGCCGCTTGCGTGAACGTAAGAGACTGCGGGATGGCCTGAACGATAAACAATCGCAAGAATAGTGAATGTCAGCAGGGCCAAAATCTGGATGGCGTTGATGACCACATTCGCCATTGTCGAGCCGGATACGCCCCGGTACGCAATCGCGCCCGTAATCGCAGCAAACAGCACGCACAGCGCGACCGGTTCCCAGAGATGGGAAGCGTCGCCAAACGCCGGGTTGAACAACTGAATGATGAACGTCAGGATTGTCCCCATGAAGGCCACCATGACGCCGGGATAGACCCAGTAGTACAGGTGCGCCGCGCAGCCGATAATCAGCTTTGCGATCCGGGCCAGCTTGAAGTGCGAATGCGACTCTTTCTCTAAAAAAGCCGCTTCCGCATAGAAGTAGGATGAGCCGGCGCCGCCCTGCGGGTACTGCTTGGAGAGGGTCGCGTAGCAGGACGCGGTCAGCAGCGCGACAATGGTCGCGACGGCGACCGACGCCCACATGCTGGTCGCGCCGTAGGCGCTCTGTGATTGGAATGTGGTCCACAGGAACGCGCCGGGCGCGATCAGCGCCATGGCATTGATCGTGATGCCCGCGAGGCCGAGCGTCGGCTTCAGCTCACCGGTGGTTCCGCGGGAGGAATTGGTTTGGACTGACATGGGTTCCCCTTTAAGATGAGAGTAAACTGCAAAATAGCGACTGCGTGTCTCAGCATTGAGGAGAGGAGGCTCGGCGGCGAGGAGAAAAGAAGGCTGACATCTTTATCAGCGGCTTCTTCTGCTAGGATAACACAAAATCGCCGCTTCGTCAACCCGAAGGCGAAAAAAGGTACTTTTGCCGGGAACACACGGCCTCAGCGTTTGATCTGGCTCAGGATGGTTCGGTCTTTAATCCCCGTATCGTCTGCCAATAGAAAGGCTTTGCTCAAAATAATTGCCAGCATCCGGTCACCCTCAAACGGCAGGAACAGGTCGCCGGCCTCCTCGCTGCGCCCCGGCACGATGCATAGATACTGGTCGTTCGGCTCCATCAAAATGTTGCCGCTGCCGAGATGGATCTTGTAGGTTCGTAAGTCCCCGCGCACGACCAGGAACTTGCCGTCCAATCGGCAGCGGGACGCGATTTTCAGGCGTGGCAGCAGCTTTCCTAAGACTTCCGCGCGGGTCTTGGCCGTCTCGCCGAGATCGCCGAAGGCGTAATCACTCCAATAGGCACGGAACTGGCCCGCCGGGCCGCCGTCCGACCAGGCCGGGTCGTTGCCGAGGCTGGCGACCCCGACAAACAAGTCTACATCCCGCATGACTTCCGACAGCGCCAGCGGCGGCACTTCCGCAAGTGGAACCGGCTCGGCAGGCGTGTGCCGAGCCAGCGCTCCGTAACCCCCACCGCCTGCATGGGCGTAGTTCGTTTCTGCAAGTTCGCGATAAAAGCGCACCTGATCGGTCGCCACGCGCAGATATGTTCCCGCGTCATTCGTATCCGTGCCGTAATCGTCGCCGACGCCTTCCACCCAGAACTCGGCCCGCAGGCCGAACTGAGGCAACAGGCGGGTCGCGGGCGGATACACATCGTCCACCATCAGCCGCAGCGTATTCTTCCAGCCGCGCAGAATGCACAGGCTGTTGAACTGGTGCTGCTTCAGGATATGCGCGGCGAAGCGGTTGGAGTAGGTCCCCGTCGCCCGTTCGGCGTCGGTCAGCAGGTACACTTCCCGGTGCGCCTGCTTGAATGGCTGTGTCAGCCCGCGCGTTTCCAAAGCATCCCGCCAGCGCATGACTTCTTCCGGCGGAGCGCTGATCGGATGCCAGAGCTTGACTTCGGCCTCGTCTGTCAGTCTCTCGATCGCTTGCCCCGACACGCCTACAAACCCGTCGCCGACGTGCAGCGTTGCCACTCCATTGACTGTCCAGATCATCCGCCGGGCCAGATTGCCCAGCACCGGATGACTGCCGTACCGCTCGCGCCAGACGCCCAATGTCCAGACACGCTCGTCCAGCAGAGTCTTGTCCAGCCGCGCCGCCTGCGCGGAGAGTGCCGACGCGATTTCTGTCTCCGCCGCCTTCAGCGCTTTCACTTCAGCGGCAAACTCCCGCTTGACCCCTGCCGGAACCGCTTTGCGCGGCTTGCCGTCCACCCCGAACCACTCTAATTTCGTCCGCCCCGTCGCCGCGTCCAGCGTCAGCCGCGCCGCCCCTTCTTCGCCGAACGTCTCAGTCCGCGTCCCGTCCGCGTCCAGCCCGCCCGTCGGCACGGCTAAATCTTCCAGCTCGTCCACCGTCATGCCCGATGCCTTCGCCGCCGACTCAATCGCCGCCGCAATCAGCTTCAAAGCCCCCCGGTCCCGCAGCCGCGTCCGTAGGGTAGCGAGCGCCCCAACCCCAATCCCGCCCGGCATCTGCCCCAGCGCCCAAATCCCCGCATTGCCCGCCTTAGTTGCCCACGTTCCAAAGCCGACCACGCTGGCAAATGCCGTCTGCGTCATGTGTCCCACCGCCCGCGTCACTGCTGCCGTCGGGCAAAGTGCGGCATACCAAGTCAAGCCTTTCATCAGCACAATGTTCTTTTCACTGACTCTGCTGCGGTAGTTGGCTAACTCAGCGTTGTATTCTTGGTGCCGTGCGTGATAGGCGTCGTACTCCGGTGTTTTATACAGCATTGTTGCTGCGTCATAGCGCGGCGCGACGCCTTCAAACGCAGGTGGTGGAGCAGTCAAAGTAAGCCACGAAATCAAACGCTCGGCCAGTTCCGTTTCGCCGATAGCTGCTTTATGTCGTTCGGCTTCCGCCAGCCATTTGGCGCTTGGCTTGCTGCTTTCCGCCGTGACGGCACGGGCGAAAAGTTCGCTCCAAGCGAAACGTGCTTCCGGTGTCATTGTTTCTAAATCTGCGATCACTTTATCAGTCCAGACTTCGCCCGCGTCCGGTTTGACATGAGCATCCTGACCAAGCAGTTCATCAATCTGCATGGCGAACTTACGGTTTTCTGCGCTGCTGTAGGCCGTGGCTAGGATGCGAATTGCGTTCAGGCTAGCCGTGAGAGAGGGCGTAAGAGTACCCGTCTCCTCGAAATACTGCCGCGCTTTTTTAACCGCTGCTCCCCCGTTAGCTCTCCAGGCACCTGAGTGAGCGGCTTGGGACAGGAGCGCTTCAATATCTGTCACTAACAGAGGTAGTTTGCGGCTCAACAACTGACTTTTCAGTGCCGTTAACGGGGAAGCATAACTATCGGGCTTATTCAGGAATACAATTTCCCGCAGAATTTCTGCCTGTAACTGGGGATCACTTTCCAGAATAGCGCAACCGCCGGAAAAATCGCCGGGCTTGCTGCCGTAGACAAAAGGCTTCTTAAGCCCATCGTTTTCTGTTTCAGCCCGGTACTGCTTAATCATGCGTTGGGCTTCCGTAAGTTCTGTGGCAGGTTTCAGCGCATTGGCAGCGTGTTTCACCAATTCTTTGATTCCCATGTCTAGCCTCCCACCAGCGCGACCAGTTTGACGAACGAGACTTCGGTGTCTACTTTGAGTTGGATTTCTTCGTCCAAGCTCTCCACCTGCCGGTCGCCGACGAGGACGAAGAAGCCGTTGCCGGCGAACGCCGACAGTGCCTTTTCGTACTGCGCTTCCCAGTCTAGGCGGCGCTTGACGGGGTGTTCGGGCTTGGGTCCGTTCAAGGCGGCTTCCATTGGCGAAGGCGTCACCAGCCCGCGAAAGACGGCGGAGGGCGGGGCGGCGTGGTATTCCTGGACTTCCTCGTAGACCCGGCGGCGGATCAGCTCGCGCAGGGTGATAGTGGACGAAAGCAGATCCAGACGCCGGGACGCCGTGCGCTCGCCGGGCAGGGTTTCGTCGTAGATCGTGATGCTGGTTGTCATTGCGCTGAGTGTCATGGGTGTTTCTCCTGGAATGGGATAGGAACCATGTGTTGAAACACACGGCTACACAGCGAAGACGCTACGAAGTACCGCTTCGCAGCACTGGAAAGAAGTCTGAATCCTAACCCCGCGAAGCGGGTGTTTCGTGGCGTCCGCGCCGTGTAGCCGTGTGTTTCAACACATGGTTCCAAAATCGTCCAACAACACAAGTATACCAAGCCTGCGCCCAGTTCTTTCAATCTGCACCTGGACGACGTTCGCAACTTTGCGAAATTCTCACGACATGAGACGAAAGACAGGAATTGGCTGGGAATATGGCGAACTGTGACGGCGATACTGCCTATAAAGGATAACGTAACGCCCCATGGCCCAGTCTGAACTGGCCGGGAAACCGGCCCCGCGCGAGATTCTCGTCAATGTCCCTGCGCTGATTTCGGCGTACTATACCCAGTCGCCGAACCCCGATGACCCAACCGAAAGCGTTTCGTTCGGCACGTCCGGGCATCGCGGGTCGTCGCTGAAAAACACGTTTAACGAGGCGCATGTGCTGGCAATCTGCCAGGCTATCGCCGAGGTGCGGCGTGAGGAAGGCACGACCGGGCCGCTTTTCTTAGGCAAAGACACGCATGCGCTGTCCGAGCCGGCTCACCGGACGGCACTGGAAGTCTTTGCGGCCAACGGCGTGGAAGTCAGGCACCAATCGGGTGGGGGATATGCGCCGACCCCGGCGGTCTCGTTTGCGATTTTGACGCACAATGCAAGCCGCCCGTCCGCAGTCGCCGACGGCGTGGTGGTTACGCCGTCGCATAATCCGCCGGAGGACGGCGGCTTTAAGTATAACCCTCCCAGCGGCGGGCCTGCCGACACGGGCCTGACCAAGCGCGTCCAAGACCGGGCGAATGCGCTGCTCCAAGGCGGTCTCCAAGAAGTCAAGCGCGTGTCTTACGAGGCCGCACTGCAAGCCGAAACAACGCAGGCTTACGACTTTGTGACGCCGTATGTCGCCGCGCTCGGCACGATTATTGACATGGAGGCAATTAAGAACGCGGGGCTGAGGATCGGCGCGGACCCAATGGGTGGCGCGTCGCTGGCGTACTGGGAGCCGATTGCCGAGACCTATGGGCTGTCTATTGATGTTGTCAATAAATATGTTGACCCGACGTTCGGCTTTATGACTGTGGACAAAGACGGCAAAATCCGCATGGACTGCTCCTCGCCGTTCGCGATGGCGTCGCTGATCGGCCTTAAAGACCGCTATGATATTGCGTTCGGGAATGACCCCGATGCTGACCGGCATGGCATCGTCACGCCGAGCGCCGGGCTGATGAACCCGAACCACTACCTGGCCGTCGCCATCCATTACTTGTTCCAGAACCGGCCCGGCTGGAGCCAAAACGCCGCTGTCGGCAAGACGCTCGTTTCCAGCGCCATGATTGACCGCGTCGCCGCGTCGCTCGGCCGCCCGCTGTCGGAAGTTCCCGTCGGCTTCAAGTGGTTTGTAGACGGCCTGCTCACGGGAACCTACGGCTTCGGCGGCGAGGAGAGCGCCGGGGCGTCATTTCTGCGCCAAGACGGCACGGTCTGGACCACCGACAAAGACGGCATTCTCTTGAACCTGCTGGCGGCTGAGATCACGGCGAAAACAGGCTGCGACCCCGGCGAGCATTATCAAGAGCTGGAAGCAAGGTTCGGCAGCCCCCTGTACGAGCGCATGGATGCGCCCGCGACGGCTGCCCAGCAGAAGATTTTGTCTAACTTATCGCCGGAACAAGTGTCAGCGACTGAGCTTGCCGGCGACCCAATCACCGCCCGCCTGACCCGTGCCCCCGGCAACGACGCGCCCATTGGCGGCCTCAAAGTGACCACGGACAATGGCTGGTTCGCCGCCCGCCCATCGGGAACCGAGCCGGTATACAAAATCTACGCCGAAAGCTTCGTGGACGCGACTCATTTGAGGCGCATTCAGGAAGAAGCTCAAGCGATTGTCGGCGCGGCGTTTGGCAGCGAGTAAAGGAGACCAGAATGGCGCGGTTCTTTCTTGACACAGCAATCACGATAGCGGTCTTCCTGCCGTTCTGCCTGTTCACCCTCACCATCTTGTGGCGGTTAAAGTCCAAAGGAGTTTATACGCTCCTGCTCGGCTTCTTCTTCGAGATTGTCTTTCAGTTCGCTGGGTATGCCCTTATTCCTCAAGCGATGCGGTATCACCACAAGGTGGGAATGCCGCCGGTGGTTCAGGGAATGGCGATGGGCTGCCTTATGCCGATGGTGTATATGATTCTTTATCACATGGTGCAGAAACAGAAAAAGCGGCAGACAAAAATGCCTTGACTTCCCTGCGCCCATCGGCGATAATTGCCCTATGGATAACCAGGCTCTGAATGCGTTCTACTCGCCCTACACTCACGGCTTTGTCCGCGCCTGCGTTTGTGTCCCGTTTCTGCGCGTCGCCGACCCGGTGTACAACACCCAGCAGACTTTGGGACTTGCCGCGCGGGCATCGGAGATGGGCGCGGCGGTGGCGCTGTTCCCGGAGCTGGGTTTGTCTGCCTACTCCAATGAAGACTTGTTCCATCAGGACGCGCTTTTAGAAGCCTCGCTCGATGCGCTCGGCCAAGTCGTCGAAGCTAGCCGGACGCTAAATCCGCTGCTCTTGGTCGGGGCACCCCTACGGTTTGACGGCCAGTTGTTCAACTGCGCTGTTGTCGTGTACCGGGGGAAGGTGCTGGGGCTGACGCCGAAATCATTTCTGCCGAACTACCGGGAGTTCTACGAGAAGCGGCAGTTCACGTCCGGGCGCGATGCGATCCGCCGCGATGTCTCGCTTTTCGGGCAGACTGTTCCGTTCGGCAGCGACCTTATCTACACGGCGTCCAACCTGCCGAACTTCGCCCTGCATACCGAAATCTGCGAAGACGTCTGGACACCGATCCCGCCTTCCACCTATGGCGCACTGGCCGGGGCGACCGTCCTTGCCAACCTGTCGGCCAGCAACATCACCATTGGGAAGGCTGAGTACCGGCGCCAGCTTTGCGCGGCGCAGTCAGGCCGCTGCGTCGCGGCGTATCTGTACTCCGCCGCCGGACCCGGTGAGTCCACGACAGATTTAGCGTGGGACGGCCACGCACTGATCTACGAGAACAACGAGAAATTGGCCGAGGCCGAGCGGTTCGCTGCCGACGAACAGATCATCGCCGCCGACTTAGACCTGGAGCGTTTGGCCCAGGAGCGGATGCGCTTGTCGTCGTTCCATGATTCCATCGGCGACCATTTAAGCCAAGTTCGGGCCATGCGCCGGGTCGAATTCGAGTTTAGGGTGCCGGAAGTCCCCCCAGCCCCCAGTAATGGGGGAGTCGGATACTCCGGTGCGCTGTCTTCTCCGAGTAGCCCGGCACTTCCAGTGCCGGGTAGACTTCTCCGCCCCCTCGAACGCTTCCCCTACGTTCCCAACGACCCAGTCAAGCGCGACGAGCGGTGCTACGAAGCATACAATATCCAGGTGCATGGCTTGATGAAGCGGCTCCAAAGTACGGGGATCAAAAACGTCGTCATCGGCGTCTCTGGCGGCCTCGACTCGACCCACGCCCTGATTGTCGCCGCCCGGACGATGGACCGCTTGGGTCTGCCCCGTCAAAACATCCTCGGCTACACCATGCCGGGCTTTGCCACCAGCAGCGGCACCCGCACCAATGCCCTTGGCCTGATGGAAGCCCTCGGCATCACGTCCCACGAGATAGACATCAAGCCGTCGTGCCTGCGGATGCTGTCGGACATCGGCCATCCCTTTATTGACGGCGAGCCGGTGTATGATATTACATTCGAAAACGTCCAGGCCGGCGAGCGTACATCACACCTATTTCGATTGGCGAACTTCAACAACGGCCTTGTCCTCGGCACCGGCGACCTCAGCGAAATGGCGCTGGGGTGGGCGACCTACGGCGTCGGCGATCAAATGTCGCACTACAACGTCAACGCCTCCGTGCCGAAAACCCTCATTCAGTACCTTCTCCGCTGGGTCATCGCCACGGAGCAGTTCGACCCGCTCACGTCTGCTTTAGTGCAGGCCATCGTAGACACCGAAATCTCGCCGGAGCTTGTTCCCCATACTGCCGGCGACGATGACCAGTCGCCGTTCCAAAGCACCCAGGACAAAATCGGCCCCTACGAGCTGCAAGACTTCCACATTTATTACACGACCCGCTACGGCTTCCGCCCGTCGAAAGTCGCGTATCTCGCCTCCGAAGCCTGGGGCGATAGAACACTTGGCGCTTGGCCCGACCCGTTCCCCGAAGACAAAAAGAACGAGTACGACCTGCCGACGATCAAAAAATGGCTCGGCCTCTTTTTGTTCCGCTTCTTCCAAACCAGCCAGTTCAAGCGCTCCGCCATGCCCAACGGCCCCAAAGTCGGCTCCGGCGGCTCCCTCTCCCCACGCGGCGACTGGCGAGCGCCGAGCGACTCCGAGGCGACGGTTTGGCTGGAAGAGCTAAAGAAAAACGTACCGGATTAACTTCGCGCAATGAGGTATAACTTGAAAGTACCGTGTTTTCAAGAAGGCATTTAACATGATTAGCGCACTCTCGATCAAAAACTTCAAATCAATTCAAGAACTTGAGATGGATTTAGGCCGCATCACTGTTCTAATTGGCGCGAATGGTTGCGGTAAGAGCAATATCCTAGAAGCCATCGCCTTGTGTTCTGCCGCCGCCGCTAACAAACTTGATCACGAATTTTTGGCATCGCGTGGCATTCGGGTTCCTGACGACCCTCATTTTATGCGCTCGGCATTTGAAGCCAAGCATATCGAGGAGGATATTACTATTGCTGTCGCTGGTCCTCAGAACACAGAGCCGGAAGGGGACGACACGGCAGCAAGGAAACTGTTTCCATGCGTTCTACAGAGCAAAGACAACTCGCCTTACTCAACTTGGTCTAATGCAGCAGCCGTTTGGGATGACGCAGCTATAACCCAATTAAGCCATATTGAGAATGTGATCAAAGGCATACAAGAAACACTTAAAGATAATCCCGATAAACTTAAAAATAATCCTAATCTGATTGAAACCCTTCAATCATTTTCGGTCAACTTCAATGAAGTTAAGCTCAATATAGACACACTAAAACGAAAGATATTGCATCCATCAGAGTTTCGGGACTTCTTAGTCTACTCGCCTGAGAACACCTCTTTGAGAACATTTGAAACCGAGACGCAAATACAACCGCTTGGGATAAAAGGGGAGGGACTGTTCAAGCTCCTGACTGTGCTTTCTTCGCAGGAGAACAAAGAGCAATTAGACGAGATCAAGAAGCGGCTGACGCTACTGGATTGGTTCGACGACTTTGAAGTAGTAAACGGCAATTCAACCGGCGCACGAATCCTCAGTATTAAAGATAGGTTTCTTGATGATGGCTTATCCTACTTCACCCAGAAAAGCGCGAATGAAGGGTTTCTCTTTCTGCTGTTTTACTTCACACTGTTTATCAGCAAGGAAACGCCGTCGTTCTTTGCCATTGACAACATTGATGCTTCGCTAAACCCGAAGCTGTGCAGCCAATTAGTAAAAGAGTTGGTAGATTTGGCGAAGACGCACAATAAACAAGTGATTGTCACGACTCACAACCCGGCTATCTTAGACGGACTTGACCTTAATGATGATGAGCAGCGGTTGTTCGTCGTATCTCGCAACAAGCTGGGGCATACGAAAGTAAAACGTGTTACAAAACAAGCGTCTCTGCCTGATCAAAAGCCGGTTCGTCTCTCGGAAGCTTTTTTGCGGGGATATTTAGGCGGCTTGCCGGGGAACTTCTAATGCCCAGCTTCGCCCTCGTCACGGAAGGTCTTACCGATCAGATTGTCATTGAAAACATTTTGTATGGCTTCTTCGATGACCCAGATATAGACATCAATCCACTTCAGCCGCTTCGAGACGAAACCGATAGAAACCGGGCTATTACTCCCGGCAACTGGCATAAAGTTTTAGAATACTGTTCCAGTGAGGAGTTTCGCGGTGCCTTCCAGTTCAACGACTATGTGATCGTGCAGATCGACACGGATGTTGCCGCTGATTATGGTGTCAGCGACCGTGATGGAGAGGGTAACGAGTTTTCGGCCGAGGACATGATTGAGCGCGTCAAGGCTTTTTTAGCAGAGCGCATCGGTCAAGAGTTTTACGGCAACTATGCACCGCGCATTTTGTTCGCTATTTCAGTTCGATCTATCGAGTGCTGGCTGCTGCCGCTCTTCTTCACAGACAACAGAAAAAGCAAGACTGTCAACTGCCTCAACACGTTAAACCAGGGCCTCAAAACGAAGAAACCGTTTTCGATTGACCCGGAGAACAAAAATCCACGCTATTACGACAACATTTCCGCTGAATACACGAAGCGCAAAAAGCTCATGCAGCTATACGCTTCTAATCCGAGTTTAGAAGCGTTTGTGCATGAGCTTGAAAAGGTTCTTGTAGAGAGTGGCCCGGTCCAAGAAACCGAAATAAACTAGCGCATGGCTTCGGGGTCTACGCCATTTTCGCGGCAGAAGGCGCGGTAGGCGTCGGGGGCGATTTCGGAGGGCTTGATTTCGCTGCGGCCACCCCAAAAGACGTTGGTGTAGCTGACCGAGATGCCGAGGGACTCTAAATGCGCGTCCATTGCGGCTTTGTGGGCCAAGAGGACGGACTTGTCGAGGCCGTGGGCGACGCCCATGATGTTGACGTTCTTGAACTCCGGGCCGCCCTCGCGCCAGTAGGCATGGGTCATAATGTGGAAGCGGCCGATCTCTTGACCCGATTCGATCTCGCGGCCTTTGGGGACGGCCCAGTGGAACAGGGCATTGTAGCGGGTGACGCGCTGATCGCCGGCGCTTGGCTTGACGTGTTCCAGGAATGTCGAGAAGCGGCCGATGACGCCCCGGTCGTGCAGCGACTGAGCGACAGTGAGGAACGTGTCTAAGCTGACACCAGCTTCGGCGGCGCGGGCATCCCAAAGGTTGCGCGTCAGCTCGCCGGGTTCAAACTCGCGCTTCAGCGCGGTCAGAACCTGCCAGTCAAGGTCGCTCAGGCTGACGATGTTGGTGTCCAGAACGTCGGCGGGAACGTCAGCCAGGCTGCCGATGGGGATACCTTTGCGGCGGATATGGCCGACGCCGAGGGCAAACAGGCGCTTGGCCGGCATCAAGCGGTAATGGTCTGCGCCGATTTTGGCAGCCAAGAAGTCCGCGTGCTTGACCAGAGAGTAGCCCTGCGGGACTTTCAGCGTTGTCCACAGGCGGTACTGCGAGCCGGGAGTGGCTGCGTCGGTGGAGCGGATCACGACGTGGCCGGAAAACGGGTCTTGGTCAAACAAAAAGCTGAACGCAGCGTCGAGTTTGTCCGCCGGAACCTGCCAGGCGACAAGCGAGCCTTGCGCCAGATTCGTTGCCATCAGCGTCTGCCGAACGCGCCGAATCGTGCCTGACTTCAGCATGGCCTGGATGCGCTCAAGGACGACGGTCACAGGGACGCCGGACTTCTCAGCAATTTCGCCGAATGGGTCGGCGGTGAAGCCCTGGATCGTGTCTTCGGAAACGGCGAGAATTGCGGCGTTGGTCGGGTCATCAATCTCCGCCGAGATCGCAAACGGAGGCGGTGCCAGTGTAATGCTCATAAGCGTATTGTACCCGAAACGGGATAGGGTACAATGAGTTCATGGACACGTCCTCGCTGCTCCCCACCCAGTTCCGCGAATACCAGGAAGCCTTAGAAGCCGAGACGCTTTCGCCGTATGCGGTGCAGTCAGCAGCAACGCGCGGACGGGCCAGAGCCGAGGCGCTTGACCCCGTTCGCACCGAATTCCAGCGTGATAGAGACAGAATACTGCACTCGAAAGCGTTCCGGAGATTGAAGCACAAGACGCAGGTGTTTATTGACCCGGAAGAAGACCATTACCGGACCCGCCTGACCCACACGCTCGAAGTCGCCCAGATCGCCCGCACGCTTGCCCGCGCCCTGCGGCTGAACGAAGACCTGACCGAGGCGATCACGCTGGCGCACGATCTCGGCCATACGCCGTTCGGCCACGGCGGCGAGGAAGCGTTAGGCGAAGTCCTGCGCGAGTATGTCCCCGATGCCGACTTCAAGCACTACGACCAAAGCTTACGCATTGTGGACGTGCTGGAAAAGCATGGGCAGGGCCTCAATTTGACCTGGGAAGTGCGCGACGGTATTCTCGGTCACTCGAAGGGCAATAAAGATTTAGGGATTGTCGAAGGAACCCATCTGCCGACTAGCCTCGAAGGAATGTGCGTCCGCATCGCCGACCGGATTGCTTACATCAACCACGACATTGACGATAGTGTCCGGGCCGGAGTATTAGATCTGGCTGACTTGCCGCAGGACACGCTGGATGTTCTCGGACACTCCCACGCCCAGCGCATCGGGACAATGGTGATGAACGTGCTCGAAAGCAGCGTTGGCCGGGACGAAGTCCGCATGACCGGGGCAGTCTTGAACGCCACCAACACGCTCAAAGATTATATGTACGCCCATGTCTACACCATGGACACGCGCGGCAATGTCGAGCTGCATAAAGCCCAGTTTATGCTGAAAGAACTATTTCGTCTGTACATGGGATCGTCGCAAATGCTGCTGCCGATAGAAGAGTTGGGGCCGCCGGAGTTCGATGGCGAGACGACCGAAACCCGCGCCCGCCGCGTCACAGACTTCATCGCCGGAATGACCGACCGCTACGCCGCCATGAAGTTCAAGCAGCACTTTTTCCCATCCGCTTGGAACAACGCAGAGTAAGGCACGGAGGATTTTGTCTATGCAGGCCGATTTCGTCCCGCCCGCCGACCAGGGACCGTACCACCTCGCCCAGACTGTCCTGCGTGCTTTATCGGTTTCAGTACCAGAGCCGCCGCCCGAAGACCTTCTTTTTTACTTTTTTTCGGCGCTGTACGAAGCCAGTTTTCGCTCCGATCAAGGGACTCCGCTGCAAGGCCGGGTCGTCTGGCAAGCGCCTGAAGGCGGCTTGGGCGACGGCCCTGAGCAGTTGCGGCTGACGCCGCCGATCCCGCTTTCCACTGGCAGTCTGGTGTCGCTGCTGGCAGCAACGCAAGCGCCAGCGACTTTGCTGGTTTCGGAAGGTGAGACGCATCCTCTCGTCATCTGCGGGATCGCTTTGAGCCAAGCGTATCTGCTGGAACAATGCCTGCTCAGCGCGGACCTGCTGGGTCCGGCACATCTCAAAGTGGATGCCGGGCTGGATTATCCCATCGAACTGCGCCGGAACCGGCTGCACTTCTCAATGCAGAATGTCTTCGGACGCGGCCCAGTCCGGGCGCGTCTAGGGTCGCTTCTGGAAACATTGTATCCTGCTGTATTGAACCTGCTGCCGGCGGAGATCGCCGGGTCGCCACTGCTGGCCGCTGAGTCGTTTCCGCTGCCCGGTGGCGGGGTTCTGCTGCAAGAGCCGCAGGACTGGCCGAGGACACTGACGCAGTTCTGGACAAATGCCTTGATTCTCCTGCTGAGGCAGATTGGAGAGGCGCAGCGCGGCGGGCTAGTGCTGCTGACGCCGCGCCGGGATCGCTCCGCCCCTGAAGGGTCCTGGCTCGCGCCGCCCCAAGACGGCGTCTACCCGCAGCTACGGCACCTGCTGGAACAGCGGGCGTCGGCGGCGATTGTCCGGCAGACCGAAGCCGCAGAGGTGCTGACGTCGGCCTTGCGGCAGCACCCGTCACCGGAAGCTCTGCATTTGCCGGAAAACCTGCTCCTGCCGGAGCCGGGCCTGCCGTCAGAGGCGCTGATTCGCGAGACCGAAATTGCACACGCCATCCAGTTTTTAGCATCCCTTGCACGGCCCGACGGTACCCTCTGCCTGACGCCGCAGCTTGAGCTGCTGTCTTTCGGCGGTCAGCCCCGCCTCCATGCCCTGCCGGAGCGGGTGTACCTCGCCGCCGATGAAGCTGCGTCGGACCTGACCCTGATCTCTTCCCGCTCGTTCGGCCCGCGCAACCAGGCGCTTCTGAGCTTGTGCCACCAGGACCCAAGCGCCATCGGCTTTGCCTTCACCCAGGACGGCGATCTGCGGGCGATGCTGCGACACGAGGATAAGTTAATCGTCTGGAACACCGTCAATCTACCCCGGCTTTAGGCACCGCCCAGTTTAGGCGTTACCCAGCAGTGCGGCTTCAATCGCCGCTCGAACTCCAGCAGTCATCAGGCTCAGTGGCAGGGACGGAAGGTGCAGCTTGTTCTCGGCAATGGCTTGTTCCGACGACAGCGGCAGATGAATAAACCCGGCTTTGTACGCCAAGCTCTGCCGCACGGCATGAAGCAGCACTTGGTACAAAATGTGGTTGCAGGCATATGACCCCGCGTAGCCGTGCGCCCTTGCTGGAACACCGGCGCTGCCCCGGATCGCCGCCGCGATTTGCTCGCAGTCAAGCGTCGAGAAGAGCGCATCCGGGCCGTCCCTAGCCACCAGAGACTGCGGCAGGTTCGGCGCGAGCGGCTTGTCCGGGTCCCCAGCGTCTGTAATTTTCAAGTTGACCGCGAACCGCTCGATGTCCAGGCAAGTCGTTCCTGACGCCAGGCCCAGTGACAGCACTAAAATGGGCTTATGTTCATCAATCGCCGCTGCAACGCACTCGAAATCCTCGCCCATGACTACCGGCAGCGTCAGGCCGACAACTTGCGTGTTACGGACAATCTTCCCATGCAGGCACTCTGCGATGACCTGAGACGGATTATTTTGGCTTTCGCCGAACGGCGCGAAGCCGGTTAAAAGAACTGTTGGCATTGTTCGTTGAGTTTCAATAGTGAGACGAGGAGTTGAAAACTCCTCGCTAGAAGAGGCACTCTTCGAGTGAAAGATCTCACCGCAAGCAGTTTCTGTCTTTCGTCCGCAGGACGCCTAACCTAGCGAGGAGTTTTCAACTCCTCGTCCTGCCGGTCGCTGTGAACTTCTTCCGGAACTTCTTCCGAAGCTTCTTCCAGCGTCGGCCACAGCGCCCCCGCTGCGTGATGACTTTCCTGGTTCTCAACATAGCGGACTGCTTTCGCGAGAAACGGCGGACATAAACTAAACGATCCTGCCCCTTCCTGCCAGCGGAAGTAAGGCGTTCTTCGCAGGAAATCGTTGGCAAATGCCGACGAGCTTCCCTTAACCTGTTTCAGCAGTTGGGCCGCACAAACTGTCGTCGGAATGCGGACAATTGCATGAACATGATCCGGCATTACGCCTAACGCTAAGACCTGGCAGCCCAAATGCCTTATCTGCATCTCCAAAAATGGATAAAGCTTCTCTCGAAGCTCCGAGGTAATCAGCGGTTCACGGTTTCGAGTTGCCCAAACCAGGTGCAGGTAGATTTCCGATTTACTCCGCCGCATTGTTGACCTCCGTGTCTAATTCAAATAGCAAAGCCACAAGGAGTTGAGGCCGAGGAGTTGAAAACTTCTCGCTAGGTCAAGCGTCCTGCCGGACGGAAGAGAAGAGCATCAGCGTTGCAGTCTTCCGTCTGGAAGACGCCTTTCCTAGCGAGGCGTTTTCAACTCCTCGGCCTCAACTCCTTGGCCTCAACTCCTCGGTCCCTTTTGTTCTACGGCTCTACTCCAATCCCGCTTCGGCCCATTCGACGGCGCGGGTCAGGGCACGCATCTTAGCGAGCGTTTCCTGATACTCATACTCAGGGACGGAGTCGGCGACGACGCCGCCGGAGGCTTGGATGTAGATGACTTTGTCTTTGACGACCGCCGTGCGGAGGACGAGCGCCAAATCCATAGCACCGCTGAATGAGAAGTAGCCGACGCCGCCGGCATACGCGCCGCGCCGGGTCGGCTCCAGTTCTTCAATGATCTGCATGGTGCGGACTTTGGGAGCGCCCGTCGCCGTGCCGTGCGGGAACGACGCCCGGAGAGCATCAAACTGGTCAAGCTCCGGCCGCAGCGTTCCCGTGACCTCCGAGACGATGTGCATGATGTGCGAGTATTTTTCAATCACCATCAGCTCGTCTACGCTGACCGTGCCGTACTGGGCAACCCGTCCGATGTCGTTGCGGGCGAGATCTACCAGCATGATATGTTCAGCCCGCTCTTTTTCGTCCGCCAGCAGATCGGCGGCAATGGCGTCGTCTTCGGCCTGGGTCTTGCCGCGCCCATGCCGCGAGCCGGCAATCGGGCGGATCGTAATTTTGCGGGACTTTTCGCCGACCAGCAGCTCCGGCGACGCGCCGACAAGCTGGGTCTCGCCGAAATTGAAATAGAACATATATGGCGACGGATTGATCGAGCGCAGAGCGCGGTAGACGTCGAATGGGTCGGCATGGAGCAACTTGGAAAGACGCTGCCCGATCTGCGCCTGGAACGTGTCGCCCGCCGCGATATGCTCTTTAGCCTTCAGCACAGCAGCTTTATAGTCGGCTTCTGTCCGGTTGGATATAAACTGCTCCCCGGCTCCCGGTGACGGCGGGGCAGGCAGCTCGACCGGGCCGCGCAGACGCGCGAGCAGGGAGTTGACCTTACCCACCGCCGCGTCATAGGCCGCGCCGGGGTCCTCGCCGGGCGCGATGCGGGCGTTGCACAGCGCCAAAACTTTGTGCTTGGCGTTGTCAAAAACCAACAGCGCGTCGGTGAACAAAAAGAGGCAGTCGTCGAGCATCAAATCATCTTTAGCCAGCGTCGGCAGCGACTCCAAAAAGCGCACCATGTCGTAGCCGATCATGCCGACCGCGCCGCCGACAAATGGCGGTAGCTCCGGCGACGGCACGTAAGTGTAACGCGCCAGCAGCTCTTTCAGAACGTGCAGCGGGTCCCGCGTTCCTGCCGTCAGTGTGAGCGCCTCCGTGTGTCCGCCTTCGGTAATGGTCGCCGTGTCGCCCTTGCTCCGAAAGATCAGAAACGGGTCGGTGCCAAGAAACGAGTACCGGGCCAGGCGCTCGCCGCCTTCGACGCTTTCCAGCAGAAACGAGTTCGGCGTGTCCCCGGCGACTTTGCGGTATGCCGACACCGGCGTCTCGGTATCCGCCAGCACTTCGCGCCAGACGGGAATGAGGTTCCCAAGTTTCGCCTTCTCGATAAACTCATCGCGCGTCGGTGCAGTCATTTGATGTTCCATGATTGCCGTAAAGTATACCCGGTATCGCAAACGACGGCGCAAGAAAAGGGCCAGGATGTTCCCGATATTAGGAACGCCCCGGCCCTGATTTGGCTTTTCTGTTCCAACGCACTACTGGGCGATTGGCTTTTCTACGACTGGAATCGTGATGATGACGCGGTTGCCGCCCTGAATCACGGTCGGCGGGCCGACCGTGTCAAACTGGTTCATCGCCTTGATGGAGGCGATGGCCTGGGCGACTTTCATTCTGCGCTGCCCGTCCGCGACATCGCCGGGCTTGATGGCGACATGCTTTAGAATATCTGCCGTCGGCACCCGGTAATTGCCTGTAATGCGAATATCCTCGAAGTACAGCGGGGAGGGGACGGCAGGAATACTTTTTAGCACCTCTGTGACCGGAATAGTCACGATCACTCTGGTTTTCTCTGCCGTGGCAGCCGAGGCAGGAGTCGCCGGCAGCAGCAGACCTGCGTCGGTCTGCGCGGCGGCTTTGCGACTCTCCACGGCGGAAATCTCGAAGGGACCGACAAGATCAAATCCGCCCATATGAAAAATGGGCATGACTGCGCCGCTTTGAAGCGTGTGAAGGTTCAGCGGGTCACCCGGCTTCGCTTGAACATGACTCAGGATGTCGGCGGTGCTGACGGTATGATTTCCCGTGATGCGAACTTCCTGAATTATGGGTGAGTTAGCCCAATCCGCCGCAGTCATTGCCCGCTCTGCTGTCGTGCCGATGGGCGGGTCGGCGCTGGTCTTCAGCGCAATCATGCCGAGGCCAACTCCGGCAAAACCGAGGCAGAGAATGCCTGCGGTCCATCCTGCTTTTGTGATCCACATTGCTTGTAATACTCCTTGTGCGATTTGCTGGGAGAAAGTGTTCGCACCCGTGCCGCTTGCTGAGACATGAGATGGGACGCTGCCTAGATGCGGGACCGGCTCGGTGCGGCTGCCTTCCGCTTCAAGCAGCCCCGCGAGCGCTGTCACCGTCAGCGTCAGGTCCTGCCGCGTTAGCTGTGCCCGCATCTTGCTCAGTGCCCGCGTGACTCGCTTCTGCGCTGTATCTTCCGAGACATTCAGCAGCGTCCCGATTTCGCGAAAGCTCATGTCGTCAAAGAAGCGCAGAAGAACGGCTTCCCGCTCGGCCTCTTTCAGCGCGGCCAACGTCTCGTTCAGGACTTCCCCTGGCAACGTCTTCTCCTGCGGCATTCGGGCCTCCTGTTCTGCGGCCAGCGCGGCTTCTTGTTCCGACTTCCGGCGCCGCCGCTCCCGCCGCAAAGCATCTTTTGCCGTCAGCCGGGCTGTTTGGAAGAGCCAGCCGGCCAGCGACGCTTGGCCGCTGAGGGCCGGCGCTTTGCGTGCCAGTATCAGAAAGACGCTCTGCGCGGCGTCTTCCGCCACTTGCGCGTCCCCGGCTTCGCGCAGGCAGGTAAAGTACACGAGCCTTCGGTAACGGCTCACAATTTCGGCAAAAGCTACCTGAGATTGTTCGCGGACATAACGACGTATCAGCAGCGCATCTTGCATTTCACTTGCTCCCATACGGTAATGGCCGCTGCCGGGAGAAATCCGACAAGCCGCCTGCAACTTTTTGTCGGTGTCCGTGTCTCATCAGGCAAGGAGACTGCCATGCCTCGCCCGACTATTACCTGCCCAAGCTGTCACCGTGAGCTTTACCATCTGCACACGCCGCACTGTTCGTGGTGCGGCGCTGCTCTGCCGGAAGAACAATTTGAGCAGGTGGCGCTTCCGCCCGGCGATAGGCCGGTGACTGATCTGCCCCCTCTGCTGCCGGAGCCACCTCTCACTGGGTTCGGCGGCAGCAGAGCGCCTTTCAGTCAAAACCCGCTTCCACTGGTTCAACGCTCAGTCTCGCCCTGGAGGCGGAACCTGAAGATCATAGGTGCAGTATTTCTTGTTTGCTTAATACTTGGCGATGTTGGCTACGGCATGTGGCGAACGTACCAGAAGTACGAGAAATACCATCCCTTGTCGTTACTGCATCAGCCACGGTAACTGCCGCGCAGTTTTGCGAACCAGTCAAACCGATAGGAGGCAGGCCGGGCCGTGTAGATTTCGCCGGACGGCAGTGCGACGGCGCTGAGAGGGCCGCCCATGCTGCATCCGGTGTCAACACCGATGTACTGCTTGGTCCGGGCGAACATGACTTTCGGAAACGGCGTGTGGCCGCGCACGACGGTCTGCGTCCAGTACGGGTGGGCGTCGGTCTTGACTTTGCCCCAGCGCATTGCGCTTGTCGTTTGAAGCGTCAAAGGCAGCATCAAATCCCAGCCGGCATGGGTGAAAATGTAGTCATCGGTGATATAGAACGGTAGTGTCCACGTTTCGGCTTGGGAGTAGAAGCGCAGATGAGAGAGGGGAAGGGAAGCGGGGTCGCCGGGCGTCAGCGCATAGCCGCGCCGGGCATACGAGTCCAAAGTCGTCTGCGCGTCCATGCCGGACAGCGCGGAAATGTCGCCGTCTTCCAGAAACAGCAGCAGCGCTTCCTCATGGTTGCCCTGCACGAACACCTTGCGGCAGCGATCAAACGCGAGCATCTGCTCGACGCAGTCAAACGGGTCCGGGCCGCGATTGATGGCATCGCCAAGAAAGATCACCAAATCGCTCGGCAAGACGGGCATCTTGGCAAGCATCTCGCGCAAGGCTTCATTCTCGCCGTGCACGTCGCCGACAGCGTAAATCATTGACCGACGGCGACATACGGTAGGGCGGTGTCGCGCATCCGGTCCAGAGAATCCCATTCGTCACCAGGATCGCTATAGATTAGGATGTGTGGCCCGGCAAAGTTTGCGTTCCGGCAGAGGTCCAAACAGCGGGTGAAATCTTCCGTATCCATGCGGCCTGGCGCGGGAAATTGAGCTTTGGCATGGGTACAAACGGCGAGGTCTGCAATGAGCGGCAGGTCCTGGTGCTTGCGGCCCGACGGCCAGTTGCCGAAGTCCAGCTTCAGACCGACACGCCCGTCAAGCCGGTCCAAAAGCGTCCGCACGGCGGCGGGCTGATCCAGCAGGCGATGCCAGTTCTCGGTGACAACTTCGATGTCGTGGTCTTCGGCATGGCGAAGAAGTGCGCGAAAGCCGGTCTCGCTGAGGTGCAGGGCCGATTCACTCGGCTCGGCGTAGCCCCCAATAACCCGAACGCGCTTCGCCCCGCACTGAGCGGCGATCTCGATCCAGTCGGTGATCATCGCCATTGCCTTCTTGCGCTCGGTCGGGTCGGGGTGCGTGATATCCCCTTCATCAATGAGCAGCGTGTATAACTCGATACCTGCGCTGTCCAAAGCCGTCCGAAACTTGTCAAGGTACTCGTCATCGGTGGAGGGCAGATGGAAGTGGCAGACTTCCAGCTTGCCCAGTCCGTGCGCCGCCACCTGCGCCGGGATGTCCAGCAGCGGCGTCCCGGAAGTAAGGGATTGGTTGAGGCTCCAAGTGGAGACGCCGAGGCGTGGGTTGAGTGTGTTTGGCATGGCAAATAGATCAACATTGAAACCCGGTAGTAAATTACCGGGCTATTCGGAGAGAGTCGCTTCGCGACTGAAGAGTGTCAGCAATCATCGGTATTTAGTCGCGGAGCAACTTTCATTCAACAGTAGCCCGGCATTTCAATGCCAGGTCTCGATGTGCCGGCCCGGAGACTACTTTTGGCTCTCGGCAAACTCGCGCACTGACGCAAGCTGGCCTTCGGAGCCTAAGTATTTCGAGCGGCTGACGATGAACTTGGCATACTCGGCAATGAACACTTTGCCGGGGGAGCGCAGGTCGAAGTCTTCGGGCTTACTTTCGAAGAACTCGCGGTGGACGCGGGTCCAGACCAAACGGCCGTCGGTGTCAATGTTGACTTTGCAGACGCCGAGCTTGGCGGCGGGCAGGTACTGGTCGGCGTCCACGCCCTTTGCGCCTTCCTTGAGCTTGCCGCCGGCGGCATTGATCCGGGCGACCTCGTCCTGCGGGACCGACGACGAGCCGTGCATGACGAGCGGGAAGCCGGGCAACTGCTCCTGAATGGCGGCGATGCGCTCGAAGTGCAGGCCCTGGCCGCCGGAGAACTTGTACGCGCCGTGCGAAGTCCCGATGGCGCAGGCCAGGCTGTCGCAGCCGGACTGCGCGACGAATTCTTTGGCTTCGATTGGGTCGGTCAGGAGCGCGTTTTTTTCGTCTACTGCGATGTCTTCTTCGACGCCGCCGAGCATCCCTAGTTCCGCTTCGACCGAGACGCCTTTGGCATGGGCAGCTTCGACAACGCGCTTAGTGATAGCGACGTTTTCGTCAAACGGGTCATGGGAGGCATCAATCATCACGCTGGAATAAAAGCCGCTGTCAATGCACTCCATGCAGGTCTTTTCGTCACCGTGGTCGAGATGGACCGCGAAAACCGCTTCCGGGAAGATGTCGTCGCAGGCCCGGATGATCGCTTCGAGCATTCGCTTGTCGGTATAGCCGCGGGCACCTTTGGAGATTTGAATAATGAACGGGGACTGGGATTCAATGCTGCCGCGAAAGAGGCCCATGGCCTGCTCGGCATTGTTGATGTTGTAGGCACCGACGGCGTATTTGCCGTAAGCGTGGGCGAACAAGGTCTTAGTAGTGACGATCATGGCGGTCTGGATGCTCCTCGAAATAGTCTGATCTGAAGTTTGCGAAAGTAAATCGGCCCAATTATACCCGACCGACAAGGAATTCAGGCGCGTCATGGCGAATGAAAGCTAGCAAGGCAGTGCTGCCGTAAATTCCCAGCATTCGGGATCCAGCATTGATCAGAACCCGGCATTGAAATGCCGGGCTACTCAAAAAGCACAAAGTCGCTGCGGGACTGAATGCCATCGGCACCCGTCTCTTCCTCAGTCACGCAAGGACTTTCTCCGAGTAGCCCGGCATTTCAATGCCGGGTTCCGAGCAATGCCGGGTCCCAGGTGCCTCACACCCTACGATTGGAACCTGCTCGTTATGCCTTTCTCCCAGACTATTGCTCCGCGCCGCCTTTTGTATGCCGCCTGCCTTTTTGCCGCCGTCTGCGCCCTCTGCCTTGCTGCCGCGCACGCACAGGCACCCTCTCTTGCCGTAACGGCACCTGTGCTCGGACCGCCGTTTACGTCCGAAGCTGCCGCGCGGGCAGCGGAAAGCGGGACATGGCTGCTGCGTGCACGCTCAGTTTTAGGCCTGTTTGTCTTTGCCGCTGTGGCATTTGGGGTAGGGCAGGTACGAAGTCGAGGCCAGAAAACCCCGCTGCGGCTGGTGCTATGGGGCTTTGGCATCCAGTTCGTGTTCGCATTTCTCGTACTAGACACCGCACCCGGTAAGCTGGGCTTTGCGGCAGTCTCGAAGGGAGTCGCCGCGCTGCTGGATTACACCAAGCAGGGCGCGGGCTTTGTCTTCGGGGATTTGGCGCTCGGCAACAACATCCCCGTCGGAATGCCGCTCGGCGACCCGCATATGGGGCCGATTTTGCAGCCGACTGCCTACGCGCATGTCGGCGGGTACTTTGCGTTTTATGTGCTGCCGACGATTGTGTTTTTCTGCGCTTTGACTGCTCTGTTTTATTATTCAGGCGTCATGCAGAAGATTATCCAGGGGATTGCGTGGATCATGCAGCGCTCGATGGGGACATCGGGCGCGGAAACTCTTGCGGCGGCGACCAACATCTTTGTCGGGCAGACGGAAGCTCCGCTGATGGTCAAGCCGTTCCTCGCCAACGCCACCAACTCCGAGCTGATGGCGATCATGACGGCGGGCTTTGCCAATATCGCTTCGGGCGTTCTCGCTGCCTACGCCGCCATGCTGTCCGGCTTTTTCCCAGACGCCGCTGGGCATCTGTTAGCCGCATCACTGCTGTCTGCGCCCTCGTCTCTGGTTGTCGCGAAGCTAATTTTCCCGGAAAACAAAATCCCGGAAACCGCCGGTACGGTCAAGATTACGGTGGACCGCACGGATGTCAATGCGATTGACGCCCTCACGCGGGGCGCTTTGGAAGGGCTGACGCTGGCGCTGAATGTCGGCGCGGTCTTGATCGTGTTTGTCGCCATGATCGCCCTGCTGAACGCGCTCATTGGCTGGGTCGGCCATTTCTTCGGTTACGGAAGCTTATCGTTCCAGCAGATTTTGGGCTGGATTGCGACCCCATTCGCCTGGCTAACCGGAATGCCCTGGCACGACGCGACGCAGATCGGGCCGCTGCTCGGCATCAAAACCGCCGTCAACGAGTTTGTTGCGTACCTACAGATGTCCCAGCAGCTTGCGACCAATCCGCATTTTGTGACGCCGCGCTCGGCGGTCATTGCGATTTATGCGCTCTGCGGCTTCGCCAACTTTTCCAGCGTTGCCATGCAGGTCGGCGGCATCAGCGGCATGGCCCCAAACCGGCGTCCCGACCTGGCTCGCCTCGGCCTCCTCGCCATGTTCGGCGGGGCGCTGTCGTCGCTCATGGCCGCCTGCGTCGTCGGCATTCTGCTATGATGTGCGGAACTGTGTCAGGCCGTCAAGTCAATTGACAGAGGCGCGAAAATCGGTTCTGAAACCAGAACGGGCCTTGATGGAACGACCGGCTGAGACACGACCGGCTGAGACACGACCGGCTGAGACACGACCGGCTGAGACACGACCGGCTGAGACACGACCGGCTGAGACACGACCGGCTGAGACACGACCGGCTGAGACACGACCGGCTGAGACACGACCGGCTGGGATATAATAGGTTCATCCACAATCGGTGCAGAGACAACAGGAGGGGCTGCTGAGAGAGGAAAAATTGGGGAAGCAATCGGATTTGAGATTAAAACCGGTTTCTGATTCCCTGCTGCCACCTGTCCGCCCGCCGCCGAGGGCTGAGATTCACGAGCCGGGTCTTGAGAAACAATGGGCCGGCGCAGATTGGACGAGACTTCTACTGCGCTTGCCGGCGTTTCGCTTGTACTTGCCGGCGGGGCCGGAAGGGAAGGTTTCGGCGTCCGGGCCGGCAGCGTCCCATAATTTAAGTGAACGCCGCTGCTGAAAATCTTCATTGTGTTCTCCTGATATAGATACGAGTGCTGATCTTATATCGGCAGAATGGCGCTGAAACAAAAGGCGCAAAAAAACGGGGAAGCGGCCTTGATGGTCGCTTCCCCGCGGGAGTCAAGAAGATGACTAAGGAGTGGAACCGGACAGCGCCTTGATCAGCGGCTGACCATTGAACGAGCCGAGGCCCGTGGCATCGTCAAAGCCGGTTGTCGCAAGGAACTGGGTCGTGGATGGGTCAACCGAGTTCGTGCTGAGGTCGTTGACATCATGGAACACCGTGTTGTAAATGCCAGCATTACTGCCGCCGGGGCCGAACGAGTACAAAGATGGGTTCGGGAAGCCGAGCAGGCCGCCGCCGTTGCGGAGGCTGTTCTGGTTAACAAGGGCAGCGAAGCCCGCCCAAAGCGGCGCGGAGGCGCTGGTGCCACCAACCCGGAAGTAGCCGGCCTGATAGGTGCCTGCTGTCGCGCCTGGATAGTCGCTGACGTAAACCAAATAGCCGGTGGCTTGGCTGCCGTTCAAGGAAACATCGGGAATGTTCCGCATTGTCTTTGAAACTGTCGCCGCCGGTGCGGCGGCTGCCGCCGCCGCAGTCTGGTAGGATGGGATCGGCCAGTTAATGCTGAACCCGCCGCCGCCTGCGCCGCCGCCGGGCGTTCCATTGATGTTCCATGTCGTCTCCGACAGGTACGTTTCGTTCGATTTAGGCACTGCGACGCTGAGCTGGGTGCCGCCGACGGTGCAGCTAAAGGGCAGGGCACCGAATCTGTCAACGCCTGGTGCGAAAACGGAGCGATCTGTGGAGTTGCCGCTGTCGCCGGAGGAGATAAAGAACGAGATGCCGAGGGTTGCCATCTGCATCAGCAGATTGTTGAGCGGGATGTCGAACGTTGGGTCAAGCCCGGCGGGGTCCTCTGCCCCGAATCCGTAGGACGCGCTGATGGATTTCGGACCGCTGCTCAGGGTCTGATTGTCGTTGATGATTTGCTGGAACTCGTCGAGCGCTCCCTGACCGTTGTTGAAGGGAACCATGTAGACATCAATCAACGCTTTGGGTGCCAGCGAAGCCGCTTCGTCAATGTCCAGGTCAATTTCCAGAGCGTTGCCGTTTGCTTGAGTAACGACCGCGCCGCCGCTCGGAACGAATCGGTTTTGGATGCGCGGGCGCGTCCCAATGGCCGCGCTGTTTGTCAGAATGTCCTTCGGATTGTAAAGAGAATCAAACTCCACCAGCCCAACCGTCTGGCCCGTGCCGTCAAGCGTTGTCGAATTCAAATTATACGCGGTCTTGACGTCTTTGTAGCTGAACGTGTTGCCGAGACCGGTGCCTTGGGTGGGCTGGCCTGCGTCCGGTGCCAGGGCATCGAGCGGGCTAGCAATAGGGCCGGCCACTGCGTTGCTGACGGGACCAAGAATTTTGTAGTTCGGCGTCGCCTTCAGCGAGCCGTCAAGCCCGGTCACGGAAGAGATGCTGCCGGCCAGTGCGGCGGGAATACTGATGTCTGTGGCAGACGCACGGAATGTGCTGCCGTCCGCCGCCAGGAAGCGCTGCATCCGAATGCCGAATGTGGCGTTGACGCGGCTGACGGGTCCTGTCACGTCAATCTGGGTTCGGTTGCCGAACGTTTGGGACACGGTTAACCCACTGGCGGTCAGAAACTTCGTCACGGCGTCATAATGCGCCTGTGTCGGCCCGAACTGGTCAGTGAACTGGTCCGGGGTCAAAAACTGCTTGTAGAGCGGGTCCGCTGGGTCATAAAGGCGGCGCAGCGTATCTTTGAGAAGAGCCTCATTTCGCAGCGGTAGGCTGACGGTCAGCGACATGGACGTCGTGCCCGGCTCAACGCCGATCATGCGAGAAGCCAGTGCTGTTTGTGAGGCATGGCCCCCCAAAACAACGCGCTTGACCGCAACTGGTGCCGTGGGGGCCGCAAAAGCCGGGTGGGAAAACAAGCCGGCAACCAGCGCACCGGTGAGAAGAGCGGCACTCAGCGCCCTGCGACGGGTTTGAGCGGAACGGATCCGGAAAGGGTGAGACATTGTGAGAATTCTCCTGGTACTTCAAGCAATCGTGTTGGATAATCTTAATGGGATGCCGAGACGCGAGAAGCGCGGCGGGCGTGCAAAGTGATGCCGCCGACACCAAGCAGAAGGAGCAGCCCAAACGTGATGACGCTGGACGCTTCCGGCACGGCAGCGGGAGTTGCATTGAACGAGAATCCGGTGAATGATCCGGTATTGTTCGGCTGGTAGTCGGTTAATGTCAGTGTCCAAGCGCCGGACAGGCTTTGGCCGTTGAACGCGGACAGCGTCTTTGTGGCATTGGCCGGGTCAAAGGCCAATGTCGGGTTGGGCGTAAGCGGGTCTTGCTGATCGTAGTTCTTGGTTGTGTTGCCGGTCGCTTTGTAGGTGCCGCTTGCAACTGTGCTGGGGTCTGCCACGCCGGCAAGGTTCAGGCCGGTCGGTGCGAAGGTATAGGTATTTGCTGCGACGAAGCTCGCTCCGATGCCCTGCCCCGCGTTGTAGTTCGGGTCGCTGAAGTCAGGGTTGTTGTCCGCCCCGGTGTGATCGAACAAGTCCACAGTGACGCCGTTATGCGTGATTGTGCCGAGCAGATCGCCGATGTAGGTGTGGGTCAGGCCAAAAATTGTGAGGCTGTTGAATGAAGAGAGGGTAGCAGTGCTGGTGACGTTCAGCGTCTCAAAGACTCGGCCGGGGGTAAGCGTGGCTCCATCGGCATCTGGAATGGGCATCGCTGCGCCTACGCCGGTCGTGAAAGTTTGTGCATGGACAGGAGCCATCCCGACAAAGCCGAGCAGCGCGGCGGCGGCGAGGTAGCGCGAAAGATGAGACATAAGGGACATCCTTTCAAGAAAACAAGTTAAAGCAAAAACAACAGCGGGAAAAATGCGATGGACTGCAAACATTCTCGAAAAACCCTTGATGCAGGGATCAAGGAAGGGAGCGCATCGTTGCGGGGTGCTTCATCATAGCACTTTTATTAGAAAATTGGAAGATGCAAAGAAACTATTTTTCGATCTGTTGCGTACCTCACAAACCACGCCGGAAGTTTTAGCACTCGCTTGACACGAGTGCCAATTCCGAGTATAATTTCGGATGTCAGACAAAAATACTAAGACACCCACTGAAGGAGGTCATCACAATTATGCTGAAGCCACTTGGCGACCGGATCGTCATTAAAGCATTGGAAGCCGAAACACAAACCACTGGCGGCATTATCCTGCCGGAGACCGCCCAGGAAAAGCCGCAACAGGGCGAAGTTATCGCGGTTGGACCGGGCAAGACCCTCGACAGCGGCAAGCTGAGCACGGTGGACGTCAAAGTCGGCGACAAGATCGTTTACGCGAAGTATCGCGGCACGGAAATCAAAGTCGGCGGCGAAGATGTCATCATCTTGACCGGCAATGACGTTATGGGCATTTTGAACTAGGCCCCCTGCCCCCAATAATGGGGGAGCAAGCCGTAAAACCGAAACTATCTCCCTCGTGTTCCCCCATTATTGGGGGCTAGGGGGCAATTCACAGGAGAATACTCACACAATGGCAGCAAAAGAATTATTGTTCGACGAGCAGGCCCGCCGGGCGCTGGAGCGCGGCGTCAACACCCTGGCCGATGCGGTCAAAGTGACCCTCGGACCACGTGGCCGCTACGTCGTTTTAGAGAAAAAGTTTGGCTCTCCTTCGCTGGTAGACGACGGCGTCACGATTGCCAAAGAAATTGAAGTTGAAGACAAGTTTGAGAACATGGGCGCACAGCTCGTCCGCGAAGTTGCCTCCAAGACAAACGATGTCGCCGGTGACGGCACCACGACCGCGACTGTGCTGGCTCAGGCGATTGTTCGCGAAGGCTTAAAGAACGTCGCCGCCGGGTCAAACCCGCTGGCTGTCAAGCGCGGTATTGACAAGGCTGTCGAAGCCGCCGTTGCCGAGATCAAAAATCTGGCTGTTCAGGTGCAGGGCAAAGAGTCCATCACCCAGGTCGCGACGAACTCTGCGAAGATCGCCCTCATCGGCGAGCTGATCGCGGATGCCATGGACAAAGTCGGCAAAGACGGCGTCATCACGGTCGAGGAGTCGAAAGGCACTCAGACGACTTTGGAGCTGGTCGAAGGAATGCAGTTCGACAAGGGCTACATCTCGCCCTACTTCGTCACCGATACCGAGCGGCTCGAAGCAGTCTTAGACGACCCGTATATCCTGATCTTTGAGAAGAAAATCTCCAACATTCAGGATATGCTGCCGGTGCTGGAAAGCGTCGTGCGCTCAGGCCGCCCCCTTCTAATTATTGCCGAAGATGTAGACGGCGAAGCGCTTGCGACCCTGGTTGTCAACAAGCTGCGCGGCACATTCAACGTGGTTGCGGTGAAAGCACCGGGCTTCGGCGACCGCCGGAAAGCCATGCTGGAAGACATCGCCGTCCTGACCGACGGCCGGTTCATCACCGAAGACTTGGGCATTCAGCTCAAGAACGTGGACGAGACTTATCTCGGCTCGGCGAAGCGTGTCACGATTACCAAAGACGACACCACTATTGTCGAAGGCAAGGGTTCGGCGGCGTCCATCCAGGGCCGGGTCGCGCAGATCAAGTCCCAGATTGACAAGTCCGACTCCGACTACGACAAAGAGAAGCTGCAAGAGCGGCTAGCGAAACTGTCCGGCGGCGTTGCGGTGATCCAGGTCGGCGCGGCCACTGAGACCGAGCTGAAAGAAAAGAAGCATCGGATCGAAGATGCTTTGTCCGCCACCCGTGCGGCGGTCGAAGAAGGCATCGTTCCCGGCGGCGGCACGACCCTCATCAAGATCATCTCTGCGCTGGACAACCTTCACCTCGAAGGCGACGAGCAGGTCGGTGTCAATATCATCCGCCGCGCCCTCGAAGAGCCGGCCCGGCAGATCGCCAACAACGCGGGCGTCGAAGGCTCGGTCATCGTCGAGAAGATCAAGAACACCGGCATGGGCTACAACGCCGCGACCGGCGAGTTCGGCGACCTGGTCGCCCAGGGCATTGTAGACCCGGCGAAAGTCACCCGGTCCGCCTTGCAGAATGCGGCGTCCATCGCCGGCCTGATCCTGTCCACCGAAGCGCTCGTCGCCGAGCGCCCCGAAAAGGCGTCCCCGATGCCTGCGGGCGGCGGTGGCGGCATGGGCGGCGGAATGCCCGGCATGGGCGGCATGGGCGGCTTCTAAGCCGTTTCTTCTTACCACTCTCGCAAACGCCGGAGGCCATTTGGCCTCCGGCGTTTCTTTTTTGCCCGCCGGGTACAATGGTTCCCATCATGGAACCGACAGCCGATGCCGCCAAACTGAAGTTGATCGCAGAACTTGCAGGGACGATCTCGTTAGCCGCTCAACATCGCCGTGAGAATATGACGCGGCAGATACTCGTCAAAATGAGAGACGAATGGCGCAGACTTCCCATAGAGGATCGCCCGTGGGGATTATGGGTACGTGAGTACGCTCCTGTTCCCGCAAGCGCCGATGGTGTAGATTTTGGGTCGGTTCCAGAACGAGTTTGGTTCTCTGATCGGTCTGGAATGCGAGAAGAGAATGTCTGGAGCTGGATGCGTCTTGTAGCGGCTAAAGCTCTCGGACCGGAGAAAACCCTTTCATGGTTGTTTCCAATCGGTCAGACGGCGTTCGCGCCCTATGACGGCAGTGACGACTACTATGTCGAAGTACTTTGGGGCGGTCGCTGGGGAATGGCTTGGCGTATTTCAAGCGGTTCAAGGGGTCAAATGCTGATTGAACAAGAGTTGTGGCGGGCGTAATGTGGAAGAGAGTTATTCCTATGCAAAAGTCTATCAGTCATCCTAAGCTCATCATTGTGTGCGGCCTTCCGGGGGCAGGGAAGACTACCCATGCGAAACAGCTGGAAGAGTCGCTGGGCGCAGTTCGGTTCTGCCCGGATGAGTGGATGGAGGCGCTTTCGCTGAGTTTGCACGATGAGGAGCGACGCGCACAAATTGAAGCGCTGCAATGGACGCAGGCGCAGCGTTTGCTGGCGTTAGGGCAAACGGTTATTGTTGAGTGGGGGACCTGGGGCAGGGCGGAGCGTGATGCGCTGCGGCTTGGAGCAAGGGCGCTGAGCGCAGTCGTCGAGTTACACTATTTGTCTGCCCCCATAGACGTCTTGTTTGAGCGGGTTCAGCGCCGAGGCATGGAAGACCCGCCGCTCACGCGAGAGGATTTGGTTCGAAGTGCGGCGATATTTCAGACGCCCACGGCTGAGGAAACCGCGCTGTTTGATGTTTACGACGCTGTCGTCATTCAGGGTTGAGAGTGACCGCCGAAGGCCAGTGGCCTCCGGCGGTTTTGTGTTAGCGGATCACAATCTGGAGGCTGTCCTCATGCCGGTCACGATAGCCGTCATACCGGTCACGCCGACCATCGCGGAACTCTTGGCGCTGGGCCTCACGCCGTTCCTCACGCCGAATTTCCTGCGCCCGCTCCTGCCGAATCTCCTCCTGCCGGCGAAACTCCTGTTCGCGCCGCACATCCCGCCGATGGTCGCCACCATAACGCCCACCATCATAACGCCCGCCGTCATAATGGCCGCCGTCGTAGTCGCGTACTGTCTGCTGACCGATCTGCATCGGGTGGGTCAGGCCCGCAGCGGCGGCAGGCTGGGCAGTGCCGATCAGTCCGGCGGCGAGAGCCGCGATGCCGAATCCGAGTATGTTAATTGTTTTACGCTGAGTGTTCATCGTGTCTTGCTCCTCTAGGTTTATCTCTCTATCACAGGAGGGATACCTAGAGACGGAACGAAATTCGAAAAGGTTCCACGGCTGACTTTCAGCAAAGAAGAGGCATACAATGGAGCTTGGATTAAAAGGCAAAACGGCGCTGGTCACGGGGTCAACGGCAGGCATTGGATACGCGGCAGCACTGGAACTCGCGCGCGAAGGGGCGGCAGTCATTGTCAATGGGCGCACGCAAGAGCGGGTAGACGCGGCGGTCGGCAAAATTAAGCAGGACACCGGCAGCGAGGAGGTTTCCGGGGTGGCGGCTGACCTCGGCACAGCGGACGGCTGCGCGGTGGTTATCCGGCAGGTGCCGGACTTAGACATTCTGGTCAACAATGTCGGCATCTTTGAGCCGAAAGAGTTTGCCGACATTTCCGACAGCGACTGGATGCGCTTTTTTGAGACCAACGTGTTAAGCGGCGTCCGCCTATCTCGGTATTACTTCCCTTTGATGAAGGGCAAAAACTGGGGGCGGATCGTGTTTGTGTCCAGCGAGTCGGCAGTCAACATCCCCGCCGAGATGATCCATTACGGCATGACGAAAACGGCCCAGCTTGCGGTCGCGCGGGGGCTGGCGGAGCTGACGGTCGGCACGGGAGTCACGGTCAACTCGGTGCTGCCCGGCCCGACCAAATCCGAGGGTGTTGCGACATTCGTCGCGCAGATGGCGCAGGCGCAGGGCGTGGAAGAGGCGGCGATGGAAGAAGAGTTCTTCAAGTCGGCCCGTCCGTCGTCGCTGCTGCATCGGTTCGAGACGCCGGAAGAAGTGGCGGCGATGATTACATTTGCGTGCAGCGCGGCAGCGTCGGGCGTCAATGGCGCGTCCCTGCGGGTCGAGGGAGGTGTTGTGCGGTCTATTGTTTAGCCTGTATGCTACAATAGGCTAAGGGGATCAAGCATGAGCAAAATGGAAACCAGCAAAGCAGAGACAAGCAAGGTGGCAAAGGGCTACGCGGTCAAGCTCGATACCGAGCAGAAGATCAATCTCAGCGATTACGCGCCGGACAGCAGCGGCGGCAAAGAAGCCAGTAAAGACAAAAGTGCCGACACGCTCGCAAAGCTCGGTGCGGAACTCAGCGCTTTGCAGGAGTGGATGTACGCAGCTCAGACCCACAGCGTTTTAATTGTTTTGCAGGGACTCGACACATCCGGCAAGGACGGCACCATTTCCCATGTCATGTCGGCGATGAACCCGCAGGGCTGCGCGGTGGCCTCGTTCAAAGTGCCGACCCCGGATGAAGCCGCCCATGACTTTTTGTGGCGCATTCACAAGCAGACGCCGCCGAAGGGCATGATGACCATTTTCAACCGCTCGCACTATGAAGACGTTCTCGTGACACGCGTTCACAAATTGGTTTCCGACGAAGTTGTGCAGACCCGCTACGGCCAGATTCGCGACTTCGAAAAGCTGCTGACCGATGAGAACACGATTGTCCTCAAATTCTTCCTGCATATCTCCAAAGACGAGCAAAAGTCCCGGCTGCTGGCGCGGGAAGAGGACCCGGAGAAAGCCTGGAAGCTGTCCGCCGGGGACTGGAAAGAGCGCGGCTACTGGGACGACTACATCAAAGCCTACGAAGACACCCTCGGCGCGACCGCCGCCCCCCATGCCCCGTGGTATGTCGTCCCCGCCGACCACAAATGGTTCCGCAATTTAGCGATTGCGACCGTGCTGATCGAAACCCTGCGTCCCTACAAAGCCGGGTGGCAGAAGTCCCTGGAAGCCATCGGCGAGCAGCGCAAAGCCGAGCTTACCGCCATGCGCCAGGGGCAGGCGGCGGGTGACAAGAAGGACTAGGAAAGGCGAGCCTTGTGTTTGCTCTTCTTTGCCTTGTGGGGTTGGTGGAGCGGATGCTGACCCTGCACAAAGACAAGGCGGCGCGGCTGGCGACGGAAAAGACTATGCTGCAAACGCAGATTGAGGCGGCGGACGCGCAGATCGATAAGCTGGTATACGCGCTGTACGGGCTGACGGAGGACGAGATCAAGGTGGTGGAAGGAACGGGATAAAGGATTAAACCATGTATCTTCCAAACCACGAGAACGCCATTGTGGACATCGTAAAGCTACGGGACTACTGCTTGAACCCGAACCATCCGGTCGGAAAACACAAGGCCGCCGTTTTTTTCTCAGCCCTCGGTTTTACCCAGGCCGATGCCGAACGCTTACAGCGTATGGTACGAGAAGCGGCTCTGTCTGACCAAGCAAGCGCAGGGGAAGGAGACGAATACGGGCAGAGGTATCAGCTAGATTTTGTTGTCGTGGGGCCAAAGGGGTTGGTGAACATCCGCACGGCCTGTATCGTACTGCAAAACGAAGACGTGCCGCGATTGATAACAGCTTACGTTCTTTCAAGGTAAAATAAAGCTATGGAACAAACAATTCATGTCCTGGATGCTGTCACGCTGACTCAAGACCTGCCGCAAAAAGGATTGGGGCGTGGGCAAGTTGGAACAGTGGTCGAGCAGCTTGGGCTAGACGCCTTTGAAGTCGAGTTTGTGGGCATGGATGGGGAAACTTATGCTTTACTGCCTCTCCGCGCCGAGCAAATGATGGTTCTGCGCTATGCACCGGCAGACGCTGTGTGAACGGTTGCATAACGCGGCAAGGTCGGGTATAATCAGGGCCGCAGGCATTCCAGCCTGCGGCTTGCCCGGAACCTGGCGGGGCTGTTTGGGGTTCTACTGGAAGCAGTAAGGCCGAAAGCGGCAGGGGTCCGATTCCTCGTGCGGGCATCAACAAGTAAGAATAAAACGAATTCCCAAGGAAGCTGAATTATGGCAAAAGCAAAGTTTGATCGTTCGAAGCCTCATGTGAACATCGGGACCATCGGGCATGTGGACCACGGCAAGACGTCCCTCACGGCGGCCATCACCAACGTGCTGGCAAAAGCGGGCGGGGCGACCGCCCGCTCGTATGCCTCCATCGACGCTGCTCCCGAAGAGCGTGAGCGGGGCATCACCATCAACACCGCCCACGTCGAGTACGAGACCGAAGCGCGGCACTATGCCCATGTGGACTGCCCGGGTCATGCCGACTACATCAAGAACATGATCACCGGCGCCGCCCAGATGGACGGGGCCATTCTCGTGGTCTCTGCCGCTGATGGCCCGATGCCCCAGACCCGCGAGCATATTCTGCTGGCGCGTCAGGTGGGTGTTCCCTCCATCGTCGTGTTCCTCAACAAAGCGGACATGGTAGATGACCCGGAGCTTGTGGAGCTGGTGGAGCTTGAGGTGCGCGAGCTTCTCTCGAAGTACGAGTTCCCCGGCGACGACTGCCCGATCATTGTCGGCAGCGCGGTGAAGGCTTTGGAAGGGGACCAGTCGGAGATCGGCGAGCCTGCGATCTTGAAGCTGATGGAAGCGGTGGACAGCTTTATCCCGACGCCGGCGCGTGATGTGGACAAGCCGTTCCTGATGCCGGTGGAAGACACGATGACGATCACGGGGCGGGGGACGGTTGCCACGGGCCGGGTTGAGCGTGGGGTGCTGAAGGCAGGGGAGCAGATCGAGATCATCGGCATTCGTGAGGCGACGAAGACGACGGTTGCCACGAGTATGGAGATGTTTCGGAAGACTTTGGACACGGTCCAGGCGGGTGACAACGCGGGGATCTTGCTGCGGGGCGTGGAGCGCAAGGACATCGAGCGTGGTCAGGTGCTTGCGAAGCCTGGGAGCATCAAGCCTCACGTGAAGTTTGAGGGCGAGGTGTATATCTTGTCTAAGGAAGAGGGTGGTCGTCACACGCCTTTCTTCAAGGGGTACCGTCCTCAGTTCTACTTCCGGACGACGGATGTGACGGGGAACCTGGACTTGCCGGAAGGTGTGGAGATGGTGATGCCGGGTGACAACGTGACGATCGTGGGTGAGTTGATCGCTCCGATTGCGATGGAAGAGGGCTTGCGTTTTGCGATCCGCGAGGGCGGCCACACGGTGGGTGCGGGCGTCGTCACCAAAGTCCTTGTCTAGTCACTGACTGTTTTTCGTAGGGGCGAACCTCGTGTCCGCTCCTCTTTGACCTATTACCGAAGGAGCCGAAAATGGCAAATGAAGCACGGGTCGTCGTGACGCTCGCTTGCAGCGAATGCAAAGAGCGCACCTACGCGACCACCAAAAACAAGCGCAAGCATCCAGATCGCCTGGAACTCAACAAATATTGCCCGCGTTGCCGCGTCCACAAGATGCACCGCGAAGCCAAGTAATTGACAAGACGTGTTGCGGACGGGTAGAATACACCCGTCCAATCCACAAAAAACCGCATGCTGGGAGTTTAGCACAGTTGGTAGTG
Organism: Capsulimonadaceae bacterium; assembly: GCA_965213825.1. Taxonomy (GTDB): domain Bacteria; phylum Armatimonadota; class Armatimonadia; order Armatimonadales; family Capsulimonadaceae; genus JANXMY01. The sequence goes on from CBDCAE010000017.1 coordinate 693,809, forward strand.
CGCTCGCCTCCAAAGTGAGAGGTCGCGAGTTCGAATCTTGCAACTCCCGTCAAATTAGCCCCCAAGTCATACAAGACTTGGGGGTTTTTGCTTCTTGGTATGGTTTCAGCAAAGAGCATATCCTTGCAGAAATCGAAAAATGTGACGTACTGCGCGCGAATCGCCATGTGAAGCTACATTGGGCACAGCTCTACAAAGAAGACGCAGAAGCCTAAGCAGGAAAAGCAGCGGCGTGTCGCGAAATTGATGTCATGTTGAACCGTCTGACGCTGCGAATGGGATGGGCCGTCTGCGCTTTGGCAATTTGGGGGGCGTCCGGCTGCCGGAACAAGACGCTGGATGCAGGGGAGGCGGCGTCGGTGCGGCTGATCAACGCCGTGCCGGATGCGGGGGGATTAGATGTATCTGTGAACGGGCGGCGGGTCTGGCAGCGGGCGACGTTTCGGAGCAGCACGGAGTATCAGGCGGTGCCGTCGGGAACTTACCCGGTGACGCTCGATGCCGAAGGGCTGGGGATAACGCTGCTCACGCAGTCGCTGTCTTTTGACAAAAACCGGAATTATACGCTGCTGGCGCTGGGGCGGGCGAGCGGCAGGAACAACGCACAGGTACAGGTGCTGCCGGATGAGAAGCCGACCGATTTGGAGGCCGGCAAGGCCAGTCTCCGGGTCATCAACGCCGCGCCGGGAATGCCGCCAATGGATTTGGTGATCAATACAATTATCGGAGTCAACAATGTCGCTTATGGCCGCCGCAGCGAGCCGCTGGTTTTGAGCAGCGGTGAGTATGACTTGCAGATTGCCGCCGCCGGCACGGCGACCCTGCTGACTGGCCCAGTACATCTTCCCTTGCTGCCCGGCCATTCTTATACCCTGATTGCCATGGGGCAGCCCGGCAGCCGCCGGAGCCTTAGCCTGGAAGTCTATCCCGATAAGTAGAAGCCTACCCCGCCTCGTTCCTATGCCTTCGGCATTACTTCGTATCTGGCTTCCCCTCCCGAAGCGGGAAGGGTAGGAGGTAGTCACGAGTGGCTGCCTTCCAAACGACATTAACCGCAACTCTGACCCTTCCCTCACAGGGGCCTTCCAGGTAGCCAGTGCTGAGGGAGCGAGGAAGTGAAGAATGAACGAACGAGGCGGGGTGGGTTCTAATGCCCGCGTTCTAGGTAATCGCAGGCACGGCGATAGGCCGTCGTCAGATAGTCGCTCATCAGTAGCTCGCGGCTGTTCTCGTAATAATACTGGACGCGCTCGCCTAAGTTCTCGTCCGGGTCGCCAATTTGATACGTCGCGATCTCGCGCGGCAGGATATAGGGGCGGTCGGTGGCCTGGTCAATCGCCTTGAACGTAATTTTAAAGATGTGGTCTTTGTCTTTGAACTTCTCGTCCCATGCCATCGTGATATCGAAATTACGCCCGTCAATGCAGTGATACAAGCTTTTCTTTTCCATAAGGCTCCCATAACGAAAAACGCTGTGAACATGGTATCCTCTTTGGGGGAAAGTTGTCAAGTCCTGGCAGTATTCCAATCCTGACGGCGTCCCAATGAGGAGTAACCTGATGTCCCGTTTGTTAATTGCTGCCGTTTTGCTGGCGATGCTGCCGGCGTCTGCGGCACACGCGCAATTTGAATTCGCCCCACCGCCGCCGCTGCCGGCGGGAACGCCCGCCCCGGCGTTCACGACCCAGACTGTTGCCGGTAAGCCTCTCTCGCTGAAATCGCTGCACGGCAAAGTCGTGCTGCTGGACTACTGGGCGACGTGGTGCGGCCCGTGTCAGATGGCGACTCCGACACTGGAATCGCTGTATAAGAAGTTCGGCCCGCAGGGGCTGGAAGTGGTCGGCCTCAGTGTAGATGACCAGCACTCGGTCGCTGCCGTCAAGCCGTTTATGAAGCACTTCGGCATGACCTATATTATCTCGGCGTCGCCGGCGGCAAACGGGAAAGCGCAGTACGCTTACCATGTTGATGGCATCCCATCACAGTTTTTAATTGACAAAAAGGGCGTCGTCCGCTGGAGCCAATCGGGCTACTCGGAGAGCGAAGGACAGGAGCTGACGCCGCTAATCAAGCGGCTGTTGGCCGAGAAATAGCACACGGAATAGGAACATAGGTCTACGCAGATCATGGCAAAGATAGTGATACTCGGCTGCGGGCGGGTCGGCTCGACCCTCGCCAAACAGATGTCCAGCGAAGGGCATGACGTAACCATGCTGGACCAGACCAGCGATTCGTTTCGGCGACTCGGCACAAAATTCAAAGGTCAGCGCCTCGTCGGATCGGGCCTAGACCAAGACCTGCTGAAGCGGGCGCACACGGCGGATGCCGATGTCTTTATCGCCGTGACGCAGGGGGACAACACAAACATCATGGCGGCGCAGATCGCGCGAGAAGTGTTCTCCGTTGCCCGTGTCATGGCCCGGATTTATGACCCCATTCGCGCCCAGGCGTACCGCGAGCTTGGCATCACGACCCTCTGCACGACGACACTTGCGGCGGGCCTGCTGCACGACGCCGCGCTGGGGGACAGCGCCGACGGCCCACTGCAGAAAGCGGCCCAGGACTGGGATGCGTTATATTTGGAGCAGCGTGGCTCGCAAAGCTAATTTGCTCGCCGAGCGAATTTAGGAAAAATTATGTATGTGTAGGAAAAGATTATGTATGTGATTGTTGTGGGCGGGGGCAAAGTCGGCTACTATCTGACTAAGCAGCTTCTGACCGAAGGCCATGAAGTGCTGCTGCTGGAAAAAGACCGGCGGCGGCAGGCGGCGCTGGCCGAGCAGATGGGTGAGGTTGTCGTGCAGGGCGATGGCTGCGAAGTACGCATCATGTCGGAAGCGGGCTTTGGCCGCGCCGATGTCATTGTCGCAGTCACGGGCGATGACGAGGACAATCTCGTTATCTGCCAAATGGCGAAGCGCAAGTTTCAGGCCCCGCGCACGGTCGCGCGGGTCAACGACCCCGACAATTTGGCGCTTTTTGAGAAGCTCGGCATTGACACGACTGTGTCCAGCACCCAAATCATCTTTAACCTGCTGGACCAGCAGATTGAAACCGGCGAGATCATCCCGCTGGCGGCGCTGAAAAACGGCAACATTGAGATTGTCGCAATTACCGTCTCCGAGCGGTCGCCGGTGCTGGGTAAGAACGTCCGCGAGCTGCCGCTGCCGGGCGATGCCTTAATTATCTCGGTGGTCCGTGAGCAGCACGCGATGCTCCCGCAGGGTGATGTTCGCTTTGAAAATGGAGACACTGTGATCGCAATGGTTGTCGCCGACGAAGAATCGCAGCTTCGGCACATCTTCACCGAAGCACATTGAGTCTAACCGTCCTGAAACCGAAGCACACCCGGCACCCTCTGGTGCTGGGCGTACTACTCGGACTGTTCGCCGCTGGCGGGGCCGGATGGCTGCTGCTGCGTCCTGCACCCGCCCCGCCGCCGGCGGCGCTGCATCCGACCGCTCGGCAGGCCGCTGAAACCCGTCAGCGTCTGGCAAGCTTAGGCCGAACCGCCACTCAGTCTAAACCCGGCCCGCGCACACTGCGCCTCTCGGAATCTGATCTCAACGTGACCCTTGCCTCCAACAAATCCGTGCATCAACTGCTGATGAAGCGTGGCGTCGAAGCCGTCCAAATCGTCCTGCAAGAGCCGAACCTTGTCGTCCTCCATGCGTCCGTGCGCGTTCAGGGTCGCCCCCAAAACGTTCAGATCAACGGCATCTTGTCGCCCGACCCCAAGACCGGCCTCCGGTTTGCCGCGACCGCCGCCCAGGCCGGCCGCTTTCCGCTCCCGATAGCGCTGGTCAACGCGCAGGCCAGTCAGCTCACCGCCCGCTTCTCCCACCCGCTGCTAAGCCGTCTATCGCTGACGGTTCAGAGCGTCCGCATCGAGAAAAAGGACCTCGTGCTCACGTGTGTCCCCATCTCTAAGGCATTTCCACAATCAGTGTCACCGGCCCGTCGTTGACGATTTGCACCGTCATATCCGCCCCAAATTCCCCTGTCTGCACGGAGACCACGCGCGACTTCACAGCCAAGACAAACGCCTCATACAGCGGCAGGGCAACGGCAGGCGGCGCGGCACCGGTAAAAGATGGGCGGCGTCCCTTGCGGGCATCGCCGTACAGCGTGAACTGGGACACAATCAGCATCGCCCCGCCGCCGGCCATGTCAGACAGTCCGATGTTCATCTTCCCGTTCGCGTCCTCAAATACGCGCAAGCCTACCAGCTTTTCCGCCAGCCACTCCGCGTCGGCAGGGGTATCGCCTGGCGCAATTCCTAACAGTGCCACCAGCCCCGGCCCGATTTCCCGCATTTCGCCTGTAGACTTGATCGTCACGCTCGCCGAAGTAACCCGCTGAATGACTGCTTTCATGGGCCAATTATACCGCGTCGCAACGCGCATCAATTATCTTCCAGGTATCTCTATTTCCCGGTATCTCTGGTCAGCGTTACCAAGTACACGTCGTTTTCCCGCAGCGGCAGGCGGAGATAGAAGGGGCCGTCAGGAGCGATGGTGATGGTGCGCGTCTCGAACGGAGCACCGTTGTTCTTCTGCTTAATCAGAGCGACCTGCGGGCGGGTGAGCTGGCTGGGAGAGCCGAGGTCCATGTAGGTCGCGTAAGCGTCATTGGAGCGGTAGCCGACGCGGGTGCAGCGGACGGTGTAGCGTCCGGCGGGCAGGTGCGCGATGCGGAGCGCGACCGCGCCCTTCGCCTGGGCAGGATGGTCTTCTTTGTAGTACGCCTGATCGTTGACGGTGCCTGGCTGGGTGATCGTAAAGTCCCAGAGCAGAGCCTGAACGCCGCCGTGTGCATCGCGGGTGACGAAGGAGCTGGCATCGCGGTTCGTCAGCTCCGTAGGGCCAAGTTCATCCAGAAACCGGTAGGCATAGAAGGCCGGCTTGAGGATGTCCTCATAGTTGATCAATCCGAAGCCGCCGTGGAATGGGGTGGCGCGGGGGCCGGCCTCCTCGAAGATGTCGGTGAAAGTCCAGTAAGACATGCCGTTTACTGACGCCTCGGCGTTCTTGATCTTATCCAGGATGTAGGAAGCCTCGACATAGTTGTCGTGGATGGGGTCCGCCGGCGTGTAAGAGGCGCTCCACTCGGTGTAGAAAAGCGGCAGGCGCGGCAGGGACGAGGCATCTATCTCAGCGCGGGTGCGGCGCATGTCGCCGGAAACGGCGTTCGGGTCGCGGCTGATGACCGTGCCGCGGTTGCCGGATGCGTCCAGAAAGCCCTGATCAACGCCGTAGGTATGGGTGCTGACGAAGTCCACCGGAGCATGGTTCGCAACGCAGTAGCGGATGAAGTCGGTGACCCAGGCGGTGCCGGCGGTGGCGGGACCGCCGACACGGTACTGCGGCGAGACGGACTTGACAGCGGAGGCGGAGGCTGCATACAGCTTGAAGTAGTCCGCCTGGTCGCCTGTCCAGAAGCCGCCCTTCAGGTTCGGCTCGTTCCAGACCTCAAAGTACCACTGCTTGACTTCATCCTTACCGTAACGCTCGGTCCAATGCTGCACGGCGGCGGCGACTAGGTCGTGCCACTTGCCGTAGTCCTTCGGGGGCGTGACGTTGCCGCGCCACCAGAAAATGGTCTGCGGCCCGCTGGCCAGGGCGCTGGGCATGAACCCAAGCTCGACAAAGGGGCGGACGTGGATGCTGAGCAGGAAGTCATAAAGCCGGTCCACATACTGCCAGTTATAAACAGGGTGACCGGTCTTATCCTCGCTGTAGACGCCCATGTCGTCGGTGAAGAGGCCGTGCATACGGATATACTGGAAGCCGCACGCCTGCTGGGTATAGGTGAGCTGTTTTTGCCAGTCGGCACGCAGCCCCTCATTGGCCCGTCCCGCGCCGACGCACTGCCGGAACACCTGGCTGGTCGGCCCCTGGACCTTGGCGTAATCGGCGGCAATCGTGCGTGCGGGGACAGGCGGACTCGCGGCGCGGGCTTCTGTTTTCCAGAGGAGCGAAACAGCGAGGCTAAGGGCCAGGGTCAGAAAGGCCGCTAACGGCTGAGAGCGAGAGGTCATAGAGCGGGAAGTCATAGAATGTTCTCCTGTTAAAGCGTTTGTGATCTAAGAAAGCGGTTCGGAAAAAAGGATCAGCCGAGCGCTGTCAGCATGACGCTTCATCCTAGCAGGAACCGCCGGGAATAGCAAATATCGTCGCATTTGCCCCCGTCACCCGATGAACCACTGCTTTCATGGGCCATTGTACCCGTGAGTAACTTGGTGGTGGCGCTTGACACAAGTGGCGCTTGACATAAGAAGTGGTCTCGCTTATAATGACTTGCAGCCATGATACGCTCAAACCCGTTTTACCTACTGTTTCTAGCCGCATTGGTGCTAACAGGCAACTCGCGTTCGGTAGCTGTTCCAGTGGCTGTAAGCCATCTTCAATACTCACTTGCTTTCTCGGTTCAAGGCGCTGTGCCGGGGATAGATGTCACGCTGACATTTTTGGGTGGTGCCAGCGGAACTTCTCTGCTTGCCTTGCCGCCTGGGCTGGGAGGCGGGGGCGCATACCCAAATATCACAAGCCTGCGAGTGGCCTCTCCTGGAACGGCAATCACAGATACGGACAAGCCCCAGGTCAAGCGCCTCACTTACCCGGCAGGGCGGGCAGTCAGCGTTGCTTATCGCGTCGTCGTCACCGATGCCGGGCAGCAGAGGGAGTTTTCGTACAGCCCGGAAATTGAGCGTGACCACTTTTCCATTCTCGGCTTCCAGCTATTTGCCCTGCCTGCTGAGGATACTGATTGTCCGCTCGCGGTTGAGACTGCTTGGAACTCCCTGCCCGCAGGATGGACACTGGCGAATAGTCACGGGGTTCGTCAGCCTCATCAAGCGTTCTCGGCAACACTCAAGACACTTCAGAACAGCGTTTGGGCTGCCGGCGATTACCGCCTGCTGCACACCCTGATTCGTGGTAAGTCATTCTATGTCGCTGTGCGTGGCGAGTGGCCCACGCCTGATGCACAGATTTTTAGCGACTTTCAGCAAAATTGTCGGCGCGGAGCGTAAGTTCTGGCATGACGACGACTTCCCATACTACATTGTGGTTCTTAATCCACAAGAGGGCGATGACATCGGCATATCGTTCCAATCTTCGTTCTACGAGGCGGTCTCGCCGAGGGAAGGTTTGGGGTTCATACCGCAGAACATACTAGCCCATGAAAGCTTTCATGCCTGGCTTCCGAACCGCATCATGCCGACCGCGACAGTCGCTGCTTCCGGCTGGTTCTTCGAGGGCTTCACCGTCTACTACGCCCGTTTGTTTCAACTGCGTGCCGGACTGATCTCGCCCCAAAAGTATGCCGATGACTGTAACAATGTTATCCGGACTTATGATTCGTCGCCATTCCGCAGCATCTCCGGGTCAAGATTCCGCAGCGAGGCGGAACATGGATTTTCTGACAGCAGAATTCTCATGGTCGCTTACCAGCGCGGCGATTTGCTGGCACAGCACTGGAACACGCAGATACGCTTGGTCAGCCACGGACAGCATTCGCTCGATGACGTTATGCTTGACCTGCTGCATCTGGCCCAGGCAGAAAAGCGGCCACAACAACTCTCAGATCTAGTGCATGTCATGCGCCGTTATCTTCACCGAGATGTCTCCGGTGAAATTCAGCGCTGCACCGAGCAGGGACAAACGGTTATCCCTGACCCATGCGCACTTGGCCCCGGCGCTGCTCTCATACTCACACCAACTGTACTGTTTGACCTCGGTTATAGTGTGAGCGGCAGCCTGCATTTGGGTAAGGTTACGGGCGTTGAGAACGCCGGTAATGCTTACCGAGCTGGCTTGCGAGATGGGCAAAGCTATCTGGACGCAGACTTCAAGAACGGAGATCCCGCGAAAGAAGCTCATATCACAGTCAGAGATCAAGCGGGTCAGCGCGTCATCAGCTACTACCCTGCCGGTAAAACCGTCTTGATGCCGCAGTACAAGCTGAAGTTAGGCGTCCCAAATATGCTCATGTCTTTTTAGTTTTGCATGGTAGAATTTTCCACCCACTAAGACAACTGCTAAAGAAAAGATATTCACACTTATGCGTATGCCGCGACTGATGGAAGAACAAATTAAGGAACGCTTGGCAGAGGTGCCGGGCTGGGTGCGGATGGGGGAGGAGATTGCACGGACCTACCAGTTCAAGAGCTTTCGGCAAGCCACTGCGTTTGTGGCTTGTGTGGCGGAGGCGGCGGAGAGTGCGGATCATCACCCGGACATCGACATTCGGTACAAGAAAGTGACGCTGCTGCTGACGACGCATGATGCCGGGGGGCTAACGAAAAACGATTTTGATCTGGCGGCGGCCTGTGACGCACTCGCAGGTGGGGAGGTGCAATGAGGCTTCTTGCGTTAGTATGGGCGCTGCTGGCGGCGGCTGTGGGGCCGGTCGCGGCGCAAAGCAGCGGGTGGACAAAGGCGGTGAACACAATGTCCGATCCGCGCTGGGCGGCGGCGTCTGTGCTGCTGGCGGATGGGAAAGGGCTGATTGTCGGGGGCTATTCATATCCGGCGGATCGGTGCGTCGCGACCGCCGATGAGTTTGACCCTGCGACGCGCCGTTTCCTGCCGTGCTTGGGGCGGCTGAACATCCCGCGCAACTTCGCGTCGGCGTCATCCCTGCCGGACGGGCGTGTTCTCATCGCAGGCGGCTACAACACGGTACTGGGGTCGCTGAACACGGCGGAAGTGTTTGACCCAGAGACCCAGACATTCACGCTGCTGCCGGGCCGATTAGAGGTGCCGCGTGAGCTGTTTACGGCGACGACGCTAACGGACGGCAGAGTGTTGATTGTCGGTGGCTTCAACACGCACCGGGGGCGGACGCAAGCATCGGCAGAGGTCTACGACCCGAAAACGCAGAAGTTTATGCCGACAGGATCGCTTGCCGAAGACCGCTTTGGGCAGTGTGCAGTACAGCTGGCCGACGGGCATGTCCTTGTTGCGGGTGGGACACACTGGTTTGTCGGTCATCCGGGCGTTCCCCTGGCGTCTGCCGAGATATACGACCCCGCGACGGGCCGCTTCCATTCAACGCGCAGCCCGATGGCATGGGCGCGGGACCGGCCCACGGCAACAAGGTTGCCGGACGGAACTGTGCTGGTCGCGGGCGGGCAGAATGGCGGGAGCGAGCCGGGGCAGGCCGAGCTTTTTGACCCGAGAACGGAAACCTTCACGCCGCTGCCGTCGCCACTGATGACCCCGCGCATGGCTCATTCCGCTGAAAGCCTGCCGGATGGAACAGTCCTGCTGTCCGGCGGCTGGAGTACGGCGCTGGGGGCAACCACGGGAAGCACAGAAAGTTACGACCCTAAAACACAATTATTTACGCTGCTGCCGAGTGTCCCCGCCGGTACGCACGACCAGACGCTGCTGGTCTTCCCCAGCGGTCTTGCGCTGGTGGCCGGTGGCAAGCAGGCGTCGGCAGGGGCCGAAACGTCGCTGGCATCCGGGTACACCCGGCAATTTCCCCGTCAGTAACTCTCCCATCAGCAATAGTCTCATCAGCAATAGTCTCATCAGCAATAGTCTCATCAGCAGTCTCATCAGCAATAGTCTCATCAGCAATCAGCAATAGTCTCATCAGCAATAGTCTCATCAGCAATAGTCAGCAATAGTCTCATCAGCAATAGTCTCATCAGCAATAGTCTCATCAGCAATAGTCTCATCAGCAATAGTCTCATCAGCAATAGTCTCATCAGCAATAGTCTCATCAGCAATAGTCTCATCAGCAATAGTCTCATCAGTAGAAACACCCGAAACCCGGTATCTCTCGCAGTGAGTGCTATTCAGGAGTGCGCCGAAGATAAGGGTGTGCCGAATTGCGGAGCAGACAGCGCACAAAAAAACAAAATAACAAGAAATCATCCGTGGCATCCACGCCGCGAAAGATACACAAGACAGCAATCAAGAAAAGAATGTAGACCCGACGAACCTGCCGCCTCCCGTCGGGTCTTTTCTTGCCTGCCCTCCGTGGCTTTCTTGCCTGCCCTCCGTGCCTCCCTTGACAATTCTCACTAACTCTTGTATACTGCCAATGACATCATACAATACCTGGTAATCATCTGCGGCCATGTCCCCATTATTTTGAGATACTTTTCTCTTCGGATTTATTCTCCCCGCAAGAGAACACGCCCCCAGGCAGGAGGAACCGCATTTGCAGAAAATACGAACCGTCGGCGGCCGGCGTCTTGACGGCGAAGTCCGCCTCAGCGGCAGCAAGAACGCCACGGTGGCGGTCCTCGCCGCCGCTATTTTGCCCGCATCAGGCCAAACCGTCCTCACGAATGTACCTCGTATCAGCGACGTGCTGACACTTCTCGATATTTTGCAGTATGTCGGTGTCAAAGTGGACTTCACCGGCAACACTGTCACACTGGATTCCTCTTCACTCACCACTTCAGAAGCCCCCTACGAACTAATCCGCAAAATGCGGGCTTCATTCCTCGTCCTAGGACCGCTCCTCGCCCGGTTCGGGTCGGCCCGCGTCGCCCTGCCCGGCGGCTGCGACATCGGTGCCCGGCCGGTAGACTACCATGTCAAAGGACTGGAAAAACTCGGCGCGACAACAGTTGTCGAGCATGGATTTGTTCATGCCACTATTCCCGGCGGACTGCGCGGGGCCGACGTTTATCTCGACCGCTCCTCGGTCGGTGCAACCCAGCATCTGATGACGGCAGCAGCACTCGGCGTCGGCATCACGACCATCTCGAACGCCGCGCAGGAGCCGGACGTGGTCGCAATTGCCGATCTCATCAATCTCATGGGCGGCAAAGTGCGCGGCGCGGGGACCAAAGACATTGTGATTGAAGGGGTCAAAGCCCTGCACGGGGCCGAGTACCGGATGGACACCGACCGGATTGAAGCAGGGACGTTCGCTGTCGCCGCGGCGATCACGCAGGGCGATCTATTCATTAAAGGCGCGGTGGAAGAGCATGTGCAGCCGATCACTCGCAAGCTGTCCGAAGCCGGGGTGTCGGTCCATTTCAGCGACGACGGAGTTCGGGTGCGTGTTCCAAAGGGGCAGCGGCTTGATGCGATTCGGATTACTTCCAGCCCATACCCTGGCTTTCCGACTGATGTTCAGCCCCAGTTCGCGGCTCTGCTGACCCTCGCCAGCGGTACGTCCACCATCACCGAAACCATGTTTGAGCGCCGCTTCAAATATATCGATGAGTTAGCCCGTATGGGTGCGAACATCAAGACCGAGGCAAACGCCGCCATCATTGATGGTGTCCCGCGTCTGACCGGCGCTCCGGTAGCCGGCTCCGATCTTCGCGCGACGGCGGCGCTGGTGCTGGCAGGTCTGGCCGCCGAAGGGACTACAGACATAAGCGGCGTTCCTTATCTGGACCGAGGCTATGAGGGCTTCGAGCCGAAGCTGCGGGCGGTTGGTGCAGAGATCGAGCGCGTCTCTTCCGAGGAACCCATGGCCGATGCGCTGGAAGAAACGACCCGGCGTGTTCGGACGGGAGCAGCCGCTTAATGCGCTTCAGCCAGGATATCGGCATTGATCTTGGAACCGCGAATGTTCTGGTGTATGTGCATGGGCGCGGGATTATCATGCGCGAGCCGTCAGTGGTCGCGATGAACGTCAACACTCGGCGCGTGATTGAAGTCGGGGAAAAGGCGCGGGAGATGGTCGGCCGCACCCCGGTCAACATCGCCGCCGTGCGCCCGATGACTGACGGTGTCATCGCCGACTACACCACAACGCAGCGCCTCCTCGAACACATTTTACACAAAGTTTGCGGGGTCAAGCGCCTGTTCAAGCCGCGCGTCCTGCTCGCCGTCCCGTCGGGCGTCACGTCCGTCGAGCAGCGGGCGGTCAAGCAGGCGGCTCTAGCCGCCGGGGCCGGGGAAGCCTTGACGATTGAAGAGCCAATGGCGGCGGCCATCGGCGCGGGCTTGCCCATTGATTCGCCGGGCGGTAACATGGTCGTAGACATCGGCGGCGGCACGACCGACATTGCTGTGCTGTCTCTTGACGGCATTGTTTTGTCCCGGAGCCTGCGGATCGGCGGGATGAAGCTTGATGACGTGATTATCCGCCACGTCCGCACGAACTACAACCTGCTCATCGGTGACCGGACCGCGGAAGAGATCAAGATCGCCATCGGCAGCGCAGTCCCACAGCGCGAAGAGCAGCGCCTGGAAGTCCGGGGCCGGGATCTGCTGACCGGCTTGCCGCAGACTGTGACCGTCACATCCCAGGAAATCCGCGAGTGTATGACGGAACCCATCGGTCAGATTGTGGCCCGTGTCAAGAACGTCTTAGAAAAAACGCCTCCCGAACTTGCCTCGGACATCATCGAGCGCGGCATCGTGCTGACCGGCGGGACGGCGCTTCTGCGGGGCCTGGATATTCTCATCGCCGAAACCGCCAATGTCCCGACCTACGTTGCTGACGACCCGCTTTCCTGCGTCGCCATCGGCACCGGCAAAGCATTGGAGCAGCGGCGCGGCATTACTGAAGATCTGCTCGCCATGTCCTAGCAGCCTGCCGTTCTTGCCCGCGCAGGCGGGGAATTGCACTTCTGAAACACGGGGCTGAACCCCCGTGTTTCTTTTTAGGAACCTTCCATGCTATCTCGTATTCTTGCTGCCCTCTTTTTGAGCCTCTTCCCGGCCGCCGTCTTTGCTGCCCCGGCGCTCTCGCCCCGTGACGTTCCACCGGGACATTTTGCCGCTGGCTCCGTCAAGCGCGTCGTCCATGAGAGCATCATGGGAACCACGAAAGACGGCCGCTTTCTGGGCAACCAACCCGTCACCCGCTATGAGCTGGCTGTCGCTTTGGACCGCTTCGTGCAGTATGTCGAAGCCGGCCGGAGGCCGCTTCATGCCCAGACTTTTCCCGCGCCTGCTCATCTGCCCGCCGGCACAAATTCCGTTCAGCGTCAGGCATTGACTCACTTGGTTGCAAATGGCTTTCTGCCGGTCTCTTCGCCGCTTATCACGCGGAACGGCGCGGGATTAGTCACCGCCAAAGAAACGTCCGATGCGCTCGCTGCCGTCACTATTGCCCTGTCCGACCGGGCGGAAGCCCCAGATAAGAATTAAGCCAAGCGGCAAGAGACGCAAAAACTAAAAGACGCAAAAAGAGCGGCTGGCCCCATGGCCTGCCGCTCTTCTTCTGCTCATGCTCTTACGGCTGATCGGGAATTGGAAGCCGCAGCACCTGCAAAATCTGCTTGACATCCTGGTACAAGGCTTGCCCCGACGCGCTGCTCGCTTGGCGCAAATTCGGCGACTGACGCCCTTGGTAGCGCACAAACACTTCGGGATAGGGATTGATGCCAACCGGCGTTGTGGCCGCTGTTCTCTGGCCGCCGCGCCCCCCACGCCCGCGCCGCCTGCCTTGCCGGCCGGATGGAGCGGTAATCGTGCCGGTGGGCAGATTGGAGACCGGCTCGGCTTTGGTGAGGTCGGTAAAGAACCGCTGCCGGTTGACGGCAATAAGCATATCCGAGCGCCGGATAGGCGTATGATGTCCTCGTGGAACAAGCGCGGACGACAGTGCCCCGCCCGGCGTCACCGTCACCCGGTAGCCGGGCGTCAGCCGGTCCCCCGTGCTGACAATGATCACATCCCCAGCAGTTTTCGGGGCGGCGACAGCGGCGGAAAGCGGGGCGAAAGGCAGCAGCAGTGCCGCGCCAAGCGTAAATAAATGTTTGTTCATAGGTTGCTCCCCTGCTATCTTACCCATTTACATCTCAAACCCATTTGAGTCCAAAAAACAGCCATAAAATATCCTTGTAGAATTGCGGGGGAGCGTGGAATAATCCGGGCATGGCAGTCCAGGCACAGCAGGCGAAGCGAAGTAGTCAAAGCGGCGGGATTATGGGCTTTTTTGCGAAAGCGGCTCAGCAGACCGATATTGCCATGGCTGTCGCACTCATCGGTATGATCTCCATGCTGATTCTGCCCCTGCCGGAAGCGTTTCTGGATTTGGGATTAGTTCTCAATTTGGCAGGCGCGGTGCTGATACTCTTGACGGCTCTATATACGACGGAGCCGCTGCAATTTTCCGTGTTCCCGGCGCTGCTGCTGATCACGACGCTGTTTAGACTGGCGCTGGAAGTGTCGGCAATGAAGCTGATTATCGGCACGGGCAGCGCGGGCCATGTGATCGCGACATTCGGGCAGGTCGTGATTGGCGGCAATTATGTGGTCGGGATTATTGTTTTTCTGCTCTTAGTCGTCGTGCAGTTCGTGGTCATCACGAGCGGCGCGGGGCGGGTGGCGGAAGTCGCGGCCCGGTTTACGCTCGATGCCATGCCGGGCAAGCAGATGGCGATTGACGCGGACCTGAACGCGGGGGTTATCAACCAGGAGCAGGCGCGAACGCGGCGCAAGGCGGTCGGGCAGGAAGCGGATTTTTACGGCGCAATGGACGGCGCGAACAAGTTTGTCCGGGGCGATGCGATTGCGGCGATTGTGATCATTGTCCTAAATATCATCGGTGGCTTCGCGATGGGGCTGTCGAAGGGCGAAGACATTCTCAAAGTCCTGCATGATTACACGCTGCTGACGGTCGGCGAGGGACTGGTCGCCCAAATCCCAGCGCTCCTGATTTCCACGGCGGCGGGCCTGATGGTGACGCGGGCGGCATCGGACACAGCGATGGGCGGGGACATCGCCCGGCAGATCTTCGCTTCCCCCCGTCCGCTGTTTATCGCCGCGGGATTGGTGTGCCTCTTTATCCCTTTCGGCTTTCCGATCCCTCAAACCATCTTTGTCGCAGGCGTTTTAGGCGGCATCGGTGTCATTCTTGTCAAGAATCAGAAGACGCTGCTGGCGACGGAAACCTCGGCGGCGGCGACTATCGCGGCCCGGCCTGCGCCGCCCGCCACGCCGGAAAGCGTGTTGCCGCTGCTCCATGTGGACGTCTTAGAGCTGAACTTCGGCTATGGCCTGCTGTCTCTGGTGGACCAGACCGCTTCCGGCGATCTTTTGGAGCGCATCATCGTCATCCGCCAGAAGACGGCGCTGGAGCTAGGCCTCATCATCCCAACCGTGCGAATCCGGGACGACCTGCACCTCCGCGCAAACGACTACGCGGTGAAGCTGAAAGGCGCGACCGTCGCAGCGGGCGCGGTCCAGCCGAACGCAATCATGCTGATTGACCCCGGCAGTGTCATTGACCCGATTACCGACGGTATCCCGACAAAAGAGCCGGCGTTCGGTGTTCCAGCGCTCTGGGTCAGCCGGAACCACCGAGAGCGGGCGGAGATGGCAGGCTATACGGTGGTTGATCCGTCATCGGTCATTACAACCCACCTGGCCGAAGTCATCAAAGGCCATGCCGCCGAGATCATCACCCGGCAGGACACGCAGGCATTGATCGACCATATCAAGCAGGGCAACTCAGCAGTCGTCGAAGAGTTGATTCCCAACTTAATGACCATCGGTGAAGTGCAGAAAGTCTTGCAGCACCTGCTGCGCGAGCGCATTTCCATCCGTGACCTCGTGACCATTCTCGAAACTCTGGCTGATCATGCCGGACGCACGAAAGACGTGGACATGCTCGGCGAGTGGGTCCGCAGCGCCCTGGCCCGCTCGATCTGCCGGCAGTATGTGGACGACGGCAGCGGAGCCTTGCAGACACTGACCATTGACCCGAACTTGGAGCAGCAGCTCCTCGAAGCCGTCACGCCCGGCCTGCCCAACTTGGCCCTGGAGCCGTCCGCGTCGCGGCAGCTCATCCAAAACCTAAGCCAGCAGATGGAACGGATGCTGGCGATGGGTTTTCAGCAGCCGGTACTGCTGTGCATGTCCGCCCTGCGCCTGCCCCTGCGGCGCTTGACCGAGCGGTCGCTGCCTAACCTGGTCATTTTGTCCTACAACGAAATCGTTCCCAACACTGAAGTCCGCGCTGTCGGCGCGGTTACCCTTTAGACTATGACAGATAGCAAATACGGACGATAAACTATGAGCATCAGCACGAACCCTAACGTCACGATTATGCCCGGCATGGGCGACCGCTCCGAAAAGACCGGGCAGTTCAATCTGCGAACGAAGACCTATACGGCACGGACTGTTACCGACTGCCTGCTGCAAGCTAAGCAGGAGCTTGGCCCGGACGCCATTATTGTCAGCCGTAAAACCCACAAAAAAGGGGCGATCTTCGGGCGCTGGGGGGGACGGGATATGGTGGAGATGACCTTCGGGACTTACCTTCCGCAAGTGGTGCCGCCAGCCAGCCCAAATCTGCGCTATTCCGGCGGCGAAAAGCCAAACCAGGTGGAAGCCGCCCGCATTCAGGAGCTGGAAGCAAAGCTGGCGACGCTGGCCCAAAGCATTCAGGGACTAAGCGCTCCGCCTGCCGCGTTACCGAAACCGAGTGAGCCGCCGAAGCCCGCGCGGGCACTTTCAGCCTTTGTCCCGGCGTCCTTGCAGGCCGACACGCAGCATGGCAGCGCAGCCGGCGCGACCCGGCTGGTGCCGCAGGAGCCGCCGCAGAAACTCC
Source organism: Capsulimonadaceae bacterium (assembly GCA_965213825.1). GTDB lineage: Bacteria > Armatimonadota > Armatimonadia > Armatimonadales > Capsulimonadaceae > JANXMY01. The sequence goes on from CBDCAE010000017.1 coordinate 710,300, forward strand.
GCCGCCGCAAAGAGCTGGTCCCTGCCCCGGTCCCCGCTCCGGCGGCTGTTCCTGAAGAAGGCTATCCGGGCCTGATGCAGCAGCTTCTCGATGCCGACATCGCCGCGCCGCTGGCCCGGCAGCTTATGTCCGAAGTCCCGGCGAGTCTGACACCGGCCGACGCGGCGACGTTCCTTCGCACGGTCTTGTCCCAGCGCCTCAAAATCTCGAACGGCGTAGATGCTCTGCCGACCCATGGCAAGATGCGCCTGCTGGCATTTGTCGGGACCACCGGCGTTGGTAAGACAACCACCATCGCGAAATTAACCGCCCGCTACGCGCTCATGGAGAGGCGCAAAGTTGGGGTCATCACGCTGGATACGCAGCGGATCGGCGCGGCGGAGCAGCTGCAAAAGTACGGCGAGATTTTGTGCGTTCCTGTGAAAGTCGCCTACGATAAGAGGGAGCTGATCCAGCAATTGGAGGCGTATGCCGCCGAAGGCAAAGAAATTGTTCTCGTGGACACGGCAGGCCGCTCGCCCAATGAAATGATTCCCCTCGGCGAGACCGCGCATCTGTTTGAAGGCATGGGCGCAGTGCAGCAGTATCTCACGATTCCGGCGGTTCTCAGTCAGCGGGATATGGAAAACATTGTCACCAAGTTTCAGAGCGTCTTCACGCCGGATGCCGTGATTTTGACCAAGCTAGATGAAGCGTCCGATCATACCTGCTTTGGACGTCTCTTGACTTTGCAGGCCAAGTTCGGCCTGCCGCTGGCATTTGTCACGACCGGCCAGCGCGTTCCCGACGACATTGTCCTGCCTGACGCCCACGCCATCGCGTCCCGCATCCTGTCCACACCGCTGCTTTAACGGTCTGGCGACTTTTCCCTGACCCCGTTTGTTGTTCCGGCTGAGACACGCGCATTTTTGAAGGAGATTATTACGATGACACTGCTTGATCTGCCGCAAGTTCCGCTGACACTGACCCAATTCCAAAACGGCCGAAGCGAGGTTCTTTCCATTACCGGCTATGTGGATGAGTTCACAACGCCGGTGCTTCAGCCGGCTCTCATGGCTGCCGTCGAGCGCCTAGACCATCCGAAGGCAGGATCGCTGATCGTGGACCTGAGCTGCTCCCGAATGATTGATCATTCCGGCCTGCAAATGCTGCTTCGGGTCCGCGAGAAGATTATGGCTCAAAGCCGAACGCTCATTATCCGCCTGCGCCCCGGCTCCCAGCCCGAAACCGTCTTCCATTCCAGCAGTCTCGCCAGCCTGCTCAACGCCGCCTATGAGCCTGCCGCCTGAACTGCTCGGCGGACAGCAGAAACCACAAACAGCCAATCCCAAGCAGGATTGGCTGTTTGTGTCGTGGCTAGGCAGGAGCCGAGCGCCGGACGGTTAGAACAACCGTCGTGCCGGACGCGCTTGTCAGCAGAGAAACGGAGTCGGCGGAGCGGAGCATTAGCCAGAAGCCGTGGCCGAGGGAGTCCTTCGTGCTGTATCCCAGCTCCAGGGTGGCGCGGGGAAGCTGGCTGAGGGAAATCCCCGTGCCGTGGTCGGAAATCCAGACCTGAACCGTGTCGTCGTCCGCGCGGATTGCCGCTTCCCCGCCGCCGCCATGCACCGCCGCGTTCATCGCCGCTTCCCCGACTGCGGTTGAGAGGGCATCAAGCGCATCGGGGGAGAACCGGCGTTTCTCCGCCGCCGCCACCGCTTGGTGCCGGACATCCGGCAGAAGGTCGCGGGTGATCGGCATCGGCCCGGCGACCGGCGGCAGCGGGGCGGGCAGATCGGCGGCCTCGGCGCAAAGATGCAGCCGCCCTTCCGTCACTGACAGCAGAACGTCGCGGAAAAAGGTCTGCCGGGCCGCCGCCTCTTCGCGGGCCTGCGCCAGCTCCAGCATCACATCCTGCCCGCGCAAAAATGCCGGGAACCGCACGGCGTTGACAAGAATGGCAAACCCGATGTCCGCCGTCACCATCGTCCACGGGACGTTGACGGGGTAGGTCAGCTTCCAGTACGACATCCCTTCCAGCAGATGCCCGACCCCGCAGGTCAAAAAGACCAGCGGAACAAAAACGCCCAGCAGCCGCTGAAACCAGACCTGGCGCGAGACCAGCAGGGTAAAAGTTAATACAATCGCATCGCCGACCAGAAGCGCGACAAACGGCTCGAAGTGAAGAACGCAGTAGAGGTCCAGCAGAAATGACGCGCCGATATAAGCCAGCGCGTAGCCGAGGTCGGCGAGATGCTTCTTGTCCTGGGCATACAAGCGCAGAAAGTAAAACAGCATCGCCCCGAAGACGCCGAAGTAGGACAAGCTGATTTCGATATGCCCCACGCTCCAAATGCGCGACAAGCTGGGGTCCATCAGGACGCACCGTTCCATGATGTTCGACTCAGACGGATGCACGAATGTCAGCCCCAGCAGGCTGTAGGCCGCGCACAGCAGCAGTGCCGGGAAGATCCAAACAGTCAGCGAGGATTTTGGAGCCGGGGACGGTGAAGGCGGCGGCGAAGTGGTGACGGCCATACCGCTATTTTACCAGGTACCGTCGAAAATCTCAAACAAAAACAGCCGGTCCATTTCGGACCGGCTGTTCTTAAGCGGGAGACCAGGCTCGAACTGGCGACATTCTCGTTGGCAACGAGACATTCTACCACTGAATTACTCCCGCGAGTAAGTCGGCCATGAGAGGGTGGGTGGAAGAGGCTGACAAAAGTTATTATGCACCAGGACATGGCGGCTTGTCAAGAGATTTGGGCCACGTGGGAGAAAAAAATGATGCCTTCCATCGGATTCGAACCGACACTGTATGCGGCCTAAACGCATTCTCTCTACCAATTGGAGTAGGAAGGCCCAAATTGTCCGCGCGTCCGCGTCGTATTTATCTTCTTAGTATATCTAAGCGGCGGTTCACTTGTCAAGGGTCGGGTATAATGAGAAAGCAGATTGAGAAGGAATTGGCCTGCCGGCCGGTGAATCAGCAGGCAGGGCAATCCCCGGCAATTTCACGAATGATTTCAAGGAGCCGCACCGTTACTTATGGCCGAACAAGACAACATTCCTAATGACGACTCGCTGGAAGCCGCCGACGCTGTCCCAGGAGTCGCCGACGAACTTGACGATAACCAGTGGGGTCGCCAGCCGATTGACCTCGACGCGCCGGTTGCGCCGAAAGCGCCTGCCGTCTCCGAAACTCCTGCGCCCACTGAAACCGCCGGCACAACCGCCGTCTCTTCGAAAGAGCTGGACGACCTGAAGGCCCAGGCGCAGACCGCTAACGAGAATTACCTGCGGACCCTGGCCGAGCTGCAAAACTACCGGCGGCGCAGCGATGAATCGCTAAAGCGCCAGATTCGGGACGCCAACGAGCGCCTCATCAAAGAATTGCTGCCGGTGCTGGATGACTTTGATCTCGCGCTGGACGCCGCCCGCAAGACCGAAAGCTACGAACAGCTCATTGGCGGGGTCAGCGCCGTCGCCCGCAAGTTCCTTGAAACCCTCGGCAAGCAGGGTGTCGCGTCAATCCCGGCGGTCGGAGAGCCGTTCAGCGCCGAGGTCCACGAAGCGGTAATGCTGGACGAAGACAGCGACGAGCCGGACGAGACCGTTACGGCGGAGCTTCGCAAAGGCTACACGCTCCACGACCGCGTCATACGCCCCTCGCTGGTGAAGGTGGCGAAGAAGGGGTAGCGAAGCGTCGCCGGAATTGGCACCCCGTTCGGAACCGGCACTTCCAATGCCGGTTTCATCTCTCCTAAAAGTATCAAGCGCGTATGAATGCACAGCGGCTGCGGCCACTTGGGGTCGGAGACATCTTTGACGAAGGGTTTGACCTGTACAAACGGAACTTCGTGTTTCTTCTGCTGGCGACTGCTGCCGCTGTTGTGCCGCTGGATATTCTCCTGGCGTTTGTCACCCCGCGCATCCTGCCGAGTGTGTTTGACTTGGTCGGCGTCACAAGCACCCAGTCGGATGCGTTCTGGGTCTGGACTGTGTCGGCTCTTGCCCGAACGATCTTTTACCTGCCGCTGTATATCGTTGCGGTTGGTCCGGTGGTCGTCGCGGCGGCGGCGCGGTATCTTGATCAGCCGATGACCGTGGAAGCGACCTTTCGGCTCTCCCTGCGGAAGACCCCGGCGCTGCTGCTGGCTGCGCTTTTGTCCGGCCTGCTGCTCACGCTGGGCTTGGCACTCTGCGGGGTGGTCTGGTTGGTTGTCGCGACGCAGCTTTTGTTTACGCTCCAAGCGCTGCTGATCGAAAATGTGGGGCCGGGGAAGGCGATACGGCGTTCTGGGGCGCTAACTGCCGGGTATGGTTTTCGCGTCTTCGGCTGCCTTGTTCTGCTGGGCATGGTTTTGTATGTCGTCGGCCTCGGCCTGCGCCTGCCGCTGGCATATGCCGCCGACAGCATTCTAAATCTGACGCCCGGCGCAGCGTTTTTGTCCGGCGGCACGGCAGGCGGAAACGCCCAGGAGCAGGTCGTCTCGCTCCTGAGCAGCGGACTGGCGCACCTTTTTCTGCTGCCGTTCACGATCTGCGTCATCACGGTGCTGTATTTCGACCTGCGAATCCGCAAAGAAGGCATGGACATCGAGCTTTTGGCGACCGACCTCCACTACCCGCCCCTCTCCGCGCTGGGGCCGTTTCTGCCGCCGGTCCCGACCTTCGGCGCTCGCCCCGCTGCTCCGCTGCGTCCTGTGCCGCCAGGTATTTCCGTCCCGCCGGGTGTTCCGGGAGGGCCGCCGCGATGACCCGTCTTTTTGTTGTGACCCGCATTCTTGTTACTCTGCTGCTGCTGGCCGCTGCCGGGGGCAGGCTTGATGCGGCAACGCCGCAGGAGTATAACCGGGCGCTGGGGGAGGTGCAGGCCGCGCTCGGCAGTCAGGCAGACGCCATTTCCGCGCAGGTGATCTCTTCTGGGCCATCGCCGCTGCTTGCTGCTCAGCAGGAACTGGGGCCGATCCACGCGGTCGGCCTTCCGGGCGGGGTTCCGGTTCTTGTCAACACCGGCCCGCTGGTTACGGCAATCGGAGCCGCCGAAGCGGTCAAAGACCCCGACACGAAGGTCGAGACACTCCATGCGCTGTCGCGCCAGATCGGTCTGCTGCGATCTTCGCTTCAGTCTGACTCTGTGCCAGCCGACGCCGCCTCTGCGGCGGCGTCGGCACGGGCTGTGCTGGCCGGGCCGGAGTTCGCATCCGATCCGCCCCCGCCGCCGTCACTGGCTGACCGGATTTCCGCCTGGCTGGACAGAGTTTTCCGGCCGCGTGCGCCCACTCGTACTCCGGCCGGGCCGAACATCAATCCGAATGTCGTTAAAGGAATACTCATCGTCATCGCCGCCGGTGCCTTTGCCGTTCTCGTCGCCGTTTTAGTGCAGGCAATCGGACGGCGCGACGCGAAGGCACGGCCTCTCGCGCTCGACGAAGAAGAAGCGACGCTGATGGAAGCGCGGGACAACGACAGCCTGCTGGCGCTGGCCGAGCAGCAGGCCAAGACCGGCGACTTCCGACGAGCGTTCCGTTTGGTCTATCTGGCGTCGCTGGTGACGCTTGACACCGACGGCGTCCTGCGCTTCGACCGCTCCAAGACAAACTGGGAGTACCTGCGGGCGCTGCGGGCGTCTGGGCGAGGCGATGTGTACACGGCGCTGACCCCGCTGACCCGCGAGTTTGACCAAGTGTGGTACGGGTTCGCGCCGACAAACTCCTCTCAGTACGTCTGGGCGCTTGCCCAGTATCATGCCTTGAAAGAGTCAGCGCGGGCGGCGGTTCCCGCGGAGGCAGCCCGCTGATGCGCTCTTCCCGCGACCTTACTGCCGTGCTTCTTCTGCTGGCGCTGTTCATCACCGGCGGCCTTCTGCTTGGCGGGCGCGGTCCAAGTGCGGCCCGTCCGCCGGGACCGGAATCCGCGCCGAACCCGTCCTTTACCAATGATCGCGGCTCAGGGATGCGCGGCGCGTTTGTCTGGACCCAGAAGCTTGGCTACGAGCCGGTCCCATGGCGGCAAAGCTGGACACAGCTTTCCCCGGCGGAAGATGGAGTCTTGCTGATCGCCGATCCGCAGGTGGCGGAGCCGGTGGCGGCGCTCACCGGCAGCGGCCAGAGCGACGATCCGGCAGAGCTGTCGGCGCGGGATGCGGGGCACTTGCGCCGCTGGCTGAATTCCGGTTTGGGACACACGGCGATCCTGCTGACATCGAGGCTGGCGAGCAGCCCAAACGCCGCCAAGCCAATAAGCAATGACCCGCAGACCTTCGGAGACGCACTGGATTTGATCGTCGAGTCGGCGTCGCCGGATACGGGACGCACCGAGTTCGCACCGCTCCAGCCGGTTGCCGATACAGCAGGCATGTTAAGCCTGCACTCAGAATCCGACTCGCGGCTGAAGCGAATGCGTGGGGATAGCCTTGCGCTGTTCGGCGACCGAGCTGGGCCGCTGGCGCTGATTATTCCCGTCGGTAAGGGGCATTTGATTGCGGTCGCCGACGGCGCGGTCTTTTCAAACAGCCAGTTGGGCCGCTCGGAGAACTCAGTCTTTCTGGCAGACTTGCTGGCGCTTTACGCCCACCCCGGCGGGCGGGTGCTGTTTGACGAGTACCACCACGGCGATGCGGCGAATAGCGGCGGCTCGGTGTGGGAGGATTTAGGACGGCCGCTGCAGCTTGCACTGATCCAGCTTTGCCTCGCCGCACTAGGATTACTGGTTCTGCTGTCGGTGCGCTTCGGGCCACCGGTTCTGGCGGCGCGTGGTACCGCCCGGTCGTCCGCCGATTATGTCGACTCGCTCGCCAGCTTGTACCGCCGGGCGGGGGCTTCGCAGACTGCGCTTGAGACGCTTTACCGGCAGTTCCTGCGCGACATCTGCGGGCGGCTGGCCCTGCCGCCGGATGTGGACCTGGAGCGCCTTGCTGCTGTTGCCGCCCGGCGCGGGCAGATTGACAAGGAGCGCCTGCGCCGCCTGCTTGCGACCTGCGAGCTGCGGCTGGACCAGGGAAAAACATCGGAAGCCGAGCTGCTGGATTTGACCCGGCAGATGGAAAGTATCAGAAAGGAAATCGGCATTGCCTGAGAACGAGATAGAACCCACTCCGCTGCAAACAGCGACCCTCCCGAAACGGGAAGGTGACGAGCAGTACGTCCAAGAGTCTGAAACTCTTCGTCCCCCCGCTTTGGGAGAACCCCTGTTCGCAGAGCCTCAGCAGCGGGGTGAACCCCTGCGAAGCAAAGAGGTGGGTTCCCCGTCGTGGGAAGCGCCCTCGGTGAACTTCTTCACGCCGCCGCCGGCTGAGACGGCGACAACGCCGTCGTACCAGGCCGGCGGGGAAGTGCAGCGAGTTGCACAGGCAATCACCGCTGAAATCCATAAAGCCGTGGTCGGCCAGGACGAAACGATTGAAAACGCACTGGCGGGACTATTTGCCGACGGTCACGTGCTGCTTGAAGGCGTTCCCGGCACGGCGAAAACACTGCTTGTTCGCGCTCTGGCGGCGGCGGTCTCCGGCGAGTTCAAGCGCATCCAGTTTACGCCGGACCTCATGCCGTCGGACATCACCGGCACGCGGATTTTCGACCAGCAGGCGATGGAGTTTGTGTTTAAGCCAGGCCCACTCTTCACCGGCCTGCTGCTGGCTGATGAGATTAACCGGACGCCGCCGAAGACCCAGGCCGCGCTCCTGGAAGCCATGCAGGAGCATCGGGTGACGGTAGACGGCGAAACGCACGATCTGCCGCCGGTCTTTATGGTTTTTGCGACCCAGAACCCGATTGAGTTTGAAGGCACTTACCCGCTGCCGGAAGCCCAGCTTGACCGCTTTTTGCTGAAGCTTTTAGTGGCCTACCCACCGCTTGACGCTGAGCAGGCCATTCTGCGGCGTGTTCACGCCGGCTTTGACGCAAACGACTTAGTCACAGCAGGCGTGAGGCCCGCCGCCGATGTCGCAACGATTGAGCGCTGCCGGGCGCTGATCAAAAAAGTGCGTGTTGAAGAAGATATGTTCCAGTACATCACGCGCCTCGTGTCGGCAACTCGCGACCATCGCCAGCTTGTGCTGGGGGCCAGCCCCAGGGCGTCCATTGCGCTCCTCGGCGTCGGCAAGGCACTTGCCGCCATGCGGGGTCGCGACTTCCTCATACCCGACGACATCAAGGCGATTGCCCCGGCAACCCTGCGGCACCGCCTCCTTCTTCGCCCCGAAGCCGAGATTGAAGGCGTCAGCGCCGACCGCGTGATTGAAAATATCCTGGACGGTTTAGAGGTTCCCCGCTGAAGTTCCAAATCTCGCACATGACCCGGTACGAGTACGACGCCCCGCTGCTTGGCGAGTGCTTCATGGAGGCTCGCCTGCGGCCTTTAACGGTGCTGGGCGAGCAGACCTGCCGCGCTTACGCGATTACGACTGACCCACCTGTGACGATTTTTTCTTATGACCAGCCGGATCAAATGGGCTTTGTCAGCCATTTTGTCCTGCGCGGCGAGCCGTATCAGCGGCTGACGATCCGCGCCGAGTCTGCCGTCGAGACACTGGTCGGCAACCCGTTTGAACACTTGGACTTACTCGCGGAAGATTGGGCAAAACTTGCCGATAAGTCCCTCTGCGACGAGTGTGCAGAGTTTCTCGCGCCGACCGCGCTTGTCCCGCTGCACGGGATATGGCCCGGCCCGGAGCCGCTGCCGGGCGTTCTGGCTTATGGTCAGGCCGTGTCGGAGGCAATCTATACCCAGTTCGAGTACGTCCCCGGCGCGACAGATATTCTGACGCCGCTTTCGGAGTTTGTTACCCAGAAGCGCGGCGTCTGCCAAGACTACGCGCACTTGATGCTGTCCGCCGCCCGCTCACGCGGCGTTCCCGCCCGCTACGTCAGCGGCTACATCTACGCCGGGGCAGGGGATGGAACGCAGGGGGCGGGCGCGACCCACGCCTGGGTCGAGCTGTACCTGCCCAGCACCCGCACCTGGCAGGGCTTCGACCCGACGAACAACGTTCTGGTCGCCGGCAGCCACATCAAAATCGCCGTGGGCCGGGACTACACCGATGTTCCGCCGACCAAAGGCCTGTTGCGGGCTGCGCTCGGCAGTCCTCTCCCATCGGAAACGGCTTTAGTGGTAGAAGTGAAGGTGGAGAAGGTGGAGCAATGACCCGGCCTTGAAAGGCCGGGTCATTCTCAGATTGTCGCTTAGTTCAAGATCGCTTTGGCTGCGGCGGATGGCATCCGCTCGACGATGTGGACTTCGCGGCCTACCGTTGCCTTGAACTCGGCGAGGGTCATGTCATCCAGAAAGATGTCGCGATCGGGGTCGCGGAGCATGATGGAAGGCAGGATGACGCGCTCACCGAGACTGTCACCCATCTTGTGAAGGGCTTCGGCAACATCGTGGCCGGTCAAGAGTCCCGCGATGCTAATGTTGCCCTCAAAGAACGTGTTATGAACGGCGCAGACGTTGACGCTGAGGTTCTCCACTTGGTTGAACGTGTCGGCGAGGTTATTCAGAAACGGGGCGGCAAGCTCACCCGTCACCAGAGTCGCCGTGCGCGGCTTCGGCAGGCGAGCGGGCAGGCGGCGGGCGACCTTTTTAACATCGTCCTGGAACAGTCGCACCATACCGACGCCGTCTTCAAGCTGAGGAAAACCTTCGTACTGCCGCGCCGCCGGGACTTCGAGACCGGCGGCGAGATAAAACTCGTCGCTTAAAAAGACAAAGTTCGTGCCGAGCTGCTTTCGGAACTTTGTGCGCCATTCTTCCGCTTCGTCCACTACGGCGCGGGAAAAGTCGGGAGAACACGTTGTTAAGGCCGCCAAACGGTCGCGGAACTGGGTCAGGCCGACAGGAACGACCGCGACCGACAGAACCCCGCCGTAGCCGCCTCGTGCTTCGGGATGCAGCGCGGCCAGTTCGCGCACGGTCTGCTCAAGCTGTTCGCCGTCGTTGTAGCCGGGGCACAAAACTACCTGGCCGTGGATCTGAATTTTGGCATCCGCCAGCATTTGGAGGCGCGGCAGGATCGGCTCCGGGCCTTTACGGCCCAGCATCCGCCCACGCACTTCCGGGTCGGTGGCATGAACCGACACAAACAGCGGCGACAATTTCTGATCAATCACTCGCTGGAACTCGGCCTCGCCCATGTTGGTCAGGGTCAAGTAATTGCCGTGCAGGAATGACAACCGGTAGTCATCGTCCTTGATATAAAGCGAAGGACGCAGACCCTTCGGCTGCTGGTACAAGAAGCAAAAGACGCACTTGTTTTTGCAGATATGCACACGGTCAAACAAGTCATCGCCGAACTCGATGCCTAAATCTTCATCGTAGCCTTTGGAAATCTCAAAGTGCAGCGTGTCGGTCCCATCACGGAGCATTTGGAGCGCGACACGCTCGCCCGCAGAGAGAAACGCGAAGTCAACGATGTCCAAGACAGGCTGGCCGTTGACGTGGGTAATCACATCACCAAGCTTGATGCCCGCCTCATCAGCCGGACTGCCGGGTTCCAGGGCCAGCACTTTCGCCCGCTCGGTCTTTGCCTTCGGCGTGACCACTTTTTCATCGGCCATCGGCAGGGACAGCAGCTTGCGACTGACGGAGCTTTCTAAATTCATTGCCATAGCGCTTCAGTATACCCGATATTGAACCCGGCACCGCCTCTAGCACCCGGTAATGAATTACCAGGCTATTCGGAGAAGGTCACTGCGTGACTGAGGAAAAGCTAAATGCTGACGGCATTTAGTCCCGTAGGGACTTCCACCCAGCAGTAGCCCGGTAATTCATTACCGGGTGCTAGAGGCGTCTGGGTTCTGAATTCGCCGCGTATTCTTATCTGCGGTGCAACTTTTTTGAGCCGCCTGTGTCACACTACTTGAAGAAAGATTATCGAGTTCATGCCGTTTGACCGTCGCCCGTCCTGGACCGCACTCACGGCCCTGCCGCGCCTTGACCCGGATATGGCGCTGGTGCGCCAGTTTCGGGCGACGGCCAGCCCGGCGGTGTTCGAGATTTTGTTTCGGAAATACCAGACGACGGTATTCAGTTTTGTCTCGCGCATGGTCGGCGGCGAAGAAGCGCACGACTTGACGCAGGAAGTGTTTGTCCGTGCGCTGCGGTCGCTGCCTTCGTTCAAGGGCGACGCCAAGTTTCGGACCTGGCTGCTGACCATCGCCCGCAACGTGTGTTTGAACCACCTGCGCGACAAGAAAGCGCGTCTGGGCATTGAAGCCGGCTCACTCGATGAAGAGCCGGAAATGCCCGGCTTCATCTCGGAGCCGGCAGACCCGGCCGCCGACATTGCGCGGATCGTCGAGGTCCGCGAGCTTCAGCGAACTGTAGACAAAGTTTTGGCGCTGCTCACCGACGAGCAGCGTCTTTTGATTACTCTGCGCGACTTGCAGGGCTTGTCGTATGAAGAAATCGAGCAAATTATGGAGATGAGTCCTGTTAATGTCAAATCCAAGCTGCACCGGGCGCGGCTGGCGTTTAAAGCCAAATTCCAGCCGTATTTAGCGCAGGTCAGCCCGAATTTAGAACTCGAACAAGAATTCGTCGAACAAAGGAGAAAGAAGTGATACGCGAAGATGCGCAGGCGAAGTTCTCAGACTATCTGGAAAACGCGCTTAGCCCACCCGAACGGGATCAAATGCAAGCTTACCTCGCGCAGAATCCCGACGATGCCGCTGAGCTGATCGCGCTTGAGCGCACAGTGTCTCTGCTGCACCGCCTGCCGCCGCAGGAGCCGTCGCTTGATTTGTGGCACGCGCTTGTCCCAGAGATTGAGCAGTTGCGGGCGGGGCGTAAACAAAGCCTGCCGCAGCGCCTGCGCGGCCAGTGGAGCATTTTTGCCGCGTCGGTCAGCGAAGGCGTCATTTTGTGGACTCATGCGCTCGCTCGCCGCGCCCATCACGCTTTTGCACCGCACCTGCACCCCGACAGGGAGGACCGCTGATGCGACTGACTCGCCTACCCGTCCTCTGCCTGCTCTTACTGCTGTTGACCCTTCCCCTTCGCGCCGCGCCGCCGCAGGTGTCCGTCATCAGCATCCATGGCACCCTCTGGCCCGGCACAGCGGTTTTTGTCCAAAAGCAGCTTGATCTCGCGTACAGCCAGGGGGCGGCGGGAGTCATCTTGGACCTTGACACGACCGGCGGCTCGCCCGCCGCTGCAAACGAAATCAAGCAGGCCGTTCTCGCCCATTCCGCGGCTTATCCCATTGCCGCCTACATCCATGACCGGGCTATTGGGCCGGGGAGCCTCATTGCCGTCGCCTGCAAGACGATTGCGTTTGCGCCGGGCGGCACCCTCGGCGGGGCGGACGGCGGCGGCAGCAAGGCCGACTTCTCAGCGGCGGCGGCAGCCAATGGGCGGAACCCGGCGATTGCGGCGGCCTTTGTCTCGGCGGACAGCGACCTGCCGGCCTACAGCGTAAAAGCGGGCGATCCGCTGACGCTGACGCAGGCGCAGGCGCAGGCGGCAGGATACGCTGATCTCGTGACACCCTTGCCGTCGGCGGTCGCCGCCAAGATGAGTCCCAGCTTAGTCGGCGCACAGCTTGTCCCCGTCGAGCTGTCCGTATGGCAGTCGGTCGCGCTGTGGGTGACGCAGCCCTGGGCGACGGTACTGATTTTGGCTCTGGGCCTCGCGCTGATCTTCGCCGAGATTTTGACCCTGCACTCGTGGGGCGTGGCCGGCATCTTCGGCGGGGTTCTGGTTGGGCTGATCTTTGCTGCATACATCACCGTCGGCGCGGCCACCTGGATCGGCGTCCTGCTGTTTCTCATCGGCGCGGCACTGCTGCTGCTGGAAACCCATGTGCTGCCGGGGCATGGCTGGCCGGCGTTTACGGGCCTCGCGCTGATTTTCGTCGGCCTCTTCTATGCCCTTGGTGGCCCCAGCGGCGGGGCTTTGTATCCGGCGGCGGTGTCACTGATGATGACCCTTGCCATTCTGGTCGCGTTCTTCGTGTACCTGCCGCGCTCTGGCGTTTGGAAGCGGCTGGGCTTGCCGATGCGCCAAACCGCGCTGGCCGGATACGTTTCCGCTGACGATTACACGCCGTTTCTCGGCCAACTTGGGACGGCTGTGACCCTGCTGCGCCCGTCAGGAACCGCCGAGATTGACGGCGTTCGCCTCTCGGTCGTCACCGAAGGCGAGTTCCTCCCGGAAGGGACGCCCGTGCAGGTCGTGATGGTCCAGGGCAGCCGGGTCGTCGTGCGCGGGCCGGAGTGAGCTGCTGAGATTCGGCATAGCATCAAGAGCCGAGCCATCATGGGAACCCGGCACTGGAAGTGCCAGGCTACTCGGAGAAAGTCACTCCGTGACTGCGGAAAAGCCAAATGCCCACGGCATTCAGTCCCGTAGGGACTTTGTGCTTTTGAGTAGCCCGGCACTTCCAGTGCCGGGTTCCATAACGACTAACTATACCCACCGGGTATAATTACTCTATGCCCGATCAGCCTGCCACCCCGAAAAAAACAAGCGCCCCCCAAAAGCCAGCGCCGGTGAAAAAACCCAAGAAGCCGGAGTTTTCGCCGACCCGCCTGCGCTCGTTTTTGTCCTGCCCGATGATGTACCGGCTGGATTATGTGGACAAAGTCGGCAAGTTCTACCACCGCGCACGCGCCGGGTTCACCTTCGGCTCGACTCTTCATCAAGCCTTGCAAACGTTTCACCAGGACGGCGGAACGGCGGCCGTGTCCGTGCCGGAATTGGTGGCAAAGATGGAAACGGTCTGGCAGTCGCAGGGATACGAAAGCGCGGCGCACGAACAAGAGCATAAAGTGGAGGCCGTGCGGATTTTGGAGACCTACCACGCGGCGTCGGAAGCAAGAGCGGAAGAAACCCGCCCGTTTCTGATTGAGAAGATGCTGAAATGGGACATGGGGCCGTTCGTGCTGACGGGCCGGGTTGACCGCATTGACGAGCATCTGTCCGACGGCGCTTTGGAGATTGTGGACTACAAATCGGGCCGCATGGGCGTGACCGAAGCGGATGTCAAGAGTGCGTTGGCAATGTCCGTGTACCAGCTTCTTGCCAAGCGCAATAACCCTGACCGCCGGGTCTACGCCACCATCCATGCCCTGCGCGGCGGCGTCACCGCGTCGGCTTCTTATTCCGACGAAGAACTCCTGGAATTGGAAGAAGACCTGCGCGGCATCGGCATCACGATCTTAGAAAAAGACTTTGAGGCCGTCCGGCCTGTGCCATTACCCGACGTCTGCCCCTGGTGCGACTTCCTGCCCCTCTGCACCCGCGCCTGGAAGCGTGAGGGCAGGGATTACGCCGCTGAACTCGCAGAAACCAAACTATGAGCTTTTATCGTGAAGGCTACCGTTTTGTTCCGTGGCGTCGAGAGTCAGGAAGGGAAGGGGGCGAAGAACAAGGAGTCGAGTCTGATCTTCCCGACCACATCTACTTTGAACTGCTGGCGTTTCTGGGGAGTGATCCAAGTTCAGGATTGAATCATCCCGCGCTCGGTCTTGTACGCTGGCCGGAAAATGAGCCTGAGCCGCAGGGTTTGGAGCCTGTTTCTGAGGAACTAGCAATTCTATTGGAAGCAGGGCAAATTTATCCACCTGCGATAGCGATTGCTCGTGACGCTGTTGGGTGGCTGAGCGGAACTGAAGATGTGTCTCAAACTGAGGCTGTCAAAAGGTTCACAAATGCTCTTCGTGATGAGCTTGAGAACCAGCGAAATCGCCCGTTCTTTCTCGCAAGGTCTCTGGTATGGCACTACACCGCCTATGTGAAACCTGGTGACTACTGCTGGATTTTGCGTTACGATCCTACTGAGGAAGAACCGCTTTGGTATGTGACGCGGGATTATTTTGCGTACACTTGTCCCGTTGAGGAATTTGACGTAGATGTGGCTTATCTCTGCGAACGATTCGGAGTGTCACAGGAAGCGAGCGCAGAGGAGTAGGAGGGAAGGAGAAAACCCGATTAGAGCCGGTACAAAGGCTCCGGCTTCCAAAAATGAGGGCGGGAAGATAATCTTCCCGCCCGTCACGAGGGTAGTTCAGGCGGACGCGGTGGAGACGGCTGCTCTGGGGGTGGCCTCTCCAGAACCCTGTCATCTCGTTTAGAACCCTGTCATCTGAGTGATCGCGTAGACGCCGTAAGCTGCGCTAGACATCATCAGACCGATTTCGGCAAGCATATCCCACTTGTGGGCCAGAGTGCGCCTCATCTGAGAAACCGTGACCGATTTCGCGACAGGCTTGACGGTGTTCGTGTTGAGGACGGGGGCGGTAACGCTTGCGTTGAGTGCGAGTGTGCAGTTCATGGTAAGATGTCCTTCGATAAAAAAGTATGAGTGCTGGCATCAGTGCCGCAATTATTCGTTATTGCAAGGAGTGTGCCAAAGACCCTCTCAGCACCTCTGCGGACGGGAAATCTCGTACTATTGCGTATGAAGATCACACTGAAGCAAGAATTTCAGGCCACACAAATTAAGCCGAACACAGCGTAAGCGAGCTGACGGCATCTTCTGCTGCCGTCAGGAACGAAGGGCGGAAGATACCGGCACAGGGATGAAGACGGGCGGCTGGAAATGTAGGGGGAGCGGCACGGGGCTTCTAAATAGTGTTGCAATTCCTCCGCGTGGGCCGGGGATTGAGGCGCTGAACTGGCCGCTCGCCGAACCGAGGGAAGAAACGCGGGAGAAAAAGCGAGAAGGCAGCAGGGTCCGGCAAGACGCCGACAACCACGGCTTGCCGGCGGTTAGGTGACGGGGTGACGGCTTCGCACCACAACCCCCCACGAACTGAAATGTAATACACTTATGCGATTTCTTCGCCGATCCCCAGCGCTTTGAGGTCGCTGCGGGAGCGGTCGTCGGAGGAGACCAAGGCCCGCATTTGGGCGGCGACTTCGGCTTCAGTGAGGTTTTGATGGGCCATTGCGTCGCGGATGAACGTAACGCGGTCGTGTGCCATCAGCAGATCGAGGCTGGAAATGCCGAGTATCTCGGCGAGAGCACCGAGGGCAGGGACAGTCTGGGCGATGTCGCTTTCAGCTCTGGCCCGCAGCAGCGTTTGGGCATATTCCAGCTCGCGCATGGCCTGATCAAGCGGGGCGACCATGACCCGGAATTCGTTGACTTTTTCTGCCAGCTCGCCGCTGAGTTCTGCTGCCATGTCGTCTGCCCCCCGTAAGCTGCCGCTATTATACCCCAGTGGAAGCCGTCCGAGGTTGACAAATGGCGGGCGCGAAGTGTAAGATACGTTATGCCCGCTTCCGCCCCGCGTGTCTCTGGTTCGCGTGTCTCCGCTGTGTCCCAACTGCCGCCTCTGGCCCTGCCGGCGTTCGAGGGGCCGCTGGATCTGCTGCTGCATCTGGTCCGGGAACACCGGGTGGACATCGCAGATATCCCCATTCTTCAAGTGACCGATCAATATCTCGCCTACTTACGCGCGATGGAAGCCATGAACTTGAATGTCGCGGGCGAGTTTCTGCTGATGGCGGCAACACTGCTGGAAATCAAGAGCCGGATGCTGCTGCCGAAGCCGCCGCGCATCGAAGACGCCGAGGAAGGCGAAGACCCGCGCCTGGAGTTAGTGCGGAAGCTCGAAGAGTATCAGCGCTACAAGCTGTTTGTGGAAACGCTGTCCGAGTGGGAAAACGACCGGCGAGCGCTGTTCTTTCGCGGCCAGGGCGACTACGGCGGCGAGTATGTCCTGCCGATGGAGTTTGGGGCTTTGAAGCCCGGCGCACTCCTGAAAGCTCTGCACCGGCTGCTGGCGGAGTCCGGGGACGATGGCGGGAACGCAGTGACAAGTGTACGCCGCCAGAAGATGACGCTGCGCCTCGCGATGGCGTCACTTTGGCGCAAAGTAGAGCGCGGCGGGTCGGACGGTATTTTCCTAGACGACTGCTTTGAGCCGCCGTATGTGCGCCTTGAAATCGTCATGCTGTTTCTCGCGCTTTTGGAGCTGCTGCGGAACCGGCGTGTCCAGGCCGTTCAAGAGGCGCATTTGGGGCCGATTGTATTGACAGCCTGCGTGGCAGACGCCGATGTCTGAGGCGTTTTTAGAAACAGACCTGCCGCCGCTGCTGGAAGCGTATTTGTTTGTTGCGACTGACCCGGTGCAGCCTGACGAGATCGCGCGTATTCTTCAAGTAGATGCAAGCGCCGTGGAAGAAGCGCTGGAAGACATGGTCAATGCCTACGCCCGGCGCATCAATTCCGGCCTGCACGTCGTGCGGATTGCCGGCGGCTACCAGATGGCGACCCGGCCTGCCCTCGCGCCAGGCATCGGGCGGCTGCTGGCCGCGCCGAGTCAGAAAGCGCGGCTGTCTAAGCCTGCTTTAGAGACGCTGGCGATTATTGCGTACCAGCAGCCGGTGACGCAAGCCGAAATTGAAGCCGTTCGTGGTGTCAGCGCCGATGGCGTCTTAAAGACGCTGGCCGAGCGTCAGCTTGTCGCTGAGACGGGTCGCAAAGAAGTGGCTGGACGCCCGATTTTGTATGGGACGACGCCTGACTTTCTGCACTATTTCGGCCTGCACACACTCGATGACCTGCCGCCGCTGGAAGACATCGCGCTTGACGGCGACGGCGACAAGGCTGCGACGCAGGAAGCGCTGTCGGCGGTAGGGCTGGAGTAACCGAGTTCAGACCCGGCCATAAAATGCCAGGCTCGAAGTGCACAAAGCCCCCCTGGGGCTAAACGTCAACATACCAATCTGTTCTTCAAGCCCGGAGGGCTTTCGCGAACTTTCAGCCTGGCATTTCATGGCCGGGTATCCTATGCTATGCCTAACTATAGTCAAATCTTTCTCATCACCCTGCTGCTCACGCTCTGCCTACCTTCGGCACACGCCCAAATTCTGCCGCTTGCCGCTCCGGCGGCTGTGGCTGTCAAGCCGCCGGTCCTCCTGGTCCATAGCCATTACGCCATTTTGGTAGACGCCGTCACCGGGAAAGTGCTATGGCAGCGGAATGCCGACGCGCCCCGGCCGATTGCCTCTACCACCAAGATGCTGACGGCGATTTTGCTGCTGGAACGCGGGCATTTGGACGACATTGTGACCGCGCCGAACGGAGTTCAGTACCTGCCAGATAGTAGCTTGCACTTGAAGCCGGGTGAGAAACTGACCCTGCGCGACCTGCTCTACGCGATGCTCCTGCGCTCGGCGAACGATACGGCAGTCACCGGGGCGGTGTATCTTAGCGGCTCCGTCCCGGCGTTCGCCAAAGAAATGAACGCCAAAGCCAAAGAGATCGGGGCGACGCACTCGCATTTTGTGACCCCGAATGGCCTGCCCGCGCCGGGGCATTTCTCGACGGCTGCCGATCTCGCCAAAATTGCTGCCTACGCCGTCAACAACCTGCCGGAATTTAACATTATTGTGAAAACTCCGGTGTACAAAGTGCATCGTTCGGGAGATCAGCGCGATGTTTACGTGAAAAACACGGCGACAACGTTCCTCAAAAAGTTTCCTGGGGCGGACGGCGTTAAAACCGGGTATATTCATGCGGCGGGGCATTGTTTTGTCGGCTCGGCGACGCGCGGCGGCTGGCGCCTCATTGCGGTCGCTTTGGACAGTAATGGGTGCCGGGAAGATGTCGAGTCGCTGCTTTCCTATGGGTTCCGGGAATTTATGCCGCTGACCGTACTGCATCAGGGCGACCCCATCGGCACAATAAACATTCCCAGCGCCGCCCAGCCGGTCAAAGTGAGCTGTTCGGACACGACATTTATTGTGGTCTCGAAGCGCCGGCCCATGCCGGAATACAAAGTCCATCTCCTGCCGCTGCCGCTCCTGCCGCAGGTGCCGATTGCAGCGGGAACGCGGCTCGGCACGGTGACGGTTCTCGTGGACGGTAAACCATCGGCGACGGCGGCCGCAGTAGCGGCAGACGCGGTAGCAATCCGATCTGCCGCCGCTTTGCTGCAAAGAACGAAAACGCTGGGACCGCCGGTGGCACTTGCCGTCGGGACTGTCGCAGCGCTGGCGGGATTGGTATTGGGAGGCATCACACTGTATGGAAGAACGGCTGCAAAAGGTGCTCGCCTCCGCCGGGATCGGCTCGCGGCGAGCGTGCGAAGCGTGGATCGTCGAGGGCCGGGTCAAAGTTAATGGGCAGACCATCACCGAGCTTGGCGCGAAGGCCGACCCGGACACTGACAAGATCCAGTTTGACAACAGGATCGTTCGCCCGCCGCTGAAACGCTACTACCTGGCGCTGAACAAGCCGAAGGGGATCATCTCGTCGCGCTCCGATCCGCACGGCCACGCCGGGCAGATGGTGACGGACCTCGTGGACATCGGCGGAAAGCCGATGCTTCGCCCTGTCGGCCGCTTGGATGCCGACAGCGAAGGCTTGATCTTTTTGACCGATGACGGCGACTTTTTATTCAAGCTGACTCACCCGCGCTACCACATACCGAAAACCTACCGTGTTTCTGTCACCGGCGTTCCCACTGAAGATGCCCTGAAGCGGCTCCGCCGTGGGATTATGCTTGATGATGGCATGACCAGGCCCGCCGAAAATGTGCGCCTCCTGCGCGGCAAGCCTAACCCGGATGGAACCGGCGGACAGGCGGATATCGAACTGACCGTCTACGAAGGCCGCAACCGCCAGGTCAGGCGCATGATGGCCGCACTCGGCCACACGGTCACGAAGCTGGTCCGCATCAAAATCGGCGGCGTCCAGCTCACCGGTCTGCCGCCGGGTGCTTGGCGGCATCTAACGTCCGGCGAGGTCACCGCGCTCACGCAAGAAGTCAAATCACAAGAAGTCAAATCACAAGAAGTCAAATCACAAGACAAAGACACACAGACAATCAACAAAGAGGAGAATTTGAAATGGCCCGAACCGCAACTTTCGATACCACCAAAGGCACTATCGTCGCCCAGCTCGCTGAGGACGACGCGCCCATCACGACCGCAAACTTCATCGAGCTTGCCCAAAAAGGCTTCTACAACGGATTAAGCTTCCACCGCTATGTCGCGGGCTTCGTCATCCAGGGCGGAGACCCCGACGGCACCGGCGCAGGCGGCTCCGGCAAGAACATCAAAGGTGAGTTCCAGACAAACGGTGTCCAGAATCCGGGCCGTCACGACTCGGCGGGCGTGCTGGCGATGGCCCGCTCCGGCGAGCCGAACAGTGCGTCGTCGCAGTTCTACTTCACACTTGCGGCCGCTCCGCACCTTGACAGCGGCTACGCGGTCTTCGGCAAAGTCACGTCTGGGCTGGACGCGGTGCTGGCTTTGCGTGAAGGCGACCGAATGAACTCGGTCACGATCAGCGAAGCTTAACAATGAGAGTTGTCTTAGGGAACTTTCGGCCGTTCCGAAACGCTTACAAAGGAGAACAGGGCCAGCGGTGGCCCGACGTCCTATGAAGCTGTTCCCGGCACCTCGGAAAGTACGCCCGGAAACCAGTCTTTCCGAGGACGAGGTAGACCTGTTTGCGCGGCTTCTCGCCGCGCACCAAGACAAGCTGTACCGGGTTGCCTACCGCATGGCAGGCCACCACGAGGACGCGCAGGATTTACTGCAGGATGCGCTGCTGGAAGCGTATCGGTCGTTCAAAAAATTTCAGCGCGGCAGTTACTTTGATAAGTGGCTGTACCGCATTATGACCAACACGTTCATCGATCGCCAGCGTCACAAAAAGCGGGTTGGGGTGGTTGAGTCGCTGGATGCGCCGCTGCCCGGCGAGACTGAAAGCGCCGGGCGCGACATTCCCGACTGGACAGATGAGCCGTCCAAGCGGGTGCTGGAAGACAAGTTTGAAGAGCCAGTGCAGAAAGCGTTAGATGCTCTGCCGCCGGAGTTTCGAATGGTGCTGATTTTGTCCGATGTTGAAGAGTTTTCCTACGAGGAAATCTCCGAGATGATGGACACGCCTATCGGTACGGTCCGCTCCCGCCTGCACCGCGCCCGCGCCATGATGCGGCAGAAGCTGACGAACAAATGAAAGCGGATTACGTCACGAACAATACCATGATACGCAAAGAGTCCCACCCGCACGGCGAGCAGTTATCTGCCTACATAGACAGTATGCTGGATGTCGCGCGGATGCGCGGCATCGGTGAGCATCTGCGCGGCTGCGCTGCCTGCCGAACTGTGGAATCTGAGCTGCGCCGAACCAAGCATCTGGTGCGTGGTCTGCCTGATCCTCTTTTGCCGGGTTCCGACTTCTGGACTTCCGCGTACCGGCAGATTCGGGTGGATGACCGTGAGCGGGCAGCTGCAAAGCGTCCACTGTGGACAGTCTGGCGCAGCCCGGAGCAGCTTGCCCATCGCCGCTGGGCCGCCGGCCTCGCGGCGGCTGCCGTCGCCGTGGGCGTCTTCAGCGCCGGGCCGCTGACTCAGGCTCCTCCCCGCCTGCCTTCCGCGCCGGCGGCTTCCCGCCCACTGGTTCCGGCGCAGGACGTCTCCCCAGATGTGTCGTCGCTGGCCGAGCTTCACACGGACTCGGTTTCGCGCCTGCCGCTGGCCGACCCTGACCGGCAGAAGATGATTGCCGCCGATGTGCAGCAGTCTGGGTCATTTGCTGACGCTTCGGAGGCGGCAGGTTATGCCGATGCGTCGTTCTAAGGCGGTCCTGCCGGCAGCGCTGATCCTTTCAGCGCTGCTGGGCTTGGCTGGCCTGCTGCCTCTCCCGGCAAAATCGGCCAGACCGGCAAAACATTCCAGACCGGCAAAACATCCTGCAAAAGCGCTGGTGACGGTGCGGCCCTTCAAACCCCGGCCCCTGAAACCCCGGCCCCCGCCTGCGCCGACTGCCGAGTCGCTCTTCGTTAAAGTCTTACAGGCCGACGACTCGTTTCCTTACAAAGGCCGGCAGATCACTACTTACTGGCCGACGGGGCGCACTGTGGAAGTGCTTGTGTTTCACCGTCCCCAGGACGATCAGCGCATCCAGTTCTTAAATCCAGTGGCCGCGCGGGGACGGCTGCTGGTCAGCGACGGCATCCAGCAATGGGAGTATGAGGCGCATCCGCCGCTTCTCCGTCACCGGCGGCTGTCGCCGGGTGCCCTCGATGATGACGATCTGCTTTCTTACACACTCCTCCGGGTCAACTACCTGCTGTCCGTGGACCCACACCCACGTATGGTTGTCGACCGCAAGACCTATCTGGTCACAGTCAAGCGGCCGCAGGGGCAGACGCTCGCCCGGCGGTTCTGGATTGACAGCGGCAGTGGGCTTATCCTTAAACGCGAGATTTACGGCGAGCACGGCAACCTGATTGTGACGACCGGCTTTTCGGACATTTCTTATCATCCTGTGCTTGATTCCAGGCTATTCGACCTGTCTGCGCTTGCCAAGACCGTTCATGTCACCGAGATACCGACTTCTGAAACTGCCGTTTCCCTCCAAACCCTGCCATCCCAGCTGGCTGGCAAAGCGAGCGCCCCGGCGTCCCTCGCCGGGTACCACCTGGTCGGCGCGACGACCACCAAGATCGGTTTGCGTCCGGTCCTGCACCTGCGCTACTCTGACGGCCTCAATCTAGTCTCCGTCTTCGAGCAGCGCCGCACCCAGCCAGGCCGTCCCACCCTGGTCCCGCCAGGGCAGCGCGTGATTCTTCTCGGCAAAACTTCTGTCCATATCGGCCACCGCGCGTCTCTCACGACGCTGAACTGGGACACGCCCACCCTCAACATCACCCTAATGGGCGAGATGGGGTTTTCTACCCTCCGCGCCCTCGCCCAATCCCTCATTCAAGCACATTAGCTTAGTAATTATTGACAAAAATTAAAAATAAATAATAGTTTCTCGCACCTATTGACAATCGCGTGATAAACCGCTACACTGTTCCTAATGCAATCAATGCAGCAGGCGACTTAGTAAGCACAAACGCCCTCAGCACCGGCGACGCACGGATCACGAAGGAAACCCGACCATGTTACACTCCTCGTTCCAGCCGAAGTCACAGCCGCGCTTTTCTCAACGCCGCGCGGGCCTTTACTAAGTAAAGGCCCTCCCTTTCTTGTCCTTTGCTTCCCTTGGCTTGCTGACGCTCGCAACCCAACCTGCTCAGGCGCAGTATTCCGGCGGTGGCTGGTCTCCTGTTCCTTGCGACGCCAGCGGCGCTCCCTTAAGCAATGCGTACCCGGACAGCAACGGGTTTTACACCATGAACGGCACCGAAGCCGACGATGTCCAGAACGGCTACCCGCCCGACCTCGTTGGGTATGAGATCGCCAACAACGACTACCGCTACAGCACTGCCTTTTCCCCGCTCACCAGCACCCCCAACGGCCCCATCCCCGGCACCATTCTCTACCAGGGCATCAGCGGCAGCGCCATCGCCAACAACAACTTGCAGAACGGCTCCGGGTACTACAGCTCCGGATTCTCCTACGATATCTACAGCAACGGAGTAGACAGCCGGGGTCTGCTCAACGGCACTATCCACTCCACCCTGACGGGTCAGCTTGTGTACTACTTCAAGGAAGTGTGGCAGGGCTACGGGACGCCGACGCCGGTGCCGGACCACCTGGACATCCTGCTGAAGACGACGGTCTCCGCGAGCGCGGGGGTAGATTACGGGCTGTCGGGGCTGTCGAGCGGGCTGTCGGCGACGGCGACGGCCTCAGATGATCAGTTCCAGGAAAACGTGACGGCGACAGGCGGGTTCATCAATACGCCTGCTCCGGTGGTGGGGTATCATCTGGTGCGGGCGTCGGTTGATCCGGGAACCCAGGTGGCGGAGGTGTACCTAAACGGGACGGTAGACGCAACGGCGGTGAACACGGTGCCTTACGGGACGCTGGACCCGCAAAGCTCGATGAACAACAAGGTGACGAACGGGGCCGCGACCACCGGCGCTAGCGGCGGGGTTGTCAGCGTCGTCAAGCCAGATAGCCGGGAAGTAGAGATTACCAGCCCCGACATCGAGACCTCCTATCAGTTCGGCCCCTTAGACCCAAACACCAACACTTATCCGCAAAACAAGAGGACGCTAGACGGCTCCATCGTCACTGACTCGGCGGTCTCGCCGCCTCTGACCCAGCCGGGCGGCGGCTCGTCTTGGACCTCTAGCCCTGGTATGCTTGGACAGGCAGGCGGCTTCATAAACCCTATATTCGCTTGGAGTATGGCTGGCGGGCAGGGTTCTTTGTCAGCTTCCGGCAATACGTCCCACACGCAACTTTCAGTGCAGTTCCCTTTATCCTCCACAGATAAAGCACTGAACAAGCAAAGCACGGTGCGCCTGGATGTCACGGATAGCGACGGTGCGACAGCCGCAAACACATTCACTGTTCGTTGGCACTACCCAAAAGAGAATGCCAAACTCATCGCAAGCGGAACGCCGTTCTGGCAAGAAGCTGAACTCAAAACGAATCCTGCATCGTCAGTCGCATACGTCAATGGTTCAGCGATTGGCACCTATGGTTACTCTACTTACACTGATTTCTACCCGGTTGCTGCGGCTGACATCTTCACAGTTGTCGCTAACGGAACGCCGTCTCCTTCTTCGTTTACCACTCCAGCTTGGTCTGCATTCGTGGCCGCCGTGGGGATAGCAGCTTCTCAAATTCAGCCCATCACCACGGCACCTACCGGGTCAAACTTCAATGACTGCTGGGGTGATCCGTTGTCCACGGGGTGGCCGTCACCTCCTGATCCGGCACTCATGAACCAGTACCAAATGGAGCCAATGCTGAAGGTACAGTTTCAGGAACAGACGTGGCAGTACGAGCAATACGACCAGCATGGCTATACTGGTCCTGCAAACGAGGGAATTAACCATTTTACAGGAAAGGCGGAGTCTGCTGGAAACTTCAGTCTTATTGGGACAACTCCACCTGCTGGAAGCGGTTAAAGCTAACATCTCAGTTCTGGGGAGCCGGAGTATGAGAGGGTCTCGTCTGGTTTCCCAGGATTGTAGACTATACAGTAATCAATAAAATTTCCACACAGTTTCTAAGGACAACTATCATGAAGAACAAAAAGGCGGTCTGGATAGTCGCGGGAATTATCCTCTTGCCTGGTGCTCCTCTTCTTCCAAGTATTTTGGCTGCACAGTCTGCACCCGTTATACAGCATATCCCTGTCGATGCTACCTGGGGTACAGAGACTTGGAGCGACAATAACAAGTCATACATCGCTGCTCGTAAAGTCATTGATAATGATTTCTCGCACGATAGGGTGACGTTGACTTACTTATCTGATTTGGAAGCATCATGGGAGCGAAATGAGAGCGATCCGCTCAGGGTCTTTCGGTGGGCTTACGCCCACCACCGGGCACGAGGCTTGCATCCGCCGCTCCTCTTAAACATCTTTTTTCCAGATAGCTTTTTCAACCAAGCTCCCGCCCCGCACAGTTACCAATACACACGAGTTCGCTTCCTGTCAAAGATGGATTTTGGGCGCTACCGTGAGCTGATGCCTGTCGGTCAACGACTGCTTAAAAAAGACCCGAATGACTTCGATGTAGAGTATGCTTACGCAAACTGCTTTGGAGAGTCATTGTCACCAGAGCAGAAAATAGCTGCTTTGGCGTATGCGGATCAACTAATACAAAAATATCCCGCTAAACCTAGTGTCTACGCGGTTAAAGGTGGCGTTTACCTGTCTTATTGGATAGATCACCGCAACAGGCAGGATGCAGTGAAGGCTATCAAGTGGTATCAGCAATACCTGAAGCTTGCGCCGGCAAACTATGAGTGGCGAAAGCATGCTGAGTCAACTATTGCTTTGTTGCAGTCACACATGACTTCGCGCACTGTCAAACCGGTTTGAACAAAAATTACTCGACAAAAGAAGGCTCCGAACGCGGTTGCATTCGGAGCCTTCTTTTGTCGGTAGCCACTTTAGCTGTCTATAAGCGCGGCTTTGGCGGCGGCTTTGACGCGGGGGGAGGGGTCGCGGGCGGCAAGCGACTTCAAGAGGGCCTGGCTGGCGGCGTCGGGCGGGAGGGCGTCAATGGCGGCGAGGCGGACGGCTTCTCTGTCGGATTTAAGAAGGCGGTGCAGGCGGTCGTAGGCGTCGGGGTCGCGGATCGTCGCGAGGGCGAGGACGACAGCGCGTAAAGCGTCGCCGGAGAACTGCTCCACGGCACCCGCAAGAAGCGCGGCGGCTCCCGGCTGCTGGCTTTGGGCGATCATCAAGGCGGCATACGCGGCGAGGCGGCGGTCGGAGTGGGTGAGGTACGGCGTCAGGACTTCCAGCGCAGACGGGTCTTCGAGTTCCACCAATGCCTGCATGCACTCCTGCAAGACTTCGGGTTCCTCGTTTTCGGGATGAACGAGTTTCAGCGTCAGCGGCAGCCGGGCCTGAATGTTCCCCGACAGTGACAAGGCCCGCGCGGCGGCCTTGCGCGGCTCCATCTTGACCGTCGGGTCAATCGGGGCGCGGGCAAAGGCGAAGCCGCTGCGGTCAAAGAGCAGCAAGGCGATGTCCCGGACGCAGTCAGGATCGCGGACCTGAGCGAGCGCCAGGGCGCAGTTGCCCCGCAAGTGCGCGGCGGTGTCGAACGGGATACCCCCGACCGCCTCAATTTGGGTCAGCCGGATGCCGATGCGGAGCATGTCCGACGCCGGGCGGTACTCTAGGCGACCCAGCGCGAAGGCAATGTTCGACCGGATGTGGCAGCCGGGATCAAGCTTGATGCCATCCGCGCTGAGCGCCCCGAACATCTGTGTCATGGCAAGCGCGGCCGCGTCGTCGGCCCCTTCTCCCAATGCTTCCGCCGCCAGCGCGGCGACATAGGGCGACTTGTCGGACAGTGCTTGCAGCAGCAAAACCTGCCGCTCAGGCGGCGGAAGGGTGGCGATATGCTTGACCGCTTGCAGCCGGTCCTGCGTCTGCTTAGATTTCAGCTTGGCTCGGATTTGGTCGGCGTCCATAAGGGTTCCAACAAGGCTTGAAGAAACCCAGTCTGAAGACTGGGCTTTTTGAAGTGCGATTGTCCACCTGCGTGGACATAGGAAATGAATAGCTCCCGCGTACTTCTTATGTCTGCGAAGGCAGACAATCGCACTTCAAAAGACCCGCACTTCCAGTGCGGGTTACCCTGACATCTAAGACACTTGCTTCGGCAGCTCGCTTGCCTTCGCCTGCCAGGCCGCAATCAGGCGGTCTTCATAGTCGTCGGCATCACTGTCTTTAAGCTTGTGGTTCGCTTCCAGCCAGGCGAGCGTCCGCTGGGTACCTTCTTTGAAGCTGATCGTTTGACCTGTATAGTCCGTGTCACGCTTGAGCTTGGAGTTGTCGAAGATGGACGGCCACTCGAAAATCTCGTGCGTGCCGCCGGACAGGCCCGGCGCGGCTTCCCGCAGCGTGTCGGTCGGGATGTGGACCGGCGTGAATGTCCCGCCGGCGACTTCGGCGACCTGCTCATGGTAGGTGTTCCAGGTGAACCACTCGTCACCGGTGATGTTGTACGCTTCGCCAAAACAGCGCGTGTTCCCCATGGTCCCGATAAAGCCCCGCCCGACGTCGTCCACATGGCAGGACGCCCATAGCGAGTTGCCGTCGCCCTGCACGACGACCGGCTTCTTTTTGCGGAGCCGGTCCACAAACGTGTCACCGGGGCCGACGGACCGGATAATCCCGCCGCCCTCACCGTAGGAGTGCGACGGACGCATAATAGTCACGGGCAGCTTGCCGTCTTCAGACGCTTGAAGCAGCAGCATCTCGCAGATGGCCTTGTCTTTGCCGTAATTGCCGATGGAATGGTACGGCTCGGTTTCGGTCGTCGGAAGCTGCGTCACCGGCCCGGAGTAGACGCAGACGGTCGAGCAGTGAATAAACTGGCCGCAGCGTCCTTCAAACGCCCGGATGGCCGAAGCGCTGTCATTGGGCGAAAATGCCACCATGTCCAGGACCACATCATAGGTCTTGTCCGAAAACGTCCCTTCAAACGCCGCATAATCTTTACGGTCGCCGCTGATGATATGTGCGCCTTCGGGCAGTCGGTTCTCCGACTTGCCCCGGTTAAACAGCGTGACTTCGTGGCCCATTTCCAACAACTGACGGGCAATCGCCGTTGAAATCAGTCCAGTTCCGCCAATGAATAAAACGTGCATGTATGCCTCCGAAAGAGTTTTCCCGGGGATTATACCCAGTCCATCTCAAAACCGCGCGGTACGCCACATCCGCGCACGTCGGAACGAGCGCCGCAGGGCGCGGCGCAGCCAAAGAGCGGCGGCTGCCCGCTGCCGTCCAATCCAGACAGCCGCCAGAGTTAAAACCAGCAGCAGTGGCAGCCAGAGCGGGGCGAATGCCACGCCGTAGGCTACCTCACCCGCCCCGTGGTCAAGCTGCCGATCCAAGCTCGCTCGTGCCAGCCCCAAGACTTGATGGTAGGCGCCGGCGGGTGTTCTCCCCATCGGCTGCCCCGGCGGCAGCGATCCCGGCTCGAAAAGCTGGACTTTCAGCGTGTTGAGCTGCGTGTCCCGCTCTAAATCCGCCCGGCGCTGGGCCAGCAGGCTTTCGTCTACGCTGGCCCGAAACAGCCGCTCCTGTACATACAAAAGGTCGCCGCCACGCAGACGGCGTCCGCTTTCGAGAATGCCACTCAGACGCGCTTCATGCTGGCGCAGGCGGAAGATGCGCCGGGCCAGTTCTTCATATTCAGAGGCATGGTCGGAAGTCGCGATGCTTTCGCCGTACAGCGGGCCGATTCCCTGCACGGCATCAAGCAGCGCGGGCAGATGCGCCGACGGCAGCCGCAGGCGCAGCCAGCCGTGCTTCCGGCCTTTGGCATCCACTAATGTCCGGGCATCCAGCAGCTCCGCTCCCTGCGCTGAGGCCGCCCCCAGCACCTGAGACCGAGCGGCATCAAACCCGGGCACTTTCACCACAATCTCACCGCCCCGGATCGGCATCTCCACGGGCATTGTTTGCGCTGCCACTGTCTGTCCCCAAGCAGAACTCGTAATACACGCCAGAATCCCCAGTATCGCAGCACCTCTTATGCAAAGTCTCTTCATTTCAGCCTCCGTTAAGACTACTTATATCGTCTATTATGTACATGACTACTCGAATAGTCAATAGTCAGGTGAAAGTTTGTAAAAGATTCTTTTCTTCTTCCTTGACAGGCTACATTTAGTGTGCTATACTGAAAATCCGCACAAGATATAGGATAAACAGACTCCATGAAGTGTCCGTATTGCGGCCATGATGATGATGCCGTGCTGGACTCTCGTCCGATGCGCGAGGGCGAAGCGATTAAACGACGCCGTGAATGTAAGCACTGCGAGCGGCGCTTCACCACGTTTGAGACCATCGAGGAAATGCAGCTCATGGTGGTCAAAAAGCCCGACCGGGACGGCCACCAGCGCCGGGAGCCGTTCGACCGCAACAAGCTTCTCCGCTCGCTGCGGGTTGCCTGCCAGAAGCGGCCCATTTCAGAAGAAACCCTGCAAACCATCACCGACGATATCGAGCGCACCCTTGCCAACCGCCTAGATAAAGAAGTGCCGTCCGCTGACATCGGTGAGATGGTCATGGACAATTTAGGCCGCATTGACCAAGTCGCGTATGTCCGCTTCGCATCGGTCTATCGCCAGTTCGAGGACGCAACCCAGTTCCGCGACATCGTAAACCTGCTGAAAAAGCAGGGGAGTCGGTTAAGAAAAGAATAAGATGCCTTCTTTTCTAAAGTACAAGTGGGCAGAACCTGTTTTGCCTCCTTACGACTTCTCGGAAGCCCTTGCACTGCCTGTTGTGGAGCGATTTGAACGCGTCCTCGCAGTTTTGCAGGGACAAGAAAAACAGAAGGCGGCTCTTCTTGGCGAGGACTCGAACCCTTTCAGTCCAGGGTTTGCAGAAAACGAGATCGCCGAACTAGAACGAAGTCAGGAAACATCATTCGCGCCTGAAGTCAAAGAGTTTTTGCGGCATTGGAAGTTCGTAGGAGAAGCAGGCTGTTTTGACTTTCACGGGGCCGATAGCTGGGTAGAGAACGACTTAGCTGCAAGAGGCGCGTATCTCATCATCGGCAACAACTGGCGTTACGCCGACGGCGATCAACTCGTGATGCCGCTATCCGGCGAGACAGACAAAGTGTTTTTATACCTCCACGAGCATGGCCCGAAAATTGAGGAGTTTGCTCCTTCTTTTTCACTCGCTCTTTGGCGAATGGCACACGAAAAACTCTAACAAGAGATGTGAGGAAGTAAACTTTACTCGCACTCCATGCTCTGCATCACAATCATAAACATTACCTAGAAGAGGAACACCATGCCTGAGAAAAGCAATGGCAAGAAGAACGGATCGGGAACGACGCTCGATCTTATGGGCGATGACGAAGCCGTAAAGCCCCGCCCAGCGCGGAAACCCGCCACACCGGTTCAAGTCGCCGAAATAGTCCCGATGGACACCGGCGGTGC
The DNA here is from genome assembly GCA_965213825.1 of Capsulimonadaceae bacterium. Classification (GTDB taxonomy): domain Bacteria; phylum Armatimonadota; class Armatimonadia; order Armatimonadales; family Capsulimonadaceae; genus JANXMY01. Next base: position 740,576 of record CBDCAE010000017.1, read on the forward strand.
CCTGTTTGGCGGCGACGATGTGGATTTAGGTGCCCGGCATCCCGCCGACGTTCCTGTCGGCGGCTACCCAGCCCCGTCGCAGATCGCCCAGGTCAACGAAAACAGCGACCCGTTTGCCGATGGCGAAGAAGACCCGTTTGAAGACAGTGTCATGGCCCGGATGCTGGCCGATGAGCCGGCCCCGCTCCTCAGCCCTCTCCGGGCTGCCCGCGAGGACCTTCAAACTGCCCCACCTGAAGCCGCCGGGCCGGATTTAGAAGCGTTCGCCAATCCCGTGGCCGTTCCCGAAGTGGAGCAGGTCGTGGATTTCCTCAATGAACCCGAAGCCGCTGTGGCCCCGGAACCTGAGTTCGTCTCGGAACCTGAATTCATCCCAGAACCCGCTACGATTCTGGAAGCCGAAATCGCCGAAGAAGCAGAAGAAATGGAAATGTTTATGCCCGTCGCCCTTGCCGAAACCCCCGAAGCCGTGATCGATGAAGCCATGCCCGATAAAGTCGTGACTGAAATGTTTGCTGAACTCCAGCCGGAGCCGCCGGCTGCGCCTGCCGCCGCGAAGAAGCCTGTCGCTGCGAAGAAAGCCTCGCCGGGCCTGACCTTCAGCCGCCGCTACACCCAACCAGGACGCGATGTTTGGGCGACCACCGAATGGGAAGTCCGCTCCGCCAGCATCGTCGGCAGTGACGGTACCGTGGTCTTTGAGCAGAACGGCGTCGAGATCCCGAAATCCTGGTCCCAGCTTGCCACCAATGTCGTCGTCTCCAAGTACTTTAGAGGCCAGATCGGGACTTTGGAGCGTGAATATTCGGTCAAGCAGCTTATCGGGCGCGTCGCCGACAAGATCTTAGAGTGGGCGACGCTTGGCAGCTACTTTGCCACGGAAGCCGATGCTGAGACATTCCATGATGAGCTGCGCTATATTCTGCTGCACCAATTCGCCGCGTTCAACAGCCCTGTCTGGTTCAATCTCGGCTGGGCCGGACGCCGTCAAGCCGTGAGTGCGTGCTATATCACGGAAGTAGATGACTCGATGGAGTCCATTCTCGATTTGTACAAGACCGAAGGAATGCTGTTCAAGGACGGCTCCGGTTCGGGTCACAATCTGTCGCCCCTGCGGTCATCGAAAGAGCCGCTGTCGGCGGGTGGGCGGTCTTCCGGGCCGATTGCGTTTATGAAGGGTTTGGATGCCTCGGCAGGCAGTATCAAATCCGGTGGCTCAACCCGCCGCGCTGCCAAAATGGTCATTCTAAACGCTGATCACCCGGACGTCATGGAGTTCATCAACTGCAAGAAAGACGCCGAGCTGAAGGCCCATGCGCTGATTGACGCCGGCTATTCGGGTGCATTCAATGTCGCAAACGGCGCGTATGACACCGTGCCGTTCCAGAACGCTAACCACTCCGTCCGTGTCACCGACGAGTTCATGCAGGCCGTTGAAGCCGACGGCCCATGGGAGACCAAGTTTCGCACCGACGGCACGACCGCCGAGACTCTGCGGGCCAGAGATTTGCTGCATTCCATCGCCGAAGGCACCTGGGTCTGCGGCGACCCCGGAATGCAGTACGACACCACCGCCAATGACTGGCACACCTGCGCCAACACGGATAGAATTCATGCGTCAAATCCGTGCAGCGAGTTCTTCTTCTTGAACTCAACTGCCTGCAACCTGTCGTCGCTGAACTTGATGAAGTTCCGGGACGAAAGCAGTGCGGCGTTTGATACCGAGTCGTTTGAACATGCGGTCCAGGTGATGATCACGGCGCAGGAGATTGTTGTTGGGTTCGCTCACTACCCGACGGAGAAGATCGAGCAGCGCTCGCATATGTTCCGGCCACTGGGTTTGGGATATGCAAACTTAGGCGCACTGCTGATGGCCGATGGCCTGCCGTATGACAGCGACGCGGGCCGGGCGTATGCCGGGGCCGTGACCGCGCTGATGACGGGCCGGGCCTACCATCAGTCGGCGACCGTGGCCCGCGACTGCGGCGGGCCGTTCGCCGGCTTCGCCGAAAACCGCGAGCCGATGCTCCGTGTCATGGGCAAGCACCGCGCGGCAGTAGACGACATCAACGGCAGTCTTATTCCGGCCTCTCTGCTGGATGCCGCCCGCACCGCCTGGGATGACGCTTTAGCCGAAGGGCAAGTGTCAGGCTACCGTAATGCACAAGCCACGGTACTCGCGCCAACGGGAACCATCGGCTTCCTCATGGACTGTGATACGACCGGGATTGAGCCGGACATTGCGATTGTCAAGTACAAGTCGCTGGTCGGCGGCGGCATGATGAAGATCGTCAACCAAACCGTTCCCGAAGCTTTAGACCGGCTCGGCTACGACGAAGCGGCGGCGACGGGCATCATCAAGTTTATTGACGAGAATGATACGATTGAAGGAGCGCCGGGCCTCAAACCCGAACACCTAGCGATCTTCGACTGCGCGTTCCGCCCGATGAACGGCACCCGCTCGATCCACTACCGGGGTCACTTGAAGATGATGGCGGCGGCCCAGCCGTTTATTTCCGGCGCGATCTCAAAGACGGTCAATGTTCCCACCGATGCGTCGGCAGACGACATCGCCGCGACATATTTAGAAGCCTGGAAGCTCGGCATCAAGGCGGTCGCTATCTACCGCGACGGCTCCAAGCGCACCCAGCCACTGAACACGTCGAGCGAAAAGGCGATTGAAGCTAAAGCCGCTGCTGCTGAAGCGGTCGCCCCGGAAGCCGCGCCGGCCCAAACCCTAACGGTGCCGAAAGCGGTCCGGCGGCGTCTGCCCGACGAGCGCGATGGCGTGACCCACAAGTTCAGTATCGGCGGCCATGAGGGCTACCTGACGGTCGGCCTGTACCCGGACACCCGCCAGCCCGGCGAGATCTTTATTCGGATGTCCAAAGAAGGCTCCTCTATTTCGGGCCTGATGGACAGCTTCGCCACGGCGATTTCGCTCGCGCTCCAGTACGGCGTCCCGCTGTCAACGCTGGTGGACAAATTTATCCATTCGCGCTTTGAGCCGTCGGGCTTCACCGGCAACAAAGAGATCCCGATGGCGAAATCCGTCATGGACTATATCTTCCGGTACCTCGCGCTTCGGTTCCTGCAAAAAGAAGACCGCCACAACGTCGGCCTCATCGCCGACCAGGAAGACGCTTATTCGGCTCCGCCCAAGCTGACTGCTCCGGCCCACGACTCGAAAAGCGGCACCCTCAGTAACGGGGTCAAAAACGGCAACGGCAGCGGCCATCATCACGCCGCGAATGCCCATCTCGCCGAGACCAACACGGCGTCCATCTCCGACCACGAGCGCGAAATCTACCGCGCCCAGTCCGACGCCCCGCCGTGTCCCGAATGCGGTGCCATCACCATCCGCAACGGTGCTTGCTACCGCTGCATCTCCTGCGGCACCAGCTTAGGCTGCTCGTAAAACAACATAAGGGCGCAGGCTAGATAGCCTGCGCCCTTTTTGTTTAGAAGAAGCTATAGGAACTGAAGGGGGAGAAGGCGCGGGCTGCCTCCTGTTCGGGTCCCTTAGACTTAGGGCGGAGGGGCCTCTTCTATGCTTAATTTCTTGACACGGGCTTTCATACGGCGGTCCCTGCCTCCCATCAGCCGGGCGCTCGACGTAGAACCCGGAAGCCGGATTGAAAGCCAGATGCGAGACGCCATTGCCGCGATTGATGCGGTGCATACCGATGGAACACTCCCCCGTCTGCCGGTGACGACGGCTTCACTCACCGATCAGCATGGGTATTTTGGGAGTACGACTGCCGGAGACGCCGTAGAAATCATGCTGAACCTATTCTCTCCGCATGTGGAGCTGACGACCGTGCATGAGATCGGGCATTTCTTGGACCTCAAAGCGCTCCACCCCGCCGTTCCGTGGGCCTCTGAGAACAGCCCGACCCTCGCTCCGTGGCGGGAAGCGGTCAAGAGAAGCCAAGCCGTTCAAACGCTGGGGCACTTTTCCGACCCGGCTGTCAGTACGATAAGCGTCACGCAGGGAAATGGTTTTGTGGTAGAATATCTCATTGACAAAACCTATTTGGCCTACCTCTTCCGTGCAAAAGAACTTTGGGCACGCAGCTATGCCCAGTTTATCTCGACTGAAAGCCGCCAGCCAGCCTTAATGCAGCAGCTAGAACTGGAACGGGAACGACCGGAAAGCGGTATCTATTACCCAAAGCAATGGGATGAGGCTGATTTCCAGCCGATCCGCACCGAGGTAAATATCCTGCTTCGAGATTTGAGGTGGAAATCATGAGCAAAAAGATACAATTCGCAGACCTCTTTCACCGCGCCCCGCCTGCCGCGAGTAAACCCGCACGAGAGCAGGCCGCTGAAACGGAAGAATTAACCTATAAGCTGAAATCCGCAGAGGTCGAGACGCGGTTTCGGGAAGCGCTTGCCAGCGGCAAAATCACCGGCGACATCATCGTCACAGACGATCAGGGGAATGTCGTTCGCGAGACGAATAGCCCCAGCATCTTCGACCTGTGACCAGCGAGTAACGCTGACGCCGCCGCTGGAAAGTGGCGGCGTTACTTATTTCAGAGAACAAACACAATGCGCGAGAACTATGGACTTTACTGCTACTGGGATGTCAACAATAATTGCTTCGTTGCCTTCTCCCCTAGTTTTGAGCTATGCCGGGCCTAGGAGAGACCCACACGGAAGCAGTCGCGTCTCTCGATACCGAGAGGTGCAGGAATGGATTAACACAGGCCATGAACTCGGAGCAAGTAAGTTTGATCCGCTCCCCGGCACTGCTGTTCAGCAGGTCGTGCCCACGCCCACCGCACCGGCACCGCCTCAAAACGCTGGCGAGAAACTTTTTGAATTTGCCGAGGCTCAACGAAAGATACCATCCCTACTTGCAGTAGACATGTCTTCAGTAAACATGCTGAAGGGCATTGGTGTACAAGCAGACTTCGGAGTGGAGTCAGTTAATGCTGGCTTGATGACTAATGAAGAGCTTAAAGCCGCTTTGGACACTTATGTAAACGGGTACTTCTATGACCCACGTATTCATGGTCTTGATCCAACTCGTAGTGATTTAGAACATACGACGGCGAATATCAACCTTGTGACAGGATGGATAGGCTAACTAAACGGACATTGTTGCTTCAACGGACGAAACTGATCTAGAAGAGGTTGTAGCTCAAGTGCGAGCCAATCCGCCATTGCGCCCGGCATCGGGACGTTCACTGCTGCGTCATACGGAAACTTGGCAGGGTGATGACTTTGAAGATTGCCTTCGGTCTGTAGTCGAATCGCGTGGTCAGGTTGAGTTCCGAAACGAATAGCGCTCTCTTCGCTCCCATTCCCTGCCGCATTCCCTGTGTGGTATACTAAGCGCACACTTGGCCGAACCTCTTTTGGCGGTGCCGATTTTGATAAAGACCCAAAGCGGGGCAGGGGAGAAGGAACGTGCCGGAAATGAGTAGGACGGAATGGAAGCGGACGGTGTCGTGCGGAGACGTGTCGGAGGCAATGATTGGGCAGACCGTGACCCTCAACGGCTGGGTGAACCGGAACCGGGACCAGGGCGGGATCGCCTTCTTAGACCTGCGGGACCGGAGCGGGATTGTCCAAGTCGCCGTGGATGGCGGCCCTGCGCCGGAGGCGTTAGCGGTCGCGGAGAAGGTGCGCTCGGAGTACTGCCTGAGCGTGGTAGGATTGGTGCGGCGGCGGCCTGCGGGCAGCGAGAATGAGAACCTGCCGAATGGGACGGTGGAAGTCGCGGCGTCGGCAATTGACATTCTGAACCCGGCAAAGACGCCGCCGTTCCCGATTGCCGAGGAAAAAGACAGCAATATTAATGAGATGCTGAGGCTCAAATATCGCTATCTGGACCTGCGCCGTCCGGTGATGTTCGAGAAAATGAAGCTGCGGCATGAAGCGATCCGGCTGATCCGTGAGTTCATGTACGGGCGTGGGTTTCTCGAAATTGAAACGCCGATCTTAACCAAGTCCTCGCCGGAAGGCGCTCGCGACTATTTGGTGCCGTACCGCCTCGAACCCGGCCTGTTTTATGCACTCCCCCAGGCTCCTCAGCAGTTCAAGCAACTTCTGATGGTCGGCGGCATCGAGCGGTATTTTCAGATCGCCAAGTGCTTCCGGGACGAGTCTCAGCGGGCGGACCGGCAGCCGGAGTTTACTCAGCTTGACTTAGAGATGTCGTTTGTCGAGCAGGACGACGTGCTGGAAGTGGTCGAGTCGCTGTATTCCGAGATCATCCCTAAGATTTCCCCAAAATCCGTGGTGACCCCGTTTACGCGCCTGACGTTCGACGAAAGCATGGCCCGCTACGGCACGGACAAGCCCGATTTGCGCTACGGCTTAGAGCTGAAAGATGCCGGGCCGCTGCTCCAATCTACCCAATTCTCGGTCTTCCAGACGACACTTGCGGCGGGGAACCAAGTCAAGCTGCTGCGCTACCCGCAAGGCGCGTCGCTGTCCCGCAAAGAGATTGACGATTTAACCGCGCTGGTCAAAGAGACTGGTGCAAAGGGGCTGGCGTACCTGCTGGTCACGGAAGAAGGCGTCAAGTCACCCATCGCCAAGTTCCTGACCGAAGAAGAGATTAGCGGGCTTGTCGCGCTGGCCGAGGCTGCCCCCGGCGACTTGATCGGCTTTATTGCCGACACGCCGGAGATTGTCGCCAAAGCCTTAGACCTGCTGCGGCGCGAGATCGCCAAGCGGCTGAAGCTCGCCGACCCGAATGTCCTGCACTTTGCCTGGGTCACGGACTTTCCGGTGTTCGAGTGGGACGACGATTCGAAGACCTGGACCTTTGCCCATAATCCGTTCGCGATGCCCCACGCCGAGCATCTGGACATTTTGGAGTCCGACCCCGCCAGGTGCCGTGCCTACACCTATGACCTCGTCTGTAACGGCTCGGAAGGCGCGTCGGGTTCCATCCGTATCCATAAGCGCGACATTCAGGAGCGCATCTTTCGAATGCTCGGCAAGACCGATGAACAAATCCAAGATCAGTTCGGCCACATGCTGGAAGCCTTTGACTTCGGTGCCCCGCCCCACGGCGGCATGGCCCCCGGCATTGATCGGCTGATCATGTACCTCACCGACGATGAAAACGTCCGCGAAGTCATCGCCTTCCCCAAGTCCGGCGGCGGCTTCGACCCAATGATGGATGCGCCCTCGGAAGTGGAAGACAAGCAGCTTCGTGAGCTTGGCCTTACGATCAAGCGCCCGCCGAAGAAGGACAACGCCCCATAAAACCATGCATCTCAGCGCAGGGTCTTTGGCTGAATGCAGAAAAGCGCCGGGCGGTTGCCCGGCGCTTTTTTGCCTCTAGTATCATCAACTCACCAGGCGTAGTCTTCAGGGGCGGTTTTGTAGCCGGGGAAGATTTCGTCGAGCTTTGTCAGCGTATCGTCGGACAGCTCGATCTCTAAGGCGCGTAAAGACCCGTCGAGCTGCTCCATTGTGCGTGGCCCGATGATCGGCGCAGTGACGACGGGGTTCTTGAGCAGCCACGCCAGGGCGACATCGGCGGGCTTCTCGCCGAGGTCTTTGCACAAGCCTTCCCACTTCTCAAGCTTCGGACGATCGGCTTCGATGTCCCGGCCCGCGCGGCGGCCGGTCGCTTCTTTTTGCAGGATGCCGCCCAAGAGGCCACCGGCAAGCGGGGACCACGGGATCAGGCCGAGGCCGTACCTCTCGCAGGCGGGGATGACTTCGAGTTCAGGCTTGCGAACGTTCAGGTTATAGTGGCTCTGCTCGGAGACCAGCCCTAAGAAATGCCGGTGCTTGGCGATCTCGGACGCCTGGGCGATATGCCAGCCGGCGAAGTTCGACGAGCCGAAGTACAAAACTTTGCCCTGCTGCACTAAGACTTCAAACGCCTGGTAGATTTCTTCCCACGGCGTCTCGCGGTCAACATGGTGCATCTGGTACAGGTCAATATAATCGGTCTTCATGCGCTTCAGGCTGTCATCGCAGGCTTTGCGGATGTGGAGCGCGGACAGGCGGTTCGTGTTCGGCCAGTCTTTGTTGTCCGCCGTACTCATGCCGCCGAAGACTTTGGTGGCAATGACCGCTTTCTCGCGCCGCCCGCCGCCCTGGGCGAAGTAGCGGCCCATAATCTGCTCGGTGATGCCCTCACCCTGCTGCCAGCCGTAAACATCGGCGGTGTCCCAGAAGTTGATGCCAAGCTCTAGCGCACGGTCCATGATTGCGTAGCTGTCTTCTTCGGTCGTCTGCGGGCCGAAGTTCATTGTTCCTAAACACAGGCGGCTGACCTTGAGGCCGGACCGGCCTAAACTCGTATACTGCATTGTGACTCTCCCATTGTAGGTGTGATGATCCGTAATTCGGCGGCAGGTATCCGTTTTCCTGCTCCTGGGTACAACAGAGGCATGCAAGTCCCTCTCCCACCTCTCAGTCAGTACCTCCCACTAACACTCAGTTTCCCGCCGCCGAGTGCCCGGCTGCTGCTTTCGGTCGTCATTCCGGTTCGCAACGAAGCCGAGCGGCTGCCGCAGACGCTGGCCGCGCTGGCACATCAGGTGGACGCGCTGAAAGACGTGCTTGACCCCGATACTTACGAAGTGCTGGTGCTGGCAAATAACTGCACGGATGAAACGGTGGAAGTCGCTTGCGCTTTCGGCAAGCATTATCCCCATTTCGCTCTCCATGTCGCCGAGATCGCTTTGCCGCTGCCGCTCGCCCATGTCGGCACTGCACGGCGGCTTCTCATGGATGAAGCCTGCCGCCGCCTGCTTTCCTGCGGACAAGGGCGCGGTGTCATTGCCTCGACTGACGGCGATACGCGGGTTGCCTCCGATTGGGTACATCAAATGCTGCATGAAATCGCCGCCGGGGCGGACGCAGTCGGTGGACGCATCCGCGTGGAGCGGCAGCGAGGCGAGGACCGGAATGCGCGGCTATACTGCCTGCGGGATACAGCGTACCAGCGTGGGCTGGCCCGGCTGGAAAGCCTGCTTGACCCGGACCTCGCCGACCCGTGGCCGCGCCATCATCAGTTTTTTGGGGGAAGTCTTGGGATCACGGCCTCCGCTTATCGGCAGATCGGGGGGCTGCCTCCGCTGCCGTGCCTGGAAGATGTGGCGCTGGAAGACGCTTTGCGCCGGGCCGATGCCTGCATCCGGCATAGTCCGCAGGTGCGAGTCATTACGTCGGCGCGTCAGGAAGGCCGGACGCCGCTTGGATTGTCGTCGCAGCTTCGGGAATGGGGAGAAATGGGCCGGACCGGACACACCCACTGGGTTCAGCAGCCGGCGGCGGTTGCCGTCCGCCTTCAGGCAAGGCGCAGTCTGCGGCGTTTATGGAGGGCAGGAGGCACAGTCAGTGACGGGGAGGCGCTGGCCGAGGCGCTGGCCGTTCCGGCCTTTGTTCTGAACGGGCCGGCCAGCCCTGAGCGGCCCTTTGGAATGATCTGGGCCGAAGTGACAATCTGCCACCAGAAGCCGGATGGGGAATGGGCACGCCGCTGGCCGCTCATTCCGATCACCGAAGCGCTGCCCGACCTGCGCCGCCGGCTTGACTGCTTGCGACAGTAAGGTTTACAAATGGTAGAAAGCTGAGACCCCTAGCCCCCAATAACGGGGGAACCGGACTCAGGACAAGAAGGGGTGCTTTGCTCCTATTCCGCTCTTTTTTTGTTCCCCCACTATTAAGAGGCTAGAGGAGGTCTTTCAGGCTTTCCGTGCAATCTCTTATCCGGCAGTACGCTCCAGCACGTCTAAGCGGTAGGTTTCTTCACGGTGGCCGCTCAGGCGAGCCAGTCCAGGCAGGCGCAGAAATGCCTCGTGGACCTCATCGCCGGTCAAAGGATAATCGTGGACCGGCGGCGTCCAATGCACCAGCATAAGCTGGCCGCTCGGCTCCAGATGCTCCAAAATAGCTGCCTGCGCTTTAGCAAAATCATCGGGCGACCAGTAATAGCCGACTTCGGAAACCAGAATCAGGTCAAATAACCCATTGGGAAACTGATCCGGCACCTGCATTTGCTGGATTTCGACGTTCTTCAAGTCCCGGCAAAGCTCTCGCGCCCGCACAAGCGGCGCTTCCGAGCCGTCTACGGCCAGCAGCCTGTGACAGCGCAGGGCAAGCTGGGACGTGAGAATGCCCAAAGAGCAGCCGATCTCAAAGACATTTTTGTACTCGGACCGGGGCAGCGAGGCCAAAGTATCAGCATACTTGCCACGCTCGTAGTCGCTTGATTCAAAGCCCCACGGATCAGCATTCGCCGCGTAGACTTTGTCGAAATAGTCCGGCGTCAGCGTGTTCGGCTGAGCGATGTTTACCATGAAAGCACCTCTAAATAGACTTCCCAGGGGCGCTCAAAATGCGCGATCACTTCCGGGGACAGCCAGAACCCCTGCGGGTCATCGTCAATCAAATGTGTCACCTGCGACTGGTGCGCGTCCACGGCGGAGCGCTTGACGGCCTGGACGCTGCTGATGTCCAGGCGAAACGCTGCCACTTCATGCGGCTGCGGGTTGTCTTCCGGCGCGGCCCGCTCCCATGCCCATACCGGATACTCCAGCAGGCGCGGCCTACCGATTAGCGTAGCAAGCGCGGCCTGGATTATCTGGCTCGTCGCCCGGTGATCGGGGTGGGGATCGCGCCGCCAAGGCAGTAAAATTGTCTGCGGCTGATAGTCAGCCAAAAAGGAACGGACCAAAGCGACTGCATGTGCAAAGTCCGGCGCACTTTCGCTGGGAACTGCGCCGTCTTTGAGCCGCAGAAACGCGGCGCTTTCCGGCGTTGCCCCAAGCCGGGACAGTGCGGCTTTCGCTTCGCGTTCGCGCAGGTCGCGCAGCGCCGGCGCAGGGTACTTTTGGGAGTTTGGATGCGAACCGGTGCCGTCACTGACAAGCAGCACGCTGACGGGCAGGCCGAAGCGGGACAGCAGAGCGATGACCCCGCCGCAGCCGAGCGACTCGTCATCCGGGTGCGGCGCGACAACTAGGGTTTTGCCCCAAGAACGCACCGTGTCCGGCGGCAGGAGCGGCACGGCGTCAATGTCGGCAAAAAAACCGGCAGCAGTGTCAGCGGCACCAGAGGGCATGGGTGGGACTTTCTAGGACGTAGCGGCCCGCGTCTACCAGCGCCGCATCCGAGCCGGGCTGGCGCAGGTACAGCGTCAAATCCCGGTGGATGCGCTCAAACGGATTGGGCCGCAGCAGACCGCGTGCGCCGACGCACCGCTCGGCAAGGCGCAGGACTTCCAGACAAATCTCTTCGATCGCCGCCCGCGCCATGTGCGCGTATTGGACCACGGTGTCCGCGCCGGCTTCCGGGTTATCCGTCATCTCGCCCGCACCGCGCAGCCAAAGGTCGCCGGTCTCGATCAGTGATGCCATTTTACCAATGCGCTCCCGCTGAAACGGGTCTTCGGTCCGGTTTTGCTCTCGCAGAAACTGCCGCGTGTGTTCAAAGACCGATGCCGCGCCGCCCATCTGGACAGCCATGAACCGGATGCCGCCACCGCCGAACGCGGGCTGCTTGTAGTAGTCGCCCGGCTGACCGAGAAGGTCCTCTTGACTGACTTCCAGCCCCGTAAAGTCCATATGAACACTTGCTGTCGCCCGCATTCCCAGCGGGTGCCAGAACGACGGGTCGGAGGCTGCCGTCTGGACGCGCTCAGTCGGGACAATCACCATCTGCCAGCCGCCGTCCTCCATCGCACCGGTAATCAAGGGGCGTGAGACATGCTCCGCCCCCGATGCAAATGTTTTCGCGCCCAGAAGCCGGCAGCCGCCGTCCGGCAGCGTTGCCAAATGAACTCCGTCGGCGGCCTGCGTGTTCCACACGCTGAACTGACGGCCGGCGTGAACATCCGCCGCCCAGGCCGCCTGCTGCTCCGGCGTGCCGAACGTCTGAAATAGAAGCAGGGCATTGACATGGCCCTCAAAGAGCCGCCCGACAGCTAGGTTGCCGCGTCCGATCTGTCGCAGCAGTTTCAACAGGTCTGGGGTCGTGCCGGGCAGGATGCCGAGGCCGACGCCGCCAAGCGCCGGGTGCAAAGCGCCGGCGAGCAGTCCTGCTTCGTAAAGCCAGCGGAACTCATCCGACGGGAACGCACCGTCGTAGTCAATCGCTCCGGCGTGAGCCGCACAACAGTCCGCGACATTGGAAGCCCGCGTGAGCGCCTCAGCGATAGTGGTAGGGGGATCTAGAACAGGGGAATAAGTAGTCATAACAGGTCTTACCGCCGAATTTTTACCCCAGTGGCCTGCCCTGCTAAACACGGATGACTTTGCCCCACTCTTGACATTTATACCCCACTGGGGTATAATAAGAGGCAGTAAGGACATGGAATGCAGAACAAAACCCAGGTGCAGAACCGGCTGAAGCGGATTGCCGGGCAAGTCAGCGGCATTCAGAAGATGGTGGAAGACGACCGCTACTGCGTGGACATCTTGACCCAGGTTGCCGCCGTCCGCTCCGCGCTGGATGCGATGGGCGTGGAGCTGCTGACCGGTCATATTCAAGGCTGCGTCGCCGGACACGGCACCAAAACCGCGCATGAACACACAAGCGAGATGACTGAGCAGCAATTAATTGATGAGGTGCGCGTGTCACTGGGCCGGTTCCTTAAGTAGAGAGAAAGCGAAAAATATGGAAACCAATTTCAATATCAAAGGCATGATGTGCGATGCCTGCGTCGGCCATGTCACGAAAGCGCTTCTGGGTCTGGAAGGCGTCCAGAAGGCCGATGTTAGCTTGGAAACCACTTCGGCGGCAGTAACCTACGACCCAGCAAAGGTGCAGATTGCTCAAATGGCCGATGCCATCGCGGACGAAGGCTACGAGGCCGCATAACGATGGAAACCTGTACGCTGGAATTGACCGGGATCCACTGTGCGTCGTGTGTCGGACGGGTCGAGCGCTTTCTCAAAAAAGTGCCGGGCGTCGAAGAGGCCGCCGTAAATCTTGCCACAAACCGGGCATTTGTCGCATTTGACCCCGCGCAGGCCCAGCCCGCTGCGCTGGTCGCCGCCGTCGAAAAAGCGGGCTACGGGGCGGCTCCGGCCAGCGCCGTGCCGAAAGCAGAAGAAACCGGGTGGAACCCGGCGCTGATGAACTTGGTGGGCGCGGCAGTTCTGACAGCCCCGGTGTTGGTATTATCCATGGCCGGCATGGGCGTGGAGCAGCCTGTCTGGATCCTCTGGCTGTCTGCGGCGCTGACTGCAACAGTCGTCTTCGGCTTCGGGCGGCAGTTCTATACCGGCGCGTTTAACGCTTTGCGGCACGGCGGCACGGCGACGATGGACACGCTGGTCGCGCTTGGCGCGTCGGCGGCGTACTTCTCAAGCCTCGCCGCGCTGATCGGGACCCCGCACCCAAAAGTCTACTTCGAGACGGCAGCCACGATTGTGACGCTGATTCTGCTGGGCCGCTGGCTGGAAGCGGGCGCGAAGCGGCGAGCGTCCACCGCCATTCAGTCTCTGCTGGCACTGGCCCCGAAGACGGCGCGGCTAGTGCCGGAGGCAGGCGAAGAGCGCGATGTCCTCATCGAGCTGCTGAGGCCGGGGCAGACAGTGCGGGTCCGGCCCGGCGAAAAGGTTGCCGTGGACGGTGTGGTGACTAGCGGCGCGTCTTCGGTAGACGAGTCGCTGCTGACGGGCGAAAGCCTGCCGGTCGCAAAAGCCGCCGGGGACCGCGTAATCGGCGGCACAGTGAACGGCAGCGGTTCGCTGCTGTTCCAGGCCACGGCGGTCGGCCCAGACACGACCCTCGCACAGATGGCGCGGCTGGTGGAAGAAGCGCAGGGCAGCAAAGCGCCGATTCAGAAGCTGGCCGACACGGTCGCTAGTGTGTTTGTCCCGGCCGTGCTGGGTATCGCGCTGCTGACATTTGCGGTCTGGGTTTTCGCGCTTCACGCCGGCACGATGGCGGCTCTAACCCCCGCTATAGCCGTGCTGGTTATCGCCTGCCCCTGTGCACTCGGACTGGCGACCCCGACTGCGTTGATTGTCAGTACAGGGCGGGGTGCGTCGCTCGGCATTCTCATTAGAAACGGCGACGCTTTGGAGCGGGCCAGCCGGGTGGGAGAAGTGCTGCTGGACAAGACCGGGACCGTGACCCACGGCAAGCCTGTGTTGACCGATGTGGTACTGCACAACGGCCTGGACCAGGCGGGCCTGCTGCGCTTGGCGGCATCGGCGGAGGCCGGCTCGGAACACCCGCTGGCAGCGGCGATCATTGCCGGAGCGAGTGTCACTGCCGCAGGGGACATCGCGCCTGCGACAGCGTTCACGAACTTTCCGGGCTATGGCATTGAAGCCCAAGTCGGTGATAAAGTCGTCCGGGTCGGCACGGCGGCGTTTCTTGCGCGGAACGCAATCTCGCTGACGCCGAGCGCCGAGACAGACTTGGCCCGGCTGGAAGTCGGCGGCAAAACCGCCGTGCTGGTGGCGGTCGGTTCCGAAGAAGCGGGAATACTTGCCGTTGCAGATACCGTGCGGGACACAGCGAAAGCCGCCATCGCGCGGCTTCAAGCGATGGGGCTGCGGGTTTCACTCCTGACAGGAGATAATTTACGGGTCGCGTCGGCGGTCGCAGCACAAGTCGGCATTACAGAGATAGAAGCGGGAGTCCTGCCGAGCGGCAAGGCGGACGCCGTGAAGCGCCGTCAGCAGGGGGGTGTTTTAGTGGCAATGGTCGGCGACGGCGTGAACGACGCTCCGGCGCTGGCGCAGGCGGACCTCGGCATTGCGATGGGCCGGGCAGCGGATGTCGCCCTCGAAGCCGCCGACATCACGCTTCTGCGCTCCGACCTCAGCGGCGTCGCCGACGCCGTTCTGCTGTCCCGGCGTACCCTAAAGACAATCAAGCAGAACCTTTTCTGGGCGTTCCTCTTCAACGCTGTCGGTATTCCGCTGGCCGCCTGCGGCTTGCTGAACCCTGTGCTGGCCGCGCTGGCAATGGCCTTTTCCAGCTTCTCGGTCGTTATGAACTCCCTGCGCCTGAAAACTGTTCGTCTCTAAAGAAGGAACGACAAGGAAAGAAGAAGAAAAAGAACCTATGGAGACATTTATGAAAACATTGCTGCTTACACTTGCTGCCGTGACCACGCTTGCCGGAACCACTTTTGCGGCTCCGAAGCCGGCTGCTTTGATCTGCCCCGTCACCGGCGAGAAGATCGCCTCGCCTGCCGCCGCCGCCGGGCATGAGACTTACAAGGGAAAAACCTACTACTTCTGCTGCTCCGCCTGTCAGCCGATCTTTGACAAGAACCGGGACAAAGTCATTGCCGCCGCCGCTCATCGCAAGCATCAGTGAACACCAATCAGTAGACCCCAAAAAATCCCGGCACGGAAGGTGTCGGGATTTTTTAAGCTAACTCACGACCGCGACCAGCAGGCACTGGTCGTCGCGAATTCCCGCTTCGGCGTGAGCGTCTACCCCCGCCATCAGATACTTGACGACTGCCTCGGCGCTGGCCGGCTCCCTTGCTCCCCGGCCCGCCGCCGATTCTGCGAGAAGCGATGCCACGCCGTCGCCGGTCAAAAGCGCCGTGCGGGTCGGACCGGCTTCAGTCAGGCCGTCCGAGAAGACCGCTAAAATGTCGCCAGGGTCAAGGCGCACTGATTCTTCCGTGAATGTCGCCCCGGCAAACCCGCCTAAAACCGGGCCGGTCGGCGGCAGAGGCTCGACCTGTCCGGTCGTGCCGCGCAAAATCAGGCCGGCGTCCTGACCACAGTTGACGTAGCTGAGAAGACGCTCCGACGCCTCATAGCGACCGACAAACAGGGTCGCGAAGCCGGTCAGCAGATCGTTGTCCGCCAGGGTTCGGCTCAGCGTGGTGATTGGGCCGGCCAGTGTTCGCCCGTTATACAGTGCGAACCGAAGCATATTGCGGACAATTGCAACCTGGCTGGCCGCCGCGAGTCCCTTGCCGCTCAGGTCGCCGACCACGAGGTATGTTAAGCCTTTGTCGGCGGCAAACACGTCGGAGAAGTCGCCGCCGACCCCGGCTTCCTCTAAAGCTGGGCGGTAGTAATCTGCTAGAGTCAACCCCGGCACGCTCTGCGGCAGCGGCGGCTGGAGCGCCTCCTGAAGCTGCTCGGCAATTCTATGCTCGCGCTGCGTGATCCGCTCCTGCTCCGCTTCCAAAGCACGGCGCTCGCTGATGTCGGCGAATATAACGACGGCCCCCTGCACGCCTAATTCGGAAACAATCGGCGCGGCCGTATACGAGACCGGAAACGCTGTGCCGTCATCTCGCCAGAAGACTTCCTCTTCGCAGTGGGCGCTTTTTCCGCTTTGGATGGCCTTGTAGATCGGACATTCCGTTTCCGGATAAACCGAGCCGTCCTCCCGCCGCCCATGAATGAGCGCATGGCTGCCCTGCCCGATGATTTGCCCCGGCGTGTATCCCAGCATTCCGGCGGCGGCCTGATTGAAGAATGTAAACCGGCCTTTCAGATCAATGCCATAAATACCCTCGCCGGTAGACTCCAGCAGCAGGCGGTTTGATTCGGCGAGGCGCGACTGCTCGGCTTCCAGCGACTTACGCTCGCTGATGTCCCGCAGGTATGCTGTGAACCCAACTTCACCGTTCTGCTCCATTGGCACAATCGCCAGCTCAATCGGAAACTCTTCGCCGCCTTTTCGCATGCCGGCAATTTCGATCCGCTGCCCCAGTATCGGCCCTTCCCCGGTCGCAAAGTAGCGGGTAAACCCGGTGTAGTGCGCGGACCGGAGCGCCGGTGGAATGACCGTCTCGGCAATCGGCTGGCCGAGAACTTCGGCAGCAGAATAGCCGAATGTCTTCTCGGCGGCGGGGTTGAACTCAGTAATCCGGCCGTCACTGCCGATGGAAATGACACAGTCGAGTGCAACTGCGAGAATGGCGGTCTTGCGGGCCTCACTGTCTTGCAGCGCAAGTGCTGCCTGACGGGCATCTCCAGCGGAGTGTTCAGCGTCGCGCTGCGCTTTATGCTGGGCTTCGCTGATGGCGCAAATGCTCAGCCCGATCACGACGAAAATGGCGAGCGTCACCTGGTCGCTGAGGCTCAGCGCGATCCCGGTGTTCAACGAATTGACTAGAAGCAGCGCGGCTATGATCGAAGCCGCGAGGGCCGCGACTCCGCTCGCCCAGCCGCCGCGCCAGGCGCTGAAGGCCAGCGCCGGGATAAAAGTGATAAAAGACACGCGCCGTCCAAAGACCGGATTCAGATCGAACCGAGCCAGGGCGGCTAGGGCAACGCTGCCAAGCACGACTGCCGCCGCTCGTACTGTCGCTGTCAGAGTATTCCGCGGGTTATTTGGCAAGGAAGGCATCAAATCATCTTTCTCCCTATTATTTTACCATATAACCCTACGGCTTCCATCCCACTGCCTTGAGGCGCTCGGCATAAGCCGCGTTCTGGCTCAGGGCCGTGAGCTGCGCGGCTTCGGCGGCGGCCTGCGGCGCTTTCTTTGCCCGCGCCAGCACTTTCCACAGATAAAACCGTGCCTCGACAGCGTCCCGGTCGCTGTCCACGGCCTGATGCAGTAAGGCTTCCGCCTGCGCTTCTCTGTCTTGCCCTGCCGCGGTCCGTCCTGCGGTCGTCAGTTCGGCGGGGTTGGGGTAGGGGGCCAGCAGCCAGAACAGGCGGGCGGCGGAAGCGTTCTCGATCAGCGACTTCGGCGCATCGGAGTTTTTGACCGCGACCGTCCAGTGGTCCCGGTAGCCGCCTTTCGGGTCCCGCGCATACCTGTCTGCAAAGGCTGCCTGCTGCCGGACGGCGTTCAGATATTTCGTGTCGTGCGACACGTCGTACAGCCGTAGGAGGGCCTCGCAGAACAAATGGGTGAAGCGCGGCGAGTCTTCGGTCTTCTGCAAAGAGCCGGTCACCGGGTCGGTCCAGGCCGCTAGGCCGGCGTCAGCCTCGCGCCGGGCTTCCTGAAGGTCAGCAGGCGCGTGCCGGAGCTGGTACAGCAGGACATAGGTGCGGATCATCAGCGCCGTGTTATAAGAAAACTTCCATTTCTGGATTTTGCCGTCAAGGTTGACGTTGTCCCAGAACAAGCCGTCGGCGTCCTCCAAATGCGCCGTCGTCCAGTCGCAGAGCTTGATGCCCCACACGCCCTGCTCCCGGTCGCCCGTGACTTGGTCAAGGCGCAGGGCTGACGCGGCGGCAGGGGCATTGGAGCAGGTGTTTTTGGATTTGTGGTCAATCTTCCAGTAGACGCCCCCGCCTAAAGCGTCGTCCCAGCCGCTCAGCACAAACTTCTGCGTGTCCTGGGCCATCTTGAGGTACTTCGGGTCATTGGTGTTTTGGTAGGCTTCGGTGAACCCCAGCACCATCCACTCATTGTCGTCGTAATACTTGTCGTCGCCGCCCGGCCCGGAGCAGTAGGCCTGGTAGCAGGGGACCGGGGCGGTCGGGTCCCAGTAGGCCGCAAGGCCGTCGGCGAAGTCGGACAGCGGCTGACGGTACTTGGCGGGGTCTTCCCGCGCCGCCGCCGCCAGCGCCGAAAACTGGACCCCGTTGCCCCACATAACATCGTAAGCGAGCTGACCGGCGACGGTTGGGTAGGAAGGCCGGTAGCGCTTCACCGCCCCGTCCCAGTAGTGCGCCTGAATAAAGTCAGTTTGCTCTTCCGCCTCCTGCTTGTAGCCCGCCGGTTTCTGTGTCCCGCCCGCCGGCATGGCACTTGCTCTGCCTGCCCCAAGCGTCATGCTGGTGAACACGGCTGCTGCCACTGCCACCCACCGAATAAGACTGTGCGCTGTCTTTGGTTCCATGCTGATTTTACTCCCCACCGCCGCCGAACGTTCCCTGCCTGCGAAAAATAATCGCTTTCAGAGCAATCTCTCACGCCGAACGATGGCGCGGCAGGATGGGCAGCAGAGCGAATGCGGCGCTTCTTTCAATGCCTGCTGCAAGCGCCGGTCAAAGTTCTTCTTGATGATGCTGCCGACCAGCAGGTTCATCATAAAGTCCATGAACCACAGTATCCCCGATAGCTCTCTGGCGACCATGCCCGTCGTGCCAATTCCGCCGGCATACTGCGGCCCGGCTGACTCGACCCCGCCAAGCATACCTCGCGTGTCAAATTGAGACGCGGGCAGCAGGACCCCAAAGCAGCGCATGCACATCTCGTCGGGGGCGTACTGGGGCGCCGCCCGCACCGGCGCGGCGGCAGGCCGGGGCGCGAACCGTGCGCCGCAGCCGAGGCACATCGGGTCCTGAGCAAAGTTCATCGTCCCGCACTGCGGGCAAGGAACACGGGAAGAAGCCATGAAATTTTTCTTTCGCTGCGAAGGATTTCTTGCAGTTTACCACGAAATCTCGCGGCTTGACAGGTGCGCTTCATTTTGTTATAATCGCTATGTTAGGGCAGACAATCAACTATGCTTAAATACCTGCTCCTCATTCTTATTGCCGCTGCGTCTCTAGGCCGCCTCGCCGTTCCCGCCTCTGCCGACACGACGGTCCCCGTCAACCCCAGCATACGCTGGGGGACCTGGGAAGGGTGGGGATGCTCGCTTGCCTGGTGGGCGAATGTTTACGGCAGGCGCGACGACCTCGCGGATATCGTCTTCACAACCAAGCAGACAACGCTGAACGGGCAGACGCTGCCGGGCCTCGGCATGACGATTGCCCGGTACAACGCGGGCGCGTGCAGTCCCCGCGTGGCAGACGGAGCCGTGATGTCGGTGTCGCCGCGTATTCCGGCATTCCGGCAGATCGACTGCTTCTGGACCGACGGGCAAAACGCCGACCCGCTTTCCTCAAGCTGGAACTGGGCCGCCGACAGCAATCAGCGGACCATGCTTCAGAAAGCCAAAGAACGCGGCGCGGACCGTTTCGAGCTGTTCGCCAACTCGCCGCCGTGGTGGATGTGCGTCAACCATAATCCGTCCGGGGCGGACGACGGAGCGAAGGACAACCTCAAGCCGCAGCGCTCCTTGCAATATGCGGCTTACCTGGCGACTGTCGCCGGCTATGCCGCCAACCATTGGGGCATCCAGTTCGAGTCCGTCGAGCCGTTCAACGAGCCGATCACCACCTGGTGGTACAGCAAGGGAAACCAGGAAGGGTGCCATTTTGACGCTGCGACTCAGGCGTCTGTCATTGACGCCCTGCGAGCGGAGATGGATGCGCGGGGACAGGAGAAAACGCTGGTCGCCGCGTCTGATGAAAACGCTTACGACGGAGCGGCGCAAACCTGGAAAAGCCTCAGCCCGGCCGCGCAGGCGTCAGTGGGCCGGGTGAATGTGCATGGCTACCAGTACGGAGGCGGACATCGTGCACTGCTGCGCTCTGCCGTGTCCGGGCATCGCCTGTGGAACTCGGAGTACGGCGAAGGAGATGCGTCCGGGCTGCCGCTGGCCGACAACCTCAGCCTCGATCTGCACGAACTGCACCCGACCGCTTGGTGCTACTGGCAGCCGCTCGACGGGCACGGCTGGGGACTGATCCAGGCCGACCTCAAAACTCAGCAGATCGGCAGCGTGAACCCCAAATACTTTGTGCTGGCCCAGTTCACCCGCCACATCCGTCCTGGCATGACCCTGATTGACAGCGGCGATCCCACTACCGTCGCCGCCTACGATCCGGCTCACCAAAAACTGGTCCTGGTCACGACAAACCACGCCACGCCCCGGCGCCTCCGGTTCGATTTATCCCGCTTCGCCGCCGTATCCGGCCCGATTACCCGCTGGGCGACGCAGGCCGGCCCCGCCGGCGAAAAGTACGCCGTCCACCAGGACATTCACCTGGCAGGCAAAGCGTTCACCGTGGACTTTTCCCCAAACACCGTTCAAACCTTTGAGATCGCAAACGTCCATTGAGCCTTCCCAGCCCCGGCCGTGGAAAATCAGCGTACTGTCATCATGACACCGTCATCATACAGCAAAAAAAGGCCCGCCGCATTTGCGGCGGGCCTTTTCTCAGGCCGGCTCACCGAGAAGCGGCACTGGAAGCCGCTGCGGTTGAAATCGGCAGTTTGGGGGCGGCCCACAGCGTTTGGAGTGTCCAGTTTGCTTTGCCGGTTGCCGGAGGCAAGAGCTGCTGAAGGCAGCGCAGGTCGGTTGGGGCGATGATCTCGCGCCCGCCGGACTGCTCCTGCGGGCGAAATGATGCACCCGCCACGCCGCTGACCAGCGCCTTAACGGCGGCATCATCGGCAATGGTCTTCTGCGACGTTATCTGCTGCGTCACCCGCCTTGTGACAGGCCGTACCCGCCCGCGCCGTCCGTAAATATAGCTTGTCTGCGTCGTTGTTTCCGGCGTTGTCACCGCCGCGCTGGCGTAGTGAAACGTCTGCACTATGTACAGGCCATGGTCGCCCGACAGCACCCGTCCTAAATAGCGCGACCCGTCATGCACCGTAAAGCCGATGACCTGATGTTTCCCGACCAGCCCATCCAAGACCAGCTTAGCCGTCGAGGCCGGGACAGCCCAGACTGGCGCAGACACGACCATCGCAGACAATGCAGCCAGCGCCGCAGCGCAGACAAAACTTCTTGTTCCTTGCATGGCTACCTTCCTCAGATACAAACGCGAACTCAGACAAACTTCAGGTCTTCATAGCGCTTTCCTAAAACGATCTCGCTGTTGGTGCCGAGCCAGCGGTCCAGCACGGTGGCATAGACCGCGCGGAAGTCGGTGCTGTATTTCAGGTCGCCCGCGTCGAGATCGGTCAGACTAGGGTACGCGCCGTACAGGCCGCCTTTCACCGCCCCGCCGAGCAGGAACATCTCGGACGCCGTGCCGTGGTCGGTGCCGCCGTTTGCATTTTCATGCACCCGCCGCCCAAACTCGGAGAACGCCAGGGTCAGAACATGGTCGCCCGCGTTCATTCCATCAAGGTCGGTCTGGAACGCCAGCAGGCTGTCGGAAACGTCCTGCCAAAGCTGGTCATGACGGCGAATTTGCTGAGTATGGGTATCGAAGCCGCCGGTCGAGATGTAATACACACGGGTTCCCAGGTTCGCCGCGATAAGCTGGGCGATCTCCTGCATCCCCTTGCCGAACGCTGAGTTCGGATAAACGACAGTGGAGTGGTACTGAGTGATGCCCGCCGAGATTTTGTCCGCGCTGTCGTAAGTCTCCGCCGCCGTCTGCTGGAAGAACTTGCCGTAGGGTGTATTGGTGTCGCCCATCTGCACCTGCTTCAAGGCGGCAGTCCGGGCCTGCCCCTCGGCATTGCCGGGGAAGACGACCCCGAAGTTTGCGAGGCCCTGAATGGTCGGCACGGCGGCATGGGCATTGGTAAACGCTTCCGACGCTTCGTTGCCGATATTGATGCCCGTCAGTGGCGATGTGCGCCCGCTGCGGATGGCATCTAAATAGCGTCCGACCCAGCCTTCCGTGCCGAGCTTTTCGGGTTCGGCGGTCTGCCAAATTTCCATCGAGCGGAAATGGCTGTGGTTCGGGTTCGGGTAGCCGACCCCCTGCACAATCGCCAGCTTCTTCTGGTCATACAGCGTCTTCATGCCGCCCATCACCGGGCTAAGGCCGATGGTGTCGGTCAGGTGCAGCACCTTGTCGGCGTTATGCGCCAGCACCGGCCGGGCGCTCCGGTACGCCGAGCTGGCATAGGGAACAA